>NZ_FOQM01000052.1 GCF_900113735.1 Bradyrhizobium sp. Gha
CGCAATCGGCCACGCACTCGATGCCTTCTCAGCCGAGGAGTGCGCCAACTACCTCAGAAATTCAGGATATCAAACCTAATGCCATCACGCTTTAGCCCCCCTGTGCTGGCACGCATGTATCGGGCACGGGGCAAACGACAGCGCATTGTGGCGCGTCAAAATGTCCCTCACACTGGGTACACTGGGACGGATTGATCACATATATGTCGTTCTTCAAGCTAATCGCGGCATTTGGACACTCGAACTCACACGCACCGCAGACGGTGCACTGGGATGCGATTATCTTGTAGGCCATCACTGCGATTCCATAAGCAAGCAAAGGTGCGGGACAGTTTCTTGCTATCAAGTCTTGTGCCAAGCAGTTTAAGCTTGAATCGTCCTAAGTCCTTTCGTTGCCGCAAGTCGCCGCTTCGACACGTGTCGCAAATCCTACAACGAAACATGACAGCTTGATCTTGATGCTGGGGTTTGCGCATGATCGATGTCACGGCGGAGCGCGGTCGCGTGAATCATCTTCGCTAGCCTGACGCACACGATCTGACATCTTTCCGAGGCGACCGTCGCGCGACTACAATCGACCCATCAAGCCACATCGAAAAGTTCTCCGGGGAGATCAGGTCTGCCCCGAGCGCATCGCGTCGGTTCCGCTCACCGGGACAACAGCCGCGACTTAGGCGACAGCGCACGACGAACAACCGGTAGGTCATCGCAGGTCGGGTCCGCGTCTCCATAGCCCTTCAGAATGGCCGCAGCGATTGCCGCAAGTAAAGTCGCACCGGTCTTGAGCATCCCTTGGACCTAGGGATGCACTCTCATTAGCCCTGTACCGCGGCGACACCGGCACCCATAAGCGCAGGAGGGGGCGGAACATTTGTATTTCCATGATCGTGGCAAGTGACGGCAGGCGCTCGATCCTCTGCTTCGGTCCGCCTCCAAATCAGTGGAGGTCATCCGATTGATGTAGCCGAAAAAAAAGCCACCCCGAAAGGTGGCCTTAAGTCAGGGAGGAAACGCCCATGAGGGCCTCTGGGATCAGGCAGCAGCCTGTTCGATCGGTGAGAAGGGCAGCCCGAGACTCTCGGCCACCGCTTTGTAAGTTAGCCGGCCCCGATGGACGTTGAGGCCTGTGCGCAGATATGGGTTCTCGAGTACCGCGGAAAAGCCCTTGTTGGCCAGAGCCAAACCAAACGGCAAAGTCGCGTTATTCAGTGCCTGGCTCGACGTCAGCGGCACCGCTCCGGGCATATTGGCTACACAATAATGAATGACGCCATCTACTTCGTAAGTTGGTTCAGCGTGAGTGGTCGGGTGCGATGTCTCAAAGCAGCCGCCCTGATCGATAGCGACGTCCACGAGCACCGCCCTCTTGCGCATCCAGCCCAGCATGCTCCGGCTGACCAGCTTCGGCGCGCTCGCACCTGGAACGAGCACCGCACCAATCACCACATCCGCCGCAAATACCTCTTCCTCTACGGACTCGATAGTCGAAAACCTGGTGCGAACGCGCCCTTCGAATAGCTCGTCCAGCTCGCGTAGCCGGATTATCGAACGATCGATAATAGTGACTTCTGCGCCTAGACCGACCGCCATCCGTGCCGCATGAGTGCCAACGACGCCACCTCCGATCACCACGATTCGGGCAGGCTGAACACCGGGCACCCCACCGATCAGCAGCCCTCGTCCTCCTGTACTCCGCTTCAGGGCGCTACCCGCCGCTTCGATCGCAAGCCTACCCGCGACCTCGCTCATCGGCGCCAGTAGTGGAAGACCGCCATGCGCATCAGTTACGGTCTCGTAGGCGATCGCGGTGCATCCAGATTCCAAGAGACCCCTAGCCTGATCAGGGTCGGGAGCCAGATGCAGATAAGTGAACAGAATGTGATTTTCACGAAGCTGAGCCCACTCCGACGGTTGAGGCTCCTTGACCTTTACGATCATCTCGCTCGATGCGAAAACCTCAGCTGCCGAAGTCAGAACCGTTGCGCCAGCGTTGCGATAATCGTCATCGGTTGCACCAATGCCAGCGCCGGCATTGGTCTCGATCGCCACATGGTGGCCCGCTGCCACATACTCGCGGGCAGCTCCAGGGGTAAGACCCACGCGATATTCGTGTGTCTTGATTTCCTTCGGGACCCCGACTTTCATTTGAACACTCCCTGCGTGATGCGCCCTTCTTATCGGAAGAGCGCAGCGATATCGCGACGCACCCGCGAAAATGGCGCAGGAATTCAGCGATATTTGACAGCCTTCGCAGGATTTCAAACCCGCGGGTGCCGAGCGGATCGCGCGGTATGTTGGCCCACCTCAACCGTCGAAACTGCGCCCTGCGATACATCTTTGCATCTTTGCTCGCAGAAGACCAACAACTGAACTTCCGCTTGGCGAAGTTCCGCATCGCCCCTCCTGTTACCGCATCGAGTTGCCGGTACGCTTTATAGTGAATCAGCTTGCCGTCTCTGCCGATTTGCGATCACCGCACCCGGCACGCGTTTGTTCGCGATCTCGCTGGGGAAGAACTCGTCTAGTTTGGCAAGGCGCTGTTGAGAAACGCCAACCTCATCGGCCATCGCTCAGGGCAGAGGCGCGGAGTGCACTGGATCGAGACCGATTCCAGCAGCAGCTGCGGCCACAACTAGCTTTTTCATTGAAACCTCACAAGGATCGATGGGTCGGTGTGCAACACCGCTGCTCGACATGGTCGGACATGTCCGGCGGCAGGTCTAAGACGCGCAGCCTGGACGTAGTCTACGACGTAAACCGACAGCACTTTGGTGCGCCCCGGAATATTACCGCCAATCGTCATCACGACGCCAAATGTGCGGATCGTATGAAAAAAGGCGACCAGGGCGGCTTTAACAAACTCCAGTCGCGCCAGCGGCGCGCTCAGGGCAACGAAGGCATGCAGCGGCGAAACGCGCCGGTTCGTTTCCGACGGGCAATCGCCCATCGCAACAACGGCCTTACGGATCGGCTGCATGACCAGCGGCAGCGCCGACAGGAGCGATCCGACCACCATTCCTGCGAAAGTAAAGGAGAGCGTGCGCTCGCCCCAGAAAGACGCGATAATTCCACCCGGTCCGTGGGGGCCAAGCAAAACAATCTACGCAAAGCCGAGAGCCGTGGGCGGTAACACCAGCGGCAAAACGATAACCGGCTACCGCCTCACTTGCGAGAGTCTTCGAACGCGCCAACCACCAAGCAAGGGGCACTCCAACCGCGAGAAGGATCCCGGTCGTTACGCTGGCGAGCTCGATCGTGAGCGCAACAGATTGCGAAATCTCTCCCCAAACGACATCCATGTGCGTCAGCTCACAGCTGGGCGCAGGTCGCCGTATCGAGACAGCGATCTCCTGTACGCCGGTCTCACCTGGCTATGTGGCGCGAATCCCGTTTTGGTCGGGCCGCAGGTCGTCGCCACGGCCAAATTCACACGCACCTTGTCTGCGAGAAAGAGCAGCATCGCGATCCTCATCGACAACCCCGGTGGCGAGTCCGCCTCGATTGATCTGACAACGGTCGCTTCGCTCTTGTCATCAGCAATTCTTGTGCCGCTTGCGAACCACGAGGTCTCTATCCTCAATGTGAGAGGACTTCGCGTTCGTGCCGATGCCACTTTGGAGCGGACCTCACGACGTTCTGTCAGGGTTCTGGCTCTTTTGTTCCTGAGCAGACAGCGACAGCCGCACAACAAAGCATCGGACTTTTTCGCCTGAGTAGATGTTACTAAGAATGGTAGACGGTTCGCGCGCGCTGGAGGCCTGCCGTATGGCAGCAACACAAACGGTTCAGCTAAGAAATCGCCCTAGGCTGCTTCTGCGACTTGGCAAAAGGGTGCGAGGGCCCGCCAGCGAATGCCGCTTCTGACCGACTTGGCTAATGCGGATCGTCAGCGCGGCGTTGGCGCTCCTTGCAACAACAAACTTTGCCACTAGCCACAACGCAGCTCATGCCAAGCACTTTTTCGCGCAACATAGTGCCTAAACCGGGCTTCCATACGGTAACTACATGCAATCGAAATTATCAATTTCACCGATGCTGCTGCATCGATCTCAGCACTCCGCACCTACGGCCGGGAAGCTATGCTGTAATTTGTGCTCGACCTTGAGAACGCGCTCATCCCAGTCAGCCGGTGCCGCTGACGAAAGAAGAGTTGTCCGCGTTAATCGGCCCCAGTTCGGACATCTGGTGCAGATCTTGCTTACGGAAAATGGATAACGCAACTAAACGCCTGCCTTTAGATGGACGCGCCGGCTCCCGGAACTGCCTTCAATCGGACACGGCTAAAATGATGAGTCTCGTATGACGCTGTCGCCTCGCAACGACTCGGCGTCTCAGCGAGTTTCTTCGGGAAGGAAGCGTCATGACTACCATGGCAGCTGCGTCGCCTCTACGCGCGTCGCAAGTTTGGTACAAAATACTCTACATCCAGGTGCTAATCGCAATCTTGATTGGCGCGGTGCTCGGCTGCCTTTGGCCGTCTGTCGCCACCAACGATTGGGTTAAGGCGCTCGGTGACGGGTTCATCAAGCTCATCAAGATGGTGATCGCGCCGATTATATTCTGCACCGTCGCATCTGGCATTGCTCATATTCAGGATGCAAAGAAAGTCGGGTCCGTCGGGGTCAAGGCGCTCTTCTATTTCGAGATTGTCTCCAGCTTTGCCTTACTGTTGGGCCTCGTTATGGGCAATCTGGTCCGAATTGGCCATGGCCTTGCGGTCAAGCCAGATGCTGCGGCGGTCGCCAATTACGTCAAGCAGGCGGAAGCCTCGAAGAGCGTCGACTTTATTCTCAACATCATTCCCGATAGCGTGGTCGGCGCCTTCGCTCGCGGCGATGTTCTGCAAGTTCTCCTTTTCGCGATCCTTTTCGGCTTCTCGCTAATGGCGCTGGGAAAGCGGGGGGAGCGTCTGCGCGGCATGATTGACGACGTCGCGCACGCGGCGTTCGGGGTGATCGCAATCATAATGAAAGCGGCCCCGATCGGTGCCTTCGGCGCCATGGCTTTTACGGTCGGCAAGTTCGGGCCCGGAGCACTCGGCAATCTCATCGGTCTGATCGCGCTATTCTACGTGACGGCTGCGCTATTTGTGTCGGTGGTGCTTGGTCTAATCGCCCGCCTCGTCGGCTTTTCGATATTTAAGTTCCTTGTCTATATCAAGGACGAGATTCTAATCGTGCTCGGCACTTCGTCCTCCGAAAGCGCGCTGCCGCAATTGATGGAGAAGCTCGAGCGGCTAGGCTGCTCTAAGCCGGTGGTCGGGCTGGTGGTGCCAACTGGCTACTCCTTTAATCTCGACGGCACCAATATCTATATGACACTTGCAACATTGTTCATTGCCCAGGCACTCGGCGTCGATCTCACATTCGGCCAGCAGCTCACTATCTTGCTCGTCGCAATGCTAACGTCGAAGGGAGCCAGCGGCGTCACCGGCGCTGGGTTCATAACGCTCGCTGCGACATTGTCGGTCGTAAACCCAGCTCTGGTGCCAGGCATGGCAATCGTGTTTTCGATCGACAAGTTCATGAGCGAGGTGCGCGCCCTTACCAACATCATCGGCAATGGCATCGCGTGCGTGTTCGTATCCTGGTGGGAAGGCGAGCTCGATCACGCAACGCTGCAGTCTCGGCTCAACCAGCCTAAGGTTTCCACTACCAGCGACACGACAAGCACAACGAGGTAGGTTCCGGAACTTATCCGCCGCCCATCCGACACGAACTTTATCTTGTGGGCTCCCCGCGTACAGCCCTCCTCAGCACCGCTGCCAGGCAGCTTCTCCTGGAGGCAGCCGAGCAAAGAAGTATAGACTTCTTTCGGGGCTTCTCTTTCGCGGTCAGTGGCTACCGGCGGTGCAATACTTAGGGAGCTTTTGCCGAACCAGATGAAGAGTGATTTCCCGCATGGCGAACTGGGTATTGCGCCGTCGACCAATACCCATATAGGCGGTATTTCCTCATGCGACTGAGGACGTTGCAGGGATCCTGCGCCTCGTCATCGCCATTGCTATGAGCGCTGCGTCATCGAGTTAGCGGTGATCCGCTTGGAATAGATGGCACTCGACGGAGTAGTGGCGGGTCATATAAGGCTGGTTCGGCGTCGGCGCTCGATTCCAGCGACACCAGTTGGAGACGAATCTTTTGCGACTAGCGGTGATGGCCTGATCCGGTAGGTAGCACTCGCGTAACTCCGGCGTCTGTTTCGGCACCTCAACTTGCACTTCTTCGTGGAAACGGCCTCGCCGGCGAGGTCAGTGGTTCGGCAGTACGCAGCGGGTGTAGAGGGTGCATCGGCCAAGCGATCGAGCGACTGCGCCGAATGGCTACCGGCGGCGGCGCAAAGCAGACATTTTCAGCTTCGCCGGCAGGCCAGTGACAGCCTCATCGGAAAGTTTAGACCAATTATACGTATGTTTATAATGCGTTTTTTCCCCGCGCGTGCTGAGTTCGGCCGCAGATGACCAATCTCGCACACGCTAAACCCAAGCGTTGAAGATTGCCCCATTTTTGCCGAAAATGCTATAGCTCTCGCCGGAGAACAGGCCGGACGGTCTCAAAATGTTTGTCCAGATCAGCAGTCTTAAACGTTCAGCCCCGCAGTTCACCTTCGGCGGCATGACGCTAGCCGCGGTTACATTGATATGCGTATACCTTCAGGCACATTTTGCCGCGGCGGCGTTCGCCTATATGTTAGTAGTATTGCTATTTTCGTTAATGGGGATCTTCATTGCGTCATCCGCGCTTTGCGTCGCAGCGGTCGCTGTTCTCGCGTACTACTTTGCGCCGCCGGCGTTCAGTCTGCGATTCGATGACCCCCACGATCTTCCAGTAGTCGTTGCATTTTTTATTGTCTCCATGGGGGGAACGTACCTCATGAGGAAGCTCCGCCAGGAACAAGAGGCTGCGCGTGTGTCTGCGGCCCAACTTCAGCGGAGTGCGGCGGATTTGGAGGATCGCGAAAAACTTTGGCGCGCGATCTTCGAGCACAACCCGGCCATGTACGTCATGGTCGATGAAGCCGGTACTATCCTCAACGTCAATACGCTTGGCGCGACACAACTCGGCTATACTCGTGCCGAACTGATCGGCCGATCCGTGCTGGACGTATTTCTCGAGGAGGATCGCGCGTTCGCTCGCGAATGCGTTGGGAGCTGTCTTGAGAATGTCGGACAAACGCGCACGTGGGATGCCCAGAAAGTCAGGAAGGATCGCTCGGTCTTGTGGGTACGTGAAAACGCCAAAGCCATGCTCTGGGCGGATCAGCGGCCCATTGTCCTTATCGCCTGCGAAGATATCACGGAGCGAAGGCGGACCGAACTTGCGCTGCAGCGGAGCGAAGCACATTTGGCCCAGGCGCAGGAGTTGAGTCACACAGGTAGCTTCAGCTGGAATACAACTACCGGTGAGGCTTTCTGGTCAAAGGAAACATTTCGCATTTTCCAGTTGGATCCTCAGACGGTGCCACCCGGGCCGCAGCTCGTCGTTGAGCGCACTCATCCAGATGATAGGGCTTCGGTTAGAGAAATTATCGATCGCGCGATGCGAGACCAGAGCGATTTCGAGCACGAATACCGGCTTTTGCTACCGGACGGCTCGATTAAGCACATTCATGCGCAGGCACGTGCCACGCGAACCGCCTCTGGGGAGATTGAGTTTGTTGGCGCAGCCACTGATGTTACCGCAGCGAGGACAGCAGAACAGCAGTTGCGCCGCAGCGAGGCCTATCTGGCAGAGGCCCAGCATCTCACTCACACAGGAAGCTGGGCCTGGGATGTCCACGGTCTGGATTTCGTGTATCGCTCCGCCGAGGTCGATCGTCTGTTTGCCTTTAGCCCTCAAGAGCCGGTATCGATCGAGACGATTCGATCACGCATCCATCCGGACGACCTGCCGCGGCTACAGGAGGTGCAGCGCCAAGCGATTGAACTTAAGGAGCGGCGGTTCGAATATGATTTTCGCATCCTTCTACCAGGTGGCGGGATAAGACGCATACACTCCGTTGCGCACGTGGTGATCGGCAGCGATGGTAACGCCCGCGAGCTGATCGGAACGCATATGGATGTGACCGAGCAACACGCAGCTAAGGAACGCCTGGAAAACACACTTGCCGCGTTGCGCGAAAGCGAACAGCGCTTTCGCGACTACGCCGAAACAGCTTCCGACTGGCTCTGGGAGACCGGGCCGGATCACCAGGTCACTCACTTGTCTGAGCACACCAGCGCTGCGGGAATTTTGGCCACAGGATTGATGGGCCTGTTTCGCTGGGACATTGCGTGTGACACAGAAGAGGAACCCGAAAAGTGGCGGCAGCATCGGTCGACATTGCAGGCGCATCAGCCATTTAGGGACCTCGTTTATCGTACGCAGAATCGGTTAGGATCTCCAATCTATGTCCGCACGAGTGGCAAGCCATTCTTCGATGGAAATGGCAATTTCCTCGGTTATCGTGGCGTCAGCACTGACATTACCGCTATCATCCGTGCCGACCAAGCCGAACAAGAACTACGAAAAGCGCAGGCGGAGCTTGCACATGTGACGCGAGTAACAGCGTTAGGAGAACTGACAACCTCGATCGCCCACGAAATAAACCAGCCTCTCGCCGCTATTATCAACAACGCCGAGGCATGCCTCGGCTGGATGGGCCGCGAGGCTCCTGATCTTGCCGCCGCGCGTTCCTCGGTGGAATGGATCATCGAAGACGCAATTCGGGCAAGCGAGGTGATCCGTCGCGTTCGCGCGCTCGCCAAGAAAGGCGAGATTGAGATGGTGCCGCTCGATATTAATGAGGTCGTTAAGGACGTCATTGCGCTGGTAACACGAGAACTGCTGAGCCACCGGGTGAGGTTGCGAACTGAGTTGACAGCCGCGTTGCCTATGATCCTCGGTGATCGAATTCAGCTACAACAGGTGATCATCAATCTGGTGATGAACGGAATCGAGGCGATGGACGCAGTTACAGACCGGCCGCGCGAACTTTTGATTCATTCATCCAAGGACGACCAGGGACACGTGCAGCTCGCTGTGGCCGATTGCGGCGTCGGGATAGCCGAGAAGGACGCGAACCACGTCCTGGATCCCTTCTTCACTACCAAGTCGACCGGCCTTGGAATGGGCCTTTCAATCTGCCGTTCGATCGTGGAAGCTCATGGAGGACGGCTGTCAATGGTCCCCAAAAATGGACCCGGCGCGACCTTCCAGTTTACCATGCCGCTGCATAAGGAGGCCGTGTCGTGACAGAACGATTTGACTCGCCAGGTGAAGGCAGCAATGCCGAGGCCTCGACGAAGGCGATCGTCTTTGTCGTTGAGGATGACATCTCCGTGCGCCGCTCGCTTACGAACCTTTTTAAACAGGTGGGGTTGGAGGTCATTGCGTTCGGATCGGCTCGGGAGATGCTGCAGAGCCAAATTCCGGACGTCACCAGCTGTCTAGTTCTTGATGTTCGACTGCCAGGCCTGAGCGGCCTTGACTACCAGACCGAGCTCGCCAGGTTGAACATACACATCCCGATCATTTTCATTACAGGCCATGGCGATATTCCCATGACGGTCAGGGCCATGAAGGGAGGTGCCGTCGATTTTCTCAGCAAGCCATTCCGCGATCAGGAGCTGCTTGATGCCGTGGTTGCGGCGACTGAACGCGATCGCAAGAGACGGGAAGCTCAGCGAACCGTCGCGAACCTGCAGTCGCTATTTGAAACCCTAAGCCCGCGAGAGCAGGCAGTGATGAGACTTGTCGCAGCCGGCCTGATGAACAAACAGATAGCCGCCGAACTCGGGCTCGCGGAGATTACCGTCAAAATCTACCGCGGACACGTAATGAAAAAAATGCGTGCCCGCTCGCTGGCCGACTTGATCAGGATGAGCGAGACGCTGGGACTTAGCGCCAGTCGTCCTGAACAAACCCAAGTATGATTTTACAAGTCTATCACTTAAGCCCACTTTTCGCCGAAAGTGGCTAGCGTTTTGACAGCCGCTGTACTGCATTGGGAGGGCTCATCTTGTCCACGCCTTTCATTTCTGTCGTCGACGACGACGCCTCGGTCCGAGCGGCGACAGAAAACCTTTTGAAGTCGCGTGGCTACGACGTGCAAATTTTTTCGTCCGCCGAGGCACTCTTGCTGTCGCCGCAGTTGGCCGAGACATCCTGTGTCATTACCGATGTGCAGATGTCGGTGATGAGCGGGCTGGATCTTTTGGCAGAGGTGCGGACGCGTGGTTACGACGCACCGTTCATCTTCATTACAGCTTTCCCCGACGAGCGCGTGCGCGCCTCAGCTATGGACGCGGGAGCGATGGGATTTCTCGCCAAACCGCTTGGCGGAAAAGAGCTACTGAAGTGTCTCGACAACGCACTGAAGGCATATGGCGCTCGAGGCACCATCTGATTCCAACCCGCGGCTTGAGTTCATGTCTGACTAAAACACGCCGGAACGAAGATCCCCACCAAGTATTGGTTCGCAGTCGGAGCCGCAACTTGCTCGAAGTTATGCCGACTGACAGCAAGTTCTTGACCACGAGAACGCGGGGTGCGTGTCGACCTAGCTCATTGCAGATGACGTTCACGTACGCTGACAACGCGCCTAAGCACCTCTTAAATTCATCTGGAGCGAGGCCATAATTGCAGAGCATAGTTGCCCAAGAGCGCTCGGCGGCAGGAGCTTGGTTGTGCTTAGCCTCACTTCCGCAACGGCAGTAATGGCTCCGCCAGCACGTGGTCACCGCTTTTCTGGCAAGCGGCTCGACACGACGATTATGCTTACGATATCGTTAGGCCCGTAGACAAGTGGCGGGACCTGTCGACCGCGCCGCCGCTTCGCCTGGATTTTTTTCCCAAGGCCAGGATCAGACGCAGGCCTTCGCTACTCCGTAGGCTCAAGGCCCTTCTGATCCAAGCCGTTCAGCTTCTTCGCGCGACACATCCCGGCCCCTCCTCAGCCGGGTAGTCGCAACACGTCCGCGCCGCGGCGAGGATCGCGAGCAATTGGCTTGTGCAACAGGCCCCTACTTTCTGAGGCGCATCAAGTCAGCAACTTCTAGGCCCAGGAGGACCGTGGAGACGCAGCTTGAGCCAAAGGAACTCTCAACTTTGAGTCGACGAGGAGCGCGGCGCAACCTGCATCGCTTCCTCTAGCGTACGTGTTTCATCCTCACATGAAATCATCCTCATAATCGTATGCAGCGGGGCTGCCTGGGATTTCGGCATGACTAACATCACTGTCGTCAGCTTTAGAAAGATACTGCGCAGAAGTGCCTTTTCGTTGCCATTCGCCGGCGCTATTCCTTACCCACTTGTCTGACCTCTCTGGGTCGAGAACCATGTTGTCAGCGTCAACTTCGACGAACCCCATCTTTGCCGCACGGGCTCTTGCTTCCGGATTGACGGGACGCAAATTGAGCAGCGGATGTTTGCCGTCCATTCGAAGCTGGTGCTCGAGAAGGATATCGCCAGCGTTCTCGACGAGCGGATGAACGACTTGAAGATCCACAGTGGAGGTTGTTCCCTGCCGTCCAGGAAATAGGTTCTCCCACTTTTTGACGTCGAACGCGGTCATGCTGTCACCGCCTTCCATTCTTAGAAGTCCGACACTCTTGTTGCCCAATTGGTAGCTGAAGTATCGCGCGTTCTCGGAATCTCGAGTTGTCCCGTAGTCTTGGGCAACTTCTGCAGTTCGCCTCGCTTTGGCGGAGACGAAGTCGGAGTACTCAAGGGGGTTGTCAGCGATATACTGAATTTCGTCCCCATGATAGGCCTGCGCGGCTACTCGAAATGAGTGACGATCCTTGAACTCTATGATAGGAGGCGTTGATACGAGCGAATATTGCCGTGTCGACGAAGATGAACTGCCACTCGAGTTCGATCCGGCCAAGTGCATATTGGCGAACGCTTCGGAAAACTTGTTTCTGTCCGCATGCTCATCAGTTTCAGAAAAGTGAGAGGATTGGAAGTAAGGCGAGCCATTTATCCGATTATACATGGTGATTGGTACTCCCGTCGGACATACATTTCCGCATCTAGTTAGGCTTTGGGCCCAGCGGCTCTGATAGGGAGGCTGGCTTACCAAAACCTGACGTGGTCCTGTGTTGGCCAACGTCACGCTATCATACGTGGCGCTTGCTTCCAGCGGCGCCGCCGCAAGCCTCTGCATTGCCATTCATCAGGGCCAGATGAGCGGCTGCGGCCTAATTCGAAGGCTATCTTCTTCCACTTGCAACAAGTCGGTCGACGATTCAGCTGCCTGTAAATGCAATCGTTCTATTCTGGAGGAGGCCGCGCCGGCTCGTGTGTGCGGCTTTCTTGGCTTTCAGCGGAGGCTCGCCGAGCTCTTCCATGGACTTTCCAATCTCCACAGCTTCAGCGCCGACACCGACTGCGCCAGAAACAGAATGTAAGTTCAACTCCTGAAAGCGAATCCCGGCGAGATCGCTGTCGGCGCTCAATTATCAAACCCGTTTATCCGTCGCGATAGCGGCTCCCAGTTATGAGCAGCAGCGGCTACCCATGTCCGATGGTAGACTTGCGACCATATTTGAAACGAGGTCACTTGCATAAAGCCAGACGGCGGGGCGTTAGATGTCGGACCAACCAAGCAATTGCTTGCGGACGGCACGCGCAGCCAAAGCCGCACCCGACTCGGCTCATAATGTTTTTGATTCAACTAGACCTCAGCACTTCGGATATATGTCGAGCGCGTGAGCGACGAAATAGTGCCCGCGTCTAACGTGATACTTGATCCTGTCAGATCCCTGCGGGCTGAAAGTCAACATCGGTCATGTGGGCGGCCACACGGCAGGTACGAGGAATTTCGGCTTGGAAACTGGTTCCCATTCCATGCCTCACGAACCGAGGCAAGCAAACGCAAGCTGAACGGGTCACCGCCGAGACTTCATTGCCTGACAAAACCGCGGCAGCCTCACTCCACGGTTACTGATTTCGCAAGATTGCGCGGCTGATCGACGTCCGCGCCCCTTGCAACGGCGGTATGATAAGCCAAGAGCTGGACCGCAATCGCGTAGACCATAGGCGTAAAGCTCCCGACCATTGTCGGCAGCACGATGGTCACGAACGTGTCCACCGTCGCTTCAGCAGCCCCCTTCGCATCCGTGATCAGGACTATCTTGCCTCCACGCGCGGCTACTTCCTGCATGTTCGAGACGGTCTTGTCGAAGACGCGGTCGTAAGGCGCGATCACGACTACAGGAATAGCCTCATCGATCAGCGCGATCGGTCCGTGCTTGAGCTCCCCGGCGGCATACCCTTCCGAGTGGATATAGGAAATTTCCTTCAGTTTAAGCGCGCCCTCAAACGCCAGAGGGGCCGATGTGCCACGACCGAGATAGATTGCGCTCCTCGCGCCGGCCATATGATGCGCGAGCTTCTCAATCTGCGGCTCGACCAACAGGGCCCCAGCAATCAAACGCGGCACTTCAATGAGCTCTCCGACGAGGTTTGATTCATCGACTTCAGACAGCTTGCCTCGCTCTTTACCCGCTTTGACGGCAAGCACCGCCAATACCATCAGCTGGCAGACGAATGCCTTGGTGGACGCGACGCCGATTTCTGGTCCTGCCAACGTCGGCAGAACGGATTCGCTCTCGCGTGCAATCGTCGACGTCGCGACATTAACTACAGATATTGTGTGTAGGCCCTGTTCCTTGGCGTATCGCAACGCAGCGAGTGTGTCGGCGGTCTCGCCCGACTGCGAGATGACGATCGCGAGATCGCCCCGGCGCAGAGGCGCTTCCCGGTAGCGGAACTCGGACGCGACATCGATCTCGACAGCCAAACGCCCCAGCCGCTCCAACCAATATTTGGCGATGTGGCCGGCGTAACTTGCCGTACCGCACGCAATAATTGAAATTCGTTGAATGGAATTGAAGTCGAACGGCAATGTCAGCGGCATAGCAACGCGCGTGGCTGCTATGTTTAGATAGTGGTTCAATGTCTTGCCGGCTACCGCCGGCTGCTCGTGAATCTCCTTGGCCATGAAGTCGCGATAATTCGCCTTGTCCGCAAGGAGAGACGATACAACAGATTTCGATGTTTCGCGCTGGACGACAAAGCCGCCTGAGCCGTAGATCACGCACCTCGCGCGCGTAAGTACGGCACAGTCACCGTCTTCAAGATAGGTAATGGTGTCGGTCAAAGGCGCAAGCGCGATCGCGTCCGATCCTAGATAGACTTCGCCGTTTCCATGTCCAATCGCAAGGGGCGAGCCTTTGCACGCACCGATCAAAAGATCGTCGTGCCCTCTGAAAAGGAATGCCAACGCGAAAGCACCGCGCAGCCGCAGCAGCGACGCCTGTACAGCATCTTGCGGTGAGTAGCCATTCTTTAGATAAGAATCAACCAGGTGCGGCACCACCTCGGTGTCCGTCTGTGAATCAAAGTCGGCTCCACTCCGCTCCAACTCGGCTCGCAGTTCTCGGAAATTCTCGATGATGCCGTTGTGGACAACCGCGACATTTTCGGTCGCATGTGGGTGAGCGTTGTTCTCCGTCGGCTTTCCATGAGTTGCCCAGCGGGTGTGACCAATGCCGCTTTGACCGGCTGGGGGACAATGGCTGAGCCGCTCTTCAAGGTTTCTCAGCTTACCTTGAGCGCGGCGGGTCTCAATGCGCAGAGCTTCGAGAGTCGCGATACCCGCTGAGTCGTACCCGCGATATTCCAGTCGCTTGAGAGAGACGACCAATTTCTCGACGACCGGACCCTGCCCTAAAATACCGACAATTCCACACATATCAATCCACGCAGTTTCAATTTAACGACTCGAACGTCCGCGCTACGCTCGTCGGTAACTGGTTTCGAACTTCCACATTTTCCGCGGACGTCCTCATCACAGCCGCATTCGCAGGCGTGGTTGAGTCTATTTCAGCAATCATAGCTCCGGACCGGCCAACTTCGGCATCTCGCTAGCCGACCGAAAAAATACCTGCGCCGGGAGGCAAAACGCGCCGCCTCGACGAGAGGCAAAACGTGCAGGTGCTCCTGCACGGCGACATCCAGCTCCGCACGAGCAGCTTCTTGCTCGGTAGCACCAGATCGAAACGCCGACCACCCGTCGGAACAACCTGTCTTGTTTTGATTCACCCTCACTCACGATCTCCTTCGCGGTGCGCAGCAAAACTTTCCAAACGACGTGAGCCACGATAATGTCCCGCCTGGCGTAATTGATATGGCGACAGCTCAGTCGTTGAGGCCCAAGGCCTCTTGCGTTGGGTCAAAGTTATAGGATCAGCGTCCGAGCTCTATTGTACTAACGTAAGCTTTCGATATCGAAATGTTCGAAGGTGTATACCAACGTTTACCCATCTCCTCCGTTGCCTTGCGCGCTGTCCATTGCCTGCTGCACGATCTCGCGATTAGCGCAGGCGCTGTTCATAGGTAGGAAGCCGTCGGTCGAGACTGAGTCTTCTATTCGAAAGCCTCAGCTCGCGGCTCCGGCAAGCGCCCGTGAATGCACACACGCACGGGGGCAGAGAAGGCTCGCAGTTGGATCGCCTCTCTCTCATGAGAAATCGTTAGGCGAACGGGACGACCTAACGGCGCTTGCAAGTCATCTCGCATGCTCAGGATCATCGTTGTTGCGAGTTCGATTGACTTCCGCGTCCGCGATCATTCGCATAAGCAATTCGACGAATAAATGAATGTATACGATGTGGATTTCTGCTTGATGTGTATGACTAGGGACCGCGCTCTATCTATTGAGGGGAGAGCGCACGTGCGGATCTAGATCTTCCAGGAGGGATTCGCGATGGTTTTGCATCAGAGCGAGGCTCTTTCCCCGTGAAACTAAGGGAGACCATGGCGGCTCACAGTTCAAAGCGGCGCGTTGCGTTAGTCACAGGCGTTACGGGGCAGGATGGCGCATATCTCGCCCAGTATTTGCTCGGTCTCGGCTACACGGTGCATGGGGTCAAGCGCCGGTCGTCCACCTTCAACACGGCGCGCGTCGATCATCTCTACAAGGATCCGCATGCCGGCGATGTGCCGTTCCTGATGCACTATGGGGACATGACGGATTCGTCCAACCTGATCCGGCTAGTGCAGCAGATACGGCCGACCGAGATCTACAACCTTGCTGCTCAGAGCCACGTTCAGGTCAGTTTCGAGAGCCCGGAATACACGGCCAATGCCGATGCGGTGGGTGTTTTGCGCCTGTTGGAAGCCATTCGCATCCTCGGCATGGAGAAGGAAACGCGCTTCTACCAAGCGTCGACTTCGGAGCTTTACGGCCTCGTGCAAGAGGTGCCACAGAAGGAGAACACGCCATTCTATCCGCGCTCGCCATATGGCGTCGCCAAGCTCTATGGCTATTGGATCACGGTAAACTACCGTGAGGCCTATGGTTTGTTCGCGAGCAACGGCATCCTGTTCAACCACGAGAGTCCTATTCGAGGCGAGACGTTCGTGACACGCAAGATCACCCGGGGCGTCGCCCGCATCGAGGTCGGCCTCGAGAACAAGCTCTATCTCGGAAATCTCGATGCCAAGCGAGACTGGGGTCATGCCCGCGACTATGTCGAGGGCATGCATAGGATCCTACAGGTCGATGAGCCCGGTGACTTCGTACTCGCGACTGGCCAGACGCGGTCGGTCCGCGAGTTTGTCGAGCTGGCGTTTGCCGAGGTCGGTCGCAGCATCGAATGGCGAGGCAAGGGGATCGAGGAGGTCGGCGTCGAAAAGGTCTCTGGCAAGACCCTGGTGCAGCTCGATCCGACCTATTTCCGTCCGACCGAAGTCGATCTCCTGATCGGCGACCCCAGCAAGGCGCGCGCGAAACTCGGCTGGGCACCGAAGACGCCGTTCTCGCAATTGGTGAAAGAAATGGTCGCCAGCGATCTCATACAAGCCAGGAAGGACGCAGCAAATGGCGAGCGTGGCGTTTGAGCTGAAAGGCAAGACGGTGTTCGTGGCCGGCCATCGCGGCATGGTCGGCGCGGCGCTGATGCGCCGACTGGTGCGCGAGCAGGTCGCTTTCTTAACGCCGTCACGCAGCCAGTTTGATCTGCGCGATCAATCCGCAGTGAATGCCTGGTTCGCCGCGAAACGGCCGCAGGTCGTCTTCTTGGCGGCCGCCAAGGTCGGCGGCATCGTCGCCAACAATACCCTGCGCGCCGACTTCCTCCGCGACAATCTGGCAATAGCGAGCAACGTAATCCAGGCGGCTCATGCCAACAGATGCGAGAAACTGATGTTCTTCGGCTCCTCGTGCATCTATCCTCGCCTGGCGCCGCAGCCGCTGCGAGAGAATTCCCTGTTGACTGGCTCCTTGGAGCCGACCAACGAACCCTATGCTATCGCCAAGATCGCTGGCATCAAGATGGCCGAGGCCTATCGCATCCAGTATGGCGCCGATTTCATCAGCGTGATGCCAACCAACCTCTACGGCCCCGGAGACAATTATCACCCTGAATACAGTCACGTTCTTGCTGGCCTGATCCGTCGGTTCCACGAGGCCAAAATATCGGGCGCCAGCGATGTCGTGGTGTGGGGTACCGGCACGCCGCGCCGCGAATTTCTTTACGTCGACGATCTCGCCGACGCCTGCATCCATTTGATAAAGACCTATTCCTCCCCGGAACCGGTCAATATCGGCACCGGCGAGGACATCAGCATTGCCGAGTTGGCACTTATGGTTGCCGCCGCCATCGACTTTCGCGGTGAGATCAACTTCGACACTTCGCGCCCCGACGGAACGCCGCGCAAGCTGCTCGACGTCGGTCGGCTGTCGGAGCTCGGCTGGCGTGCCACCACCTCGCTCAAGAACGGCATTCAGCTGGCATACCGGGCTTTTCGCGCTGAGAGCGATAGACGGCGTCAGAGTGATCTTCTTGATCTTGGTAAAAGCAGTCTGCGTCCCTAATAAATCATAACAAGGAACGAGCCGGCAGAGCCCTCCGTGGATTGGTCGTCCACATTTCTAACAAGAGAGTACTGACTCTTTTTGGCTACCGAGATATCGAGCTTACGCGTTCGCCGGCCGTAAGCATCCGGCGCAGCTTCAACTTAGCGGACGACAGCGGATCATCGACGTGCTGCGCCGAACAAATGAGACATCCAACTTTGCACCACACCAACGACGCGAAGATCTCGACGCGCATGGAAGCGTGAAGTGATCCTAGTGCGCCACACAGAGCACACCTGATGGTATGACGGTCATTGCTTGGCCATCTCGGCATCAGGAGCGTTGGTGAGGTGGAGCTCGGCAACGTTCGCGCGGTCGGCGCTCGCAGGGCCACGATGGTTGGACGCGATCGTGACGTAGAGCGCCGGGAGCACGAATAGCGTGATCAGCGTGCCAACAGACATGCCGGCGGCGAGGACGAGTCCGATCGAGAAGCGGCTCGCGGCGCCAGCTCCCGTTGCAGTCAACAAGGGTATAAAGCCCGCCACCATTGCCGCCGTGGTCATCAAGATTGGGCGCAATCGGACGCGCGCGGCCATCTCGATGGCCGCGCGACGGTCGAGTCTGTCGCTGAGCTGAAGCTCATTCGCGAACTCAACCATTAGGATGCCGTGCTTAGAAATCAACCCGACCAGTGTCAACAGTCCAACCTGCGTGTAGATGTTCATGGTGGCCCAGCCAAAGAACAGCGGAAGCAAAGCCCCGACCATTGCCATCGGCACGCTGATCATAATGATGAGCGGATCGCGCAGACTTTCGAACTGGGCTGAAAGCACCAAGAATATGATGATCAGTGCAAACGCAAATGTAATCGCGAGTCGGTTGCCCTCCTGCACATACTGGCGGGCATCGGCCAGGAAGTCGTGACTGAAGCCCGCGGGCAGTTTCTTCGCCTCGGCTTCTAGGAAATCCAAAGCCTGCTCCATCGTGACTCCGGGCATTGGCACGGCCTGAAAGGTCGCGCAATTTAGCTGGTTATAGTGGGTGAGCGCGTTCGGATCGGTCGCTGTCTCGATGGAGACTATGGTCGACAACGGAAGCATCGATCCGGTCGCAGTCTTCACATAATAACTCCCGATTGCTTGCGGCGCTAAGCGCTCCTCTCGTGGAACCTGCGGGATCACCTGGTAAGAGCGGCCCTGCAAATTGAAGCGGTTGACGTAGTTTCCCCCAAGTAAGGTAGCGAGTGCGTTACCGATAGTCTGCATGGTAATGCCAAGCTCGTTAGCCTTGGAACGATCAACCTTAATTCGTACCACCGGCTGGTTGAACTCGAGATCCGAGTCGCTCACCACGAACAGACCGCTCTTCTGCGCAGCATCCTTTAGCTTCGACATCTCCTCGTAGATAGATTGAAAGCCAAGAGTCGAATTGAGGACCATCTGCACTGGTAAGCCATCCGTACCGCCAGGAAAGGGAGGCAAGCTAAAGGCAAACGCGTTAATGCCTTCGATCTTGGATAACTCGGTCTGGACAAGCGACTTTAATAGAATCGATGATCGCGTGCGCTCGCCCCACGGCTTGAGCAACATACCGGCCATGCCGCTCTGCTTTCCGTTAGTGCCATTGAGGACGAAGCTCACGTCAGTCTCCGGAAACTTCTTGTACATGTTTCCAAGCTTGGTACCGTAATAGTCGAGGTAGTCCATATTGGCGTATTTCGGTGCTTTCATGAGCGCGAATACAATACCTTGATCCTCCTCCGGCGCGAGTTCCTTGGAAATATTCATATAGAGAAAGCCGACAAGGCCCAGCATGGTCAGCGCGAACAGGCCGGCAACTGGGCGGTAGTCAAGCGAACGGTCAAGCTTGCGGCCGTACCATCGCGTTATGGCGCCGAAGGCGCGACTCACAACTGTCGCAAATCGCCCAGCTTCGGCGCGCCTCAGGAATAGCGAGCACATCATGGGCGATAGCGTCAAAGCGATCACGCCCGACACAATCACCGCTCCTGCTAGCGTAAACGCGAATTCGCGGAATAACGCGCCAGTGAGGCCGCCTAGAAATCCGATTGGGGCATATACCGCGGCCAAGGTAATCGTCATCGAGATAACGGGACCGACGATCTCGCGCGCGCCGCTTGTAGCCGCCCGCAGGGGCGTCGCACCTTGTTCTAAATGGCGATGAATGTTCTCCACCACCACGATCGCGTCGTCGACAACGAGACCGATCGCGAGAACCATCGCAAGCAGCGTCAGCAGATTAAACGAAAACCCCAGCGCCAGCATCATGCTGCATACGCCAATCAGCGACAACGGAATAGTGACCACAGGAATGATGACCGACCGCAGCGAGGCCAGGAAAAGAAAGATCACAACCACCACCACCACGGCTGCCTCAATGAGCGTCTTCTCCACCTCGTCGATAGACGATTGGATAAATGTGGTGGAGTCGTAGGCCACTTTCATCCTCATGGATGGCGGCAAGTTACGCTCAATTTCCGGAAACAACGCGCGTACGCCTTGCACTATCTTTAGCGGATTGCCCTGTGGACTTGCCTGCACGCCTATAAAAACTGCATGCTCGCCGTTCATCGTGACGCTAGTGTCTGTCGTCTGCGCGGCAAGCTCGACTGACGCAATGTCCTCGATGCGCACAAGTCCGCCGTCATTGGCTTTGACGATCATCCGCTTAAAATCATCGACACTTCGCAGATCAGTATTGGCCGTAACATCAGAGATAGTGAAATGGCCTTTGATCTGGCCGGCCGCAGCCTGAAAGTTGTTAGCGGCAATTGCAGCTGAAACCTCAGCCGGCGATACGTCGTGCCCGGCCATTTTCGTAGGATCGAGCCAGAGCCGCATCGCAAAATTCTGGCCACCCAGCATCTCTGCTGTTGCGACACCGTCGACGGTCGAGATAACAGGTTGTACTACGCGCGAGAGGTAGTCGGAGATCGCACTGGCCGCAAGTTCCGCGCTTGAGAAGGCCATAAACATGACAGGCGTGGCTTGGCCAGTTGACTTTGTGACAACCGGATCGTCTGATTCCTTAGGGATTAGGTATTTGACGGAGTTAACCTTGGAGAGCACCTCCGTGAGCGCTTCATTCGGATCGAAATTAAGCTTGACGTGCACTTGGATTGTCGAGCTGCCAAGCACAGACGAGGACGTGATGTAGTCGACGCCCTCTGCGGAGGCGACTGCTTGCTCGAGGGGTGTGGTAATAAACCCCTGTATCATGTCGGCGGAGGCACCAGGGTAGGAAGTCGTGACATTGATGACCGTGCTGGATAACTTAGGATATTGCCGGATCGGCAGTAGGGTGGCGGCACGCAAGCCCGTCAGCAAGATCAAGAGACTGACGACGATAGACAGTACCGGGCGCTTGATGAAAAGCTCCGTAAATGCCATGTCGACTTGTCCTTCAAGAGTGGGATGCAAATTCGCCGACAAATTTCACCACGGCGATGATCATCAAGACGGCGACTGCACTAGAGAGGCCAGCACGCCGAACTGGCAGCCGATCGCGATCTCAACAACGGCACCTTCTGTGAAGCTCCTGCCCTTTTTGCGTGCAAATCGGCCAAAAGGGGGCGACTCAGATGTTCGTCTAAACACCCGATTGGAACGCGCCGACTTCTTTACAAGGCATCAGGTCAGACTTCGCACCGCCGCTCAGATCGGAGGATCTAGGTTCGACATCGAAAATACAAACGATATAATCGGTGCTCAACTCTACAAAGGTAAGTAGGTGATATCGCATCGGCTGTGAAGCAATATACCAAGGTTTGTCGAACGGGCCGCTGATTCGTACGCACGCGCTACCGCTTCGCTCCTCGCTGAACCAAGCCGTCTCGGAGCTCGCCCTCGGCCGCCAGCCCGATATGCCCGTCGGAACAGAGTCTTGGGTATTTGTTTCAGCTCAATATCCTGGAAGCGGTTTGGCTACGAATTGTGCTACCGAGTTGGCAACGTCAATATTACGTTGTCGATCAGCCGCGTTGAACCAACATAAGCGGCCGCACAAAGCGCCGCGGGGCGCCGCAGTGGACTGTCGGCAGTTTTGAGCGTGTCACCGTCAACAAGTTCAAGATACTGTAGTGTGTCGACGGTCTCTAAATGCTTCTTGGCGACTGCAATCAGCTTTTCAACGCGGCGCTCTCCCGAGCAAAATTCGTTGAGCGCTGCGGCTAGTCCACGACTGATCGCAAGGGCCTGATGACGCTCTTCTTCGCTGAGATAGCGGTTGCGACTGCTCATCGCGAGGCCATCCTGCTCGCGAACGGTTGGTACGGTGACAATTTCGATCGGGAGATTGAGATCAATTGCCATACGACGCACGACGGCGCATTGCTGAAAATCCTTCTGCCCAAAAAAAGCGACATCGGGCTGCACCATGTTGAACAACTTGCATACGACAGTCGCGACGCCGCGAAAATGTCCAGGCCTGAAGGCTCCGCACAGTGGTTTCGCGAGATCGCCCGGTTCAACGAAGGTTTCGAAATAGCTCGGATAAACTTCATGCGCACCAGGCGCGAAGAGGATCGCGACACCCTGACCGCGGCACAGTTCTTGATCGCGCAAGAAGTCGCGTGGATAGCTGCTGAGATCTTCATTTCGTCCGAACTGAGTCGGGTTAACGAAGATGCTTACGACGGTCACATCGCATTTCGCCTGGCTCGCCGCGATTAGCGCCAGGTGTCCGTCATGCAAATAGCCCATCGTCGGCACGAAACCGACCAGTTGGTCGGCCCTGCGGCATTTTTCAAGAGTATGGCGAAGTTCAGCGACGGTGGTGATTGTTTGCATTTCGAGCTCTACATTAAATTGAGTTGGACGGCGCCCAGTTGGCAATGGCCTCGCCGATCCCTTCCGGAAGTCGATAGGACTCTTGCGCTCCGGGGAACGCACCGCCCCGGACATCCGCGGCCCAGCGAGAAAGCGCATCTTGCAACTGCTGAAAGCCTTCCGCATAGGCGCGGACGAATTTGGGCCGATGACCTTCAGTCAGGCCCAGCACGTCGTGAAACACGAGCACCTGCCCGGAACAGTACGGGCCCGCACCGATTCCGATCGTTGGTATCGTCAAGGAATCGGTCGCTCGAGCGGCAAGCTCGGCCGGAATGCCCTCCAATACCAAAGCGAAACAGCCAGCGTCCTGCAGACGGTGAGCATCATCGAGAAGCCGCAGCGCTTCGTCCGCTTTTCGGCCCTGCACTTTGAAACCACCCATGACGTTGACGCTCTGGGGCATAAGGCCAAGGTGCCCCATCACGGGAATCTCGCAATCGACAAGCGCACGAACCATGTCGATTCTCTTGCCGCCCTCGAGTTTCACCGCAGCCGCGCCTCGCTGCAGAAATCCGCCGGCGTTGCGTATCGTTTCCCCGACGCTGACGTGGAAGCTAAGGAAAGGCATATCGGCGACGAGCAGAGCACGAGGCTTACTGCGTACCACGGCTTCCAGATGATGGTTCATCATCGCGACACTCACTGGAAGCGTGTTTTCGAAGCCAAGGCAAACGTTACCTACACTGTCACCGACGAGAATGATATCTACTGTAGGGTCCGCGATACGCGCCGCAACCGCGTCGTAGGCAGTTGTCATGACGATACGCCGGCCGTCTTGCTTCCACCGCTGCAGAAAGGGAATTGTAATTCGGTCGATCGGCTGCTCCGAAACGTGGCTCATTTGGACCTCAGTTTGATTTTGGGGTGCTTCTTCGGCCTCAACTCAGTTAATTGCTGCTCGTCCAAAGGGCGAAACAGCAAACAATGAGTTGGTCACGGGCGTATCGCGTCGGGCCATTGAGAACACAACAACGCGGCCTGCGTGTACCGAGAGTAACATGGGCCGAGATCGGCGCCCCGGAGTTCTTGTTCCGGATCTTCACGAATCTCATTGCTGGAATGGCCGCTGAAATCGGGATGTGGATCGAGGGTGATCGCGCCGCGACATTGAAGGTTGGCCTCCCTCTCATGATTGGCAGCGAATACTTTTCTCATTTGAAGAAGGTTGAGGTTCGCGCAGCTCGGTACCTTCCTAAGGAGCGTGGAAGAAAATTGTCAACCTTCCGCAGGAGGAAAAGAAATCAACGCCTCGAAAAAGGCTTGCTGATGGATAAAAATACCATTTGGTTGCGCCATCAAAGCCACAAGACTTTCTTGGTTTGCAGGTTTTCAGGCCGCCGTGTAGGGCTTCGACCGATTCGCTGGCCGGCCGTCAAAGTCGGCGACCACTCGGGTCCGCATCGATAATTTGCGGTGTAGATTTCCGTTTCCGGAGGTGCTGACGTCGGTTGCGATTATTTGGCAGTATGGCACCTTGCGACAAGCTTCCTTCAGCGCATGTGGCAGGCAGGATTTAGCTTGGCGATGGCGCGTGTTGATAGATCGCAATCCAGGCCACTTACGATCGCGCTCGGCACAATAGCCTCTCCTCGGGCTTCGGGATCAGAAGCCAATTCTTTTACGTGTCCATTTGATCCCTGCGTGAGCTAAAGCTTCGATTCTCTTTCATGATCTGCTGGCCAACCTGCTGAAAGCCCACACCTGGCCTCAAAGACATGCTACCCGAACTGGCTGCCGCCGGTGCGGCGTCTCTAGAACCGCGCGTATGCGCGCAGCGATCTGTCGTGCTTCCTTCGGCCGCAGGTTGTGTTTCACGCAATCGAGTATGGCTAGCATCGCCTGAACTTCGTCGATGCTGAATGAGGCGACCTGGCGGTCTGATGATCCCAGAGACTGATCGACGGCACGGGCCTGATTAGTTGCAAGTACCGCAAGCGCTTGCGACCGCAGGGAGGCGATATGCCGCTCGAATATATGCATTTCTTGGCCTATCGCTGCCCCTGCGGGCTCGTGTCGCAAGCGCTGGTGGCCAACCCAGTCACGAAGATCGGGGCTGGCCACCTTTGCTCCCATGAGGCTCAAATTCTCAGGGCTACAAAGTAGTAACTTGGAGAAGTATCGAAGGGCACCTACCAAAATTGGTTGATCCCATCCTCGTCGGCAGAGGTGGATCTCTGTCTTTGAACAAATTGGAGGCACCAGCATGTCCAGACACGGGCGCGTTGCATAAAAGAGAATGACAAGGCCAAATGCGCATGAGCAAAAGTTGGCGGAGTAAATCCAGACCGAGAACGATGTGCGAGAGCTCGGAAGTCCAATAGGGACCGCCGCGTTGAAGGAATGGCGACGGTGTCGGTCAAGGCCCAATTTGTGGACATAATCGCACCAAGACAACAGTAAACGCATTCAGCCCACGCGTCCTCCTTCTTTTCCAGGATGATTGATCGGAGGCAGTGCAGGCCGGCGGCCCGCTGGTTGCTTTGGAGAAGACGCAGTCCCTGCCCGCCCGGACCGTGAGCTGAACTTGGCGGAACTTGATTCGTGTTTATCCCCCAGCATACACAGGGGCAGCGCTCTCTCCCTGCCACTCAGCTAACCACAAAATTCAGCCTCACGAGGCGGCAATAACCAGATCGGGCGCGCATCGCTCGCAAAACAAGCGAAACAGCCAGAATTAGACCTAACCCGTGAGTTAGAAGCAGTGCGAACGCGGCTCGGCGCCTGGAGGCCGGGGGGCATCATGAGGCACTATCCCTGCCGCATCCGCACTGCAATGAGCTTAACGGAAGCGTAACTCGGCACATGGTGGTCCTTCAGCTCATGCGCTGTCCCTGCCACGCCCCCGTTAAACCCAGACATTCTTTATCGAAGCTGGCTTACCGAAAGCTGACAGACTTGCATGGCAACTTTACAAACAAAAAAGCGGCGGACCGGCACTTGCCGAGGAGAGTAATATCGACGTTTTCGCTTAGACGATAGCCATTGGCGGTCGTGGTCGAGTAGCTCAGCCATTCGGCTTTCGCCCTCACAGATCCGGGCATGCGGCTTTCCCGCACCCGGCTCCTCCCGAGGGTAACCCGCGTCATATCCGCGCCTGCGCCCAAGTGCGAGTGATGCGTGGAACGGGCAGTCGAAAGCAAGCCGTCAGGGTCTCGAACTCCGGCCAGCCCATGCGCCGGCTTTTCTGACTACGCCGTCTCAGACAGCGCAGCCAGGTCCGACGCACTTCGCGGTAGAAGCCGTTGAGCGCCGGATAATTGTGCGGCCTGCCATAGTAGCCATAGTGCCCGCGCAGAACGGCGGTGAGCCATTCGTGTTGCATGGCCAGTGGCGCGTGCATGAACCGCCAGACCTCCTGGCGCAACGCCGTCAGCTTCCGCGTCAGGCGTTTCCCTTCCGTCTTGTGCTTCACAATGAACCGGCCATCCCGGGTCCGCCCGCAGTAGTGGGTGAAGCCCAGGAAGGCGAAGGTTTCTGGCCGCCGCTCGCCACGCCGCTGACGCGAGAGGGCCGCGAACCGGCCAAACTCGATCAGCCGCGTCTTGTCCTCATGAAGCGTCAGGCCGAAGCTGGCCAGCCGCGCCTTGAGGTCCAAGAGCATTTCCTGCGCGTCCGCCTTGCTCTCAAAGCCCATGACGAAGTCGTCCGCATAACGCACGATCACGATGCGACCGCGTGCGCGGCGACGACGCCATTGATTGGTCCAGAGATCGAGGATGTAGTGCAGGAAGATGTTGGCGAGGAGCGGGCTGATGCCTGCCCCTTGCGGCGTGCCCCTGTCCGTCTCTTGCTTCTCGCCGCTCTCAAGAACGCCAGCTCGCAGCCACAGCTCGATGAGCCGTAGGATACGAGGATCGGCGATCCTGTGCGCCACCATCCGCAGCAGCCACTCGTGGTCGACGGAGTCGAAGAAGCTGCGAATGTCGGCATCGAGCACCCAGTTCACGCGCTGACTCATGATCGCTGTATGCAAAGCATCAAGCGCCATGTGCGGATTACGCCCCGGCCGGAAGCCGTAGGAGAACCCCAGGAAGTCGGCCTCGTAGACGGCACTCAACACCTCGCTTTGGACGATCTTGTCCTCGAGCGCCGGCACACCGAGAGGCCGCTTGCCGCCGTCGGCTTTGGGAATGTAGACGCGCCGCACCGGCTGTGGCCGGTAACGAGCAGTGTGGACCCGTGCGCAGAGGTCGCGGATGTTATCCGTGAGCCCTTCTTCGTACTTCGCCACCGTCACCCCATCGACCCCCGCGCTGGCCTGCCGCTTTTGTCGCCGAAACGCCCGAAGCAGAGCGTCTTCATCGATGTGGTGCAGCAGGGCCGTGAACCGGGTTTGGGCAGCCTGCTTGGCCGCCGCGTTCACCCGCTCGAGGTTCAGCAAGGTAACCCGGCTCTGCGTCCGGACCCTGACCTTCTCGCGCAAGCTCCCCTCGGGCTGGTCCCTTCCCTCCATGCGTCTCGTTACCTTCGACGACTTCACAGGTACTACGAACCAGTCCGACTCCCGACCTCGGCTCGGACCGCGGCTCTGGCAATGCCTTGCCGCTGTCCCCCACTGGAGACCAATCCAATGGACCCGGTCGGGCCTCTCATGTTCCGATGATTACCTTCCATGCGTGATCCGACCATCGACCCCGACGGAGCGGCATCGTCTCGCCTATCGACGGTGCTCGTGCTGCCTTCGTGCTTAGGGAACACACTCGGCCTCCGCGAACTTCCACCTTTCGAGGCTCATTCCCGCACCCCGCATGGCTCCTGTCTACACTTCAGACCCCGCCTTGCCGCGACGCCCGCAAGACTCGGTCCCGGCTCGCCTGCTAGGGCTTTGGCCGGATGGGACTTGCACCCACAAGCAACCATCAGCTTGGCATGACGTACTCCCCGATGATGGTGTAGCTCGGTAGAGCAAAGCCGTCCGCACGCGCGCCCTCCCATGGCGCCGTAGCGGGCGGGCGGCTTTGCGGTGGTCACCGGCAGTTCGCCGGTAGGGTCGGGTTGCTGACACCAACCTGATTCGAGGAACCACCGATGACCGATGAGATGATGAACCTGCGCACGCTCGTGGAGAAGACCCCTGATGCGGATCTGCTGCGCGAGATGATCGGCTTTGCTGCCCAGCGCCTGATGGAGCTGGAAGTGGAAGGCCAGACCGGGGCCGCCTACGGCGAGAAGAACCCCGAGCGGCTGGCGCAGCGCAACGGCTACCGCGACCGGACCTGGGAGACCCGCGCCGGCACGGTCGAGCTGCGCATTCCCAAGCTGCGTAAAGGCTCCTACTTCCCCGGCTTTCTGGAGCCGCGCCGGATGGCCGAGAAGGCGCTCACCGCCGTGGTGCAGGAAGCTTATGTGCAGGGCGTCTCGACCCGCTCCGTCGACGACCTGGTGCAGGCGATGGGGATGAGCGGCATCTCCAAGAGCCAGGTCTCGCGGCTGTGCGCGGAGATCGATGACAAGGTGAAGGCGTTCCTCGCTCGCCCGATCGAGGGCGATTGGCCGTATCTGTGGATCGACGCCACCTACGTGAAGGTGCGCCAGCAGGGGCGCATCGTGTCGGTCGCGGTGATCGTCGCGGTCGGCGTCAACAGCGATGGCCGGCGCGAAGTTCTCGGCATGGACATTGGTCCCTCGGAGGCCGAGACATTCTGGACGGCGTTCCTGCGCAAGCTCGCCCGCCGCGGCCTGCGCGGCGTCAAGCTGGTCGTCTCCGACGCCCACGAGGGCATCAAGGCGACCGTCGCCAAGGTGCTCAACGCCTCCTGGCAGCGCTGCCGCGTGCACTTCATGCGCAACGCGCTGGCGCATGCCGGCAAGAGCGGGCGGCGCGTCGTCTCCGCCTTCATCGCCACCGCGTTTGCCCAGGACGATGCCGAGGCCGCAAAGACCCAATGGCGGAAGGTCGCCGATCAGCTCCGCCCCAAGCTACCCAAGCTCGCCGGCTTCCTCGACGAGGCCGAGACCGATGTGCTGGCCTACATGACGTTCCCACCGCAGCACCGCACCAAACTGCACTCGACCAACCCGATCGAGCGCCTCAACGGCGAGATCAAGCGCCGGACCGAGGTCGTCGGCATCTTCCCCAATGAGGACGCCATCGTCCGCCTCATCGGCGCGATCCTGCTCGAACAGAACGATGAATGGGCCGTCCAGCGCGCCCGTTACATGACGCTGGAAACCATCGCGCCGTTGAGCGATGATCCAACCGTCAGCCTCCCGGCTATCGCCAGCTGACCAGTCCGGCTCTTGCCGGCGAACGCGGTGTCCCACCGCCAGTTACACCACGCTCAGGGACACGATCCCATTGGCCACTTGCAATCACCGGCAGCCGCAGGGGACTCCGCCCCCGGATTGGCGCCAGCTAGTCCACTGCACGTTCAACACTGATCGCCGCTATGACTTCAGGCTTCGGCCGGTGCGGCTCTTCGGCGGAGCAAGATCGGCCATTCGGATCACGCATGGGCCGTTCACCGGGGGCGCGCTCCACGTGGTTTTTCGTATCGAAGAAGATGCGTTCGATTTCTCAATATGAGGTTGTCCGGGTGCATCACGCCGACCAATCGGCAGGCGCTAAAACTAGGCACAATCGGCGGTTCGAGAAGGGCAGCGCGGATGCGACTCAGCACGTTTTTCCACCGGGGGAGGATGGTTAAAGGCGCCATCTCTGCCGCATCCGCTTCGCCGGATACCTGGGGCGACATGACTTGGCACCGCCATCCGAGGTAGAAAGGCGCTGTCCCTATCACGTGCCGCCGGCTTGGTAGGTAGCCTCGGGGGATTACAAGGCTAGCCTACCCTGCTTCCCGTGAGGCTCGTAACCTCAGGGTACAGTGGGACTTTAGCGAGAGAGCGGCCTTCGATGACCTACCAACATTGGTGGTCTGGTAACTTGACGACCGAGCGAGTTAACGCCGCTCAGTCCTCCAGAGCGACAAGATGACGCCTAAGCGCCACTATATTCCCTATCTCCGTTTCAGTTGCCGTAAGTAAAAGAGACCGAGCGCAATCTAAAGCATCGGCTAAACTCACCATCTCGTCACAACGCGGATGGCGCTAACTGGGATCTCCTGCCATCGTGAAGCGTCCCAGTGAGGAACGGTAACAAAGATCATTTGTTAGCGATACAAACCACTCTTCCGTCGCAGCGCGTTTGTGTAAGCCGAGCGGCAGAATCGAATAAAATACAGAGCAGCGCAGTCCGGCGCTACGGATTGAGGATCCGGGTGCTCGGCCAAATCCTAGCCGTGGATCATGTTTGACAATGGCTTTATTCTTCTTCGACTAGCTGAACGCGGTATGCGCGCTCATTCAAGCGGCCGTTGTCATACCAGAACCGCACTCGCGCCCCAACCAAAAGCGGCACATCGCAATTTATTACGCTTCGGTCGGTGAAATAATAATCGCGCGTCTCGCCATCGGCATGCAGGAAGCCATAGTAGCCGCGATCGTTTGGCTTGACCTTGACGACTCGGCCGAGCGTTTCAGGCATTGGCAGAAGCCGGACATGACGCGCGCGCGGGTTTCGACCGACACCTCGTATGCCGTACTCAAAGCCAACCCTCGTATGCGGCGCGTCGATCTCGCTCGGGTCGCAGCCGACGAGATCGCGCTCGTCAAAGTACACGGTTAGCTCACGGTCGTACCCCTGCCCAAGCGCTTCGTCGACGATGTAGCCGTAGTGCCGGCTCCGATTGTTGCGGTCTTCGCGGAAAACGATGATTCGACCCTCAGCCATGAGAGAAACTCGCGACCATTCGCGGAAGCGGAGGTAGCGCGATTAAGCGAAACTCGCTCCTCGCTTCACTTCGCACCTGCCGCTCGGCCCCGAACGAAATCATTTTTTCCGGGTTCGTCGGGATGTCGCCTGCCCTACGACTCCCTCGGTCGAGAACGGGTGCGGGGCGACACACCGCACGACACGCCGTTCCGTCGCGCCGTTGGGTTTTCGTGGTCACCTCAGCAGGGTTCTCCACAGCTCAGCTCATAAACCAATGTCTCAGGTTCGAGCGCCAGAAACCGCGGTCTCGCCGTCCACCCGTCAGCTTCTGACCTTGCATGGTGGGCGGCACGCTTCATGCCGAGATCTGGTTCGGGCGCTGCGGAGCGCCGTTAAGCAGCAAAGTGCGTATTTGCGCTGAGCACTGCTACGGTAGAGTATTTGATTCACGAGTTTGCCCCCTCGCTCTCGCCAAAGATCTCGACTCATCTGTGATATTTGCTCTCGCAGATCCTGAAGCATTTCGAGCCCGGAAGGTTTACGGCGAGCGTGGTAGCGCGGGCCGGCTCTCCACGCTGTTCAAAGCGGCTCTGAAAACTACCGGCTCCGCGCTGCGAGCGACGTTTAATGACGATGTGACTCGGCGCCCGTCGAGAGGCCCTTGGAAAGCGCTGTCCCTATCACTTACGCCGCTAAGTTCGCTCGCCAGCGTCACGGTACTGCAACGCTGCCACCTCACACCCTTGGGCGGTTGCTCAAGGATGCTCTGCCTTTTAACGCCGAGAGGCCCGCAAGGCACCTGCCAGATTTGGGTGGTTGAGATGGTTCAAACGACCATTATACTATCGACCTCAGCGCCCGGTCCCAGAACCATCGCTGGTTTTGAGGCGAGAAGCAGGGCGATTGGCTAATCAATCTAGATCGAAAAGGTCTCCTAATCAGCTGGCCATCGGGCCTCCACCCTCCACCGAACGCAGGGAAGTTCAACCTGCCCGACATCAGAGGAGTAAACGCGCGGCAATTGTGATGGCGACGTCGCGTGAGGGGGCTACCGGTCAAATCTGGCAGGTGCCTCGCGGGACTTTTCTACTCTAGAGTTACGATTACCATTATTCTTCCGGGAGCCGGCGCTACCGCCCCACCATTTGGACCAAGCGCTCAGAGCACCCTTCTGAGGCGCAACCGTTGGAGACAGCCAAGCCTTGTCTGCTTCTTCGCTCCTTGCGGCGACATACTTCAAGGAGCCAAACGCAACAAGCTGTGAATGCAGGGGGCACGACGCGCTCTGATGTCTTCGTCTTGAGGCGTGGTCCTGCCTTGGTATCACGCGTAAACCACATGAGCGGAACGCCTGTCTCCTCGTCCTCACGGACGTCAGACACACGAAGACCTGCCTGCTCGGCTTGTCGCCCCAGCATCTGCTACGTGCCAGAGCTGATGTAGTCCTGCTTAACAGCACGCACTTCGGCGGTAGGGCCTCCTGAACTCTAGCCCTTTTTCGTCGCCGCGGTATCCAATTACACGACGAGCTCATAGCGGCCATTCCGCTTAGGCACCCAACAAGCATGATGCTCTGGATGATCACCGAGTGGCGCCAGCGCAGGTGCGTGCACCTCATCGAGCTGGCCGATCACCTAGAGGTTCGACCGTGCGTGAAGCGCCTCGCAAATTGTCCTTGCAGACGAAACCAGACAAGGCGATCTTACGCCTTGCGCGCGTACTTGCTCGTCTGGCCGCAAGGGAAGATCATGAAAGAGAGCTTGCCGATCGAAGAGACAAGGAAGAGAGCGACGATCTACGCTCGATTTTCAACCGATCTTCAGAACGAGCGTTCGATTGAAGATCAACTTTCGCTCTGTCAAAGCTATGCAGAGCGCGAAGGCTTAACGGTTGTCAGCACCCATGAAGATCGGGCTCGCTCAGGTGGCTCTATCATGGGCCGCGAAGGCCTTCTGCGGATGTTGGACCGAGCGCGGGAGAGATCATTTGACGTAGTGATCGTGGAAGCGCTCGATCGCCTCTCTCGCGACATGGAAGATCTCGCAGGTATTCATAAGCGATTATCTTTTCTCGGCATCGAGATCCGGGCAGTCCACGAAGGCGTCGTGAACACCGTGCTGGTCGGTCTTCGCGGCCTAGTCGGACAACTCTATCGCGAGGACAACGCGCACAAGGTGCGGCGTGGCCAAGCAGGCCGGGTCAGGCAGGGTTTAGCGGGAGGTGGCCTAACATACGGATACGCTGCGGTCGCTGGAAAGAGTGGCGAACGAGTCATCGTCGAGGCGGAGGCACAAGTGATCCGGCGCATCTTCCAGGAATACGTGGACGGTCGGACACCTCGCGAAATCGCGCACGATCTCAACAAGGAGAGGGTATCACCTCCGCGAGGGTGGGCATGGAATGCCTCAACTATCAATGGCAATCTCGATAGGGGAGCCGGCATTCTGCAAAACGAGCTTTATGTAGGGCGCCTCGTTTGGAACAAAGTAAGGATGGTGAAAGATCCCGACTCGGGAAAGCGCCTTTCACGACCAAATCCTAAGACTGACTGGCAGGTGGCTGAAGTGCCGCATCTTGCAATTGTCGATCCAGAGCTATTCCGATCTGCTCAGCAGCGCAAAGAGGAGCGCGGTCAGACCCACCCCAGCCATCAACGCCGGCCTCGTCGGATGCTATCTGGCCTGCTCCGTTGCGGCTCGTGCGGCTCGGGCATGGCGACCAATGGTCGGGACAAATCAGGGCGCGTTCGCATTCGCTGCTCGGCGGCGACAGAGAGCGGCACGTGTCCGGACGCCAAGACTTTTTATTTAGACACCGTCGAGAGCGCGGTCCTCAACGGTCTAAAGGCCGAATTGCGCGCGCCGAAGGTTATCTCAGAATACGTACGCACGTATCTTGAGGAGCGGAAGCGCCTCGAGGCCACTTCACATGCAAAACGGCAGCGCCTTGAGCAGCAGCTTGGGCAAATAAACCAGGAAATCGAACGATTGGTGGATGCGATCGCGAAAGGACATGGCGATCCATCCGTTCTCGGACCGCGATCGACTGCCTTAGATGCCGAACGAAAGCGGATATCTGAGGAGTTGCAGAGTGAACCACCCGCCGTGAAGGAAGTCGCGCTGCATCCGGGGATCCTCAAACGATATGAGGAGCAACTCGGTCGGCTTGAAGAAGCTCTGGGTAAAGGTGTCAGTGCGGGCGACGCAGAGGCCGCAGAAGCCATCAGAGACTTGGTCGAGACGATCACTGTGTTCCGCGATCCAGGCGGCCCAGGTGGTGTAGCCGTGGAGATAGCAGGCCGGCTAAACGCCCTGCTCGGGGAAAAGGCCTATCCAAACCAAGTCAAAGGAGTGTGGGGAAAGGTGGTAGCGGGGGAGGGACTCGAACCCCCGACCCCAGGATTATGATTCCCGTGCTCTAACCAGCTGAGCTACCCCGCCACAGGGTCGCGAACGGCCGATACGGCCGATCTCGCGAACGCGCGGCATATAAGGAAGGGGGCGGTGAACTGTCAATCCGCCTTCGCTAAAAGCTCCGGCGGGACAAGGCGGTTGAGGGTGGAAAAGGGGCCGATTTCGGCGACGGATCGGCCCCGTTTTCGGGCACCAGACTCGTCGAGAGGCCCCCTCACCCGGAATCCGCGCTTTCGCGCGGATTCCGGCCTCTCCCCGCTGGCGGGGAGAGGCGAAGGAAGGTGCGGCGAAATTCGCTATTTCGGCTTGATGGTGGGATCGCCGCCGGGGCTGCCGGGGGGCGGGATGACGGGCATGCTGCCGTCGGTGCTCGGCGCGGGGGCGTGCATTTCGGGATCGACGCCCGAAGGCGGGCAGAGCACGCCGTCGGATTTGGCCAGCTTGTCGCCGAGCGGTTCCCGGGCTTGACCCGTCGTGGTGCCGTCGGGCGTGTTGGCGCGGTTGGGGCGGTCCTGCGGGGCGCAGTCCGCCGTGTGCTGCGGGGATGGCGGCGCGGTCGCTTGCGGCGGCGTCGCCGGGGCGGGCGGGGCCTGCGCGGTCGCGGCGCCGGAGGCGGCGATCACGAGGCTGGCCAAGATGATGTTTGCTGTCGTGCGCATGAGAGGGAAACGCAGGGAACACGGGCGATGTTCCGGGGGTACGTGCGATGTGATCGGGTTGGGTGGATTGGAACGGATCTCGACCGAGCCCGTGACCTCTCCCCGTCATTGCGAGCCAACGGGGCCGCGCTTCGCGCGGACCCGTTGGCTCGCAATGACGGCGCGGTGAGGGCTTTCTTCACTCGCGAGATATCGCCGGCGGAGAGACCGCGCCGCTTGCGCCTACGCCTTATGATAGCGGATCAGCGAAAAGTGGCCCATCGGCGGCATGGGGCGGCGCTCGGCGAGCGTGATGCCGCCGTGCTTGGCGGCCCAATCGACCAGGCGCTGCCACGGGAATTCCGGACGCCAGCCGAGACGGCGCGCCAAGGGCGCAAAGGCGAGCTCGGACAGTTTGCGCAGTCCTTTTTCGGCGCCGATGTGGTTGACCAGGATCAGCTCGCCGCCCGGCTTGAGCACGCGCACGAACTCGTCGAGCGTGCCTTCGGGATCGGGCACCGCGGTGATGACATATTGCGCGACCACCGCGTCGAAGGAGGCGTCGGGGAAGGCGAGGTTCTTGGCGTCCATCACCGAGAGCACTTCGACATTGGAGAGCCGAAGTGCGCGCACGCGTTGTTGCGCCTTGCGCAGCATCGGCTCGGAAATGTCGACGCCGCAGATCTTCGTGGTGCGCGAATAATCCGACAGCGACAAACCGGTGCCGACGCCGACGTCGAGGATGCGGCCGCCGATGCGGTCGGCCTCGGCGATGGTCGACTGCCGGCCGGCGTCGAACACCTTGCCGAACACGAGATCATAGACCGGCGCCCAGCGGCCATAGGCCTTTTCGACCCCGGCCCGCGAGATGTCTGCTGCCATGCCCCTGCCCTTACTTCACCTCTCCCCGTCGGGGAGAGGTCGGATTGCCCCTGGCGATGCGAAGCATCGTCCAGAGCAATCCGGGTGAGGGCCCCGCGGGTGCGGTGGGAGCGTAACCCCTCACCCGGATCGCATCTATCGATGCGATCCGACCTCTCCCTACGGGAGAGGTGAACCCAGCCCGACCAATTGCGCTAAATCTCATCATCGTCAGCCGCGCACGGCTTCAACGAGCGGCCGCGCGGCGTCGCTCGCGACCTTCGCCGCGGCGCTCTGAATGAACCCGCCGCCGAGCACGCGCGCCTGCCCTGACGGTGCGTCGTAGAACACGCAGGCCTGGCCGGGCGAGACGCCCTCTTCTCCGGCGACGAGCTCGACCTCGTAATGGCCGTCGGCGCCGCGCAGCCAGGCTGGTTGGGGCGCACGCGTGGAACGCACGCGCACGAACAGCTCGAGACCAGACCCGATGGCGCGGTCGATGTCGCCGCCGCCGATCCAGTTGACGTCGCGCAAAGCGATGCGGTGCATCTTCAGCGCATCGCGCGGGCCGACCATGACGCGGCGGTTGGCCGCGTCGAGCCGCACCACGAACAGCGGCGCGGCGGCCGCGATGCCGAGACCGCGGCGCTGGCCGATGGTGAAATTGGCGATGCCGTGATGCTGGCCGAGCACGCGGCCGTCGAGATCGACGATGTCGCCGCTTTCCATCGCATTCGGACGCAGACGGGTGATGATGTCGGTGTAGCGCCCCGTCGGCACGAAGCAGATGTCCTGGCTGTCGTGCTTGTCGGCGACGCTAAGGCCGAAGCGGCGCGCGAGCTCGCGCGTCTCGGGCTTGGTCATGTCGCCGAGCGGGAAGCGCAGGAAGTCGAGCTGCTCCTGCGTGGTCGCGAACAGGAAATAGCTCTGGTCGCGGTCGCTGTCGGCGGCGCAGACCAGCGCGCGCGACCCATCGTCGCAGCGCCGCGAGGCGACGTAATGGCCGGTGGCGAGTGCCTGGGCGCCAAGCTCGCGCGCGGTCTTCAGGAGGTCGCGGAACTTGACCGAGCGGTTGCACTCGATGCAGGGCACCGGCGTCTCGCCGAGCGCGTAAGAGTCGGCAAAGTTGTCGATGACGGACTCGCGAAAGCGATCCTCGTAATCGAGCACGTAATGGGGAATGCCGAGCTTGGCCGCGACGTCGCGCGCGTCGTGAATGTCCTGGCCGGCGCAGCAGGCACCCTTGCGATGGGTCGCCGCGCCGTGGTCATAGAGCTGCAGCGTGATGCCGACGACGTCATAGCCCTCGGCCTTCAGCAGCGCAGCCGTCGTCGAGGAGTCGACGCCGCCCGACATGGCAACGACGACCCTGGTATCCTCAGGACGGCCTTCGAGATCCAGACTGTTGAGCATGGGCCTAAGCTGACGTGACGGCGGCGTTTGCCGCGATTGCTGATGCTCTGGACCGGGACGTCAGCGGTCCCCGGGAACCCTTGTTCCCTCGGGGGCGCTGGCTTGCCCGGTCGAAAGCGGCTGAGAGCACCCTTTAATATAGGCGGCATTCCGGTCAAGCAATCATGCCCGCCCGGACGTGAGGGCAATTCTTGCCGGGGGCGGCAGAAATGACGGGGCTGAAAGCCGGCCGGCGGGATGGCGTCGGCCGGGCAAGATATTGATTTGGCATCATAAAATCACATGCCGCGGGATTGGCCCGCTCCTTGCTCACCTTCCGGTCCGAAGATGTTTTCAAGGGGGCGCCTGTGGTTGGTGTCACGTCAGACGTAGCGGCAAGTGCGCAGGTGTCGAGCGCGCAGCAGAAGCCTGCCCGGCCGCAGAACACCCAGGACACCACGCCCGGCGATTCCTTCGGTTCGCTGGTCGACAGCAACACCCAGGCCATCAGCAACAGCGCCGCGCCGTCCTCGAGCCAGGACAACGCGCCGCGGCGCAGTGATTCGTCGTCATCCTCCTCGTCGAACCGAAGCAACACCGCCTCGACCGATCCATCCTCGCAGAGCAAGCCGAGCGACGCCGCGGATTCCGCGCCGCCCGCCAATAGCGACGCACCGGCCGCGCCGGCCAAGGCTGACGGGACGTCCAAGGGCAGGACCGACGCGGCCACCACCGTCAAGGGCGACAAATCCGACAGCACGAAGGATGCCAAGACCGACGGCACCGACGGTCTCGCTGCCGCGGTGGACGCCACGACCGCGGCGCAGACTGCAACGCCGGCAACGACGCCTGATCCGACGGCCGTTCCCGTTGCCGTACCCGTCGTTGCCGTTGATCCAAATGCTGCGGCGGCCCAGGCGAATGGCACGGCGTCCTCGCCGCTGACGATCGCGGCTGCCGGCATCGCCGCCAGCGCCTCGACCGCAGCGCAGATCTCAGGCGTCAAGCTGGATGCGACCGGCAAGGCCACGAAGACCGACGGCAAGATGATCGACGGCAAGACCAGCGATGCCAAGGTCGCGCTCACCGATGCGGCTGCTACGACGACCGACGCGACCGCGACCGATGCGACTGTCAGCGCCGTGCAGCTGACCGCGGTCGACCAGGGCACGCCAAAGACCTCGTTCAAGGCCGCCGCGACAACGCAAGGTCAGACCGACGTCTCCAATATCGGCCAGGACCCCGGCAAGACCGCGCAGGCGACAACCCCTGCACAAAATCCGGCGGCCGCGATCACGACCATTGCCGCCCATCCGCAAACCGCCAAGCCGCAGGTTGATACGACCACTGCCGATGGCAAGCCCGCCGCCACCGACGGCAAGACGGATGCCACCCCGGCCGCATCGATCACGCACGTCCATGCCGATACGCAAGCGGTTGCTGCCACGACCGATGCCAGCACCCAGGCCGCCAACGCCGTGCAGGCGCCGCTGACCACCACGACATCGGCAGCCACCGCCTCGACCGCGACACTCACCGCGACCGCGGCCAATGCGAATGCCGTGCCGATCAGCGGCATCCCGGTCGAGATCGCGGCCGCCGCGCGCTCCGGAAAAACCCGCTTCGACATCAGCCTCGATCCGATCGATCTCGGCCGCATCGACGTCCGCATCAACGTCGACCGCAACGGCCAGGTGACCTCGCATCTCACGGTCGATAAGCCGGAGACGCTTCAGATGCTGCGGCAGGACGCACCGCAACTGCAGCGCGCGCTCGACGATGCCGGCCTCAAGACCGGCAGTAACGGGCTCTCCTTCAGCCTGCGCGACCAGAATTCATCGGGCCAGAACACTGGCCAGAACAACGACAACTCGGGCAATTCCCGCCGGCTGATCATCAGCGAGGATGATCAGGCGCCAGCCGCGCCCGTCAGCCGCAGCTATGGCCGCATGCTCGGATCGAGCAGCGGCGTCGATATCAGAGTGTGAGGAGTATCAGGCCATGACCACCACGAGTGCCGCCACCGCGCCTTCAGTCGTCTCCGGCACCACCGACGTTCCGAAATCCTCTTCGTCCGGCTCGCTGAGCTCGTCCACGGGCGCGACGCTCGCCGGCAACTTCCAGACCTTCCTGACGCTGCTGACCACGCAGCTGCAGAACCAAAACCCGCTCGATCCGCTCGACACCAACCAGTTCACCCAGCAGCTGGTGCAGTTCGCCGGCGTCGAGCAACAGCTCAAGACCAATGATTCGCTGTCGCAGCTCGTGACCCTGCAGCAGACCACGCAGGCAACCCAGGCGCTGGATTTTGTCGGCAAGAGCGCAGTGGTCGACGGCACCACCGCGACCATGTCGCAGTCCTCGGCGACCTGGCATCTCAACGTGCCCTCCAGCGCCACGGTCAGTATCTCCATCGCCAATTCCACCGGCCAGACCGTCTTCAACGGCCAATATTCCGCCGGTGCCGGCGCCGACATTCCCTTCACCTGGAATGGCCAGGGCAATGACGGCACGCAATGGCCTGATGGCAAATACACGATCACGGCAACCGGCAAGGACGCGTCCGGCAACAATGTCGGCGTCGGCGCGCAGGTGCAGGGCACGGTGTCATCAGTCGACCTGACCCAGTCGCCGCCGCTGCTCACCATCGACGGCAACAGCTATACGCTGAGCCAGGTGAAGAGCGTCGTCGCGAGCACGAGCACCAGCACCAGCAACTAACGGGCCCGCGCATTGAAGTACGGTCCGTGGCGTTCGCCAGGACGACAATTGAAGGCCTTTGCGCCGTCCGCGCAGGCCTCACCAGTTAGTAAAGTATTTACGCAGACCCCGCCCGGCCAGTTGAAATCGTGTTTTCAGCCTGCCGGGCGAGCGTCGTTCCAGCCAGTTTCAACGAGAATTGTATTGAAGCCTTAGGCTTAGCGGATTTTTAAGCCGGCCGGCGTAGGGTTCCTGAGTGAGTTCAGTGGTTGAGAGTTTGTGAGTACGCCATGACAGAACCCCATCGCCCGAGGGTAAAATACGTCATCGGGCCGGACGGCAGTCCGCTGACGATTGCAGATCTGCCCGCACCCGGCACTAAACGCTGGGTCATCCGCCGCAAGGCCGAAGTCGTCGCCGCAGTTCGCGGTGGACTTCTCTCGCTGGAGGAGGCCTGCAGCCGTTACACCCTGACGGTCGACGAATTCCTATCCTGGCAGTTTTCCATCGACCAGCATGGTCTGGCGGGTCTTCGCACCACCCGCATTCAGCAATATCGCCAGTAAGCAATCCGGAAATCTGCTGCTTTTGACGAAAATCGGCCCCGCTTTGCGAGGCCGATTTTTTTCATGTCCGTTTTTGGCGCGACTTTTGTCCGAGCTCTTAATGCTCGTTAACCATATCGAAACCATCACCTAGGCAATAATTGCCCAGTCGGCCGCTGTTGGGTTGCGGGTCGAATCTGTCGGGGCGGTTGCTTGCAAGGTCTTGCGGACTTTTTAAAAGGTATCGGCGCCGCCCGCTTCGGGGCGATGATCGCGGTCACCGCCGCACTCATCGGCTTCTTCGCGTTCGTCATCATGCGGGTCACCACGCCGCAGATGACGACGCTGTTCACCGACCTCAGCATGGAGGATTCCTCCAGCATTATCAAAGACCTGGAACGCCAGGGCATCCACTACGAGCTGCGCAATGACGGCACCATCATCATGGTGCCCAAGGACAAGGTCACGCGTCTGCGCATGAAGCTCGCCGAGGGCGGCCTGCCCAAGGGCGGCGGCGTCGGCTACGAGGTCTTCGACAAGTCGGACGCGCTCGGCACGACCTCTTTCGTCCAAAACATCAACCATCTGCGCGCGCTGGAGGGCGAACTCGCCCGCACCATCCGGGCCATCGACCGGATCCAGGCCGCCCGCGTCCACCTCGTGCTGCCCGAGCGCCCGCTATTCGCGCGCGACGCGCCGGAGCCGTCGGCCTCGATCGTGGTCCGGGTTCGCGGCTCGCTCGAAGCCCAGCAGATCCGCGCCATCCGCCACCTCGTCGCCTCCGCCGTCAACGGCCTGAAGCCGCAGCGGGTCTCGATCGTCGATGAAGCCGGCCAGCTGCTCGCCGACGGCGCCGCCACCGATCCGGAGCAGGCCGCAGGCGACGACCGGCGCATCGCCTTCGAGAAGCGGCTGCGCAAGGAGGTCGAGGACATCGTCTCCTCCGTGGTCGGCTCCGGCCGCGCCCGGGTCCAGCTCTCCGCCGATTTCGACTTCAACAAGATCACCCAGACCTCGGACAAGTTCGATCCTGAAGGCCGCGTGCTGCGCTCGACCCAGACCCGCGAAGAGCAGAGCATGACGGCCGACAATAACGGTCAGGTCACGGTCAACAACGAGCTCCCCGGTCAGCAGCAGAACAGCGGCCTGGCCGCCAAGGACCAGAGCAAGAAGACCGAAGAGACCAACAATTACGAGATCTCCCGCACCACCAAGACCGAAGTGACCGAGGCCGGCCGGGTCAACCGCATCTCGGTCGCGGTGCTGGTCGACGGCATCTACACCAAGAACGACAAGGGCGAACTCACCTACACCGACCGCACCAAGGAGCAGCTCGACCGCATCGCCACCCTGGTGCGCTCGGCGATCGGCTTCGACCAGAAGCGCGGCGACCAGGTCGAGGTCGTCAATCTGCGCTTTGCCGATGCCCCCTCCACCGCCCCGATCGCCGAGCCCTCCGGCTTCCTCGGCATGCTGCAATTCACCAAGGACGACGTCATATACTTCGTCGAGCTCGGCGTGATGATGCTGCTCGGCCTGGTCGTGATGTTCATGGTGATCCGTCCGCTGGTGAAGCGCATCCTCGCCTCCGACGAAGTCGCCGCCGCCATCTCCGGCGTGCTCTCGGGCCCCGCAGCTTCCGAAGAGGCCGCCCCGCCCTCCGGCCAGCCGCTGCTGGCGGGCGGCGCCGCCAGCGCCATCGACGTCGCCACCATCCAGGGCCAGGTCCACGCCCAGTCCGTTCATCGCGTCGGCGAGCTCGCCGAACGCAATCCCAACGAAACCGTCGCCATCATCCGGCAATGGCTAACCGAACCCGCGAAATGATCGAGTGAACTGACATGGCCGCGTCCCTGCAAAACGCCAACTCGAACGACATCACCAGCGTGATCTCAACGCTCGGCCAGCGAGCCGGCAACCGCGCCAACGGCAAGGGCGCCGACCATCTGACCGGCCCGCGCCGCGCCGCGATCCTGATGCTGGCGCTGGGTGAGCAATACGGCGGCAAGATCTGGTCGCTGCTCGACGACGACGAAGTGCGGCAGCTCTCGCTGGAAATGTCGACGCTCGGCACCGTCGAGGTCGACACGGTCGAGGACATGCTGCTCGAATTCGTCTCGCGCATGTCGGCTTCCGGCGCGCTGATGGGCAATTTCGACGCCACCGAGCGGCTACTGCAGCAATACCTGCCGCCGGAACGAGTCAATGGCATCATGGACGAGATCCGCGGCCCTGCGGGGCGCAACATGTGGGAGAAGCTCTCCAACGTGCAGGAAGAGGTTCTCGCCAACTACCTCAAGAACGAATATCCGCAGACCATCGCCGTGGTGCTGTCGAAGCTGAAGCCGGAACATGCCGCCCGCGTGCTCGGCATCTTCCCCGAGGACCTCGCGCTCGATGTCGTCAACCGCATGCTGAAGATGGAGGCGGTGCAGAAGGAGGTGATCGAGAGCGTGGAGAAGACGCTGCGCACCGAATTCATGTCCAACCTGTCGCAGACCCGCCGCCGCGACGCCCACGAGGTGATGGCGGAAATCTTCAACAATTTCGACCGCCAGACCGAAACCCGCTTCATCACCTCGCTCGAAGAGGACAACCGGGAATCGGCCGAGCGCATCAAGGCGCTGATGTTCACCTTCGACGATCTCGTGAAGCTCGATTCCGGATCGGCCCAGACGCTGATGCGCAACGTCGACAAGGACAAGCTCGGCGTGGCGCTGAAGAGCGCCAACGAGGATGTCCGCAGCTTCTTCTTCGGCAACATGTCCTCCCGCGCGGCCAAGATGCTGCAGGACGACATGGCGGCGATGGGCCCGGTGCGCCTGCGCGACGTCGATGAGGCCCAGGCGCTGCTGGTCAACCTCGCCAAGGACCTCGCCGCCAAGGGCGAGATCATGCTGACCAAGAACCGCGCTGACGACGAACTGGTGTATTGATGGGCGCTCCGGCCAAATTCCTGTTCGATACCGACTTCGCCGCGCCCGACCGGACGCGCGAGAAGGCCGCGACTGCGGCCGAGATCGCGCAGAAGGTCGCGGAAGCCGAAGCCCGTGCCTATCAGGACGGCTTTGCCGCAGGCCAGCGCGAGGCCAAGGCCGAGAGCGACCGCCGCGTCGCCCTCGCGATGGAAGAGATCAGTATCGGCGTCAGGGGCGTCGCGTCCGGCATCGGCAACATCGAAACCAGGATGGAGACCGAGGCGGTCGAGGTCGCCATCGCGGTCGCGCGCAAGCTGTGCGCCGACCTCATCGCCGCCGAGCCGCTCGGCGAGATCATGGCGCTGGTCAAGGACTGTTTTTCGCATCTGGTGGCGACGCCGCATCTCGTCGTCCGCATCAACGACGCGCTCTACGACAGCGCGCGCGAGAAGATCGAGCGGCTTGCCAAGCAGAGCGGTTTCGAAGGTCGGCTGGTGATCCTGGCCGAACCCGAAATTGCCGCCGGCGACTGCCGGATCGAATGGGCCGACGGCGGCGTCGTGCTGGAGCGCAGCGCCATCGCGGCCAGGATCGACGACATGGTCGGACGCTATATCGCGTCCCGCAGGGGGAATTAAGCCATGAGCGACAATGACGGACAGGTGCCGCTGCCCGACCTCAACGGCCCGCTGCCGCCTGCCGGCGCCGACGTCGGCTACAACGAGGACGAATATGCCTCGCGCGTCGCCGCCGACCTGGAAGCCGTCTTCGACGTGCCGGTGCAGGTCTCGGCCGTGCTCGGCCGCTCCAAGATGGATGTCGGCGAGCTGTTGAAGCTCGGACCCGGCACCGTGCTCGAGCTCGACCGCCGCGTCGGCGAGGCCATCGACATCTACGTCAACAACAAGCTCGTCGCTCGCGGCGAGGTGGTGCTGGTCGAGGACAAGCTCGGCGTCACGATGACGGAAATCATCAGGACCGAACGCGGCTAAGGCACGCAGAAAGAATGACACGCGGCAGCGCGAACAGACGGACAGGAGACTGACATGCGGCTTCTCATCGTTGGCACATTGAAGGGCCAGCTCACCACCGCCACCAAGATAGCGATGGAGAACGGCGCCACCGTGACCCACGCCGAGGATCACGAGCAGGCGATGCGCGTGTTGCGCGGCGGCAAGGGCGCCGACCTCCTGCTGGTCGACGTCGCCCTCGATATCCGCGACCTCGTCATGCGGCTCGAGGCCGAGCACATCCACGCGCCGATCGTCGCCTGCGGCATCACCAACGACGCCCGCGCGGCGGTCGCCGCGATCCGCGCCGGCGCCAAGGAGTACATCCCGCTGCCGCCGGAGCCTGAGCTGATCGCAGCCGTGCTGGCGGCCGTCGCCAATGATTCTCGCGAGCTGGTCTATCGCGACGAAGCCATGGCGCGGGTCATCAAGCTCGCCCAGCAGATCGCAGGTTCCGACGCCTCGGTGATGATCACCGGCGAATCCGGAACGGGTAAGGAAGTGCTGGCCCGCTATGTCCACACGCGTTCGGCGCGCGCCAAGCGCCCCTTCATCTCGATCAACTGCGCCGCGATCCCCGAGCACCTTCTGGAATCCGAGCTGTTCGGCCACGAGAAGGGTGCCTTCACCGGCGCGATCGCCCGCCGCATCGGCAAGTTCGAGGAGGCGACCGGCGGCACGCTGCTGCTGGACGAAATCTCCGAGATGGATGTGCGCCTGCAATCCAAGCTCTTGCGTGCCATCCAGGAGCGGGTGATCGACCGCGTGGGCGGCACCAAGCCGGTGCCGGTCGACATCAGGATCATCGCGACCTCGAATCGCAATCTGGCGGACGCCGTGCGCGAAGGTACGTTCCGCGAGGACCTGCTGTTCCGCCTCAACGTCGTCAACCTGAAGATCCCGCCGCTGCGCGAGCGGCCCGCCGATATCATGGAGCTGGCTCAGCATTTCGTGAAGAAATATGCCGAGGCCAACGGCGTGCCGATGCGCCCCATCTCGACTGAGGCCAAACGCGTGCTCTCCACCAACCGCTGGCAGGGCAACGTCCGCGAGCTCGAAAACACCATGCACCGCTCCGTGCTGATGGCGCAGGGCGACGAGATCGGACCCGATGCGATCCTGACGCCTGACGGCGACCGCCTCGACCTCGCCAAGACGGCACCGGCGGTGGCGCATGCCACCATGGCCGCCGAACAGGTAACGCGCGCGCTCGTCGGGCGCACCGTCGCCGACGTCGAGCGCGACCTGATCCTGGAGACGCTCAAGCACTGCCTCGGCAACCGGACCCATGCCGCCAACATCCTGGGCATCTCGATCCGCACGCTGCGCAACAAGCTCAACGAATACGCAGACGGCGGCATCCCGATCACCCCGGCGGGCACGCCGGGCGAGTATCCGCGGATACCGATGGGGGCGTAATCGGCTCCCATATTGATCGAGAGAATGCGAATGCCCGGGCTCGGTCCCGGGCATTTTGTTTTGGAGGCCACGCTGCCAACCTCGTCATTGCGAGCGCAGCGAAGCAATCCAGGAATCCCACCGCGGAAAGACTCTGGATTTGCTTCGCTGCGCTCGCAATGACGGGTTGAGAGAGCTTCCCGCATAACGGGAGCGCGTTACGCGACTAGGCCATGACGACACCAGGCCCTATAACCGCTCGCGAGAACCCACGCGAGGAAACACATGGCTGAGGCCCAAATCACGGAATGGCTGGCATCGCAGCGGCAGGCCATGATCGATCTGCTGCGCGACGTCGTGAACATCGATTCCGGCTCCTATGACAAGGAAGGCGTCGATGCGGTCGGTGCGCGGTTCGAGCAGCATTTCTCCGAGCACGGCATTCCGTTCCGACGCGAGAGCCACGACAGTTTCGGCGATGCCATCCATGCCGAGGTGGCAAAACCCGGCAGCAACGAGAAGCCGGTGCTGTTGATGGGGCATCGCGACACCGTCTTCTCCAAGGGCGAGGCCGGACGCCGCCCGTTCACGATCAAGGACAAGCGCGCCTACGGGCCCGGCGTCGCCGACATGAAGGCCGGCGTCGTGATGAACGTCTTCGTCGCCACCGCCTTCCACAAGTTCGGCGGCAACCCGCATCCGATCAAGCTGCTGATCACCTCGGACGAGGAGATCGGCTCGCCCTCGTCGCGGCCGGTGATCGAACGCGAGGGGCGCTCTGCACGCGCCGTGTTCAATTCCGAGCCGGGCCGCCCGACGGGTAACGTCGTCACCAGCCGCAAGGGCGGGATCTTCATGCATATGGCCGTCACCGGCAAGGCGGCGCATTCGGGTACCAATTTCGCCGCGGGCATCAGTGCGATCGGCGAGCTCGCACACAAGATCATCCAGATCCATGCGCTGACCGACCTCACCAAGGGCATCACGCTCAATGTCGGCCTGATCTCGGGGGGCCAGTCGGTCAACACGACCGCGCCTTACGCCGAGGGCCAGATCGACATGCGCTATGTCGATCCGAAGGATCGCGCCACCGTCATGGCGGAGATCGACAGGATCATCGCGACGCCTTACGTGCCGGGCACCTGCGCGACGCTGACGATCAAGGGCGAATTCGTGCCGGTCGTGCAGAGCGAGAGCTCGAAGGCGCTGTTCGAGACTTATCAGGCCGCGGCCAGGCAGGCCGGCCTCACCTCGCTGCACGGCGAGTTCTCCGGCGGCTGCGCCGATTCCGGCTTCACCGCCGCGGTGGGAACGCCGACCATCTGCGGAGTCGGGCCGGTGGGCGGGCTTGCGCATTCGCCCGAGGAATACCTCGAGCTCGACAGCATCGTGCCGCGCGCGCAGGCGCTGGCGCTCGCGATTTTGAAGGGATAGTCAGCCCTGCACTCCGTCATGCCCCGGGCTTGTCCCGGCCATCCACGTCTCTCTTCAATCGCGGTTGCGCGTGGATGGCCGGGTCAAGCCCACGGCTGTCCGGTTTAGATTTTGTGGACAAGGCGCATGGCGTTGATTCTAGTCGGTTCTGGACGTCTGCAAGCGTTCCGGGACAC
>NZ_FOQM01000007.1 GCF_900113735.1 Bradyrhizobium sp. Gha
GATCAGCTCCTTCATGTCGTAGGGCTTGTTCGGATTGTCGGGGATCAGCGTGTCCAGGGACATGTCGACGCGGGCGGTGTCGTCGAAGCTCGGCCATTCCGGCACGCCGTCGGTGTTGTTCGAGGGGAGGAAGTCGATCAGGCGACGCATCTGCAACAGCGCCTCGACATCGTTCTCGAAGGCGCCATCCGCGATCGAGGAGCGCGTGGCGTGCACCGAGGCGCCGCCGAGCTCTTCCGCGGTGACGACCTCGTTGGTGACGGTCTTCACCACGTCGGGGCCGGTGACGAACATGTAGCTGGTGTTCTTCACCATGAAGATGAAGTCGGTCATCGCGGGCGAATAGACGTCGCCGCCGGCGCAGGGGCCCATGATGACCGAGATCTGCGGGATCACGCCCGACGCGAGCACGTTGCGGCGGAACACGTAGGAATAGCCGGCGAGCGCCGCGACGCCCTCCTGGATGCGGGCGCCGCCCGCATCATAAAGACCGATGATCGGCGCCCGCGCCTTCATCGCCATGTCCTGGAGCTTCGTAATCTTCAGCGCGTGCGTCTCGGACAGCGAACCGCCGAACACCGTGAAGTCTTTTGCGAAGACAAACGTCTTGCGGCCATTGACGGTGCCCCAGCCGGTGACGACGCCATCGCCGGGGATCTTGTTCTTCTCCATGCCGAACTCGATGGAGCGGTGCTCGACGAACATGTCGAACTCCTCGAAGGACCCCTTGTCGAGCAGGAGCTCGATGCGCTCGCGGGCGGTCAGCTTGCCGCGGGCATGCTGCGCCTCGATGCGCTTCTCCCCGCCGCCGAGCTTTGCGCCGGCGCGACGGTCTTCAAGGGCGTCCAGGATGTGTTTCATTTGCTCCCGCCAGTTCTTAAGCCTTAAGTGAAGCGGGTTCTAACACGGCATTTTGCGGGCCGGGAAGCGGCTTTCGGCGCCGCAGAGCTGCCTTGCCGAAGCGTGAAAGCGCAAGGAATTACAGAGTTTTGCCTGGGAGGCGACGATGGACGAGAGAGCTGCCGAGACAGGGGCTGCGACAGGCGGCATCAACATCCTGCTGCGGCTGGAGGGCCTGACGCTGTTCGCCGGCATGGTGATGCTCTACGCGGCCTGGGGCGGCTCCTGGCTGGTTTTCGCCCTGCTGTTCTTCGCGCCCGATCTGAGCTTCCTGGCGTACCTGTCGGACGCCAGACTCGGCGCGCTGGTCTACAATGCCGCCCACAGCTACATGGCGCCTGTGGCGCTGCTGACGCTGGGGTTTGGTTTCGCCTCGCCGTTGACCCTGTCCATCGCCTTGATCTGGCTCGCCCATATCGGCATCGACCGGGCGCTGGGCTACGGCCTGAAATATTACGCCGGCTTCGGCTTCACCCATCTGGGGCGGATCGGCCGGCAGAAAGACGCCTGATACCCGCGCACGCGCGGCGGACGACGCCCAAGCATGCTGGGCAAATTGACAGCACCGGCACTCGTTGGTCTATTTCCCTGAAATCATAGGGGAGGATCCGATGCCGGCGGCATTTCGCATCGTTGCGGCGCTCATCGCGCTCTGCGTTTCAGCCGGACTCGCCGGCGCTCAGGCGCTTCCCAAGGACGCGCCCGCGCGGACCGAGATATTCCCGATCCCGTCCCTCACCCTCTCTGACCAGCAATTCCTGAGCGGCGATGAAGCGGCCGGCAAGCCGGTGACGGTTGCCGGCGAATTCCGCGTCGCGCAAGGGTCGGGCAAGATGCCGGTCGTGGTGCTGATGCACGGCTCGAGCGGCGTCGGCGCCACCACGGACGCCTGGGTGCACACCTTCAACGCCATGGGCATCTCGACCTTCGTGATCGACGGCTTTACCGGCCGAGGTCTCACAGTGACGGGGCCGAACCAAGCCCTGCTCGGCCGGCTCAACCTGATCATCGACATCTATCGCTCGCTGGAGATTTTGGCGAAGCACCCGCGCGTCGATCCTGATCGCATCGTGCTGATGGGCTTTTCGCGCGGCGGCCAGGCGACGCTCTATGCGAGCCTGGAGCGCTTCCACAAGCTCTGGAACAAGTCTGGCGTGCAGTTCGCCGCCTACATTCCGTTCTATCCGGATTGCTCGACGACCTATCAGAGCGACACCGAAGTCGGGGCGCGTCCGATCCGCATCTTTCACGGCACGCCTGACGACTACAATCCCGTGAAGAGCTGCAAGGCCTTCATCGAGCGGCTCAAGGCCGCCGGTCGCGACGTGGTGCTGACCGAATACCCCGACAGCGCGCACGGTTTTGACAGCGGCCTGCTCGGCGTCGCCTCGGTCGCCGTGTCGGCCAATGCCCAGACCGTGCGCAATTGCCACATCAGGGAAAGCGACGGCGGCGTGCTGATGAACGGCGATACCAACGCGCCCTTCACCTACAAGGACCCCTGCGTCGAGCTCAACCCGCATGTCGGCGGCAATCCCGCCACGGCCGAGGCGTCGCGAAAAGCAGTGGTGGAATTTTTGCAGGCGTTGTTCAAGCTGGGATAGGCCCGCGTCAGCGCCAAATCCTCCGTCATTGCGAGCGCAGCCAAGCGATCCAGAGTCTTTCCGCGGTGACAGCCTGGATTGCTTCGTCGCCAGCGCAAAATTGCTTCGCAATTTTGTCGCGAGCTCCTCGCAATGACGAGCCCGATCAACCTGATGCGCTAGCGTGCGCGGCCTGAGAGCCGCAGCACGAACACCAGCACTTCGGCGACGGCCTTGTAGAGATCCGGCGGAATCTCTTCGCCGAGCTCGACCTTCGAGAGCGCGCCGGCCAGGATCTCGTTCTCCTCGATCGGGATGTCGTTGGCCTTGGCGATCTCGACGATCTTGGCGCCGATCGTGCCTTTGCCCTTGGCAACAACCACAGGCGCGCCGCTGCCCTTCTCGTAATGCAGCGCGATTGCGAGCTTGGACTCCTCGCTCATGTGGCGCGATCCAGGAAATGCCCGGCGCGGGCCGGCGCGGGTTGCGGCGGGGTGCCCTCGCGCACGACGATGTCACCGGGCTTGAGCTCGGCCTTGGTCAGCGCCTGATTGAGCTCACCGATGCCGGCGCGGAGTTGCTGCGCTGTCGCCGGCCGCTCGGCCCACATCCGCACAAAGGTCTTGTCGCCGTTGAGCGTGACCAGCGCATGCACGGGACCAGCCGGCTCGACATTGAGCGTGAAGCGCGCGCGCCAGGCCCGCTTGGCGGTATCTGGCGTTTCGTTGCCGCCGTCGCGCGATATCTCGAACTGGGCCATCGCGGTGCCCTGCGGCGTCGCAAACGGAATCTCGAAATTCCACTGCGGCACGCTCGGATCGGTGCGATGGCCGCCGGCATCGACGCGGTCGGGCAGTGAAGCGACTTGCAGGAGGGTCTGCCGCGCGAGCGCGGCATCGGTATCGTCGAGCAGGCGATGTACGGTCGCAGCGAGCGGCGCATTCGGCGTCAGTGATGGTGAGGCGATTGCCTGCGGCGACGGAAGCGCGCCGCGGAACGGCGGCGGCGTCGTCCGCGCGGCCGCTTCGAAGACATGGCCGTCAGCCACCACCCTGTTCGTGCCAGGCACATTGCCGGTCATGCGCGGCAGGTTTTGCGTGACCTCCTGCAGCAAGCTCGCGGCAAGGCCTGCGGAGATGGCCCGCGGCAGCGCTGCCTGCGACGTTTCGCCGGCCATGTCCTTCAACACCGCAACCGCAAGCGCAGCGTCGCGCGGCATTTGCGTGAGTTGAGCGCCCCCCGCCTCGGGCCCTGGCAAAGCCGTCTGCACAGCTTCGCCTGCCACCTGCAGCGCCGGAGCTGCAATCTGTTGCGGCGTGACGGCATTCGTCGCGATCGCAAGGGCCTGCGTCGGCGGCGCGGCGGCCTCGAGCGTGACTGAGGTCACCGCCAGCGTCTGGCGCAGCACCAGCAGCGCGGCCTTCAAATCTGCTACCGCACCTGACGATGTCTTGGCCCCCGCCGCCAGCGAGGCTTCGAGAAACAGGCCGGATTTCTGGACGGCGGATTCGATATCGCCGCCATCCAATGCAGTGTCGAGCGGCGTCTGTTGCGCCAGCACGTCCAGCACCGCCTGCTTCAGGCCAGCAGGCAGATCGCTGCTACCGACGACTGACGCCAGATTGGCAAACAGTGGCGCCTGGCTGCCCTGCTTGGTCGCGGCCTCGGCCGATGCGACTGTGACGGCGACCTGCTCACTCGGCGTCAAGGAATTGCGGACTGAGGTCGTTGACGGCGCAAGCGACGGGCTATCGACCAGCGAGGCGGCCGTCGGCGTCAGCGTGACCTGATCGGCGCTCGCCTCGCCCGCCGCATTGACGACAGCAAGCCTGATGGTGCCGTCGTTCCGCGATACCGCGAGCTGGAGATTTTGACCCGGGGTCAGCGACACCTCCGACATCACGTCCATCGAGAGGTTGGCGATCGCGATCCGCACCAGATTGTCGGCGAGCACGCTGACGACTTTGGCGTCGACGACGCTGCCGGCCTGAAGCACAAGATCCGGCGTTGCCGCATCAGCCACGGGGCCGGCGGCACTGACGGGAAGGATGGAGCTTATCGGCGTCGCCATCTAAGGGCCCGGGGGAACGTGCTCGCCACCCTAAGGCCGCGGCGTAAACCTCTCGTTAAGGACCTTTAACCCCGGGCGGATTCACGGCCGTCAAAACCGCCACGGCGGCCTCGAAATCCCTGAAACGGGTGGCTCGGCGGGCGGCGGCCTCCTCGTCCACGCCCCATTGGTCGATGTTCCAATCCTCATCGACATGGGCGGCGGCCCAGACCTGATCGGCGTCCCGCACGCCATGCATCAGCGCCAGCGCCAGCAGCGCCGAGCCGGTCAGGGTCGTCACCATGTGGAGGGCAGCCACCGACCAGGGATCATCAGGGAGCGCGGCGCGGGCAACCCGGAGCGCCTCGTCCGGCTGCTTCACGTGCATGATGCCCTCGGACAGGATGAAATGCGCGCCCAGCGCCTCCGCGGCCCAGAACAGCACGGGGTCCCAATGCGCGGCCTCGCGGGCGACCAGCCCCTCGGGGTGGGCGGCGCGATAGAACAGCAGGTCGGTCTCGAAGTATTTCGCAAGGTCATCAGTGACGAGCTCGACGCGGTCGACGACGCCCTCGACCACACTGTTGGCGATCCGCGTCAGCGGCATCGTCACCGGATCGATCGTCTCGCTTTGGGCGGCCCATTCCGCGGCCACGGCGTCGGCGAGCGCCCGCGCCGGGATCACCACCTGGCGCGTGGAAGGGGTTCGGATCGGCCTGCCGTCGAGCGTGATGGCAAAGCCGCGCTCGGCCTCGACGACGCCCACCTCCTTGTAGAAGCGTTTGCGCAGCGGCGTGCGCGCGGAGGCACGCGCCGATTCCCGCGGGTCCGGCAGGGGCTGGCTGGCTGCTTCTTCGAACAATTCGCGCATGTGAGTATTCGGTCCCGGTCGCTGGATGCTAGGCTTTTAAGATAAGACCTGTGGCTGATAAAGCGAGCGGCGGGCATGAGGGAACTTGCTGGCATTGCGGTCCTGTTCGCCGGGCTTTGGCTGGGCGCAGCCGAGGCCGGCTTTCGCACCCCGGAATCGCTGGTCCGCAACGTCTATGCCCATTATGGCGAAGGCGCGCCGGAGCTGTCCAAAGGACTGCCGCGGGATGATGCCACGGCCCGGCAATTCTTCGATCCAAGCCTACGCAAGGCATGGTCCGCACCGCGGACCGAGTCCTACGATTTCCTGGTGCAGAGCCCGAGCTGGAAGCTCGGTCCTGTCAAGATCGCAATCCTCCGCAAGCAATATGACAAGACCTATGTCGCGGCGAGTTTCGACAATCGGGGGCGGAAGGTCGGGCTGAACTTCATCCTGGTCAATGGGCCGGAGGGCTGGCTGATCATGGACGTCGAGAGCCCGCATGACTCGTTGCGGATGTTTCTGGAGCAGTTTCGGAATTGAGGGAGATCTCGGTCTCAACCACAACCCCTGTGTCGTGCCCCGGCTAAACCGGGGCATCCAGTACGCCGCGGCGGATTTGGGTGGAGCGAGTTCTCTAAGGACGGGCTCTGGAATACTGGATCGCCCGCCTTCGCGGGCGATGACACTGAGGAGGTGGTTAGAGTGCCCCCTACTCCTCCGGCGCGTTCTCGATCGGGTCGAACCGGCTCGCGTCCAGCCCGAGCAAATTCCACGACTGCTGCATATGCTGCGGCAGCGGCGCGGTGGCGTCGATAAAACCGCCGCGCGGATGCGGAATGACGATACGCCTTGCGAGCAGGTGCAGCCGGTTTTGCAGGCCGCCCGGCAGCTGCCAATTCTCGATGTTGAAATATTTGGGATCGCCAACGATGGGATGGCCGATGTGCTCCATGTGGGCGCGCAGCTGGTGGGTGCGCCCCGTCACCGGCTTCAGCGACACCCAGGTCAGCTTGTTGCCGGCGGTCTCGACCACGGCATAGTACGTCACCGCGTGGCTGGCGCCCTCGTCGCCATGCTGGGCGATGCGCATGATGGTGTCGTCCTCGCTCTCCTCCTTCGCAAGGAAGGTCGAGATGCGGCCCTGCTTCGGCTTCGGCAGTCCCGGCACCAGCGCCCAATAGGTTTTGCGAGCCGATCGCGAGCGGAAGGCGCCGGTCAGATGCGAGGCGGCAAACCGCGTCTTGGCGATCAAAAGACAGCCCGACGTTTCCCTGTCGATGCGGTGCACGAGGCGCGGCTTCTGGCCTTTGGAATCGCGCATCACCTCCAGCATCTGGTCGATGTGCCGCGTCATGCCCGAGCCGCCCTGCACGGCAAGGCCGGCGGGCTTGTTCAGGACGAGGACGTCGTCGTCCTCGTAGATCGTCATCTCCTTCAGCGCGGCCAGCGTCTTTTGCGCGCCCTCGGAGAGTTCACCGGCAAGCTTCGGCGTGTCGAGCTTCAGCGGCGGAATGCGGACGCTCTGCCCTTCCTCCAGGCGGTCCTTGCTGTCGACGCGCTTGCCGTCAACGCGCAGCTCGCCTTTGCGGACGACGCGCTGGATGTGGGAGAACGACAGGCCGGGGAAGCGCGCCTCGAGGAAGCGATCGACGCGCATGTTGTTCTCGTCGGCCGTGACAGTGACGGTCTGCACCTTGGTCGGCAGCAGCGCCTCGACGGGTTTCGCGGGCGCGGCTCGCTCCGCTTCAGCCTTCGGCGGACGCCGCTCGGCGCGCTCGCCGGCAAAACGCGGCGGCTTGCTGCCGGGTTTGCCGCCCGGACGCGGTCCGGCCTTCGCGCTTCGTGCCTTCGACGGGCGCGATTCCTTGCGCTCGTCGCGCGATCGGGGCTCTTGGTTGGTTCTTTTGATGCGGCGGCTCATGCTTGCCTGCCTACCCTAAAAGCGGCCTTTCGTCACGACGAAATGGCCGTTTTCAGCGGGAGCCGCCCCGCTCCTTGCGCAGCTTGGCCCAGTAATCCAGGCGCTTCCGGATCTCCCGCTCGAAACCGCGCTCGGGCGGGTCGTAGAAGGTCTGGCGGCCCAGGGCTTCCGGAAAGTAGTCCTGGCCGGAGAAGGCGTCGGGGGCGTCGTGGTCGTATTCGTAGGCGGCGCCGTAGCCCTCGGACTTCATCAGCTTGGTCGGGGAATTGAGGATGTGCTTGGGCGGCAGCAGCGAGCCAGCCTGCTTTGCCACCTGCATCGCCGCGCCGAAGGCCGTATAGACCGCGTTCGATTTCGGCGCGGTGGCGAGATAGACCACGGCTTGCGCGATCGCGAGCTCTCCTTCGGGGTGACCGAGGAAGTCGAAAGCGTCTTTCGCCGCATTTGCGATGACGAGTGCCTGCGGATCGGCGAGCCCGATGTCCTCCACCGCCATGCGCACGACGCGGCGGGCCAGGAACAGCGGGTCTTCGCCGGCATCGAGCATGCGCGCGAGGTAGTAGAGCGCGGCGTCAGGATCAGAGCCGCGTACCGATTTATGCAGCGCCGAGATCAGATTGTAGTGGCCATCGGCCGATTTGTCGTAGATCGGCGCGCGGCGCTGCAGGATGTCCTGCAATTGCGCGGCATTGAAAATCTCGTCGGCCCGTGCCGAGCGCCAGACCTCTTCGGCCAGCGTCAGCGAGGCGCGGCCGTCACCATCGGCCATGCGCACCAGCACGGCCCTTGCCTCGGCATCGAGCGGCAGCTTGCGGCCCTCGACCTCTTCGGCATGCGCGAACAGCTTTTCGATCGCATCAGCATCGAGCGAACGAAATACCAGGACGCGCGCGCGCGAGAGCAACGCCGCGTTGAGCTCGAAGGACGGGTTCTCGGTGGTGGCGCCGACCATCACCACCGTGCCGTCTTCCATCACCGGCAGAAACGAATCCTGCTGCGCGCGGTTGAAGCGATGCACCTCGTCGACGAACAGCAGCGTACCCTTGCCCATCTCGCGGCGAGCCCGCGCGGCGTCGAAGGCCTTCTTCAGATCGGCGACGCCGGAGAACACCGCCGAGATCTGCTCGAAATGCAGGTCCGTCGCGTCCGCGAGCAGCCGCGCCACCGTGGTCTTGCCGGTGCCGGGCGGCCCCCAGAACACCAACGACCCCAGCGTGCGCGTCTCCAGCATGCGCGTCAGCGCGCCGTCGGGGCCGAGGATGTGATCCTGGCCGACGACCTCCGACAGTGCACGCGGCCGCAGCCTGTCAGGCAGCGGATGCGGCGCTTCTTGATCGAGCCCCGCCGCGGCGAAGAGAGTTGGCGTCTCCCGTGATCGCTTCGGACTCATCCGCCCAGCGTGACGTTGATCTGCTGGCCGCCGCGCACCAGCGCGATGCGCCAGAGCCGCGGCTGCTCCTTCGCGGCCTTCTCGAGGTCGCTGGTCCTGATGATCTTCTGGCTGTTCACGGACAGGATGATGTCGCCCTTCTGGAAGCCGACATTTTGCGCAGCCGTACCATCGCCGATGTCGGTGACCACGACGCCCTCGGTGTCGACATCGAGATGCAGCTCGTCGGCCACCGCCGGCGTGATGGTGGAGATCCTTGCACCCTGGAACGGCGAACGCGTGGTGATGACGAGTTCATTGCGGCCACTGTCCGGAGCGGTCTCGAGCGCGATCGTCAGCTTGAGCGGCTTGCTGCCGCGCTGCACGTCGATCTGCGCGGTGCCGCCGAGCGGACGGGTGGCGAAGCGGTAGTCGAACGCGTTGGGGTCGTCTACGGCCTGGCCATCGATTCCGGTGATGAGGTCGGAGGATTTCAATCCGGCCTTCGCCGCGGGGCCGTTGGGGACGACGCTCGCGACGAGCGCACCGGTCGGCGAGCGCAGGCCAAGGCTCTCGGCGATCTCCGCCGTCACCGCCTGCAGCTTCGCGCCGAGCCACGGCCGCTTCACGGCCGTGCCGCCGCTCTTGGCGGAGGCGACGACCACGCGCACCATGTTGGCGGGAATCGCAAAGCCGATGCCCTGCGAGCCGCCGGAGCGCGAGTAGATCGCGGTGTTGATGCCGGCAAGCCGGCCGTTCATGTCGACCAGCGCACCGCCGGAATTGCCGGGATTGATCGGAGCGTCGGTCTGGATGAAGAACTGGTAGTCGGTGATGCCGACCTGCGTGCGCGCCAGCGCCGAGATGATGCCGTGGGTCACGGTCTGACCGACACCGAAGGGATTGCCGATCGCGAGCACGACGTCGCCGACCATCAGCTCGTCCGAATTGGTGAATTCGAGCGCCGGAAATTTTTCCTTGGTGTCCTTCAGGCGCAACACCGCAAGATCGCTGCGGGAATCCTTCAGCACGATCTCCGCCTCGAACTCGCGCTTGTCCGCCAGCGACACCTTCACCTGGTCGGCGCCTTCGATGACATGGACGTTGGTGACGATGAGTCCGGAGGAATCGACGATCACGCCCGAACCCAGCGAGCGCTGCACCTGCTCCTGCTGCTCGCCGCCGCCGAAGAAACGGCGGAAGATCGGGTCGTCCAGCAGCGGATTGCGGTTCTGCACCACCTTGGCGGCGTAGACGTTGACGACCGCCGGCTGCACCCGCTGCACGATCGGCGCATAGGACAGCCGCAGTTCGGCCGGTGAGGACGGAACGCGACGGTCCTGCGCGGCAGCCGGATTGAAGTGGGCCGAAAAAGCCATGCACAAGGCCGTGACGACGGCGGTCAAGTTCGCTCGAAACATTCCTACCTCTCGGAAAAGACGCCGGAATATAGGCGCGTTCGTCTCCCAATAGAAGGGCGCCCGACGGCAATATTCAGTCCTCGTCCGGCGTCACGGGCATACAAGCCGCGCGTGCGAAATCGCAATTTGCCTGGCTTGGTGGATTGGCATGATGTGCGTCAGCTTGCATGCTCGTGCTGGGCGGATTCGGTTGCGGCGAATCGGCATCAATGGGAACCGGGCAACCGGCGCGCACCGTCGCGGGGCAGTCATCGATCAGTCTTAGGCTCTCCCGTTCTCGATTTGGGGAAGTTCGTCAAAGAATGGAGTCACGAGATGAGCAGGACAAGAATAGCGGCCACGGCGATTGGTCTCGCCGGCGCGCTGGCGGCCTCGCAGGCCCAGGCCCAATCGACAAACAACAGCGATCAGGAGATCGCGCTCCTGAAGCAGCAACTGAAGTTGCTGGAGCAGAAGCTCGACAAGCTGCAGAACCAGACCGCGGCGAACACGGCGGCGGCAGCAAAGACCAGGGCCGAAGCGAAGGCCGAGGCCAAAGCCGAAGCGCGCTCGGAGGCGAAGGCCGTCGTCGCCAACGCCAATGCGGCATTCCCGGTCAAAGGCGCCCCCCCAACGGCCGGCGTGATCGTGACGATGCCGAACAACCGGCCGACCATTTGCACCGCCGATCAAGCGAACTGCGTCGCGATCACCGGCCGCGTGCATTGGGACGTCGGCGGTTACGACTATCGTCCCAACACGGCGGCCACCGTGCCGCAGAGGCTGGACAGCGGCGAGAACGTCCGCCGCGCGCGCATCGGCCTCACCGGCAAATTCTTCGACGACTGGAACTTCGCGCTTGTCTATGATTTCGGCGGCTCGTCGGACGGGTTCGGCGGCGCAGCGCCAGGATCGCTGCCGGGTGGCGGGGTCTCCGGCATCGAGAACGCCTATCTCAGCTACACCGGACTAAAACCGTTCGGCGGCCGCATGGCGGTCGAAGCCGGCATCATGGACCTGCCCTACACCATGGACGAGGCCACGAGTTCCAACGACATCATGTTCATGGAGCGCGCCTCGGCCGGCGTCATCGCAACCAACATCGCCGCCGGAGATTTCCGCTCGGCAGCCGGCACGCGCTGGTTCAACGATCAGCTCTGGGTCGGCGGCTACGTCACCGGACCAGCGACGGGTGCCATCCACTCCAGTTCGAGCGCGGCGCCGGCGGGCACAAGCGAGCAATACGGCGCCGTGGCGCGTGTTGCCGGCAATCCCATCAGCGGCAAGGAGTACTCGGTGCATATCGGTGCCGACGCGCAATGGCTGATCCAGCCGCCGCGCAACCTCATCGCCAACACGCAGACCGTCACGCTCAGCGATCGTCCGGAATTGCGTCTAGACCCCACGACTCTGGTGTCCACGGGGGCGATCGCAAACGTCTCGGGCGCCCAAGTCTACAGCGTCGAAGCGGCTGCGACCTACGGTTCGTTCATCGTCCAGGGCGAGTACTTCTGGTACAATGTCGACCGCACCGCCAATACCGGCGTGCCGCTGGTCGGCGCGCCCAGCCTGAAATTCCAGGGCGGCTATGCCCAAGCCGGCTACGTGCTGACCGGAGAGGGTCGGACTTACAATGCGGCAAACGCGGCCTATAACGGCGTCAAGCCGGCGCACCCGTTCTCGCTCGATGGCGGCGGCTGGGGCGCATGGGAAATCGCGGGACGCTTCTCGACGATAGACCTCAACGATCAGCTTGCGAGCGCCAACGGCGTCGCGGGCGGACGCCAGAACGTCTACACGCTGGCGCTCAACTGGTACGTCAATGGCAACGTCCGATTCATGCTCGACTACCTGCACGGCACCGTCTCCAAGCAGACGCTGCCGCCGAGTGCGTTCGCGAATACGGGCTCGGGCTTCGACGCCGTGGCAATGCGTACGCAGTTCGCATTCTGAGACGATCTCGTCCGGGAGCAGCGCAATCTGCTCCCGGACAATCACGCCGCCCGCTTCGGCTTCTTCACGACATCAGGAGGCGGCGCGCAGGAGAGCCGTTGCTGACGGCTCTCGCCCCAGGCTTTCAGGAAATCGATCACCGGCCGCAGGCTCTCGCCGAACTCGGAAAGGCAATACTCCACCCGCGGCGGCACTTCGGCATGGACCTTGCCGGGCAAAATCGCGCCGTTTCATGCTTATTCCCCAATAGTATCCAAACGGGGACTATATCCCCGAATTTACAGTACTTGCCAAATTGAAGTCACGGCGACAGTTAGAGCGCAGGCGAATACGCCATCTGATGGAGACAAGCCATGAAGGCCGTCGGGTACAAGAAGTCGCTTCCGATCGGGGATCAGGACGCGCTGATCGATTTCGAAACCGCAAAGCCGGAGCCGAAGGGACGTGACATCCGCGTCGCGGTGAAGGCGATCTCGGCCAATCCGGTCGACTACAAGGTGCGCAAACGCGCCGCCCCGCCGGAGGGCGAGACCAAAATTCTCGGCTATGACGCGGCCGGCGTGGTCGACGCCGTCGGCCCCGAGGTCACGCTGTTCAAGCCGGGCGATGAGGTGTTTTACGCCGGCTCGATCCTGCGCCAGGGCACCAATTCCGAATTCCATCTGGTCGACGAGCGCATCGTCGGCAACAAGCCGAAGTCGCTGTCGTTCGCGCAGGCCGCCGCGCTTCCCCTCACCTCCATCACCGCCTGGGAATTGCTGTTCGATCGTCTCGGCGCGGTGCCCGGCAAGAGCGTCGATCCGCGTACGCTCTTGATCACCGGCGGCGCCGGCGGCGTCGGCTCGATCCTGATCCAGCTGGCACGCCGCCTCACCGGCCTCATCGTGGTCGCGACTGCAACGCGGCCGGAGTCGCAGAAATGGTGCCTCGATCTCGGCGCGCATGCGGTGATCGATCACGGCAAGCCCATGAAGGAGCAGATCGAAGACCTCAAGGTGCCGCCGGTCGCGCTGGTGGCGAGCCTCACCTTCACCGACCAGCACTACAAGTCGATCGCCGAGTTCATGGCGCCGCAGGGCCGCTTCGGCCTGATCGACGATCCGCCGGAATTCACCATGAGCACGTTCAAGGGCAAGGCGATCTCGGTGCACTGGGAATCGATGTTCACGCGCTCCTCGTTCCAGACACCCGACATGATCGCGCAGCATCATCTGCTGAATGATGTCGCCGATCTCATCGACAAGGGCGTTCTGCGCACCACGCTCGACCAGACCTTCGGCACGATCAACGCAGCCAATCTCAAGCGCGCGCATGCGCTGCTGGAGAGCGGAAAGTCGCGCGGCAAGATCGTGCTGGAGGGGTGGTAGACGACGTCGTGGGGTGGGTTACGCCTGCGGCTAACCGCCCCTCGCACCCGGCCTAGGCGATCGTGTTGACGATGCCACCTTCGGCGCGCAGCGCCGCGCCATTGGTCGCGGACGCCTGTTTCGAGGCGACGTAGACCACCATGTTCGCGATCTCGTCGACGCTGGCGAAGCGTTGAATCAAAGAGCTCGGGCGATGCTGCTTGACGAAATTGGCAGCGGCCTCGTCGACCGATTGCCCGTTCTTCTTGGCGAGATCCTTCACGAAGGTCTCGACGCCCTCGGACATGGTCGGACCAGGCAGCACCGAGTTCACGGTGACGCCGGTACCCCGGGTGAGCTGCGCGAGGCCACGCGCGACCGCGAGCTGGGCCGTCTTGCTCATTCCGTAGTGCATCATCTCGACGGGAATGTTGAGCCCTGATTCCGAGGAGATGAAAACGATGCGGCCCCAGTTGCGCCCAAGCATGCCCTTCATATAGGCGCGCGACAGCCGCACGCCGCTCATCACGTTGACTTCGAAGAAGCGGCTCCAGTCTTCGTCCGGGATCTCGAAGAAGTCTTTCGGCTCGAAGATGCCGGCGTTGTTGATGAGGATGTCGACCTCGGGCAGATCAGCCACGAGCGCCTTGCACCCCGCCGCAGTCGAGACGTCGGCGGCGATGCCGCGCACCTTGGCGCCCGCCCCTTCCAGCTTGCGCACGGCCGCATCGACCTTGTCCTGGCCGCGTCCGTTGATGACGACGCTCGCGCCCGAGCCGGCGAGGCCCTTGGCGATGGCGTGGCCGATGCCGGCGGTCGAGCCGGTGACGAGGGCGGTCTTTCCGGAAAGGTCGATCTTCATGCATCATCTCCATCGGTGCTGACGCGGATATCGTACCCTGCACAGGCGGCTGCAATCTCCGCTCACCGATGCGTGAGATTTACCTGCGCGACCGTCGCGGATACTTTGCGTCGCCGATACCGATGTCCTCATGAGACGCCGCCGCGCCATACAAAAAAAACGGCGCCCGAGGGCGCCGCTTTCTGAAATCTCTGTAACGCTTGGCTTACGCCGCCTCGGCTTCCTTTTCCTGCACCGGACCGGAGTCCTGGCCCTTGGCATCGACGTCGCGGTCGACGAACTCGATCACGGCCATCGCGGCGTTGTCGCCGTAACGGAAGCCGGCCTTGATGATGCGGGTGTAGCCGCCCTGACGATCCTTGTAGCGGGGCGCCAGCACGTCGAACAGCTTCTTGACCTGGTCCTTGTCGCGCATCTCGGAGATCGCCTGGCGGCGCATGGACAGGCCGCCCTTCTTGCCGAGGGTGACGAGCTTCTCGACGATGGGGCGAAGCTCCTTCGCCTTGGGCAGCGTGGTGACGATCTGCTCGTGCTTGATCAGCGCGGCCGCCATGTTGGCGAACATCGCGCGGCGATGCTCGGCCGTGCGGTTGAGTTTCCGATGAACCTTGCCGTGACGCATGTGTCGTGTCCTTACTTAAAACTGCCGCGACGGTTCGTCGGACATGTTGCTCAGGTGGGCTGCCTGCGTTCGCCCAATAGAAATCGTGGCCGGATGACTCCGGCCACGACGGTAGAAAGTCTCAGTAATGATCTTCGAAGCGCTTGGCGAGCTCGTCGATGTTCTCCGGCGGCCAGCCCGGCACTTCCATGCCGAGATGCAGCCCCATCTGGGCCAGCACTTCCTTGATCTCGTTCAGCGACTTGCGGCCGAAGTTCGGGGTGCGGAGCATTTCCGCTTCCGACTTCTGCACGAGATCGCCGATATAGACGATGTTGTCGTTCTTCAAGCAGTTGGCCGAACGCACCGAGAGCTCGAGCTCGTCCACCTTCTTGAGGAAGGCCGGGTTGAAGGCGAGGTCCGGGATGATCTCCTGGGCGACTTCCTTGCGCGGCTCTTCGAAGTTGACGAACACGTTGAGCTGATCCTGCAGGATGCGCGCGGCATAGGCCACGGAATCATCCGGCGTCAGCGCGCCGTTGGTCTCGATCGTCATGGTCAGCTTGTCGTAGTCGAGGATCTGGCCCTCGCGGGTATTCTCGACCTTGTAGGAGACCTTGCGAACCGGCGAGTACAGGCTGTCGACCGGGATCAGGCCGATCGGCGCATCCTCGGGACGGTTGCGCTCGGCGGGCACGTAGCCCTTACCGGTGGAGACCGTGAACTCCATGCGGATCTCGGCGCCTTCGTCCAGCGTGCAGATCTGCAGCTCGGGATTGAGCACCACGACGTCGCCGACCGTCTGGATGTCACCGGCGGTGACGGCACCAGGGCCCTGCTTCTTCACGACCATGCGCTTGGGGCCCTCGCCCTGCATCTTGATCGCGATGTCCTTGATGTTCAGCACGATGTCGGTGACGTCCTCGCGGACGCCAGCGATCGAGGAGAACTCGTGCAGCACGCCGTCGATGTGCACCGACTGCACCGCGGCGCCCTGGAGCGAGGAGAGCAGGATGCGGCGCAGCGCGTTGCCGAGCGTCTGGCCGAAGCCACGCTCGAGCGGCTCGGCGACGATGGTCGCAAAGCGGGTCGAATCGCTACCGGGCTGAATCTGGAGCTTGTTCGGCCGAATCAGTTCTTGCCAATTTTTCTGGATCGTCACTGTTTCACCCATACAGGCCAGTCGATTTGAAAGTTCAAATACTGGCGTTGGAGAAAGGCCGCGGATCAGTCCCGCGGCTTCTTAAGAAAACCATCGCGGGCGACAAGCGCCCGCAACTTCGCATCAGACGCGCCGACGCTTGCGCGGACGGCAACCGTTGTGAGGGATCGTGGTCACGTCGCGGATGGAGGTGACGGTGAAACCCGCGGCCTGCAGTGCACGGAGCGCCGACTCACGGCCCGAACCCGGACCGGCGACTTCGACTTCCAGCGTGCGCATGCCGTGCTCCTGCGCCTTCTTCGACACGTCCTCGGCAGCAACCTGGGCGGCGTACGGGGTCGACTTGCGCGAGCCCTTGAAGCCCATCGTGCCGGCGGAAGACCAGGCAATCGTGTTGCCCTGCGCGTCGGTGATGGTGATGGTCGTATTGTTGAACGACGAGTTCACGTGCGCGACGCCGGAGGCGATGTTCTTGCGCTCACGACGACGAACGCGGGTGGCTTCCTTGCCCATAGATTACCTTTCCTGGAGATCTCAAACGCCGCCGTAATGCCAGCGGCTACACCTGTGAAAATGCGAGTGGCGAATGGCGAGCAGCGAATGAATCCATTCGCTGCTCCCTATCCGCCATTCGCGTCGAATTACTTCTTCTTGCCGGCGATGGCCTTGGCCGGGCCCTTGCGCGTACGCGCATTGGTGTGGGTGCGCTGACCGCGCACCGGCAGACCGCGACGATGGCGCAGGCCACGATAGCAGCCGAGGTCCATCAGACGCTTGATGTTGATGCCGACTTCGCGACGCAGATCGCCCTCGACGAGATAGTCGCGGTCGATGACTTCGCGGATCTGGAGCACTTCAGCGTCGCTGAGCTGATTGACGCGACGATCCTCGGGGATCTTCACCTTTTCGAGGATCTCACCAGCAATCTTCTGGCCGATGCCATGGATGTACTGGAGCGCGATCAGCACGCGCTTGTTGGTCGGAATGTTCACGCCGGCAATACGGGCCACGGCCTTCTCTCCTGTTGCCGATCCCTCGTCAGGAATCGGGCTTTAAGTGCTTGTGTTTCTCGGGCAGGTGTTCACAAACGCGAACACGACGCCCACCCCTGGTCTTCCTGGGGCCCGGCATCGTTTGAAACTATCCGACTTGGATGCGGGGCTTATTAAGGGATTCAGGGGGCTTTCGTCAACCGCCGCTAGCGCCTGGCTCGCTTTTTCGTGACCTTTTTTGCGGCCTTTTTGGCACCCTTTTTGACGGTCTTCTTGGCGGCCTTTTTGACCGTTTTCTTGGCGGTCGTCTTCCCCGCCTTTTTGGTGCCCGTCACGGCGTTTTTGGCGGATTTTGCCGATTTGGCTGTCTTTCGAGCCGCTTTCGCCGGTTTTTTGGCTGCTTTCTTAGCGGACTTGGTCTTTTTGGCCCCCCTGTTGGCGGGCGCCGCCTTGGCTGCACTGCGCGCATGCGACTTCCCCTGCGTCTTCCCATGCGTCTTGGGCTCGACCGCGCCCAGCGCCAGCAGCTGGCGATGGATGGCACGCGTGACCTCGTCGATAGCCATCATGCCGTCGATGGTCGAGAGCTTCCGGCGCTCGGAATAGTAATGAATCAGCGGTTCCGTCTGGCTGCGGTAGCTGGCCAACCGCTTGGTCAGGACCTCCGGGGTGTCGTCGAGGCGGACCTCCTCCCCTCGCTCCCGCATCTGGGCGACGCGGGTCTCGACCCGGCTCAGCAGCGCGCTCTCGTTGACGCGAAGCTCGATCACGGCGTCCAGCTTGAGGTGCTTGTGCCGGAGCAGATCATCCAGAGCCTCGGCCTGCGGCACGGTGCGCGGGAAGCCGTCGAGGATGAAGCCACGCTTGGCGTCCGGTTGGTCGATACGGTCGGAGATGATTCCCACCACGACCTCGTCGGGCACGAGCCCGCCGCTGGCCATGATTTCCTTGGCCTTTAGTCCGACCGGCGTTCCCGCCGCAACGGCCGCACGCAACATCTCACCGGTCGAGAGCTGGACGATGCCATAGCGCTGCACCAGCAGCTGCGCCTGGGTGCCCTTGCCCGATCCCGGCGGTCCCAGAAGTATAATTCTCATTGGCGTACGCCCCCCATTGGGTGAGCGATATGTCGCGCACCCGTGTTTGAAACTCCGGCAACAGTGCAAATCATAATCAGCGCCGCACCGCTACCCATATCATAGGGGAGCAAATGCCCGGACGCCAAGAAGGCCTTTGAAATCAGGGATTGCGCTGCCGTGAGAGCAGCTCTGCCGATGTCACCGAATGACCGGCTGATCGCCTTGGCGGGCCGCGCATTGCTTGCGCAGCGAATCGGCGGCGCAGATGCGCCGCCTCGAGAGGACGCCGCGCCTTAGCGGCGCCGGCCCCGCAGCTTCGACTTGCGGATCAGGCCTTCATACTGATGAGCCAGCAGATAGCCCTGCACCTGCGCCACCGTATCCATGGTGACGCTGACGACGATCAGCAGCGAGGTGCCGCCGAAATAGAACGGCACCGAGGCGTAGGAAATCAGGATCTCCGGGATCAAGCAGACGATCGCGAGATAGATCGCGCCGAGCACGGTGATGCGCGACAGCACGTAGTCGATATATTCGGCGGTGCGCTCGCCGGGACGGATGCCCGGGATGAAGCCGCCGTGCTTCTTCAGATTGTCCGCGGTCTCAGTCGGGTTGAACACGATCGCGGTGTAGAAGAAGGCGAAGAACACGATCAGCGCGAGATAGAGCACCAGGAACAGCGGACGGCCGTGGCCGAGCTGGGTAGTGATCCACTGGAACCATTCCGGCCCCTTGCCGGCATTGAAGTTCGCCACCGTCGTGGGCAGCAGCAGCAGCGAGGACGCGAAGATCGGCGGGATCACGCCCGAGGTGTTGAGCTTGAGCGGCAGATGCGAGGACTGGCCCTCGAACATCTTGTTGCCGACCTGGCGCTTCGGATACTGGATCAGGAGCCGGCGCTGGGCGCGCTCCATGAACACGATGAAGGCGATGACGGCGACTGCCATCACGATCACGACCAGGATCAGGCCGGTCGACATCGCGCCCTGACGGCCGAGCTCGAGCATGTTGGCGAGCGCCGCCGGCAGTTCGGCGACGATGCCGGAGAGAATGATCAGCGAGATGCCGTTGCCGATGCCGCGCGAGGTGATCTGCTCACCCAGCCACATCAGGAACATGGTGCCGCCGGTCAGCGTGATCGCGGTGGAGAGACGGAAGAACATGCCGGGGTCGCTGACGACGTTGCCAGCGCCTTCGAGGCCGACTGCGATGCCGTACGACTGGAACGCGGCCAGGATCACCGTGAGATAGCGGGTGTACTGATTCAGCGTCTTGCGGCCCGCCTCACCTTCCTTCTTCAGCGCCTCGAGTTGCGGCGAGACGGTCGTGAGGAGCTGGATGATGATCGATGCCGAGATGTACGGCATGATGTTCAGCGCGAAGATCGCCATGCGGTGGATGCCGCCGCCGGCGAACATGTTGAACATGCCGAGGATGCCGCCTGCCTGCGACTTGAACACCTGCTCCCAGATGTTCGGATCGATGCCGGGCAGCGGGATGTAGGTTCCCAGCCGATAAACGAGTAGCGCACCCAGGGTGAACCAGATGCGCTTCTTCAGTTCGTCGGCCTTGGCGAACGCGCCGAAATTGAGGTTGGCTGCCAGTTGTTCCGCTGCTGAGGCCATATTGGACTTTCTCCCGCCGCCTATTGCGCCGTCATACCCGCGGCCGGGCTATTTAGCGGACGCCGGACATTATCTGGGGCTTCGGCTTCGATAAGTCCATCGTCCCGCATGCGTAAAGGCCCGCGAGGCGCGGGCCAATGACGCAGTTGTTACGCCGCCTCGCCTTCTTCCTTGGCAGGGGCGAGGATCTTCACCGAACCGCCGGCCTTCTCGACCGCTTCGATCGCGGACTTCGTGGCGCCGTGGACCTCGATGTTCAGCTTGGCCTTGAGCTCACCGCGGCCGAGCAGCCGCAGGCCGGCCTTGGCGCGGCGCAGCACGCCGGCCTTCACCAGGGCCTCGACATTGACGACGCTGCCGGCGTCGAGCTTCTTGGCATCGACCGCATCCTGGAGACGGTCGAGGTTGATCTCGGCGTACTCGACGCGGAAGATGTTGTTGAAGCCGCGCTTGGGCAGACGGCGATGCAACGGCATCTGACCGCCTTCGAAGCCCTTGATGCGCACGCCCGAACGTGCGGTCTGGCCCTTGCCACCGCGGCCGGACTGCTTGCCCTTGCCCGAACCAATGCCACGGCCAACGCGCATGCGCTTCTTGCGCGAGCCGGCGTTGTCGGCGATATCGCTGAGCTTCATCGCCCTGCTCCTTGTGTCTTGCGCATGATCTGGCCCGAAAACCGGTATCCACTTTTCGGGATCATGCGCCCTGCTTTACTTCTCGCCGACGATGCGGACGAGATGGTGAACCTTCTCGATCATGCCGCGGACCGCCGGGGTATCCGGCAGTTCGCTGGTGCGGCCGATCTTGTTGAGCTTGAGTCCGATCAGCGTCGAACGCTGCGAGTGATGGCGGCGGATCGCGCTGCCGGTCTGCTCGAGCTTGATCGTCTTTGCGGACTTAGCGGCGTCCTTGGCCATCGTGGTCTACTCCGAAAAGCGTTGGTTAGTCCGCAGCCGCCTCGGCATCGCCGCCGACGCGACGACCCTGAAGGGTGGACACCTTGATGTTGCGGCGCGCCGCGACCGAACGCGGGCTATCCTGATGCTTCAGCGCGTCAAAGGTGGCGCGAACCATGTTGTACGGGTTCGACGAGCCGATCGACTTGGCCACCACGTCCTGGACGCCGAGCGTCTCGAACACGGCGCGCATCGGGCCGCCGGCGATGATGCCAGTACCGGCAGGAGCTGCACGCAGGTAGACGCGGCCCGCGCCATGACGGCCGGCAATGTCGTGATGCAGCGTACGGCCCTCGCGCAGCGAGACGCGGGTCAGGTTTCGCTTGGCGGATTCGGTGGCCTTGCGGATCGCCTCGGGAACTTCGCGCGCCTTGCCGTGACCGAAGCCGGCGCGGCCCTTCTGATCGCCGATCACGACCAGAGCGGCGAAACCGAAGCGCTTGCCGCCCTTGACGACCTTGGCGACGCGGTTGATGTGCACGAGCTTGTCGACGAACTCGCTGTCGCGCTCCTCGCGCTCCCTGCGTTCACGCCCGCCGCCGCCGCGTTGATCGCGTCCACCACGTTGTTCGCGTTCTGCCATTTTTCCAATCCTTCAGAGGCTTGCGCCTCAATCCTCAAATTCTGTTAGAAGCTCAGCCCGCTCTCGCGCGCAGCGTCGGCAAGAGCCTTGACGCGCCCGTGGTAGAGATAGCTGCCGCGATCGAACACGACTTCCTTGACACCCTTCTCGGCAGCGCGCTCGGCCAGCAGCTTGCCGACCGCCTTCGCCGCATCGATGTCGGCGCCGGTCTTGCCGCCGTCGCGCATCGACTTCTCGAGCGAGGAGGCAGAGGCCAGCGTCTCGCCCTTCAAGTCGTCGATGACCTGGGCGTAGATGTGCTTGGACGAGCGGAACACCGACAGACGCGGACGGCCACCACCGGAGCGGCGCAGCTTCAGCCGCACACTCCGCTTGCGCCGGGCATTCGTAACCTTGGCTTTGGACATGACCGGCTCCGTTACTTCTTCTTGCCTTCCTTGCGGAAGATGAATTCGCCAACATACTTCACGCCCTTGCCCTTGTAGGGCTCCGGCGGGCGATAGGAGCGGATCTCAGCGGCAACCTGGCCGACGCGCTGGATGTCGCTGCCCGCCACCGTGATCTCGGTCGGCTTCGGCACGGTGATCGTGATCCCTTCCGGGATCGTGTAGATCACGTCGTGGCTGTAACCGAGCGCGAGCTGCAGGTTCTTGCCCTGCATCGCGGCGCGGTAACCGACGCCGGTGATTTCGAGCTTCTTCTCGAAGCCCTTGGTGACGCCTTCGACCAGATTCGCGACCTGGGCGCGAGCGGTACCGTACAGCGCCCGCGCGCGGTTGGTCTCAGCCCGCGGCTTGACCTTGATCTGGCCGCTCTCGAGCTTCACCTCGACGTCGTCATGAACGACGAACTGAAGCTGGCCCTTCGGCCCCTTCATCTTGACGGTCTGCCCATCGACGGTCGCGGTCACACCGGACGGCACCGCCACAGGCCTTTTGCCAACACGTGACATGGATCAAAAATCCTTCTCAGAACACCGTGAAGAGGACTTCACCGCCCACGTTCGCTTCACGCGCACTGTGGTCGGCCATGATCCCCTTCGGCGTCGACAACACCGAAATACCGAGTCCGTTATTGACCCGCGGCAGGTTCTTCACCGAGGCGTAAACGCGACGCCCGGGCTTGGAAACACGTTCGATCTCGCGGATGACGGGCTCGCCGTCGAAATACTTCAGCTCGATCTCGATCTCGCTGCGGCCCGAAGAGTGCTCGAGGGTCGCGTAACCGCGGATGTAGCCCTCGCTCTTCAGCACTTCGAGGACGTTCTCGCGCATCTTCGAACCAGGCGTGGACACCTTGTTCTTGGAACGCATCTGCGCGTTGCGGATACGGGTGATCAGATCGCTGATTGGATCGTGCGTAGACATCTAAACGACCCTCCTTACCAGCTCGACTTGACGAGGCCCGGGACCATGCCCTTGGAGCCAAGGTCGCGCAGCGCGATACGGGACAGCTTGTTCTTGCGATAGTTCGAGCGCGGGCGACCCGACAGCTCGCAACGCAGACGGATGCGGGTGGCCGACGAATTGCGCGGCATTTCCGCGAGCTTCAGGGTGGCGGCGAACCGCTCTTCCATCGGCAGCGTCTTGTCGGCGATGATCGCCTTCAACCGCTCGCGCTTCGGGGCGGCGTTCTTCACCATCCGCTTGCGCCGGTTGTTCTTCTCGACTGAACTCTTCTTTGCCATGCTTGGCTCCTGGGTATCCGCGTTTGAGAGGCTTTAGGTCAGCGTCTCACTGCCGGAACGGGAAATTGAAAGCGGTCAACAACGCCCTCGCCTCTTCGTCGGTCTTGGCCGTGGTGCAGACGGTGATGTCCATACCGCGGGCTTCCGTGACCTTGTCGAAGTCGATCTCGGGGAAAATGATGTGTTCCTTGATGCCGAGCGAGTAGTTGCCGCGGCCGTCAAAGCTCTTCGGGTTCAAGCCGCGGAAGTCGCGGACGCGCGGCAGCGCGACCGTCACCAGGCGATCGATGAACTCGTACATGCGGGCCTTGCGCAGCGTGACCTTGCAGCCGATCGGCTGGTTCTCACGCAGCTTGAAGGTCGCGATCGCGATACGCGAATAGGTCACGATCGCCTTCTGGCCGGCAATCTGGGTCAGCTCGGCAGCGGCGGTCTCGGCCTTCTTGCGATCGTTGACGGAATCGCCAACGCCCATGTTCAGCACGACCTTGTCCAGGCGCGGAACCTGCATCACGTTCTCATAACCGAACTTCTCGGTCATGGCCGTGCGGATCTTCGCGTCGTATTCCGCGCGCAGGCGCGGGGTGTAAGCGACCTCAGCCATCGATCTCAGCTCCCGAGCGCTTGGCGATGCGGACCTTCTTGCCGTCCGCCAGAATCTTGAATCCGATGCGGGTCGGCTTTCCATCCTTGCCGACATACGCGATGTTGGACAGTTGGATCGGCGCCTCTTTCGAGATGATGCCGCCCTCCTGGGCCTGCGTCTGCTTCTGGTGACGCTTGACCATGTTGATGCCGCGCACGAGCGCGGTGCCGGCGTCCGGGCGAACCTCGAACACCTCGCCGCTGCGGCCCTTGTCACGGCCGGTCAGCACGACGACCTTGTCGCCCTTGCGGATCTTCGCAGCCATCACAGCACCTCCGGTGCGAGCGAAATGATCTTCATGTGGTTCTTGGCACGCAGCTCGCGCGGCACGGGCCCGAAGATACGGGTGCCGACCGGCTCGGACTGGTTGTTGATCAGAACGGCGGCGTTGCGGTCGAAGCGGATGACCGAACCGTCGGCGCGGCGGATGTCCTTTCGGACACGCACCACGACGGCCTTCATCACGTCGCCCTTCTTCACCTTGCCACGCGGAATGGCTTCCTTGATCGAGACGACGATGATGTCGCCGATCGTGGCGTAGCGGCGCTTGGAGCCCCCGAGCACCTTGATACACATGACACGGCGTGCGCCAGAATTGTCGGCCACGTCGAGGTTGGTCTGCATCTGAATCATTGATGCACCTCGTCCTCTTTCTCTTTGCGCCAGCCTAGCCGGCGCTCAACATTTCCCTGAAGTCGGTCGGCCAAGGCCAACAGATCAGGCGCTTTTCTTGTGCTCACCCCGGATCACGATCCAGGACTTCAACTTCGAAATCGGCTTCGATTCCTCGATCCACACCATGTCGCCCGGCTTGAACTCGTTGTTCTCGTCGTGCGCGTGGTAGTTCTTCGAACGGCGGATCGTCTTCTTGTAGATCGGATGCGTGAAGCGGCGGTCAACGCGCACCACGACGGTCTTGGCAGTCTTGTCGCTGACGACCACGCCTTGCAAAGTACGTTTCGGCATATCCGTTAGCCCCTTACTTCTTCTTGGCGCGCGTCTGCGCGGCGACGGTCTTGATCCGGGCGATGTCACGGCGAGCCTCGCGCAGGCGCGAGGTGTTCTCGAGCTGCCCGGTGGCACGCTGGAAGCGCAGGTTGAAGCGCTCCTTCTTCAGGTTCAGGACGGCGTCGTCCTGCTGGTCGGGGCTCATTGCGCGGATGTCTTCGATCTTCATCTGGGCCATGGCCATTACTCCGCAATGCGCTCGACGAAGCGCGTCTTGATCGGCAGCTTGGCGGCCGCCAGGGTCAGCGCTTCACGCGCCGTCTGGGTGTTGACGCCGTCGATCTCGAACAGCACCCGGCCCGGCTTGACGCGGGCGACCCACAGTTCCGGCGAACCCTTGCCGGAGCCCATGCGGACTTCGGCCGGCTTCTTCGACACCGGAACGTCGGGGAATACGCGGATCCAGACGCGGCCGGCGCGCTTCATGTGGCGGGTCAGCGCGCGGCGGGCGGCTTCGATCTGGCGCGCGGTGACGCGCTCCGGCTCGGTCGCCTTCAGGCCGAACTGGCCGAACGCCAACGTCGCGCCCGAAGTCGCAACGCCGTGAATGCGGCCCTTATGCGCCTTCCGGAACTTCGTTTTCTTAGGTTGCATCATGGCTTTAAGCCCTCAAATTCCTGTGCTGGATCAGGCCGCAGCCGTATCGCGGCGCTGACGGCCACCACGATCGCTGCCACCGCCCGTCTCGCCTTCGGCCATTCTCTTGTCCTGGGCCATCGGATCGTGCTCGAGGATCTCGCCCTTGAAGATCCAGACCTTGACACCGCAGGTGCCGAAGGTCGTGAACGCGGTCGCAACGCCGTAGTCGATGTCGGCGCGCAGCGTGTGCAGCGGCACGCGACCTTCGCGGTACCACTCCATGCGCGCGATTTCCGCACCGCCCAGGCGACCCGAGCAGTTGATGCGGATGCCTTCCGCGCCGAGACGCATCGCCGACTGAACGGCGCGCTTCATGGCGCGGCGGAACGCGACGCGGCGCTCGAGCTGCTGCGCGATCGATTCGGCCACCAGCGTCGCATCGAGCTCCGGCTTGCGGATTTCGACGATGTTGATGACGACGTCCGACGAGGTGATGTCCGCGACCTTCTTGCGCAGCTTGTCGATGTCGGCGCCCTTCTTGCCGATCACCACGCCCGGGCGAGCCGAGTGGATGGTGACGCGGCACTTCTTGTGCGGACGCTCGATCACGATGCGGGCGACGGCCGCCTGCTTGAGCTCCTTGTGCAGGATCTCACGGATCTTGACGTCCTCATGCAGCAGCTTGCCGTATTCCTGCTTGCCGGCGAACCAGCGCGAATCCCAGGTCCGGTTGATGCCGAGGCGCAGACCGATCGGATTGATCTTTTGACCCATCGTGTTCTCCTGCGTCCCTTAGGCCGCTGCTTCGGCTTCGACCTGACGAACGATGATCGTCAGCTGCGAAAATGGTTTGTAGACACGGCCCGAGCGACCACGGCCGCGAGCAGCAAAGCGCTTCATCACGAGACCATTGCCGACGAAGGCCTGCGACACGACGAGATCATCGACGTCGAGGTCGTGGTTGTTCTCGGCATTGGCGATAGCCGATTCCAGGCACTTCTTCACGTCGACCGCGATCCGCTTGCGCGAAAACTGCAGGTCGGCGAGCGCGGCGGAAGCCTTCCGGCCGCGAATGAGCTGGGCGACCAGGTTGAGCTTCTGCGGGCTCACCCGCAGCATCCGGGCGACCGCCTTGGCCTCGTTCTCGGCGAGGCTCCGTTCGCGCTTAGGTTTGCTCATCGTTTAATCCTCAAGCCTTCTTGGCTTTCTTGTCGCCGGAGTGGCCATGGAAGGTCCGGGTCGGCGAGAACTCGCCGAACTTGTGACCGACCATTTCCTCGTTGACGGCCACCGGCACGTGCTTCTGACCATTGTAGACGCCGAAGGTCAGGCCCACGAACTGCGGCAGGATCGTCGAGCGACGGCTCCAAATCTTGATGACGTCGTGACGGCCGGACGCGCGCGCGGCATCTGCCTTCTTGAGCAGAGAACCCTCGACGAACGGGCCTTTCCAGACTGAACGAACCATGTCCGTCGTTCCTTACTTCTTCCGCTTGTGGCGGCTTAGGAGAATGAATTTGTTGGTCGACTTGTTGGTGCGGGTCTTCTTGCCCTTGGTCGGCTTGCCCCACGGAGTGACCGGGTGACGACCGCCCGAGGTACGACCTTCACCACCGCCGTGCGGATGGTCGATCGGGTTCATGGCAACACCGCGGTTGTGCGGGCGACGGCCCATCCAACGCTTGCGACCGGCCTTGCCGATCGAGGTGTTCATGTGATCCGGGTTCGACACCGCGCCGATCGTGCCGCGGCAACGGCCGTGCACCAGGCGCTGCTCGCCCGAGTTCAGGCGGATGATCACGTAGTCCTGATCGCGGCCGACGAGCTGGGCGTAGGTACCAGCCGAACGAGCGAGCTGACCGCCCTTCCCGATCTTGACCTCGATGTTGTGGATGATCGTGCCGACCGGCATGTTGCCGAGCGGCATGACGTTGCCCGGCTTCACGTCGACGTAGTTGCCGGCGACGATGGTGTCACCCACGGCCAGGCGCTGCGGCGCCAGGATGTAGGCCTGCTCGCCGTCCTGGTACTTGATCAGCGCGATGAAGCCGGTGCGATTCGGATCGTATTCCAGCCGCTCGACAACGGCGGGAACGTCGATCTTCTCACGCTTGAAGTCGACGGTACGCAGCGTCTGCTTGTGGCCACCGCCACGGAAGCGCACGGTGATGCGACCGGTGTTGTTGCGGCCGCCCGATGACTTCTTGCCTTCGGTGAGCGCCTTGACCGGCTTGCCCTTGTAGAGCGCCGAACGATCGACCATGACCAGCTGGCGCTGGCCCGGCGTCGTGGGATTGAATGTCTTCAGTGCCATCGTCGTACGACCTTACAGACCGGTGGTGACGTCGATCCGGTGGCCCTCTTCGAGGGTCACGATCGCGCGCTTGGTGTTCGACTGCGAGCCGAGATTGCCGCGGAAGACCTTGGTCTTGCCCTTGCGGACCAGCGTGTTGACGCTCTTGACCTTGACGTCAAACAGCTTCTCGATCGCTTCCTTGATCTGCGGCTTGGTCGCCTTGGCGGCCACCTTGAACAGGACCTTGTTGTGCTCGGACGCCAGCGTCGCCTTTTCGGTGACGACAGGGGCGACGATCACGTCGTAATGGCGAGCCTCGATGTTCTTCGTCATTTGAAGCGCGCCTCCAGCGCATCGATGGCGGCCTTGGTCAGAACGAGCTTCTGACGGCGCAGGATGTCATAGACGTTGATGCCCTGGATCGGCAGCACGTCCATGTTCGGGATGTTGCGGGCCGCGGCAGCAAATCCGTTGTTGAGCTCGGCGCCGTCGATGATCAGCGCGTTGGTGAGCCCCAGGCCCGAGAAGTGACCGAGCAGCGCCTTGGTCTTGGCGGCTTCCAGCGCGGCCTTGTCGATCACGAGCAGGTCGCCGTCCTTGGCCTTGGCCGAGAGCGCATGCTTGAGGGCAAGCGCGCGGACCTTCTTCGGCAGGTCGGTGGCGTGCGAACGCACGACCGGACCGAAGGCACGACCGCCGCCGCGGAACTGCGGCACGCGGGCCGAGCCGTGACGAGCACCGCCGGTGCCCTTCTGCTTGTACATCTTCTTGCCGGTGCGCCAGATCTCGGCGCGGCCCTTGGCCTTGTGCGTGCCGGCCTGACGCTTGTTCAGCTGCCACTGCACGCAACGCGCAATGATGTCCTGGCGCGGCTCGAGGCCGAAAATGGCGTCGGACAGCTGGACCGAGCCCGCTTCCTTGCCCTCGAGGGTGGTGACCTTCAATTCCATCTCACGCACCCTCTTGCTGGGCCGCGGCTTCGGCTTCGCCGCCCGCAACCTTGAACTTGCCGGGCTTCGGAGCTTCCTTCGGCAGCGGCTTCTTGACGGCGTCGCGCACGCGGATCCAGCCGCCCTTGGAGCCGGGAACGGCGCCTTCGACGAGGATCAGGCCACGCTCGACGTCGAGCTGAACGACGCGGAGGTTGAGCGTGGTGATGCGGTCGACACCCATGTGGCCGGGCATCTTCTTGTTCTTCCAGGTCTTGCCGGGATCCTGACGACCACCGGTCGAACCGATCGAGCGATGCGAGATCGACACACCGTGCGTGGCGCGCAGACCGCCGAAGTTCCAGCGCTTCATACCGCCGGCGAAGCCCTTACCGACCGAGGTGCCGGTGACGTCGACGAACTGGCCGACGACGAAGTGGTCGGCGAGGATCTCGGCGCCCACGGGGATCATGGCATCCGCGGAGACGCGGAATTCCTCGACCTGCCGCTTCGGCTCGACCTTGGCGACCGCGAACTGGCCGCGCTCTGCCTTGGGCATGTACACGGTCTTGCGGCTGCCAGAACCAAGCTGGAGCGCAACGTAACCGTTCTTCTCTTCAGTGCGGTGGCCTACGACCTGGCAATTGCCGAGCTTCAGCACGGTCACGGGGATGTGTTCGCCGGCCTCTGTAAAGACCCGCGTCATCCCGACCTTTTGTGCGATCACTCCGGAGCGCATCGGCGTGCTTCCTGTTCTTTCTGTCCGCTAGTGGCGAACGTGATCCAAAAATCTTAGAGCTTGATCTCGACGTCGACACCGGCGGCCAGGTCGAGCTTCATCAAAGCATCGACGGTCTGCGGGGTCGGATCGACAATGTCGAGCAGACGCTTGTGAGTGCGCATCTCGAACTGTTCGCGGCTCTTCTTGTCGACGTGGGGCGAACGGTTGACGGTGAACTTCTCGATGCGGGTGGGCAGCGGAATGGGTCCGCGGACCTGCGCACCGGTGCGCTTCGCCGTGTTCACGATCTCGCGGGTCGACGTATCGAGGATACGATGGTCGAACGCCTTGAGACGGATGCGAATATTTTGGCCGTTCATTGCCGTGTCTTTCTTAGTGAGTGGCGAGTAGCGAATAGCGAATGGATTTCATCCACTCGCCACTCGCCATTCCCTATTCGCGTGATTACTCGATGATCGAAGCGACGACGCCGGCACCGACGGTGCGGCCACCTTCGCGGATCGCGAAGCGGAGCTTCTCTTCCATCGCGATCGGCACGATCAGGTGCACTTCCATCGCGATGTTGTCGCCCGGCATCACCATCTCGGTGCCTTCCGGCAGGTGCACGACACCGGTCACGTCGGTGGTGCGGAAGTAGAACTGCGGACGGTAGTTGGTGAAGAACGGGGTGTGGCGACCGCCCTCTTCCTTGGTGAGGATGTAAGCCTCCGCCTTGAACTTGGTGTGCGGCTTGACCGAACCCGGCTTGGCCAGAACCTGGCCACGCTCGACGTCCTCGCGCTTGGTACCGCGGAGCAGCGCACCGATGTTGTCGCCGGCCTGGCCCTGGTCGAGCAGCTTGCGGAACATTTCGACGCCGGTGACGGTGGTCTTCTGGGTGGCGCGGAGACCGACGATCTCGATTTCCTCGCCGACCTTGACGATGCCGCGCTCGACACGGCCGGTCACGACGGTGCCGCGGCCCGAGATCGAGAACACGTCTTCAACCGGCATCAGGAACGGCTGGTCGATCGGACGCTCCGGCTGCGGGATGTAGCTGTCGACGTTCTTCATCAGCTCGATGATGGCGTCGTGGCCGAGCTTCTTGTCCGAATCTTCGAGAGCGGCGAGAGCCGAACCCTTGATGATCGGAATCTTGTCGCCCGGGAACTCATACTTCGAGAGCAGCTCGCGGACTTCGAGCTCGACGAGCTCGAGGAGCTCCGGATCGTCGACCATGTCGCACTTGTTGAGGAACACGACGAGCGCGGGCACGCCGACCTGGCGGGCGAGCAGGATGTGCTCGCGGGTCTGCGGCATCGGGCCGTCAGCAGCCGACACGACCAGGATCGCACCGTCCATCTGGGCGGCGCCGGTGATCATGTTCTTCACGTAGTCGGCGTGGCCGGGGCAGTCGACGTGCGCGTAGTGGCGGTTCGGCGTCTCGTACTCGACGTGAGCGGTCGAGATGGTGATGCCGCGCGCCTTCTCTTCCGGCGCCTTGTCGATCTGGTCGTACGCGGTGAACGTCGCACCGCCGGCTTCGGCGAGAACCTTGGTGATCGCCGCGGTCAGCGACGTCTTGCCATGGTCGACGTGACCGATGGTGCCGATGTTGCAGTGCGGCTTGGTACGTTCAAACTTAGCTTTGGCCATTTGACTCTCCGTTCAATCGTCAGTTCGTGACCGACGACAATCAGGCAAACTTCTTCTGGACTTCCGCCGACACGTTGGCCGGCGCTTCTGCGTAGTGGTCGAACTGCATGGTGAAGGTCGCGCGACCCTGGCTCATCGAGCGCAGATTATTCACGTACCCGAACATGTTCATGAGCGGCACCATCGCGTTGATGACGTTGGCGTTGCCGCGCATGTCCTGACCCTGGATCTGGCCGCGCCGGGAATTCAGGTCGCCGATGACCGAACCGGTGTAGTCTTCCGGGGTCACCACTTCGACCTTCATGATCGGCTCGAGCAGGACGGACTTGCCCTTCTGCAAGGCTTCGCGGAATGCAGCGCGCGAAGCGATTTCGAAGGCGAGCGCCGACGAGTCGACGTCGTGATACTTGCCGTCGACGAGCTGAACCTTGACGTCGACCACGGGGAAGCCCGCAACCACGCCAGAGCTCATCACGCTGTTGAGGCCCTTTTCGACGCCAGGGATGTATTCCTTCGGCACCGCGCCGCCGACGATCTTCGACTCGAACTCGTAGCCCTTGCCGGGCTCGTTAGGCTCGACCACGATCGAGACTTCGGCGAACTGACCGGTACCACCGGTCTGCTTCTTGTGGGTGTACTTGACTTCGGCCCTCTTGGTGACGCGCTCACGGAACGCAACCTGCGGCGCGCCGATGTTGGCGTCGACCTTGTAGGTACGCTTGAGGATGTCGACCTTGATGTCGAGGTGGAGTTCGCCCATGCCCTTGAGGATGGTCTGGCCGGACTCCTGGTCGGTCGACACGCGGAAGGACGGATCCTCCGCAGCGAGCTTCGCCAGTGCAACACCCAGCTTCTCCTGGTCGGCCTTGGACTTCGGCTCGATCGCGATCTCGATGACCGGCTCGGGGAATTCCATCTTTTCCAGGATGACCTGCTTCTCGGGATCGCACAGCGTGTCACCGGTGCGCGCTTCCTTCAGGCCAGCCAGCGCGACGATATCGCCGGCATAGGCTTCCTTGATGTCTTCGCGGTTGTTCGCATGCATCAAGAGCATGCGCCCAATGCGCTCCTTCTTCTCGCGGGTCGAGTTCACGACGCCGGTGCCGCTCTGCAGAACGCCGGAATAGATGCGGCAGAAGGTGATGGTGCCGACGAACGGGTCGTCCATGATCTTGAACGCGAGCAGAGCCAGCGGCTCCTTGTCGTCCGCCTTGCGCACGACTTCGTTGCCATGGTCGTCGGTGCCCTTGATCGCGGGCACATCGATCGGCGACGGCAGATAGTCGACGACGGCGTCGAGCAGCGGTTGCACGCCCTTGTTCTTGAAGGCCGAGCCGCACAGCACGGGATAGAATGCGCCGGTCAGAACCGCCTTGCGGATCAGGCGCTTCAGCGTCTCCTCGTCGGGCTCCTTGCCGTCGAGATAGGCGGCCATGGCGTCGTCATCGAGCTCGACGGCGGCTTCCACCATCTTCTCGCGATATTCCTTGGCCTGCTCGACCATATCTTCCGGGATATCGACATAGTCGAACTTCGCACCGAGCGATTCATCGTTCCAGATGATGCCCTGCATCTTCACGAGGTCGACGAGACCCTTGAAGTTGTTCTCGGCACCGATCGGGAGCTGGATCGCGATCGGCTTGGCGCCGAGACGGTCGACGATGTCGGCCAGACACTTGAAGAAGTCGGCGCCGGTCTTGTCCATCTTGTTGGCGAAGACGATGCGCGGAACCTTGTACTTGTCGCCCTGGCGCCAGACGGTCTCGGTCTGAGGCTCGACGCCCTGGTTCGAGTCGAGCACGCAGACCGCGCCGTCGAGCACGCGCAGCGAACGCTCGACCTCGATGGTGAAGTCGACGTGGCCGGGAGTGTCGATGATGTTCAGGCGCTTGCCGGCCCAGAAGGCGGTGGTCGCAGCCGAGGTGATCGTGATGCCACGCTCCTGCTCCTGCTCCATCCAGTCCATCGTCGCGGCACCTTCGTGCACTTCGCCGATCTTGTGGCTCTTGCCGGTGTAATAGAGGATGCGCTCGGTGGTCGTGGTCTTGCCGGCATCGATATGCGCCATGATACCGAAGTTGCGGTAATTCTCTATGGCATGAACGCGAGGCATGGGTTGTTCCTTAGATTCCGTGTGTCGCCGTTACCAGCGATAGTGCGAGAAGGCGCGGTTGGCTTCCGCCATCCGGTGCACGTCCTCACGCTTCTTGACGGCGTTCCCGCGATTGTTCGACGCGTCCAGGAGCTCCGCCGAGAGCCGCTCGGTCATCGTCTTCTCGTTGCGCTCGCGCGCGGCCGAAATCAGCCAGCGAATGCCCAGCGCCTGACGGCGGGTCGAGCGAACTTCGACCGGAACCTGGTAGGTCGCGCCGCCGACCCGGCGGGAGCGCACCTCGATCGTCGGCATGACGTTCTCGAGCGCCTGCTCGAACACGCCGAGCGGATTCTGCTTGGTCTTGCCTTCGATGAGGCTGAATGCACCGTAGACGATGCCTTCGGCGACCGACTTCTTGCCGGCGTACATCACCGAGTTCATGAACTTCGTGACGATGATGTTCCCGAACTTCGGATCGGGAAGAACTTCGCGCTTTTCCGCTGAGTGGCGACGAGACATGGAGTTGGTTCCCGCTTACTTCGGACGCTTCGCGCCGTACTTCGAACGACGCTGCTTACGGTTCTTGACGCCCTGGGTATCCAGAACGCCGCGGAGGATGTGGTAGCGCACGCCGGGCAAATCCTTGACGCGGCCGCCGCGGATCATGACCACCGAGTGCTCCTGAAGGTTATGGCCCTCACCCGGGATGTAGCCGATCACCTCGAAACCGTTGGTCAGACGCACCTTGGCGACCTTACGAAGCGCCGAGTTCGGCTTCTTCGGGGTCGTGGTGTAGACGCGCGTGCAAACACCACGCTTCTGCGGCGACTGCTGCAGCGCCGGCACCTTCTTGCGCGACTTCTGCACTTCACGCGGTTGAGCGATCAGCTGGTTGATCGTCGGCATCCTGGCCTTACCCTTTGTTATCGCGGCCCCTTGCAGGTCCGCTGTCTTGCCGCGGCCCGTTGCCGGGACCGCAAATTCTCTCGAGCCACCCGCTCGATCGGGCCCGCCCGCGCGGAACAATCCACACAAAGCGAAATCGCGCCAACCGCTCATTGCTGAGTGGAAAGCGCTTCGACGCCACAGAGGACCGCAGTATCAAGGCCGATCAGCATAAGCCGCGGCCCGCGCACTGAGGTCATGCATCCGAATTCGGCCGCAGGAGGTCGTGCCTCAGAGGCCTAAAATCGCACTGGCATTGCCTAGCTATCATCGACAGCGTTTGAGCGGCATTCGTCGAGGTTGGTGCCCGCTTAGCGACTCCTGGGGATCAACGGGTGGCCCGTTCCGACGTTGGCAATGCTCACCGCCTGTCGTTAAGTGAGGCGCTTTCTATAAGTGAGAATCGATCAAGTCAAGGCGAAACGACAGTCCGAAAGCGCTTCTCGCAGCTTCGGAAATTGCCCGGTCGGTCCCCTTACGCGCCTCCCCGATATGGGAACGATATCCCGGCTCCGCCAGCCGCCACCCGATTAACACCCGTATGAAATATACTTTTATGTCGGCCGCTAAGGCTTTTTTTCCTCTTGATGCGTCAATCTGCCGCCTTCGGCAGAGACAGGCGCCATGCGGTACACCGACATTGCCATCATTGGCGGAGGACTGGCAGGCTCGACCGCCGCCGCAATGCTCGGGCGTGCCGGCATTTCGGCGATCCTGATCGACCCGCATGAGACCTATCCGGCCGATTTTCGCGTCGAAAAGCTGAGCGGTCACGGTCAGGTCGAGCGATTCCACCAAACGGGAATCGCCGACTCGGTCCTGCGTCACGCGACCTTCTCGGGCGAGAACTGGATCGCGCGATTCGGCCACATGCTCGACAAGGCGCCGAGCCGGCAGTTCAACATCCGCTACGATTCGCTTGTTAACGCGATCCGCGACGAGATTCCCGACACGGTCGGACGTATCTGGACCAAGGCGGTGTCGGTCGAGACCAGTGCTGAGCGGCAAAGGGTAGCCCTCGCCAATGATGAGACCATCTCGGCCCGCCTGGTCTTGCTCGCCAACGGCCTGAATGTCGGCCTGCGCCACCAGCTCGGCATCATCAGGAACGTCATCAGCCCCTGCCATTCGATCTCGATCGGCTTCGACGTGGTGCCGGCCGGGCGGAATGCGTTCGACTTCCCGGCGCTCACCTATTTCTCGGAACGGCCGAGCGACCGCATCCCCTACATCTCGCTGTTTCCGATCGGCACGCGGATGCGCGCCAATCTGTTCGTGTACCGCGGCTTCGACGATCCCTGGCTGCGCGAGCTGCGCCGCGCACCGGCCGAGACATTGAACGCCGCGCTGCCGCGGCTGAAGCGCATCACCGGCGCTTTCGACATTCCCGGCGAGTTGAAGGTTCGTCCGGTGGATCTCTACGTGAACGACGCCAGCCATCAGCCGGGCGTGGTGCTGGCTGGCGACGCTTTCGCCACCTCCTGCCCGGTCGCCGGCACCGGCTGCGACAAGGTGTTCACCGACGTCGAGCGGCTCTGCAACGTCCACATCCCGCAATGGCTCGCCAGCGACGGGATGAATGCCGACAAGATCGCCACCTTCTATGCCGACCCGGTCAAGCGGGCCTGTGATGAATGGTCGGCGGCGAAAGCCTTCGACTTCCGCTCGGTCTCGATTGCGACGAGCCCCTACTGGACCGCGCAACGCTGGGCACGCTTCATGGCGTGGTCGACCCAGGGATTACTGCGGAGGCTGGGAGGCGCGTTCCACCTGGAGCCGAACTTCCTCGGTCACTCCTCGTCTTCGTCCTCATCATCCTCGTCGAGGTCGTCCTCGTCGTCGTCATCATCGCTGTCATCGTCGGCCTGAGCGGCCGCACCGTGCGGCTGATGGATCTGGTCGTTCCACAGCTTGCGATAGGTACCGTTCCTGGCAAGCAGCTCGGCATGCGAGCCGCGCTCGATCGCCCTGCCCCCCGAAATCACGATGATCTCGTCCATCTCGACCACCGAGGTCAGACGATGGGTCGACCAGATCATGGTGCGCCCCTTGGCGACCTTGAGCAGGGTGCGGTTGATCGCGGCCTCCGTGGTCTGGTCCAGGGCCGAGGTCGCTTCGTCGAGCAGCAGCACGGAGGGATTGCGGATGATCGCGCGTGCGATCGCGATGCGCTGGCGCTGGCCGCCCGACAGCGTGTCGCCGCGTTCGCCGACCGGCGTGTCGTAGCCCTGCCGCAGGCCCATGATGTAGCGGTGAATCTCGGCCTTCTTGGCCGCCTCCTCCACCTCCTCATCGGTGGCGCCTTCCTTGCCGAGCCGGATGTTCTCGCGGATCGACATGTTGAACAGCATGTTCTCCTGGAACACCACCGCCATGCTCCGGCGCAGTGAATCGAGCGTCACCTTGCGGACGTCGACACCGTCGATGGTGACGCGTCCCTCATCGGGCACGTAGAGACGAAGGATCAGATTGAGCAGCGTGCTCTTGCCGGAGCCAGACGGACCAACGATGGCGATGCGCTTGCCGACGTCGAGCTTGAGGCTGAGATTGTCCAGCACCGGCGCCTGGCCGCCTTCATACTGGAAGCTAACATGCTCGAAGGTGATGTCGTGGGTGATGCGCGGCAGATCGGGCGCGCCGGGACGATCCGCACCCCGCGTCGGCTCGTCGAGCAGCTCCTGGATGTGACGGATCGCGGCGGCCGAGGAGATCGACACCGGGATGAAATGCATCACATGGGCGATGTTGTAGGAGACCTCCCAGAACGCGCTCTCGAAGGTGACGAAGGTGCCGATGGTGATCTGGCCCTTGGTCGCGAGGTAGGCGCCGATCGCGAGCACGACGAGGTGCAACAGCAGCACGGAGATGGTGACCGTCCGCTCCACCATCGTCGAGAGGAACCCCGCGGCCGCAATCCTGTCGCGGGTCGCATCGTTGCGGAAGGTGAAGAAGCCGAACATCTTGCGTTGCAGGCTGAACGCCTTGATCACGGCCTGCGCCGCCACGTTCTCCTGCACCATGCCGAGCAGCGCGCTCTCGTTCAGCTTCTGCTCGTAGTTGGCCTGCACCGCCTTCGGCGTCAGGATGCGCGGGCCGATCAAGGTGATCGGGAATACCAGCAGCGCGACCACCGCGAGCTGCCAGTTCAGGAACAGCATCAGGATGATGCCGGCGATCAACTCAAAGAACGGCAGCGCGGCGCTGTTGACGAAGGACTTGACCGAACCTTCGAAGGCCGAGAGATCGACCGAGAAGCGCGACAGGATCTCGCCGCGCTTGGTGCGGCCGAAATAAGCCGCGGGCAGGTCCTGGACATGCTCGAACAGGCGCTTGCGGACGTCGGAGATGACGCAAGCCGCCAACCGCGCATCCCAGCGCTCATACCAGACCGCGACGATCGAGGTCGAGATGCCGGCAACCGCGAGCACGCCGAGGATCTTGTACAGCGCTTGGAAATCCTCTTCGCCGAGCGCGTCGTCGATCAGGTATTTCAGGCTGAGCGGCATGATGACGTTGAACAGCGTCTCAACCAGGACGCCGAACGCCACATAACCCAGGATGCGCTTGTAGTTGGACAGGAAGGGCTTGACGAACCCCAAGATCGTCGCGAGCGCGCCGGCAGCTTCGCGGGCGGTAAAGACGACGAGGTCCTCATCATCATCATCGTCATCGAGCTCAAGCTCGTCGTCATCCTCGTCGTCGTCTTGCAGCTCGGGCGCGCCGCCGGCCGCAAGCTTGTCCTCGAGCTCGGCCGCCTCTTGCGCGGCGAGCTTCTGTTTGTCGGGAGAGAGAGGCCTGGACGCCATGAAACCAACCGATGCTGACGGCCGGCATGACCGCAGAGAGAGCAGGAAAATAGCGGACCACCGCTACTCCGCCGATTCTATGCGATCAGGACGAGTTCGGCAAAGCAATTGGCGAATTCATCCGCGCCTGGTGATGTTAGTCCTCGTCTTCGTCCTCGATCTTGTCGAAGAAGGAATAACGCAAGCTGTCGGCGTCGGCATACCATTGGCCCGGCCCCTTGTTGGCGGCGAGCGTCGCAGTCCATAGCGCGTCGGTGCAGTCCTTGCGGTGCATCGACAGATCGAAGCCGTTGCCGAAGAATAGCTCCGACCATTCCCACCAGGTGCCGAGCTTCTTGACCCCGCGCAGCAGGTCGTAGCGGTCGATCACCGCCGAGGCCATGTCCGAGGTGATCGAGCCGAACACGAGGCCGGTCTTGACCACACGGTTCAACTCGCGGATCGCGCGAACCACCTGCTTGGGCGCAACGTGGCATAGGCTGGTCTCGAAGACGTAGTCGAACGTGCCGTCCTTGAACGGCATGTCGGTGATCGAACCGAGCTTGTTGTACTTCTTCAGCGCCTTCGGCGTCTTGGCATGGATGGCACGGTTGTTCTCGATGCCCCAGGCGTCGATGCCGCGCTCGCGCAATGCGCCGACCAGCTCGCCGCTGGCGGAGCCCGCGACCAGGAGCTTGGTGCCCTTGGCCTTGCCCCAGACGATGTTGATCAGCTTGGACAGATAATCCGGATCTGTGAACTGGTTCCAGACCTCGCCGTAGGGTCCGAGGCCGCGATAATTCTCGAAATAGTCCCGGTCGATCTTGTCGGAGATCGGCTCGCCATCCTGCTGCGCACGCGCGCGGCGCAGCCGCATCATCTCGGTCAGAATGATGTCGGTCGCCGCATCCGAGGAGTCGAGCAGACCGTTCAGCGTGGAATCGAACAGATAGTCGCCTACCACCACGATACCGGGATGCTCCTTCGGCTCGGGCCGGTGATTGGACATGACATCGCGAACGGGCAGGCCGCCAGGAATCGCGTTCACCGACGACAGCCAACGGTGGATTTTGCCTTCCATGAAATGCGCACGCGCGTCTCCGAGCGAGGCCGGCAGCGACTTCAGCGCGGCGTCGATCAGCTCCTGGTCCGACAGATTTGCGAACGCCAGCGCATCGGAGCCGGGAATCAGCCAGTTCAGGACGCCGTACCTGCCGACGTCGTGACGCGCGCCCTCATTGTAGACGCAGCAGCCGCCGAAAGCCTCCGACATGAACCAGGCGCCTGGAATCTTGTCGCCCCAGAACGGAGCGTCGAACAGGATCGAGACGCGCAGATAATGCGCGGGACGGTCGAAATACGAGACGTGCTTGACCATGGACTTGCGCAGCTGCTCGCCTTCCCAGCCGACGGTCGAGAGCCACGAGTGCGGCAGGCACATCAGCACGAGATCGAAGTCGCGCGTCTCCGGCCCCTTGCCGTTCATCATCTTCAGCTGATAGCGGCCGGTCGGCGCCTTGCCGACGGTGAGCACGCGATGATTGAGCTGGATGTCGGCGCTGACCTCAGACTGCAGGCATTCGACCAGCTGCTCGTTGCCGTTCTGGATGGAATAGAGGCCGATATAGCCATCGACATCCATCAGGTAGTTCTTGAGCGCGTTGAGGCCGTTGGTGTTGTGGCTTTCGGTCGCGATGTCCGAGCGCGCCATCACCTTGAAGAAGCGCTTCGCGGTCTCGTCCTCGACCTCTTCGTCGAGCACCTGCTCGGCGGTCTTGTAGGCCCAGGGGTTCTCGTTGTCGTGCGCGCCGACGCCTTCGTAATATTCGATCGGCGACATCTGCTCGGCGCAACGCTTGCGGAACTGCTCGATCGCATCCGCGGTCTTGGCGCCGTATTTGCGGCGCATGCCGGCGACGTCGTCGAGCAACTCGCCGCCGAACTGCACCTGCTCGGCGTCCATCGGAATCGTCTGCAGGCCGAAATGCTGGATCAGCTCGCGCAGCGGATCAGGACCCGTCATCGAATAGTCGTAGATCTCCGCGACGCCGGCCTCGTACATCGCCGGCGCGGAATCGAATTTGCGCGTGACGATCTTGCCGCCGAGGCGGTCGGAGGCCTCGAAGATGGTGATGCGGCAGAGGTCGCCGAGCTTACGCTTCAAGTACCAGGCGCTCATCAGCCCGCCGGGGCCGCCGCCTACGATTGCGAGATCAAGCATGTGAGTTCCGTGGTCTCCGGCCCTGCCCCCGTCACGGGACCACCGGTCTAAGCTCCCTTAGCAGAAGCACTTTTGCGCCTGAAGGAAAGATGAACAAAGGTTGATCCCGCATCGCAACAGCCAAACAAAGCAGCAAAAAGGCCGGCTTTCGCCGGCCTTTTCGTTATCCTCGTATTCTTACGGATGAAGCATTATTCCGCAGGCGGCAGCGCAGGAAGCTCGGCTTCCGGAGCGGGCGACACGACGGCCGCCTGCTTCTCGCGCTCGTCGAGTATCAGCTTGTCGCGCTTCATGGCGACTTCGCGGATCTTGGCCATGGAGGCGCCGGTGCCCGCCGGGATCAGCCGGCCGACGATGACGTTCTCCTTGAGGCCTTCGAGCGGATCGACCTTGCCGTTGACCGCCGCTTCCGTGAGGACGCGGGTGGTCTCCTGGAACGAGGCGGCCGAGAAGAAGGAGCGGGTCTGCAGACTCGCCTTGGTGATGCCGAGCAGAACCGGCGTTCCCGTGGCGGGCTTCTTGCCCTCTTCCTTGGCCTTTGCGTTCAGTGCGTCGAACTCGATCTTGTCGACCTGCTCGCCGGAGATCATGTCCGTGTCGCCCTGATCGGTGACTTCCACCTTCTGGAGCATCTGACGGACAATCACCTCGATGTGCTTGTCGTTGATGAGCACGCCCTGGAGCCGGTAGACCTCCTGGATTTCGTTGACCAGATAGGCCGCGAGCTCCTCGATGCCCTTGACCGCAAGGATGTCGTGCGGCGCCGGGTTGCCTTCGACGATGAAGTCGCCCTTTTCGACGACGTCGCCGTCCTGAAGGTGGATGTGCTTGCCCTTCGGGATCAGGTACTCGCGCGGCTCGTCGGTCTTGTCCATCGGCTCGATCGAGATGCGACGCTTGTTCTTGTAGTCGCGCCCGAACCGGATGGTGCCCGCGATCTCGGCGATGATCGCCGCATCCTTCGGACGCCGTGCCTCGAACAGTTCCGCCACCCGCGGCAGACCGCCGGTGATGTCACGCGTCTTGGCGCTCTCGGTCGAGACACGGGCGAGGATGTCGCCCGGGTTGACCTTGGCTCCGACGTCGACCGAGAGAATGGCGTCGACCGACAGCATGTAGCGGGCATCGCCGCCACGGGCGAGCTTGAGCACCTTGCCGTCCTTGCCCTTCACCACGATGGCCGGACGCAGGTCCGAGCCGCCGCGGGTCGAGCGCCAGTCGATGACGACGCGCTTGGCGATACCGGTCGCCTCGTCCAGCGTTTCCGAGATCGACTGGCCCTCGACCAGATCCTCGAAGCCGATGGTGCCTTCCACTTCGGTGAGGAGCGGACGGGTGTACGGGTCCCACTCGACGATGCGCTGGCCACGCTTGACCATGTCGCCTTCATCGACATGCAGCCGCGAGCCGTACTGGATACGGTGCGTCGCACGCTCGGTGCCGTCGGCATCGACCACCGCCACCACCATGTTGCGCACCATCGCCACCAGGTGACCTTCGCTGTTGCGGGCGATGGCCTTGTTCCGGATCACGATCTTGCCGTCGAAATTGGCTTCGACGAAAGACTGCTCGTTGAGCTGCGCCGCGCCGCCGATGTGGAACGTACGCATGGTGAGCTGCGTGCCCGGCTCGCCGATCGACTGCGCCGCGATGACGCCGACCGCTTCGCCGTGGTTGACCGGCGTGCCGCGGGCGAGGTCGCGGCCGTAGCACTTGCCGCAGATGCCGTTGACGAGTTCGCAGGTCAGCGCCGAGCGGATCTTCACCTCCTGCACACCACCCTGCTGGATGGCGTCCAGATGGCTCTCTTCCATCAGCGTGTCGCGCGTGATGATCACCTTGCCCGAGCTGTCGCGCACGTCTTCGCAGGCCGTGCGTCCGAGGATGCGCGAACCGAGCGAAGCGACCACGGTGCCGGCATCGACGATGGCGCGCATCTTGATGCCGAGCTTGGTGCCGCAGTCGGACTGCGTGATGATGCAATCCTGCGCGACGTCGACCAGACGACGGGTCAGGTAGCCGGAGTTCGCGGTCTTCAAGGCGGTGTCCGCGAGGCCCTTACGGGCGCCGTGGGTCGAGTTGAAGTACTCGAGAACCGAGAGGCCCTCCTTGAAGTTCGAGATGATCGGCGTCTCGATGATCTCACCCGACGGCTTGGCCATCAGGCCGCGCATGCCGGCGAGCTGGCGCATCTGGGCCGGCGAACCACGGGCGCCGGAATGAGCCATCATGTAGATCGAGTTGATGTCGGCATCGGCTCCGGCCGCCGTCTTCTTGGTGGAGGAGATCTCCTTCATCATCGCCTTGGCGATTTCTTCCGTGGCCTTCGACCAGGCGTCGACGACCTTGTTGTACTTCTCGCCATGCGTGATCAGACCGTCGTTGTACTGCTGCTCGAAATCCTTCGCCAGCGTACGCGTGGTGTCGACGATCTTCCATTTCGAGTTCGGCACGACCATGTCGTCCTTGCCGAACGAGATGCCGGCCTTGAACGCGTTGTAGAAGCCGAGCGCCATGATGCGGTCGCAGAAGATCACGGTCTCCTTCTGGCCGCAGTGGCGGTAGACCTGGTCGATGACGCCCGAGATCTCGCGCTTGGTCATCAGCTTGTTGATGATCTCGTACGAGATGCGCGGGTTCTTCGGCAGCAGGTTGCCGAGCATGACGCGGCCGGCGGTGGTCTCGATCCAGCGCTTGGAGACCTTGCCGGTCTCGTCCATGCCTTCCCACCGATACTTGATCTTGGTGTGGAGGTGGATGACCTTCGCATGCAGGGCATGCTCGAGCTCGGCCATCTCGCCGAACAGCTTGCCCTCGCCGGGCAGGCCTTCGCGCATGATCGAGACGTAGTAGAGACCCAGCACGATGTCCTGCGACGGCACGATGATCGGCTGGCCGTTCGCGGGATGCAGGATGTTGTTGGTCGACATCATCAGCACGCGCGCTTCCAGCTGCGCTTCGAGCGACAGCGGAACGTGCACGGCCATCTGGTCACCATCGAAGTCGGCGTTGAACGCCGAGCAGACCAGCGGGTGAAGCTGGATCGCCTTGCCCTCGATCAGCACCGGCTCGAACGCCTGGATGCCCAGACGATGCAGCGTCGGCGCGCGGTTGAGCAGCACGGGATGCTCGCGGATCACCTCGTCGAGGATGTCCCAGACCTCGGGCCGTTCCTTCTCGACCAGCTTCTTGGCCTGCTTGACGGTGGTGGACAGGCCCTTGGCGTCAAGCCGCGAATAGATGAACGGCTTGAACAGCTCGAGCGCCATCTTCTTCGGCAGACCGCACTGATGGAGGCGCAGCTCGGGACCGACCACGATCACCGAACGGCCCGAATAGTCGACGCGCTTGCCGAGCAGGTTCTGGCGGAAACGGCCCTGCTTGCCCTTCAACATGTCGGCGAGCGACTTCAGCGGGCGCTTGTTGGCACCCGTGATGACGCGGCCGCGACGGCCGTTGTCGAACAGCGCATCGACCGCTTCCTGAAGCATGCGCTTCTCGTTGCGGATGATGATGTCAGGCGCACGCAGCTCCATCAGCCGCTTCAAGCGGTTGTTGCGGTTGATGACGCGGCGATAGAGGTCGTTGAGGTCGGAGGTCGCGAAGCGGCCGCCGTCCAGCGGCACCAGCGGACGCAGGTCCGGCGGGATCACGGGAACGACGGTCAGGATCATCCATTCCGGCTTGTTGCCGGAGTGGCGGAAGGCCTCGACGATCTTCAGACGCTTGGCGAGCTTCTTGTGCTTGATGTCGGAGTCGGTCTCCTGCATCTCGGCGCGCAGCGACAGTTCGAGCTTCTCGAGGTCCATGCCCTTGAGCAGCTCGCGGATCGCCTCGGCGCCGATCATGGCGGTGAAGGAATCCTGGCCGTACTCGTCCTGCGCCTTCAGATACTCGTCTTCCGACAGCAGCTGACGGTCCTTCAGCGCGGTCAGGCCCGGCTCGAGCACGACGTAATATTCGAAGTAGAGGATCCGCTCGAGATCCTTCAGCGTCATGTCGAGCAGGAGGCCGATGCGCGAGGGCAGCGACTTCAGGAACCAGATGTGGGCAACCGGGGCCGCGAGCTCGATGTGGCCCATGCGCTCGCGCCGGACGCGCGACAGCGTGACCTCGACCGAGCACTTCTCGCAGATGATGCCCTTGTACTTCATGCGCTTGTACTTGCCGCACAAGCACTCGTAGTCCTTGATCGGCCCGAAGATGCGGGCGCAGAACAGGCCGTCGCGCTCGGGCTTGAAGGTACGGTAGTTGATGGTCTCCGGCTTCTTGATCTCGCCGTAGGACCAGGACAGAATCTTCTCCGGGGACGCGATCGAGATGCGGATCTGGTCGAAGACCTGAGCCGGCGTCGTCGGGTTAAAGAGATTCATAATTTCTTGGTTCATCGTCTTCTCCTCGCGTACCGGTCGCCTCCGGCCGCAAATTCGAAAATCACTTAAGCGGGGCGCCCTGCCCTCAAGGCATCGGGAGGGGCGCCAATGCCCGGCCGCGAAGGCCGGGCATGAACGGTCGTGTTATTCGGCCGCTTCCGACGTCGGCGCCGGACCCATCTTGGAATTGTGCAGGTCGACGTTGAGGCCGAGCGAGCGCATTTCCTTGACCAGCACGTTGAACGATTCCGGAATACCGGCCTCGAAGGTGTCGTCGCCACGCACGATCGCCTCGTACACCTTGGTACGGCCGGCCACGTCGTCCGACTTCACGGTCAGCATTTCCTGCAGCGTGTAGGCCGCGCCGTAAGCTTCGAGCGCCCACACCTCCATTTCGCCGAAGCGCTGGCCGCCGAACTGCGCCTTGCCGCCCAACGGCTGCTGGGTGACGAGCGAGTACGGACCGATCGAACGCGCGTGGATCTTGTCGTCCACGAGATGGTGCAGCTTGAGCATGTAGATGTAGCCCACCGTCACCTTGCGATCGAACGCATCGCCGGTGCGGCCGTCATAGACGGTCGACTGGCCCGAAGCGTCGAGACCCGCGAGCTTCAACATCTCCTCGATGTCGGTCTCCTTGGCACCATCGAACACCGGCGTTGCGATCGGCACGCCGCGGCTCAAATTGTGGCCGAGTTCAAGCAGCTCGTTGTCGTTGAGCGTCTTGATCGTCTCGTCCTCGCCGTAGACCTTCTTCAAGGTCTCCTTCAGCGGCTTGATGTCCTGCTTTGACAGGTAAGCATCGACGGTCTGGCCGATGCGCTTGCCGAGGCCGGCGCAAGCCCAGCCGAGATGCGTCTCGAGGATCTGTCCGACGTTCATGCGCGAGGGCACGCCCAGCGGATTGAGCACGATGTCGGCATGCGTGCCGTCTTCCAGGAACGGCATGTCCTCGATCGGCACGATCTTCGACACCACGCCCTTGTTGCCGTGGCGGCCGGCCATCTTGTCGCCGGGCTGGATCTTGCGCTTCACCGCGACGAAGACCTTGACCATCTTCATCACGCCGGGCGGCAATTCGTCACCGCGCTGGAGCTTCTCGACCTTGTCGAGGAAGCGCTGCTCGAGCCCCTTCTTCGACTCGTCGTACTGTTTCCGCATGGCCTCGATCTCGGCCATCAGCTTGTCGTTCGGAGACGCGAACAGCCACCACTGCGACTTCGGGTACTCCTCGAGCACCGCACGGGTGATCTTGGTGTCCTTCTTGAAGCCCTTCGGACCGGCAATGCCCTGCCGCCCCTCGAGCAGCTCGGCCAGACGGTTGTAGACGTTGCGGTCCAGGATCGCCTGCTCGTCGTCACGGTCCTTGGCCAGACGCTCGATCTCTTCCCGCTCGATCGCCAGCGCACGCTCGTCCTTGTCGACGCCGTGGCGGTTGAACACGCGGACTTCCACGATCGTGCCCTGCACGCCCGGGGGAACGCGCAGCGAGGTGTCGCGAACGTCGGAAGCCTTTTCGCCGAAGATGGCGCGCAGGAGCTTTTCTTCCGGCGTCATCGGGCTCTCGCCCTTCGGCGTGATCTTGCCGACCAGGATGTCGCCGGCGCGCACTTCCGCGCCGATGTAGACGATACCGGCTTCGTCGAGGTTCTTCAGCGCTTCTTCCGAAACGTTCGGAATGTCGCGGGTGATTTCCTCGGGTCCCAGCTTGGTGTCGCGGGCCATCACCTCGAATTCTTCGATATGGATCGAGGTGAAGACGTCTTCCTTCACGATGCGCTCGGAGAGCAGGATCGAGTCTTCGAAGTTGTAGCCGTTCCACGGCATGAACGCGACCAGCACGTTGCGGCCGAGCGCGAGCTCGCCGAGATCGGTCGACGGACCGTCAGCGATGATGTCGCCCTTCTTGACGATGTCGCCGACCTTCACCAGCGGACGCTGGTTGATGCAGGTCGACTGGTTGGAGCGCTGGTACTTCATCAGGCGGTAGATATCGACGCCCGACTTGGTCGGATCGAGATCTTCGGTCGCACGGATGACGACGCGGGTCGCGTCGATCTGGTCGATCACGCCCGAGCGGCGCGCCGCGATCGCGGCGCCCGAGTCACGCGCAACCACGCCTTCCATGCCGGTGCCGACGAACGGCGCCTCGGCGCGAACCAGCGGCACCGCCTGGCGCTGCATGTTCGAGCCCATCAGCGCGCGATTGGCGTCGTCGTTCTCGAGGAACGGGATCAAGGCTGCGGCGACCGAAACGAGCTGCTTCGGCGACACGTCCATGTAGTCGACCTTGTCGGGCGTCAGCGGCACGACGTCGCGGGTGCCGCTCGCGCGGCAGACCACCAGGTCTTCGGTGAAGCGGCCCTTGGCGTCGACCGGCACGTTGGCCTGAGCGACCGAATAGCGGCCCTCCTCCATCGCCGAGAGGTACACGACCTCGTCGGTAACGCGGCCATCCTTGACCTTGCGATACGGCGTCTCGACGAAGCCGTACTTGTTGACGCGCGCAAAGGTGGCGAGCGAGTTGATCAGGCCGATGTTCGGACCTTCCGGCGTCTCGATCGGGCAGATACGGCCGTAATGCGTCGGATGCACGTCGCGCACCTCGAAGCCGGCGCGCTCGCGGGTCAGACCGCCCGGTCCAAGCGCCGAGAGACGACGCTTGTGGGTGATCTCGCTGAGCGGGTTGGTCTGGTCCATGAACTGCGAGAGCTGCGAGGAGCCGAAGAACTCGCGGACGGCGGCGGCCGCCGGCTTCGCGTTGATCAGGTCCTGCGGCATGACCGTGTCGATGTCGACCGAGGACATGCGCTCCTTGATCGCGCGCTCCATGCGCAGCAGGCCGATACGGTACTGGTTCTCCATGAGCTCGCCGACCGAGCGCACACGGCGGTTGCCGAGATGGTCGATGTCGTCGATCTCGCCCTTGCCGTCGCGCAGGTCCACCAGCGTCTTGATGACGCAAAGGATGTCTTCCTTGCGCAGCGTGCGCTGGGTATCGGGCGCATCGAGGTCGAGGCGCATGTTCATCTTGACGCGGCCGACCGCGGAGAGGTCGTAACGCTCGGCGTCGAAGAACAGCGACTGGAACATCGCCTGCGCCGAATCCAGCGTCGGCGGCTCGCCCGGACGCATCACGCGGTAGATGTCGAACAGCGCGTCCTCACGCGTCATGTTCTTGTCGGCCGCGAGCGTGTTGCGGATGTAGGCGCCGACATTGACGTGGTCGATGTCGAGCAGCGGCAGTTCCTTGTAGCCGTGCTCGTTGAGAGCCTTCATCGACTTGTCGGTGATTTCCTCACCGGCTTCGGCATGGATCTCACCGGTCTTCGGGTTGACGAGGTCCTCGGCGAGGTAGTTGCCGACGAGTTCCTCATCCGACAGACGCAGCGCCTTGAGCCCCTTCTCCTGGAGTTGGCGGGCGGCGCGGACGGTGAGCTTCTTGCCGGCCTCGAGCACGACCTTGCCGGTATCGGCGTCGATCAGGTCGTTGATGGTCGAGTAGCCGCGGAAACGGTTGGCGTCGAACGGAACGCGCCAGCCTTCCTTGGTCCGCTTGTAGAGGATCTTCTTGTAGAACGTGGACAGGATCGCCTCGCCGTCGAGGCCGAGGGCGAACATCAGCGACGTCACCGGAATCTTGCGGCGACGGTCGATACGCGCATAGACGATATCCTTGGCGTCGAACTCGATATCGAGCCAGGAGCCGCGATACGGGATCACGCGGGCAGCGAACAGCAGCTTGCCCGACGAATGGGTCTTGCCCTTGTCGTGATCGAAGAACACGCCCGGCGAACGGTGCATCTGCGAGACGATGACGCGCTCGGTACCGTTCACGATGAAGGTGCCGTTCATGGTCATGAGCGGGATATCGCCCATGTAGACGTCCTGCTCCTTGATGTCCTTGACCGACTTCGCACCGGTTTCTTCGTCGATATCGAACACGATGAGGCGCAGCGTCACCTTGAGGGGTGCCGCGAAGGTCATGCCGCGCTGGCGGCACTCGTCGACGTCATACTTCGGCTGCTCGAACTCGTAGCGGACGAATTCCAGCATCGAGGTGCCCGAGAAGTCGGAGATCGGGAACACGGAACGGAACACGGCCTGCAGGCCCTCGTCGAGGCGCCCGCCGGCGGGTTCGTCGACCATCAGGAACTGGTCATAGGACGCCTTCTGAACCTCGATGAGGTTCGGCATCTCGGCGACTTCCTTGATGTGTCCGAAGAACTTGCGAACGCGTTTGCGACCGGTGAATGTCTGCTGCGCCATCGTGGCCTCTCATTTTCGTCGCCCGCTCTGGGCGAACCGTCCGGAACGCGGCTGCCACCGCTCCCGGGTTGAATTTTTCGAACCCGCTTTGGGGCCGGAGACTCAGGTTTCAGGCGGGAATGTCCTGAATCTGTTCTTCAGACCTTCAAAACGCAAAACGACGCGCGGGGCGCTAGCGCGCGCCCGCCCGTCACAACGATCGTCTTCACGGACTGAAAAAGCCCGAAATAGCCTGCTCTCCCAACGGCTTACAGGGAAATCCGGTATCCCTGCCCACCGCGCTTTCGTGCTGCCGAACCGATATGGGGCGACAATAATGGAGATTCGAGAGGTTAACCCTCAAATCCCCACACATTTTCGTGTTCAGCCTGCGTCGGGACCATCCGTCGCACGCCTTTTGCATCTGGCGCCGCCCCTTGAGGGGGCAGACCAAGATCCCGGGCCGGAGCCCGGGATCTTGCCAGAAAGCGTTGCTTACTTGAGCTCGACCTTGGCGCCAGCCTTCTCGAGCTGGGCCTTGATCTTCTCGGCCTCGTCCTTGTTCACGCCTTCCTTGACAGGCTTCGGCGCGCCCTCGACGAGATCCTTTGCTTCCTTCAGGCCCAGGCCGGTGATGGCGCGGACTTCCTTGATGACCTCGATCTTCTTGTCGCCGGCGGAGGCGAGCACGACCGTGAACTCGGTCTTCTCTTCCGCCGGAGCGGCAGCAGCGCCGCCGCCGGCCGGGCCGGCCACGGCGACAGCCGCGGCAGCCGAAACGCCCCACTTCTCTTCGAGGAGCTTCGCGAGTTCGGCAGCTTCGAGCACGGTGAGGCTCGAGAGGTCGTCAACGATCTTCTGCAAGTCAGCCATTGTTCAGTTTCCTTGAGTGTAAGTCTGGTTCGGGTTTGAGTTTTGCGAAGGGCGTCAGGCCGCTTCGCCCTTAGAGGCATGAGCCTGGATGACGCGCGCGAGCTTGCCCGCGGGCGCGTTGGCGAGCTGAGCGAGCTTGGTCGCCGGGGCCACAAGCAGGCCGACGATCTTGCCGCGCAGTTCATCAAGCGACGGCAGCGAGGCAAGCGCCTTCACGCTGTCGACATTCAGGACGGTCTTTCCCATCGAGCCGCCAATGATGACGAACTTTTCGTTCGCCTTGGCGAATTCGACGGCGACCTTCGGCGCCGCTACCGGATCGTTCGAAGTGGCGATCACGGTCGGCCCCTTCAGCATGGGGCCGATGGCAACGACGTCAGTGCCTTCAAGAGCAATTTTGGCGAGACGGTTCTTCGAGACCTTCACCGAGGCACCAGCCTGCTTCATCTGCATGCGCAGCTTCTGCATCTGGGCAACGGTCAGGCCGGAATATTGAGCAACGATCGCGACGCTCGTGGTCTTGAAGACCCCATTGAGCTGTTCGACCGCGTCTTTTTTTGCCGCTCGTTCCACAGCAAGCTCTTTCCGGTTGGCGGTCATCGCGAAAAGCGGGACCGCCGGGTTGCACCCATCGCCCCACCCAAAACCTGAACCTCAGGGCCAAAACCCATCGGACACGCGCCGGGCGAGACGACAATTCAAAGCCTGCCCTCCGGGAGCCCAAGGCCCACGGCGTGTCGAGGTCCGAACCAAACTCCTTCCGCGACCACCCCTAGAGGTGCGACGCGAAGTGAAATCCGGTCTTCACCCGTCTATGCAGGCCATACGATTAAGCCGTTGAGAAATCGAAACTTCCCGCGGGCGCCTGCAGTCTTGGACAGGACAAGGCCAGCCGGCGAACCGCCTGACCTCTGCCAGCATCCCACCGGCCGATGGATTTTCCTTCCTTTCCGGGCAAATCCTTGCGGACGTCCTGAAAAGGAATGATCTCCTACGTGTCGGGTTTTCGGAATGCGTGCACGAACGCGCCAGCCAAGGCCGGCACGTCCGGAAGCGGTTCTTTAACCGCTCTTTGCCGGATTGCCAAGAGCAAAATTCACACCAGTTCCAATCCGTGGCCATCAGGGCTTGGCCCGGCCTGACAAGAGCCGATTCAGGGCGATTTGACCCCATAAGGCAGCGGCTTGCCCTCGAAGAACGCGCTCAAGTTCGCCAGCACGCAGTCCTGCATGGCGACGTGCGATTCGACGGTATGGCCACCGATATGAGGGGTGAGCACCACATTGGGCAGCGCCGTCAACGCGTCGGGCGCGTGCGGTTCCTTTTCAAAGACGTCGAGGCCGGCGCCCGCGATGCTCTTGTCGGTCAGGGCCGCGACCAGGGCCTTCTCGTCGATCACCGAACCGCGGGAGACGTTGACGACATAGCCGTCCGCGCCGAGACGCTTGAGAATGTCGGCATTAAGGACGTGCTGGGTCTCCGTCCCGGCCCGGACCGCGACCATCAGCACGCTGCACCAATCGGCCAGCGCCTCCAGGGCCGGAAAATATTGATAGGGCAAATTGTACTTGCTGCGGCTGCAATAGCCGATCTCGGCCTCGAAGGCGGCACAGCGCGCCGCGATCTTGCGGCCGATCTCGCCCATGCCGTAGATGCCGATGCGGCGGCCGGCCATGCCGGCGTGCGGGCGCATCATGGAAGACTGTTTTGACGCCGCCCAATCGCCGCTGCGAACATATTGGTCCGCGACCAATATCCGCCGCGTCACCGCCAGCATCAGGATCATCGCGATGTCGGCCACTGAGGCCGCATTGGCGCCGGGGCTGTGGCCGACGGCGATGTTGCGGGCAGCTGCCGCCTTCAGGTCGACGCCGTCATAGCCGGTGCCATAGCAGACGATCGCGCCAAGTTTTGGAAACAGGTCCATCGCCTCGGCGCCGAGCGGCGTGCCGCCCGCGGTCAGCAGCGCGCGGATGCCTGCGAGCTGGTCCGCCGAAAACACCTCCCGCGCGGGCTTGCCGGCGGTGTCGAGCAACTCGAAGCGCTCGGCGAAGCGCGCCATCATCGTCTTTGGAAAGCGCGAGTAGATCAGGACCTTGTCGGCCATTGCTCTTGTTTCCGGTGAGTTCGCACAAACGACGAGGGGCGGAATCGGTTGCCCAATTCCGCCCCTCGCCTCATGCAATTTCCAGGCTTAGCCGAGAATGGTGCCCGGCTCGACCTTCACGCCCGGGCCCATCGTCGAGGACACCGCAACGCGCTGGATGTAGGTGCCCTTGGAGCCAGCCGGCTTCGCCTTGGTGACGGCATCAGCCAAGGCCTTGATGTTCTCGACCAGCTTCTCCTCGGAGAACGAGGCCTTGCCGACGCCGGCCTGCAGAATGCCGGCCTTCTCGACGCGGAACTCAACCGAGCCGCCCTTGGCACCCTTCACCGCACCGGTGACGTCCATGGTCACGGTGCCGATCTTCGGGTTCGGCATCAGGCCGCGCGGGCCGAGCACCTTACCGAGACGGCCGACCAGCGGCATCATGTCGGGGGTGGCGATGCAGCGGTCGAAATCGATCGCGCCGTTCTGCACCTTCTCGACCAGGTCTTCGGCGCCGACGACGTCGGCACCAGCAGCCTTGGCTTCGTCAGCCTTGGCGCCGCGGGCGAACACGCCGACGCGGAGCGTACGGCCGGTGCCGTTCGGCAGGGTCACGACGCCACGGACCATCTGGTCGGCGTGACGCGGATCGACGCCGAGATTGATTGCGACCTCGATGGTCTCGTCGAACTTCGCCTTGGCGCGTTCCTTGACCATCTTGATGGCATCCGCGAGCGGGTAAAGCTTTTCGCGGTCAACACCTTCGCGGGCTTTGTTCAAACGCTTTCCGATTGCCATGACCGCTTACCCCGCCACTTCCAGACCCATCGAGCGGGCAGAGCCCTCGACCATCTTCATGGCCGATTCGATGGTGTCGCAATTGAGATCCTTCATCTTCTTCTCGGCGATCTCGCGCACTTGCGCCTTGGTCACCTTGCCGGCCTTGTCACGGCCCGGCGCCTTCGAGCCGGACTGGATTTTTGCGGCCTGCTTGAGGAAGAAGGACATCGGGGGGGTCTTCATCTCGAACGTGAACGAACGATCGGCGTAGATCGTGATCACGACGGGAATCGGGGTGTTCTTCTCTTCCTTCTGGGTCTGGGCGTTGAACGCCTTGCAGAACTCCATGATGTTGAGACCGCGCTGACCGAGCGCGGGACCGATCGGGGGCGAAGGATTCGCCGCACCGGCCGGGACCTGAAGCTTCAGGTATCCGGTCACTTTCTTTGCCATGTATCACTCCTGTTGTGCCGACCTTAGGCCGGCGGTTTCAGGTTCGTGGTGGGGATATCGAACGGCTGGCAACCGCCCTCGTCCTCCCACGGCCTCTTGTCGCGCGAGACCTGAAGCCTCACGCCTCGTCCGATCAGACCTTCTCGACCTGACCGAATTCCAGTTCGACCGGCGTTGCGCGACCGAAGATCGACACCGCGACCTTCACGCGCGAGCGCGCCTCGTCGATTTCCTCGACGACACCCGAGAACGAGGCGAACGGACCGTCGGCCACGCGCACGTTCTCGCCGATCTCGAACGACACCGACGCCTTCGGCCGTTCCACGCCCTCCTGCACCTGGTGCAGGATGCGCATGGCCTCGTTCTCCGAGATCGGCATCGGCTTGTTCTCGGCGCCGAGGAAGCCCGTGACCTTCGGCGTGTTCTTGATCAGATGAAACGCCTCGTCGGTCAGCTTCATCTTCACCAGCACGTAGCCGGGGAAAAACTTGCGCTCGGCGTCGATCTTGCGGCCGCGGCGCACTTCCGTGACCTTCTCGGTCGGAACCAGCACCAGCTCGAACAGCTCCTCGAGCCCGCGCTGCTTGGCCTGCTCGCGGATCGATTCGGCGACCTTTTTCTCGAAGTTCGAATAGGCGTGGACGATGTACCAGCGCTTGTCGGACAGTTGAGCCGTTGCTGTAGCCATCAGTGAATGCCCAAAAGGAAGGTGATGAGGTAACGGATGATCTGGTCGGCGGCGAAGAAGAAGATCGAGGCCACGGCGACCATCACGAACACCATGATGGTGGTGATCGTGGTCTCACGACGGGTCGGCCAGGTGACCTTGGCGGTCTCCGAGCGCACTTCCTGCAAGAACTTGAACGGGCTGACTGCCATCGTTTGAGACGCCATTAAGATTTCAGGGATCCGAACAGCCGCCTGTGGCCCAGCCCTCTGTCTCGAAGGATGAGCCGGAAAACCGGGCTCTGATATTCGGGGGATTTCAAAGCCGCGCCGGAAATCCGCGTTTAACGGGCCGGCTGCGAGTGCGGGGTATCTACTGCGGTTGGGGCCGAACGTCAAGATGTGGGCGGGGCCGAATGCACACGAGCCCGGCTCTGGGACGTGATGCGAATCAAGGGTTTACCGGTGCCCATGAACCAGCTCCGAGCTTTCGGCCCGTCATTGTCCTGCCTGTCGATCCTGATTGCCTGGGATGCGCTGGCAGGAGTGGCAGGGCTCGAACCTGCGACCCCCGGTTTTGGAGACCGGTGCTCTACCAATTGAGCTACACTCCTACGGACCCTTGCGTCGCCGCCGGATCAGGGGCGCTTTCAAGCACAGGGGACGGCTGGATTGCAAGGACGGATTGCAAGGGTGAAGCGCGCTGGCTTCGCTTGTTTGGACAGCAGCTTCTGGGCCACTCTCCAATCCCGATAATCAAGAACAACCGGGAGTGCCCATGACTGCCACAGCCGCCCAAGCCGCGACCGCCCCGAAAACCCCACCGATTCCCGAGGCTAGGCCCGAGACGCTGGGCCTGTCCCGCTCCCGCCTGCAGGCGATGTCGGGCGCGTTCAAGCGCGAGATCGACAAGGGAACCGTCCCCGGCGTGACTGTGCTGGTGGCCCGCCGTGGCCAGGTCGGCTGGTTCGAGGCGCTGGGCAAGCAGAGCCCGGCGGGGCCGGCGATGGCGCTTGATTCGATCTTCCGGCTCTTCTCGATGACCAAGCCGATTGTTTCGGTCGGCATCATGGCGCTGGTCGAGGACGGCCACCTCCTCCTCGGCGATCCCGTCGCCAAATTCATTCCGGAGTTCGCCGACCAGAAAGTTGGCATCGTCAGCGGCGACAAGCTGGAACTGGTTCCGCCAAAGCGGCCGATGACGGTGCAAGACCTGCTCCGCCACACCTCCGGCCTCACCTACGAGCACCAGGGCGACGGCCCCGTGCACAAGCTCTATCAGCAGTCCCGCGTCCGCAGCCGCAAGATCACCAATGCCGAGCACGCCGCGCTGGTGGCGAGCTTCCCCCTCGTCTGCCACCCCGGCGATGAATTCAACTACAGCCGCTCCACGGACATTCTCGGCCGCATCATCGAAATCGTCAGCGGCAAATCCCTCGGCACCTTCCTGACTGAACGCATCCTCGCGCCCCTGCGGATGGCCGAGACCGGCTTCTCCACCTCCGCGGCCAATGCACACAGGCTGGCCCAGCCGTTCGAAGCCGATCCCTGGACCGGCGACAAGGTCGCGCTGTTCAACATGCTCGAGCAGCCCGTCATGGAATCAGGTGGCGGCGGCCTGGTCTCGACCACGATGGACTACGCCCGCTTCGCGCTGATGCTGCGCAATGGCGGCACGCTCGACGGCGCCAGGATCATCGGCCGCAAGACGCTGGAGCTGATGGCCTCCGATCACCTCGGACCTGATGTCGTCGCCAACGGCACGCTGCTCTCGCCCGGCCATGGTTTCGGCCTCGGCTTCGCGGTCCGCCGCGACGCCGGCATCGCGCCCTTCCCCGGCAGCGTCGGCCAATATTTCTGGAGCGGCATCGCCGGCACGTTCTTCTGGATCGATCCCAAGGAGGACCTGTTCACGGTGTTCATGAGCCAGGGTCCGGGACAGCGCGATTTTACGCGGACACTGGTCAGGGATCTGGTTTACGCGGCGGTGGATTGAGGCGTCGCTTACGCGCGACGCCGCATCTCCACACTCACTGTCATGCCCCGGCTTGACCGGGGCATCCAGTACGCCGGGGCAGCAGTTGGTTCACGCCAATTCCGCCGCGGAGTACTGGATCGCCCGCCTTCGCGGGCGATGACACCTGTTGTCGGGCGAGCTTACTGCCCCTCCCGCGCGACGCCCTAGCTAATCGTCGCGCCGCCGTCGATCACCATGGTCTGGCCGGTCATGAAGTCACCGGCCTTCGATCCCAGGAACACCGCGGCACCTGCGATCTCGTCGGGGATGCCGATGCGCAAGAGCGGCGAGCGCGAGGTCGAGGCCTTCAGGTTTTCCGGATTGTCCCACAGCGCCTTGGCAAAGTCGGTCTTGATCAGGCCGGGCGCGATGCAGTTCACGCGGATATTGTGCTTGCCGTATTCGCAAGCGAGGTTGCGTGCGAGCTGCATGTCGGCGGCCTTCGAGATCGCGTAGGCACCGAGGATGGTCGAGCCTTTCAGGCCGCCGATCGAGGAGACGATGATGACCGAGCCGTCCTTGCGCTCGATCATCTGCGGCACCACCATCGAGATCAGCCAGTTGTTGGCGACGATGTTGTTGTCCAGAATCTTCCTGAACTGATCGTCGGAGATGCCGGCGAGCGGACCGTAATAGGGGTTCGACGCGGCGTTACACACCAGCACGTCGATCTTGCCGAAGGCGCGGTTGCTCTCGTCGACGAGGTTTTGCAGATTTTCCTTCGAGGAAATGTTGGCGGCGATCGCGACCGCGGTGCCCTTGCCGAACTTGGCGTTGATGCCCTTGGCGACTTCTTCGCAGACGTCAGCCTTGCGTGAGGAGATCACGACCTTGGCGCCGTGCTCGGCCATGCGCTCGGCGATCGCAAGCCCGATGCCGCGCGTCGAGCCGGTGATGACGGCTACTTTGCCCTTCATGTCGAACAAGGTCATGTTTCTCTCCCAGGGTACGATTTGATTTGGCTTGAACCTTACGCTGCGTCCGCGCGCGGACAGCTGGATCACGCGAGCTTCTTGACTTCCGGTCCCGCCGGCTGATGCATCTCGGCATGCGCATCGTCGGCGATCCATGGCTGCTGGTTCACCATGGGCAGTCGCCAGACGCTGCGCTCGGGGCTTGCGAAATAGTCGAGCCGCGTGATCGAGACATTGTCGATGTCGAACGACAGCGCCCGCTCGACCTGGCCGTCGAGAGCGAGCCCGATCGCCGCCTTGATGGTGCCGCCATGCGCGACCGCGATCACGTCCTGCCCGGCCGCCTCATCGTTGATCCGCTCGATCGTCCGGCGCGTCCTGACATAAAGATCCATGAAACTTTCGCCGCCGGGAGCGGGCTCGTTGATGTCGGCGAACCAGTTCGAGCCGACGGGACGGCTGGCGATGAACGCGGCGCGGTTCATGCCCTGCCATCTTCCGAGATTCTGTTCGGCGAGATCAGCCTCCCACTTCATCGAGTCAGGCTTCGGGTAGCCCGCTGCCCAGATCGCTTCGGCGGTTTGATGCGTGCGCATCAGATTGCTCGAGTACCAGACTGCCTTGCGTGGCAGCACCTTGGCAACGGCATTGAATACGTAGGTGTCGCTGGTGTCGCAGGCGAGATCGCTCTGCCCGTAGATATTGCCGCCGTCATTGCGCACCGGTGCGTGGCGAATCCACCACCAACGTGTCGTGATCACAATGTCTGCGGTTGCCATGAGCCTCTTCCATCCCGTGTGATGTCGCTGTACGTCAGGTGTGAACGTGTCTCAAGACACTTTACCGTTTGAAATTCTGTTTGAAATTCCGTCGCGCGGCAAGCGTCGCGCAAGCACCAAAGGGAGAAACGCATGGGCCGCCTGCAAGGCAAATCCGTCATCATCACCGGCGCCGGCAGCGGCATCGGTCGCGCGGCTGCGCTGCTGTTCACCAGGGAAGGCGCCAAGCTGATCGCGGTCGATCGCACCGAGGCCGTGAGGGAGACCGTCGACGAGGTGAAGAAGGCCGGCGGTGTTGCGGAGGCGATGATCGCCGATGCCGGCTCCGAGAAGGACGTCACCGCCGTGATCGACAAGGCCGTGAACACGCACGGCAGGCTCGACGTGATCTGGGCCAATGCCGGTATTTCCGGCGGGCTCGTTCCCCTCGGCGAGCAGACCGTGGAACATTGGCAGGAGGTGTTACGCGTCAATCTGATCGGGCCGTTCCTTGCGGTGAAGCATGCGATGCCGCACATGGTGAAGCAGCAATCCGGCGCGATCGTGCTGACTGCATCGGTTGCCGGACTCAAGGCCGGCGCCAGCGGACACCCCTATGCCGCGAGCAAGGCCGGCGTCATCAGCCTCGTGCAGACCACGGCGTATTCGCTCACGGGCACCGGCGTGCGCATCAATGCAGTCTGCCCCGGCCTGATCGAGACAGGCATGACCAAGCCGATCTTCGACCGCGCCAAGGAGCGCGGCACCCAGGACAAGATCGGCCAGCTCAATCCGCTCAAGCGCCCCGGCCAGCCGCACGAACTTGCCGCGATGGGATTGTTCTTGGCGAGCGACGAAGCGTCGTATGTGAACGGCCAGGCGTTCCCGGTGGACGGCGGCCTGACGGCATCGATGCCGTATACGGGGAAGCCGGTTTAGCGTCGGACCCAGAAGGCCACGGTACGCGCTGTTAGATGGGCCCCGGCTCTGCAGCGCATCACACCGCACGACGCTGCGCGTCGCCGGGAGCGCTGCGCACCGTCCGGAGCGTGAGAGCGTGGTCTTCACGCACGACTCTCTCCACATCGTCATTTGCGAGCGGAGCGAAACAATCCAGAATCCCTCCGCGGAGAGACGCTGGATTGCTTCATCGCAAGGGCTCCTCGCAATGACGGAGTGTGGGGTGACGCGGTCGTTCTCCAACTCGCATCTGTCTTTTAAAGCGGAATATTTTCGGGTGCGCGTCTTGCCCCACGGCTGGCGTGTTTTGCCCGACAGGCAACGCAAGCTGTTGTTGTCTGCTCCGAAGGCCCTCTAGCCTGTGTTGATTTGCCCGACTGGCCGTCACGTTGGTATGGTTCATGCAGTACCCTCAGCCTGTTCAGCTCCGACAAGAATGACAATGCCCAATCCAATCCTCCCGAGCTCACGCGCCGACCGCATCCGCAACATGCTCGCCGAGCTTGTTGCCTTCGACACCATCAGCGACCGCACCAATCTGCCCCTGATCGCGCACATCGAGAGCTATCTCGCCTTCCTCGGTGTCAAGGGCGAGCGCATCACCGACGGAACAGGGACGAAGGCCTCGCTCTGGGTCACGATTGGGCCGGAGGATCGGCCCGGCCTCGTGCTGTCGGGCCACACCGACGTCGTGCCTGTCGTCGGCCAGGACTGGAGCCACGATCCATTCAAGCTCATCGAGCGCGACGGCAGGCTTTACGGCCGTGGCACGACCGACATGAAGGGTTTTGTCGCGGTGTGCCTCGCCATGGTGCCGGAGATGCTGGAAGCGAAGCTGACGACGCCGATCCATCTGGCGATCTCCTATGACGAGGAGATCGGCTGCGTCGGCGTGCGGCCGATGCTGGCCGTGGTCGCGAAGAAGAAAGTGCGACCGCTCGGCGCCTTCATCGGCGAGCCGACCGAGATGAAGGTCATCATCGGCCACAAAGGCAAGCACGGCGTGCGTGCGACGTTCCACGGCCTCGCCCGCCACTCCTCGATCGCGCCCGATGGCGTCAACGCCATCGAATATGCCGCCGAGCTGATCACCGAGATCCGCCGCCGCGCGGTGAAGCTCGCAAGCGAAGCCGAGCGCAACAGCCTCTACGACGTGCCCCATTCGACGCTGCTGACCAGCATCGTGCATGGCGGCGCGGCGCTGAACATCGTGCCGGATATTTGCACCGTGGACTTCGAATGCCGCGGCATCGGCATCACCGAGTCCAGGGAGGTGACGGACGCGATCGTCGCCTGGGCCAAGGCCGAACTCGAGCCTGGGATGAAGGCGAAGAGCCCCGAATGCGGCATCGACTTCGAGGAGATCCTCGACTACCCCGCCCTCGACACCAAGGCCGACGCCGCCATCGTCACGCTGGCAAAGCAGCTAGCCGGCCGCAACGACCACGCCAAGGTCGCCTTCGGCACCGAAGCCTGCCTGTTCGCCAGCATGGCCGAGATCCCCTCGGTGGTGATCGGCCCCGGCTCGATCGCGCAAGCGCATACGCCTGACGAGTTCGTGGAGATGGCTGAGCTTGAGAAGTGCGCGGAGTTCGTGGAGAGGCTGATCGCGCATTGTGCGAAGAATTAAGAACGTAGGGCGGATTAGCCAGCGGCTGCGCGACGCGCAGTCGTGGGCGTAATCCGCCACTTCTCTCGGGTTGTGTGAGCGGCGGATTACGCTACGCTAATCCGCCGTACGGGTTCGGCGCCTCATCGCTCCTGCAAGGCCAGCCGCACGCCGACGGCGCAGTAGATTGTCCCGACCACCTTGCCCTGCCACTTCACCACGGCTGGATGGCGGCGCAGCAGATTGCCAAGTCGGCCGGCACCGACTGCGAACACGATCGTGCTGACCAGGCCGAGCAGCACGAAGAGGGCCCCGAGCGTGGCGAGTTGAAGTGCAATCGAGCCGTGCTCCGGTCGGACAAACTGCGGCAGGAAGGCCAGGAAGAACAGCGCCGTTTTCGGATTGAGGACCTCCGTCAGCACAGCCTGCCGGAAGGCGCGGCCCGCGCTGATCGCAGGCGCACGGTTCAACTCGATCGGCGCCTTGTCGAGCATGGCGCGAATGCCGAGATAGATCAGGAACGCTGCGCCCGCATATTTGACGATGCTGAACAGCAGTGCCGAGGTCGCGATGATCGCCGACAGGCCTACGATGGCCATCGCGGTGTGGAAGACGTCCCCCGCAGCGATCCCCGCCCCTGTCGCGATGCCGACCCTCGTTCCGGAACTGGCCGCACGCGCCATGGTCAGCAATGTCGCTGGACCGGGAATGAAGACGAACCCGAGCACGATGAGGATATAGGTGACGAGTGTGGCGTGGTCGATCATGGTCGCGGCTCCGAAGGCGGGTAGACGTACACGGGACCCGCGCGCCTGCCCGTCATTGCGAGGAGCTCGCGACAAAATTGCGTGGCAATTTTGCGCAGACGCGACGCAGCAATCCAGACCGCCTCCGTGGAAACATTCGGGATTGCTTCGCTACGCTCGCAATGACGGAGTGTGTGGGAACAGCCGCGCGTCAAAGCAAAACAAGGCCCGGCCACCCGCCGCGCCCCTGTCTCTCCTACACCGCGCCGGCCTTCTGCGCATACTCCCACGACGCCTTCGACAGCGGCACGGTACGCTTGGCTGACTCCAGTGCCTTGGCGTTGGCGGCGGTGCCGTCGCGGACGCGGCCGGCGATTCCTTGCGTGATGCCGGCGAGGCGGAACAGATTGTAGGCGAAGTACCAGTTGAGATCGGGCACCGTCATCTTGGTGACGTTGCAATAGATTTGCGCGGCTTCCTCAACGCTCGGGATGTTGAGCGCCTTGAGGTCGGCGCCTTCGAGCCCCGGCATGATCCACTGCATCAACAGGTAGGTGAAATCGGCCATGGGATCACCGAGCGTCGACAGCTCCCAGTCGAGCACGGCCTGGACGCGCGGTTCCGTCGGATGGAAAATCATGTTGTCGAGGCGATAGTCGCCGTGGACGATCGAGACGCGCGCCTGTTCCGGCACGGTCTTGGGCAGCCATTCAGCGACCTTCTCGAACTCCGGAATGTGCTGGGTTTCGGATGCCCGATACTGCTTGGTCCAGCGGTCGATCTGGCGCGCGAAATAATTACCCGGCTTGCCAAACTCGCCAAGGCCGATCGCGTCAGGATCGTACATGTGGAGCTTCGCCAGCGTCTCGATCTTGCTGGTGAAGATTTTTCGGCGCGCATCGTTGTCCTGGCTCGGCAGCGTCGGATCCCAGAACACGCGGCCGTCTTCCATCGACATGATGTAGAAGGCCGCACCGATGATGCTGTCGTCCTGGCACAGCGCGTAGGCGTGCGCGACCGGAAAGCCCTGCTTTCCAAGGGCGGCGATGACGCGATACTCGCGATCGACCGCATGCGCCGAGGGCAGCAATTTGCCGAACGGCTTTCGGCGCATGACGTAGGAGCGCGTCGGTGTGTTCAGGCGATAGGTCGGATTGGATTGGCCGCCCTTGAACTGGAGCACGACCAGCGGGCCTGCAAAACCTTCGACGTTGTCGCGCATCCAGGCCTCGAGCCTGAGCTCGTCGAAGCGATGACGCTCCTCGACCGGCTTGGTGCCCGAGAAATCTTCGTCTTTCCTGACGCCATCAGCCACGGTGACGCTCCCTCATTTTGTTGTCCGTCATTCCGGGATGGTGCGTCAGCACCAGACCCGGAATCTCGAGATTCCGGGTTCGATGCTTTCGCATCGCCCCGGAATGACGGTGGAGAGCGCTCTAGCGCTCCTCACTCTTAATGCTTGGGAGAGTTTGCATACTTCCTAACTTCGAGCCTGGCAATGGCGCGATTGTGCACCTCGTCCGGACCGTCGGCGAGCCGCAGCGTACGGATGTGGGCGTAGTCCTTGGCGAGGCCGGCGTCGTCAGAGACGCCCGCGCCGCCGAACGCCTGGATCGCCTCGTCGATGATCTTCAGCGCCATATTTGGTGCTGCGACCTTGATCATCGCGATCTCGGCCTGCGCGGTCTTGTTGCCGACCTTGTCCATCATGTCGGCGGCCTTGAGGCAGAGCAGACGCGTCATCTCGATATTGGTGCGGGCTTCGCCGATGCGCTGCTCCCACACCGAGTGCTCGACGATCCTCTTGCCGAAGGCGGTGCGCGAGGAAAGCCGCTTCACCATCTTCTCCAGCGCTTCCTCGGCCTTGCCGATGGTGCGCATGCAGTGGTGAATGCGGCCCGGCCCGAGGCGGCCCTGCGCGATCTCGAAGCCGCGGCCCTCGCCGAGCAGGATGTTCTCCTTGGGCACGCGCACGTTCTCGAGCAGCACCTGGGCGTGGCCGTGCGGCGCGTCGTCAAAGCCGAACACTGGCAGCATCTTTTCGACCTTGATGCCTGGCGTGTCGAGCGGCACCAGGATCTGAGACTGCTGCTGATGCTTGGCGGCGTTGAAATCGGTCTTGCCCATCAGGATCGCGATCTTGCAGCGGGGATCGCCAACGCCCGACGACCACCATTTGCGGCCATTGATGACGTAGTGATCGCCGTCCCTCTCGATGCGGGTCTCGATGTTGGTGGCGTCGGAGGACGCGACCGCCGGTTCCGTCATCAGGAAGGCGGAGCGGATCTCGCCGTCCATCAACGGGCGCAACCATTTGCGCTTCTGCTCCTTGGAGCCGTAGCGGATGAACACTTCCATGTTGCCGGTGTCGGGCGCGGAGCAGTTGAACACTTCGGAGGCCCAGGTGATACGCCCCATCTCTTCCGAAAGCAGCGCGTATTCGAGATTGGTCAATCCCGCACCGCGGAATTCGTCATCCTCATGCTCGCTCGGCGGCATGAACATGTTCCAGAGGCCTTGGGCCTTCGCCTTCTTCTTGAGGTCTTCGAGAACAGGGATCACCTTCCAGCGGTCGCCACTCTTGTCCTGCTGATCATAGATCGGCACCGCCGGACGCACGTGCTTGGCCATGAAGGATTGCACGCGCTCGAGCCATTCCTTCTGCTTGGGCGACATATCGAAGTCCATGGGACGCTCCTCGTCTCTCTCTCTCTCTTTGCGATCTCGTTTGTGCCGGACTGTCCTGCCGCAATGTGCGGCTCGCAAGCGCGAATGCGCGTTTGCGGGCCTCCGGAACCGGCTCGGTCGATGCGAACGAGTTGCGATTGCGGATTGACTTTCTCCGGCCTTCAAACGATAGTTTCATACAACTGTTTGAATTGCAACTCCCTCCCTGAGGGCAATCCATGGCCAGCGATCATACGAGGTCTGCCATTCTCGCCGCCGCCGAACGGCTCTATGCCGATCGCGGCTTCGGCGACGTCACGCTGCGCGACATCGTCGCGGAGGCAAACGTCAATCTGGCTGCCGTGAATTATCATTTCGGCTCGAAGGACGAGCTGATCGCGGAATTATTCGTCACGCGCTCGATCGCGACCAACCGCGAACGCCTGCGCGAATTGAAGGCGGCGGAAGAAGCAGGCGGCGGACGCGCGCCGATCGAGGTGATCTTGCGCGCGCTGGTGGGGCCGACGCTGCGCGGCTGCCTGGGCCCCGAGAACCAGCGCTCCACCGCGGCGCGCTTCATGATCCGCGCGTCCATCGAATCCGTGCCGCCGATCCGCCGCATCAAAAACCGCGAGATTGATCACCTGCGCAAATTCGCAGGCGCCATGCGACGGGCCCTGCCCGATCGCAACGAAGTCGACATCTATTGGGGCCTGAATTTCGCACTCGCCATGGCGCACCACACCATTCGCGAGAGCGAGCGCCTGACCAAGCTGTCGGACGGCCAATGCGATCTCGACGACGTCGAGGACGTGGTCGCCCGCGTCGTCAGCGTGGCGACGATGGCGCTGACGGCGGGACGGACGGAGTCCAAGGCGTCGTCGAAGGTGGCTGCACGGTAGCGCTCACATCATCGCGATGCAGTCGATCTCGACGTCGAAGGGGCCGAACCATTCCGGCGTGCAGATGAAAATCCGCGCCGGCGGATCCACCGGGAAGTAGCGCGCATAGACCGTGTTGAATTCGGCGAAATGTTTCGTCGAGGTACAGTAGACGTTGCACTTCATGACGTTGTCGAGCGAGGCCCCAGCCGTCTGAAGGCACAGCTTCATCTGCTCCATGACGATCTCGCTCTGCCGCTCGATCGGCATTTCCGCCAGTTCGCCCGTTGCCGGATCGAATGGCGGCAGGCCAGCGACGAAGATCATGTTGCCGGCGCGCGTGACGGGCGAGGTCGGCGCCTTCCAGCGATCCAGATAAGACGAGATCGGTTCGACGCGGAGCGCTTCGCGTTTCATGGGCGGCCACCTCAGGTACGAGCGAGATTGTCGCCTGACTACATGATCATGCAGCCAGCATGCTTCGCTTCTGATCGAACTGTGGCCGCCTCAACGGGCCTAGGCCCGCTGCGGCATCTCCTCGGCCTCTTCCTTGGCGAGCAGGAGCAGCATCTCGATGCCCATGTCGCCTTCCTGCGGCGAGCGGATGAACTTGATCTCTTCGGCGCTTTGCCGCAGTGCGGCAATGATCGCCACGGCTTGGTTGGCCGTCGCCGCCTCGGTCGCCAGAATGGACTTCTGGTTCTTCGCTTGGAACCCGATGGTGTAGGACATGAACTTTCCTCCCGTACCCAACGGAAGGGATCGAATCAGAGTCGCGGGCGAAACGAAAGCCTGTGTGAGTACGGACCGGGTTTATCTGGGGATTGCGCGCAAGCCCCACGAAAGGCCGCATGAGCGTCTCACTGCCGCCGCTAAGCGCTAGATGATCCCCTGCTTCTTCAGCTCCTCGATCTTCGCCGCGTCATAGCCGAGCTGGCCGCCAAGAACTTCCTGGGTGTGCTCGCCGAGCAGCGGCGGCGCGCGGTAGGTCTTGATCGGTGTCTCCGAGAAGGTCAGCGCGTTGCGGATCAGCGACAGGTCGGGCGCGAAGGGGTGGTCGACCTTCACCCGCATGCCGCGCGACTGGACGTGCGGATCGGCGAACACCTGCTCGAAATTGTTGATCGGCCCGGACGGGACGCCGGCCTCCTCGAGCTTGTCCAGCCAGTAGGCCACCGGCTTGGTCAGGAACAGGCCGGCGAAGATCGCCATGATCTCCTTGCCGTGCACGACGCGGTCGTTGTTCTTGATGAAGCGCTTGTCGTTGGCAAGCTCCGGCTGGCCGAGCACGGCGCAGGTGCGTTGGAACTGGCCGTCATTGCCGACCACCAGCATCAGCTCGCCGTCGGTGCAGCGGAACACGCCCGCGGGCATGCCGCCATTGCCCCAGGTGCCGCGGCGCGGCGGCGTCTTACCATTGACGAGGAATATCTGCAGCCAGTGCGACAGCGAGGCAATGACGGTGTCGAACAGGCAGACGTCGATGTGCTGTCCCTGCCCGCCATTGACGTCGCGATGGTACAATGCCGAGAGCAGCCCGATCGAGGTGTTCATGCCGGTCATGTAGTCGACGATCGACGGGCCGACCTTCATCGGCCCTTCGCCGGGTTCGCCGTCGATATGACCCGTGACGCTCATCAGGCCGCCCATTGCCTGGAGAATCGCGTCGTAGCCGGCGCGCGGCGCGTAGGGGCCGGTCTGGCCGAAGCCGGTCACCGAGCAATAGATGATCTTGGGATTGATCGCCTTGATCGTCTCGTAGTCGAGGCCGTAGCGCTTGAGATCGCCGACCTTGTAGTTCTCCATGAAGACGTCGGCGTCCTTGGCCAGCTCGCGGATGATCGCCTGCCCCTCCGGCTTGGCGATGTTGACGGTGACCGACTTCTTGTTGCGGTTGGCGCAGAGATAGAACGAATTGTTGTTGTTCGCCTTGCCCTCGGGGTCGGTCAAATATGGCGGGCCGAAGGCGCGCGCGTCGTCGCCGGTACCGGGCCGCTCGATCTTGATCACGTCCGCGCCGAGATCGCCCAGCATCTGCGCCGACAAGGGCCCGGCGAGCACACGCGTGAGGTCAAGGATCTTGATGCCTGAGAGCGGCAGGGCCGACATGTCTTTCCTCCGGGGAACTGGATATTGGCGCGGCGGCGAGATCGCGGGCCGCGCTCCCTGCGGATACACCATTTTGCGGCGCCGAGCCCTGCGCGCTGGACATACGGCCACCCCTGCCTCGCAGCGGAGGTCGCCCGCAATGCCCAATTCCGCGTTGCGAATATTACCAGATGACCTCAGGTCGGGGCTGCCACAGCCAATTGCGGACGCCTCCGCCCTAGCAAAACCAGGATCAGCACCGTCGCGCAGGAAATGACCAGCGTCAGGCCAAGCGCGCCGCGGCTGCCGAACTGAGTGAGCAGGCCTGCCAGAAGCGGGGGCGAGATTGCGGAGGCCAGATTGAGCGGCAATGCGATCATCGACATCGCCTTGGCGAATTCGGCCTGGTCGTAGAAGACGAGCGGAATCGTCGCCCGCGCCACAGCCATCGCGCCGCTGCCGGCGCCGTAGAGCAGGATGAAGGTCGCAACCGCCCAGGTCGCACCCTCGCTCAGCATCAAGAGCACCATGGCGATGGGAAGTGCGGTGCCAGCGACCAACCCCGTGGTGATGCCGTCCCATCGCCCGCCGCCCAGGAAGTCAAGGCCGCGCGCGCTGACCTGGATCACGCCCAGCATCGATCCGAACGCGAGCGCCTGCGCCGGCGCGAGGCCTTCCGCCCTCAGCAACTCGAGCAAAATGGCACCGATGCCGAAATTGACGAAGGCGTTCATCGTGATCACGCAGACAACGAGACCGAAGGTACTTTTCGGAATCGCAGGCGGCGGCGCAGCCTCGGCGGCCTCGCCACGATCGTCGGTCACAATTTTCCGGCGCGGCGCGACAAACGCATAAAGCGGAAGGTTGATGGCGAGCATCATCGCGGCATAGACCAGACAGGTGCCGCGCCAGCCGAGCCAATCGCTGAGAAACGACGTGGTCGGCCAGAAGATGCTGCTGGAGAGACCCGTCACCAACATCAGGCCGCCGATGGCATTCTTGGCGCCGCGTCCGGCGACCTCGTTCAGCATGATGTAGGCACCGGTCGACAGCGTCGCGCTGCCGCCCATGCCGAGAAAGGTCCAGCCGGCGAAATAGAGCAGCGGCTCACGCGCGAAAGACAGAACGACGTAGCCCGGCACCGACACGACGGTGCCCACCATCATCACCTCGCGTGCGCCGTGCCGCGCAAAGGTCTTGGCGAGCCAGGGTGCGCACAGGCCCATCGTGACATAAAGGACCGAGCTGCCCGCGAACACCGCCGACAGGCTCATGCCGAGATCGGCTCCGAGATCGCGGCCGACCACGGCCGGAAGGCCGATCGTTCCCCATCCGATGAGCTGGGTGATTGCAAGCACCAGCAGGACCCCGATCAGCCTGCTGTCGGATTTCAAGAACCGCATTCCAGTCGTCGCCTGCCCGGCAGGCGTCGATTACGCCTGTGAGCCCCGTCTTACCCGGAGACTCCGCCCACGGGAACGCCGGCCGCCGAATGGCAGAAGTCAGCCGGGAGCATGTCAGGTCAGGCGCGGGATGATCGTCCCTACCCCGCGATCCCGAGCAGGGATCGGGCTTCGGCCGCAGTCGCCACGCGCCGGCCGTGGCGCGTGACAGCTTCACAGGCGATGCTCACGAGTTCCGCATTGCTGCGGGCCAGGCGCGTCTTGTCGACCCTGATGTTGTCCTCGAGCCCGGTGCGGACCGCGTCGGCGCCGCGCGCCAGGGCCCAGCCCATCACCTCGGCCTGATGGCGTCCGATCCCGGCCGCGGTCCAGGTCGCTTTCGGGATCAGGCGTCTCAGCTCTGCCAGCAGGATGTCGAGCACATGCTCGTCGGCCGGCATCGCGTTCTTGACCCCCATGACGAATTGTACGTGCGGCCGCGCGTCCATCAACCCCGCTTCGATCAACCGACGGGCGCCATGAAGATGCGACAGATCGAAGATCTCGATTTCCGGACGGACGCCATTCGCCTTCATGCCGGTGGCGAGAGTCTCGACCAGGGCGGCGCTGTTCTCATAGACGATGGTCGGGAAGTTCACCGAGCCCGTGGAGAGCGAGGCCATGTCGGGCTTCAAATAGAGCGAGGATCCGCGCGCCGAAGGATCGCGGCCGCGGCCTCCGGTCGAGAACTGCACGATCATCCCGGGACAATGCTTCCTGACGCCCTCCTGCACCAAGGCAAAGCGCTCCGGGTCTGAGGACGGCGTTTCGTCGTCATTGCGAACGTGGATATGCGCAAGCGTGGCACCGGCCTCGAAGGCCTGGTGCGTCGATTCGATCTGCTCCGCCGGCAAGATCGGCACTGCGGGATTGTCCTTCTTGCGCGGAACGGAGCCGGTGATTGCGACGGCAACGACAGCGGGATTCATCCTGCTAACCTCATCATGATCGCGCTCACGCGCAAAACTTCAATCGACGGTGAGTCCATACCACGAAGAGCTCGCCGCTGCGAACATCATCCGTCGCAGCGGCGTTACCTTCAAGCGTCAGGTCCGAAGGGCGGCAGCACTGTGCTCCGCGTCTTCGCGCCGACGATCGTAGTCGGCCCGGGCCATCGGCACGGCTTTGGGATTACCGAGATCGTCGATGCTGATCCGATAAGTCTCCCGGGCCGTGAGGGCCGCCAGCGCCGCGATGACAGTGATGCCGAAAGCGATCGCCCCCACCGTCACGGGAATGTTGGCCGAGCCCGGAGGGGCCACGCTTGCAAACAGCGCCGGAAGCAACGCAGTAATGGTCGTTCCGATGTTCTGCGAGATCGCCATCGCCGACACGCGGGTGCGTGTCGGAAACAGTTCCGGATAGAAGCTCGGAAAGATCGCGTTGTAGCCCTGATAGACGACGCCCCACATCAAAAGCGAGATCACGATCGCGAGCGGCACGTTCTTGATGCTGATGGCGTAGAGATAGAAGAAGGCGAGCACGCCCGAGAGCAGCGCACCCACGATGATCGGAGGCTTGCGACCGACCTTGTCCGAGAGATTGCCGACGAAGGGAATGACGAACACGGCGACCATGTTGCCGAGCACGGGGATCCACAGATAGACGTCCTTGGCAAAGCCGACGCCGTAGGCCGGCTGGACCGCGTAGGCCGCGCCAAAGATGGTCGCAACGACAGGAATGACGTTCATCAGCGCCATGCAGATGACGCGGAGCATGTCGCGCCAGCTCAGCTTGATTGCCTGGACAATCGGCGCCTGCGGCTTATCTCCCCGTTCGCCCTCGCGATCAAAAGCGGGGGTTTCGTGGACTTCGCGACGAATGATGTAGCCTGCGACGATGACGAAGAAGCTGAGCAGGAACGGAATCCGCCAACCCCAACTGTTGAAGGCCTCCGTCGGCATATAGGCCGCCAGCGGCAGGAACACCGCAGCTGCCAGAATTTGTCCGGCCTGCACGCCCTGAAGGGCGAAGCTTGCGTAGAAACCGCGCCGACCGAACGGTGCGTGCTCCAGGATCATCGAGCTTGCGCCGGAGATTTCGCCGGCCACGGCAAAGCCCTGCACCAGGCGCAGGAGGACAAGCAGAATCGGCGCCAGGATGCCGACCTGCTGATAGGTCGGCAGGATCCCGACCGCCATGGTCGAGATGCCCATCAAGAACATGCAGACGAGGAGAACCGTCTTGCGGCCGTGGGTGTCGCCCCAATGACCGAGCACGAAGGCCCCGATCGGCCGCGCAACATAGCCGACGCCATAGGTCGCAAGCGATGCGACGATCGCAACTGTGGGATTGTCGGACGGGAAGAATATCTGCGGGAAGACCAGCGACGCCGCAGTCGCGTAGATGAAGAAGTCATAATATTCGAGAGCCGACCCGATCCAGCCGCTTGCAGCAGCCTTCCGGGACTGACTCATGTCATGGATCGCGCGCGTGGTAGCCATAGAAAAGTTCCTCCCGATCTGTTCGCTCGTTGTCGTCCCGTCGGCGGGCTTCGTTGGACAATTTGGCAGCAATCCCCGGGCGCTCCTGCGGTGCTCCGCGAACGCTGGCATTGCCGGTCGGTGTCTTGAGTGAGTACTACAATAGGCATTCGCCGGGCTAACACAATTACCCAGTTATGCGATAAACCTAACATGATGTTATGAGGCCGAACCGCCATCCAAGCTGCTGACCGACGCCGCGGAATTCATTCCGGCGGATTGAACGTCCGGACGAAATACACGGGATCCCGGCCCTTCCTGAGGCGATAGAGCTGCGCCGGCCGGTTCGGGCCACGCCGCATGTTGGCCACCGGCTCGATCATGTCGGCCGACAGGATCCGGGTCCGGAAGGCGCTCTTCTCCAGCGGACGATCGAGCACGATCTCGTAGACACGCTGCAAATCCGGCAGCGTGAATTCCGCCGGCATGAGGTAGGCGGGCAGCGACGTATACTCCACCTTGTTGCGCAGCCGCTGGATCGCGCTGGCCAGGATCTCGCCATGGTCGAAAGCGAGCTTCTCCTTGAACCCGGCGCCGATCGGACACCAACGCGCATCCGACGTGAGCACGCTCGCGTCGGGGGGGATGAGCGCGAAATAAGCGTGCGTCGCCGACCAGCCGCGCGGATCGCGCGTCGCACTTCCCCAGCTGCCGAGCTGCTCCAGGTAAGGGCTGCTGACGCCGCTCTTCTCCTTCAGCTTGCGCGCCGCACAAGCCGCAAGATCGCGGTCCTTCGCGACATCGACGAAGCCGCCCGGCAGTGCCAGGCTCAGCGGAAACGGTTCATCCTCTCCGGCCGGGCGCTGCACCAGCAACACCTGCAGCCTGTCGTCGAGAATCGCAAAAATCACGACGTCGACCGTGGTCAGCGGCCGCGGGAAGTCCAGATGTCCCGACTTTCCAAGCCCTTGTCCAGACCCTTGTCCAGACCCTTGTCCAGACCCTTGTCCAGACCCTTGGGTCCGATCCTTGCCCCGCATTGGTCACCTCCCCTGTTCGGGCTTGACAGTAGCATACTTAGTTGTACAGTCCAACTTATTTAGTTGCTCAGACCAACTTATATCAATCCCTGGAGACAGCCATGTTCGGCATCCGATTCATCAAGGCCCAGCCCACCACGCATTTGATGAAGTACCGCGCCGGCTCGGTGGTGGCCGAGGGTACCGGCCTCTCGGCGCTCTACTACGCGCCGGTGACCACGCTCGTCGCCGTGCCGGTCGGCAGCCGCGATGCCTCCTTCATCTTGCAGCAGATCGCGCGCGACTTTCAGACGCTGACCGTGCAAGGCCACGTCACCTATCGCGTCAGCGAACCGAGGAAGGCGGCCTCGATGCTCAATTTCACCCTGAAGTCCGACGGCAAGACCTATGAGACCGACGATCCCGAGAAGCTGCCGGAGCGCATTCTCGGCGCGGTCGAGGTGCTCGCGCAGCAGGCGATCAAGGAGCTGACGTTGAAGGATGCGCTGCAGGCCTCCGACCGCATCGCCGACATCATCGCAAGTGGCTTGCGGGCACGCGCCGACATCGAAGCCCTCGGCCTCGAAATCCTCGGCGTGTCGATCCGCGCCGTCAAGCCGACGCCTGATACCGCCAAGGCGCTGGAAGCACAGGCGCGCGAAGCGATTTTGAAGAATGCGGACGAGGCGATCTTCGCGCGGCGCAATTTCGCCGTCGAGCAGGAGCGCGCCATTCGCGAGAGCGAGCTCGACACCGAGATCGCAGTCGAGCAGAAGAAGCGCTCGATCCGCGAAACTCAGATGGATGCCGAGGCGAGCGTCGCCGCCAAGCGCAACGAGCTGCGTCAATCCGGCATGGCCGCGGACATCGTGCTGGAAGGCAAGCGCAAGGACTTCGTCGGCCTCAATGCCGAGAACACCCGCACGCTGGCCGATGCCGAGGCCTATCGGGTCGGCGCGCTGATGAAGATCTTCGAGGGCGTCGACACCCGCGTGATCCAGGCGCTCACAGCCGCCGGCATGCAGCCGGGCCAGTTGATCGCGCAAGCATTCACCGGCATCGCCGAAAAGGCCGAGAAGATCGGCCAGCTCAACGTCTCGCCCGATCTGCTCAGCCAGCTGCTGGAGAAGCCGAAGCCGACGGAGGCCGCCAATGCCCGCCGCCAATGACCGCAAGATCGTGCTGGTGACGCGCAAGACCAGGCTGGAAGACCTGGCCGCGCGTTACCTGACGGTGGCGCAGGCACGCTTCTATGTCGAGCATCTCGGTGCCGACTTCTCCGACTACGAGCGCGAGCACGAGGTCTATCAGGCGCAGAGGCATGCGACACTGCAGGTGCTGGAGCAGTGGGGCCGCTATCAGGTGATCGAGCGCGGCTTCCTGGCCAACTTCATCTTCGCGCCCGATGACATCGTGGTCGCGCTGGGCCAGGACGGCGTCGTCGCCAACACGATGAAATATCTCGACGACCATCCGCTTGTCGGCCTCAACCCGGACCCCGCGCGCTACGACGGCATCCTGCTTCCTTTCGCACCGCGCGATCTCGCAAAGCTGCTGCCGGAGGTCGCCGCTGACAAGCGCAGGAGTCAGGCCGTGACGATGGCGGAAGCGCGGCTCAGCGACGGCCAGGTGCTGCACGCCGTGAACGACCTCTTCATCGGCGCCCGCACGCATGTCTCGGCGATCTACGAGATCGCCGCCGGCGGGACGACGGAGCGGCAATCCTCGAGCGGGCTGATCGTCTCGACCGGGCTCGGATCGACCGCATGGTTCAAGAGCATCGTCACCGGCTCGCTTGCGATCGCCGGCAGTTTTGGCCAGCCTCCGCCGCTGGGCGGCTACGATGCCTTGCCTTGGGACGCGCGCGAACTGCGCTTCGCCGTGCGCGAGCCCTTTCCGAGCCGCAACTCCCAGGCCAATCTGGTCTGCGGCCGCCTCGCGTCCGAGGAGCAGCTGCGCATCCGCTCGCTGATGGCGGAGAATGGCGTCATCTTCAGCGACGGCGTCGAAGCCGACCGCCTCGATTTCAACGCCGGCGCCGAGGTCACGATCGGAATTGCCAGGCGGCGCGGCCGGCTGATCGTTTGACCCGGCTAGATTCCGAGCGCGTTCTCGCCGGCTTCGCGACCGGGCACGCTGACATGGACTTCGTGGCCCTCACGGAGCGCCAGGGACGCTGCGGCGACCGCCGACTCGAACGCGGCTTCCTTCGTGGCGTATCTGCTCCTGACGTTGCCGTCATGCAGCACGCCCCATTCGTCCTGGACCGGTACGATCGCGTATTGCGCAAGACCCATCATCCCTCTCCTATCGCTGCGCGGCTTGCCTAGCGCTGCGTGACCTGCGGATGCGCCGCCGTCACCCGCCACACCGTATTGCCGCTGTCGTCGGCGACGAGCAGCGCGCCTGATTTGTCGATCGCGACGCCGACGGGTCGGCCGCGCGCCTGATTGTCGTTGTTGAGGAAGCCGGTGACGACGTCCTGCGCCGGCCCGCTCGGCTTGCCGTCCGTGAACGGCACGTAGGCGACCTTGTAGCCATTCAGCACCTGCCGGTTCCAGCTGCCGTGCTCCCCGACGAAGGCGCCGCTGCGATAGGCGTCCGGCAGCTTGCTGCCGCTGGAGAAAGCAAGTCCGAGCGGCGCGACATGCGAGCTCAACGCATAATCGGGCACGATCGCTTTTTCCACGAGGTCCGGCCGTTGCGGCTTGACGCGGGGATCGACGTGCTGGCCGTAATAGCTGTAGGGCCAGCCGTAGAAGGCCCCGTCCTTCACCGACGTCATGTAGTCAGGCACGAGATCGGGCCCGAGTTCGTCGCGCTCGTTCACCACCGCCCACAACGCGCCGGTCTGCGGCTCGAAGCTGAGACCGTTGGGATTGCGCAAGCCGCTGGCAAAAATCCGCCAGCGGCCGCTGGCGCGATCGACCTCGAGGATGTCGGCGCGATTGTGCTCGGCCTCCATGCCGTTCTCGGTGATGTTGCTGTTGGATCCGACGCCGACATAGAGCTTTGAACCGTCAGGGCTCGCGACGAGACTCTTGGTCCAGTGGTGGTCGATCGGACCTCCAGGCAGCGGCGTCAGCACCGTGCCTGGCTTGGTGATCTTGGTGTCGCCTTCGGCGTAGGGATATTTCATGATCGCGTCGGTATTGGCGACGTAGAGATCGTTGCCGACGAGCGCGACGCCGAACGGAGAATTGAGATGGTCGAGGAAGACGCTCTGCGTATCCGGCACGCCGTCGCCATTGGTATCGCGCAACAGCGTGATGCGATTGCTGGGTCCGGTATCGCCCCCGGAGGTCGCCCAGGACTCGATGTACCCCATCACGATCTCCTTGGGCCGTTTGATCGCGGCGGCCTTCGGCGCCTTGGATTCCACCACCAGCACATCGCCATTGGGCAGCACGTAGAGCGAGCGCGGGTGCTGCAAGCCGGTCGCGAACGCCTTGGCCTGCAAGCCTTGCGCGACATCAGGCGTCTCGTCCTTCTTCCAGCCGACGATGCGGGCAATGTGCATCGGCGGCAGCAGATATTGCTGGACGTCAGGGAGTACAGGATTGGCACCGATCTGCGCGTTGGGATCGCCGCTGCCGTCATTGCAGCCGGCGAGAAGACCGAGGAGCGAAGCGCACAGCAGCGCCCGTGTGGGGAAAGACGTCATCGCGCAACTCCCACGCCGTGGCGATAGACCATCCCCCATCCGAGCCAGCCGGTCACAGGCAGGATCAGCACGGTGAGCACCGAAAGAACGAGCCCCCACGGCCCCACCGAGGTCCAGGCATCACGCGTGTGTATCAGCAGATTAATGACGGCAAGGATCATGGCGACGCCATTGCCGATCAGATGCGGCCAGGCCGGCGCCTGCGCGCGCACCAGGCGGTTGCCGAGGAAATCAGTCAGGCCGGCGATCGCCGCCAGCACGCCGAAGATGACGCCGACGAGCAGAAGCCAGGCGGAGAAATCCGCCCACATCATTTCAGCTGAGATGAGATATGTGATGTCAGTCAGCAGCGCGCCGATGAAGCACACGATCGGGATCGGCACCAGCATCGGATGAATCGGATGGCCTGCGATTTGCGCCGTCGAGCGTACGCGCACGATATCTTGCACCGAGGACCTCGTGTGGCATGTCGCCCCGCCCGAACGGCCAACTCATGCTCGCGGTGATGGTTCCTGGGCTCGTTTGCGCGGGATCTTGACCTCGGAGCGACCGCGAGGAACTCACCGCCATTGGCGGCCTTGAGTTCGATCAGCATCCGGAGAGCGCCACGTGGACCAGCGAGACGACGGCCCCTCGTTCAGCCCAGCCTCCAAGCTCGACGGTGTCTCGCGGCGCCAGACCGAGCAGATCGAATCCCAGAGCCGGCCGAACGCCGCGCTGATCCACGAGACGATCCGCGCCGAGGGCGAGCAGGAACTGGAGCGGCGATGGTGGGCCATCCTGCTGTCCGGGCTCGCCGCCGGCCTTTCGATAGGATTGTCCCTGATCGTCCAGGGTGAGTTTCACGCGCTGATCTCCGATGAGGCCACCCGCCGGCTGGTCGCCCCGCTCGGCTACACTGTCGGCTTCCTGGTCGTGGTGCTGGGCCGGCAGCAGCTCTTCACCGAGAACACGCTGACTCCGATCCTGCCGCTCTTGCACAACCGCGATCTCGGCACTTTGGGAAGCGTGCTCAAATTGTGGGCCCTGGTTCTCCTTTCCAACATCGTCGGAACCTGGGCGGTCGGATCCGTGCTCGCGCATACCAGCATCTTCGAGCCACGGATCTTGGACGCCTTCGTCGATCTCAGCCGCCAGACCATCGAGGGGACGTTCGCGACGACGCTGGTCCGAGGGATCTTTGCCGGCTGGCTGATCGCCCTGATGGCGTGGCTGCTTCCAGCGACCAAGGGATCGCGCGCGCACATCATCGTCGTGATGACCTATGTGGTCGCGCTCGGCCAGTTCGCGCACATCGTCGCAGGCTCGGTCGAGTGCGCCTTCCTGGTGCAAAGCGGTCGTGCGTCGCTGGCGCAATATGCCTCGGATTTCTTTCTGCCGACCTTGCTGGGCAACATCCTGGGCGGAACGACGCTGGTCGCCCTGCTGAATTACGGGCAGGTCGCGGCCGAAATCGACGATCACCGAGAATAGATCGCTTCTTGAAGGGCGCGAAGCTTATCAGGCAGGAAGGGGCGCGACCGCAAGATAGGCTTCATAGGCGCGCTTCAGGCCATCGTGAAGCGATGTCGTCGCGCGCCAGCCGAGCTTATCGAGGCGGCTGATATCAAGCAGCTTGCGCGGTGTGCCGTCAGGGCGCGAAGTATCGAAGGAGATATCGCCGCGATAGCCCACGACCCCGGCGACGACGCGGGCGAACTCGGCGATGGCGATGTCCTCTCCGGTGCCGACGTTGATCAACTCTGCGCCGGAATAGGTCTTCATCAGGTGCACGCAGGCATCCGCCATGTCGTCGACATAGAGGAACTCCCGCCGCGGCGTGCCGGTGCCCCAGACCGCGACGCTTTTCGCGCCCGACAGCTTCGCTTCGTGAAAGCGGCGGATCAGGGCAGCCACGACGTGGCTCAATTCAGGATGATAATTGTCCCCGGGACCATAGAGGTTGGTCGGCATCACGCTGATGAAGTCGCTGCCATACTGGCTGCGATAGGCCTCCGCCATCTTGATGCCGGCGATTTTCGCAATCGCATAAGGCTCGTTGGTCGGCTCCAGCGGGCCCGTCAGCACGCTGTCCTCACGCAACGGCTGCGGCGCAAGCTTCGGATAGATGCAGGACGAGCCCAGAAACATCAGCTTCTCGGCGCCATTTTGATGCGCGGCCTGAATCACGTTCGCGGCGATCGCGATGTTGTCGTAGATGAACTCGGCGCGCAGCGTGTTGTTGGCGACGATGCCGCCGACTTTGGCCGCGGCGAGGAAGATCACCTGCGGCCGCGCCTTGGCGAACCAGTCGAACACGGCGGCCTGGTTGCAGAGATCGACCTCGCGCCGGTCGACGGTCACGACGCTGACATTCTCCCGCGCCAGCCGGCGCACGATCGCGCTGCCGACCATGCCGCGATGGCCGGCGACGTAGACACTCTTGCCGGTCAGCTCAAACGCTACACTTGCCATTTGCGACATCCCGCTTGGCATCAGCCAGATCGCTCGCCATCATCTCTTCGACCAGCTGCGTGAAGGTCCGCTTCGGTTTCCAGCCAAGCACCTGCCGCGCCTTGCTGGAATCGCCAATGAGGAGGTCGACCTCGGTGGGGCGGAAATAGGTCGGATCGATCTTCACCACGACCTTGCCGCTGATGGCATCGACCCCGGTCTCGTCGACGCCTGCGCCGAGCCATTCGACGCGGCGGCCGACTTGCGCAAAGGACAGCTCCACCATCTCGCGCACCGAGTGCATCTCACCGGTGGCGAGCACGAAATCGTCAGGCTTGTCGGCCTGGAGAATCATATGCATGCCCTCGACGTAGTCCCTGGCATGCCCCCAGTCGCGCTTGGCCTCGAGATTGCCGAGGTAGAGTGTCTCCTCCAATCCGACCTCGATGCGCGCGACGGCGCGGGTGATCTTGCGAGTGACGAAGGTCTCGCCGCGGACCGGACTCTCATGGTTGAACAGGATGCCGTTCGAGGCAAACATGCCATAGGCCTCGCGGTAGTTCACCGTGATCCAGTAGCCGTAGAGTTTAGCCACGCCGTAAGGCGAGCGCGGGTAGAACGGCGTGGTCTCCCTCTGCGGGATCTCCTGCACGAGACCGTAGAGCTCGGAGGTCGAGGCCTGGTAGAACCGCGTCTCCTTCTCCATGCCGAGGATGCGGATCGCTTCCAACAGGCGCAGCACGCCAATGGCGTCCGCATTGGCGGTGTATTCCGGGCTCTCGAAGCTGACGGCGACGTGGCTTTGCGCGGCGAGATTGTAGATTTCAGTCGGCCGGATCTGCTGCACGAGACGGATCAGATTGGTCGAATCCGTCATGTCGCCGTAATGCATCAGGAACGGTACGTTACCGACATGGGGGTCCTGGTAGAGATGGTCGACGCGCCCGGTGTTGAAAGACGACGAGCGCCGCTTGATGCCATGGACGACATAGCCGAGCGACAGCAGATGCTCGGCGAGATACGCGCCGTCTTGCCCGGTCACGCCGGTGATCAGAGCAACCCGCTCGCTCATGATATGGACTTGCTCCCAAAGGCACCGCGGCAGGCGCGGTTAGCGCCACGTCAAAACCTCCCCTTCTTTGACATATCGGTCGCCGGGGTCAACCTCACAGGCTCGCCCCGGGCGGGTTTCCCGGGGCGTCCTGCTCGAATGCGGCCACTGGCAGCGATAATTGCGAGATCTTACTGCGAGCGGTCCGAGGTCCAGCCCTTGTAATCCTTGATGTTATCTCGGGTTACGAGCTTCGACGGCAGCAGTTCGACGGTCGAGGCCGGCTTCTGCCCATTGAGAATGCCGACGCCGATCTGCACGGCGCGCCGCGCCATGAAGAACGGATCCTGCGACGCGGAGGCCTGGATCTGCGGCGACGCCGGATCCTTGAGCGCGGCCTCGATGTCGGGAGCACCGTCCACCGAGGTGATGATGATGCCGCTGCGGTTCTGCTGTTTCGCCGCGAGATCGGTCCCGATCGCCTGCGGATCATTGATGGCGAAGATCGCGTCGATCTTGGGGAAGCGCGTCAGATAGCCCTGCGCGACAGTGAGGCCGCCTTCGCGCGAGCCCTTGCCGTCCTGGTCGCTGGACAGAACCTTGATCCCCGCGTTCTTCCCGAAGACGTTCTTGCAACCGGTGACACGGTCGATCACGGCGGAGACCTGCGGCCCATTCTCGATAATGACGTCGCCCTTGCCTCCCAGCTTGTCGACGATGTACTGGCAGGCAATCTCGCCAGCCTGGACGTTGTTGGTGGTCACGGTGGCATCGGCGCCTTCGGCCGCGGTGTCGACCGCGACGACGACGATGCCCGCCGCCTGAGCTTTCTTGATCGCGGGGCCGATCGCCTTGGGATCACCGGGGTTCAACAGGATCAGGTCGACGCCGGCGGCGATGAAATTGTCGATCTGGGTCACCTGCTTGCCGAGGTCGTATTCGAAGCCGACGGTGGTGATCTTCACATTGGGGTTGGTCTTCTTGGCCTCGAACTCGGCGCCCTTCGACAGGGCGACGAAGAACGGGTTGCCCATCGACCCCAGCGAGACGCCGATCGATTTGAGCTCCTTGGCAAAGGACGGCGTGGTGGTCAGTGCAAGCGCCACCGCGGCGCCGGCCAGCATGGTCTTCTTCAACATTGTCTTCCTCCCTGGTCTGTCTTCATCCCGGGCACGGCAGACCAGTTGCCGCAACCGAAACTCATATCTCTAGGTTCTGGCCGAGCCTTGCAGCCGGTAGCGGTCCAGCGCCACGGCGCCGATGATCACCAGCCCCTTGATCACATATTGCCAGATATCGGAGACGCCTGTCAGGATCAGGCCGTTCGAGAGAACGGCAATGATCAGCGCACCAACCAGCGTTCCCCAGATCGAGCCGATGCCGCCGACGAAGGACGTGCCGCCGAGGATCACCGCGGTAATGGCGTCGAGCTCGTAGCTCTGTCCAAGCTGCAAGCCGTTGGCCGCATAGAGCCGCGCCGCCTGCATGCCGCCGCCGAGGCCGGCCAGCATGCCCGACACGCCATAAACGAAGATCAGAACGGCCCATACCTTGATGCCGGCAAGCCGCGCCGCGCTCTCATTGCCACCCACCGCATAGATGTGCACGCCGAGCACGGTCCGGCGCAGCACCAGCCATGACACGAGGATGACGAGCAGCGCGATCACCGAGAGCCACGGGATCGACGCCACGCCGGGCACGAGCGTCAGCGAGCCATTGCCGATGAAGGCGTAGGGAATCGACGGATTGAACACGGTGGTGTCGGCTCCGAGCAGCCGCGCCAGGCCGCGCACGGCGGTGAGCGAGCCCAGCGTGACGATGAAGGGCGGCAGGCGCAACAGCGCGATCAGCGCGCCGTTGATGACGCCGAAGCCAAGTCCGGTGAGCACCGCGACCGGCAGCCACAGGGCACCGAGCTCGGGCAGCTTGGAAATCGTCAGGCCCGCCATTGCGGACGCCGCCAGGATCGAGCCGACCGAGAGATCGATGCCGCCGGTGAGGATGACGAAGGTCATGCCCGCAGCGAGGACGGTGTTGACGGCGGCCTGCTGCAGCACGATGCCGAGATTTTGTCCGGTGAAGAACCGGCCGTCCGACAAATAATGAAAGCCGCCGCAGAGCAGTAGCAGCACCGGCAGCATGCCGGCCGCGCGGATCAGGAGCCTGACGCGTTGGCGCTTCGTTGCTTGCGCGGCGGCAAGGCCGTCCGCCGTGGCGGCCTTCGCCGGCGTCGATCCGTTGTCAGGCATCGAGATGCTCCGTCCCCGTGGCAAGCGCCATGATATCCTCTTGAGTTAATGGCGCAGTCTCTGTTCGTCTGACTTCGCCCGCGATATGCCCGGACCGCATCACGATGACACGGTCGCAGATGCCGATGATCTCGGGCAGATCCGACGAAATGACGAGGATCGCGGTGCCCGCCTTGGCGAGATTGTCGATGATCGAATAGATTTCGGACTTGGCGCCGACATCGACGCCGCGCGTCGGCTCGTCGAGGATCAGCACCTTCGGCGCAATGGCGAGCAGCCGCGACAACAGCACCTTCTGCTGGTTGCCGCCGGAGAGACCACCGGCGGGGACGCCGACATTGGCGGCGCGGATGCTGAGGCCTGCGAAAGCCCGGTCGGCGCGCTCGCGTGCCTTGTCGCGATCCAGGAACCAGCCGAGCCTGGCATCGCGACCGAGCACGGCGAGATTGATGTTGTCCAGGCACGACATGTCGAGGAACAGGCCAAGCGCCTTGCGGTCCTCGGTCAGATAGGCGATGCCGGCCTCGAGCGCTTCGCCGGGCGTGCGGATGTCGATTGGCTGGCCTTCGAGTTCGAGACGACCCGAAATCTTCGGTGCTGCACCGACGATGAGATGAGCAAGCTCGGTGCGGCCGGCGCCGATCAGGCCGGCAAGGCCCACCACCTCGCCCGCATGCACGGTGAGCGAGCAGCCCTTGACGCGGTGCCCGTCGGCCATGTCGATGGCGGTCAGCACGGGGTGCCCCTTCCCGGCCTCGGGATCGTGATCCTTCTTGTAGAAGGAGGAGACGTCGCGCCCGACCATCATGCGGACGATGGCATCGGCGCGGATATCCTGCTTGTCGAGCGAGCCGACCAGGCGGCCGTCGCGCAGCACGGTGACGCGGTCACCGAGCGCATAGACCTCGTCCATGCGGTGCGAGATGTAGATGATGGCGAGGCCTTCGGCGCGCAGCTGCCGGATCAGCGCAAACAGTCGCTCGCTCTCGCCGGCCGACAACGCGGTGGTGGGCTCGTCCATGATCAGGATTTTCGAGCGCGTGTGCAGCGCACGCGCAATCTCGACGAGCTGGCGCTGGCCCATGGAAAGATGTGCCACCAGTGTCGATGGCAGGAAGTCGGCGCCCAGGCGCTGCAGAATTGGGCCAACGCCCTCACGCATGGTGCCACGCGCCAGCAAACCTGAACGCGAGACCTCGCGACCGAGATAAATATTCTCCGCCACGCTCAGATTGGGGGCCAAAGACAGTTCCTGATAGATGATCGAGATGCCCGCCGCACGCCCGCCGAGCGGCCCCTCGATCCGCGCCGGCTTGCCCTCGATCCGGATTTCACCCCCGGGATCGGGCCGGTAAGCCCCCGACAGGATTTTCATCAGGGTCGATTTGCCCGCGCCGTTCTCACCCATCAAGGCATGAATCTCGCCGGCATAGACCGTCAGGTCAACCGCGCGCAGTGCCTTGATGCCGAAGAAGGATTTCGACACTCCTCGCATCTCGAGGATCGGATCGTTCATCGTGCCTCCCGGCGCACGTTTCCCCTGTCCGCGTTTGGTTTTTCAAGCACGGTTGGCGTATTAAACAAAACACCGCTGCACAGGGCAACAGCGAACAGACAGAATTGGGGACGCGAGGCGATGCTAATGGCGCGGCCGATACAGTTCGCGCCAGGCGGAAAGCCGCGCGGCATACGCGTCCACCAGCACGCGGTCAGGCTCGAACGTCTCGACGCGGCGCGGGGACGTGCAGACGGCGGCGATTGCCTCGCCGGTGACAGCAAGCCGCCCTAATCTCGCCGCACCGAACGCAGCCCCGGTTTCGCCGTCGGCAAAGCGATGGATCGGGACGTCGAGCACATTGGCCAGCACCGACAGCCAGAACCGGGACCGCGAACCGCCGCCGATGACGTCGGCTTCCGTGACCACAATTCCGGCATCGCCAAGTGCGTCCCGGCAATCCGCGAGGGCGAAGGCGACGCCCTCGAGCACGGCCTGCACGATCGCCGTGCGGTCGGTGCCGTGGCTCAAGCCGTCGAGCATGCCGCGTACGTCGGGGTCATCATGCGGCGTCCGCTCACCCGCGAGATAAGGCAGGAAGCTCACCGGAGACGGCGCCTGCGGCTGCGCCCCCAGCGGCGCCAGCAGTTCGGCCTCGGCGACGCCGAACAGGTGCGCGGCCCAGGCCAGACAGGACGCCGCCGACAGGATGGCGCCGGCCTGGATCCACATGCCGGGAATCGCATGGCAGAAGGTGTGGACCACGCGGTCCGGATTGGCGGCGATATGGTCTGATGGCACCAGCAAGGCCCCCGAGGTGCCCAGCGAGATGAACCCCGTTCCCGGCGTGATCGCGCCGATGCCGATCGCGCCGGCCGGATTGTCGCCGGCACCGCCGGCGATCATGGGGCACCTCGCCATGCCCCAGCGCTGCGCCAGTTCAGGTCGCAACGTTGCCGCCGGCGCACATCCCTCGACCAGACGCGGCATGTGCGCGCGCGACAGGCCCGTCGCAGCCAATGCCGCATCCGACCAGTCCCGGCGCGCCGCGTCGAGCCAGAGGGATCCCGATGCATCCGAGACGTCCTCGATCGCCTCGCCTGACAGCACCAGGCGCAGATAGGCTTTCGGTTGCAGGACAATTCTCGTCGCCGCAAAAATCCCGGGCTCATGCGCGGCGATCCACAGCAGCTTTGGCGCCGTGAATCCGGGCATCGCCTTGTTGCCGGTCGTGGCACGCAAAGCTGGCCAGCGTTGTTCGAGGATCCGGCACTCCGCGGCGGAGCGTCCGTCGTTCCACAGGATGCATGGCCGCAGCGGCCTGTCCCGCGCGTCGAGCAGCGTCGCGCCATGCATCTGGCCTGATAGCCCGATGCCCTGGATCGCCGCCAGCTCTTTTCCATGCGACGCCTTCAACGCGTCCAGCGTGGCGAAGGTCGCCTCGATCCACTGTGCGGGATCCTGCTCGTAATAGCCTGGATGCGGCGAGGCGATCGTCAACGCCCGGCTCTCGCTCGCGATCACGCGTTGGGTATGGTCGACCAGAACGGTCTTGACCGCCGAGGTCCCGAGATCGATGCCGAGATACATGACTGAACTGGTTCCCGAATTGGACACGAGCCGGGGCGGCCTTCAGGCCGCTCCTGATGTCATCCGGCCCAGCAAGACGAATATCGATTTCCTCAACTTACGGAAGATTATCCCGCAAGAAAATGTCGATACGGATGCGCTCCTGATCGTGGCTGATCGGCTCTTCCATGCAATGGGCCAGCAGCACCCGCGCCGCGGAGCGCGCCTCGTGGCCGGGATCCTGATTGATGATGGCGTCGCACGTGCCGCGAACCAGGAAACGTCGCGTGTGCTGCGTCAACTCGTGGGTGATCCACACCACCTCGCGGGCGCGGCCGGACGCCTCGAGCGCATCGGCGATGCCGCGGTTTCCGGCGCCGCAACAATAAATGCCGCGGAGATCGGCATGGCGCGCGAGCAACCCGAGGGTGAGCTCTCGCGTGCGCGCGCTGTCGTCGCGGCCCTCGATGACCGGGAGCGCGCGCAGGTTCGGATACTCGCTCGACAGGATCTGATGGAAGCCGAACTGGCGCTCGGTATGATCGCGCAGCGACAACGATCCGGCGATCACGGCGACCGTCCCCTCGCGCCCGGCAAGGAAGCGCCCCATCAGCGTCGATGCAGTGCGTCCCGCGGCCGGGTTGTCGATGCCGACATAACGCAGGCGGCGCGAGCTCGGCACATCCGACACGAGGGTCACCACGGCAACGCCACGCCCGGTGAGCTCGTCGATCGCGGCCCGCACTCTGGGATGGTCGAGCGCAATGACCGCGACACCCTGATAGGCCGGCGACAGATCCTCCAGCACGCCAGCCAGCACGTCAGGATCGAACACGTCGACATGGACGATATCGATGAAGCCGCGCTGACCGGCGAGCCAGTCTGCGGTGCGCTGGACCTGCTCGGTCAGATTGGTCATGAAGCTGTTGCTGCCGGACGGCAGCACGAATGCGAAGCGAAAGCTCTGCCCGCGCGCGAGCCGCGCGGCCGCGACATCCGCATGGTAGCCGAGCTTGGCCACTGCAGCCTCGACACGCGCGACGGTCTTGGCACGCACGCCCTCGCGCCGGTTGACGACGCGGTCGACGGTGGCGAGCGAAACGCCCGCCGCACGCGCGACGTCCTCAAGCGTGGCGCGAACCGCCGGTTGCGCCGCATCAGAACTCATTCGCGCGCCGCCCACAGCATGCCGCGCGTCATCAACGTCCGGATCTCCGGGACGTCGAGCTCATAGGCGCGGTGGCCGAGCGAGGAATAGAACACCCTGCCCGCGCCGTACCGTTTCTTCCAGACGACAGGCATCACCACGCCATCGATCCATGACGCGTGCTCGCCGGTGAAGGTCGTCGTCGCCAACACCTCGATGGCGGGGTCGACATGCATGTAATATTGCTCGGAACGGTGCTCGAAACTCTGCAGGCCCCTCATGATGGGGTCGTCAGGCTTCGTCACATCGACCTTGTAGTCGATGATGTTGCCGGGATGGGCAACCCACTGCCCGCCGCACAGGAACTGATAGTCCACGGAATCGCGAAACGCATCGCACATGCCGCCATGGTGACCGGCGAGCCCGACGCCGCCACGCACCGCCGCGCAGAGATTGAGCGCGTCCGCCTTCTCGATCTTCGACATGGTGTAGATCGGGATGATCAACGAGAGATCATGTATTGCGGGATCGCCGAACGCCTCTGTCGTCGTTTCGATCCGGACCTCAAACCCTTCCGCCTTCAGCCAGCCGCGGATCATCGAGGCACAGAGATCGGGATCGTGTCCCGGCCAGCCGCCCCAGACTATCATTGCCTTGCGCATGGTCATTACCTCAGTCGATCTGCCCGGTTTCACGTCCGGCCGGCAGCATCGCAGGCCGCTCGACGCGGTTCTCGATCTTGACGCGCCGTCCTTCGTCGGCGGACGTCTGGAACGCCTCCATCACCTCAAGCACGTGGAAGGCCAGCGCGCCGCTGGCGCGGTGGGGCCGGTCGTTGAGGATCGCGGACGCCATGTCGGCGACGCCGATGGAGCGGAACTCGCCTTCGACATGACCGTGTGTCAGTGGCATCGTCTCGAATTCGCCGCCGGTCTTCGCGACCAGCACCTCGCCGCCGAAGCGGTTCGGGTCCGGCACCAGCATGCTGCCCTTGTCGCCGTAGATCTCGATCGGCGCATGGCGGTGTTTCGGCACATCGAAGCTCATCGTGATCGAGACGACGGCCCCGCTCTCGAATTCGAGCGTCCCTGCGACGTGGGTCGAGACCTCGACCGGGATCAAGGTGCCGTTCATCGGCTGGCTGGTGACCAGACGCTCGGATCTCGGGCGCGCGGTCGAGCCCATGACGCTTGCGACCGGACCGAGCAACTGCACGAGATCGGTGATGTAGTACGGGCCCATGTCGAGCATCGGCCCGCCGCCGCGCAGGTAGTAGAATCCCGGCGCCGGATGCCAACGCTCGTGGCCGGGGCAGCCGAAGAAGGCGCTGCCTGCGACGGGCGTGCCGATCGCGCCGTCATCGATCAGCTTGCGCGCGGTCTGGTGCCCGCCGCCGAGGAACGTGTCCGGCGCACAGCCGACGCGAAGTCCCTTCTGCGCGGCGAGATCCAAGACCTTGCGGGCTTCCGCGACGTTGATGCCGAGCGGTTTTTCGGAATGGACATGCTTGCCGGCGTTCAACACGGCGAGGCTGACGTCGGTGTGGGCGAGCGGTACGGTGAGATTGATGACGATCTCGACGTCGTCACGTTTAAGCAGCTGGTCGACCCGCATCGCCGGCAGCCCGAAAGCGGCGCCCTGGCGCTCCGCGACATCGCTGCGCATGTCCGCCAGCGCCCTCACCTCCATGACCGGGAAGCGCTGCGCCGCCTTGAGGTAGGCGGTGCTGATCACACCGCAGCCGATGATTCCGACGCCGACTTTTCTCATTTTTTTCTCCGTGAGGTCTCGTTCATCCCTTGACCGCGCCTGCGGTGAGGCCGGCAACGATGTGCTTCTGCGCCAGCAGGAACAGAATGATCGTCGGCAGGATGGTGAGCGTGATGAAGGCGAGGATCAGGTGCCATTCGGAGGAATATTCGCCCTGATAAACCATGATGCCGAGCGGCCAGGGATAGAGCGCATCGGTGTTGAGCATCACCAGCGGCAGCAAATAGGCGTTCCAGCTGTTGACGAAGGTGATGGTGCCCACCGTCGCGAGAATCGGCCGAGACAGTGGCAGCGTCACGTAGCGAAAGAACTTGATGTAGCTGCAGCCATCGACGAGCGCCGCTTCCAGCAGCTCATGGGGAATGTCCTTGAAGAAGCGCCGCAACAGCAGCACGCTCATGGCAAGGCTGAAGGCCACCTGCGGCAGCGCGACGCCGAAATAAGTGTCGAGCAGCCCGAGATCGCGCACCTTGATGAACAACGGCAGCACGGCCGTCGCGGCCGGAAACAACAGGCCGAGCGTCAAATAGCTCAGCAACATCGAACTGCCGAAGAACCTGATATGGGCGAAGGTGAACGCCGCCATCGAGGCCACGATCAGGGTCAATGTCACCGTGAGTGTCGAGATGATCAGCGAGTTGCGCAGGAGTTGCCAGTAACGCCCCGAAAACAGGATGTCGGCATAATTCCGCCACTCCCAGTGCTGCGGCAGGCCGAACGGATTGACGCGCAATTCGCCGAGCGATTTGAAGCCGCCGAGCAGGGTCGCGAGCAGCGGCACCAGCACGAAGATGGCAACGATTGCGAGGAACACCGCCTTGAACGGTACGGCGGGATCCAACGGCGCGCTTGTGGTTTCGGCATTACTCATCGCGCATGAACCATCGCTTGTAGGTGAAGGCAAAGATCACACAGATCGCGAACAGGATGACGCCGATGGCGCTGCCATAGCCGACCCGCATGCGCGAAATTCCGTTGTTGTAAAGGAAGCTCACCATCGTATTGGAGGAATCCGCTGGTCCCCCGCGCGTCAGCGGCATCACGAGATCGAACAGCTGCAGCGAGCCGACCACCGCGAAGAACACCGAGAGCCGGATGGTCGGATAGAGCAAGGGGATGACGACATGGCGCAGGGCTTGCGAGCGCGTTGCGCCGTCGATCCGGGCCGCCTCGACCAGGCTCTTGTCGAGGCTCTGGAGCGCCGCGATGAACAGCATCATGTGGAAGCCAAAGTACTTCCAGACGATCACGATCAGCACCGCCAGCATCGCCGTGTCGGTCGAGGCCAACAGATGCGGCGGCTCGGCGCCGAAGGTGCGCCAGATCGATGCGACGAGACCGTAATCGCCGTCATAGACGAAGGAGAAGATCAAGCCGGTCGCGATCTCCGCCAGAATATAGGGCATGAAGAACAGCATGCGCAGCGCCACCGCGCCCCGAAACTTGTCGGCCAGCATCAAGGCCAGGGTCAGGGCGAGCGGCAACTGGACCGCGAGCGAGACGACAATGATCAGCCCGTTGTTGCGCAGCGCGAGCCAGAAGGCGCGCGTTTCCAGCACGAAGCGATAATTGTCGAAGCCGATCCAGTGGGTCGGCCTGCCGAAACCGTTCCAGTTGAAGCCCGAGTACCAGGCGGCCTCGCCGATCGGCAGCACCACGAACAACGTGAAAAGCAGCAGTGCCGGCGGCAGGAACAGGATCAGCACGGTGAAGCGATTGTCCCAGTTCGGGCCGCGCACGGCGGCCTGGGGGGCCGCCTCGCCAGCAACGCCGACCGGCGATGGCATTGCGATCCGTCGCGCCACGGTCAGTTACCCTGCTTGTACGCCGCCTCGATCGCTTTCGCCGCGTCCTGCGGGGTCATGCTGCCGCCGGCGATCTCCGCCGAGACGTCGTTGACGACGCGGCCGACGGAGGGGCCGAGGCTCTGGTCATAGAAGTTCTGGTGGTACTTCGACTTTGCGAGATTGGACGCGATCAGCTTCATGAAGTCGCTCTTGAGGCCCGCCTCGCCGCCCTTGACGACGGGAACGATGAAGTTGCCGGCGGCGAGCCGCGCCTGCACGTCCTTGGAGATGAAGTACTTCAGGAAGTCGACGGCCTCCTTGGGCGAGTCCTTGGTGACCAGCCAGCCGGTGATGCCGCCGAGGGTGTCTGACGGCTCACCCTTGCCGCCGGGTACGACCGGAAAATCGAACCAGCCAAGCTTGTCGTCGGAAAGACCGACTTTGTCGGCGGCGAGCGCGCGCTGGGTGTGATAGAAGGAGGAGATCGCCAGGATCATCGCGGCCTTGCCGTCACCGAAATAGCCGACGGCCTGCGGGTTCTTGAAGCCGAGGAAGCCGTTCTGGAACGGCTGGAGATCGACGAGCTGCTTGAACAGCTCACCGGATTTCTGGAAGGTGTCGCCTGCGAAGCCGCCGTTTTCACCCTTCAGCGCTGCATCGAAGGCCGGCTTGCCGCCAATGCGCACGGCGAGATGGGTCCAGTAGAAATGCAGCGGCCACTTATCGGCGCCGCCAACCACAATCGGCGTAACGCCGGCTGCCTTGAGCGTCTTCACTGCAGCAAGCAGATCATCCCACGTTTTGATCGCCGCGGAATCGACCTTCGCCTTGGCCATCAAATCCTTGTTGTAGAGGAAGCCGACCTGCGAGAGCGAGATCGGAAGTCCGAAGACGCGGCCGTTCTGGGTGAAGGCGGCAAGCGCCGCCGGTGCGATCGTGTCGCTATAGCCGTCGCTCTTCACAGAATCAGTGATATCTTCCAGCACGCCGGCTTCGATCTGGGTCTTCAAGACGCCGCCGGCCCAGCTGTAGATGATGTTCGGCCGGTCCTTGGACTGCAGGATGGTCGGCAGCTTGGCCTTGTAGGCCTCGTTCTCCAGGAACTGCATCTCGACCTTCACGCCGGGATGCGACGCCTCATAGGCGCGCGCGACCTCCTCCCAGATCTTCACCTGAGCCGGATTGACCTCGATGTGCAGCCATTTGACGGTCGTATCGGCCAGCGCGGAATTGGCCAAAAGCAGGCATGCGGCAGCGGTGAGTCCCAGCTTGGCGAGCAGCCTCATCACATCCTCCCAACAGGCTCTTATTGTTGAGGACGATCCTGCCTGCAAGTTTTGAGGTGCGCAACTAAAATTCTGACCTATGCACCTCACGGAACCGACAGGCTGAGATTTGGAAAAAGCGGAGGCGAGGTCCCTCGCCTCGCCGCAACGCGTCTGCTTCGGGGTCAAGATCGAGGAAGGCGATCAAAATCCTGATCAGCAACGCGCCGCATGACGGGGATAAGACGGACGAGATCATACGCGCAGATGCTGCGTCGGTGCGGCAGTTGAAACGTTACAAACTGTGGTTGATGGGACCACGGTGAACGAAAGCGAGCGTCGCCTGCGCGTTTGCACTGGACGGGCTTGATCCCTCTGCCGCACCGGAGCAGCCCATGCGGCGATCCAGGGCACTCTTCATCACGGCCCTTCTCTACGCCTTGATCAGTCTGGTGCTCGCGCAAGGCTGACGGCAAGCGATATCTCGTCACCGCTGCCGGCGGCCACGGCTCGGTCGGTACCAAGCGCGGTGATTGCGTCATCGCGTATGCGTTGAAGGATTGAGTTGGAGGCGTCGCATTCCGAGATGTCTGGAGCGGGTGAAGGGAATCGAACCCTCGTATTCAGCTTGGAAGGCTGCTGCTCTACCATTGAGCTACACCCGCGACAGGGGCTCCCTAACACGGCCGGGCGGCGGCCTCAACTGCCGGAGGGACGGCTTTCGCAGGCTTTCCGGCCTTGCGCACAGGCCCGGTTCCCCCAAGTGCCGCCTCCCCTTAACAGGCGCGGCCATCCAGCCTATATTGAGATCTCCCGCAATCAACGAAAGGAGGTGATCCAGTGTCTTTTACCGAGCGCTGTCACCTCGCTGGGATCGCCCGCTAGGCTTTGAAAGAGGCTTGGCATCGGGGCGCTCTCAGCCCTGGACCAGCGAGCAAGAAATCGGGCGCGACGGGATCTTCCCGCCGCGCCTTTTCATTGGCCAGGCCATTTCGCCGACATCGCGCGCATCCCTCAGAGCGCCACCTCGCCCCCGAGCATTTCGCGAATCTTCCGCGACAGGTCAGCCTTCCGGTACGGCTTGCGGAGCAGCGCCACGCCGGGATCGAGGTGTCCGTCGTGAACGATGGCGTTGTCGGCATAGCCTGACGTGTAGAGCACCCGCACGCCCGGCCGACGGAGCCGGACCGCGTCTGCCAATTCCCGCCCATTCATGCCGCCTGGCATGATGATGTCGGTAAACAGAAGATCGAAGCTCGGTCCCCGGTCGACCAACGCCAGCGCGGTTGCGCCATCGCTGGCCAGCAGCGTGCGATAGCCTAGGCTGCCGAGCTGGGCGATGACGTAGCCCTGCACCAGCGGATCATCCTCCACCACGAGGATGGTCTCGTGTCCATGGGTCAGCGCGGGCGCCGGCGCCGGTCCGGTTCTCGCGGTCGCATCGCCCGCCGATCGCGGCAGCAACAGCCTCACCACCGTACCGCGTCCCTCCTCGCTCTCGATCGCGACGGTGCCACCGGTCTGCTTGGCGAAGCCGTAAACCATGCTCAGTCCAAGTCCGGTGCCGCGACCGACCCCCTTGGTGGTGAAGAACGGCTCGAACACCCGGTCGCGAATCTCGGTAGGAATGCCGTGACCGGTGTCGGCGACCGCGACCATGACGTAGCTGCCTGCTTCGCCATCGCCATTGTCCGCGCCGTCGAGCTCCCGGTTTGCGGTCTCGAGCGTGAGCCTGCCGCCGTCGGGCATCGCATCGCGCGCGTTGACGGCGAGATTGACGATCGCAGACGAAAGTTGCGACGGATCAGCCATGGCCGGCCATGCATCATCGGCGAGACGCGTCACGATCTCGACGTGCTCGCCCAGGATCGGCCGCAACAGCTTCACCGCCTCCACGACGAGCGCGTTGACATCGATCTCGCGCGGCTCCAGCGGCTGGCGCCGGGCGAAGGTCAGCAGCTGCGAGGTGATCTCGGCGCCGCGCGAGGCCGCATCGTCGATCAGCGCGGCGATCGAGGCGAGCTCGGGCTTGTCCGCGAGCCCCTCCTGAATGATCTCGATGGTCCCGGTGATGACGGTCAGCACGTTGTTGAAGTCGTGCGCGACGCCGCCGGTGAGCTGACCGATCGCATCCATCTTCTGTGACTGGCGAAGCCGCTCCTCGGCCTCGTGCTGCGCGGTGAGATCGGTAGCGGAGCCGCGATAGCCCATGAAACGCCCGTCGTCGCCAAACACCGGCCGCCCGTTGACGCTGAAACAGTGCAAACGCCCGGCCGCATCGCGGCCGCGATACTCGAACTTGCGGAACGGCTCGTGCCGATCCAGCGTCGCCATGTGGTCGCGCCATTTCTGCGCTTCGGAGCCTTGATCGAAGGCGGCATCCGGACGTCGTTTCCCAATCAGGGCGTTACGGTCCATGCCGAATACCCCGGCCCGGTCCGATATGTAGGTGAACTGGTGATCCGGACCGGTTTCCCAGAACCAGTCGGAGGCGGTCTCGGCATAGTCGCGAAAGCGCTGCTCGCTCGCGCGCGCGTCGTCTTCCGCCCGCCGGCGGATCTCCAGATCACGATCGAGATTCGCATTCGCCTCGCGGAGCTCGCCATAGGCACGCTCCAGGTTGGCACACATGGCGTTGAACGCGTCAATCACCTTGTCCAGCTCGTCGGGATCGTCAGGAGGCCGGCGGTCCAGACGTAATGGCGGAGGCGGCCGCGCCAGAGTGTACTTGCTGACGAACTCGGCGATGGCGGCCAGGTGCCGCGTCACCAGAATGTGGAACATGTAGATGATGAACAGCGAGACGAGGAACGTCTTTGCCGCCTGACTTGCCAGGATGACAAGGGCCCGGTTCAGCAGTTGCTGATAGATGTCGCTCAGCGTCGCCTCGACATGGAGCACGCCGATGGGACGCGCGGTCCCTTGAACGGCGTAGGTCAGCGGATAGTCGCGCGTCACGACCGAGCGGCTAGCGTGTTCGCCCACGGCAACACGGATGGGATGGGGGCGATCGGCCATCTCGCGGACCTCGGCGGCGCGGAGACCGGGCAGCCGCAGGATTCCTTCGAGCTGGAGCTTGAGCTGGTTCTCGTCGAGACTCCACAGGCTCTCGCCGAGGCTGCCCGTGGTGCTGCGACCGACCTCGTCGAGCCTTGTATCGATCACGCCGACTTCGCGATCGTAGTCCAGATAGAGCTGCAGCGCAGTCAGGGTCAGCGTCACGACCGAGGAGAACAGCAGCACGGCCGCGAGCAGGCGCGGCCCGACACCGCTGCGCGCCCCCTTGAATATTCGCGACAAGAGCGTCGCGAGCACCGGGGGCGTGAACGCAACCCCGAAATCCTGCTCCGCAGCCGCCGGCGCAACAGCGCGGCTGCGATCGGGATTCTCGTCACTTGCCTTGCTCATGCACCTGTCCCGGAAAATGGCGAACATTCCTCTTCGGCCTGCCGGTCGCAGCCGCACACAATTCAACGGTTATGATTCTCTTTCGGCACGCGTCGCGCGCAGCAATCCTGCCGGCCCTTGGGCGATCTAGGGTCGGCGGGGTCATATCTTGCGCCCAGCAGCAGGATCTTGGCGCAAACTATCACTTCGCGTGCTACAATGACATTGGTGATATCACGGATAACGGCGGGCGAGCGGTGAGTGGCGCGGCTCCGCGCAACGGCCATCTCCGGTAGATTGGCGCTCGCATCAGAACTCAATGGTAGCAAGGAACGGCCGAGAAGCGCTCATGTGGCGGATCGTCGTCATCTGCCTTTCGCTATTTGTAGCCGGTTCATCCCAGGCGCAGTCGGTCATCCGGCTGGCTCGGATCGCCGACATTCCGGATCAATATGTCGGCGGCGAGCTTCTGCGCGCCGTCTACACCAAGCTGAACATCAAGCTCGAATTCGTGGACGTCCCCGGCAAGCGGGCCCTCGCGCTGTCGAGCGCCGGTGAGGTCGACGGCGAAATCCAGCGGATCGGAACGTTGTCGGCCGAATACCCGACGCTGCTGAAGGTGACGCCGGCGATCAACTACATCGAGCCCGCCGTATTCACGACCAAGCTCCATTTCGACGTCGATGGCTGGAATTCGATCAGGGCCTTCCGCATCGGAATCGTCCGCGGCGTCGGCTCGTCGGAAGCCGGGACGCGCGGCATGGACAGGGTCACGGCGACCATTGGCATCGAGAATTTGATCAGGATGCTCGATGCAGATCGTTTCGACGTGATCGTCAGCGACCTCTTCAGCGGGCTGGTCGCGGTCCGCAAGCTCAATCTTCAGGGCAGAATCTATCCGCTCTCGCCGCCGCTCGAGCGCATCCGCATCTTCCATTACCTGCACGAGCGCCACCGCGACCTCGTGCCGAAGGTTGGACAAGTGATCGCCCAGATGGAGGCAAGCGGCGAGCTGGCGGCGCTGCGCGAGGCTCTCGTCAAGCAGGTGCTGAGCGCCCCCTGACGGCGGCCTCGAGACCGGCAATATTTTCAGCCTCCCCATTGTCGGCTGCGGCTACGATGATACCGTCCTCGAGCTGAGTGCCCAACAGAAGAGGTGGAGATGCTTTACGCGATCCTGGCTTACCACGTGGAAGGCGAGATTTTGTCGTGGACGCCGCAGGAGGACGCCGCCGTCGTGGCCAAAATCATCGAGGTTCAGGAACCCTTGAGGGCAAGCGGACACCTTGGGCCGGCCGCCCGTCTGGATGACACAAGGAAAGCCCGCACCTTGCGTGGCCCCGGCGCGGGCATCGTCCTGGATGGGCCGTTTGCCGAGACCAAGGAGCAGCTTCTGGGTTTTCATCTGGTCGACTACGACACGGATGAGGAGGCGATCGCGGCCGCGCGCAAGCTGCGTGAGGTCAATCCGAGTGCGGTTTACGAAATCCGACCGCTCAAGCTTTACGTGCCCGCCGATGGGTTCGGCGCGCCAGCGACCAAGGGATGATGGAGCGCGCGGCGACGTCAGGTCTTGCGGGCATCGCCGTATCCAGGCGGCGGCGGATCAGCAATCCGCCAAAGGCCAGGAACCAGAAATAGGACGCATATTGCGGGGCGTACGCGGCCACTGCGGTCCCCGGGAGCAATGCAGCCAGCGGGAACAGGGCCGCGATCAGCTGGGAACGGAAGCCTCGCATCACGAGCCACCACAACCATGCATTCAGCCCGGCGATGATGGAGAGATGCAGACCATACAGCACGGCCACGGCGCTGCTCCCGTCGTAGTTGCCATACAAGCCGTTGGTCACCGGCAGCAGGACGATCGACAGCAGGAACACCAGGTTCAACAGCACGACATGGCGGCCCCCTTCCGGTTGGCGGGCGAGCCGGCGGTGATGGCTGATCCAGAACACACCGGCGATGATGAAGCTCAGGAGCTGCCCTCTCCCCTAAAATCCTCAGGCGGCTTGCGTCCAGCCGCATTGCGATTCGCCCGGGGATCGTTGATTCTGGCGGCATCACACTGGGGCGATTCGTGACGTCATATCTGGACACGCTCAATGCGGAGCAGCGCCGCGCCGTGGAGCATGGCGTGGCCGATGGCGTCACCGTGGGCGCTCCCCTGCTGGTCATTGCCGGCGCGGGCTCCGGCAAGACCAACACGCTTGCCCACCGCGTCGCGCATCTGATCGTCGCGGGCGCCGATCCACGCCGCATCCTGCTGATGACCTTCTCCCGCCGCGCCGCCGCCGAGATGGCCGGACGCGTCGAACGCATCTGCCGCAAAGTGCTCGGCGAGAACAACGCCGCGATCATGCGCGATGCGCTGACCTGGGCCGGCACCTTCCATGGCATCGGCGCGCGGCTGTTGCGCGAATATGCCGAGCGGATCGGCGTCGATCCCGCCTTCACCATCCACGACCGCGAGGATTCCGCCGACCTGATGAACCTGGTCCGGCACGAGCGCGGGCTGTCGAAGACCGAGAGTCGCTTCCCGGCCAAGGGCACCTGCCTGTCGATCTACTCGCGCTGCGTCAATGCCGAAATGGAAATCGAGAAGGTGTTGGGGACGCACTATCCCTGGTGCGCCGGGTGGGCCGCCGAGCTGAAGGGGCTGTTCGCCGCTTACGTCGAGGCCAAGCAGGCCCAGCACGTGCTCGATTACGACGATTTGCTGCTCTACTGGTCGCAGATGACGAGCGACGCACTGATCGCGGACGAGATCGGCGGACGCTTCGATCACGTGCTGGTCGACGAATATCAGGACACCAACCGCCTGCAATCCTCGATCCTGCTGGCGCTGAAGCCGGACGGACGCGGGCTCACCGTGGTCGGCGACGACGCGCAGTCGATCTATTCATTCCGCGCCGCCACCGTGCGCAACATCCTGGATTTTCCGCAAAGCTTCTCGCCGCGCGCTGAAATGATCACGCTCGACCGCAACTATCGCTCGACGCAGTCAGTGCTGGCGGCGGCCAACGGCGTCATTGGGCTAGCACGCGAACGCTTCACAAAAAACCTCTGGACCGACCGGTCCTCGTCACAGAAGCCGCAGCTCGTCACGGTGCACGACGAGACCGACCAGGCCCGCTACATCGTCGAGCAGGTGCTCGCCAATCGCGAGCAGGGCGCGCTGCTCAAGCACCAGGCAGTGCTGTTCCGGACATCCTCGCATTCGGGGCCACTTGAAATCGAGCTGACCCGTCGCAACATTCCGTTCGTAAAATTCGGCGGGCTGAAGTTCCTCGACGCGGCGCATGTCAAGGACGTGCTCGCCCTGCTGCGCTTTGCCGAGAACCCGCGCGACCGCGTCGCCGGTTTCCGCATCCTGCATCTATTGCCGGGCATCGGTCCCGCCACCGCGCAGCGCGTGCTCGACCAGATGGCGGAGAGTGGCAATCCGCTGCACACGCTCGCCCAGCTCCCCGCGCCGCCGCGCGCGGGTGCTGACTGGATCCACTTCGTGCGCACTATCGAAAACCTGCGCTATTCGGAATGGCCGGCGGATCTCGAGCGCGTGCGGCTCTGGTACGAGCCCCATCTCGACCGCCTCCACGAGGACTCCGAGACGCGGCGCGCCGACCTGATGCAGCTCGAGCAGATCGCGAGCGGCTATTCCTCGCGCGAGAAATTCCTGACCGAGCTCACGCTCGATCCGCCGGACGCGACCAGCGACAAATCAGGACCGCCCTTGCGCGACGAAGACTATCTGATCCTCTCGACCATCCATTCAGCCAAAGGCCAGGAATGGAAATCGGTGTTCGTGCTCAACGTCGTCGACGGCTGCATGCCATCCGACCTGGGCGCCGGCACCAGCGCCGAGCTCGAGGAGGAGCGCCGCCTGCTCTACGTCGCGATGACGCGGGCCAAGGACGATCTGCACCTCGTGGTGCCGCAGCGCTTCTTCGTCCACGGCCAGGCCGCCAAGGGCGACCGTCACGTCTACGCCTCGCGCACCCGCTTCATCCCGGAGCAGTTGGTCTATCTGTTCGAGCGCACCGCTTGGCCGAAAGCCGCCGCGGCTGGCGCGCGCGCTGCATCGCAGGGACCGAAGATCGACATCGGGGCGCGGATGCGGGGGATGTGGCGGTAGATCGAACATTCCCTAGGCCTGTCGACCTTGTCGTCCCTATGGTCGGGCATGTAAACAGGTAGATAATCAGGACAATCGAGGCACGAATGGACGGGCCGGCAATCCTCGTACGAACGCTGTCGAAGACGAATGTTAGCGATCGCTATCAGAACTCGTGGCAATATCACTCAAGGAGCGATCGCCATTCCAAGATTGCCTGCTGGGGAGTAATTTTCGATCTATTGGCATCGACTCCACTTCTGAAACGACACGTGGAATCCGGAACAGTTTGCTTCGGCATCAACCACGAAATGCGTGACTTCGTCCATGATCGAAAGAAGAATCTCGATCTCGTGCTCTGTACTCCGGGTGGACCTGCCACTTCAGAGACCTTGGCCAACATCGCGGCAGAGTACGGCATCCACCTGACTCCAGAGGAGCGAGCCACCGTTCGAGAAGCTTCCGAGGCTTGCGCGCGCTCCAGTCGGCTCCGTGTTAATGGCCCTGGAAGCCAAGGCCTGCATGACGGCTCATCAACGAGCTCTTCCCCGTCTATACGACGAGCTGAACTCGTCCCATCTGACCGTGCACGGAGCAAGCGACGAGGCGATAGCGGTTGCCTTCACGATGGTGAACGTCGCGGAGACTTATCTCAGTCCGGATCTGAACAAGAAGAACAGATCATCTGATCCAGAATGGAGTCGACACAAGCAACCGCGAGATGCCCAGCTAGCTATCGACAAGATAAAACAATTGCCGCGTCGCTCAAGAGTGGGCGATGTCGGCTACGACGCGATCTCCATCGTCGTTATCGATATGGCAAACGACGGCAGTCCAGTTCTGCTCGTTGAGACCCCGCCCTCGCCGTCGAAGGGCGATATTTACAATTACGAAGGCATGATAGCCCGACTCTCAGGGATTTACGCGACCCGTTTCAAGGATCTTGGTTAGCTTGTCGCGGATGCGGTGCGCTTGACATTCCCAGATCACGACTACTCGATACCCTTCTCTTTGAAGGAGCCGCACACTCCGAGCATCTCTGCGCTTGTTATCGTGGAACTTGTTGAGCCAAAATCGACGATTGGACTTTGGCACGGTCGCCCTGTAGCAGCCAGCGTGATGATGCCAGAAGCAACCATGCACGAATACAGCCCATCGCTTAGACTGATTGGCAAAGTCCGGACTGCCAGGAAGCTTTCTAACGTTCCTACGATAGTGCAGCCCTAGATCACGCAGCATCAGCGCGACGGCAGCTTCGATCTTCGTGCCCTTCTGTCTAATCCGCGCCATCCGCGCAGACGTTTCTGCATCAGGGCGAATAATCTTCATTCCGCAGCGACAGCAAAACTCGCACTGCTCGAATTAGTATGAAGCTCCATTCGAGCAAGATGCTCACGAAGACGATCTTGAAAACCATCTGCAAATCGAAGCTTTGCCCTTTCGGTCCTCAAAAGAAATCCGCGTGTCGCTCGCACTGAAAGGGGTTTGCCGTCATATCGAAGGAATGTCGTCAAAGAGGAACGCCGTTCCCACTTTGGATAAACATTGATGTGAACAGCATGCCGTCGCTTGCCGTCAAAGCGTGCGGCCTTAGGCCATCGGCCATTCGCCGGCAATTCGCAATCTCGACCAAGCTCGTACTCGCCCGGACGGGCCAAGCGCGAACCCAGCCACTTAGCAACGGGTACCGTAACTGCGTTCCCCACGAGAGACCAACGAAGCGATGTCCGGGAAACTTCTTCAGCTGGACTGGTCCAGTTCTCCGGAAACCCTTGGAGTCGTTCAGCGTCTCGGATGTCTGGTGTGATCACATCACCCGAGGGGAGTAAGATGGCAGGAGGCGACGCGATCCCTACGGTAGAACCGTTCTTCAAAGTGGGAATAGAATCTGGCGCCCAACCAAGCCCGCGAACCCCTTCGGTCCAATAAAATCCGTGCGCATGAGCTTTGAGATCGGTCGATGCCAATGCTGGCTCTGCTTCGTCCGTAAGAACAACTGACGCGGGATCAACTTCGGTGTTGGTCGCCACGAAAAGCACCCGCTCTCGGCGTTGGGGCAAGAACGAGAGACTATTCACCACTCGATAAGCCCAACGATAGCCGAGCTCTTCAAACGCTTCGACAAGCGTGCGCATTCCGCTCCCTTTGTCGAGCTGCAGCATGAACGACACGTTTTCCAGAACAATCCAAGGCACTCGCCGTCGATCGAGTAACCGAAATATCTCACCGACGAGTCCCGAGCGGGCGCCGCCAATACCCGCGGTTCGACCCGCCTGGCTTAGGTCTTGGCACGGGAAACCACCCGCTAGCAGTTCAGTTTCTCGTGGAAGGGACTTGAGCTCCCGAACATCGCGCTTACACGGAACGTCCGGCATTCTGGCAGCAAGAACCGCGCGAGCCGGTTCCCAAATTTCACAAAGGAGGCTGGGCTCGTGTCCAGCCGCAGCCAGCCCTCGCTCAAGTCCGCCGATGCCAGCGAATAACCCCGCGACCTTCACTTCCAACCCCAACCGATTCGAAACTCAATGAGCGAGCCTAGCACGTTCTTATTTTGTTCTCAATCGTCATTCGTGTCAGCTCACAAGGAAAATGTCGGTCTAGCGCCATCGAAAAAGAGCGACTTCGTCTTACCCACAGCGCTTCCGCTAGACACAAGAGATCCGTCTCAAGACCTGTCAGAATATCAGGAACAACAGAGGTCCTGACATGAAAGCCGTCGTGGTCGCGCAATACGTCCCCATCGATCAGATCGAACTGAAGCAGGTACCATCTCCACGCATGGAGGCGGGACAGTTGCGCATTCGCGTGGAGGCGGCGGGCATCGGTTTTGTCGACGGCCTCAAGATCGAGGGACGCTACCAGACCAGGGATCCCCTGCCCTTCATTCCCGGGACGGAATTCGCGGGTGTTGTCCTGGAGGCGCCCGGCGCACCGGGCGGCTATCAACCCGGCATGCACGTGATGGGCATGACGCGGTCTGGCGCGCTCGCCGAAGAAATCGTGGTCAACCCCGATGCGCTCCATCCGCTGCCGGACGGCGTCACCGCCGAGGTCGCCGCATCGTTTCGCGCCAATTACCTGACCGCGCTCTATGCGCTGAGCGCGCGCGCCACGATCGTCGCGGGCGAGCAGTTGCTCGTGCTGGGAGCAGCGGGAGGCACCGGTACCGCGGCCGTGCAGATCGGCAGGTTGCTCGGCGCCCGCGTGATCGCCGCAGCATCGACTCCGGAGAAGCGCGAATTCGCGCAAGCGCATGGCGCCGACGCCGTCATCGACTACACCCAGGCCGGCTGGCGCGATACGCTGAAGGAATTGACCGGAGGACACGGCGCCGACGTGATCTTCGATCCCGTCGGTGGCGAGATCTCGGTGCAGGCCTTTCGCTCGATCGCCTGGCATGGGCGCCATCTGGTCGTCGGCTTCGCCGGCGGCGCGATTCCCGCGCTGCCGTTCAATCTGCCGCTTTTGAAGGGCGGCGCCCTGCTCGGCGTCGACCTCGCGCAGATTCCGACGCGCGAGCCTGAGGTGCAGAAGCGCCTGATGTCGCAGCTGATGGGCTGGCTCGCCGAGGGCAAGCTGAAGCCCGCGGTCGGTCGCGTCTTCGCGCTCGACGATTTCCGCGAGGCGTTCAGGACGATGCAGAGGCGCGGAGCGCTCGGCAAGATGGTCGTGCGCATCTCGAAATAGACGCACAAACGGAAACCGAGCATTTCCGGAATGCAGACTTGTGACGTCGCGGGCATCCATTAAGTCTGACCGATCCTCCCACAGAGACCTGATCGATGACCGCACCGCTCGAATTCGGACTGGATACCTTTGGCGACGTCACAGGGGACGCCTCCGGCAACATGCTTCCGCATGCGCAGGTGATCCGCAACGTGGTCGACGAGGCGGTGCTGGCCGACGAGCTCGGCCTCGACTTCATCGGCCTCGGCGAGCACCATCGTTCTGATTTTGCGATCTCCTCGCCCGAGACGGTGCTCGCCGCCATCGCGGCGCGCACCAAGCGCATCCATCTCGGCTCGGCCGTGACGGTGCTGAGCTCGGACGACCCCATTCGCGTGTTCCAGCGCTTTGCGACGCTGGATGCGCTCTCAGGCGGACGCGCCGAAGTGATCCTCGGCCGCGGCTCGTTCACGGAATCCTTTCCGCTGTTCGGCTTCGACCTGCGCAAATACGAAGAGCTGTTCGAGGAGAAGCTCGATCTGTTCACCGCGCTGCTGTCGCAGAAGCCGGTGACGTGGCAGGGCAAGCTGCGTCCGCCATTGAAGGAGCAACTGGTCTATCCACCGGTCGAGCACGGCCGGCTCAAAACCTGGATCGGCGTCGGCGGCAGTCCGAAATCGGTGGTGCGCGCCGCGCATTACGATCTCCCCTTGATGCTCGCGATCATCGGCGGCGATCCCGAGCGCTTTTCGCCTTACGTCGACCTCTACCGCCGCGCCTTCAGGGAGTTCGGCCGTCCGGCACAGCCGATCGGCGTGCACTCGCCGGGCTATGTCGCCGAGACCGACGAACAGGCGCGCGAAGAGCTATGGCCCGACTACAAGGCGATGCGCGACCGCATCGGCCGCGAGCGCGGCTGGCCGCCGATGGGCCGCGACGAGTTCGTCAGCGAAGCCGAGCACGGCTCGCTCTATGTCGGCTCACCCGAAACGGTCGCGCGAAAAATCGCCAAGACGGCGCAGGCGCTCGGCATCTCGCGCTTCCAGCTGAAATATTCAGCGGGGCAATTGCCGCATGAGAAGCTGATGACGAGCATCGGGCTTTATGGGCGGAAGGTGGTGCCGATGGTGCGGGAGATGATGGGGTAAGAAACTCGCGTTCGCCTTAGTCCTTCAGACTGCCAGCGTTCGAGGCGAAGGAGCAAGCCCGGCGCGGCGTAAACCCCGAGCTTTTTTAGACCGGATCACAGGACGGACCGCGCCTTCGGCTTCGTCCGCCAGGCCCAGATGACCTGAGATGAGGTGTACTTTACGACCCGAAAAAGCGAAAGCGTGACGCGCCAAACGGCGCGATATCGACGCCGGCAGTCCTGCCGGCAATGAGATCGGCGACAATCGAGCCCGTGATCGGGCCCGACGCCAGGCCGACATGTCCGTGTCCGAAGGCGTGGACAATATCCGCCGATGCCGACGCCATGCCAATGACGGGACGTCCGTCCGGCGTCGATGGCCGGTGCCCCATCCAGCGATCGACCGTCAGGCCGGCGCGCGGTCCGAGGGCAGGATACGTCCGCAAGGCATGTGCGATGAGAATCTCGACGCGCGCCCAGTCCGGCTCGGCGTCGGGGCGCGAGAGCTCGACCTGGCCCGAAAGACGCAAGCCCGCCGGTGTCGGCGTGTTGGCCATTCGTCCATCGCTCGGCATGATCGGAAGCTTCGGACCCGCGGCGGCCGATGCAATGACGCCGTGATAGCCCCGCTCGCTCGCCAGCAGCACGCGATCGCCCGCGGCCTCAGCAAGAGCCTTCGACCAGATGCCGGCGCAGATCACGGCGCGATCACATTCGATCGGGCCCTGATCGGTGACGACCGATGCGAGACAGCCACCGGTCACAACAAAGCCGGTCGCGCGCGCCTTGACCAGCCGTGCGCCGCGCTCTCGCGCAGCATCAACGATCGCCCCTACATAGGCGCCCGGATCGATACAATGGGCCCCTTCGTGTACGAAGGCGCCGAACTGATAGTTGGAGCTCAAATCCGGCTCCCGCTGGCGCAGCTCGTCGGCATCGAGCTCGAGCCAATCGAGCCCATTGTCTTTCCGAAGCCGCCAAGCAAGCGCTTCGCCGTCGAAGGCCTTGCGATCGGGATAGGCGTAGAGCAGACCCGTCTGGCGTATGTACTCCGGCCTCCCGATCTCCCGAGCGAGCACCGCGTGCCGCGCCGGACCGTCGCGCAAAATCGAGGCGAGTACGCGCGCGGTACGTTCGACCTTTGCAACGGTCCATCCGGCCGCGAGGAAACGGAGGAGCCACGGCGCCAGCGCTGGCAGTGCCGTCCAGCGCAGGACCAGAGGCCCGTTCCGATCGGTGAGATAACCCGGCAATTTGCGCCAGAGACCGGGCATGGACATCGGGATGATCGAGGCAGGGCTGATCCAGGCACCATTGCCATAGCTTGCCGCCTGGCGCCCGCCCGGCTCGTTCGGCTCGATGAGTGTAACTTCGTGCCCGTCCTTGATGAGCTCCCATGCGGCCGCAGCGCCGACGATACCTGCGCCAATGACAGCGATCCGCAATGGCGTCCTATCCCGCTTCATCCTTCAACCCGCTCGCAGACACGTCATCCGTTCGCCGCAACAGTCGGCAGGCCACTACTGTGGAAGTGACCCAGAAAGGCCCGTGTTGCCGGCTGCGTTGGCGTGTCGATCACCTGCCGAGTCGGCCCCTCCTCCACGACGAAGCCATCGCGCATGAATACGACGCTATCGGCCACCTCGCGCGCAAACGTCATCTCATGGGTCACGAGCACCATGCATCACGTGAGTGGACATAGGGGGAAAGTATAGGCGCCCTGGATCGGTCCCGAATAGAACCAGCGCGCGAGCGTGGCCAAGGCCAGAACCGGTCGTTTTGACCACCCCAGCGCACCTGACGGGAAGAAAATTTCGCAAGTATTTTCAAGATGGTGGGGGAGGCAGGACTCGAACCTGCGAAGCCATGAGGCGGCTGATTTACAGTCAGCTCCCTTTGCCACTCGGGACACTCCCCCGCTCGACGGCAGCACAATCGGGCCGGACCTTGCCGGCGGACCGAAAACGGCCATGGAACGTGAAGGCCGCGACAGCCCGGATGGGGGCGCGACCGGGCGCGGTTATGGGCGATCCGGTGGGGCAAAGTCAACCGAGGCGAACAGCTAAAATCACCATCGCAGCCACCCAAATTGCCATATTCGGGGACCCGTGACACAAGCGAGGGCATGAAGGATCGAAAATTCGTCCCCAAGGCCCCCCGCGGCGGCTCTAAGCCTTTCAACAGACCGGGAAAATCGGGCGGCCGGCCGGCGTGGCGCGAGCGCGATTCGCACTCCGACGGGCCCGTCATCCTCTATGGCTGGCACACCGTCACAATGGCGCTGGCCAACCCCGAGCGGCGGATCCGCAGGCTGACGCTGACCGAGAACGCCGCACGGCGGCTGGCGGACGAAAACATCGAAACCCGCATCGCACCCGAGATCGTCCGGCCCCAGGAGATCGATCGCCTGCTCTCCCCCGACGCGGTGCATCAGGGCCTGTTGGCCGAAGCCGATCCCCTTCCCTCGCCTGATATCGAGACGCTGAAGCAGGAAGGCATGGTGCTGGTGCTCGACCAGATCACCGATCCGCACAATGTCGGCGCCATCCTGCGCTCCGCCGCGGCGTTCGCGGTCAAGGCGATCGTCACCACTGCGCGCCATAGCCCGGAAGCGACCGGCGTGCTCGCCAAGGCCGCCTCCGGCGCGCTGGAGCTGGTGCCGATGGTATCCGTGCAAAACCTCGCGCGTGCGCTGACGGCATTGAACGAGCGCGGCTTCCAGACCGTCGGCCTCGATAGCGAAGGCAGCGAGGATCTCTCCGACGTCACCCTGCGCGAGCCGCTCGCGCTGGTGCTGGGCGCCGAAGGCAAAGGTCTGCGGCAGTTGACGCGCGAGACCTGCAGCGTCGTGGCGCGCCTCGACATGCCCGGCCAGATCAAGAGCCTCAACGTCTCCAACGCAGCCGTGCTCTCACTCTATGTCGGCGCTGTCAGGCTCGGGCTGATGAGGCGTTAAAAGACAAAACGCCGGCCCGCATCACGCAGACCGGCGCTTCATCGGCTCAAGCGATCACAGATCAGTAATAGCGGCGCAGCACGCGATGGCCGCCGTAATACGGCTGATAGCGATGGGCGTAGCCGTAGCGCGGGCCGTAGCCGTAATGCGGTCGCGGCAGATAGCCGTAACGGGGGCCGTAGCCGTAGCGATACGGACGGTAGTACGCGCGGTGATGATAAGCGGCAGCGCGATATCCATAGCCGTAGCCATAATTGGCGGGGGCGACGACCGCGTCTTCCTGGTAGGTCGGATACGGCGCGAAGGCGCCCGGACCGGTGTAGGTCGGGCCCTGGTTGACGTAGTAGTATTGCGTCGTCGGCTCGGCCAGGCGCTCATAGCCATAACCATAGCCGGTGCCGTAGCCATATCCGCCGCAGCCGGTGTTGCAGCCGGAGAACACCGGCGCAACCGGCTGGCACGGCGAGAAGCCGCAGGCCATGGCCGGCGCGCTGCCCACGAACATCACGGCAGCCGCCGCGACCAGTCCCGAAATCATCTGACGCATTACTCTCTCCTGTTGATTTTCGTCTTGTTGATTCTGACGTTTCTCAACCCGGTGGCTTGCCGGGTATTCCTGCATGAGGCCGCGGGCGAGCACGGCGCGGATGGTCGTTGATCTCTGGCGCGAGGATCACCGGCGGCGGGTTGACCGGCACATCCATTTGCGGCGGCAGCGGCGCGGACTGCACGCCCAAGCTCTCATGGTAGCTCTCGGCCGGCTTCGGCAATTTGCGGTTTGCGGGCGGCTCGATTTCGAGGCGGCCATAGCCGGGCTGCAAGCCCATGCTTGGATAGTAGTGACCGACATCCGAGGGCTGCCGCTCGGCCACGTAGCGCCCGCCATAGATCGTGGGCTGCACCTGGACGTTCTTGCCAAGGCCCCAGACACCTTCGACAACGGTGTAGGACGCATCGATATTGTTGATGATGATGGGCACGCCGGGACGGCCGGGCACCACGATATCGAAGCCGCCGCCGGCCAAAGCCGTTGCGGGCAGTCCGATCAGGAAGGCTGTAAGCGCGAACGCGCGCATGAAAATATCCCGGTTGTCCGGATTGCAAGCTATCGGATTGCAACATCGAGAGGGTTAAGGACAGCCGACCAAATTCTGGTAAGCCTAACGCGTAAGCGTCGTGCGCCGCTCAAATCCTGCGGCTCGTCCTAGCGAAGCGTTAACGGCGCGGCTGCCGCGAGCCGCCGGGTTCCACCCGCTCACATCGGTTTGACTGCAAATCAGGCCTGCTGTTCGGAACGTCCGCCGCTCCCCGACATTTAGCTCCCCGTCAATTCAAAGGGAGACAACAATGACGAAGATGAAGCTCCTCGGCGCAGTCGCGATCGCGGCCAGCATGGTGACAGGCGCCGCGATGGCGCAGACGGTCGCGGCGAGCCCCGGCGGCTGCGATCCCCGATTTCCCAACGCCAACTGCAGGAGTCTCGGTTCGGGTTACTCCGACCACGGCTATCGTCATCATCGGGTAAGCTACCGGCAAACCAATCGCGATTGGAATAACGACTGGAACAGGACCCACACCGGATTCTGGCCGGCGGACGTCGCGGGCGATGTGGCCGGCGCCGCAATCGGCACCGCGGGCGCGATCGCAACCGCTCCGTTCCGCGCCATGGATAACAGCTACGCCTACGACAATTCCTGGGACAATCGCGGTTGGGATCACCGCACCTTTGCCCAGCGCAACGGTTTCGTCTGCACGCCCGGGACCTGGTTCAAGGGCGAGGACGGCCGCCGGCACATCTGCCAGTAAGCCGATCCAGAAGCGAGCGACCCAAAACAGGCGGCCTCCGGGGCCGCCTGTTTCATGCCCGCTGGAAGCGTGCGGGTTCTGGCACTTTCCGATCAAGTCTGGTATTGCGACGCGCGGGCGGGCAGCCCGGCGCATGCCGGCCCCTGCCCGCTTCCTCAAGGCGTCGCCGGCTTAGCTCAGCGGTAGAGCAGCGGTTTTGTAAACCGAAGGTCGGGGGTTCAATCCCCTCAGCCGGCACCAGTAGTTTAGCCGACAACACGGACTTACCTACGCGGGCCGATCCTCCCCGTACAGATAAGGCCGCTTGCACGGCCTCAGGGCGCCCGCCGGGCGTGCCAATCAATGCTGCCAGTCGTCCACGGGTTTCCACCATATAGGGCTCCCCGGGCTTTCTGGGCAGCACCACGACGCTTTCAACTAACTCCCGAAAGCTGGCCGCGATCTGAGGGTCTATGCGATCCCCAGCACCGGCTATTTGCTCCAAATTCTGCCTGAAGCGAGCCACTGCAGTGGGATGCAGGTCTACCGAAACGATCTTCTCGTCTGCGGTAGCCAGCTCCCGCTCTAACCGGGCCTTCTCGGCGCGCTGAGGCTCCAGCCGAGAAGCAATTTCCTCCATTCCGAGGAGCCCCTTCTCGACGGCGGCAATCAAGTTGTCGATTGCCCTCTGACAGCCCGCAATTTGTGCCGTGATCTTCGCCTTATCGCGGCGTGCGCTCGCAGACAGCGCCCTCCTCTCGGCTAGATAGGCTTCGACAAACTTGCCCATTTGCTTGGGATTTTCGATCTGCGCCCGCAGCCGAGTCAAAACAAGCTGTTCAATCTTCTCGACGTAGTAGCGCGTGCCGTTCTTGCAGGAGCCGCTTTCTCGGTGGCGCGTACATTGAATACGCGGGCCGGATCGATCATGGCCCATAAGCGACATGCCAGAACCGCAAGCGCCACAGCGAAGCAATCCCGACAGAAGACGGGCGGACTTCGGCCGCTTGCGAGAGGCAGGCGTTCCCGCGTCAAGCCGTCGTGCCCGAACGACGTTGAACAGTTCGTCGTCGACAATGCGAAGATGTGGTGCTTCTGTATGAACCCAATCGGAAGGTGGGTTGTCGCGCCGGACCTGCTTTCCTGTTCTTGGGTTCTTGAAGTTCTTCCGCTTGTTCCAAACGACACGCCCGGCGTATCGCTCGTTCAGCAAAATTCCCTGCCCGCGCGCAACGTTGCCGTTAATAGTCGAAGCGTTCCATGCCCCGCCGCGCGGCGAAGGAACACCGTCACGATTGAGACTATCGGCAATTTTTCGAGGCGACACGCCATCTGCGTACGCTTCGAAAATCCGCTTCACCACTTTTGACGTCTCTGGATCGACATCAAGGATTCCCGGCTCGCCCCTGCGGACCTTATAGCCATAAATGTCACCGCCCGGATTCCGACCTTCGTTGAGAACATCCTTCTGACCGCGACGAACTTTGTTGGCGAGATTGTTGAGGAACATTGTGTTCATCACACCCTTGACGCCAACGTGCATTTCATTGATCTGCCCGTCCGTACAGGTGTAAATCTCAACGCCCTTGAATGTCATGTCCTCGTAAAGTGCTGCTGTATCGCGCTGACTTCTTGAAAGTCTGTCCAAATCTTCTGACAGGACGATATCGAAGCGCCCAGCATCGGCCGCTTCAACCATCTTCATGAAGTTAGGGCGCCCCAACACAGAAGAGCCAGACTTAGCTCGGTCCTCAAACCGTTCGACAACTTGCCAGCCGTTTCTAGCAGCATAGGACTCACAAAGGTCAACTTGCTGTTCAATCGACCTATCGTTTTGAAGGTCCGACGAATAGCGCGAATAGATCGCGACGCGCTTAGTGGATCGTGTTGTCATTGGCAGCGCTCATTGCTTCAAAGTGATCGATGCGGGCCTGATTGCGGGCGAGAGATACGACGAACTGATCCAACGCGGCTTCTGAGTCAGCGTCTAAGGCGGCATTCCCGGCAAACAGAATAGCCGGAGAAACGTTGTTGTTGGCCGGCTCCGGCAATTGATTTGGCTGCATAATTCCCCCAATAATAGGTCCAGTATTTATCCGACAAACGGTCGGATTTCAATGTCTATATGAGAAATAATGACTGGGCGTGATTTCTCCCTGTTGGCAGCGCAGATTAGAGCCGCGCGCGGTTTGCTTGGTTGGTCTCAGGACTACCTAGCCAAAGGCTGTAAGATGCATCGCAGTACGCTGGCCGATCTTGAAGGCGGCAAGCGTGAGCCGCACGAAGCCACGCTGTCCGTTCTGATGAATGAGCTAGCAGCGGCGGGAATTCAATTCACAGAAACAGGCGTGCAGTTTCGGAAGTGGCCGCCGAAGACTTATGTGCCGAGTGGAGTGAAGAGTAAAAAGTGAAGATGTCGACCGAATTAGTTAGCGCCAAAAACATCTTGATGCTGATGCCTGAGTTCACCGAGAAATTCGGAACGGACAAGGACATAGCTTTGGCCAGAGAACTACTCACGATAAGTCGAGAGACCAGAGTACTACTAGGACAGCTCTTTCTATGCAGAGCCATGACACGATCAAAAGAGTTTGCGGACGCTTGCGATAAGAGCGCAGCACGGGCGGGCTCTGGTATCGTCGTATCAACTTTGATTAGGACCATGGTCGTTTCAACCGCCGCTCTGTTCGACCGAGACCATCGCGCAATCGACATTCGGCGGTTTCTCAAGTCATCTCTCAGAAGCGACAGGTTAGAGTTTATTCGCCGTCTCCATTCTTATCATGGCACAAGTGAGCTGGCGGAAGCATCAATCCAACGTTTAGTCAAATACAACCGGGGCCTTCGTCGAGGCAAAGTCAGCGAGGCTATCGATGCATTATCTAAAACGCGCAACGCAAACGTCGCGCACTTCGATCTGAACCCGGATATCTCAGGCCGAAACGCGATTATTCACGACCTCGACCACGTCATTTCCGCCACAGCGATTGTAGTCGGCGAGGCGAACGTGCTTGTGCTGAACCGTAAAGTAGACGGGCCAAAACTGAGAACGATGCTCCGCGAGGACGCAAACGGATTCGTGGCTACTCTTCGAAATGGATTTGAGGCCACGAACTGAGGTGCCCTCTTTCGCAAGGTTTCTCAAATCGCGTGAAGCAGGCTCAACGCAAGCTGCTGTTTGAAGCTGTCCGCGAAATCAATCTCCCCATCTTCATACAAGATGGAGCGCGCCGCTTCTCTGTCTTGAATTGTCTCAATTGGCGCCGATAATATTGCTGTCTCAGCGTGTCAACGGATGCAGTTAAACTGAAATTCGTATTTGTCGCTGAAGGGCCAATGTTCCTTCCAGACCTTGCCACTCGGGGAAAGCTGCGCAATACGGCCCGCCTTTGCACAATGGGCTTGAGCTTGGTCAGCCGCGAGTTGGTCACAAGACTCGCCGCTTTTGCACGAAGTGCTAAGCGTGATCGACGCAGGCGTACTGAGCATCACCGCAACCTCGGCGGCAGAGGCCGGACCACAAATGCACGCAACAAAGGGCACAAGAAAAAACGTCTTCATCGCGACTCCCCCGAAAACACTTCCCCTCTCTTATGGCCAACTCAACCAGTGCTTGTCAAACCAAGCCAACAATCACATATCCTGATTTTCCGAACTTTCGCTTGCTCCGTCGGGCAAAACAGTGGTTCATAGGGTGCTGGCTCTGATTATGGGAGGGAACCAGCACATGGCAGACGATGGCTGTTCCGAACTGTCAAAAATCGCGAAGCTCAATGGGGATTTCCGTAGGAACTACGGTCTACTCCTCGGAGCGTTCCTTTACCTGCGTTCGATTAGTGCCGCCCGTGGCCGCTCTTGGTTTTGCGCTGGCCTACTTTCAGTCGCTTGCTCAGCGGCTCTTGCATGGCTCGGGAAGCACGGCTTGCCTTGGTCACTTTCCGGGTGACCGCACGAACAAGAGCGTCGGCGGTTTTGAAGCAAGTTATAGAGTTACGCGCCCCGGCCGCCTCCGAAAATCGTATCGTTCGCTTTACTTTGCCATCCGTGGGCAACAGCACGTAATCCAACAGGGCCTTGTTGTGCTCTGTTTGCCTGATGGCAGCTATCCACCCAGCCGGCACGTGCGCGTCACATTGGATCGTCCAATGAGGAGAATGAGTCTCCTTCTCTGGCGGTGTCCAGCGCGCGGCTCTAACCGAAATGCAGATGGCTTCATTCACGCGAAGGGAATCTGTCCAGCCGCCGGTGCTCGTGCGGCAACCCGCCCTTCTAACAGCAGCCACAATGCGAGAGGCAAGCTTTGTCTTTTGCTCCGACCAAAGAGGTCGAGACTCTAGGAATTCGTAGTTTCGTTTCGGGGTGAAGCCGAGGAGTCGATAGAGATTTCGCAAGCAGCCGAAGTGGGTCTGGCATGTCGCCACGCAAGGCAGCCCGGGCGTGCTGTCTATAATACCCTTGTTTAACTTTCCATGTTTAAGCAACGCTTTTCGCAATCGGACGAGCATCTCTTCTTCGGTTAGATCGACGCGCCGCTCTTCAATAAATTTGTTCGCCTTTGCGAAGACGTCACGATCAACAATGGGCTGAATGCAGCCTTCAGCTCTGATCCACTGGTCAGGAGGATTGTACGTGTACGTCTGGCGCAGCTTGAATGACCTCCGATTGAAGATGAGGTTGCCGATGTAGCTTTCGTTTCGGAGTATGGCTCCGACCATCACGCGCGTCCAAGGGCCCCCCGAGCGCGTTGGTACTTTCTTCTTATTCAGTTCCCAAGCCACCACCGTTTCACATTTCACTTCGAGAAAACGGCCAAATATCCACCTGACCGTAGCAACTTCTTGAGCGGTCCCAGGGCGAACTCTGATGTGATCAGTCAAAAGATACTTTCGCTGCCCTTTCTTTAGAACACCCTTCGATTGCTCCTTCTCGTCAACAAGCTCCCGCACCAAGCCATAGCCGGGGTTACCACAAGGCTTGTAACCCAGACGGGCGAAGCGGCATTGGCCTGCATAAACCTTCACTGAAAGCTCTCTGCTGTACTCGGCCGCCATCACTCTTTTGATGTTCTTGACGATGCTGGCGAGCATGGTGCCGTCGTTGTCGAACTGTTCGGCACAATACGCGACCTTGATGCCCGCGCGCTTGCACATGAATTCATAGTGCGCGCTTTCGTCTGCATCTTGGAAGCGTCCCCATCGGCTTACATCGTAGACAAGGATGTGCCCGAAGTCGGCCTGCCCCTTCTCGACATCCTCTATTAGCTCGAGGAGGCCCGGCCTATTCTTGATGAGTAACCCGCTTTCGCCCTCGTCTCTGTAGGTGCGGACAAGAGTTAGGTTGTGAGCGTGTGCATAGGCAGCTATCACTGCAGCCTGATTTTGGATTGAATAGTGCTGCATCTCAGTGGACATTCGGACGTACTGAGCAGCACGAACGCCAAGAAGCGCTTTCGGCAAATGAGCCCTGTGAATGACAAGTTCGTTGCCCATTGACGCGCCCTTTGAAAGTCACGCGCAAGCGAACATCAGACGCCGACCTCACTCAATGTTCAAGAAAAACCACAAGAACATATTGCGAACAAGAACAAAGCTGGTACACTTAGCGGATGCCAGTTTCCGCCCCGGCCCAGCCTGATCCCGACCGCCTCGAAGCTGCGGCCGATCAGGCCATTGAAGCGTGCGGCGGCGAACTTCGCGAAGCTGTCAAAGCGCTCATCGTCGCCAACGAATTCCTTGAGCGGCGGCTAGAAGAGCTTGCTTCGCCCGGCTACGCGCGCGTTCGCGTGCTGCCGCGTGATCGAAAAGATTGGTACGATTGAATGCTTGTACGCGTCGGCGGGTTAGTGTGGGCACCGCGTCCATCATTCCACAGAATGGGATGTGCAGGAGCCGCTAGGGGTTGGACAATCAACCCACTTCGGTGGCCACTCTCGTTGAACTTGAAGTCTGCCACCGCTGTCCACCAGTACGCGACAATGAGCCACGTAAGGCAACGTATCAAGCCCTGTCGCCCGCAGCTTCAGTTGCGTGCTCTCTCCGACGTCAAACAGCGGGTGAGGTTCGGGAATAGCAAGCGTCGCGAACGAGTCTGAACAGTCGTAGGACGCCTTGTCGCGCGCTTCTCCGTATTCAACCAACGGTATGAAAACGTGATCGCCGGGCGCCAATGTGACGTTGGCCCTCAAAATGATTGGGAACTTAAGCCCGGAGGCGACCTCTGAGGATTCCAGAATGACCTTACAATTCGTAAGCCCTTTTGGGCCAATATTTTCTAGCTTCAGATTCAGCTGTCGGCGCAATTGATGAAGACCATTTGCTTCGAAACCCAAATAGCCGTCGCTAGCTCCGAACGTTATCATGAGTGACGAGATTGCCCTTGGACCGGCCGATCCAAGAGGCGGCCAATACCGTTCGATCGCCGCACGGCTGGTCATCAATTCTAAGTAGGTTTCATCACTGCCAGAACGGACCGATGATTCCGTTTCTGGCGAGCCCCTTAGTAGGCTGAACCAATCCATTCGATGCTTGAACCAAAATTCACCGGGAATTGGTTCGTGAACACCGTGAGCAGCCTTCTTACCCCAGATCGGAATCTCGCCATCAGCAGCTGCTTGCAGTAACTCATCGTACTCACGGCTTCCGCTCACGTTGGACGAACTGGCAGCAGCAACGAAACTTTCCCCCCACCTGCGAAAGCAGATATAGCCGACCGCTTCGCCGAGACCAACATCGCGCACGACGGTTGGACCTGCCTTCGCTGCAGCTTCAAGCGAGCTGACCCTGTCTCTCTCTCGACGCCAAACGCTATAAGAAGCCGCCCAGATGCAGACGAAAGCGGTTATCGCGAGAAGCACCTTGCCCGTCGTATTCTCTATCCAAAGCGCTGCGATTGCAGCCGGCACGCTGAGCGGTCCGCTCATCCGGGAGAACCATTCGGACCAGATTGCGCGAAAGAACTCTAGGAGGTTGGAAATTGACTTTGACATCTAATATCCCGAGACAGATTTTTGCGAGCCGACAACAACCTCTACCCCGCAAGAGACTTAGCGTAGTAATCAAACAGCTGCGTGCATCCGAGTTTGTTTTCAATATGGATATTGTCGCGTGTCACGCTCCGGACACCTGGCTCCGGCTCGACCGTGCCATATGCAGCGTCGAGTTCGTCAACGACGTGATTCTTATCGGCGTCTGACATACCGTAAGCTGTGCCATAAATTTGCACGGCCCTTTTTTGCGGCCTTCTATGCGATCGAAAAAGCAACTTCATGTTTTGCTTATGGTAGGCAAATCCGAGAAACACTACGCCTTCAGCGTCATTAATGGCTCGATCTATTCTATCTAGCGTAACGGTCTCTTCCACCTGCTCCGTGTATGTCTTGATGCCTTTGCCAAGCGTAAAATAATCTAGCCGCCCGTACGTCTGGCCACCAAAAGGTACACGGCCTAAAGGGCCGACAGACCCATAGGGGTGAATTATTTCTGCTTGCTGAACGATCGGCTAGCTTCTTGGCTCCCAATGCCATATAGAAGTTGCAGCGCGTAGGTCATAAAGTGCTCGACGCACCGATCGTAGTTGAAAACGATAAAAGACACGTCTTCAAACACCCTCGCGACATCTGACACCTTTCTGTCGGGGCCAAGGACCTGCATGAACTTCACGAGCCAAGTCGAATGAAGTCTTTCGAGGTTCAGACTTTTGTTGCCCGATTGATCGACAAAGATATGGCTGTGTCGTTCCGCAAACAGAATGGATCGCACAATCGCCGCCTTGCCTACCGCGATTACTGCAGGGCTCATTTCGTGAATATTCAAGAAGTCATCTATCGAACTCGATAGCAGCACTCCTCTCTGTATCAAACGGAACGCCGAAAGATAATCTAGGTCTCTGCGATCCGCGCGCTCGAAAAAGCTTAACGCAAGATCATCATCAGATGTCCCAGCCTTGACCAGCTGCCCATGGTCAATCGCCACTTTTGTCCGCAGTGAGATATCCTGAGCTAGACCGCGCCCCACGGGAAGATTAATTTCGTGCCCAGCGCCAGCGCCAACAATAAAAAGGGTCTTGCGGTTGAACATAACTAACGCCCCAATCTCAAATCGCACTAATCTAGGACCGGAATTGGTGTAGCGCCAGACTGAGAAGCGAAGCTGTCCCCCACCATTTTGAGAAAAGGCGGCCGGCCAAACCGGCTTCGTCGGCGCCGCGTGCGTCGATGGTGACGTTGACCGGAGCATTTCACAGAGCAGTTAGGCACAACCGTCAAGCCTCCGGGAAATTTACCAACTCTGGCCCCGTCTCACCGACGATTGACCTGGAGATGTTAAGCTCTCTGGGTAATCTTAAACGGCGCAAGGTCGACAATCGACGTTGGCAGACAGACCGCGCCCACGCGCGTCATCACGGCGATTTTGTAGGAAGAGATATCGATGGCTCAAGACGGTCCCGCACGATCCCTAAACAAGCTGACAAGCCCAACGGCAGTGAAAGCAGCCATCGCCGAGTGCGATCAGTTGGGACGCGATTCTTTTCTTCGTTTGTACGGCTTCAAGCCAGCGCGAGAATATGCCCTTCATTTCTCGGATGGCGTTTATGATTCAAAGGCAATAGCTGCGGTCGCCTTCGGATATCAGTTTGGAACTGAGCCGCTTGCCTGGGATGAATGTAGTGGCGGAAAGGTCAAGGGGAATGCGGCTTGGGCTTTAGATCGATTAGGCTTTCGCGTCACCGGCGTTAAGCACGTAGGGTGGTGGATCGAAGAAGCGGAGGCCGCAGTTGACGCCTATCTTGAGATGCTTGCGATGCACCAAGCCGGGTTGCCCTTCAAGAAGAAAGACTATCACAGCAAATTGCACTCGCAGGCACCTGCTCGCACCGCCAAGGCTTACGAATGGAAACTACAAAACGTAAGCGCAGTGCTTCAAGCGATGGGCAGGGAATGGTTGCCCGGATACGCTCCGGCGCCGGGCTTCCAAACTCTTCTGCGGTACGTCTTGGAAGATCGCATTGGTCGAGACTTCGACAGTTCGGAAGCAGCGGCGATTCGTGCCGTGCCTCCAAGCAAGCCCCGGCTCATCAAAATCGACTGGGCGCTAAGAGATGCCGAAAATCGCGAACTCGGCAAGGGGGGCGAACGCTACGTGTTCGAGCAACAACGCCAGGCGCTGAAGGATGGCAGACGACCTGATTTGGCCGCGAAGGTGAAATGGGAGGCCAGTGAAGCGGATGGGCAGGGGTACGACATCTCCTCGTTCGATCTTGACGGAAAACCTATCCACATCGAAGTCAAGACGACAGCGCGTGGCGAGGCGACGCCTTTCTTCGTGTCGAGCAATGAAGTTCGGGTGTCATCTCGACTAGGCGACTCGTATCGGCTCTATCGGGTGTACAATTTCCCAGATTCGCCTGAGATTGCCGTCTATCGGGGAGCGCTTGAGAGCTGTCTCGTACTGAATCCGGCATCCTATCGCGCGCAGCGAAAATGAAATCGGTCGCCTCTTGCCCAGCACGACACTTGGCATCCGGTTAGGACACGTCCGCTAGTCGCGGCCGCAACATGCCCCGTTGCCAGGACATAGCGACCTTATCGCCGTGCTCATTCCACAAGGCTTCAAGTTCGTCATCGTGCTTGAACGCAAAGAACCCGCACGGTTCACCGCGAAGCCAAGCCTGGGCGGATAGCGACAGCGCCTGCCGCTTGTTCAACGCTCTTTTCCGGGGCGCCATCTATCACCGCCGATTAGCAGGCAACGCAGGCGGGCGGCCAGAAGCAGCTTCACCGATATCCAAGCCGAGTTCTCGGAACAGGCGGGCCATACCAATCCGGCTATCCCGCTCAATCGCAACGGCCGGGTGCGCTCGCGGGCTACCGAAGCGGTCCTGATACGTCATACCTTCCTTTGCAATAACTTTCCGGGCGTCTTCGGCACGGTCGTAGGCTTCGCACGCCTTAGTAAGAAGAATGATGTGGTGGGGCTCAAATTCATATTCCGCAACGGCGCCGGTGAAGAAGGCGGCGGCGTCTTTGCTAAGGTGCTTTGGTGGTTTGTACTGTGTAGTCACTACTTCCCTTTCTAAAAATTTGATTTGAACGGGGTCACCGTCCGTAAAACATCGGCCATGGGCCGGTTACAGCCTCTCGTTTGGCAGGGAATCGACCGCCCTACCCCATCCGGCCATTGCGTTGCCTGAGCGGCAGCCGTAGCGTCAGGGATCATCCATTGGACCCGAACGACTATGGCTCTCACCGTCATCTGCGTGACTGGACCCACCAACACCGGCAAGACAAGCACCATCCGCGAACTCACGGCCAAGCCCCTCGGATACAAGAAAGCCAAGGGCGAAGTTCGAGGTGTATTTCAGATGCCCAGACGAGGTTATGCCGTCGGCGTGAACAGTGGTGGCGACAACGTCCGTGGTGTGATGCGCGGTCTGGAATTTCTCGATGGCTACGATGGCCTCAGGGTTATTATTGTCGCGAGCCACACAGGCGAGAGTGATACTTTTCAGGCGGTGGAGCGCTTTGCGAAAAGCAAACGCGCTGCCTTTCATACCATCGAGACGGAAAAGCTCGACACTGCCCGCGAATGCAACGCCGCGATCAGAGCGAACGTCAGAAAGATCAAGCGTCTTATGCCCAAGCGGGGTCGTTAGCCGCCAAGGCTCTCTTCCCGCCGACTAACGGCACGTGCATCCGGGCCATTGCTTTGCCCGAGCGGCAGCCATAGCGTTCTCCCTTTCGCGGAGGGTTCTCGATGGATCAGCACCGGACCGCATTGATATTGTTTGGGCTCGCGTTGGTAGCCGTGATCGGGATGGCATCTGCGATCACGTTGGAGCGCGTCAACAATCGTACAGCCAACAATGAAGTACCTCCCGGAACGGTCGGACTTGCGAGACCCCATCAACCGCTTGATCGGGCTCCCGGTGACCCGCTACCGACCGTGGGCGGGCCAACAGGAGCGATTAGGCAGCACCGCTGACCGAAACAATGACAGTCCTTCAAACGCATCACAGTCCATCTTTCCAAATAGGTACTGATAGATTGTCGAGCCACGCGGGAGCAGGCAAAAGACCCGGTCAGAAAGAAAGAAGCCGCTCCAGTTTCCTTGGGCGGCTTCCACTCGCGGCGACTTTTTAACGCCGGATAAAACGAGACCTAGGAAGTTGAAGCCTCCTTTTTGGCGCGGCTTCTCCTTGGTCTATGTTTTCAGCTCCACAACTCAGTTGGAATTTGACGTCCCAACCGGTTGCTTGCTCGTAAGATACATTCAGGTTGATCGTTGGCTCCAACGACAGAAGTATCAGGAGAAATGTGCCCACTGTCAGCCAATTGGCTCGCGGTGAGCGCTGCGCCACCCTGATCCGAACCGCCGGCGGTTGCCGGCGCTCGGTCTTCATGCTCGTTAGTCCCTAGTCTCCATCACAAACGTACATTGCACGTCGACTTCGGACATCATCTGCCCTTTCATGCATAGCCACTCTACGCGGCCATCCCATGAGTTATGGAGCGCAGGCTCGTAACGCAAGCAACTGGGCAGACGGAATTCACGCCAAATTGGGCCGCGAGGGAATCTCGAAGGCTACCCAATGTGATATCCTAGCGAACCTTTGGGTTCACATTGTCTTGAGCGTCGGTGGCGTCCTTGTCTAAAGACGGCGCGCTGCGGTGCGTCCTTCTATAACTGCCCCAGCAAACACCGGCCGTTCGCCCACACCGCTGTACGACCTCGCCAGCCCGTTGTAAGGCCATGACCACCGCCCTGCGGCGCCTATTCTTTCTCAAGAATCCCCCACAGCGTGACATCCGTGACAGGGTATATACCCCTGTCACGTCACGTCACGCTAAGATGGGCCGTGATATCCGTGACATGTCACGCGTGACATCGAAAATGTCACGGCAGCCAGACCCGGTCCCCCATCGCGCCCACATGGCTTGCCTCTATCAGCCTGCCAGAGGCCCGGTGAAAGCGCTGCCTAAGCGTCTCATTGTCCACACTAGGCTCCTTGGCTAGGACGTCCGCGTAGAACCTGTTACGCCAAGCGTCGCGCGGTACGGTCGGGACACCGTCCGGGTAGCCTAGGTCGATAGGCCCCGGCTCGCCGCGATCTTCCTCCAGGACGGCGCGTAAAGACTCGAATGCCTTGGCGGTATTTCCCCTCAGGTTGAGCCCATCATCCGTTGATGCCGTGAGGCTGGCCGGCGTAACCTTCGTCGGCACGACTACAGGCGCCGTAGTCTCGTTTCCGTCCGGATCAACGCCCAGCGACACAGACTCAAGCCGGAAGGCGGTAATGGTGCCCTCCTCGCCGTCGTTAGCGCCGGTACACTCCAAGACGAACGACTTGCTTTCGCCCTTGCCTGAAGCTGTGACGCCAAACGACACGTCAATAGCGCCGTCAAGGTCAATGGCACCTTTGCCCCGATCCCCTTCCCAACCGGAATGGTGAACTGCGGCGACGTGAGCACCGGTTGCCCGGTGTAGTTCGTCGACTGACTGCACGTATTTTTGCATGTCTTTGGAAGCGTTCTGGTCGCCTGCACCAAAGGTCCGCGTGACCGTGTCGACAATGATAAGAGCGCATTCGTGGCCGCACTTGGCCTCAAGCGTTTTGATCGCCCCTCCTAGCGACTTCGCGTCAATCAGTCCCCCTGTCAGGTCCAGCTTGCCACCAACCACAACGAAAGGGATTCCAGCGAATTCATACTTCTTCCGCCACGCAGCAACGCGCCGTTCTGTCAGGCTCTTGCGTTCAGCCGCGAAGAAGACAACTAAGCCTTGCTTGACCTTCCGTCCGTGCCAATCCTGGCCCGCCGCAATGTGGCAACCGATATCGCAGAGCAGAACGCTCTTGGCGGTACCCGGCTTCGCAACGAACAGTGAGAATTCACCGGCACCGAGGAAGTCTTTTACAACCCATTCTTTCGCAATGGACTCGTTCACGTCGTCGAACCATGTAACGTCGAAGCGCTCTTTCAGGTCTGCTTTGACCTGTGCAGGCAACTGCAACGGCCGATTATCGTTGGCCGGATTTGGCATCTTCACGTGCCGAACGATAGCCTCAGCCGTCTCGCGCGCGAACTCTTCCCCTTTCGGGAAGATCTTATCGAGGGTAAGGCTCAACGGTAGACCTCCGCAACAAGCTTACACATTGCCTGCCAACGAGCGGCCTGCTCGAAGTAGCGGCGAATGGATTCCGGCGTATCGTCTATCCAGAACCGCGACAGCCCTTCATCGTCACCGAAGCCCCAATCCCACGCTTCCAAGGCGGTATGGATATCGTTGCATTCGATCCGCTGAACAGCGGCGAGTTCTTTCAATGCCGCCCGGCTAATTGGCGCGATGTGGCAAACCCCCGTGCAGCCGGACTGCAGCCAATCGAGTGGATGCGCGTGAAGACGAACCGTCGACCGATTGATGTTGTCCCGGCCAAGCCATGAGGCGCGGCACGACACCGTTTCAAATGACCCGTCGTCGCCGATCAGGAGCAAGTCGACGAATTGGCCAGCCTCAATAATCGGAACGGCGAGCGCTGAACGCTTTGGCCCGATGTGCTCGGCAGGATAGATTTTGAAGTTGTAGCGAACACCGTTCCAAACGTACCCGTAATTAATCAACGCAGCTTGACCAGTGCGCTCCGGATCAATCTCGCGTTCTTCAAGCCACGTTCTAACACCGACTTCATGACTAACATTTTCAAGAAACCGCCGCTCAACGTCCGCAGGTATTGGCAGCGTGTCGTCAATACTCATCAGGCGGCGGCTTTCACGTGCTGCAGGTACGATACAAGCGTGTTCACGAAATCATCGAACGTCCGGATTGTTCGCTGATATCCAACGCGGCGAACGACCGTCCTCAAAGTTGTGTGCCAATACTCGTCCGCCCACGAGAAGTGAGGCAGCAGCTTTGCGACTTGCTCTTCGGTCATGCAATCGGCATCAGCAGAAAATCGCGTCAGCAATTCGACAGCCAGCGCGTTGCGCGGGTCTTCAGGAAATTTGGACTGCAATGATGCGCGCCACGGAATGGCATGATTCAGCGCGTAATTAACGGACTTCTTAAGTTCAAGCATATTCTCTTTCTAAAATGAAATTGGCGGCGCCGACCGAGGGGCGCCGCAAGTTGGTGGAATTCACGCGCGCACGGCGGCAGCCAATTCGGCCAGGGCGCGACTGAACGCATCGTCTGCGCATTTGAAGCTTGTAATGCGCGCTTGCGGGTTCGATCCCTGTGAAACAAGCGACACTTCTTTCAAGTGGATGCCAGTTAAGTGCCGCTTCGCTGCCGAGCTACGAGGCGGAATGATGAATTTGGTCGGGATGTAGCCGATGCTCAAATCTGTCGCTGCGCCTGACTTGATCAATTCGTACACATCGCGGGCCATACTGCTTCCAACCGCGAGCTTGCCGGAACAGTGCAAGCCATGCGAGTCCTCATACATAGAATGCCAGACTCCTATCGGAAATGCGTCGAGGGTAGATGAACCCATGTTATGTTGAATCATCATCTTCGGCATGGTGCCATCTCGCCTATGCTGCGCGAGGCTATCCTTGAATGCCCCCGGCTCTATGACATCCCTATGAGAGTCGATGTTACCGAAGACGGCGCCATATCCGTGAATCGTGCCATCCTCGTTCATATCGATGCTACCCATCCATCATACTCCTGAGCGCGGATGTGAACCTATCGCAAGCGCGCTCGTACTCTTTCTCACCATCGAGCCTCACAATTTTTCGCTCGCGAATGGCATACCCACCGGGTGGCAATTCCGAAAAATCAAATCTCGCAACTCCGTCCGCGACTGACCACTCTTTATAGTCGTTCATATTAGACGCCCTCCGGGAGCTTAATATATCCGAGAGACGCTGCCTGCCGAAGGAACGACATCATGTCGCTGCCCTTATCGAATGGAGAGTCTTTGAACACGCGGTCAATCTCAAGTCTGCAGGGCGGCCAGAAACCGTAATTGAGCCCAGCAAGCTTTGCTGCCGTTTGCTCAATCCGCCTAAACGCGGGAATCGCTTGAGCAACGCACTGAGCTACGATCTTTTCATCAGCTTCAATGGCCGGCTGTACTTCCTTGCGGACACGGTCCTGTTCCTTCTTCGATGCTTCGGCAAATTTCTCCTTTTGAACTTCATACGCCTCAACTGCGCTGAAATACGCAGTCTGCGCTTCCGCAACAAAGGATTCATGTGACCTTCGCGGGCCCACGTTTTCGTTGCTAGTGATATCCGCTTTGCGTTTCGCGATGTAGGACTCATAATATCCCGGCGACGACACGTTGCGCAGCGCCGTCTGAGCTGCGTCTATGGCTTCCTTAGATTGGATAAATGCGCGATGTTCGTTCACAAACTTCGCAGACGGTGCAGGAAAAGATGTCATTCAAATAAACCCCAGTATGTAGATTAAGCTGCACGGGCCTCTCGTTCGGCCCAATGGTCGCTGTTCATGAACGCAGCTAGTTCGAACAGCACTTTGCCGGAAATGCGCTTCGTTGTTGAAACGCCGTCTTCCAGCGATTTTGCGGCCTTCACGCCGAAGACCTCTTCACTCGGAGGTCGGCCCGGACATTCGCGAACAATAGAGACGCGCGGCGTCTCTAGATCGACGACGACATACGCGTGGTAGCTGCCAATTGCCGCCTGCAGGCGCTGTTCGATCATTCGCGGATCGAAGCTATCCAACATCACCGCAATCGCGTCACCCGCGCGAAGGCCGTCAGGTCCACGAAGATCGTAATAAAGGCGGGCCGCTTTTGCGGCGTTGTGTTGCGGAACGTCGGCAACGCTGCCGAAGAGCAGCAGGGCTGCATGAGTGGTGTCGACCTCTGCCGGGCTTGAGCCCTCGCATTTTGGAATGAGGCCATCTTCCCGCTCAGTGCGGTAGACGGCGTTCACCGTCGAAGCGCGGATGCCGGTGATTCCGGGGAACGCTCTCAATAATTCAGGTGCCGTGGGCACGGCGATATTCTCCAATGTTGATGGTGGGTTGTGCGCGGCGCAATCCGCCGTGCGTTAGTCATAGAAAAACACGCAATCGACAAAATGCGGAGGTTGCGTGCGGAAAGGGGAGTGACAGCGCCTGCGGTTAGGCGCTGCACTCGACCCAGCGCGGTGACCGTCGAAACGAGCGATCTTGCGCATATAGGCGGCACCTAACGGCACCGCCCTTTCACGATTTCAAAGAGCCTTATGGAAGAGCCGAAGCCCCTAGTCCATGATTACATTATGCGCACAGAAATCCGGGGATGTTTGCGGTTCTGTAGGAGGGTACAGGTCCGCAGAATTCATTCGCCGCGCACAGACCGCTCAATGTCGCGGAAAACGTCCCGGAATGTGTCGTAGGTGAAGCCGTATTCTGCCGCCGCGACATGCTTTGCCATGGCTTCTGTCATCGGCTTATCAGCGGCGATCTTGGCGACTGTGACACCATTCTCTTGCAACAGCCATTGACGGGGTCGCCGTTCAGCCTTCCATGACGAACCCGGCTTCTGCAGTCGCTCAACGATATCAGAGACCAAAGTGCGACTTGCAATCGAGCCGGTTAGTTCCCGGACTCTTTCGAATGCGTCGACCTTGTCTTTGACCGTTTGAGCAAGGTCGACGTGGCGGCGGTCGCGTCGAACCAGCTTCAATCGCCAGACCGAATCGCCTGCCGGATCGAGTAGATCGGCAAGAGTGTCTAAGAGAAGACGTCCCGCCGTGTCCTTCCTCAGGTATTCAAGCAATGCCGGAGGAATGTCGCGCTCCTCTAACCCCTTGGTCTCGGCCGGGCCCGTCATGATTTGAATGATGTCGTTTTCTTTGCCGAGGTTCATTGTGCATCCCAAGCATAGGGCGACCCGCCCTATTCCTTCCCCTCTAGAAACACTTACGCCCCCGACGCTGAAGCGAACGGAGGCGATCTATGATGCCGCACGCTTTGCGCGGCGCTGATTACAGTTCGACTTGATAGCACAGAAAGGCTCGAATTTCCATTGTAATTAGAAATTACGATCCTGTGCGAACGTCCCGATCTATAGCCGATTTCGCCGGATTTTTGTAGGTGGCTCTAGAAATTCTCTTACGCGTTGACTGCAGTATTCATAGCTGAAATTCGGTCGAAAATCTAGGTGACCCTAGAAATTCTGCGAGCGAGAAGGCCGCCAAAGTAGACGGCCTCCTCATTTTCAAGATCAGTAACGCGGCCGATGTGTCCCGTACGTGCCATTGTTCGGGTTGAAGTTACCCGACGTGCCGTAGTTGTCACGCTGCGTACTGTTCGGGTTCGTCGCGGTATAGGGTTGCACGTACGTGCCGTTGCTTCGCGTGTACCCTGACACGCCATGGCTGTTGGGGTTCGATCCTGTGCCAACGTACTGCGCGTTAGCAGCCGACGCCGAGACGACGAGAGCGGCTGCAATAATCCACTTGCCCACTTTATTCCTCCAATTAGGATTTTGGTTCACGCGCAGGACAAAATCATGTGCCATGGCCAAGGGGTATTGGCAAATGTATGGAGACGACGGCGAACTTCGGTGCACTCCAGTCCCGCGTAGCGCCGAGAATGAACAAACGCTATGGTCGCGACATGAAGCGTAGCCATGCCCAGAAAGAGCTAATTGACTGCCACGACTGCGGAGCCCCGGTTTCGTTTTCGGCCGCTGCCTGCCCAACGTGCGGCTCGCGCGAGCCTACAGGGCCTTACGTTCAAAGCCGAGCCGAGCGGCTGCGCCATCGCGCCGAAGAGAAGAATGACCACACGTTACTGGCCATGACGGTCCTCTGTCTCGGGATTGGGTTCTCTTACGGCAGCCTCATGGTCGGACCTTGGGGCGCGGTTGGGTATGGCCTGATTGGAGTGATTATTGGTGTCCCGGCCGGGTTCATCATGAATGTCAGTCGGCGGCTGTTCGGTTAGCCTCGCCTCCCGCTGCGACCCTCAAGAGGGCCGCCCGGTTCATCCGACCAGACCCCAAAGCTGACAATTCCGCTTTGTTCTTGTCGGCTATAGTGTTCAATCCCCTCAGCCGGCACCAGTATTTACAATGACTTATACCGAAAATGTAGCCCGCCTTTTTCCGTTAGGAGGGATCCGACGCACCTTGGGGATACAAGGGGCTGGATGCCGGAATGAAGTTCTTTGATCGCGGCTCGTATCGTCGGTCGCGATCCTGCTCGAACAGAACGATGAATGGGCCGTCCAGAGCGCCCGTTACATGACGCTGGACACCATCGCGCCGTTGAGCGATTCATCGCTGTCATCTGTTTTCTTTTGCATATGCAGTTGGCGTGATGCGCGCGAGGGCGGGAGCCGTCTTGGACGCAGCCAGAACCTCGGCGGGGACCGACACCTCACAGCTTGCCTCAGAGATGATCGTCTTGCCGGCGCGCTCCGAAACCTAACGCCCAGCGAATACCGGTTTGCGCTTTTCGATGAAGGCCCGCACCGCCTGCTTGTGGTCGGCCGTGCGTGACGACCGGACCATATTCGCGGCTTCTTGATCCATTGAGTCCAGGAAATCCGAGTGCACAGCGTGATCAAGGTTGTCCTTGATGTGGGCCAGCGCGATCGATGGCCCTTCCGCCAGCGACGTCGCGAGCGCAAACGCCGCCTTGCGCAATTCGGAATCGGGCACCACCCGGTTGACGAGACCCAGCGTCTCGCAACGACGCGCGTCGATCCGTTCGGACAGGAACAGCAGCTCCCGCGCCCGCGATGTTCCGACCAGCCGGGTCAGCAACCAGGCGATCCCGTAATCCCCGGTCAGCCCGATCCGGGCGTATCCAGTGGTCATGATCGCGGATTCGGCGGCAATACGGATATCGCAGGCAAGCGCAAGCGCCATCCCGGCGCCGGCCGCGGGTCCCGTGAGCGCTGCGATCGTCGGCTTCCTGACCGCCACGAGCGCGCCGGTCAAGGTGCGCTGCTTGGTCCGCAGATCGGCGACGCGCTCTTCGAACGGCGTTTCGGCGTTACTAGAATTGCCGCCCATTCCTTTGACATCGCCGCCGGCGCAAAAAGCTGTGCCCGCGCCCGTGATCAGCAGCGCGCCGACTCTCGGATCATCGCCGCATTGTTTGATCATCCGCCGTAATGCCGGCGTGAGATGATCAGAGAGCGCGTTGCGTGCCTCGGGGCGATTGAGCGTGATGAGCGCGACCCGATCGCGGATTTCGCATAACAATTCGCTGGTTCCCGTGTCGATTTCGGCCCGACTTTCTGTCATCTCTACCACTCCCGTCTTATCTCGCCGAAGTCGCAATCTCCCACGTCGAGGCCATCGACCGTGCATGGACTGTGTCATGCAATTCCTAAATGACGATCACCTGACCGCACGGCTCGGACGAATAGATCAGCTCCATCTGCGCCGCCCGATTGATCAGGACTGCGCGTTGGTTGACGTATGCCTTGTCGGTGATCTCGCCCGCCGCCAGCGAGGGCGGCTCTGCAAGAAGCGTGAGGGCGCATACGCGCTCGCTGCTTCCGACACTGGCATTGTAAAGCCGCAAGCACTGCTGGAGAAACGCGATCACTCCGGGATCACAGTTAAGATCGCCATCGGCGTTGGCCGCGTACTTCCTGGCCATGACGGGGTTCAACCAACCCAGCACAGCGCAAGAGTGGCGATTTTCGCCTGCGATGACGACATCCTGCAAGACACCGTGGGTAGCCGCCAGCGCCGCTGCCCGCAGATTGCCGACCGCCACCCATGTCCCGTTTGAGAGCTTGAAATTTTCGGAAACCCGACCGGTGAAGCGCAGGCCACGGCTCGGGTTGGCAGGATCGATGAACGACACGGTATCGCCGACCCGATAGAAACCTTCTTCGTCAAAGGCCGCCGACGTCAGATCGGGCCGGCCAAGATAGCCCGGCGTCACATTCGGGCCGCGTACGCGGGCTTCGTAAGTGTCGCCGACAGGGATGAGCTTCAATTCCACACCGGGAGCCGGCAGCCCCAATTCCCCCGGCGTGTCCGTCGCCCAGTGGGTGGTGCTGATCGTTGGAGCCGTTTCAGTGGTACCGTAGCCTGACATCACAGGAATTCGCCTGCCTGCTGCTTCCGCCAACTGATACAGCTTGTCCAGCGTGGTCCGTGATATCGCAGCACCCGCGTAACTCATCCGATCGAGCCGTCGGAAAAAATTCGTTCGCAGGTCTTGATCGGTTTCCAGCGCCTCGCACAATAGAGTGTATCCAGCCGGAACATTGAACATGGCTGTCGGCGATACGTCTTTCAGATTGGCAATCGTCCTGTGAAACAATTGCGGGACCGGGCGCCCCTCATCGATATAGAGCGTGCCGCCATGCTTCAAAATACCTTGCAGGATGACGTTGCTTCCCATGGTGTGATGCCACGGCAGCCATTCGACCTGCACCGGTGCTTCGCGAGGCGATACCAGCAACGCTCCCATCTGCAGCGAACTCGCCATCATCTTGTGGGTGTTGATCACGCCCTTGGGAAGTCCGGTCGACCCCGAGGTGAACAGGATTTTAGCGGCCGCCTCCTTGTCGATCGAATGAAATGCCTGCTCGAACTCTGCGCCCGGACGCGTCGAAAAAAGCGACTGAACCGATACAGATTCATCCCTCTGGTCCGCCGCAATCCATGTCGCGGACGCGAGCTCCGGAATTTTGCGTACGCCCGCGTAGGTCTCGCTGTCCTGCACAAAAACGAACGAGGGCCGCAGCAGCGTTGCGATGTCCTGCAAGCGAGCCAGGCCGCCCGGCATGAGCGAATAGTTCGGTGATATCGGAGCTGCGACGACACCGACCGACATTGCCGCAAACATGACGAGGGCATGCTCGATCGAATTGCCGGAGAGTATTGCAAGCTTGTCGCCCCGCTTGGCTCCCAGATTGATCATCGCCTGCCCGACCGATTGCACTCTTTGCCATAGCTCGGCGTAGGAAATCTTTTGCCACTCGCCGTCGCGTCCGCGCTGGGCTAGAAACACCCGTTGCGGGGCCTTCTCCGCCCACTCCGGAATAAAGTCCAGGATCGACCATTGAGGAGACTCGAACTCGATCGGCGACCGCAGGACGAGCGTCCCGTCGGACCGCGTCTCAACCCCGACCTCTCGGGGCGCGAAGAGGGGACCTTCTACAAGGGCAGATGGAAATTGATGACGAGTCATGCGGCCGATGCTCCTGTCTGATGATTTTTATCCTGCGCCTTCGTCTGCAAAACGGGGATGCGCGCGCCGTCTGGCTCCGCCAGAGGCAACGGCCTCTAAGCGGCCAGTTGAAGAATCTCGACGATGTCTTCCGGCCCCTTGATGGCTCTCGGGTTTGCTCGGGTGAATACCGACAGCATCGCATTGCGCCCGATCAGCTCAAACCTCTCTCCGGTCACACCGACTTCGGAAAGATGGCCAGGCAGTCCCAATCGACCGATAAACTGGGCGAAAACGTCGCCCGCCTCGGTCTCGGGTGCGTGCCAGGCCTCGGCGATTTTTCTCTGGGCCTTGTCCGTTACCGGTTGGTTGTATCGCAGCACGCTCGGCATCATAACCGCAGTACATAGATAGTGCGGGACATCGCAGGTGCCGCCCAGCACGTGTCCGATCGCGTGGCTGGCACCCATTGGAACGTGACACTGCAATCCAAAGGCGGACATCCAGGAACCAAGCTGGCAGAACTGCCGTGCCTCCAAATCATCTGGATTTTCCTTCGTGGCCAGCAGGCCGTCGTACAGATACTGCAAACCTCGCAGACATACGCTTTCCACCAGGGGATTGCCCTTCGGCGAGCAAACCGCTTCGATCCCATGATCCATTGCGCGGGTGCCTGATCCCAGCCACAGGGTCTGCGGGGTATGCCGCGTGATTTCCGGATCCAGGATGATCGATAGCGGCATCATCAAGGGATGGCTAAATATCTGCTTCAGCTTCCTGCGCGTATCCGTAACGAGCGTTCCGGAGTTGTACTCTCCACCTGACAGGGTGCTCGGGATCGCGATCATCCTCACCTTCGGAGCGCGAAATGGACCCGGTCGCGGCCCCTCCGGCGTTGAAACCAATTCGAATCCGTCGAGGCCGGATTCCTCCTCAATGTTGTGTTCAAGGCACATCAGGACGATCTTGGCGGCATCGACCACGGATCCGCCACCTACGGCAACGATCAGATCCGCCTTCGCCTCTGCGGCTTTGGCCGTTGCCGCAACCGCCGACGCACGCGTCGTATGTTGTGGGACGCCGTCGAAGGTATCGGCATATCTGCTGCCGAGCGCCTTGCGGATCTTCTCGATCTCATCGGTCTGAGTGTTCAGTGTTCTGCTGACGATCAGGAACACGCGTTTTGCACCAAGCCGCTCCGCTTCCTCGCGTAATGCTTGCCCAGCCGGCTTTCCGAAGATCACCTGGTCCATTCGCGGATATTGATGAAGGCCAATATTGGTCATGCTGTTCTCCATAGCGGGCACAGTTGCAAGGCCGGACGGCCGCTCGACGGCTCACGCTTCATTCGGAACTGGCGTCCAAAACTTCGCCGAACGGTTCCCAGCGGCTGCCATTCCAGCGCTGTAATTGCATCTGGCCCCAGATCATGTTGCTCGAATCGCTGGTATTCACCTCGATTCCGGGAAATGCCGTCGGGAGCACGAGATGGCTGAGCGATTTGGCCTGCTTGACGATGTTCTTTCGCGAAAGGTCATCGCCACACTGTCGAAGTATCCCTTCCAGAATCATGCCCTGCATGTAGCCGGTCAGATAGCTGGTGTTCTCGAAATCAGCGCCCTGCAGATACTTGGCAAAGAACGCCTTGAACGCCCGCACACCCTCGTCGTCGTTCCACCTCGCGTCCGTTGGATCCTTGTTAATGGTGCCGACGATGACGCCAGTGGAATTCTCCAGTCCTGCCGGCTTCAACGTGCCGCCGATCGATCCCGACGGAAAATTGATGATGATGTTGGCCTTCCAGCCGATCTCGGCCGCCTTGCGGATTGCCTGCGCGGCAAATTTCGGTGTGCCGGCAATGAACAGCGCCTCGGCGCCTGAGCTTTTGAGATTGACGACCTGGGAATCCACGGTCGGCTCGGTAACCTCATACGCTGCCGTGACAACACGCTTTTCGTAATCTCCCTTCAAGAACGATTTGAAGGCGTTGACGTAGTCCTTGCCGAGATCGTCGTTCTGGAAAAGGATCGCATATTTTGCGCCGGGCAACGCCTTGTCGAGGTACTTGGCGTAAATTCTTCCCTCCGTCTGGTAGCTGACCAGACCGGTCGTCGTCAGCGGATATTCGGCGATGTCGGTGAATTTGCTGGAACCACTGACGATCGCGATCGAAAGAACGCCTTTGGCCTTGAGATATTTTGCCGTCGCTGAATTCCCGGGAGTGCCGAGCTGGCTGAAGATGAATGATACTTCGTCACTTTCGACCAGCTTGCGGGCGTGCTCGACCGCTTTCGGCGGGCTGTAGGCGTCGTCCATCGCGATGTAATTGATCCTGCGGCCATTGATACCGCCGCGGTCATTGATCGACTGCACATAGGCCATGACACCCTTGCCGACCAGGCCGATCGAGGACGCGGGACCGCTGAATGGGAATATCCCGCCGATCTTGATTTCGGTTGGAGTCACGCCGGGTTCGTCGGCAGCCAGAGCGGACGTCGCGATCAGTGACGTGACCATACACGCGGCTAAGAAGCCGACTTTGATACTCATGTCTCTCTCCCTTTGCGCCGGTTCGAGCCGTGCGCTTTGCTTGTCAGGCTAATTGTTTCGAATAATCGGGTAGTCGCCGTTCGACGAAACGCCGCGAACGGCTTACTTCATGCGACCTTCATCGCCTTCGGCGGCTCCACGCCATCGAGGAAGCCGGTCAGCCGCTGGCAAATGATTTGCTCAGCCTCGACCATGATGCGATCGATCAATTCCTTCACGGTCGGGATGTCGTGGATCAGTCCGACCACCATGCCGCAGCTCCACGCCCCCGCATCCATCTGGCCGTCGACCATGACCTTCGGGTAAACGCCGGCCACCTGATCGAGGATGTCGTCGATCTTAAGGCTTGCGCCCTTTTCGCGCTCGATCTCCAGCAACTCGTCGACGCCCTTATTCCTGAGCACGCGCTCAGTGTTACGCAATGCGCGCATCACAAGAACGGTGTCGAGCTCGGTTGCCTTGACCAGCGCCTGCTTAACATTGTCATGGACCGGGGCTTCCTTGGTGGCGACGAAGCGCGTGCCCATGTTCATGCCGGAGGCGCCCATCGCAAGGGCGCCGACGAGGCTGCGTCCATCCGCCATGCCGCCAGAGGCGACGAACGGGATCTTCAGCTCATCCGCCGCCCGCGGCAGCAGGATCATGTTCGGGATGTCGTCTTCGCCGGGATGACCGCCGCACTCGAATCCGTCCACGCTGACGGCATCGCAACCGATCTTCTCCGCTTTGAGCGAATGCCGCACCGAGGTGCATTTGTGGATCACTTTGATACCGGCCGCCTTTAGCGCCGGCATATAGGCTTCCGGGCTGCGGCCCGCGGTCTCGACCGCCTTGATGCCGCCCTCGCGGATAGCGGCGATATATTCCGGATAAGGCGGATCCGACAATGTCGGCAGGAACGTCAGGTTCACGCCGAACGGCTTGTCGGTCATGTCGCGGCAGCGCGCTATTTCCTTCGCCAGCAATTCCGGCGTCCGCTGGGTCAGGCCGGTGATGATGCCGAGGCCACCGGCATTCGACACCGCGGCCGCGAGCTCGGCAAAGCCGACATAGTGCATGCCGCCCTGGATGATCGGATGCTGGATGCCGAACAGTTCAGTGATCGCTGTCTTCACGAAGATCTCCTGCTTTTCCGATCAGTGGATGATTTCAAACAAGCCGGCCGCACCCATGCCGCCGCCGATGCACATGGTCACCACGCCGTATTTCGCCTTGCGCCGCCGTCCCTCGAGCAGGAGGTGGCCGGTGAGGCGCGCGCCGGTCATGCCGTAGGGATGGCCGATCGCGATCGAGCCGCCGTTGACGTTCAACCTGGCGGGATCGATGCCGAGCTTGTCGCGGCAATAGATCACCTGCACCGCATAAGCCTCGTTGAGCTCCCAGAGATCGATGTCGTCGATCTTCAGATTGTGACGCTGCAACAGCCGTGGGATCGCGGCCACCGGGCCGACGCCCATCTCGTCCGGCTCGACGCCGGCGGCGACGAAGCCGCGGAAGATGCCGAGCGGCTTGAGGCCCTTCTTCGCCGCGATCTTGTCGCTCATGATGACGCAGGCCGAAGCGCCGTCAGACAGCTGGCTGGCATTGCCTGCACTGATGGTCTTGCCCTCGAACACCGGCTTGATCTTGGCGAGGCCGTCCGCCGTGGTGTCGGGACGCGGGCCTTCGTCCTTTGCCAAGGTCACCTGCTGGTAGGAGACCTGCTTGGTGTCCTTGTCGAGCACGGCCATCTTGGTCGTGATCGGGATGATCTCGTCGTTGAAGCGGCCGCCTTGCACGGCGGCGCCGACCCGACGCTGGCATTCGAGACTGTATTCGTCCTGCTTGTCCCGGCCGATCTTGTAGCGCTCGGCGACGATTTCGGCTGTCTCCAGCATCGACATGTACATCTCCGGCTTCATCGCCATCAGCTCTTCATCGACGGCGTGGAACCTGTTCATGTGGTCGTTCTGGACGAGGCTGATCGACTCGATGCCGCCGCCGATCGCGATCTCGACGCCGTCGAGCATCACCGAGCGCGCGGCAACGGCGATCGCCTGCAGGCCCGAGGCGCACTGGCGATCGATCGTCGTGCCGGCAACCGTCACCGGCAGGCCGGCACGGATCGCGCCCTTGCGCGCGACGTTCATCACCATGGTGCCTTGCTGCATCGCGCAGCCCATCACCACGTCCTCGACCTCGCCCGGCGCGATGCCGGCGCGCTTCACGGCCTCGGCCATCACGTGACCCGCCAGCGTCGGCCCGTCGGTGTTGTTGAGCGCGCCGCGATAGGCCTTGCCCACGCCGGTACGGGCGGTGGAAACGATCACTGCATCAGGTGTCATGTTTGCCTCTCTGGATCAGGCGGCCGCGCCGAGCTGCGCGTAGCGCAGCACGTGGTAGGCGGGATCGCCGAACTGGATGTTGATCGCGGAAATCCGCTTGAAGTAGTGACCGACATTGAGCTCGTCGGTCATGCCCATGCCGCCGTGGATCTGCACGGCCTGATCGGCGACGAACTTGCCCGCATAGCCGATCTTTGACTTGGCGCCTGAGGCGAGCCGCGAGATACCCGCCTCGCCTGCGCCGAGGCTGAGATTGAGATGCTGCATCAGGGACAGCGCCTCCTGATGCGCGATAAACATGTCGACCATCCGGTGTTGCAGCACCTGGAACGCGCCGATGGTCACGCCGAACTGCTTGCGCGTCTTGGAATAGTCCAGCGTTGCGTCGTTCAGCTCGCCGATCGCTCCGACCATCTCGGCGCAAAGCGCGCCGATCGCGCGGTCGCGGCAGGCTTCCAGCGCAGCGACGCCCTCGCCCTCCCCGCCAAGCAGCTCGCCGCGGACATTGTTCAGGCTGATCTCGGCGGCCCGGCGGCCGTCGATGGTCCTGAAGCTCTGGAGATGCAGATTGGCCGCGTGGCGGTCGACCACGAACAGGCTGACGCCGCTGCGGTCATGGCGATGTCCAGAGGTTCGGGCGGAGACGATCAGGCGGTTCGCCCAGGGCGCGCCGATCACCGCAGCTTTCTCGCCGCTGAGGACGTAGTCCTGCCCTTCGCGGCGAGCCGCAGTGGTGACATCAGCCGGATCGAAGCGCGATCCCTTCTCGGTCGTGGCCAACGCCCAGATGCTCGTTCCGTCGGCGATACCAGGGATCAGCACCTGCTTCTGCGCCTCCGATCCCAGCCGCTCGATCAAGCCGCCGGCGAGCACGATCGTCTCGACGAACGGTTCGACCACGAGATGGCGGCCGAACTCGTGCATGATGATCATGGTCGACAGCTCGCCGCCGCCGAGGCCACCGACGCTCTCCGAGAACGGTGCAGCGAGCAGACCGAGCTCGGCAAACTCCTGCCATTGCTGGCGGCTCCAGCCCTCCTCGCTGGCGACGATCTTGCGCCGCGCGTCGAAATCATAGCGATCGCGCAGCAGGCGCCGGACGCTGGACCGCAGCAATTCCTGCTCTTCCGTGAACTGGATGTCCATCCGATCCTCTCCTGGCTTAGCCGTCAGAGTCCGAGCACCGCTTTGGCGATGATGTTGCGCTGGATCTCGTTCGAGCCGCCGTAGATCGAGAGCTTGCGCGAATTGAGATATTTCTCCGACGCGGTGTGGCCGTAATCCGGTCCCGGCACGAAATGGTTGGCGCTGCCCGGGTGCTCGCGGATGGCGAGGCCGTAATTGCCGATCGCGCGATGGGTCAGCGCGGTGATGTCCTGGAAGATCTCGGTGCCGCGGATCTTGAACAGCGAAGCCGCCGGTCCGGGATCGATTCCGCGAGCCATTTGCGCGACGACGCGCAGCTCCGTTGCTTCCAGTGCCAACACGTCGAGCTCAACGCGGGCAATTTCTCTGATGAATTCGAGGTGCGCCGGGTCGTCTTGCGGGATCTCCGCCTCGACGATCGCTTTCAGCTTCGCGATGTAGCGCGTCGAGCGACCGATGCCGGCCATGCTGGTGCGCTCATTGCCGAGCAGGAACTTGGCGTAGGTCCAGCCCCTGTTCTCTTCGCCGATCAGGTTTTCGACGGGCACCCGGACGTTCTCGAGGAAGACGTCGTTGACCTCATGCGAGCCGTCGATGGTGATGATCGGACGCACGGTGACGCCAGGCGACTTCATGTCGATCAGCAGAAACGAAATGCCGGATTGTGGCTTCGAGGCCGGATCGGTCCGCACCAGGCAGAAGATCCAGTCGGCGTGCTGGGCCAGCGTGGTCCAGGTCTTGTGACCGTTGACGATGTAGTGGTCGCCGTCGCGCAAGGCCTTGGTGCGGACGGTAGCGAGGTCCGAGCCAGAGCCGGGTTCGGAATAGCCCTGGCACCACCAGTCCTCGCCCGAGAGGATGCGCGGCAGAAATTTCTTCTTCTGGGCCTCGTTGCCAAAGGTGTAGATCACCGGGCCGACCATGGTGACGCTGAATGCCAAAGGCGGCATCGTGCCGGCGCGGCTGGTCTCCTGCTCGAAGATGAAGCGGCGGGTGATGGACCAGCCGGGCCCGCCATATTCCTTCGGCCAGAGCGGCGCGACCCAGCCCTTCTTGTGCAGGATGCGATGCCAGAGCAGCATCTGCTCCTTGGAGAGATCGGTCTCCGGATTAGGAACCCGCATTTCGGCCGGATAGTTGTCCTTGATGAAAGCGCGGACTTCGTCGCGAAACGCCGCGTCTTCGGGAGATAGCGCGAGCTCCATTGGACTCCCCTCTTACCACTTCTCGCCGAACGGACGGATCTCGAGCTCGAACGTCCAGGCGCTCTTGGGCTGCTGATAGAGCTGCCAATACGACGTCGCCACCGAGGCGGGTGGCATCAGAAAGTCCGGATTGTCCAATGCATTGGGGCCGAGCGCTTCGAGCCGGCGCTGCCGTACCCATTCAGTATCGACGCCCGAGTCGATGATAAGATGGGCGACATGGATGTTCTTCGGCCCGAGTTCACGGGCCATCGCCTGCGCAACCGCTCGCAACCCGAACTTGGCGCTGGCAAAAGCGGCATAGCCGGAACCGCCGCGCAAGCTCGCAGTCGCGCCCGTGAAGAAGATGTTGCCCTCACCACGCGGCAGCATCAGCCGCGCCGCCTCGCGTCCGGCAAGGAAGCCGGAATAGCAGGCCATTTCCCAGACCTTTCTGAACACGCGTTCAGTGGTCTCCAGGATCGGGAAATTGACGTTGGCACCGATGTTGAAGATGCAGACCTCAAGCGGAGCGTGCTTGTCCGCGTCGTTCAGGAAGGAGATGATCTCATCCTCCTTGCGCGCGTCGAGCGAGCGGGCGTGAATCTCGCCGCCGGCAGCTTCAATGTCCTTGACGAGCGGCGCGAGCTTGTCGCCGTTGCGACGGCCTGCAAACACCGTGAAGCCTTCAGCGGCGAATTTCTTGGCGATCTCGCCGCCAATGAAGTCACCGGCGCCGATCACCGCAACCGTCCTGTTTCTCTTCTGCATGTGACTTCTCCTGCCTTTGAAGTTGAAGCGATCTCGCCCGGCCTCAATTTCGGAGCGATTCCGCCAGCTTGTGGGTTGTCGCAGTCTGATGCCAGTTCGCCGATGACACCTCCCGTTGACAGGCCCTTTACGGGCTCAGTTCTTTCTCGCGGCTACGCACCGTCAGGCGCTCTTTTGCTGTTGCGCGGCTGATTGCGCGAGGATTTCGCCCTCGACGTCGCGCAGGCTGTCCTTGCCAAAATAGATCTCGTTGCCGACGAAGAACGTTGGAGAACCGAAGGTGCCGCGGGCCACGGCGTTGCTGGTATTCTCGATCAGCTTTTTCTTGACGTCGTCCTGCTGAGCGCGCGCCGCGATGCGATCGATATCCAGCCCGGATGACAGGAACGCATCGCGAAACACCTGCGTGTCGTCCATCTTCTTGGGCTCGACCCACATGTGATGATATGCCGCGCGGAAATAGGGCTCGAACACCCCCTCGAATTCGGCCGCCACGGCGCCGCGCATGAGCGCGAGCGTATTCACGGGGAAGAACGGGTTCATCCTGAATTTAGTGATGTTGTGGCGCCGCAGGAAACGCTCGGTCTCGAGCGCATTGTATTCCGGCTTGTTCTTGATCCCCCGCAGCGACTCCGCCGGCGACATGTTCCCGGTCGCCTTGTAGACGCCGCCAAGCAGCACCGGCACGTAATCGAACTTGACTCCCGTTCGCCGCTCGATCGCGGGCAGCACGAGCTCGGCCAGGTAGGCGTTAGGGCTCCCGAAATCGAAATGAAACTCGACCTTGAGCGGAGCTGCCATGGAAACGCCCTTCCCTTTAAAGGCGGCGATTGCCGCTCGCCCGATTTATCGTGCGACGAGTCCTAAAGTTCTATTTTAGAACTGTCAATATGATAATCATCATTCAATCGCATCGGGCCTGCTGGGAATGCGGCATCCTATTGAAATTTAGTGAGTTCTGTTTTAGAATTTATTTTCGGAAGCCGTAGATTCGTTGGAGTCGCTGATGAAATGGGATGCCCTCGAAGAGGAGCCGTGCTCGCTGGCGCGCACTGTGGCGGTCATCGGCGACCGCTGGAGCCTGCTTATCCTGCGCCAATGCTTTCTTCGGGTCCGCAGATTTGACGAATTCCAGTCATCACTGGGCGTGACCAGACACCTGCTCGCCGACCGGCTTAAGAAGCTCGTTCGCTTCGGCGTGCTCCGCAAATCGCCCTATCAGGAAGCGCCGAAGCGCTACGAATATATCCTGACGCAGAGGGGTCTCGACCTATATCCGATCATCATGTCAATCGTGCACTGGGGCAACGTCCATATGGTCGATTCGCGTGGGCGTCCGTTGCTGCACGAACACAAGAGCTGCCACAAAATGTTCGACCCAGTCATGATCTGCTCAGAATGTGGCGAGCCACTGACGGCGAAGGCAGTCCGCGTGCATCAAGGTCCCGGAGCGCGACAATCGTCCCCGATGCACGCGAAGGATCCGGAAAAGCATTGACGCATCTCGCAAGAGCAAGGCTGGTCGTGTGCCGAGCCACGGTATCTGGCATATGCTTCGCGAGTCAGACGAGCCAGCGTCCAGGCGATCGAAACGTCCGAGAGTTCGAAACCGCATTTCTTGCCCATCGCGACAAGTTTGTCGTTGAAACATAGACTCACATTGAACGCCCAGCAATGTAAGCTCGCTTTAAAGAGCGAGCTCCGGGAAATGTCGCAAGGGCAATATAGACGCGAAGCAGTCACATCGGACAACGTTTCTCCTGCGAGCCCGCAGATGATCAGCCGACGCGCGGCTCTGGCCGCTTTCGCAGCACTGCTGTCCCCAGTCCCCGCACGCGGCGCGCCGGCCGAGCAGTTCGAGGTCACAAGCGGCCAGGACAGCTTGCTGGTGTCGCGCTATGCAGCGACCGCCGAGGGAAAGCGTCCCGCCGTGATCGCGCTGCACGGCGCCCGCGGCATCGAGATCAGGCCCCGCGCCTATGAGCGATATGCAGATGCACTGACGGCAAAGGGCATCGATACCTATTTTCTCCGCTACATGACGGCGGACGACATGGCCGCATTGACGTCCACCTCGCATAAGATCCGCGAAGCCTATGAGACGACGCGGTACGACGGATGGGCCGATACGGTCGCTGCGACAGTGACGACCGTCCTCGGTCGGTCCGATTGTTCGGGGCGCGTCGGCCTGCTCGGCTTTTCGCTGGGCAGCTACGTCGCCGCCGCGGCCGCCGCGCGCGACACGCGCACCGCCGCACTCGCCGTGCTGTATGGCGGGATGCCCAAGGCCATGGCCGCCAAGGTCAAGCACTTGCCGCCGCTGATCGCGCTGCACGGCGAAGCCGACAAGAACGTCCCGATCGAGCAAGGTCGGCAGCTGGTCGCGATCGGCAAGTCCGTCGGCGCCGAGACCGAATTCGTACCCTACCCCGGCAAGGCCCACGGCTTTGACTTCTCCGAGACCGATCCGATGGCTCAGGATGCGATCGGTCGTGTCACGCGGTTCTTCCAGGCCAAACTCGCTGCCTGAATCGATCGGCTCAAGCCGGCTTCTGCCACTCCATGATGTGGAAATACGGCACGCGGCGATGACTGGCGATCCTCGCGGGATCGCCTGCCGTGGGCTGTGGTTCAACGAACAGGCGCAACTGGAGGCCCTGATCGAGCAGCAGGGTCATATAGGTGCTGAGTGGACGGTGCCAGTTCTGGACACGGATGCCGCTCCAGCTGACCCAGATCGGCCGCTCGTCCATGTAGTGATCGATCGAAAAACGTGCGACGCCTTCGCCGTCGCGCGTCCAGCCGTCGGGCTGGCCTGCGGTGTTGAAGCTCGTCAGGTTGACGATCAGCAATGTGCCGCCAGGCCGCAGCGCCGCCGCCATCTTCGCGATCGCAGCCGCGAGGTCGGGCATGTCGATCAGGCTGAGATAGCTGACGACGAGATCGAAATTCCCATCGACCTCCATCGTCTCGGCACGGCCGAGCCGGTAATCGCCATCGGGGTCGAGCTCTTTGGCGCGCGCGAGCAGCGCATCGGTCGGATCGATACCGGTGGTGCGGATGCCTGCGCGCTGCATGATCCGGCAAAAGCGGCCCTCGCCGCAGCCGACGTCCAACGCACGGCGGAAGCCGCGTCCTTCGATGCGCGCCCGCATCGGCGCATCAAGCACGCACCGGCGGCCATAGTCACCATCCTCACCCTGCTCGACGATCCAGGCGGCCGCAGAGGCGCTCCAGCCGTCGCCGACATCCTCGCTCATTGCACCACCCTCGGGAAAGGAGTTGGCCGCTCGCATCGCGGGACGGCTACTGACCACAGATTGGATCAGAGTACAACATGAGGTAGCAGCGCTGCTGCCGCAACAGAATCTGCGGCGTGCCGGCGGCACGAGGCCGCCGGACTTTGGACATCGAGCGGGCTCAGGCCGCGCGCACGGTCCGCAGGAATTTGCCGACTTCGTCCTTCAGCCGGGTGCTGTCGGTCGCCAGCATCTTCGCGGTCGAGAGCACCTGCGAGGACGCCGAGCCGGTCTCGGCCGCGCCGCGCTGGACGTCCGTGATGTTGGTCGAGACCTGCTGGGTGCCGTGCGCGGCCTGCTGCACGTTGCGCGAGATTTCCTGGGTTGCGGCGCCCTGCTCCTCGACGGCTGCGGCAATGGTCGAGGACACCTCCGACAGCCGCTCGATGGTGGCGGAGATGTCGCGGATCGCCGTCACCGATTCCTGGGTGGCGTTCTGGATGCCGGAGATCTGCTGGCTGATCTCGCCGGTCGCTTTCGCGGTCTGCTCGGCCAGCGTCTTCACCTCGGAGGCGACGACGGCAAAACCGCGGCCGGCCTCACCGGCGCGCGCCGCCTCGATGGTGGCATTCAGAGCGAGCAGATTGGTTTGGCCCGCAATGGTGTTGATCAGCTCGACAACGTCGCCGATCCGCGTCGCCGCGATCGAGAGCTCGCTGACGCGGTCGGTGGTGGCGCGGGCCTGGTTGACGGCTTCGCTCGCCATCCGCGCGGATTCCTGCACCTGCCGGCTGATCTCGTTGACCGAAGACGACAATTCCTCCGTGGCGGTCGCAACCGACTGGACGTTGCTGGTGGCCTCGCCCGAGGCGACCACGACGACGGAGGTCAGCTCCTGGGCGCGGTGCGCGGTGCTGGCCAGCGTTGAGGACGACGCCTCGAGCTCGGTGGAGGCAGATCCGACAGTATCGATGATCTCGCCGACCGCGCGCTCGAAGCCATCGGCGAGGTTGACCATGTCGCGGCGGCGCTGCTCGGCGGCCTGCCTCTCGGCTTCCACCTGCGCGGCCTTGAGCCGCTCGACCTCGATCGCGTTGGTCTTGAACACCTCGACCGTCTTGGCCATCTCGCCGATCTCGTCGCGGCGGTCTTTCTCGGGCACTTCGGTCTTCAGATCATTGCGCGCCAGGCCCTCCATCGCGAGCTTGAGCCGGGCGATCGGCCGGGACATCGCCACGAGACCGATGAAGAGCGCGATTGCGATGCCGATGATCAGGCCGCCGGCGCTGACGCTCAATACGGTCCAGATCGCGGATTTGGCCTCGCCCTCGATGGCTTCCTTGCGCTGGGTCACGGCTTTGGCCGTGTGCGTGAACTTGGCAACGCGTTCAAGGGCCGCATCGATCAGCGGGTCACACTCCTTGTGAGCACGATCAGCCGCCTTGACATTGTCGTCCGGGGTACGCGCGGCCGCGCCGGCCTGGAGCACCGGATCGCAGCCCGCAAAGACGGCCTTCAACTGCTCGCCGACGCTCCTCGTTTCGGCCGCGCGCGCCGGCTCGTCCTGCTCCGCAGCGGTCAGATATTGGCCGATTTCATCGCGGTTCTGGTCCGCGATTCTGAGGCGATTGGCGTTGCCAGCCTCGGTCGTCTCGGTGAACACGGCATAGAGCGCGGCGTGATAGGTCTCGATACGGCGCTGGGCGCGTATGAGGTTGAGGGAAGCAGACTGCATCGCTGTGACTTCGCTGAAGCCGTCGACCGTCGCCGACAGCTCGCGAATGGCAAAGGCGGCAACCGCAAGCAGGGAAATGCCCATCACCGTCACGATCAGCCCAACTTTCAATACGATCTTCAAGTTATTCAAAATGCTCATCGCAGCCGCCTTCAAACGCTTGGTTCCAGCAGTGGAACTCCCACTGCCCGCATTGGAACCGAAGAAAATTAACATTTGATAGAAAATGTCGTGAATGCCATTAGGGGAAAATACCCAGTCAGGCACGTCAGTAAGGCTGGCGTAAGCTTGAGCCTACTTACAAGGCGTTCTGCGATCCGCAAACGGCCATTCGCGCCCGCACTAGCGATCCCGGGAGACCTCGTGGCCGTCATCGGTCCGGGCTTGAGCGCGCACCAGATCCTCGACGAAGGCGATCACCCGCGCCCGCTTCTCCGGCGGGAGTGACAGAAAGGCGCGCACGAGCCGCAGGCCCTGCGCTTCGTTTGACGGGTCGGCCGTGGAGTCCATCGGTCCAATGTCAGACGTCCGGGAAAAATATGCAACCCCCCTGGCTCGCACCGTGCTTGATTCGCGGCCTCGGCTTTGGTGGAATAGCGCCAACAGGGTGGTGGATCATGAAGTGGATCAGGGAGCGCGACGCACTGATCGCGCAAACACTGGCCTTCGTGCAATCGGTGTCCGGCAAGAAGGACGATCTCCGTCAGCGGAATAACGCTCCGGCTACGCCGGTCCTGGCGGCGAAGTTCGTCTCCGCCGAGCCGGCGACCGCCGCGGTCGAGCCGCAGGAGGCCGAAGCGGCGCCGCAGCCCTTTCCTGTACCTCCGCCCCGGCGCGGCGACGATTTCCGCAGCGAGATGCAGGCACGTATCGCCAGCTTCAGACAGCATCAGGAGCGCTTCGAGCGCGAGCGTGAGGAATATTGTGCGGCGACCCTAAGCAGGCTCCGCGCCGCGATCAGTGACCCTTCCCTCCGTCCGGAAGCCGACAAGTGAGGCTGCCGCCTCGCGGCCCCAAAGACCTTGGAGCCGACACCTTCGTGCCAAGACCTTACAGCCAAGACCAAACCAGCCAGAGATTAGCCGCGCAGGCGCTGAATAGTCCCAGCGTCAGTGGCAGGAGCATGTGCCCGCAGCAGGTTTTCAGGTCGGTCGTCATGGCCGGAAACATCCGCTGATTCCGCCAAATGAGTCCCTAAGTTTCTTTTTCTTGGGATTCAGGACTCGTTAAGGACTCAGGGCCCGGCTGAAACTGAACCGCATCACCGGCCTCATCACGGCCCCGTGATCGAACCGGAACCGCTCGACCGGTGAAGCCGTTAACGCGCTTTCCGGAGCAGAAAGCATGCCCTACGCCCTGTTCTGCAACGACAGCCAGATCAGCAAAGCTTATCCGGATGAAGCCGACGTCTGGAAGCTCGCGCAACGGAGCGGCCTGGTCGTGGACATCGGCACCGACGATGAGCGGCCCGGTCCGCGAAGGGTGCTCGACAACGACTACGAGATCAAATCCTGCCGGGCCGCCCAAGGCGAGGACCCCGCCCAGAACAAGGCGGACGCCGACCGGGAATCCGGGATGGAGCTTCTGCTCAATTCGTAAGGTCTGGCAGAGGCGCGATGGCCAGAGAGGCCTGCTCACCCGCCATCGCGACACAGGCCTTGCGGCGGTGCAGCCCGCGGATCGCCCCGGTCACCTTCAGTACCTTGCCGGGCGGACAGGAGGCGTCCTTCACGAAGGCGACCTCGTAAGGTGCCAACATCAGCGGCTCGGATTTGAGGATTGTTTGGGCAGAACACGGCACGGCGATCAAGCATGAGACCACCACCAGCGACGCCAACATACGCATGTCCGTTGTCCCACCAGCCCGGCAATTCAGTAATAACGCTTTCCAGAGCGCGAGTTCCGTAAGCCGCAAAAATTATTTTTGCTTTACTCGATCCCCATGACACGCCTGAGAAAGCGCGCGCCGGACTGTTCGCCTGCAAATGACGCGCCAGATGGTTCACGCAATCCAAACAACTCGGCCAAACGAAAGGCCGGCGGGAAGCCGGCCTTTCTCAAATCGTTGTCGTGCTCGTCCGGTCGGCTCAGTAATGAGAGGCCGCGGGACCGCCCCAGCCGAAACGGTAGTTCACACCGACCTTGACGGTATGCTCGTCGTCCCGACCGCGGACGCCGACGATGTCGGCCGGACCCGACGTGAAGGTGGTGTTGCCGAAATTATAATACTGGTATTCGGCTTTGGCCGACCAGTTCGGCGCGAACATGTATTCGAGGCCGGCGCCGACGGTGTAGCCGTCCTTGTTGTTGCCCGTGGCGGTGAAGGTCTGCGGCACGCCGGCGATATTGACGCCGAGGCCGCCATTGCGCCAGGCGTAGCCGCCCTTGGCGTAGAGCAGCGTCGGACCCCAGGTGTAGCCGATGCGGCCGGTCACCGAGCCGAGCTGGTCGGTGTTGGAGGTCACCTGCGTGCCCAGCGGGAACGTGACACCGTTGTTGTTGGTCGGCAGCCAGGAATACTGGGCCTCGATACCCAAGACCCAATTGGGCGCGAATTGATAGTCGAAGCCGCCCTGCACGCCGCCCATGAACCGGGCGTCGCTGGATCGGAAGGTGGTGTCGCCGGCGAAGGCGCCGCCGACATGACCGCCGATGTAGAAGCCGGTCCAGTTGTAGATCACCTGCGGCGGCGTGTAGGCCGGAGCCTTGGTGTAGGTGCGCGGCTGCATGTCGGCTGCGGCCGCCGGTCCGGCCAGCGCGAGCAGAGCTGCTGCACCGAGCAAAATCGCTTTCATGGCTATCCCCGTTCTTTCATTTACGACACTCGGGAAACAACGTGGCGTGAATTGGGTTGCTTCGCGGCAATGCCGGAACGTTGATCGTTCGTGACTGTGACAGAGCGGCAACATCGCGATTTTGTTCCGTCACGACCGCACCACAGACCAAATTTTCGTCCGCACGGGTCTTGCCGCCACAATCTGTCGCGAAGCAAAAGCAGCTCGTTCAAAGCTCGCCAAAACGTGATGCAGCGGCTCCGGCGGCTGATCTCCTAGCACCACCAGGTGAAGGTGGGCTTTGCGCTATCGCGTCATCTTTTCCAGTTCCGGAAAGGGTGCGTAAACCGCACCGGCGCAGAGCTCGCTGGCGTGCTCGATGACGCGATCGGCCCGGCCATTGACGTAGATGATGGCGCGCTCGCGCATCGTCTTGTAGCTGCCGTCGGTCTCCCGCGGCGTGAAGTGCAGGCAACTGACATAGAACTGCCGGCCACCGACTTCCCGCAGCACCGGATCGGCCATGCTGGCGTCGCGCACACCGACGGGGTTGTTGACATAGCTGCGCATCAGGGCCAGCGCATCGCCACGAAAATTGTCGGGAAACGGCTGAGGCCCTCCGGCCTGGGTGCCCTCCATCAGGGACGGTCGGTCGCCATCACTGCCACAGGCGGTGAGCGCCAAAGGCAGCACCAGGATCGCCGCGCGTTTCGCCAATCGCCCCAAGGAATCAAACTCTCCTGCCACCCGCTTCGGAAGATGTTCTAGCCCCAAGGTTGCGCAAAGGGAATTCGCTTCCACCAGCTTGCAGACAGCGCACCGGCCCGCCGCCAGCACCTCGCGCTTTCGCGCCAGGCATGACGAACGGGCCGGGCCTGAACTCCACGGGAGACGACGGGGCAATGCCAGGGATGCCGTCTCGCCAGGATCAGAGGTTAGCTGCGCTTCTCGGTGGTCACCGGCTTGGTGAGACCCGACTGCGTCTTCAGCGACTTCTTGGCTGACAGATGCTTGTGGTGATGGCGATGCGTCCGCACCATCTTGTGCTCGTCGGGCGTGACCGCGGCGTTCGCATTCATCGCCTTGGTCTTGGTATCGACCTTGGCATCAGCCTTCACATCGGCCTTTGCACCCGATTTGATGTCGGCGGTCTTCGCGTCGGGCTTGACGGCACTGGTCGAGATCTTGCTCTGCGTCTGGTCCGCCTTGATCACCGGCGCTGTCGTCGTGGTCTTGCCGGCTTCAGCGGCGAAGGCCGGGGCTGCGATGACGGAAGCTGCGAGCAAGGCTGCGGAAATGGTCTTCAACATGGTGGTCTCCTCTTGGGAAGATCTTGAGGCGGCGCCCTCTCGCCAACTCTTCGATCATGGAGGAGAGCCTAGATGGCGCGCGCTGAACCCGTTCTGAAGCGCATGGCCAGCTTCCGTTCATCTGGATGACAAGTTTGTCATCTTTGCCCGGAATTCGGCCGGGGGCGGCCGGGAATGTTTTTGCCGGCCGGGTGTTCCGGTCTTTGGGCAATCGTGTAGGATCGCCACGTTCCATACGGGAGAACTTTTATGCGCAAACTCTCAACGCTTCTTGTGCCGGGACTTGTCGCCATGAGCTTGGCGGCCGGGCCGGCTCTGACCAGCGCCTATGCGGCGGGGAGTGACGAGCCCTCCTCGCCACCGAAGTCGGACACCTCGACCAAGAAGGGCAAGAAGAAGAGCTCCTCCGTCAGCGATCCCAAATTCCTGGCGGCCTATCGCACCGCCTACACCACGATCTACGACAAGCATGACTATACGGATGCGATCGGCCAGCTGAAGCAGCTCAACCGCGACGACGTCGCTGACGTTGCCAACCTGATCGGCTACTCGTATCGCAAGCTCGGCGACTACCAGTCGTCGAAGATCTATTACGAGATCGCGCTGAAGGACGATCCGAACCACGTTCGCACCTGGCAGTATTACGGCCTCTGGCAGCTCGAGCAGGGCAACCGCGAGCAGGCGCAGTACCATCTGAACAAGATCGCCTCGCTCGCTGGCATCGACAGCTCCGAGTATCGCTCGCTCGCCGCTGCGCTCGACAAGCCGACCGGCGCGACGCTGGTCTACTGAGACAATCGGACTTGCACGGCGCCAACGGGCACGACCTTAACGGTTGTGCCCGTTCTGCCTTCCCGGCTAGCCTTGCCCCGAGATGGCGCGCCGCCATCCATCACGCAGGAAACGCCCTACTCCCTGATCAACGCCTCGACCTCGCTGCGAAACGCCTGCCGCGAGCCGTTGCGCGAATAGAACATGTGACCGCCGGGATAGACGACGAACTTCACGCGCGACGTCGCGAACGCCGGCAGTTGATCGAGCGCTCGCTGGGTGCCGAAATAGGGCGTGGCGAGATCAAATAGCCCGTGAGCGACCAGCACGTTCAGCTTCGCATCGGTCGCGAGGATCTGGCGCAGCTCCGACAGCGATTGCGGCGGGTTGATGCCGCCGCCGAAATCCCAGTTGTGCTCGACGGAGCCGTTGAGAACCTCATAGGAGCCATCGGGCCGCCAGTTGAGTTTTCTCGTCAGAACGTCGACCGCCGCGCTCGTCAGCGGCGCCTGCAACGCATCGCCCGAGGGATCGCCGAACCGCGAGCTACTCGAATCCGGATAGGGATCGAGACCGCGCACCGAAGCATCGTAGCGTCCGGTTACCATGCCATTCTTGCGGTCGAGCTCGCGGCGGAATTCGCCGACGTCGAAGCGGCCGGCGAGCCTGCGGCTCACCGCCTTATCGATGCCGGTGAGCTCGGCGACCCTGTCGGCCAGGCGATTGGTCGCATCCCTGTCCGCCTCGCCCTTGACGAGATCGGCTAAAAATTCGCCGCGCGCATAAGCCTCCACATCGGCGAGATCCGCGCGCTTGACCGGTCCCTTGGCTTCGCGCGCCACCGCCACATAGCTCGGCAATGTCGCGACATATTGCAGGAGGCTCGTCCCCGTGAACTCGCGGAAGTCAAGCAATGGCGACACCAGGATCAATCCCCTGACGCCGACGCCGTGCTGAAGCTGCAGCTGGCGCACGACCTTTGGCCCGCGAATGCCGCCATAGCTCTCGCCAGCAACGTATTTTGGCGAGGTCAGCCGGTTGTGCTTCTCGAGCCAGCGGCGGATCACGAGCGCTATTGAATTGACGTCACCGTCGACCGAATAGAACCGTTTTCGCGCATCCTCGCCGCTCGCCAGGACGCGGCTGTAACCGGTGCCGACGGGATCGATGAAAACGAGGTCGGTGAAGTCGAGCCAGGTCTCCGCGTTCGGCTTCACCTCAGGCGAGGCCGATGGCGCCAGCCCCTCGCCATCCAGCGGCAGCCGCCACGGCCCGACAGCGCCGAACTGAAGCCACGCCGACGAGGCGCCGGGCCCGCCGTTGAACAGGAACGTCACCGGGCGCGTGCCGCGATCGGCGCAGTCGAGTTCGTAAGACGTGGTGGCGATGTCGGCCAGCGGATCGCCCTTGTCGTCGAACACGCGGATTGAGCCAGCGGTCGCAGCGAAGTTGAGCGTTCGACCGGGCAGATTGAGGGTCTGCTTGGTCGTCGAATCCGCGGGCAGACGACGATCGGAAGCCGAAACCTGCGTCGCATTCTGTGCGTTGCCGGCGCGCCCGCCCTTTTGTCCAGCGGGCGCCGCCGCCTCGCTGCGCGACTGCGGCGGATCGTCGGCGCGCGCTGGGCCTGCGAGCGCGAAAAGCGACAGCGCCAGCACCAGTCTCGTCCGGCGCAGCAAAGACAACCTCATGACCATGCCTGTTCTCCCCTGCCCTGCTCGCGGCGCGTCTGTCGCCGATTTAGCCGCCGATTACGACGGTTTGGGGGATCGAGGGCCCTGGATGGGCGCCCCCCGCCCATTGGCCCGGCTTTTGTCCGCAACCACGGCGCCTCCACGACATCAGCGATTGCTTTGTCGGGCCGTGATCCTCGACAATGCAGGCCAAGGTCGTATAGACGACCTCGGTGGAATTTTCTCGAGCCTGCGAACACCTGCCTGGGAGCCATGACCAAGCCATCGCGATACGACCGGATCGCCTTCGTCGCCAGCCCGGGCAGCGAAGCACAGGCCGCCTTCGGCCAGCTCACCGAGCAATATGGCAATTGCGCGCCGAACGAAGCCGACGTCGTGGTGGCGCTCGGCGGCGACGGGTTGATGCTGCAGACGCTGCACCAGCACATGCATACGGGAAAGCCGATCTACGGCATGCACCGCGGCACGGTCGGCTTCCTCATGAACGAATACTCGACGGTCGACTTGCGCGCCCGGCTGGAAGCTGCGCAGGAATCCGAGATCAATCCGCTGCTGATGCGCGCGACCGACGTCGAAGATCGTGTTCACCTGTATCATGCCATCAACGAGGTCGCGCTGTTCCGGCAGACCTACCAGGCGGCGCGCCTGCGTATCCTGATCGACGAGCGCGAACGCATGGCTGAGCTGATCGCCGACGGCATCATGGTGGCGACGCCGGCCGGCTCGACAGCCTACAATCTGTCTGCGCAGGGCCCGATCTTGCCGATCAACGCCGCATTGCTGGCGCTGACGCCGATCAGCGCTTTCCGCCCCCGCCGCTGGCGCGGCGCGCTGCTGCCCAACACGGCCTACGTCGTGATCGAGGTGCTGGAAGGGGACAAGCGCCCGGTCGCCGCGGTCGCCGACCACGACGAGGTGCGCGATGTCCGCCGCGTCGAGGTGCTTGCCGACCGGACGATTTCGATGCGGATGCTGTTCGATCCAGGCCACAGCCTGGAAGAGCGTATCCTCCGCGAGCAATTCGGCGCCTGAACCGCCCAGCCGGCACCCTGCCGGGGGCCCGGTCGCAACGCTTCGTTAACCCTCGGCGCGATATGGTTAACGAAGGTTGACCGCTTTGGCCCGGGCGTCATGTTTCGCATCGACTTCAACAAGCTGCGCTTTCTCGTCTGCGACGACAATCCGCACATGCGCCGCATCCTGCGGACGCTGCTGCATTCGTTCGGCGCGCGCGAGGTCTACGAAGCCGAGGACGGCGCCACCGCGCTGGAAATGTACAGCCATTACGTGCCCGACATCGTCATTACCGACTGGGCAATGCCGATCTTCGACGGGCTCGAACTCGCACAGATGATCCGGCAGCCGGAATCCAAGGGCAACCCCTACGCACCGATCATCATGCTGACGGGTCACTCCGAGAAGCGCCGCGTCACCGTCGCGCGCGATGCCGGCGTCACCGAATTCCTGGCCAAGCCGATCTCGGCCAAGGGCCTCTATCAACGTATCCTCAACGTGGTCGCCAGTCCCCGGCCCTTCATCAAGACCAAGACCTATTTCGGCCCGGACCGGCGCCGCAACACCAACTCGGCCTATATGGGCCCGGAGCGCCGCGTCGGCGAAAAGCACGAGGTGCTCCAGCAGCCTTCTCTGCTCGACAAGGCCCGCTCTTCCATCTAGCGCAACGTCTCCTACGACGAGGCAGGCATCATGGCGAAGAACAGCGCGAAAGACATCGACGTCAAGGCCTTCGCCACGCACCATGTCATCACGCAACCCAACCCGCTGCGTAAAGTTTTGCGTCGGGTCGAAGAGAAAGACATGGACGATCCGGTCGGCCGCGCCGAGCAGGCGCTGGCGGGCCTTGCCGGCGAGTTCAAGGACTGGATGGCGACCGAGGTCAATCGGCTCTCGGCAGCCTATGTCGCCATCCGCAACGACGGGTTCACCAAGGCACGGCGCGACGAGTTGTTTCACGCGGCGCACGACATCAAGGGCGACGCCGCCACGTTCGGCTTTCCGGCTGCGGCGGGTGTGGCCGAAAGCCTGTGCCGGGTCATCGAGCACGCGCCTGATATCGAGAAGGTGCCGGCCGAGCTGTTCACGCACCACGTCAACGCGATCCTCGCCATCGTGCACGAGAACACCAGGCTCGACAGCATCAGCGTCTCCGCCGAGCTCAGCCGTCGCCTGCGCAAGGTCGCCGACGATTACCTCGCCGACGTCAACCGCGACCGTCCCGAGCACCTCGAAATAATCATGGCGCCGAGCATCGTGCCGGCGGAGTAGCTAACTCCGCTCTTTCCTCTCGTCATTGCGAGCGCAGCGAAGCAATCCAGAATCCCCCCGCGGGAACCAGTCTGGATTGGTTCGCTGCGCTCGCAATGACGGAATTTGTGGTTTCAGCTCGAGCTACGCCGCGATCAGATCGTCATACAAGGGATCGATGGCATCATCCGCGACCAGCTCGTCGCAGAACAGCCTCGCCTCTTCACGCGCGGACTCCGTTGCGAAGCGGCGCAGCAGGACCATCAGCGGCTCGGTCGCGCCGCGATCGGTCTCGCAATGGGTGAGCACGCGCTCGACCATGCGCCGGCGCAGCCGGACCGCCGTATCGTCGCTGTCGGCAAAGCCCTGCTCGTGACAGGCATCGAGCGCCACCTGGAATGCTGCGAACGTCGTCTCGGGTAATCCGGCGCGGCGAAGCAGCGCGTGCAGGCTGTTGCCGCCGCGGTCGTGCAGCAGCGCGGAGACCCGCGCCAGCGGCAGCTGGGCGAGTTCGGCGAGCGCGGCGTCAAACAGGTCGAGATTGCTCGACAGCAAGGCGCGCAGGATCAAGCCTGCGGTGAGCTGGCCGGTGATACGCAGATGCTTGACGAGGTCCTGCATATCGTCGCCGCGTGAGCGCGCCGCGATATTGATGGTGGAGCGGTCGCGCGCCTCTGATGTCATGCGCTCGGCACGGTCGGCGCTCAGCCAGTTCCGCGCCACGACGAACTGCGCCAGCGTCTGGGAGAGCTTTGCCACCAGCGCAGCACGCGTGGCGGCCGGAATGTCGTCCAGCACCAGCATTGCCTCGCGGATGGCCGCGAGATGGCCATGGCGCTCGACGATGCGATTCCAGGAGAACGGTGCGAGCTCGGCGTTGGGATTTTCGATCAGCTCCAGCGCGGCGGCCGCGCAGCCGACTTCGGCGATGGCGGCGCAGACCGAGACCGGCAACGCGATGCGCCGGGCGACCGCACATTGCACGTCGTCGTTACCGGTCGCGACGATGTCGACGAGATCGGCATCGATCAGCAGCGGCGAGTGTTCGAGTACGGGCAGCGCCACGGTCGGCTGGTCCGCCGACAACGCCCGCACGATCGACGCCGGCGCATCGGCGCTGCGCGCAAAGGCCTCGGCCATCGCCTGCCGCACCAGCGGCGAGGGATCGTCGAGCAGCATCAGCAGCGCCCCTTCGGCGGCGACGCGATCGTCGGGGGAAAGGTCAGAGATCAGCCAGGCCCGGGCCAATGCCCGTGTTGCCTCCGCCCGCTCACCGGCTGGCGCGGTCCTGATCCAATGGATGAACTGCCGAACAATCATGGTGCTTCCGGCTTACGCAACGAAAAACGAAGCGGTGACGGCTTGTCACCTGCAACACAAAATAAACTACGACGCTTAACAAAGCGTTCACCATAACTGGCTGGTTTTATTGATGATTTATTAAGGGCTGGAAGCTGCCGAACGGCGCGGTACGCGCTAGCTCGAGAACGTGCCGCTGCGATCGCTGAAGAGATCGAGCGGTTGCGGCGGGCGCACGTCGGGCGTCGCCGAGGCAACGGATATGAGCGAGGCGTTGTTGCCCCACAGTTTCTGCACCGTCGTCGAGACCGGCTGGGTCGCATCGCCGGGCTGATAGATCGAGCGGAATGCGGGTGCCGTCGGCGTATTGTCTGCGACCGTTGCCGAGGATGTCGCGCCCACCGGCGCGACGCCGCGTGCATCCGGCAAGGCCTGGAGATAGGCGGCGCTATCGACCATCGGCGCGGTGGGCTGCACGCCGTTGGCGGCGGCGACCTGCGTCGTCGACGGCGTATCGCCGTACATCGCCATGGCGCTGCGCGTGGCCTTGGCATTGGCCGCGCTGGCGTAGCGCGCATTCAGCACCGAATAGACTTCGGAGACGCTGCGTGCGCGGCCATCCCTGGCGTAGAAGATCGACCGGTTGGATGATGCGGCGTTGGGAAACAGCCGCGCACCGACGGCCTGCGGATTGTCCTCCGCGTTGGCGATCAGTTTCGCCGCGCCGCCGACGCCCATGAAATGCGCCATGTAGAGTTCGCTGTCGGACGGCCTGCGGCCGAGCAGACCGGTGAGCTTGAAGCTGTTGGACTGCGTCAGCGCCGCCGCCATGCTGGATGCGGCCTCGGGATCATCACGCAGCTTCATGATCGATCGCTTCATGAACGGATCGTCGACGGTGTAACCACCTGACGACGTCCTGGTGATCGCGTCGGAATAGTTGCCATAACCGAGCCGGGTGCCCGCCTCTTTCACCGTGCCCAGCCAGGTCTGGTCGATGAACTGAAAAAGGCCGTGGGCCGACGAGGTGGTGGCGCCGGCCGAGGGATCGAAATCCGATTCCATCTTGGCGGTGGTCAGCATGTATTCGAAGCTGACGCCGGTCTGGCTCGCGGCCTGCTTGATCGCGCCGGCAACACGCCGCGCACCTTCGGTTGCGGCCGTCTGCGAGGCAGTGGAATTGTCGACCGACATGATGGCGTGACCGGCCCGCGCGGCGTATGAGCGGCGCCGGCAATTCGGACGCCTGATGGTCCCACCGTGGGACAGTTATGGTTAATGCGGGGTTAATTCGGCGACCGCCGTCATTCCGGGGGCTTGCCGCAGCTGCGAGCTATTTCTTGTAGACCGCGTTCGGATCGAACAGCCTGCCAGCATCGACGAAGACGAGCTTCGACCCGCCGCCCTCGGCCTCGACCTTGCGATAGAAACAGGACCGACGGCCGGTGTGGCAGGCCGCGCCGATCTGCTCGACGCGAATCCAGACGGCGTCCTGGTCGCAATCGGTGCGTATCTCGACCACGCGCTGGGTCTGACCCGAGGTCTCACCTTTTCGCCACAAGGCGTTGCGCGAGCGGCTGAAGTACCAGGCTTCGCCGGTTGCAATGGTGTTACGGAGCGCCTCGTCGTTCATGTGGGCGACCATGAGCACGTCACCGGTGACGATGTCGGTCGCCACACAGGTCACGAGGCCGCTGGCATCGAACTTTGGAAGGAAGGTGAGACCTTCCTCGATCTCATGAGAGTGGGCGGACACGACAAATCTCGCCGGTTATTCGCGAGGTCAGCGCGTCAGGCCTCGCACCATGGACAGGAAACGGGCCTGCTCCGCGGGATTGTCGCGGAACATGCCGGTGTAGCGGCTGGTGAAGGTCGAGGCGCCATGCTTGGCGACGCCGCGTACCGACATGCAGGTATGCTCGGCCTCGATCAGGACGGCAACGCCGCGGGGCTTCAGGATCTCGTCGATCGCGGCGGCGATCTGCGCCGTCAGATGCTCCTGGGTCTGGAGTCGGCGGGCGAAGATGTCGGTCAGGCGCGCCAGCTTCGACAGACCGACAACACGTTCGACCGGCGTGTAGGCAATGTGCGCCTTGCCGTAGAACGGCATCATGTGATGCTCGCATTGCGACGTGAATTCGATGTCGCGGACCAGCACGAAGTCATCATAGCCGGCGGTCTCGCCGAAGGTGCGATCGAGCACCTCGGCCGGGCACTGGTGGTAGCCCTGATAGAGCTCGTCGAAAGCCTCGACCACGCGGCGCGGCGTATCGAGCAGGCCCTCCCGCCCGGTGTTCTCGCCGATATAAGCGAGCAGCGTCTTCACGGCGGCTTCCGCCTCGGCACGCGCGGGGCGCGGCTGGTCGGCGCGGACGGCGGCCGCGAGGAACTCGGACGGATCAAGCTCGGGCGGGCGGCTCTCGGGCTGCCGGTCGGAGGGCTTGCCGGGGCGGATGGATTTGATTGCAGCGTCCATGTCTACTCCGTTCGACGGCCTTACGGCCGGAGTGTCACCGGCAGACGGGGCGGACAACCGCCGGGCGCCTGAAGAGAACAGTTATTTGGCGAAAGGGGGGTCCCCTGGCAAGGACGCCGGCAGCGCAGATCTGGATCACCCACCGACGCACCGCCGGACTGTTTTTCCGCCAGTTCCGACCCTATATAAGACCCTGGACGGCCCCCGCCAAGGCCGATCCGACAGGTAAGTGTTGGGCGCCGTCACATGCTGAACGACATCTATAACAAGCGGATCATTGAGCTGGCCGGTAATATTCCGCGCCTCGGACGGCTGGCGAACGCCGATGCCACCGCCACCGCCCACTCCAAACTGTGCGGTTCAACGGTGAAGATCGACCTCAAAATGGATGGCGACACCGTCACCGATTTCGCACACGACGTAAAGGCCTGCGCGCTCGGCCAGGCCTCTTCATCCATCATGGCAAGTCATGTGGTCGGCTCGACTGCGAGCGAACTCCGTGAGTTACGCGAAACCGTTCGCAAGATGCTGAAGGAGAATGGTGCGCCTCCTCAAGGCAAATGGGAAGACATCAAGTTCCTCGAGCCGGTCCGCGACTACAAGGCGCGCCACGCCTCGACGCTCCTGACCTTCGATGCCGTGGTGGATGCGATCGGTCAGATCGAGGCCAAGGCGAAGCAGCCGGCCCCTGCCCAGGACTAAAGCGAGGCTGAAGCTCTTACTTCTGCGGCGCCGCCGCTGGTGCCGCCACGCCACCGGTCGGGACCATGGCTTCCGCCGTTTGGGTGGACTTTGCGGGCTGCGGCTCCCCGCCGAACCTCGCCTGCGTCTTCGGCGCAAGCTCGGCAATCGCAGGCGTTGTGACGTCCACATGCGGCAACACGTCGGTCACGAGGTTCGTCGTCACGAGATTGGTCAGCTTCAACTCGGCAGTGTCGAGCTCGTGCAGATCCTCCCACGGCGGCACGTTGAGCGCCAGCGACAGCAGGTCTCCCGCTCCGCCCATGTCGAAGGTGTATTTGGCGAGCCGGCCGATATCGCGTTCCACGATCATCAAATCCTGCGCGCTGTAGCTCGCTGCCTTGGCGTCGTCGGCGCGGTCACCCATCCAGATCTGATGGACGCGGACATGGGCCGCATCAGGCACATAGCGCTTCTTGCCGGCCAGCAGCAGGAACACGCACATGGATTCGCAATAGGCTTCCGAGGCGACGGCGGGGCGGACGCCCGGCCCACTCTTCTGCGTGATGCCGACTGTGGTGAGAAGGCCGAGATTGCGGAAGCGCCGGCCGAGCGTGATCGCGTCGTTGACGGAACCGCCGCTGGAGTCGAGGACAACCGTCGCGCCGCCGAGCTGGCGTCCGCGGGCAAAGTCGTCGAAATCCTTCGGCGTATCTGCGGTGATGATGCCGACCGCGCTAACCCAGCCCCGGCAATTGGGCTCGCAGGCAACCCAGCCAAACTTCATCGGCAGCTTGCGCTCTTCGAGCGTGGCGCCCGCGCTGGCCGAGGAACCGAAGGTCGCGGCGGCGCTTGCCAACACGACACCACAGGCGGCGGTTCCAACCAGCAACCAGCCCCGAAGATTGAGCGACTTCAGAAGTTTCAAAATGATCCCTTCCCCAAGCCCATTGGCGCGACTATCCCCGCTTCGCACTCGATGAGTCGATCATACAGTCGTATGTTTTCATGACTGTCCTAAAAAGGGTATCCGGGGGAATACAGCTCGTCCACAGAGTCTTGCTGCACTGCTCCCAAAAAGCATGCAAAATATGGCGCAGAAACAACAGCTTGCTGTTCCCTGCGCCGGAACCGTGCAACACCTCGCACAGAATGTCGGCAGAGCGCCCATGAAGCACTCAACCTGCGAGCAATGTTCCGCTCCTCTGGTCGGAGCACTGCGACTGCCGCGCAGATTCGGTCGCGCGTTGATCTGGCTCTACCGGCACACGCTGTCGCCGCTGGTCGGCTACAACTGCCGCCATCTGCCAACGTGCTCCGTGTACGGCGATGAGGCGATCGAACGGTTCGGACTATGGGCGGGTGGCTGGATGACGCTCGCGCGCCTGTTGCGCTGTAATCCGTTCGGCACCTCGGGCATCGACAACGTGCCACTCGCCGCACCGCAAAGCGCGCGCTGGTACCTTCCGTGGCGTTATGGGCGCTGGCGCGGCGTCAATGCCGTCTAACGTTGCTGCAGTGCTTTGCGCATCGCTGCCCCGAGCGGAACAGGAACTACCACCTCGCATTGTTGTGATGCTCCCACGGGAGGAAACAACAATGCGCTGGAAAATCAGCCCTCATTTTCACTTCAGGCCTGGTTCACATCCCAGTTTTAATCCAAGGGACCACGATCCCAGGACGGTCGACATGCTCGCGATCATCGCGCTGCTGGTCCTCGTCGTCGGCTCTGGATGGTATCTGGCCTCAAGCCTTGCCACGCCGCCAAGCACGACAGCGTTCATCGTGCCGAGCCAGAGCGTGCACTGGTAGCTAGCGGAACCAGAAGAAACGTCCCGGCGGCGGCGGGATCGGCTCGGGCGGACGCGGTCGCCTGGGCCGCGCCGGCTTCGGCGCCGGTTCAGTTGACGAGGCCGTCTCCGCAGCAGGTGCAGCCTCATTCCCCGCAATTTTCACCGACAGCAGCAGATTCGACTCGTGCATTCGCCAGCGATAACCGACGCCGAAATCGATCGGCTGGGCGCCCACGAACAGTTCGGCATAACGCTCCTGATAGCGGCCGGGGAATTCGTTGATCGGCCCCAGATAGCGGCCGAACGGGAAGAAACGCCATTGCCGCGGATTGTAATTGGCGAGCGGAATGCCGGAATCGTCCTGGATGATGGTCGCGCTGTTGGCGAGCAGCCAGTCGCGGGCAACGCTGAAATTGCCCGCGTGCAGGAGATACGACGCGCTCTTGAGCAGGCTGTTGCCGGGCCCGAGCGTCTCGCAGAATTTCAGGAAGCCGGCGGCACGCGCGCCGGAATTGGAAAGATCGGTCGAGAAATAATACAGCGTTCGCGCCTCGCCGTCGGGACCTGCGAAGGTGATGCGGACGCCCCGCGTGGCGTTCGGCCCCGGATTGTCGTTACCGGTATGCACCCCGCCCTTGTCATCGAGCGCAACCATCTCGACATTGCGGATCGTTTTGCCGGAGCGCGCCAGGAAGACGTAGAGGATCGGCAAGGTGCCGTTGACCTGGTTGCTGTGCAGGTCGACCTTCATCTGCTTGGTGATGAAGAAGGAGAAACTCAGGATCGAGCCGAGCGAACGCTCGACGTTGTAGAGCGCGGCGTCAACCGAGCCGCGCGACAGCTTCGTCGGATCGGGTACCGCGCCAACCGGCTCCAGCGCACCGAGCACATAGGTACTGGCCTTGGAGTAGAAGGCGTTGGCGTAAAGGAAATCCGGGCCGCTGAAAAAATAGAACATGGTCGGCCGCGGGGCGGCGAGATTGACGTCCGACCAGCTCCGGATCTTCGATAGCTGCCGCTGCTCGAGCTGGGCGAAGGCGCCGTCGAAGAATTTTGCGTGATGCTGCCAGGACGGATCCCTGGTGAGCGCCACCAGCGGCGAGTCCGCCGAAGGCTGCATGCCTGCGAGGAAGCGCGCGGTATCGTCGAAAGTAACCTCCGCCGCGCGCACGGACGAGATGGCCGCAGCCACAAGGGCGAGACCGACGGCCGCAATTCTCATGTGTCGAAGCATGTCTATTCGCGCTGGCCTGACGTGGCAGCGGCGACCGGCCGCCTGCGGAAAACAGCATAAATCAACAGGCCCGCGAGCATGACGAGCATCCCCGACAGCGACTGCACGGGCCGTTCGGTCAACAGGTAGTACATCATGGACGCGGTCACGAGCAGGAAAATGAGCGGTGTGAACGGGTATCCCCAGGCGCGATACGGCCTTGGCAAATCGGGATCGGTGATGCGCAGCTTGATGACACCCGCCACCGTGAAGAACGAGCAGAACAGCAGGGCGAACTGGATGAAGTCGAGCACCGCCTCGAAGCTGCGCGTGAACAGCAGGAGATTGGCGACCGCGAGCTGAAACAGGATGGCGTAAGCCGGCGCGCCGCTCACCGACCGCTTCGAGAACACGCGCAGTGCCGGGATGTCCTCGCCCATCGTCATCATCACGCGCGGGCCGATCCACATCATCGCGCTGATCGAGGAAATCAGCCCGACACAGATCATCGCACCGACGATCCGACCACCGAGAGGTCCGAAGATGGTGCTGCCGGCCACGCTCGCGACGTCGAGCTGGCCGGCCAGCGCGCTGATCGGCGTCGCGTAGAGGAAGACCGCGTTGAGCGCGACATACAGCACCAGCACGATCAGCGTGCCCGCGAGCAACGCACGCGGCAGGCTCTGCTGCGGCGTATTCATTTCGCCGATGATGTAGGTCGCGGCATTCCAGCCCGAGAACGAGTACATCACGAAGACGAGCCCGATCGCGAACGGCGCACTCACGATATGGGCGAGATCGCCCGCCTGCGGCGCAAACGAGATCGGCTGCGGCGTACCGATGACGAAGCCGGCAACGAGGAAAGCGACGATCAGCACGACCTTGAGGATGGTCGAGATCAACTGAAAGGTCGAAGAGTGCCTGACGCCGGTCAACTGCACGATCGAGACCAGCCACACCACGCCGATCGCGAGCGGGATCGGCGGCAGACCTGGCATGACGGACTTGGCGTATTCGCCGAAGGCCATGGCGGCCAACGCCACCGGTGCCGCAAAGCCCACCGTCGCCGAGACCCATCCGGCGAGAAAGCCGAAGGCGGGATGATAGGCGCGGCCGAGGAAGTTGTATTCTCCGCTCGAACGGGGAAACATCGCGCCCAACTCGCTGTAGGAAAAAACGCCGCACAGCGCGACAATGCCGCCGACGGTCCACAACGCCAGGATCGAGAAGCCCGAGGGAATGTCCTTGACCTGAAAGCCGAGGCTCGTGAAGACGCCGACACCGATCATGTCGGCAACGACGATCGCGGTCGCGACCAGAACGGAAACCCCGGAGCCGCCTCCCAGCCGCCCGGTCCAGGGCACGGTTCCCACATCTGATGCCGTCATCGGGGTCCTTAAGCCTCAGGCGTCGCGCCTCGTGGAGGCATCGTGCAGATCGGTCCAGTCAATTCAAGCAGGGTTAACAAGGGTTAAATGAGGCGATCAAGATAGGTAATTAGTTACCTTCGGCGCCACTTTCAGGACAATAGATCCTTGTCTTCAGCGGAGATGTGTCCGGCCTTCCCACAATCGCGACACGATTGCGTGGTCTTTTGACCGTTCCGGATGTGGGGAAGTTTCTCCGGACACTTAACGTTGCCTAAACGCCAGTCGGTTCAATTGTCTTGATGATCGCCGATGGTTCGTGACTTGGGTCATGCTTGGGGTCATGGGTGGATGGTCGGGGCCGTTCCGAAATTGAAAGCAGACATGCGTGCTGACCGGACCAGGACGTCCGGCGTGCGCCGTCGTGCACTTCGGATCGCCCTGATCTCAGGCTTGGTGCCGTCGTCGCTCACGCTGGTTCAATGTGGCCAGTCGCCCAATCCAGCTGCGCTGGCGGCGAGCTCGCAAGCCAATGTCCAGGTGGTTGCGAAGACGAGTCCGCAAGTCTCCGACCGACACGTCGCAAGCGGCGACACGTTCGACGATCGCTTTCCTGCTCCGCAGTTCGGGGAGCGATTCCCTTCGGCGAGCGAGAGCTTCCTGCAACGGCAGATGTCGGACTTCTCCCCCAAGCGCGCCGTGCAGCAGCAGCCCCCGCAACAGGCGCCTTACAAGGTCGCCTCGCTCGCGCCGCAGGTCCCTTACCAGCGTCCGCCGCGCCAGGACCTCACAACGCTTGTCAGCATGAAATCGTCGGCCTTCCCCTATTTCGGCAATAACCCCGCCTCCGACACGCCCTTCCTCAACATCTCCAAGGGGGACCGCCGCGGGCACCGCAGCTATTCCGGGCCCGTCTTCTGGCAGGACGAGACCTACAACGACAGCCGCGTGCTGGTGCACGTCCCCGAACATTTCGATGTGCGCAAGCCTGGCGTGATCGTGGTGTTCTTCCACGGCAATGGCGCGACGCTCGAGCGCGACGTGCGCGACCGGCAGCTTGTGCCGCAGCAGATCACCGCGTCAGGGGCCAATGCCGTGCTGCTCGCACCGCAGATGGCCGTCGATGCCGCCGATTCCAGCGCCGGAAAGTTCTGGCAGCCTGGCGGCCTCAAGCGCTTCATGGACGAATCGGCCGATCACCTCGCGCAGCTGACCGGCGATCCCAACAGCGCGCGCGCCTTCGCCACCATGCCGATCGTGATCGTGGGCTACAGCGGCGGCTTCCTGCCGACCGCATGGAGCCTCGAGGTCGGCGGCATCAGCGATCGCGTCCGCGGCGTCGTGCTGCTCGATGCGGTCTACGGCGAAATGGACAAGTTCGCATCCTGGATCGAGAGCCACCGCTCGGACTTCTTCGTCAGCTCCTATACCCACTACACCGCGCGGCGCGACCACGAGCTCATGAGCACGCTCAGGCAGAAGGGCATCAGCGTTTCCGAGGACATGGATGGACCGCTGCGCCCCGGCAGCGTCGTGTTCGTCGAGACCGGCGACGGCATCACCCACCGTGACTACGTCAATCGCGCCTGGACGCAATATCCGCTCAAGGACGTGCTGGTGAAGATGTCGGCAACGCCGGCACTCGCAGTGACGCGCGTCGCAGCCGCCGCATCACCGACATCGAGCCGCTAGCTGAGCGCCAACGACCGGGCACCCAGCTCTCGCTTTCATCTCTCGGCGGTTTCAGCTTTTGGGCAGTTTCAGTTTTTGGGCAGTTTCGGAATGCTCTCGGCAAAACCGTTGAAGCAGGCCAGCCGCTCGTCCTCTTCCTTGAGGAAGCGGCAGTCGGAAACACCCTTGGCCTTCGGCGGCTTGGGCTTCGGCGTCGGCGGAAGCACCGCGTCGTAGCAATTGAGACGGTCCTTTGTGCCGTCGTCGGTATCTAGGCAGGCCTGGAGGCGCAGCGCGATCGACTGCGGCTTGCCTTTTGGCGCAGCGACAGCCGGTTTGGCTGCTGCTTCCTTGGTGCCGGCCTTGGTCCCCGCCTTGGTCCCTTTGGGCTTGACCTGCACCAGCGGCTTGTCCCCCACCATCGGTGGCGTGTCGGTTTGCGCAAACGCGGAGGCTGAATAGAGCACCGCGGCAACCGCCAGAATCATCCTCATTTCAGTCAACTCTCTTTGGTCCCCGTGTCTGGCCTTCTAGCGCTCTCTCGCGCGGTTTGCCAAGCGTCTTGCGTTCGGGAAACACGGCCATTAGCCCGGGGCGACAGCCGCCGGCCGGGGGCGGCTCACAACCACCAGGACCACGGCCAGCACGACGAAGCCGACGGCTACAAAGCCCGTGCTATGCAGCAGTTCGCGGGCAAACAGCGCCCCTCCGACCGCGGAGCCGATGGCCTGGCCGATGTAGAGGACGGAGGTATTGAGCGCGACGGTTGCCGGCGCGAGCGGCGGTGCTGCCGCGACCAGCCGCACCTGCTGCATCGAATTGGTCGAGGCAAAGCCCAGCCCCCACATGGCCACCGCAATCGCCATTAACGCGAGTGTGCCCGCGCTGAGCGCCCAACCGGTAATGCCCGCCAATAATAGGCCCGTGAACAGCAACGAGGTCCGGTACGGGCCCCATGTGTCGACGATACGGGTTGCGACGACAACGCCGAGGAAACCGCAAACACCGTAGATCGCGAACACCATGCCGATCGCGTCCGGGCTTGCGCCGGTCAGCTTGTTGAGCAGCGGGCCCATGAAGGTGAACACCACGAACTGGCCGGACATCTGCAGCATCGTGATTGCGAGCAGCAGCATGATCGTCTTGTTGCGGCCGACCTCGCTCCAGGTCTTCAGATCGACCGGCGTGCCCTTCAAGCCGGCCGGCAGGCGCACCAGCAGCCACAGGAAGCTGATGCAACCGAGCGCGCCGATCCCGCCATAGGCGGCGCGCCAACCGTAACGACTGGCGATGAAGGTGATCAGCGGGAGGCCCACCGCGGCCGCCAGCGACCACCCAAGGAAGATATAGGCGATCGTGCTGCCCCGGCGCTCCGCCGGCACGATCAGCGCGGCAGTGCCCGCGGCCTGCGGCGTGTACAGCGCGCCGACAGCGAGCATCACCAGCCGGATGACGAGCAGGCTTGCATAGCCGGGCGCAAAGGCCGAGGCGAGGTTGCCTGACGCGAGCACCGCCAGCGTGGCCGTGAGCAGGATCCGCCGCTCGATGCGGCTGGTCAGCCACGCCGTCAGCGGCGAGCCGATGCACAGCGTGATCGCGCCGAAGGTGATGAGCAGCCCGGCTGCGTGGATGCTGATCCCAAGCCCCGCCGACATCTCCGGCAGCATTCCCGCCGGCGCCAGCACCGAGCAGCCGGTGACGAGATTGCCAAGCATCAGGGCGGTTGCGGTAAAGCGGCCGGCGCGAGGATTTTCCATGCAACTGCATGTAGAGCAGGCCCGCCGCCAGTTAAAGGGCGCGACGCGAAATAGTTGGAGCATTGCCTGCGCTTTTGCGCGCCACTTTCTTGGAAATGCCGGATTGCGCAGGCCGAATCGCCTGATATATCGCTCGTTCCCGCTTACCTGCGCTCGTTCGCAGGAGTGAGCCTCAGGAGAAAAGCAATGTCCGACCAGCCCAAATCCGAATCCGGCTTCCAATATTCCCTCAGCAATCTGAAGCCCGTGACCCCCGCCGCCAAAGTCACCCTCACCTTCCCCGACGGCGCCCAGCGCCAATATGACCAGAACATCACCGGTCTCGAGATCGCCAAGGGCATATCGCCCTCCCTCGCCAAGCGCACCGTCGCGATGGCGCTGGACGGTGTGCTCACCGACCTCAACGATCCCATCGAAGCCGATGCGAAGATCAGGCTGATCACCCGCGACGAGCCGGAAGCGCTCGAGCTGATCCGCCACGACTGCGCGCACGTGCTCGCCGAGGCCGTGCAATCGCTGTGGCCCGGCACGCAAGTGACCATCGGCCCGGTGATCGAGAACGGCTTCTATTACGACTTCTTCCGCAACGAGCCGTTCACGCCGGACGACTTTGCCGCCATCGAGAAAAAGATGCGCGAGATCATCGCGCGCGACAGACCCTTCACGAAAGAGGTCTGGGATCGCGAAAAGACCAAGCAGGTCTTCCGCGACAAGGGCGAGGCCTTCAAGGTCGAGCTGGTCGACGCCATTCCCGGCAACGAGCCTATCAAGATCTACTACCAGGGCGACTGGTTCGATCTCTGCCGCGGGCCGCACATGACCTCGACCGGCAAGGTCGGCAACGCGTTCAAGCTGATGAAGGTGGCCGGTGCCTATTGGCGCGGCGACAGCAACAACCCGATGCTGACCCGCATCTACGGCACGGCCTTCGCCAAGCAGGAGGACCTCGACGCTTACCTCAAGCAGATCGAGGAAGCCGAGAAGCGCGACCATCGCAAGCTCGGACGCGAGCTCGACCTCTTCCACTTCCAGGAGGAAGGTCCGGGAGTCGTGTTCTGGCATCCCAAGGGCTGGACCATTTTCCAGCAGCTGATCGCCTATATGCGCCGCCGCCTGACCGGCGATTACAGCGAGGTCAACGCGCCGCAGATCCTCGACAAGTCTCTGTGGGAGACCTCGGGCCATTGGGGCTGGTATCGCGAAAACATGTTCGCAGCGCAGTCGGCCGGCGACGAAGCCGAGGACAAGCGCTGGTTTGCGCTCAAGCCAATGAACTGCCCCGGCCACGTCCAGATCTTCAAGCACGGCCTGAAGAGCTACCGCGACCTGCCCTTGCGTCTCGCCGAGTTCGGCGTTGTGCATCGCTACGAGCCGTCCGGTGCCATGCACGGCCTGATGCGCGTGCGCGGCTTCACCCAGGACGACGCGCATATCTTCTGCACCGAAGACCAGCTCGCGGACGAGTGCCTGAAGATCAACGAACTGATCCTGTCGACCTATTCCGATTTCGGCTTCACCGGCGAACTCACGGTCAAGCTCTCGACCCGGCCGGAAAAGCGCGTCGGCACCGATGCGATGTGGGATCACGCCGAGCGCGTGATGGCAACCGTGCTGCGCGAGATCCAGGCGCAGAACAACCACATCAAGACCGAGATCAACCCCGGCGAAGGCGCGTTCTACGGGCCGAAGTTCGAATACGTGTTGCGCGACGCCATCGGCCGCGACTGGCAATGCGGCACCACGCAGGTCGACTTCAACCTGCCGGAGCGGTTTGGTGCGTTCTACATCGACCATGACGGCGGCAAGAAGCCGCCTGTCATGGTGCATCGTGCGATCTGCGGCTCGATGGAGCGCTATATCGGCATCCTGATCGAGCACTATGCCGGCAACTTCCCGCTCTGGCTCTCGCCGGTGCAGGCGGTGGTCACCACCATCACTTCGGAAGGCGACGAATACGCCAAGGTGGTGCTGGAGCAGGCGCGGCGCGCCGGGCTTCGGGTCGAGATCGACCTGCGCAACGAAAAGATCAACTACAAGGTCCGCGAGCACTCGCTGGCCAAGATCCCTGCGCTGCTCGTGGTCGGCAAGAAGGAGGCCGAGACGCATTCGGTCTCCGTCCGCCGGCTCGGCAGCGACGGGCAAAAGGTGATGACGACCGGGGAAGCGATCGCCGCCCTGGTCGACGAGGCGACCCCGCCTGACGTCCGGCGCGCGCGCGGCGCGGTCTGATCGCTGAAATCGCTCTAAACTCGCTTTCGGTCGCGGGCGTGCATGCTTATCTCGGCATGGCACGCCCGACGACCAGCCGAAGAGGACATCGCAGTGACCGACGCCATTGAACTCCTGAAGACCCGCCGCTCGGTCAAGCCGCGCGAGATGACCGGACCCGGCCCGTCGCCGGCCGAGCTCGAAACCATTCTCACCATCGGCGCGCGCGTGCCCGACCACGGCAAGCTCGCGCCCTGGCGGTTCATCATTTTCGAGGGCGACGCACGCCAACGCGCCGGCGAGGTGATCGCCAAGGTCTTTGCCCGCAAGAATCCCGGCGCGCCCGCGGCCGATATCGAGACCGAGCGCAAGCGCCTTTGCGATGCGCCGCTGGTGATCGGCATCGTCTCCTTCACCAAGCCGCATCCGAAGGTGCCGGCGTGGGAGCAGGAGATGTCGGCGGGCGCCAGCGCCATGAACATCGTCACGGCCGCAACCGCGCTCGGCTACGGTGCCTGTTGGCTGAGCGGCTGGTTCTCGTTCGACCGCGACGTGCTTGATGGCCTTGGCCTCAAGGCCGATGAAAAGCTCGCGGGCCTCGTGCATATCGGCAAGCCGACCAGGCCGAGCGAGGATCGTCCGCGACCTGTCCTTTCCGAAATCGTGACGCGCTTTTAACCGAAGTCTTGTTGACGCCTCTGATGTCTTGCGGCTTTGTTCCCGTGCAGGGAGGAAGCCCGGATGAAGCGTCGTGAATTTCTGGTCGGGGCCGCGATGCTGGCGGGCACGATGACGCGGAGCCGCGCGTCCGACATTCCCGCCCCTTCCGCCGACGGGCTGAGGCGCATCACCTCGTTCTTCGAGAACGAGGTCACCACCGGCCGCTTGCCGGGGGCCATCGTCCTGATCCATCAGCACGGCAAGCCTGTCTATTTCAAGCTGTTCGGCGTGCGCGATGTCAGGACGCGGCTGTCGATGACGCCTGACACGATCTTCGCGATCCATTCCATGACCAAGCCGATCACCAGCCTGGCTGCGATGATGCTGATCGACGAGGGCAAGCTCGCGCTGACCGATCCCGTTTCGAAATACATTCCCCTCTTCGCCGGCACGAAGGTCGGAATGGAGATCACCAAGCCCGACGGCTCGCTGACGCTTGACTTGGTGCCGCCGCTCCATCCGGTGACGATCAGGGAATTGATGCGGCACACCTCGGGCATCAGCTACGACTATATCGGCGGCAAATGGGTCGAGCTCGCCTACAAGGCGGCCAACATTTTTCAGGGCCATTTCGACAACAGGGAGTTCGCCGAGCGAATAGCCAGGCTGCCGCTGGCGCGCCAGCCGGGCACGTTGTGGCGCTACGGCCATTCCACCGACGTGCTCGGCAGGGTCATCGAGATCATCACGGGGCAGCCGCTGTACGACGCGCTGAAACAACGCATCTTCGATCCGCTCGGCATGACCAACACCAAATTCGTGCTGTCCACGCCTGACGAATTCGAGCGGATGGCGCGGCCGCTGCCGACCGACCAGATCCTGCTCGATGCCGAGCGCGAGCGTCTCGAACATCCGGAGTGGCAATCCGGTGGTGGCGGCCTGCTCTCGACCATCATCGACTATCAGCGCTTTTCTCAGATGCTGCTCAACGGCGGAGAGCTCCAGGGCAAGCGCTATCTGTTCCCGGCCGCCTTCAAGGACATGACGACGGACCAGATCGGGCCAGACTCCGGCGTCGATCGCGACTATTTCTATTTCCCTGGCGACGGTTTCGGTTATGGCTATGGCCTTGCGGTGCGCACCGATCCCGGCAACGCCAAACCGCCGCCGCCCGGCTCGCTCGGCGAATTGAAGTGGGACTCGGGCAGCGGCACCTATTTCGGCGTCGATCCCAAGCTCGATATGGTCTACGTCCTGATGCAGCAGACCCAGAACGAGCGCGGCCGCATCACGCCGGCGTTCAAGGCGCTGGTCTACGACTGCTTCCCAGAAGAGCTACGCCGCCCGTGAGGAACGCTCGCCGAAATCGGCGAGCAGTCTTGCAATCTCGGCGGCGGGCCTCGCGGCGCTGAACAGGAAGCCCTGCACTTCGTTGCAGCCTTCCGCGCGCAGCCAGTCGAGCTGATCCTCGGTCTCGACCCCCTCCGCGGTCGTGGTGATGTTGAGGCTGCGGCCAAGACCCGAAATCGCACGCACGATCGCGCCGCAATCGGGCCGCCGCGCCAGATCCTTCACGAAGGAGCGGTCGATCTTGATCTTGTCGAACGGGAAACTGCGGAGATAGCTGAGGCTGGAATAGCCGGTGCCGAAATCATCCATGGAGATGGACACGCCGAGTTCGCGCAATTGATGCAGGATCGCGAGATTGGCATCGGTCTCGGCGAGGAAAACCGACTCGGTGATCTCGAGCTCGAGCCGCTTCGGCGAGAGGCCGGATTGCGCCAGCGCCGAGATCACGACGTGAACCAGATTGCGGCTACGGAATTGCGCCGGCGACAGATTGACCGCGACTTTGACGTCGTCAGGCCACTTCACCGCCTCGGCACAGGCTTCGCGCAGCACCCATTCGCCGAGCTGGGTGATCAGGCCGATGTCTTCGGCGACCGGAATGAATTCCGCGGGCGAGATCATTCCCTTCTCGGGATGAGGCCAGCGCAACAGCGACTCGAAGCCGGAGATGCGATCGGATGCGATCGCCACCAGCGGCTGATAGTGCAGTTCGAACTCGCCATTGGCAAAGGCGCGACGGAGATCCAGCTCCATATCGCGGCGCTTTTGCGCCTGCAGATCCATCTCGCGCTCGAAGAAATGGTGCATGCCGCCGCCGTCGGACTTTGCCCGGTACAGTGCCATATCGGCGTTGCGCATCAACTCCTCTGACGTGACGCCGTCGCCCGGCGACAGCGCGATCCCGATGCTGGCGCCGATCACCATCTCCTGGCCGTCGATCTCGTACGGCGTCTTCAGCATGTCGATCAGCAGCGTCGCGCAGGCGCTCGCCTCGTTCGGCGTGACGTCGGCTGCGAGGATTACCGCAAACTCGTCACCGCCAAGGCGGGCAGCGAGATTGGCGCCCCGGACCGCAGTGGTCAGACGTTCGGCGACTTGCTTGAGCAGGAGATCGCCCGCCGGATGCCCGAAGGAGTCGTTGATGGTCTTGAACAGGTCGAGGTCGATATAGAGCACGCCGACGCGTTTTCCGCCGGCCTGGTCGAGCGCTTGCTTGAGGCGGTCCCGGAAATGTTCGCGGTTCGGCAGGTCGGTGAGCCCGTCGTGGTGCGCCATGTAGGCGATCCGCGCCTCGGCCTTACGCCGCTCGGTGATGTCGGCGACCGCAACCAGATAGCCGTCGCGATCGTTGAAGGTGACGCGGCGGCCGAAGGTGAGCACCTCGATCTCGCTGTCGTCGGCGCGCAGGTGCCGCCAGTTGCGCGAGGAGTGGTAGGTCTCCCCGACGCGATCGAGCGCTTCGGCGTGGCTGTCCCACTCGTCCTCGGGCCAGATCTCGTGGAGCTTCATGCCCAGGAAGGCGGCACGGCTATAGCCGTAATGCTGGACCGCGGCGTCGTTGACGCTCAAGAACTCTTTTGTGTCGGCGTCGAACACCCACATTGGCATCGGGTTGCTGTCGAACAGCAGGCGGAACGAGGCGTCGCGCCGCTTCATCGCGGTGACATCGCAGATGGTCAGCGAAATGACGTCGGCGAACGCCGTCGCGCTCATGCGCAAATAGCGGCGATCGTTCTCGATCTCGAGCTGCTCGCCGCGGCCACCTGACACCGCCTTCAGCAGAAACTCCCTGACCTCGGACGTGGCGAGCAAGGTCGTGCCCTGGCCGATCTGACGCCACAACAGGCCACCGCTTGCAACATTCAGCAGCAGCTCGGCGCTCTTGTTGTGATGCACGACCTGGAAATCGGACGGATGACCGCTCGCATCGCGCAGCGTCACCAGTGAGACCACCGCGTCGTCGGTCGCAGAGAAGATCGCATCGAGAAGATTGTATTGGGCGCCGCGCTCATTGACGTAGGCGCCGACCAGCGTGGCGCCCCAGCGTGAGGCGGTCGGCAGCGCCAGCAAATCGTAGGTCCGCACCATGCCATCGCGCACGCAATGGGCGCTGGCCTGGTGGGGCTGTCCATTCTTGAGCGCACTCGCCGCTGCTTCCGACAGCGCGGTGGCGCAATCGGGCGGCAATTCCGTCAGCGGAATGTCCCAGCGTTCCTCGCCGAGCCATTTTTGCACGTAGCGTCCGCTCCGCGACAGTTCGAGCGTGCCGTCGTCCTTGAGTAACGCGATGTGGTCGGCGAGCCGTCCCAGGCTCCCGAGCATGACGTCTTCATAGCGCGGCAGCCGGTCGCCCGGCTTCAATGCGGCACGCCATTTGCGCTGAAGCACCGGGATGTCGTCAAACATTTCGGTGACCGGTTTGCCCGGCATCTTCTTCGCGGCACTCATTGCAGTCCCCAACGCACTTTCCCGCTGCATCAAAAGACCGCCCCGCTTAATGGCATGTAAAAGGGACGCAGGCGCGGGTTCCATGCGGTGTTTATGACAGTTTTAAATCCGCCGATGGTTAGTGCGTCTTAGAGACTATGACAGTGGGTTGAATGCGATGCCCTGGTGTCCCGGACGCGCTGCAACGCGCGAGCGTTGCTGCGCAGCCTCAGGGGCACGAGAGCTGAGCGCCGCAATCCGTCCGTCGGACACAGCGGCCCCGCTTTCGCGAATTGCGGGCGCCGCTAATCCTCGCTGGATGCCGTGAAGCGGTTGCGCAAATAGGCCTGCGACAGCAGGAAGAAGAGCGCGCGCTCGCCGTGATATTTGGCCGAGGGCCGCGTGCGCTCGAAGCCATCGGCAAAGATCTTGCCGGAGTGGTCGCAGACCTGCCACCGCCAACCGAACCGTTTGCGCCTGGTGAGGATCACTTCGAACATGCCGACGCGCTAGGTCCCTGCTCCTTGCCGGTCTCGCAGACCAACAAGGGCTGCGCCGGCGTCCCCCATTGGACAGATGCCCGACATATAACCCAGCAGGAGAGAAAGCGAATGAAATTGATTATCGGAAATACGTAGCTTGCACCGGCAATTGAGCCCGGAATAAGCCGCCGCCACCGGTGTTTCCGTAGCTGGCGCGCAATCTGGTAGCGCTCGCAAAGATCTTCGAAACCGAATCGCAAGACACGAATGGACGTAAGCAAACCTCACCCGCCTGGTTGGCCTTTCGTGCGCTGGATGAGAAGCGCAGCACGATCTTCAGGCGAAGGCTCTCTTCCCGGCCGGTGCGGAACTCGTAATGACCATGTTGATGCAGTGGCGCTGAATTACGCTCTCGCGCGGCGTCAGCGCGCGACGACTTCGACTTCGCCGTCGACGCCGTTGACGACGTTGAAGCCGCGCTCGTAGACCTTGCCCTCGTTCTTGGCGATGGCGCGGTATTCGCCTTCGGAGAGCACGACGCGCGGGAAGGCGCCGATCGATTCCTTGATGACGTCGCCGCCGGGCGTCAGCACCGACCAGGCGGTGTTGGCGAGCGCCTCGCCGCCCTTGTCACTGACGAGCTTGAGCGTGATCACGGCGGCGCGATGGGTGATGGTGACGTCGGTGAGCTTGCCAGCCTGGACACGGATGTCCGAGCGCACCACCGAGTTGGCGTCGCCATAGTTGGAGATGATGTAATAGGTGCCCTCCGGCAGCAGCACGACGTCGCCGGCGGCGACGTTCGGCACCAGCGAGGCGCGCTCGCCGGATTCGAACTGGCTGCCCTTGTAGATCGCGAACGAGATCTGGTTCTGGGGAATGCGGCTGGTGCCGACGCGACCCTCGATACGCAGGCCGCCGGCCGGCAGCACGAAGGATTCGCGGTCGGTCTCGGCCTTGAGGCTCACGGTGCGCACCGCACTGACGAGGCCAAAGGCGACGTGCACCACGTAATTGCCCGGCGGCAACACGATGTTGGGCGTGGCGCTGCGATCCTCGCGGATCAGCTTGAAGGTGCCGTTCTCGTCGGGCCGGTCGGCAAACACCCGCCACACCAGGCCGCTGGTGATCGCAGGCGTGTCCTTGCCGTATTTCGCCATCAATGACAGCACGGCCTGCCCGGGCGCGGCCGCATTGAGCGGCGCGGCCGACGGGACGCCGGTCACCGCGGGCGGCATGCTGGGCGTATTGGGCTGGGTCAGGGTCGGCGGCAGGCTGGCAGGGCCGGCACCTGAACCGGAGGGCGGCGCCAGGCTGACCGCGCCACCGGGATCGGGCACCGAAGCCGGGGGTACCGGCGGCGGACGATCGGAGAAAAGCTGCGCCTGCGCAGTGGTCTGGCCCAGGAGAACGACGCATGCGCATAGGACGAGCGCCGGCAGCAGCCTCCCGCCGCGCCGCCATCGAATGATGCCGTCACCCCCTCGAGTCATGCCACCTGCTTTTCACCGAAAACGCGGCAAATTCAAGCCTCTGAAATCCCCGGGGAATACGGTTCTCTGGAACCGGGTTGACGCCTGCGTGATTACATCAGAGGCAAGCGGCCCTCGCCACACTCCTGCCCCCTGCGTCCCGAACGCTGTAAACCAAGCTTTGCCGTCGTTCTGGTGAAGCGGAAGCGCGGCGCCTACTCTGGAGTGAGGGCGGCCCGGAGTAGGAGAGTTTCGGTGCTGGATATGTTGAGAGGTCGGGGCGTGAAGAGCGTAAATAGCGAGAAGGTCGGCCTTGGCAGCATCCGCCGGCCCGTCCTGGGCCTCGCCCTCGGAGGCGGCGCGGCGCGCGGCTTTGCCCATATCGGTATCATGAGAACGCTGCTGGCCAACGGCATCGTGCCCGACGTCGTGGTCGGCACATCGATCGGGGCTGCGGTCGGCGGCGCCTATGCGGCCGGACGGCTTGATGCGCTGGAAGACTGGGCCCGCAGCCTGCAGGGCGTGCGCAACATCCTCGGCTATCTCGACATTCGCCTCAACGGCTCCGGCCTGATCGGCGGCGCGAAGCTCGCAAGCCGGCTGGAGGAATCGATCGGCCAGACCATGATCGAGGATCTCCCGATGAAATATGCCTCGGTCGCGACCGAAATCCGGACCGGCCACGAGATCTGGCTGACGCACGGCCGCCTGGTCGAGGCGATGCGCGCCTCCTATGCCCTGCCCGGCATCTTCGCGCCTGTGATGATCGGCGACCGCTGGCTGGTCGACGGCGCGCTGGTGAACCCGGTGCCGGTTTCGGCCGCGCGGGCGCTCGGCGCCGAAATCGTCATCGCGGTCAATCTGTCCACCGACATCTTCACGCATTCCACGACGATCTATTCACACGGCGCGATGCCCACCCCGGTCGCAGCCCCAGTCGCCGAGGAAACCCCGGCCAAGCGGCGTTTTCCGCGCATCTTCTCGCCGGAGAAGACCGTCAAGCGCGAGTTCTTCGGCACCGCCGGCCGGCCCGGCATTTCCTCGGTGATGGTGGATGCATTCAACATCATGCAGGACCGCATCACCCGCGCGCGGCTCGCCGGCGATCCGCCGGACCTCCTGATCACGCCTCGGGTCGGCCAGTTCGGCTGGTTCGATTTCCACCGCGCCGAGGAATTGATCGCGCACGGCACCCGCGCCGCGGAACGCGCGCTGGAACAGATCCAAGAGACCATCGACGTGCTGGCGCCGGCGCCCGAAGGCGCCGTGCCGAAAACGGTCGAATAAGATTGGCTCAGGCCGTCTTGATGTAGTCGCGCAGGGCTTCCTGCTCGGACTCGTATTCGCGCACGCGCCATTTGACGATGTCGCCGATCGAAATGAGGCCGACCACTCTGCCGTTCTCGATGACAGGCAGATGGCGGAACTTGCCTGTTGTCATCATCTCCATCAGTTCGGCGACCGTGTCGGTTTCCTTGCAGCTCACGACCTTGCGGGTCATGACCTGAGAGACCGGCTCGTCCAGCACGCCGGCCCCGCGCTCGCCGAGCACGCGCACGATGTCGCGTTCCGAGAGGATACCCTCGAGCCGGCTCTGATTCATCACCAGCACCGCGCCGATCTTCTTCTCGGCGAGCAGCTTGACCGCGGCGGCGAGCTTGGCGTCGGGCTCGACGCTCATGATCTGGTGGCCCTTGGTATTGAGAATTGAACGTACCGTCATTGTCGCCTCCCTGAATCGGATCCCGTCCGCTTTGCGCGGTCCAGACTTGTTCGCGAGTCTTCAACTAACAGTTTGGGCGCCGGCTTCACGTTCAGGCGCTTTGCGAAGCATCCCCTCTACGGGCTTGTCGCTTCGGAACATTCTTCTCGGGAATGATGGATGAATTCGGGCCGCGCCGCAAGCGCCGCTTCAAATACCGTTCGAAATGTCCTGTGATGACGCATCCGCAGCATCATCGCTTCGCACGCGCGGCACGGGATCGAACAGCGCGAACAGCACCAGGCCTGCGAAGAAGCCGCCGATATGCGCTTCCCATGCGACGCCTGCGCTGTCGCCCTCGACGCCGATCGCGCCCACACCGAAGATGATGTTGAGCACGAACCAAACGCCCAGGAAGCCGACGATCCGCTTGTCGCGGAGTGCCTGCAGCAGTGGCAGTGCCGGAACCTTGGCGGCGGTATCGGCATCCGAACGGCTGAACGACAGGAAACTGCCACGCACGAAGGCGAACCGGATCGCCGCCGCCATCGCCCCCGACACCGAGGCCGAGGCACCGATCATCGGCACCACAGCATGCTCGTGGGTGACGAGATGGGCGAGCGCGCCGGCCGCCGCGGTCACCGCCAGGAACACGAAGAAGCGCAGCGCGCCAAAGCGGCGCGCCAGCGCGCTTCCGAACGGCAGCAGCCACAGCACGTTGAAGGCGAGATGGGTGAGATTGGCGTGCAACAGCGAATAGGTGACGAAGGTCCAGACCTTGGCACCGGCGCCGCCCTCGAACTGCAAATTCACCAGCGAGGAATCGTAGCGCTTCGGGATGAACCCGAACACGTCGATGGTCCAGTTCTCCAGCTCCGGCGGCAGCAGCACCCGCAGATGGATCAACGCCAGCAGGAGGACATAGACCGTCAGCGGCCAAGGCAAGGTCAGGATCGGCTCGCGCGGGGCCTCTTCGACGACGACCTCATGGTCCGACGGGAGTTGTGGCGGAGAATCCAAGGCGGTTTCGCTTTCAGGCGCGATCGAGGCGACAGCTTGGAGATAGTCGCCTTTGCCGGCTTTGCGCAAGTGCACAAAAGGAAAAGGCAGGGCCCTGGGAAAGCCCTGCCTGTCCGTGTCGGCCTTCCCGACGCGATGGAGGAACAAGGTGTATCCCACTCCTCCCCGCAGCCGGCGACCAAACTGTTTGACGCCAGTGTACAGGCCTCGCCGAGAACCTGGAAAAAAGCGCGAGGCTTGCGACCGCGATCACCATAGCAGGCACGCAGCCGATGCAAAGTGCATAGTTAATTTAACGTTAACGACGCAAAGGTAGCGCACAGGGCACCGAAAACACGCTCGCGGCATGGACGCTGCAATTCCCCTCCTGCACAACATCAAAGGGATCTCAGGTGCACTGATGCGGGACAGGTTTGTCCCACGAGGTTGCGCCGAGGGGTGAGCGTCAACAATGAAACATCCGTCGAGCCGCGCGTTCTTTGCATATTGGGACAAGAAGCGCGGCAGCGCTCGGGCCCCTGACCGGGCCGATATCGACCCGGCCGCCGTGCGCGAACTGCTGGGCGATATCTTCGTCCTGTCCTGCGACCCGAAAACAGGCTTTCCGTTCCGCGTCGCCGGCACCCGCGTCTGCGCGCTCGCCGGCAGCGATCTCAAGGACCAAGGTTTTGCCGCGCTGTTCGCGAAGGCAAGCCGTCGCGAGATCGAGGAGATCACCACCATCGTCGCCGACGAGACGTTAGGGGCCATCGCCGGCCTCACCGCGGAGCGCGAGGACGGCAGCAAGGCCCATCTCGAGCTGCTGCTGCTGCCCTTCAATGCCCGCCCGCACACGCCGGTGAGCGTAACAGGCGTGCTCGCGCCGTTCGATGACGAATGCGGCGCGCTCGGGCCCTTCACCGTGACGTCCTGGCGCTATCTGCACCAGCCGGAGAAATTGCTGCCGCGCGCGATCCGCAAGCTGCAAATCGCACGCGGGCTGATGGTGTATGAGGGGCTGAGGTAGAGCCAATTTCGCGCCGTGCGCAAATCGTGTGAAACGGCCGCGAGCATCGCCTTCTGAATCAGATGACGATCAAAGACGGTCGCCTGCCGGCTTGCGATCGCACACAGGAACCTTACCTGAAAGGATACGTTTGCTCGTTTGCCGGGCCCTTATCTGCACAGCAACGCGGCTCGTCGGAGACGATGCGCTTCCCAGCCGCTTCCGTCGAGGGATGATCACCCGTGATGGAGCACGCGACCAGAGTTGGTAATCGCCTGTTAGCTGCGTTACCGTCGGCCGACTTCGCTTTGCTTGCACCGCATTTGCGGACGGTACCGCTCGAGCACGACGCAGTCCTGGTTCGATCGGGCGACCGGATCGATCAGCTCTACTTTCCCTGCAGCGGCGCGGTCGCGCTCATCATGGATCTCCCGAACGGGCAGACCGCCGCAACAGCCGTGATCGGCAACGACGGCGCCGTCGGACTCTTGACGGCGCTAGGCCCGCTCCGCTCACCCACGACCGCGGTCGTCCGCGTCGCCGGCACCGCGTTGCAAATCCCGCCCGCGAGATTTCAGACGGCGCTCCAACGCAGTCCCGCCCTCAGAAGTCTGGTTCAGGTTCTCGCCAGGGCGATGATGACACAAGTCCAGCACGTCGCGGCCTGCAATGCGCTGCACTCCGTCGAAGCCCGCCTGGCCCGCTGGCTGCTTCACATTCACGATCGGACGGATGGCGGCGACGTTCTGCCCTTGACGCAAGAGACGCTATCGGAATTGCTCGGCGTCCGGCGCACTACGGTTACGCACGTCGTAGGCGCACTTCGAACGTCGAGGGCCCTGAAATCCAGTCGGCGCGGTCACCTCGAGATCGACAGGCAGCGACTCGAGGTCGTTGCATGCGAGTGCTACAAGGTGATGCACCGCAGGATAGATCGGATCGTTTCGCAGGATGCCTTGAGGCTCCTTCACGCCGCGCCGCCGCCGAACGATTCCATGCCCCCGGACTTCCCGTTCACCAAGGCCGAGTCGTAGACCCAAGCCTCCTTGGCGAACCACTCGTGCGTCGCCGCGCACATCCTGCAATATGTCCGCGAAAAAAACACTGCGCTGCACCTAAACCTTTCGCGATCCATCTCAATGCCGGTCGAAATGACCCTTCCCGTTTCCGGGCACTTGATCATCACCATACCCATCTTGGTTCCTCCAGATTGACATCACCTCACGGCGAGGGTGGCCGCATCGGCTGGACGGCGTCTCTTCTGGCGAAGACGCTCGTCCAGCCGATTCACGCGGCCAGTAGCTCTCAAGCAGTTCTGTGCAAAACCCGGTCGAAGCTCTTCTTGATCGGCTCGGTCGTCTCGATCGCGGCTTTCTGGGCCAAGTCCCAAAGCTCCCGGTTCTGGGCGGAAGCCACTTCAAGGGTCTTGCGGCTGTGGGCGGTGGAAAGGTTCACGAGATCCGCAAATGATCTCGCATCAGCGAGTTCGGAGAGGAGATCCAGCGCGGAGGTGGTCCTGGCGTTGGATATTGCGATGACCTTGGTGCCGTATTCGGCGGCATGCTTGGCATTGGTCGAACAAGCTTCGTAGAGAGCGCCGGTGATTTCCTCGGAAGTTACCTTCATCTGCTCGAAATTTGCCTTGGCCCGCGCCGCGGCCGGCTCGGTGAGATTGCCGAACATCGTCTGGATGTTGAAAAAGGGTACGTCGAATTGGAGCTTTGCGCTTCCGTTGGGCATTCCATTCAGCGGAGCCGAGTTCGTTTCGGCTTTCACATTGGCATCACTCACGGGCTTTCATCCTTTCAAGCGAAACTAGATAATGGATTGAAGACTCCCCGAGACGTCCAGATGCTTGCCGCACCGGGACGCCAGCGCTCCTACTTTCACGTTGGTGGGATGCCGCTGCGGATGCACCGGTGTCGATCCCTGCCTGAGCCAACTATGGCCAAATACTGTGGAAGCTTCGGTTCGCTTTCAGACTCTGCGCTTGATTTTATTGGAATCATGTGACGAAGCGGCGCATGACTGCATTCCGCCTCGTTAAAGTTGCTGCAATCCTATGCGCCAACTTGAGATCAGCGCCGGCGTTCGCGCGGCGGGCATCGCGTGCAATAGCGATGCCCGGGCCCGCATTATCGATCCATCACGGCATCGCAAGATGCCAGGCGCCATTCAGGAACCCATCGCCCGTGATGTCGCCGGGCTTGGCGTCCTTCGCAAACGTATAGAGGGGCTTGCCTTTGTGGGCCCACTGCTTGGAGCCGTCGTCGCGCGTGATGACGGTGTAGCCGTCGCCGGCGGCGTCGCCGGCCTCGGCCTTCAGCGCCGGCCAGTTCGCCGCGCACGGACCGTTGCAAGCCGATTTGCCGTCCATGTCCTTGTCGAAGGTGTAGAGCGACATGCCCTTGGCGTCGGTGAGGACGTTGCCCTTGTCGGTCTTGCCGGTCTTGATCGGCGGTGCCGCGAACGCAGTGGAGGTGATCGCGAGCATTGCTGCGAGCGTCAGCGCGAGGCGGATCGAGGATGTCGTCATGGTGTCTCCTGTCATGCAATTGGTTTGCACGAGGTAGGACTCCGCATCGCGCGCGCTATTCCTGGAAAGTCGGCAAGGATATTTCTGGCTGCGCGCGCAATTGCGGCGGAATAAATTGCACTTGATGATACGGAGCAGCCGAGATGACCGAGCCGCATTGGCGCCACGCGCGCGCCGGAGACCTCGTGGCGATCAGCGCGATCGCGGCGCGGATTCACCCTGAACTCCCCGAGCGTCCCGAAGTGCTCTCGGAGAAGATGCGGCTTTATCCGGACGGTTGCCGCGTGCTCGCAACTGGCGACGAGATCGCAGGCTACGGCCTTGCACATCCCTGGATGCAGCAACACGTTCCGCCGCTCGACAGCTTCCTCATCCGGTTGCCCGAGGCGGCGGACTGTCTCTATGTGCACGACATCGCCGTGCTGCCCGGCTTCCGCGGGGGCCTGGCACGCGCGTATGTCGCAGAGATCGAGGGGCTCGCACGTGCGTCAGAGATCACGACCATTGCGCTGGTCTCGGTCTACGGCACGCGCGCCATGTGGCAGCGTCTCGGCTTCCAGCCCGCCGCAGCGGATGCGGCGCTGCGCGACAAGCTCTCATCATACGGTGCGGGCGCGACCTACATGCTGCGCGCTATTCCGCCACGCGATCGGCGATGAACGTGCCGTTCGGCTGATGAAAGATGATCTGGCCGACAATCGCGCCCTCCCCGCGAAACTCGACGGCAAATCCTTCCAGCTCGACGATACGAAACCGACGACCCTGCTGAGGCTCCAGGCGATAGGCCGGCTGATAGTCCGGCTTCAGGATCAGCCGCCCCTCATTGTCCAGTGTTATCCGATGGCTGATTGAGCCGCTCCTGAAGTGCCCGACACAGCGGGCGCGGAATGCGGGATCGAGGCAGTCGCCGGCGGCGCGACGCTCGAAGACGATGTCCTTCACCATCGGCTCCAGCGGCACCGAGAGGTGCACGATGTTGCCTTCGCGGTCGGTCTGGAACGTGATCGGAAGATTGTCCGGGTGCAGCTTGTCGATGATCTCCGGCGTCACGAAGGTCTCGAAATGCCGGTGCGACAGCGGCGCCCCCATTCCGCGCCACGACCAGTGCAGCACGCCGTCCTGCTCGCGGATCGATATCACACCGTAGGCGGGATGGGCGTAGTCTCCGGCGTAGGCCGACAAGGCGTGCGCCGGCCTGGTGTCCTTGTGACGCGATCTCTCGCGCGCCTCCCTATCGGCCGGGATGTGGGCAATGAATTCGTCGCGCATCTTGCGAAAGCGCGCGAGCCAGTCGACCGGCTCGCGTCCGCGCAGCCGATCGATGATGTACCATGTGAGGATCGGCGGGATTTCGCTCGGGCTGCGGTTGGTCAGCACGGCAACGCCGATGCCGGCATCCGGCACCAGCGTCATCAACGAACCCCACCCGGTCCATCCGCCGCCGTGCGAGATGTGGCGATCCCCACGATAGGTGTTCGCCTGAAAACCCAACCCATAATGCGCATCGCCGAACTCGGAAAATTCCGACTTGCGAATGTGGGCCAGCGGCGCATGCAGCTGCTCGACCAGTGCGGCAGGCAGCAAGCGCTCGCCGGCGAATTCGCCCTTGCCGAGATGCAGCCGCATCCAGTTGGCGAGATCGGCTACCGAAGTATTGATGGCGCCGGCCGCCATGGTGCGGATCGGCAGTCGCAGCGCCGGCAATCGCGTGTCGACGTTGATCATGTAGGCCTTCGCCGGCTCGGATGCCGCTTCGAGCTCGTCCAGCGAGAAGCTGACGTTCATGCCGAGCCTGCTGGTCAGCCGCTCGCGGACGAAGGCATCAAAGCTCTGCCCGCTCAATCGCTCGATCAGGAGCCCAACGGCGTTGTAGCAGAGATTGTTGTATTGCCAGGCCGCCCGAATATCGCGGCTGAGTTCAAGATGGCGCATCAGCGGCAGCATCTCGGCCGGCGAGAGATCTCCCGGCAAATGAAGCCAATCGTGCCGCGGCAGCCCCGACTGATGGCTCAACAGGTCGCGAATGGTGGCGCGTTCGGTCGCGACGGGATCGGAAAGGCGAAACTCCGGCAGGTAGTCGCGGACCGGCTTGGTCCAGTCGAGCACGCCCTCGTGATGGAGCAGCGCGATCGCGGTCGCGGTGAATGATTTCGTGATCGAGCAGATCACGAAATGCGTCTGCGACGTGACCGGCAGATCCGCTTCGATGTCGCGCTGGCCATAGCCGCGTGTGAGCACGACCTCGCCGTCCTGCACGACGGCGAGTGCGGCGCCCGGCACTTTCCACACCGCCATCGCTTCTGCGGCGAGACTGTCGATGTCGGGGATCAGGGACGCGAGCGAAACATCGGGACGATCGGATGACGTATGCATGACACCTTGCAAACCTTGTGAGGTGTGCAGGCTACCGGCTTCAACGTCGAATGGAAACCCGATCGACGGGCCTAAAGTGCGTGCCGCCAGCTGCGGCCGTTCAGCCGCGGTGCTTCTTCTTGCCCTTCTTGCCGGAGGCGCCCGGCCATTCAGTGACCGACGGCGCATGTTTGGCGTCGCCGGATTTGTTGCCGAAGTTCTTGTTCTTCTTCCCGAAGGCCGGCTTGCCGAATTTGCCGCCGTCGTAGGGCTTGGCGTCAGACTTGGCGTTGCTCTTGGCGTGCGGCTTGCCCTGGTGCCTGGCCTCGGGCTTTCCGCGCGGCCTGTCGTGCTGCTTTCGCTCGTTCGCGTTCCAGGGATCGTCGCTGCGGCGGACGACGCGATCGTCGTCACCTTCATCGCGCCGTGGCGCACGCGAGCGCTTCTCCGGCGACGTCTGCTCCTGCGGCGCGCCCGTCATCGCCTCGATGCGGATGCTGTCTTCCTTGTCTGGGCGCTTGACCCTGGCGGCAAAGGACTCCGCGACCCTCTCGGAGATCTCGAACTCGGTGGTGGTGTCCGAGATCTTGATCGCGCCGATGTCGCGCTTGTCGATGCCGCCGCGGCGGCAGATCATCGGCAACAGCCAGCGCGCTTCCGCATTCTTGCGACGCCCGATGGCGGCCCGGAACCAGACGGTCGGCTCCGCCATGACGTGCTTTTTCCCTGATTTGGCGGCAGGCCGCTCAGACCGGTCATCACCACGCGGCTTTCGATCGTCGCGCGGCGTGCGATCGTCACGTGGCGTGCGATCGTCACGTGGCCGGCTGCTGCGCTCGCCCGGATCGATGATGTCTTCGGGCGACGGCAGCCGCGCGCGATAAAGCCGCGCCAGCGCTGCTGCAATATCCTCGGCCGACCGCTCCGCCAGCAAGGCCTTCGCGAGCTCCAGATCGTCCGATGTCGTCTCCTCGGTGAACAGCACGTCCTTCATGCGCTGATGATCGAGCTTGCGGATCTCATCCGCCTGCGGCGCCATGCCCCAGTTCGCCTCGATGCCGGACAGACTCAGCAGCACCTCCGCACGCCGCCGCCGTACCGGCGGCACCAGCAGGACGCTCACACCCTTCCGGCCCGCGCGCCCGGTGCGGCCCGAGCGATGCTGCATCACCTCGGGGTCATTCGGCAGGTCCGCGTGAATGACGAGGTCGAGGCTCGGCAGGTCGATGCCGCGGGCGGCAACGTCGGTCGCGACGCAAATGCGGGCGCGCCCGTCCCGGAGCGACTGGAGCGCCAGGGTCCGCTCGTTCTGCGTCAGCTCGCCGGACAATGCGACCACGGAGAAACCACGCTCCAGCAGCGCGGCCTGCAAATGCCTGACCGCATCCCGCGTATTGCAGAACACCAGCGCGCTCGGGGACTCGTAGAAGCGCAGCACGTTGACGACCGCATGCTCGACATCACCGGGAGCAACCCGGATGGCACGATACTCGATGTCGGCATGACCGCCCTCGTCGCCTGCGACCTCGATGCGAAACGCATCCTGCTGATACTGTTTTGCCAGCGCCACGATGCCGCGTGGAAAGGTCGCGGAGAACAGCAGCGTGCGGCGCGTCTCCGGCGTGGTCTCGAGGATGAACTCCATGTCCTCGCGGAAACCGAGATTGAGCATCTCGTCGGCCTCGTCGAGCACGACGACCTTCAATTCCGAGATGTCGAGGCGGTTGCGCCGAAGATGATCGCATAGGCGGCCGGGCGTGCCGACGACGATGTGGGCGCCAGCGGCCAGCTCGCGCTGCTCGCGGCGCGGGTCCATGCCGCCGACGCAGGAGACGACGCGCGCGTTGGCATGGGCATAGAGCCAGGTGAGCTCGCGCTGAACCTGCAAGGCGAGCTCGCGGGTGGGCGCGACGATCAGGGCCAAAGGTGCTGCGGCCCGTTCGAACGTCGCGGCATCGCCGAGCAGGTCCCTGGCCATCGCCAAACCGTAAGCGACGGTTTTGCCGGAGCCGGTTTGCGCCGACACCAGAAGATCGCGTTCGACAGTATCTTCGCCGAGCACGGCGAGTTGAACGGGGGTCGGAGAATCGTAATTGCGCTCAGCCAGGGCACGGGCGAGCGGCGGGGTCAGGGCCGGAAAGGACACGGGATGAAAACCTTGGTTGGTCCGGGCGCGGAACGGAAAGCCGTGGGCCTGGCGCTGCCCTCGCGGCAGAAGACCCGGTCACACCCATGATGATCTTGATTTGGACGCTCTTTACGCCAGCAGCGGCGAAATCACCATGCCTTTGATGCATGGCATTGGCGACAGGGTGAACAAGCCCGGGATGCTCGGCCGGCACTTTTGGGGGGCTTTGGGCCCGAAAAGGCGGGCATTTGCGGTCATCTCGCCTAAATTGTGCGCGATCAGACGTACCGGGAATGCACCTATGGGCACGTCAGACGAACGGCAGTGCGGCGACTGCACACTTTGTTGCAAAGTGATGGCCATCGAGGCGCTCGCCAAGCCGGTGGGCCGCTGGTGCACACATTGCAAGCCCGGCCGCGGCTGCGCGATCTATGCCGGTCGGCCCGCCGAATGCGAGGCGTTCACCTGCCTCTGGCTCGCTGATGGCCTCCTCGACCAACGCTGGAAGCCGAGCCGCTCCAAGCTGGTCGTGACCACGTCCGAGGACGGCGTCGAAATCCGCTGCGACCCCGGCTCTCCCAATGCCTGGCGTAGGGAGCCCTACGCAGCCGAGATCCGCGCCTGGGCCGAGGAAGGCGAGCGCAACGACATGACCGTTGTCGTGATCATCGGCCAGCGCATGATCCTGGTCACACCGGAGCACGAATTCGATCTCGGCATCATCGGACCGGATGAGCGCATCGTGCGCGAGCTTGACGGAACCAAGGTGGTGGGCGCGACGGTGGTGAGGGCGACTGAGCTTGATGCCACTTCAGATGTCGGCGGAGCCAGATCGACCGGTTGACGGATAGGTGTCTTGCCACAGCGATCATCCGATCGCAGGTTCTGCCTCACGGAAACGCATGGGGATGAAACATGGCCGACAGCATATCGCTCGCCGACAAGTTAGCTACCTTCAGTGATTATTGGTCGCCGCGCACGATCACGACCTTCAACGATTGCGACGTGATGGTGGTGAAGGTGAAGGGCGAATTCACCTGGCACAAGCACGACGATACCGACGATTTCTTTCTCGTTCTCAAGGGCGAGTTGGATATCGAGCTGCGCGACCGCACTGTCACGCTCAGACCGGGCGAGCTCTATGTGGTACCCAAGGGTGTCGAGCATCGCCCGGTGGCGCGCGAGGAGGTTCATCTCATGCTGATCGAGCCGACGGGCACGCCGAATACGGGCGACAAGGCCACGGCCGCAGCGCGCAAGCTCGCATAGCGGGCGCAGCCTTAATCCCTCGACGTCACGAGCCTGCTGAAGCTGCCGGCCAACCGCGCTCTGACCCGCACGAGAGAGTCCTTCGCGGCGCGGCTTAAGGCGCGGATGGCGCGCCAGGCTTCCGTTGCCTCCAGCCACGCCTTCATCTCGGTGAACTTCCCGTAGCACCATGCGAACGCCGGAATTCGCATCAGCTTGTCGCGGGTGAGGTGGAACAGGCGCTCGACCAGCACCAGCTTGAGCAGCTCGCAGCCGATGAACGCCGCCACGCCGCTCAGGAACTGACCCGTTGCGACGAGATAGGCCGCCAGCGGCTTGATCGGCTCCAGAATGATCACGGGCACGGAAAACAGCGCGAGCGACGGATATGGCGGCAGCGATTTGATCCAGGCGCGCAGCCGCTTGAATTCGAAATGCCGGGCAACCCAGCGGGAGATTGGCATCGCCACGGCCATGAACACCGCATCCACCAGGAAGTAGATGGCCGCCAGGATGTAAGTGACCGGTTTCAGGACTTGCTTCACGGTACCTCTCCCGTGACTGAAAGCCGGAACTCGGGCCTAAGTTTCACCCCAGCGTGAATAACTCGGGGATTTTCGACGGAACTTTTGGGGCGTTCGGTCCGGTCCGAATCAGATCTCGGCATAGATTTCCAGAAGATTGCCGTCCGGATCCCGGAAAAACAGCGTCCGATGCCCAAACGGCTGGTTCGTCGGCGGTGACAGCAGCTCGATACCCTGCTGCACGAGCTCGCCGGCGCAGGCATCAACCTCGGCTGGAGAGACCTTGAAGGCCAGTTGCAGTGAGGCACTCCCCACCGGTGTCGGCGCGTCAGCCGCTGTGCGGCTTGGTCTCGCCAAAGCGAGCGTGTTGCTGCCGAGGCCGTACTCGATCCAGTTCGGGGACAGTTCGCGAAGCAACGATAAGGCGAGCACGTCCTCGTAGAAGCGGCGCATTGCGACCATGTCCCGCACGAAGATGACGGTGTAGTCGATCGAGCGGATGGCGCTGAAGGCAGAGCGACGCTTGGGTTCGGATGCTCGTTCGTTTGTCATTGTGGCTTTTATTCCAATCGCCGGCTCGCGGGACCGGCGACCCAGATTACGCTTACGCTCCACCCGGGCTACAGCCCTATTCCACCAATTCCGGCCACGGCACGATGGTCGACTTCACCGTCTTCATCGCCATCGCGTCCTTCACGGCTTGCGAGACGCCCGCTTCCGTGAATGGATAGATCGTCTGCATCGTCAGCCAGGGATATTTGTCGCGGGTGCGGTAGAGCATGTCGACGCCGAGGGGGAGATCATTGCCTGTGAAGCCCCAGGAGCCGAGCACGTTGAGGTCCTTGGTGCAGATGCGGTGCCATGAGGTCTCGATCGAGCCGGCGTCGGTGAACTGGCCCATCTCGACATAGGTGCCCCCATCACGCAGCATCTCGATGCCTTCGGGGCCGGCGGTCGGATGGCCCGAGCAATCCATGACGAGGTCGGCACCGAAGCCGCCGACGATCTCGCGGACACGCGCGATGCGCGCCTCGGGCGATTTGATCTCCTCGATGTTCACCGTCGCTTCCGCGCCGAACTCACGGGCGAGCTTGAGCCGCGGCTCTTCCGGCGCACCGACGCAGATGACCCGCCCTGCTCCCATCTCCTTTGCTGCCGCGACCGCCAGAATGCCGATCGGGCCCGAGCCCTGGATCACCACCGTGTCGGCCCAGGTGAAGCCGCCGGCGCGGGTCGCGCGATTGAAGGCGCGGATGCAGGAGGTCAGCGGCTCGGACAATGCGCCGAGCCGCAGCGACATGTCGTCGGGCAGCTTGTAGATCTTGGTGCCCGGCAGCATGTCGAGATCGACATAGACATATTCGGCCCAGCCGCCCCACATGTGCGGCGCCTTGTCGAAGCCGAGATAGCGGCCGTAATAAACCGGCGTCAGGCATTTGTTGGCTAGTTGCGGATAATGGATGCAGTAGTAGCAGCGCCCGCAGGGCATCAGCGGCGGGATCATCACCTTCGAGCCGACCTTCAGCGGCTTGCTCATGAAATCTTCGCTGAACTCGTCGCCGCATTCGACGATGACACCGCCGATCTCGTGGCCGAGCGTGAACGGCCAGGGCAGCGGCTTCGGCCAATGACCTTTCAGGATATGCAGATCAGTGCCGAAGACGCCGCACGCGCCGATCTTGATCAGCGCACCCTTGCGGCCGACCTTCGGCCACGGCACCGTCTTGATCACGGGCTCCGAGCCTGGTCCGGCGTGGGTGCATACGCGGATTGAATCCATGGCTGTTTCCTCACGGCCCGTCTTGTGTTGAATGATGCGGGCTCCGGCAGAGCGTATGTGAGGTTCGGCCAGATGCCAACCGCGGCAACGAATGCAGGCGCCGCGCGCGCAATCCCGCCAAGGTGAACGTTTGAACCAAATCCCCAAAATCCTGTCGTCGCGTCCGGCTCGTTCGCGGCGATGAGGTCCGTGCCCTACCGGCTGCAGTTCATCGCTTACGTGCTGGCGATGATGGCGGACAATATCGAGCATGTGATCAGCCATTGGGTGGTGTTCCAGAAATTCCACTCGCCGACGCCGGGGGGCTTTGCGGTGCTGTCGCACTGGCTGCCGTTCCTGCTGTTCTCGGTCGCGGTCGGCGGGCTGGCCGACCGCTTCGATCCGCGCCGCATCATCCAGTGCGGCATGCTGCTGTTCATCCTGGCATCAAGCGGATGGGGCTTCTTCTTCATCACCGACACCGTCCAGATGTGGCACGCGATGCTGCTGCTGGTGATCCACGGCTGTGCCGGCGTGCTGTGGCAGACGCCGAACCAGCTGCTGCTCTACGACCTCGTCGGCCCCGCAGACCTTCCGAGCGCGGTGCGGCTGAATGCGATGGCGCGTTATCTCGGCATCCTGGTCGGACCTGCGGGCGGCGGAATCATCATCCTGACACTCGGCACCTCGCACGGCATCATCTTCAACACGCTGTTCTATCTGCCGATGCTGCTGTGGCTGTTCTGGGCGCCGGTGCGCGACGGCAGCATCGCTGTCAGACGGTTCGCAATGCGCGGCTTTGCCGACATCCTGCTGACCATCCGCGCCATCGGCACGCAGCCGGTGCTGACGGCGATGACATGGCTTGCCGGACTCACCTCCTTCACGATCGGCAATGCCTATCATGCCCAGATGCCGGGCTTTGCCGGCGATCTCGGCCATGGTGATCCCGGCGTGTCCTACAGCGTGCTGCTGGCAGCCGACGCCGCCGGCGCGCTGCTTGCAGGCATTGCGCTGGAATCCTGGGGACGCCTCAAGGGCACGCCGCGTACCGCGATCCTGCTCGCGACGTTCTGGAGTCTGGCCCTGCTCGGCTTCGCGGCGGTGCGGATCTATCCGGTCGCGATCGTGCTGCTGTTCTGTGCCGGATTTTTCGAGCTGTCGTTCAACACCATGGCGCAGGCGCTGGTGCAGCTGAATGCGCCTTCTGACATCCGCGGCCGCGTCGTCGGGCTCTACAATATGGCCGGGCTCGGCATGCGGGCCTTCAGCGGCATCACCGTCGGCGTGTTTGGCGCGGCGATCGGCATTCACTGGTCGCTGGGACTCTCGGCCGCCGCGCTGCTGGGGTTGCTGTGCCTGCTTTACGGGCGGGCGACCGGCAAGGCCTAGAGCGCAGCCCGATACCGTCCGCCTCCTGATGCGGCATTTTCAACGCAACGTCGCTCGGTATTCGCCGCGCCAGATCATAACGCGGCATTAACCCTATGCAGCTTAGGGTGGTGTCGGACTCCGCCAGGCGGGGGGTCGGGTTGTGAAAATGGCGTTGGCGAACAAAAAATTTCTTCCAGCCGCAGAGGAACGTCGGCGTTTCCAGCGGGTGAAGGTGCACCTGCTCGGCCGTTACATGCTGCCGGATCGCCGGGAATTCCCCTGTCAGGTGATCAACATGTCACCCGGCGGGCTCGCGCTGCTGGCGCCCGGCATCGGCAATGTCGGTGATCGCGTCGTCGCCTATCTCGACCATATCGGCCGGGTCGAGGGCAAGATCACAAGGATCATCGACAACGGCTTCGCCATGACGGTGGGCGCGACGCCGCGCAAGCGCGACAAGCTCGCGGCCCAGCTGACCTGGCTTGCCAACCGCGACATCCTCAATTTGCCGGAAGACCGCCGCCACGACCGCATCGTGCCGCGCAACCCGATCGCGGTTCTGACGCTCGAGGACGGTACCAAGATGACCTGCCGCATCATCGACCTGTCGCTGTCGGGCGCGGCCATTGCCGCGGAGAACCGCCCGCCACTCAAATCGACCGTATTGCTCGGCCGGGTCCAGGGGCGCGTGGTCCGAAACCTCGAAGACGGCTTCGCACTCGAGTTCCTGCATTCGCAGCCGATCGAGACTCTCGAAGAGAGCGTTACCGCGCGGTAAAGCGAAAGCGCAGCAAAACCCCGGCTTTTCCAGCCTCAAAGGCGGCCTCCGCGATACGGAAGCCGCCTTTTTCGCATCTCGACGCGACATCACGCGGGTTAACGTGCAACCTCCTCGGGGTAGAAACATCAGTTCCGCCAGCGTTCCCCCCGTTAACTGCTACAATTTGAATCAATTGCAGTCGTTTCAAAATTTAGTTGAATTCGCTTCAAGTATAGATCGAACTTGCCCCGACTTTTACTTGCATTCGTCTCGACTTGACTTGGCTGACTTAGCGGCAACTCAAAAGCTCCGTGCGAGATGTGGTCCCAACAAGAAACGGGGGCCGCAATGTTGGACTTCAGGGGACAGGGGAAGGCACTGGCAGTTGTTGCCATGCTGTTCGGGATCAGCGCGACAGCGCAGGCCGGCGAAGGCCGTCTGCTCTACGCGAGCCTCGGCGACACTACGCGTGCGCCGATCGGCTGGGTCGAGTTTTGTGCCGAGAATGCCGCCGAATGTCAGGGCGGGCCGACGCAGCCGCGCGACATCGTGATGTCGCAGACCGCGTGGCGCGACCTGACCAAGGTCAATCGCTGGGTCAACGAGACGATCAAGCCTTTGACCGACCAGGACCACTGGGGCGTCGTGGAGAAATGGTCGCTGCCGTCAGACGGTTACGGCGACTGCGAAGACTACGTGTTGTTGAAGCGCAAGATGCTGATGGATGCCGGTTGGCCACGTGAGGCCCTGCTCATCACCGTCGTCCGAGACAAGAAGGGCGAAGGACATGCGGTGCTGACGGTGAAGACCGACAAGGGCGAGTTCGTTCTCGACAATCAGAACGAAAACGTCGTTGCCTGGACGGAGACCGGCTACCGCTTCGTCAAGCGCCAGTCGCAGGCCGATCCCAACGTCTGGGTCTCGCTCGGCGATACCAGGCCGGCGGTCTCCACCGCCAGCGCAAGAGATCAGTAGTTAAGAGAGAAACGAGTTACGCGGCCCGGTCACATCCCCACCCCTCCCCGTCCCAGACCGGTTCGCGCGCGGCCAGCCATCCCCCAATGGCTGGCCGCAACCATTTTGGGGGACTGCGTCACGCGCCGAGCACGTCCGCGAGCCGCAGCTCGTCCTCAGCGGGATCTTTCAGGAACAGCTCGGCCTCGATCTCATTCAGGTGCGACAGCATCTGCGCGCGCGCGGTCTCTCCGTCGCGCTTGCGGATCGCGGTGACGATCCCGGCATGATGATCGGTGCCGCAAGCCGGCGTGTCGTGGCGGCGATAGAGCAGGATGATCAGCGACGAGCGCGCGATCAGCTCCTTCAGGAAACCGAGATATATGCTGTGGCCGCTCATCTCGGCGATTAGTCGATGAAAATCGCCGGACAGCCGGACCGAGGCACGCGCATCGCCGCGCGCCTCGGCCTCGCGCTCATCGCTCAGGTGTTGCTGCAGGCGATCGATCCACGTCGGCGACACTGCGTCGACGGCGTGGTCGACGATGGTAGGCTCGATCAGGCGGCGCGCCTCGAACACCTCGCGCGCATCAGCCGGTGTCGGGCGCGCGACGAAGGCGCCGCGGTTCTTCTCGATGCTGACGATGCCCTCATGCGCGAGCTGCTGCAGCGCAGTGCGAACCAGCGTGCGGCTTGCGCCATAGATCTCGCCGATCTCGTCCTCGCCGAGCTTGGTGCCTGGCAACAGGCGGTGCTCGAGGATCGCCGCGGTCACGCCCTCCCTGATCCGGATAACGCGATCGCTCACGTCGGGCGCGTCGGATTTCGGGCGGGATTTGGCGGCCATTAGTTCGAAGTCTGGGTTCGAGGACTCGATTGGCGATGGTCAGTCTCGGATCGTAAACGACGAGCTGTATCCAATCACAGGCGAAACTTTATACAATCTTCGCCCATTTCGTGTGCACACCCCGCTCACCCTCTGCGCCGCACAAATGTGCCGGAGTTCGGTCTAACGATCTGACTCCGCTGCACAGTTTTCAAATTTGGCAATTTCGGCGCTGTTGGCACGGACCTTGCGGAGAGAGGCAGAACATCGCCTCTCTCGCGGACATGCCATGGCCACTCCCGCCGCTCTCGAACTGGTTGCCGTCACCAAGCGCTATGACACCACGGTGGCGGTCGACAACGTCAATCTGAAGATCCCCGCCGGCACGTATTGCTGTCTGCTCGGCCCGTCCGGCTGCGGCAAAACCTCGACGCTGCGCATGATTGCCGGCCATGAGGCGGTCAGCGAGGGCGACATCATCCTGGGCCCGCAGAACGTAACCGATTTGGCGCCCGCCAGGCGCGGCACGGCGATGATGTTCCAATCCTACGCGCTGTTTCCGCATCTGAGCGTGCTCGACAATGTTGCTTTTGCCCTGAAAATGCGTGGCATCGACCGCGCCACCAGGCACAAGCGCGCCGGCGAGCTTTTGGAGCTGGTGGCGATGAGCCCCTACGCGGGTCGCCTGCCCGCCCAGCTCTCCGGCGGCCAGCAGCAGCGCGTCGCACTCGCGCGTGCACTGATCACCGAGCCGCAGATCCTCCTGCTCGACGAGCCGCTGTCCGCGCTCGATCCATTCCTGCGCGTCAAGATGCGCGGCGAGCTCAAACGGCTGCAGCGCGAGCTCGGCATCAGCTTCATCCAGGTCACCCACGGCCAAGAGGAGGCGATGGCGCTCGCCGACCACATCGTGGTGATGAATCAGGGCAAGATCGAGCAGCAGGGCACGGCCCGCGACATCTTCCATCATCCCCGCACCGAATTCGTGGCGCGCTTCATCGGCGGTCACAACGTCCTCAGCGACGCCGGAAAACTCATCGCCGTGCGCGCCGATCAGCTCGGCATCAAGCCGGTCACTGACGGCGCGTTCGGCGCGCCGGCGCTGCTGACCCAGACCGAGTACCAGGGCTCTTATGTCGCCGTCTCGCTCACGCTCGAGGACGGCACCGCCCTGTTCTCCCACGTTCCCGAAGCCACCTTCGACGTCCATCCGTTCCGGCCGGGCGATCGCGTGCTGGCCACCTGGGATCCCGCCAAGGCGCAACGTCTGCAATAGCGCCGTCATCACAGAAAATGCGCAACACAGAGGAGTGACTGGAATGACAAAGACCACCAAGACATCGGGCGTCAGCCGCCGCACGCTGCTCAAGGGCACCGCGGGTCTCGCGGGCCTCGCCGCCGGCTCCGGCGCCATCACCGGCTTCCCCTACGTGATGTCGGCCGAGCCGAAGGTGCTGCGCTATCTCGGCACCGCCGTGAACGAGGGCGACGACATCTCCAAGCAGTGCCTGAAGGACACCGGCATCAAGATCGAATACATCACCGCGACCACCGACGACGTCACCAAGCGCGTGATGACCCAGCCGAACTCCTTCGACGTGCTGGACACCGAATATTTCTCGCTGAAGAAGATCGTTCCGTCGGGCAACATCCTTGCCCTCGACGCCAAGAAGATCAAGGAATTCGACAACATCACGCCTGTCTTCACCAAGGGCGAGACGCCCGGCGGCAAGAAGATCGGCGGCCAGGGCACAGCGCCCTGGAAAGTGCTCTATCTCGAGGGCAAGGATTCCAAGAAATTCGCGACGTCCCCGACCGAGTACGTCACGCTGATCCCGACCGTGTACAACGCCGACACGCTTGGCATCCGTCCCGACATCATCAAGCGCCCGATCAACTCCTGGGCTGAGCTGCTCAACCCCGAGTTCAAGGGCAAGGCCTCGATCCTCAACATCCCCTCGATCGGCATTATGGATGCCGCGATGGTCGTGGAAGCCGCCGGCAAGTACAAATATGCCGACAAGGGCAACATGACCAAGGAAGAGATCGATCTCACCATGAAGGTGATGACCGAGGCGAAGAAGGCCGGACAGTTCCGCGCGTTCTGGAAGGACTTCAACGAAAGCGTCAACCTAATGGCTTCAGGTGAGACCGTCATCCAGTCGATGTGGTCGCCGGCGGTGACGAAGGTGCGTTCGATGGGCATCGCCTGCACCTTCCAGCCGCTGAAGGAAGGTTACCGCTCTTGGGCATCGGGCTTCTGCGTCTCCAAGGGCGTGTCCGGTCCGAAGCTCGACTGGGCCTACGAGTTCGTCAACTGGTTCTTGTCAGGCTATGCCGGCGCCTATCTCAATCGCCAAGGCTACTACTCGGCCGTGCTCTCGACCGCAAAGGCCAACATGGAGCCCTACGAGTGGGCCTACTGGATGGAGGGCAAGCCCGCCGAGAAGGACATCAAGGCGCCCGACGGCTCGCTGCTGGAGAAGGCAGGCTCCGTGCGCGACGGCGGCTCCTACGAGGACCGCATGGGCGCGGTCGCGTGCTGGAACGCCGTGATGGACGAGAACGACTACATGGTCCGCAAGTGGAACGAGTTCATCGCCGCGTGATGGATACGTCGGAGGACATCCTGCAACAAGCGCCCCCGGACATTGTCCGGGGGACCGACACGAGGCGCGCGGCGAAATCCGCGCGCCTGCCGCCCTCCTTCGTCTCCTGGCTACAGGCCGGGCCGATGATGCTGGTGTTTGTCGCCTTCTTCCTGATCCCGCTCGTCTTCGTCGTCATTGTCTCCTTCTGGGACTACAACGAATACCAATTGCTGCCGGCGCTCTCGGGCCGGGGCTACACCGACACGTTCGAAGGCTGCATCGCCCAGCTCCCCGATCTCTGCACCATCGCAAAAACCTATCTGAAGACGCTGAAGCTGTGCTTCCTGGTCTGGGCCATCACGCTCTTCATCGGCTTCTGGGTCGCCTATTTCCTCGCCTTCCACGTCAAATCCAAGACCTGGCAGATGGGGCTCTCGCTGCTCTGCACGATCCCGTTCTGGACCTCCAACGTGATCCGCATGATCGCGTGGATCCCGCTGCTCGGGCGCAACGGTCTGGTGAATTCCGGACTGATGAAGACGGGCCTCATCAACCAGCCGCTGGAGTGGCTGCTGTTCTCCGAATTCTCCGTGGTGCTGGCGCTAGTGCACCTCTTCACCTTCTTCATGGTCGTGCCGATCTTCAATTCGATGATCCGCATCGACAAGTCGCTGATCGAAGCGGCCTATGACGCCGGCGCCACCGGCTTCCAGACGTTGGTCAACGTCATCGTTCCCCTGGCGAAGCCCGGAATCGTGATCGGCTCGATCTTCGTCATCACCATCGTGATGGGCGACTTCATCACTATCGGCGTGATGGGCGGCCAGCAGATCGCGGCGGCCGGCAAGATCATCGAGACGCGAGTGAACGCGCTGCAATTCCCGGCCGCAGCCGCCAACGCCGTGATCCTGCTCGTGATCACGTTCCTGATCATCACCATGATGTCGCGCATCGTCGACATCAAGAAGGAGCTCTAGGCGATGAAGGAAGGACGCCCGCGCAGCTTCTATATTCTCGCGATTTTCTTCGCAGCCTACGTGCTGTTTCTTTATGGCCCGATGATTGCGATCTACGTGTTGTCGTTCCAGGGGCCGCAAGGTGGCCTCACCTTCCCGATGAACGGCGTGTCGACCTATTGGCTGACGAAGCTGTTCCAGGGCACCGGCATCATCGATCTCGGCGCGTCCTTCCGCCGCTCGCTGTTGCTTGGCGTCATCGTGATGGCTGTCACGGTCGTGCTGTCGGTTGCCGCCGGCATGGCCTTCCGCAGGAAGTTCAGGGCGCAGAGCATTCTGTTCTATTCGGCGATTGCGAGCCTGATCGTGCCCTCGATCATCACCTCGCTCGGGATCTCGCTTGAATTCCGTATCATCGACGATTTGATCAAGGCGCATTGGAACGAGAATTTCGAGACATCGATGGGCCTGCTGACCTCCGGTCTCGGTGCGCATCTGACCTGGACGCTGCCGTTCGGCCTGCTGATCATGTTCGCGATCTTCAACCGCTTCGATCCCCGGCTCGAGGAGGCCGCACGCGATCTGGGCGCGACCCCGTGGCAAACGTTCCGCCATGTCGTGCTGCCGATCATCCTGCCGTCGGTGATCGGTATCGGTCTGTTCGGCTTCACGCTGTCCTGGGACGAACTCGCGCGCTCCAGCCAGGCGATCGGTGCGGTCAATACATTGCCGCTCGATCTCCAGGGCCTCACCACGACGGTGACGAACCCTGACATCTATGCGCTCGGCACGATCATCTCCGCGGTCTCCTTCGCTGTGATCGCGCTTGCGCTCGGCACCATCCGCATGCTCAACAAGCGCCAGGCGGCCAAGGGCTCGGACGCGGGCAAAGGGCTGGTCTGATCGCGATGCGACTTCACGTCATCAATCCCAACACCACGGCGTCGATGACGGCGAAAATTTCCGCGGCGGCGCGCGCGATCGCGCTGCCCGATACCGTGATCGACGCGCGCCAGCCGGTGATGGGACCGGTCTCGATCGAGGGATTCTACGACGAGGCCTTCGCCGTCCCGGGCATGCTCGGCTGCATCCGTGAGGCCGACCGCGACGGCGCGAATGCGCACATCATCGCCTGCTTCGACGACACCGGCTTGGATGCCGCACGCGCGGTGGCACAAGCGCCTGTCATTGGCATCGGCGAAGCGGGGTTCCACATCGCGAGCCTGATCGCGGCGCGCTTTGCCGTGATCACCACGCTTGGTGTGTCCATCGTGCCGATCGAACATAACCTTCGGAAATATGGCCTTGCCGAGCGTTGCGCGCGCGTCCGCGCCGCCGAGGTCCCTGTGCTCGCGCTCGAAGAGCGCAACTCAGACGCCCTTGGAAAGATCTCCGCGGAGATCACCGCCGCGATCCGAAGCGATCGTGCTGAAGCCATCGTGCTCGGCTGCGCCGGCATGGCCGATCTTGCCGCCGAACTCGCCGACACGCACGGCCTGCCCGTGGTCGACGGCGTCGCGGCTGCGGTGACGCTGGCCGAGGGACTGGTGCGGCTCGGGTTGAAGACCTCGCGGCTCGGTCCGTACGCGGCGCCGAGGCCGAAGCCCTATGCCGGTCCATTTGCGCCATTCCAGCCCTAGCCTGGTCACGCCGGCGGTCCGTCAGGCGAAGACCGCCGGTGACCGGCACCGGCCTGTTCCCTGCTCGTCTTTGCCACCGACATCATGGAGCGTACGACCTGGTAGAGCAACTGGTCCACGTTTTTCGCTTCGGCCGGTGACTTCGGCCCGCAGGAGCCGTCCCTTTGGTTCTTCGCGTTTTTTCCGCGATGGCCACCTTTTCGTCCCATTTGTTGCTGAACTGTAACGCTTTCGGGACGTCCCGGCCGCCTTGTTTCTCGTCCTGCCGCTCTTCGCCACTCACCAAGTTTCAATTTGGGTTTTGTCAGCGATGATCGATCTCGCAGAGGACACACCGACCAATCCATTCGTGCGCCTCGGCGCCCAGCCGATCGCGTTGGGGGCTGCCGCGCTGCTGCTGCTGATCGCCGGGGTCACCTCGATCGCGATCTGGCGGGCTTATACCGGCGCTGCACCCGAAACCGACCGGGTGGTCGCCTCTCGGCAGCTTCAGGTGCGGGCGGCGCAAGCCTCCGAGCAACTCGTCGAGAAGACCAAGGGGCTGGAGGCTACCCAGCAGGAATCGATCGACCAACTCCAGGTCGTGCAGGACCAGCTTTTGACCATGAAGCGGCTGCTCGCCTCCCAACAGGCCGACACCAAGCGCCTGTCAGAACAGGTCGCCAATCTGAACGAAGCCATCGATGGCTTGCGGCAATCCTTTGCCAGTGTTCGCGCCAACGAGGCTGACGCGCCCGCAGTTACCCCGAGGAAACCGACGCGCCACCGCCTCCATGCCAGCGCCCGCAAACGCGCAAGCGGCTGATTGGATCCCGGGCGACCGGCTTTTATTTTGTCAGATGTGAAATGGTTCACATTCGCCCGTATGATTCCGCGCGATGCTTGCGTATACCGGATGGCGTGAGCCGATTTCAATATCCGGGGCTGGCAAGGTCGTTGACGGTATACTGCGTCAACGGCCTTGTTTTTTGGCTCGGTATTCTGGTGGCTCGGCCGGCCGGCTTTATTCACATACCTGAACGCGGCGAACGCGCCAGCCCCACTGCGTCATGACCCGCTGCCGCACAAGGTAGCACTGCGAGCCATAGCCGCCATCGTCATATCCTGCGCCGTAATAATAGCCGTAGTACGGGTAGCCGTAGCCATAGGCGCCGTAAAGGCCGGCGCCCGCGATGCCGGCACCAATGGCGACACCGGGCCAGAAACCGCCGCCATGCCAGCCGTGGCCCCAGCCGCCGCCACCCCAATGGCCACCACCACCCCAATGGCCGCCGCCACCGAAACCAGCCCGCGCCTGCGCCGCCTCGGGCGCTGCGAGGCCGACTGCCGCGACGGCCAGCGCGGCCATGATCATCTTGCGCAGCATCAAGTCACCTTCGCGTGGACACCGCTCCACACTTGAAAACAGGTGCAAGCTAAACTCACTCTGGAATTGATGATAGGCGCGCCGGCTCACTTCCGCGCGAGCGTCAGCAGGTTGATCGCTGCGGCGAGCTGCCACGTCTTGGCCTGGTACTTGTCGTTGAACTGGTCGCGCTCGGTCGCCACGTCGCGCTGCTTGGTGATGTCGACGTGGCGGAACCCGGGCATGGCCTCAGCCGATCCGCTTGAGGCCCTTTTTGAAGCGCGGGCCGTTGGCGACGTAAAACCTCGCCGCACTTCCCATCTTCTGCACCTGGGCCTCGTCGAGTGTGCGGATCACGCGCGCGGGCGAGCCGATGATCAGCGAACGTTCGGAAAATTCCTTGCCCTCGGTGATCACGGAGCCGGCGCCGACGATGCTGTTGCGGCCGATCTTCGCGCCGTTCATCACGATCGAGCCCATCCCGATCAGCGCGCCCTCCTCGATGGTGCAGCCATGCAGGATGACGTTGTGACCGACGGTGCAGTTCCTGCCGACGACCAGGGGAAAGCCGAGATCGGTGTGGCAAGTCGAGCCGTCCTGCACATTGGCGCCCTCGCCGATCTCGATCCACTCATTGTCGCCGCGCAGCACCGCACCGAACCAGACGCTCGCACCCGGCTTCAAGCGCACGCGGCCGATCACGGTCGCAGTTTCCGCGATGAAATAATCGCCGTCAGAGGGAAGATCGGGCGCCTGCCCGTCGAGCTCGTAGATCGCCATGGAGGACTCCTGTCGCGTCAACCCCAGCCATAGCGAAACGACGGCGCGGAGGCAAAGGTCGCCACAGCGGGCAACCCTGCAAACGTCAGCCCAGGACGCCGGTGGCGCGCAGCGTCATCAGGAAGAAGGTGCCGCTCATCATGCTCCAGAAGCCGGCGATGACGGTCGCCATCATCACGAATTCGAAGCGGCGGCTTTCCAGCCGCATGCCCCGCAGCGTGTTGCGCATGATGATGAAGGGTGCGGCAAACACCAGGAAGGGCACCGCTGCAAATGTCCGGGGGGCGACGCCCTCCTGCAACAGCCCGAAGCCTGCGGGACGCTGCGACATCGCCTGGTATCCATTGGCGAGCGCGCCCGCGAGCGCGAAGCCGATGCAGATCGCGAACAAGGTGTTGAGAGCTTCAGGTGTCATCGGAACAGTCCGCCCATACGCAACGCGAGGAGCCTTCCTGTGACATCTAGTGCCGGTTAACGCTACATTATCCTTAAGCGAAGGTTAACGGCGCCCCCGCCCAACGCAGAGCCCCCGTTGTTCCCGGCAGGCTCGGCACGTTCCGCGAAATCGCCGCCACGTGCCATATTCGCCGGTGATTCGTCGGCCAGCGGCCGACCCGGCCCATTTGCGTGACGTCATGACGGTGTTTTCGGCAACCTCCCCTCGCTCTCCCAAAGCAAGCGCACGAACGCGCCCACGGGCGCATCTCGTCCCGCTTGCGCTCACTGGCGTGTTCGCGGCGGGTGCGGTCGCGCTGGTCGCCTATCTGCTGTGGCCGACCTGGAGCCCGGGCGGCGCCGATGTGCCGGACAAGCTGCCCGTCAGCGTCGGCGGGACGCTGTTCAACCTGCCGATCTCCGCGATCCGGATGAAGATCCAGCGGCACTCCGGACCGCAGGAGCGCATCGATCTCGACTTCCTCTATCCCTCGCTCGACGCGCCGAGCGGCCCCACGCATGTGACCGCCGATACCGTCGACACGGCCATGCAGCCGATCGACCGCATCTTCCTCTCGATCGCGGCACATCACGATGCGCTTTCGCCCGAGCAACGCACCGCGACCATCTATCCGCACTATCTCGACCAGTCCGTGACGACACCTGCCGATGGATTGACGATGCGTCCGTTCCGCAGCGACACGCCCTATGGCAGCGAGGATCTCTATTCCGCGACCAGCCCCGCGCTGACTGCGCGCTGCACGCGCGATGCGGCCACACCCGGCATGTGCCTGTCGGAGCGCCGCGTCGACGGCGCCGACCTCACCTTCCGCTTTCCACGCAGCTGGCTGTCGCAATGGCGCGACGTCGCGAACGCCATGGACAAGCTGACGGTGCAGTTGCGCGGGCCGAAGGCGTAAGCACTGCCTCGATAACAAAAAGTCGAAAACAACCCCATGCACCGTAGCCGCGGCCGGCGGCGGTTCGTATTTACCGAATTATGACTTGACCCGTCGGGCAAAACAGGGGCACGATGGCATCATCGCATGATCCCCAGGCCCTCGCGCGATTCAGTCGCTCCCTCGCCGCGCTCGTCCCAGCGATAGTCCGGCAGATCCAGCCTGTCCGCGATGTCGCGGCCGACCACAAGTCTTGCCGCACCGGGCAATGAGAACGCCCTGACGACCTGGTTTCGAAACCACAGGCCGCGCGACGTCCTCGGCGCGAAGGCAGTGGCAAAGCGCTTCGCTCCGCGCTGCTTCCTCGCGATATAGCTCCGCAATCGGGTCTCGTAGGCGCTGAATGCTTCGCAGTAGCTGCCGCCAGCGCGTGCGAGCTCACCCGCAAGCACGTAGGCGGAGATCATGGCGAGCGCCGAGCCCTGTCCGGCGACCAGCGACACGCAAAAGGCCGCATCGCCAATCAGGGCAACGCGTCCTCGCGACCAGCTGTCCATCTCGATCTGGCTGACACGATCGAAATACAATTCGTTCGCACGATCCAGTTCGCCGGCGGCCGCCGGCCACTCCCATCGCGCGCCGCGATATAGGTCATGCAGCTTCGCCTTCTGCTCGGCAAGCGTGCCGGGCCATCGATCGGTGTCACCGGTGAAAATGAAAACGAACAGCGTTCGATCATCACGCAGGGTAAAGCGTCCGATCATGCGGCCCGGCTTGGCGTACATGAGGTACGTGTTCTCGTCGCGCCTGTCGTAACCGTCGGTCTCGAATGCGGCGACACCGTAGCCGAGATGCCGTTCGAAAGCCTGTTGCGGCCCGAAGGCAAGACGCCGCACCTGTGAATGCAGGCCGTCGGCGCCGACCACGAGATCGAAGTGGCGCTCTCCACCACGCCGCAAGCGAACCCCGACCCTGTCGGCCCGCTCCTCGAGCGCAACGATCTCGTCGCCGAAGAGGACCTCGATGGACTCGGCAGATGTCTCGTACAGCAAGCGCGACAGATCGCTTCGCGCCAGCGTGACGTAACGTCCGCCCGTGAGCTCGTCGAACACGCGTGTGCCGAAGCCGGCAATGCGCCCGCCTTCGTCGTCGACGATGCGCATCTCGCGCACATGATAGCCGGCGCCGGCAGCAGCCCCATGCGCTCGGCGATGTCGTAACCCAGGCCCCAGAAATCGATGACGTAGCCGCCGCGACGAAGCGCGGGCGCACGCTCGACCAGTGTCGGCACGTAGCCGGCACGGTGCAGCCAATAGGCCAGTGTCGGCCCCGCGATCCCCGCCCCGGAGATCAGCACGGATTTCATGAAGGGAATATGGGATGGGCGGCGACCGATTGCACCGCCCCGTCAATCACCAGATGATGACTGCGGAGTTCCGCGTCACGTCACCGGCCGGGCTATTCCTGATCGACCAGATCGTCTTCCAGGATCGCCATCTGAAACTGGAACGAGCGATCATCGTCCTCGTCGTCGACGAACAAAACGCCGATGAACTCCTCGCCGATATAGACCTCGGCGGAATCGTCCTTCTTCGGCCGCGGCACGACGCGGATCTTGGGATTGCCGAATACGCGCTTCAGATACGCATCTAACTTTCTGACTTCTTTGACGTCCACGGCAAGTCTCCGATCAAAATTGGTCGGCGGGTTTTAGGACGAGACGCGACGAACCGCCAGCATGAATTGCCAAAGAATTTGGGGGACGAAAAGGCCGGAGAATCCGGCCCTCGAGCTCACGAATTCAAAGACCCATCGCGTTGATCATCTGATCCATGGTGCGCGACGGCTCGGCACAGCCGGCCTCGCCGACGATCTTGGCCGGCACGCCGGCGACCGTGACGTTGTGCGGCACCGGCTTCACCACGACCGAGCCGGCCGCGATGCGCGCGCAATGGCCGATCTCGATGTTGCCGAGGATCTTTGCGCCGGCGCCGATCAACACGCCATGACGAATCTTGGGATGGCGGTCCTCGTTCTCCTTGCCGGTGCCGCCGAGCGTGACGCCATGCAGGATCGAGACGTCGTCCTCGATCACAGCGGTCTCGCCGCAGACGAAGCCGGTGGCGTGGTCGAGGAAGATGCCGCGGCCGATGCGCGCGGCCGGATTGATGTCGGTCTGGAACACCGCCGACGCGCGGCTCTGCAGGTAATACGCGAAATCCTTGCGGCCCTTCAGGTAGAGCCAGTGCGCCAGGCGATGGGTCTGGAGCGCGTGAAAGCCCTTGAAATAAAGCAAGGGGTCGATGAAGCGCGAGGTGGCGGGATCGCGGTCGTAGACGGCGACGAGATCGGCGCGGAAGGCGTTGCCCAAATCGGGATCGTCGCGCAGGGCTTCGTCGAAGGTCTGCCGCACCAGATCGCCCGACAGCGCGGAGTGATCGAGCCGGTCGGCGACGCGATGGACCACCGAATCTTCCAGGCGGCTGTGATGCAGCACGGTCGAGTAGATGAAGGTCGCAAGCTCGGGCTCGCGGTGGACGATGTCCTCGGCCTCGCCGCGGATCCGATCCCAGATCGGATCGAGCGTTGCGAGCTTTCCTCCCGGATTGACCTGATGCACTGCCATGGAATCTGCTCTTTCGAATTGGCTCGTTGGGCTGGCCTTATAGCATAGTCTAGGCGACAAAGTCCTGACGGGCTTGCCTGAGAGTGAACAGCGCCTTGCCCCGCAGAAGCATGCCAACGCCTTGAAACACAAAGGTTTCCCAGAACGCCCCCGAGCGGCGAGGTCGGCTCAAAGTGGTCAGAGTTTCGGCAAATTCAAGCCGGGCGGCGTCAAACTATTGGTGAATTTCGCCTCAACCACTATTGCGGGCATGTTCGGCACGAGGACGGAGCAATCTTGAGCATCACCACTGATCAATTGCGCGCGCGCGCCGCGGGTACCTTTTGGCTGCGGTTGGCGGCGGTGGCTCTGCCCCTCGTCATGATCGCACCGGCGTTCTGGAATGGTTATCCGCTGCTGCAGTGGGATACCGGGGGCTATCTGGCGCGCTGGTACGAGGGTTATCTCGTCCCCAGCCGCTCCACGGTGTTCGGGCTTTATCTGCATTATGGCGAGAATTTCGGCTTCTGGATCAACCTCGCGGTGCAGTCGCTGGCGACGCTGTGGCTGCTGCAGCTGACGCTGCGCGTGCTCTCGATGATGCAGACGTTCCGCTTCGTCGCGATCAGCTTGTTGCTGATCCTGTCGACGGCCCTGCCCTGGCTCGCCAGCATGCTGCTCACCGACATCTTCGCGGGTCTCTCGATCCTATCGCTGTTCCTGCTCGTGATCGGCGGACCGCGGACATCGGTGCTCGAAAAGATCTCGCTGTTCGTCTTCACCGCCTTTGCCGCCGCAACCCACAGCGCCACGCTCGGCGTGCTGCTCGGGCTCTGCGTTGCCGGCTGGATGGCGCGGCCGTTGCTGGGACGCCGTGTCCCGATCGCCGGGCTGGCCTGCGCGAGCCTGACCATCATAGCCGGCAGTCTGATGCTGCTGTCGGCCAACCACGCTCTATCGGGCAAATGGGCCTGGACACCCGGCGGCTACGGCGTCGCCTTCGGCCGCATGATGCAGGACGGCATCGTGGCGCGTTTCCTCGATGACCATTGCCCGCGCGAAGACTTCAAGCTTTGTCCCTACCGCCATGAATTGCCGGCGACGGCCGACGAATTCCTGTGGGGCAACAGCATGTTCAACACGCTCGGCCGCTTCGACGGGCTCAACGACGAGATGGGCACCATCGTCGTGCGATCGCTCGCCGATTATCCGGTCTGGCAGGCCGGTGCGGCGCTGCGGGCGACGGGCCAGCAATTGCTCCACGTGGCGACCGGCGAAGGCGCCAGCGTCTGGATCCCGCACACCTATGGCATCATCGAACGCTACATCCCGGCGCAGGTCGCACCGATGCGCGCGGCGCGCCAGCAGCATTGGGGCCTCAATTTCGACTACGTCAACTGGCTGCACGTTCCGGTCGCGCTGGTCTCGATGCTGGGACTGCTCGTGCTGCTCGGACATGCGCTCGCCCATCGCAGGCTCGACGACCTGTCGCTCCTCGCGGCGACCGTGACGCTGGCGCTGCTGGGCAATGCCTTCATCTGCGGCGTGATCTCGGGCCCGCACGACCGCTATGGCGCACGGATGGTGTGGGTCGCGACCTTCGTGGTGCTGATGGCGCTGTTTCGATCGATCGGCGGTGAACCAGCGGACGACGAGTCAGCCGCGGCGTGAGAGGAAGTCGAGCACGCCTGATTTGTAGACCTTGTCGCCGACCGCGCGCATGTGATCGCGGCCCGGAATATCGAGCACTTCCGACCCGGGGATGATCGCGCCGAGCGCGCTGGCCGAACCCGCAACATCGTCGGTCGAGCCGACCGCGATCAGCACCGGCACGTCGATGCGTGCGGCCTCGTCGCGGGTCATGAGATCGCGGGTGCCGCGCAGGCAGGCGGCGAGCGCCTTGCGGTCCGAACGGGTTTGGTCTGCAAACGCACGAAAGGTGCGGCCGACGGGATCGCTGACGTCCTCGAGCGAGGGCGCCTCCAGCGCCTTCGCGACGTTCTCGCCAGGCCCCGTGCCCTCGATCAGGCCGCCGATGCCGATGCCGCCGAGAATCGCCGAGCGCAGACGCTGCGGCTCATTGAGGCCGAGCCAGGCCGTCATCCGCCCGCCCATCGAATAGCCCATGATGTCGGCCTGCGGGATGGCGAGATGATCCATCAACGCCAGCACGTCGGCGGCCATGGTGGGGATCGAGTATTGCGCGGGATCGTAGAGTTTTGCGCTCTCGCCATGGCCGCGATTATCCAGTGCAATGACGCGGCGGCCGTTCTTGCGCAGCTCCGAGACCCAGGTCGGATAGACCCAGTTCACGTTCTTGCTCGAGGCAAAGCCGTGCACCAGGATGATCGGATCGCCCTCGCCTTCATCGAGATAGGCAATTTCAACGTCGCCGTTGTGAAAGCTCGGCATCAGCAGTTCCGGATTGTTGGGGGGAAGAGTTGATCTTAGGCCGTCGCGGCCGCGCTGGCCAGAGCGGCCTCGGCCGCAGCCTGGGCCCGGCGGAGCCGCCGCGCCCGTCTGCGATCGCACCAGGCCTGGGTCAGGCGCTCGGTGGTCGCCTTGATCGAGGACAGCAGGCCGAACAGCGTCAGGGCAGCGCCGAACAGCCACAGCGCGAGATCGAACGCCCCGCCGACGAGCAGCAGCGCACTGCGGCCGAGCACTTTCATGATCGCACGTGTCTTGCCGCCTTGCGCTTCCGCAAGCCGCGCCGCGCGCGAAACATCCTTCGGCCCTTCCGCGATCCGCAGCGTATCCATTGCGCCGCGCGCACCGGTCTTCTCGGCGACGCGCGTGACATCCTTGCCGAGCCGGACCAGCGCGCCGGCTTTCTCGACGCGGAACGCGGCCTTGATCGCGCTCATGGTCTCGCCCGGCCGCAGCACCGAACCGGAGGCGACCGCGTTCTGCAGCATCGGCGTGTCGACCACCTCGCGCGCGGAGCGGCCGGCCCATGCGGCGAGACCTTCGCCGAGCCGTCCGACCTTGCGGGCATCCTTCACCAGCGTCAGCCCGGCGCGAACAGGCGCCGCGCCGCCGGCCGACACGTAGGTCACGGCCGTCACCGCGAGGCCAGCGGTGGCGAGGCCAAGCACCAGGCGGTCGGTGTCCTCGCCCATGGCGAGATGCTTGCCCTCGCGCACGACGTCCCTGATATCGCCGATCACGAAGAGATCGCCGGCCACCGTCCCGGACAGGCTCGCGACGTCGTCGGCATTGCCGGTGACGAGCCCGGTGGCAAAGCGCCTGGCGAAATGCGCGGAGGAATTTTCGACTTTGACCGCATCGGCGACCCGGCTCAGAAGATCGTCGGGCAGCGCGATGTTGCGGTCCCGTGCGAGCGCGACGAAGCTGTCGGCGAGATCGGCGTCACCTTCGTGAAGCGCCGCCTCGATATTGTCCTGAACCAGGCGGTCGTTGTTTGCGAGGGCCGCATCGAGCTTGAGCTCGGACAGGGCGGGCGGATCATCCTGGGCGGCGAGAACAGCGCCGGCCTGGCGGGCATGCGGCACTACCTGCGCGAGTACAAGGCTGCATGCAGCGATCCCCGTCAATGCGGAGCTGATTCGCAGCCACTTCATGCTGAAAGCCTGGACATTCGCTGGATCACTCGCGCGGGATCTTTGCGCCCGCTGGTGGTCTTTCGTCACGATTTCGCGTGTCCACAGACATAGTATGCCAAAATTGCGACACAACGTCCCCGACGAAAGAAGGGCTTCTCTGAGGCGACAAGATTGTGTCGAATTTGCATGAGCAAATGAGCATGGGGCAATTGCGAACCTTTCGGTTCCACCGGGCTAGCAATCACCTGCACCCATCAGTATGGTCCGCGGCGTCGATAATATGCCGCGTCACCGCTGATTGTGTCTGCCGCCATTGCCACTCCAGGATGAACTACGATGTCCGACCATGTCGTCCCGCACTTCCATAACGATGCCGGTGTCCCCGTCATCGAGATCGGCTCGCAAGAGTTCATGTGCGTCGGCGCCAACCCTCCGTTCGATCATCCGCATGTGTTCCTGGACCTCGGCAACGACAACGAGATCATCTGCCCGTACTGCTCGACGCTGTACCGCTTCGCCGCCGACCTGAAGCCGGGCGAAGCCCGCCCGCCCGAATGCGTCTTGAAGGACAAGGTGGCCTGACCGTTCGCTTCGGTCAGGGGTGGCCCTCCCGCGAACGATCGTCATTGCCGGCGCCGGTATCGGAGGACTGACGGCTGCGCTTGCACTGGCGGAGCGCGGTTTCCGCATCGTCGTGCTGGAAAAGGCCGAGCGGCTCGAGGACATCGGCGCCGGCCTGCAACTCTCTCCCAATGCCAGCCGCGTGCTGGTCGAGCTCGGCCTGACGGAGCGGCTGAAGCTGCGTGCGGTCGTCCCCGAGGCGGTCTCGATCATGAGTGCGCGCACCGGCGGCGAAGTGCTGCGGATGCCGCTCGGCGAGGCCGCCGCGGCGCGCGCCGGCGCTCCCTATTGGGTTGTGCATCGGGCCGACCTGCAATCGGCGCTGTCAGGCGCGGTCGCAGACCATCCCGATATCGATTTGAAATTGGGGGCCACATTCGAAGATGTCGCGCCCCACGCCAAGGGACTGACGGTGGTCCATCGCAGCGGGACCATCCGCCGCAGCGATCTCGCCAGCGCGCTGATCGGCGCCGATGGCATCTGGTCCACGGTCCGCCAGCATCTGTTTCCCGAGGTGCAGCCGCGCTTCTCCGGGCTGATCGCCTGGCGCGGCACGCTCGATGCCACGCAGCTGCCGAAGGAGTTTACGGCGCGTCGGGTGCAGCTCTGGATGGGCTCGAACGCCCATCTCGTCGCCTATCCGATCGCGGGCGGCCGGCAGCTCAACGTGGTGGCGGTGCTGCCGGGGACCTGGAACAGGCCGGGCTGGAGCGCGGCAGGCGATGCCTCGGAGGTGATGGAGGCCTTCGCCGCACCGCGCTGGCCGCCGACAGCGCGGATGATGCTGGCCGCCGTCGACAGCTGGCGCAAATGGGCGCTGTTCGGCGTGCCCGACGGCTGCCCGTGGAGCAAGGGCCCGGTCGCGCTGCTCGGCGACGCCGTGCATGCGATGCTGCCGTTCGCGGCCCAAGGCGCGGGCATGGCGATCGAGGATGCAGCGGTACTGGCTCAGCATCTGAGCCTCGAGGACGCGCAGGATGCCGCCGGTGTCACGGCGGCGCTGAAGCGATTTGGGCAGGCGCGTCAGGCGCGTGTCAGGAAGGTGCAGCGCACCGCGCGGCAACAGGGCCGCATCTATCATCTGGGCGGCCCGTTCGCGATCGCGCGCGATCTTGCGATCCGAGCGCTTGGCCCAGACCGCATGCTGGCGCGGCAGGACTGGATCTACGGCTGGCGCCCCTAGCGTTTCGGAGCGGGCTTGATGTCCGGCCGCTGCGGCGTCGCGGCGGCAGGCGTTGCATCAGGCGGCGTCTCCCGGCATCTGTTGCGGCGCCAGGCGTCCTCGGCCATTTGCGCCGAACCGCGCACGGCGATGTAGTCGTTGCGATAGGCGAGCTCGGACACCACGGCGCCGCCGGTACCGGTCTCGGCCTTGTCCATCAGTCTCTGCAATTCCACGGTACGCGACGCGAGCCCCTTGCGCTCCGCCTCGAGCTGCTTGCAGTCGTACAATTCGTATCTGGCGGGATCGGCAAAGGCCGGAGCGATCGTCTCGCTCACGCCGGCACAGCCGGACAGTGCGAAGCCGGCCGCGACCAGCGCGGCAACCGCGCAAGCGAGGCGCAGGGACAAGGAAAGCGAAGCAGGCATGGGCAGAAAAATAGTCCCCGTGAATTGAGAATGCCTAAAGCAGGGCCAGATGTCCGGATTGAGGCTTTGCCTTGTGCCGCCGGCTCGCTTAAGGAAGACACACCTCCGGCGCAACGCGTCGATTCCAGACCGTCGGACGGGACTTAAGTGTTTGATCTCGTTGGATCAAGCGGGCATGGCGGAATTGGTAGACGCAAGGGACTTAAAATCCCTCGGTGCGCAAGCGCTGTGCCGGTTCGACCCCGGCTGCCCGCACCAACGACTCGTCAGGATTGCGCGCCTTCCGTCTCGAGGCGCTTCGGGTCGGCGCGGAAATCCAGCAACAGGATCCAGTAGCCAAGGAGGGCAATGATGAGCAGGATGAAGCTGCCCTCGAATGCCATTCCCAAGAGCGAGATCACGGCCGGAAAGGCGAGGCCGACGACGAGAAATGCGGCGAGTGCCAGGGCCGGAAGATCGACGACGAGTATCGCTGCGTAAAGCGCGAGCTCGAAATAGGCATATTCCTTCAGGCGCGGCGAGCAAAGATAAAGCGCAAACATCGCGAGCACGGTGATACGCATGGCCGTGCGGGGATGATCGATCAGCCCGCGATCCAGTCGCGCCAGCAGCGATCCGCCTTGCCGCGCCGGTGGGCCGTCGACCAGGCGCAGGACGGACGCGACGAAGGGGACAAGCACGAGAGCGGATGCAAACAGCGCGTAGAGCGCGAATGCCGCTGCCTTGCCGCCGCCAAGGCCGGCATGATCCATGAGGTCCCGCGCAAGCAGCAACAAGGATGGATTGATCTCGAAGAGATCGACCACGTGCTGGTCGGGAATCCGTCCCGCCATTGCAAGCTGCCAGCTCGCGAACAGATCGGGGTACAGCTGACGCGAAATGAGGATCGGTAATGCGAAACCGAAAGCGGCCACCGCGACCAACGCAAGCTTCGGACCACGCCGCAGCGGCAGGAAATAGAGCGCGGCCAACACGGGCAAGAACACCAGCTTGAACGAGGTCACGAGACCGAGCAACGCAGCGCCGGCGAGCCGCACGCGATAGCTCGGATCCCGCGTCGCTCCGGCAGCACAGGGACGAAGCAAAAGCTGCAACGCGATCGCCGTAAGCAGGCCACTCAGAATCGCGAAATTTCCCGTCGCTTGCACCCATTCGTAACCGATGAATGCGCCGAGCGCGCAGAGCACCCTGAGTGCAACATCCCGCGCGCTCAGACGCGTCCGGCCAACAGTCTGACCAAGACCTGGCAAGAGCCACGCGCAGAGCGCGGCAAGCGCAAGAAACAGGCTCCTGTAGTGAGCGACGAAAAAGCCGCCCGCGCAGAGCGGACGGAAAACGTCCAGCGTCACCGGCAGGTAGGGATAGGACAGCTTGGTGCCCTTCAGATTCTTGACGAAGTACGGATCCAGCCCGTCGACATGCGCATCGACCGCCGCGCAATTGACGCGAATATCCCAGCCGTATTTGACATCCAGCGCAGCGTCGCCGGCGAGATTGGCGAACACCAGGAACGCGACCAGGCCGACGAGACAGGCAAGCCAAGTCTTCCGCCATGCCGTCTTCTCGGATGACCGCATCCATCGTGTGGGACTGGTGATATCGGACACTTTTGATGCTTGCCTTAATGGCCTGATTCCGCCGACGCCCCGGGTGGCGCCCCTCCGGGCACAATGGCCGGGATCAATTGCGGATTCATCTCACCGACGTGCGGTCCTGCGCCTATGGTGAATCGACCGTTGCCAACCTGCGAGGCCCAGCGGAAATCATGAACCAATGACCGTTGTTTCCGCCGTGGAACCGCGTTGCCGCAGCTTCGGTTTACACAACTTTAGATTATTGCACTCTACAGCGTAACGAGTCTGCTTCCGGACGAGCAGGCCCAAAAGCATCGCAGACCTTTGACTGTCCGTTTCCACCGTAAGGGACTGAGATGGATGCGCGCGCGAGCTGGAGCAGCTCCAGGCCAGACGGCAGCTCCGGCACAATCCCGTCCAGGCCAACCTTCGGAACCTATGCGTTCCTGATCACCTTTGCCTGTGCCTTTTACCTGTCCAATGCACCGCTCCTGCTTGGTCATTATGACCTGGGATGGCACCTCGCCGCCGGAGACTTGATCCGAGCACATGCGGCCATTCCCTTCCAGGATCCCTGGTCGTTCACCCTCGGCGACAAGCAGTGGTTCAATCTCTCCTGGCTTTGGGACGTGATCGCCAGCCGCCTGGTGCAATCCACCGGCCTGACGGGTCTTGTTCTGCTTGTGGTGGCGTGCGGCGGAATGATCGTCGGATGTCTTGCATCCGCCTGCCTGGGCCGCGGAGCTTCTGCGATCTCGGTTTGCATCGCCGTCTTCGCTGCGGGCCTGCTCTATCCCGCTTATGAGGCGGCCCCCAACATCTATCTCGCCGCTTCGCCCAACGTCGCGACGATGCTGTTCTGCGTGGTCTTCTACAGGGTGTGCCTCGCGGGAACCAAATGGCTGCTGTTGCTGCCCGCGATGATGGTGCTTTGGGTGAATTTGCACGGCGGCTTCCTGATCGGATTCCTCGTCATCGGCGTGTTCTGCGGCACCGCTGTGCTTCAGCAGGATTGGCCGCGCTGCAAGGGATATGGCCTTGCGGGACTAGGCTGCGCGGCCGCAGTGCTCGTCAATCCGCTGGGCTGGCGCATCCATGACGGCGTGACGGCGACGATGGGCCACTTCGTGCAGGCCAACATCGGCGAATGGCTGCCCTACTCCCACAACGTTGAAATGCCCGGAAGCATCCCGGGCATGATCTACATGGCAACATTTGTAGCGCTCGAGGTGTATCGCGGGCGGCAGACTCCCATTCCCTTGCAGTCGAGGCTGCTCGCCTGGCTCTTCCTCCTGCTGGGGTTCTATCAATTCAGATACATGTCCTTCTTCTTCCTGTTTTCTGCACTCCCGCTGGCCCTCCACATCGATCAGTTGCTTCCAGGAAGCCCGCCAGCGCGCGAGATTCAGAAATCACTGCTGATTGCGGGCCTGACCGGGGCGCTGGCGCTGCCGATGATCTTCCTGCATGTGGCGCCGGAGCTCGAACTTCCGCAAATGGTCTCGGAACAGGATGCCGACTACCTCAAGGCGCACCTCCCTCATGCGCGACTCCTGAACCACTGGAACGCTGGCGGGCTGCTGATCTATTACACCCGCGGCGCGGTGCCCCTGTTCGTCGACGGTCGGGCGGCGACGGCCTATCCCGACGATCTGCTGCGTGACTATTTCAAGCTGGTTCGAGAAGACATCGACGAGACGGCCTGGGACACCATCATCGACAAATATCGGATCGACGCGGTGCTCTGGGTGAAGGATCACAAGCAGCTGCGCCAGTTCCTGGTGGAAAGACGGGGCTGGCGCGAAGACTATGCGGGCCAGTATGAGAGCGTTTACGTCAAGCCGTAGCTGGGCTGAGCTCAACCGCTTCCATCGGCTATGTCTTCACCATTTGTTGTCCGTCCGGAGCCCCGCCGGACAGCCATCCCAAAACATGGGTTGTGCGATGCAGCACGGGCTTTAGATATGCCCTCTGAAATCAGAGGTGAGCTGCTTGTCCGACGTCAATGCCGACGATTGGGTGTCCGCCGGACACCGCCCCATGGGTTTTCCCGAATTCGTCATCGTGATCGCGTCCATCATGGCGCTGAATCCGCTTGCGATGGACATGATGCTGCCGGCGCTGCCCAATATCGGGGCGGCCTTCGACATTCCCAATGCCAACCATCTCCAGCTCGTGCTGTCGACCTTCCTGATCGGCTTCGGCGCGGGGCAGTTCGTCATGGGCCCGCTGTCGGACCGGTTCGGGCGACGGCCGGTGCTGCTCGGCGGCATGGCAGTCTACGTGGTCGCAAGCGTGCTGGCGGTCGCGGCGCCCTCGTTCGAGACCCTGCTGCTCGCCCGTGCGCTGCAGGGCCTGGGCACCTCGGCAACGCGCGTGATCGCGACCTCGATCGTGCGCGACTGCTATGCCGGACGTCGCATGGCAAGCGTGATGTCGCTTGCGATGATGGTGTTCATTGCCGTGCCTGTGATCGCGCCCTCGTTCGGACAGGCGGTGCTGCTGGTCACGCCATGGCGCGGCATCTTCCTCGTGCTGATGCTCTACGGCTTGCTCGCACTGGCATGGAGCGTGCTGCGGCTGCCTGAAACCCTTCCCCCACGGGAACGCCGGTCGCTCGCGCCCGCCGACGTGCTCTCGGCCTTCCGGCAGACCGTCACCCACCGCCAGACCATCGGCTATGCAACCGCGGCCGGCTGCGTCATCGGCGCGCTGTTCGCCTACGTCTTCTCGGCGCAGCAGGTGTTCACCGGCATCTATCATCTCGGTCACTATTTCCCGCTCGCCTTTGCCGCGATCGCGGCTGGCACCGCGCTTGCCGGCTTCATCAATGCAAAGCTGGTCGGGCGGCTCGGCATGCGCGTGATCTCGCATGGCGCGCTGACGCTCTACACTCTGGTCGCGGCCGCAATGCTGCTGACTGAAATCCTCGGCATCTTGCCGTTGTCCCTGTTCATGGTGCTGTCGGCCCTGATGATGTTCTCGTTCGGCATGATGGTCGCCAATTTCACTGCGCTCGCGATGGAGCCGCAGGGTCACATCGCCGGCACCGCCTCCTCGCTCTACGGTTCGATCACCACGCTGATCGGCATCGTGGTCGGAACGGCGATCGGCCAGAGCTTCGACGGCACGCTGCTGCCGTTCTCGGTCGGCTTCTTCCTATCGACGCTTGCCGCGGTCGCGATCGTGCTGGTGGTGGAGAAGGGGCGGCTGTTCAAGCCGCAGCACCGCCCCATCGTGTGAGGAACTTCGTGCGCCGATCGATGTTGTCCTGCAGCAATTCGAGAGGCGGCTTCACATGGAATTGGAACAGCGCGACGAACGTCACGAGTCGAACCCGCAGCGCACCGAACCTGTGGCGAGGCGCGCCGAACAAGCGGCGGTCAACCCGCCTTTTGCGAGCGAAGGTCTCGAGCGGGTCCGCGACAGCCATTGCTGAGAGACAGGCTCTAATTAAGGCTGCGCTTGCTGGCACTGAGGTCCTGCGCGGCACTCTCGGGTGATGCGTCGGGCGGCACCATCAGCACAATGACATTACGCTTCACCCCGGACCGGCCCCAAAGTGAGGCCTGTACGGTAAATTCGCGCCTGACAGAATTGCCGGCGCGTGAGGACACGGAGTCCATCCAGCGGCTGCAATCGTCCTGGCCCTCGAAACAGAGTGCGGCCCAACCGCGACCGAGCGTGGCCTTGCGCGGCAGTCCCCAATCATATTGATGCGCGAACGGCCGTGCATAATGCGGATGATCCGGACTGTAGAAGGCCGTGGCGAAAGCAAGTGAATCGTCGCCGCTGACCGCACTGAGGGGCTCGCCCGTCAGTTCGTGCCATTGCCGGGTGAGCTCGCTTGCGGCTTGCGCGTAAAAATTCCGCCCCTCCTCGTAACCGTGGATATTGCGATAGACGGCGTGGATGGGTGCTGCGACCAGGACCGCGACGAGCGCGACGCCTGCCGCAATGACCGTGACGTTGACCGTGTAGAAGCGCTCCACCTGAAAGCGGGCGCCGCAAACGATCAGCACGACGAACAGGAACAATCCCTGCAAGGCCCACAGCGAGGGCAGATCCGTGCCCATCGCAAGCGATGTCAGGATCGGCAGGATGATGGTTCCGATGGCGACATAGAACAGAAGCCAAAGGCCCGGGCTCATCGCGGCGAAGTCAGCCGGAAGCTGTCTGAGCCGCGAGCCCGCGATGAACACCCAGATGACGGCGGCGACGCTGATGGCCGCAATGAGGCCCAGCAGAAAGTTCTTCACGTCGCCGAGCGAGCTCACGGTATCGCCATTGGCATGGGCCAGCGCGTAGCTGAAGGTCGACGCGCCGGTGGTCGCGAGCCAATAGATGTGCGGCGACAGCACCGCAAGCCCAGTTGCGGCCGAAATCCAGGGTGAGGCCGAGCTGAAATAGGCGCGACGCGCCGGATGCGCGAGCGCGGCGAATCCAAAGCTCGCCACCAGGAAGACCGAATAGTATTTTCCGACCATGGCGAGCGCCGCGGTGCATCCGGCCGCAATCGCCCATCCCGCATGGCGAGTCTCGAAGGCGCGCAGGAAGCACCACGTGGCAAGCGGCCAGACCGCGAGCAGCACGGTGTTGGCATTGAATCGCTGGGCGTGGAACTGATAGACCGGCGTCAGCATCAGAAGCAGCAGCACCAGGATGCGCTTGTGCCCGGTGACGAATTGCCGCGCCACGCAATCGACGAAGAACAGCGCGAGCCCCGCATTGACCATCGCCATGAGCTGCAGCGAGAAATCGCTGAGCGGGAACAGGAAGGTCCAGCTTGCTGCGGCCCAGCCCATCAAAGGCGGATGCTTGTGATAGCCGAAGGCGAAATTGCGTCCCAGCGTCCAGGCCTCGAGCGTATCAGGGTGCAGGCCGCCGCCGGCATAGGCGACGGCGAGATACAGAGTCCAAACCGCAACGAAGCTCGCAATCAGAAGCGGCACGGCCCAGCCCGCCTCCACGCCGTCGAGCCAGCGCAGCAGCGGACGGCGCCAGCGGGCCGGCGCGCGGTCCGACCGCTCGGCCATCGCCTGGAATGCGAAATCGACTGGCAACTGCTTCAAATCGACGGGAGGAAAGTCATGTCCGGGGCATACCATCTATTTCAGATCAGAAACAATTAGCAATGATTGGAAACTGGAAGCGTTAAAGGCCGCGCCTCGTTTGACGAGACAGCGGCAAAAGAAAACGGCGCCGCTGATCACAGCGGCGCCGCGGATATCAGAGAGGAAAGGTGCAGACGCACCGTTCCGTCGTCCGACTTTCCTTAGTTCCGACTTTCCTTAGTTCCGACTTGCCTTACTCCGATTTCTCGATGTTCCAGAAGATCGGGGTCGCCGGGCCGTCGAGCACGCCGGTGAGCGACTTCCGCCACGCGCTCGGCGCCAGGTACTGCCCGAGCGGGATGTAGATCACCTGGTCGTAGGCTTCCTTCTGGATGTCGGTCGCGATCTTCTTCTGATCGTCGAGCGAGGCCGCGCGGACGAAGTCGTTCTTGAGTTTCTCGATCTTGGCGTCTTCCGCCCAGCCGAACCAGCCGCCCTTCTTGCCCTGGCCGCCGATCGAGAGATTCGCGATCGGGTTGGACACGTCGGCGCTGACCCAGTTAGTGAAGAACATGTTCCAGCCGCCCTCCTTCGGCGGCTTCTGGCTGGCTCTGCGGCTCACCACCGTCTGCCAGTCGGTCGCCTGCGCGTCGACCTTGAAGCCGGCCTCGCGGAGCAGCTGCACCGCGACCGTCGGCTGCGCCTTCAGCGTCACGACGTCGCCGGGCACCATGACGACAACGGGCGTGCCGTCATAGCCGGACTCGGCGAGCAGCTTCTTGGCTTCCGCCATGCCGTTGCCCTTGACCAGCGATTCGGAGCCGACCTCGGTCGCGAACGGCGTGTCGCAGATGAAGAAGGCGCCGCAGATCTTGTAGTACTTGGGATTGCCGACGAGCGCGTCGAGCACGTCCTTCTGGTTCATGGCCAGAAGGGCGGCGCGGCGGATCTTCTGGTTATCGAACGGCGGATAGAGGAAGTTCATGCGGCCGAGCGTCTGGTAACCGAACTTGTTCAGCGTCTCGACCTTGAGGTCGGGATTGCCCTCGAGCACCGGCAAGAGATCCCACGGCGGCACTTCCATGAAGTCGATGTCGCCGGATTGCAGCGCGTTCACCGCAGTCTGCGAGTCCGGCATGGTGATCCACTCGACCCGGTCTACCTTCACGAGCTTGCCGCCGGCAGTCCAGCTCGCCGGCTCCTTGCGCGGCACGTAGTCGGTGTTCTTTTCATAGACCGCCTTCACGCCGGGCTGGAATTCACCCTGCACGAACTTGAACGGGCCCGAGCCGATCTGTTCGGGGATCTGCTTGTCCGGCGGCGTCTCGGCGAGGCGCTTCGGCATCATGAAAGCCACGCGCGAAGAGGGTTTTCCAATGGACTCCAGCACGAGACCGTAGGGCTCCTTCAGCTTCAGCGTGATGGTCTTGGCGTCGGTCGCCTCGATGCTCGCAGTGAACTGCATCATCTGCTGGCCCATGCCGTCGACCGCGGCCCAGCGCTTCAGCGAGGCGACGCAATCCTCGGCCGTCACCGGCGTGCCGTCATGCCACTTCAGGCCGTCGCGCAGCGTGAACGTATAGGTGAGCTTGTCGTCGGAGATCTTCCAGTCCGCCATCTGCGGCTGGATCTTGAAGTTCGAATCCGTCGCGATCAGCGTGTCATACACCATGTAGCCATGATCACGCGTGATGTAGGCGGTGGTGAAGATCGGATCGATGATGCGCAAATCCGAATGCATCACCGCGGTGATGGTTTGGCCTGCCGCGAACACCGGCGATGCCATCGCCGTTGCGAGCGCGACCACCGACAGTGCAAGGGTGGAGGCGAACGCGCGACGCCCCCGGCGCATCAAGCTCAACATAGAAAGTTTCTCCTGACGTGAAACTGTTCAAAGGCAGGTTAATGATTGAGCATCAGGTTCGTTCTTTGGGCGAACCAACCTCATGCAATGCCTTTATCTTTCCGAGACTTGCAGACAGTCTTGAGCGCGTCAATCCGGTTTCAGTGCAAGCCCCGGCGTCGCACGCACGGGCTCCACAAGGATCGGTTTGGCTCTACAACTCTCCCCGCTTGTCCTGCCGACGCTGATGCAATGCGCATTCCATCTTCAAGCCTGAGAGACATTCAGATGAATCCAGCCGATCTTCCCTTCGATTCCGAGGCCATGCTCCAAGGCCTGCGCAAGTGGGTGGAATGCGAGAGCCCGACATGGGACGCCGGTGCCGTTAACCGCATGCTCGATATCGCGGCGCGGGACATGGCGATCATGGGTGCGACCATCGAGCGCATCGCCGGCCGTCAGGGCTTTGGCGGCGTCATCCGCGCGCGTTTCCCGCATCCCAGACAAGGCGAGCCGGGCATCCTGATCGCCGGCCACATGGATACCGTGCACCCGGTCGGCACGATCGAGAAGCTGAAATGGCGGCGCGAAGGCAACAAGTGTTACGGCCCCGGCATCTACGACATGAAAGGCGGCAACTATCTCGCGCTCGAAGCGATCCGGCAACTTGCGCGGGCGTCTTTCACCACGCCCCTGCCGATCACCATCCTGTTCACGCCGGACGAGGAAGTCGGCACGCCCTCGACACGCGACATCATCGAGGCGGAAGCGGCGCGCAACAAATATGTGCTGGTGCCCGAGCCTGGCCGCGCCGACAACGGCGTCACCACCGGACGTTACGCCATCGCGCGATTCAATTTGGAGGCGACGGGACGGCCGAGTCACGCGGGCGCAACGCTGTCGGCCGGACGCTCGGCCATCCGCGAAATGGCGCGGCAAATCCTCGCGATCGACGCGATGACCACGGAGGACTGCACCTTCTCCGTCGGAATCGTGCATGGCGGCCAATGGGTCAACTGCGTTGCCACGACAGCCACCGGCGAAGCGCTGTCGATGGCGAAGCGCCAGGCCGATCTCGACCGTGGCGTGGAGCGCATGCTGGCACTATCGGGCACCGCGAATGACATCACGTTCAGCGTGACGCGCGGGGTGACGCGGCCGGTGTGGGAACCGGATGCCGGCACGATGGCGCTGTATGAAAAGGCGCGCGGCGTCGCCAAATCTCTCGGCGCGGAATTACCGCATGCGAGCTCCGGTGGCGGCTCAGACGGCAATTTCACCGGCGCGATGGGCATCCCGACGCTCGACGGCCTCGGCGTGCGCGGAGGCAATGCCCACACGCTGGAAGAGTATATCGAGGTCGAGAGTCTCGTTGAGCGTGGCCGGCTGATGGCGGGGCTGCTCGCGACGCTGGAGTGACGGCAAGCCGGGCATGACGAGCATACGGAGTTCCGGCTGGATGGCACGGGAATTGCTGAAATGTTAGGTTGGTGGCAGAACGGACAACGCCCGCTGCCGACGATTTGACTCTCATCTGACGGATCCAGCTTGCTCGGATATCTCATTCGCCGAATCTTCGCCGCGGTGCCCGTGATGGGCGTCGTCGCGCTGTTTGTGTTCCTGCTGCTGCGGCTGACGCCGGGCGATCCCGCCGCGATCCTCGCCGGCGACAACGCGACGCCGGAACGGCTCGAGCGCATCCGCACCTCGCTCGGCCTCAACGAGCCCCTGATCGTGCAGTTCATCACCTGGGTGAACAAGCTGCTGCATGGCGATCTCGGAACGTCGCTGATCTCCAACCTGCCGGTCATGAAGATGATTGGCCAGCGCGTCGAGCCGTCGATCTCGATCGCGCTCTCGACCATCATCCTCGCGGTCATCGTGGCCGTGCCCTTGGGCGTCATCGCGGCCTGGAAGCACGGCACCTGGATCGACCGCTTCGTGATGGGACTTTCCGTGCTCGGCTTCTCGGTGCCGGTGTTCGTGGTCGGCTATGTCCTGATCGAGGTGTTTGCGATCGATCTGCGCTGGGTGCCGGTGCAGGGCTTCAAGAGCCTCTCGGCCGGCTTCGGCCCGTTCTTCGAGCGCATCATCCTGCCGACCTGTGCGCTCTCCTTCATCTACATCGCGCTGATCGCGCGCATGACCCGCGCGGCGATGCTCGACGTGCTCGGCGAAGACTACGTGCGGACGGCGCGCGCCAAAGGCATCAACGAGGTCGCGGTGATGATGCGGCACGCGCTGCGCAATGCCGCCGTGCCCGTGATCACCGTGATCGGCACCGGCTTTGCGCTGCTGATCTCCGGCGTCGTCGTCACCGAAAGCGTGTTCAACATCCCCGGCATCGGCCGTCTCACCGTGGATGCGGTGCTGGCGCGGGACTATCCGGTGATCCAGGCGATGATCCTCTTGACCTCGCTGATTTACGTCGTCGTCAATCTGCTGATCGACGTCGCCTACACGCTGCTCGATCCCCGGATCAGGTACTGAGGCTAGGGACAACAACAAAATGACCGTCGACAGCCTCCCCCAGTCCTCCATCCCGATCACGTCGCCGCTGCGGCCCCGCTTCGGCTTTCTCACCTCGACGCCGATCATCGCGGCGGCCACGATCCTGCTCGCGCTGATCGTGCTGATCTCGATCCTGGCGCCGCTGATCGCGCCGTACGATCCGATTCAGCTCGCGCCGTCGCAGCGGCTCAAGCCGGCCTCGGCGCAGTTCCTGCTCGGCACCGACGCCTATGGCCGAGACCTGTTGTCGCGGGTCATCTATGGCGGCCGCATCTCGCTGCTGATCGGCATCGGCTCGGCGGTTCTGTCGGTCGTCATTGGGCTCGCGATCGGCCTCGTCTCGGGCTTCTTCAAGCTGATCGATTCCGTGATGATGCGCGTCATGGACGGCCTGATGGCGATGCCGAGCATTCTGCTCGCGATCGCCGTGGTGTCGCTGTCGGGCGCCAGCATCTGGACCGTGCTGGTCGCGATCACCATTCCTGAAATCCCGCGCGTGGCGCGCCTGGTGCGCTCGGTGGTGCTGTCCGCGCGCGAAGAGCCTTACGTCGAAGCCGCAATCTCTGTCGGCTCCAGCCTGCCGAAAATCATGTGGCGGCACCTGATGCCAAACACGATCGCGCCGATGATCGTCCAGGGCACCTATGTCTGCGCGTCGGCGATCCTCACCGAGGCGATCCTGTCCTTCCTCGGCGCCGGCATCTCGCCGGAGACGCCCACCTGGGGCAACATCATGGCCGAGGGCCGCCAGTATTTTCAACTCAAGCCGACGCTGATCTTCTGGCCGGGCCTTTTGCTCTCAATCGCCATCCTCAGCATCAACCTGATCGGCGACGCCGCTCGCGATGCCCTCGATCCCCGCATGAAGCAGCGGGAGGGCAAATGAAACCCTTTACTCCGTCATTCCGGGGCGGTGCGGAGCACCGAACCCGGAATCTCGAGGTTCCGGGTTCGCGCTTCCGCGCGCCCCGGAACGACGTTGGAGATCTCGCATGACCAAAGACGTCGTTCTCGACATTCACAACCTCGTCGTCGCCGTCGGCAAGAAGCCGGGCGCGCCAAAGATCATCGACGGCATCTCGATCCAGGCGCGCGAAGGCGAGACGCTGTGCCTCGTCGGCGAAAGCGGTTCGGGCAAATCGGTGACTTCGCTGACTACGATGGGCTTGCTGCCGAAGGGCACACTGGTTCCATCAGGCGGCAGCGTCAAGCTCGTCGGCGAGGAAATCCTCACCGCGACCGATCGCCGCCTACGCCAGCTGCGCGCAACCAGGATGGCGATGATCTTCCAGGAGCCGATGACTGCGCTCAATCCGGTGGTGCCGGTCGGCCGCCAGATCGACGAGGTCCTGCGCGCCCACACCAAGCTCGACGGCAAGGCACGGAAGAAGCGCATCCTCGACATGATGGAGCAGGTGCACCTGCCCCAGGTCGAGCGCATCTTCGCCTCCTACCCGCACCGCCTCTCCGGCGGCCAGCGCCAGCGCATCATGATCGCGATGGCCCTGGTGCTGGAGCCGAAGCTCTTGATCGCGGATGAGCCAACCACCGCGCTCGACGTCACCACGCAGAAGCAGATCCTGTCCCTGATCCGCGAGCTCCAGCGCGATCATGGCACGGCCGTGCTGTTCATCACCCACGACATGGGCGTGGTGGCGGAAATCGCCGACCGCGTCGCGGTGATGCGACAGGGCCGGCTGGTCGAAACCGGTCCGCTCGAGACCGTGTTGCGCAATCCCACGATGGAATACACCCGCAACCTGCTCGCCTCGGTGCCGAGCCTGGTGCCGCGGCCACCGCGCCAGGAGAGCAAGGAGCCTGTGGTGCTCGAGGCCAACGACCTCAGCAAGATCTACAAGGAGCGCGCGTTCTTCGGCCAGGGACGCGAGGTCATTGCCGCCGACAGGGTGACGCTGACGCTGCGCAAGGGTCGCACGCTCGGCATCGTCGGCGAGAGCGGCTCGGGCAAGTCCACCGTCGCGCGCTGCATCGTCCGTCTGATCGATCCGACCTCCGGCGGCGTCCGCCTCGCCGGTCGCGAGATCGCCGACATCTCGCGTCGTCTGCTGCAGCCGCACCGGCAGAAGATCCAGATCGTGTTCCAGGATCCCTACCGTTCGCTCAACCCGCGCATCACCGTCGGCGACAGCATCGCGGAAGGCCCGATCAATTACGGCACCTCGCCCGCTGCTGCGATGAAGCGGGCGCGCGAGTTGCTCGAGCTCGTCGGCCTGCCGGCCGATGCCGTGTCGCGCTATCCGCACCAGTTCTCCGGCGGCCAGCGCCAGCGCATCGCCATTGCGCGCGCGCTCGCTCTCGACCCGGACGTGCTGGTCGCGGACGAAGCGGTCTCCGCGCTCGATGTCTCCGTGCAAGCGCAGGTGCTGGATCTGCTCGACGAGATCCAGAAGCGGCTCGGCATCGCCATCCTGTTCATCACCCACGATCTGCGCGTCGCCGCACAAATCTGCGACGAGGTGGTGGTGATGCAGCACGGCCGCGTCGTCGAACAGGGACCGGCCGCCGAGGTGCTGACGCATCCGCAGCAGGCCTACACCAAAGCGCTGCTGGATGCGGCACCGGGGCGCAACTGGGACTTTGCGAATTTCCGGCCGGTGTCGGAGGGTATGGGAGCGAGCGCGTAAATCCCTCCCCTCGTCATTGCGAGCAGCGAAGCAATCCAGAATCCCTCCGCCGAAAGACTCTGGACTGCTTCGCTGCGCTCGCAACGAGGTGTACGCGGCAAGCATTCCGAAAACGGCTTGAGGCCATGCGCGGCGCGACTGTCTGGCTTGCTTGCTCTTGCCGCAAAGGCGGGTAACGTCGCGCCACCATTTGACCGGACCAGCATTGATGACACGTATCGCCGTCGGCGGCTTCCTGCACGAGACCAACACCTTCGCTCCGACGAAGGCGACCTTCGCGGACTTCCAGCATGGCGGCGGCTGGCCGGCGATGACCGTAGGACCCGACGTGCTGAAGGTGATGCGGCGCATCAATGTCGGCCTCGCCGGTTTCGTCGACAGCGCCGAAGCAAACGGCTGGGAACTCATTCCGACCATTGCCTGCGGTGCAAGTCCGTCCGCGCACGTCACCAAAGACGCCTTCGAGCGCATCGTGAAGGTGATGGTGGACGGCATCAAAGCAGCCGGCCCGATCGACGCTGTTTATCTCGATCTGCACGGCGCCATGGTGACCGAGCATCTCGACGACGGCGAAGGCGAGATTTTGGCGCGGGTACGCCGCGTCATCGGCAAGAACATTCCGCTGGTCGCGAGCCTCGACCTGCACGCCAACGTCACCCCGGCGATGATGGAGCATGCCGATGCGCTGATCGCCTACCGCACCTATCCGCATGTCGACATGGCCGAGACCGGCCGCGCCTCGGCAAGGCACCTCGCGCTGCTCCCGAAGACGACGGAACGCTTCGCAAAATCGTTCCGGCAGTTGCCATTCCTGATCGCGATCAGCTGGCAATGCACCAATGACTTCCCTGCCAAGGGCATCTACGAAAAATTGGCAGCGCTGGAGAGCGATACGGTTCCGACGTTGTCCTTCGCGCCGGGCTTTCCCGCCGCCGATTTCCGCGACTGCGGACCGAGCGTGTTCGCCTATGGCAAGACGCAGGACGACGCCGACCGCGCCGCTGATGCGCTCGTCAAGCTGATCGAAAGCCACGAGGACGATTTCGACGGCAAGATCTGGACTCCCGACGACGGCGTGCGCCACGCCATGGAACTTGCGAAGAGCGCGAGCAAGCCGATCATCATCGCCGACACCCAGGACAATCCCGGTGCAGGCGGCGATTCCGACACCACGGGCATGCTGCGCGCGCTGGTGCGCAACGGGGCGAGCGCGGCGACCGGCGCGATCTACGATCCCGTCTCGGCCAAGGCCGCGCATGCGGCGGGTGTCGGCGCTACAATCACACTCTCACTCGGCGGCAAATCAGGCATTCCCGGTGACGAGCCCTACACCGAGAGCTTCGTCGTCGAACAACTCTCCGATGGCCGTTTCATTGCCCCCGGGCCCTATTTTGGCGGCCGCGAGATGGAGATGGGCCCGTCAGCGTGCCTGCGCATCGGCGACGTCCGCGTGGTCGTGAGTTCTCACAAGGCCCAGCTCGCCGACCAGGCGATGTATCGCTATGTCGGGATCGAGCCGACGAAAGAAAAAATTCTGGTCAACAAGAGCTCGGTGCACTTCCGCGCCGATTTCGAGCCGATCGCGGAGAAGCTGATGATCTGCGCCGCGCCGGGTGCGATGCCGGCCGATACCGCGTCACTGCCCTGGACGCGCCTGCGTCCCGGCATCCGCATCAAGCCGAACGGCCCCGTTTTCACGCCCCCTTCACGCTAACCGGACAGGACACATGCCCACCATCGACCGCATCGACGGCTACGCCGACGAACTCACCGCCATCAGGCGCGACCTGCACGCCCATCCCGAGATCGGCTTCGAGGAGGTCCGCACGTCAGGCATCGTCGCCGAGAAGCTGACGAGCTGGGGCATCGAGGTGCATCGCGGTCTCGGCGGCACCGGCGTGATAGGCGTTATCAAGGGAAAGGGTTCCGGTAGCAAGCGCATCGGCCTGCGCGCCGACATGGACGCGCTGCCGATGGAGGAGAACACCAATCTGAAATGGAGTTCGAAGATCCCCGGCCGCTTCCACGGCTGCGGCCATGACGGCCACACCACCATGCTGCTCGGCACTGCACGTTACCTCGCCGAGACCCGGAACTTCGACGGCACCGTGCACCTGATCTTCCAACCGGCCGAGGAAGGCCTCGGCGGCGCCCGCGCCATGATCAAGGACGGCCTGTTCGAGAAGTTTCCGTGCGACGAGCTTTACGGCTTGCATAACGCGCCTGACTTGAATCACGGCGAGATCGCCATCCTGCCGGGCCCGGCCATGGCCAGCGCCGACTTCTTCGACCTCCGCATCACCGGTTATGGCGCACATGGCGCGATGCCCGAGCGCTCCAAGGACGCTGTGATCATCGCAACCACGCTGGCGCAGGCGATCCAGACCATCGTCAGCCGCAACGTCGAGCCGCTGCAGGCAGCCGTGGTGTCGATCACCCAGATCCATGCGGGCTCCGCCTACAACGTCATCCCCGGCGACGCGCATCTGTGCGGCACCATCCGCACCTTCTCGAAGGACGTCCGCACCCTCGTCAGCGAACGCATCCGCACCATCTGCGCCGGCATCGCCAGCGCCTACAATTGCGTGATCGACGTCGACATCCGCGACACCTTCAACGTGCTGGTCAATCAGGTCGAGCAGTCCAAGGTCGTCGAGGAGGTCGCGCGCACCGTCGTCGATCCCGCCAAGGTGATTACCCGCACCCAGCCGAAGATGGGCAGCGAGGATTTCGCCGACATGCTGGAGACCATTCCCGGCGCCTATTTCTGGGTCGGACATGACGGCTCGGTGCCCGTGCACAATCCCGGCTTCGTGCTCGACGACAAGATCCTGCCGATCGGCGCCAGCATGTTCGCCCGGATCATCGAAACGCGCATGCCGGTGGGTTAGCAATGCAGAAACCGAGCGTCGAAGATGCAGTCACCTCGCTGCACGATCTCTCCGCGGTCGATCTGATCGCGGGCTATCGGGCAAAACAGTTCTCGCCGAGCGAGGTGCTGGAGGATTTGCTCGCGCATGTCGCGGCGTGGGAGCCGCATCTGAAGGCGCTCTACGCGTTCGATCCTGACGGCGCGCGCGAGGTCGCCAAGGCCTCGACCGCGCGCTGGTCCGGCGGCGAGCCTTGCGGCCCGCTCGACGGCGTGCCGGTCACGGTAAAGGACAATATCGCGACCAAGGGCGTGCCGGTGCCGCTGGGCGCTGCGAGCGTCAAGCTCGTGCCCGCCGAGAAGGACGCACCGCCCGCGGCCCGGCTGCGTGAGGCAGGGGCGATCATCTTCGCCAAGACCACCATGCCCGATTACGGCATGCTGTCCTCGGGTCTCTCCTCGTTCCATGCGCTCGCGCGCAATCCGTGGGATCTGTCCAAGAACCCCGGCGGCTCCAGCGCCGGTGCAGGCGCAGCTGGGGCGGCCGGCTATGGTCCCCTGCATCTCGGCACGGACATTGGCGGCTCAGTGCGCCTGCCCGCGGCTTGGTGCGGCCTCGTCGGCCTGAAGCCGAGCTTCGGCCGCGTGCCGATCGACCCCACCTATGTCGGCCGCGTCGCCGGCCCCATGACCCGTACGGTCGATGATTGCGCGCTGATGATGAGCGTGATCGCGAAGCCTGACCGGCGCGATGGCATGAGCCTTCCCGCAGAACCGCTCAACTGGAAGGGGTTGGAAAAATCTCCACGCAAATTGCGGATCGGCCTGATGCTCGACGCCGGCGTCGGCCTGCCGGCGGAAAGGCCGGTCCGCGAGGTCGCGGTGAAAGCCGCGAAGGCGTTCGAATCCGCAGGCAGCGTCGTCACCGAAGTCGACGGCATCCTCACGCGCGAGATGCTCGACGGCCTCGACAATTTCTGGCGCGCGCGGATGTGGGACGATCTGACGAAGCTGACGCCGGCCGAACAGGCCAAGGTGCTGCCTTATATTTACAGGTGGGGCGCATCGGGCGCGAAGCTGTCGGGCGTCGAGGTGATCCGCGGCTTCAACCAGACCATGGCGATCCGCGCGGCTGCGTCAAAGCTGTTCTGCGAGCTCGATTACGTGATCTCGCCGACCGCCCCGAATGTGAATTATGCGGCGGAATGGGCGTCGCCCACCAACGATCCGATGAGGCCGTTCGAGCACATCTGCTATACCGTCCCGTGGAATATGTCGGAGAACCCCGCCATCTCCCTCAATGGCGGCTTCGATGCCACGGGTTTTCCGATCGGCGTCCAGATCGTCGGCCGCCGTTTCGATGATATCGGCGTGCTCGGCATGGCCAAGGCGTTCGAGGGCCTGCGCGGCGCGCAGCGGCCTTGGCCGAAGCCGCCGGCGCATCAGGCGACCATCTAGCGCCTCCGCACAATTCGTCATGCGCGGGCTCGACCCGCGCATCCAGCGTCTTCAGAAAAAGAGGATTGCCGGGTCAAGCCCGGCAATGACAGAATTGATTCAAGAATGACAGGGAAGGAAACCACCCATGGCGTATCAGACGATCAAATACGAGGTCGCCGAGCAGATCCTCACCATCACGCTGAACCGGCCCGACAAGCTCAACGCCTTCAATGCGCAGATGCAGGCCGAATTGATCGACGCGTTCGACGCCGCCGACAAGGACGACAATGTCCGCGCCATCATCGTCACAGGCGCAGGGCGCGGGTTTTGCGCAGGTGCGGATCTTTCCTCGGGCGCCGACACGTTCGATCGCGACGCGCGGCGCGGGCCCATCAAGCGTTTCGCCGACGGCAAGGTCGACTACAGCGATCCGCAGGTGCGCGACGGCGGGGGCCAGGTCACCTTGCGGATCTTCAAATGCCTCAAGCCCGTCATCGCCGCGGTGAACGGCCCCGCCGTCGGCATCGGCGTCACCATGCAGCTTGCGATGGACATCCGCATCGCGTCGGATGCCGCGCGCTTCGGCTTCGTGTTCTCCCAGCGCGGCATCGTGCCGGAGGCGGCCTCGAGCTGGTTCCTGCCGCGCATCGTCGGCATCTCGCAGGCACTGGAATGGTGCTATTCGGGCCGCGTCTTCCCGGCGCAGGAGGCCCTCGCCGGCCGGCTCGTCAGCAAGGTCGTCGCGCCCGATGATCTCTTGCCGACCGCGCGCGCCCTCGCCAAGGAGTTTGCGACCAAGACCGCGCCGGTGTCGGTAGATGCACTTCGCGCATCTGCAGGGCTAACCCACCCTACAGTTCTTAGTCCATCACCAACGCCACGCGCCCGATCGCCTTGCGGTCGAGCAACAGCCGCATCGCCTTGGCGCAATCTTGCAGCGGCAGCCGGTGCGAGATGTTCGGCCGCAGCTTGCCTTCCTCCGCCCATTGCAGCAGCGCCTTGAGGCGCACTTCGCCAAGCGCGGGATTTCTCCGCACGGCTTCGCCGGCGCGCACGCCGAGCACGCTGGCGCCTTTGATCAACAGCAGGTTGGTCTTGGCGGAGCCGATGCCGCCGGTGAAACCGATCACCAGCAGCCTTGCGCCCCAGGCGATGCAGCGCATCGAGTTCTCGAAGACCTCGCCGCCGACGGGATCGAACACCACGTCGGCGCCGCGGCCCTCGGTGATGCGCTTGACGGCATCGCGAAACGGCTCGCGGTCGTAACGCACGAGATGATCGGCGCCGCGTGATTTCGCGATCGCCAGCTTCTCGTCACTGGACGCGGTCGCGATCACGGTCGCACCGAGCATCTTGCCGATCTCCACCGCAGCAAGGCCAACCCCGCCGCCGGCGCCATGCACCAGCAGCACCTCGCCCGGCTCCACCCGGCCGCGATCGATCAGCGCATGATAGGCGGTGCCGTGGCCGGCGAGATAGGTCGCCCCCTCGGCGTAATCGAACGTTGATGGCAACGGCGTCAGCTGCGCCGGCGTGACGACCGCCTCGTCCGTGAAGGCGCCGTGGCGCATCTTGACGATGACCTTGTCGCCGACGGAAACGCCCCTCGCCTCCGCGCCGACCTCGGTCACGTCGCCGGCAGCTTCCATGCCGGGCGTGAACGGCAACTCCGGCTTGAGCTGATAGTCGCCCGCGGCCATCAGCACGTCAGGAAAATTAAGGCCGGCGGCACGAATTGCGACACGAACTTCGCCCGCATTCAGGGCACGCGACGGAAACTCTTCCAACCGCAACGTTTCGGGTACGCCGAGCGCGCGGCAGACGACAGCACGTGCCATCAGGCCGCGCTCGCCTTGCTGCGCAGCAGCGCCTCGCGGATCAGCGGCAGACGGTCATTGCCGAAATACATGTCGGTCTTGTTGACAAAAATCGTCGGCGAGCCGAACCCGCCGCGCGCGACTACCTCCTCCGTGTTGGCCTTGAGCTGATCCTTGATGGCCTGCTGCGAGATTCCGGCAAAGAATTTCTGCTCGTCGATGCCGGCCTTCTTGCAGATCTCCGCGAGCACCGCATCCTGCGAGATGTCCTCGTCGCCGCCCCAATAGGCCTCGAACACCGATGTCGCGAACGGCACCATGTCCTTGCCGAGCCAGATGCAGCCGCGCATCGCCTTGACGCTGTTCACCGGAAACACCGTCGGCGGCATCTTGATGGCGAGTCCGGCGGAGCGCGCCCAATCGGCGAGGTCCTTCTTCATGTAGCGCGCCTTCAGCGGCACCGGCGTCTCGCGCTGCGCGTAGACGCTCGGGTTGACCGTGTTGAAGATGCCGCCGACGAGGATCGGCCGCCAGACGATCTCGGAGCCGAGCTCCTTGGCGAGCGGCTGGATGTTGTGGAAGGCGAGATAGGTCCAGGGACTGGAGCAGTCGAAGAAAAATTCGATCATGGCGTTTCCCTTGTTTGTCGGCCCGCCCTCTCACCCGTCATTGCGAGGAGCGAAGCGACGAAGCAATGAAGAGTCTTTCCGCAGAAGCAGTCTGGATTGCTTCGCTCGCAATGACGGGGAGAGAGCGGAGGCCTGCGTCCTTCCCAACACGTCCTTCGCACGCTGGCCGAACACGATCTTGCGTGATTCCTCGTCCAACAGCACTTTCACGAGTTTTCCGATCGCGCCCCCGCCTGCCTTCCCTGTCATCGCCGCTGGAATAGAGGCCGACTTTCGTTGTTCTGTACCTCGACGTTAAGACATGGCAGACAGAGGCGCAATCACAACCCGCCGGGAGGGACCCATGCTGTTTCCAACGACCATCGCCGGCTCCTTGCCGAAGCCGGAATGGCTCGCCGAGCCCAACATGCTCTGGGCACCCTGGAAGTCGGAAGGCGACGAGCTGCTGCGTGCCAAGCGCGATGCGACGCTGATCTGGCTGAAGATCCAGGAAGACGCCGGCGTCGACATCGTCACCGAAGGCGAGCAGGCCCGGCAGCATTTCGTCCACGGTTTTCTCGAGAAGATCGAGGGCATCGACTTCGCGCACAAGGTCGAGATGGGCATCCGCAAGGACCGCTACAAGGCGATGGTGCCGCAGGTGATCGCTCCGCTCCGGCTGAAGGGCCGCATCCATGCTGACGAGGCCCGCGTGGCGCGCACGCACACCAAGAAGAAGCTGAAATTCACCCTGCCCGGTCCGATGACCATCATCGACACGATTGCGGACCGCCATTATGGCGACCGCGTCAAGATGGCCTTTGCCTTCGCCGAGCTGTTGAACGAGGAAGCCAGGGCGCTGCAGGCCGACGGCGTCGATCTCGTGCAGTTCGACGAGCCCGCCTTCAACGTCTACATGGACGAGGTCAACGACTGGGGCATCAAGGCGCTGGAGCGCGCGGCGCAGGGGCTCACTTGCGCCACCGCCGTGCACATCTGCTACGGCTACGGCATCAAGGCCAACACCGACTGGAAGCAAACGCTCGGCGCCCAATGGCGGCAATACGAGCAGATCTTCCCGGCAATCGACGCCAGTCCGATCCAGCAGGTCGCGATCGAGTGCCGCAATTCGAAGGTGCCCCTCGATCTGCTCGCGCTGCTCAAGAATAAAATCGTACAGGCCGGCGTGATCGATGTCGCCAGCGATACGGTCGAGACGGCAGAGGACGTCGTGCAGGTGATCGACGCCGTCTCGAAATTCGTACCCAAGAGCAACATCATCGCCACCACCAATTGCGGCATGGCGCCGATGCGGCGCGAGATCGCCGAAGCCAAGCTGATGGCGCTGGGCGCCGGCGCCGCGCTGGCGCGCGAGAAGCTGGGGTAGCGGCCAATCCGACCATCGCTACGATAGCGCGCTCGGATGCAGCACGGCTTGATAGCCCGCATTCAGAGTGCGCAGTGTCGACGGCGGCGTCAGCAACATCGGGTGATCGAGGACGCCCGTATGCGGCACGTAGCCCGCAAATGACCAGAGCCACGCCGCGCCTTGCATCACGAGAAAGCTCTGCTCGCCCTGCTGCACCATCGTGCCGTCGGGCAATTCCGCGAGCGGCACCGGAAGCGCGTGCAGCCGTTTCTTGCCACGATCCAGCCGCTCACGATGCAGGACAGCGTCCATCGCCTTCGCGCTGATGCCGCTCTCGTCGTTTCCCTTCTCCCACGCCGCGCGAAAGCGCTTGGCATCGTCGCGTCGGCAGAAGAAGCAGGGCCGATGGCCGGCCGCAAAGGCGGTGGCCTCATCGAGAAAGAACAGTTCGGTCCAGCTCTGCCGCGCCATTACCGGACGTCGCCATCCCCGGAATTGGCACAGGCAGGTGATCCAGGCCGGCGACGACCAGCGCTTGTTCAGCAGGGTCCTGGTCGCCGGATCATGGATGATGCCGCGATTGCCGGTGAACATGCCACGGTGTGGCGTAGCGATGATCTCGCCGGTCGGCGTGACGCGGTTTTGCAGGGGGCGAGTAGCGAATGGCGAATTGCGAGTGGAGGGACTGCTATTGGCCATTCACTATTCGCCATTCGCGTTTGATCACGCCGCGCCCTCGCGCAGCGGCGGGTGGTAGGACAGCGCGGTATCCCAGGGGAAGAAGATCCAGGTGTCCTGCGAGACCTCCGTGATGAAGGTGTCGACCAGCGGGCGCCCCTTCGGCTTGGCGTAGACGGTGGCGAAATGCGCGTCAGGCAGCATCTCGCGCACCAGCTTGCCGGTCTTGCCGGTGTCGACGAGGTCGTCGACGATCAACAGTCCCTTGCCGGTCCCGCCGCCGAGCTTCATTGCCTGTTCTGAAATGCCCTTGAGGACCTGAAGCTCGCCCTGCTTGTCATGATCGTAGCTGGCGATGCAGACGGTATCGATCACGCGCACCCCGAGTTCGCGCGCCACGATCGCGGCCGGTACCAGGCCGCCGCGGGTGATCGCGATCACCGCATGGAACGGACCGACCTCGTTGAGCCGCCAGGTCAGCGCCCGGCAATCCCGGTGGAACTGATCCCACGACACGGGAAAGGGCCGGCCTGCCCGTTCCTCTGCGCTCAATTGCGGTGTTTCACCAGCCATTATCGTCTCCTGCTTCGTGCGTCGGCAGCTAGGTTGCTAGCGCGTGATGTTCAATCCCGCCAGCATGTCCTTCACCGCCGCCATCGCTGCTGCGAGCTTGTCCGCGTCGCGCGAGCGCACCACCAGATTGGTGTTTGGCTTCTGCTCCTCGTCCATGAAAGGATAGCTGCCGATGATGGTGTCGGGATGGGCGGCGGCGATCGCGCGCAAGGGGCTGCCGATGTCGCCCTCCCGCGCATTGGCGCGGACCGATTCCGAGAGCATGCGCACGCCCGATTTCAGCTTCGGCGAGACGATGTCCATCATCGCCTGCATGATCGAGGGCACACCCGCCATGACGATGACATTGCCGATCTTGAAGCCAGGCGCGAGGATGGTCGCGCTCTGGATCAGCTCGGCGCCATCGGGGATGCGGGCCATGCGCAGGCGGGCCTCGTTGAGGTCCTGCTCGCTCCAGCGCTCCTTGAAACGTGCGACCACTTCGGGATGATGGTCGATGCCGACGCCGAACGCCTTGGCCACGCTGTCGGCGGTGATGTCGTCATGGGTCGGCCCGATGCCGCCGGTGGTGAACACGTAGGTGTAGCGATGCCGCAGTGCATCCAACGCGGCGATGATGTCGGACTCGTCGTCGGAGACGACCCGGACTTCCTTCAGGTCGATGCCGATATTGGTCAAATATTCGGCGATGAAGCCGATATTCTTGTCCTTGGTCCGGCCGGACAGGATTTCATCCCCGATGACCAGAATGCCCGCCGTGACGATCTCGCTCATACCTTAAGTCCCTCACCTCTGGTCCCGACTTTGCCGAGGTAACGCGTTGAAGTCACGCGGTTTTGCTGCCGAAATAAGCAGTCCTCAGCCATTTTTTCAGGCAGGCCGCCAGCCATCCCCGACAAATGCTGCTGGTCCATGCTTATCGCGCTGGCCCGCCCCTTGCTACCACATGAAAGTCATGCACTCTTGCCGCATGGCCAAGGAGAACAGTCGGCATCTATGGCAGTCGCGTTTGATGAAATGAATATTCCCGGCGGGGACCTTCGCCCCGCCTATCAGGAGCTGGCACGCTGGCTCGAGGAGACGCCTCCCGAGGCGCTCGAATATCGCCGCCAGGAGGCCGAGCTCCTGTTCCGCCGCATCGGCATTACCTTCGCGGTCTACGGGGATTCGGAATCCACCGAGCGCCTGATCCCGTTCGACGTGATCCCGCGGATCATGTCCGGCAAGGAATGGACGGTGCTGGAAAAGGGACTGAAGCAGCGCGTCAAGGCGCTGAACATGTTCCTGCGCGACATCTATCACGGCCGTGACATCCTCCGCGCCGAGATCGTACCCGACGATCTGATCTTCCAGAACCCGGTCTTTCGTCCCGAGATGAACGGCCAGCAGGTACCGCACGACGTCTACGTGCACATCGCCGGCATCGATGTCATCAGGGTCGATGCCAACGACTTCATCGTGCTGGAGGACAATGCGCGCACGCCATCCGGCGTGTCCTACATGCTGGAAAACCGCGAGATCATGATGCGGTTGTTTCCCGATCTGTTCGCCCGGCACCGGGTGGCGCCGGTCGAGCGCTATCCCGACGAGTTGCTCGCCGCGCTCCGCTCGGTCGCGCCGCAGAGCGCCTCGGGCGAGCCGACGGTCGCCCTGTTGACACCGGGTGTCTACAACTCCGCCTACTACGAACATTCCTTCCTTGCCGACAAGCTCGGCATCGAACTGGTCGAGGGCCGCGACCTCATCGTCAAGAACAACGAAGTCTTCATGCGAACGACCGAGGGCGTGAAGCGGGTCGACGTGATCTACCGCCGCGTCGACGATGATTTCCTCGATCCCCTCACCTTCCGTCCCGATTCGGCGCTCGGCGTGCCCGGGCTGATGTCGGCCTATGCCGCCGGCAACATCACCCTCGCCAACGCGGTGGGCACCGGCATCGCCGACGACAAGGCGATCTACTCCTACATGCCCGACATCCTGAGATTCTATCTCGGCGAGGAGCCTATCCTGAAGAACGTGCAGACCTGGCGCTGCCGCGAGCCGAAAGATCTCGCCTATGTGCTCGATCATCTCGGCGAGCTCGTGGTCAAGGAGGTGCACGGCTCCGGCGGTTACGGCATGCTGATCGGCCCCGCCGCGACCAAGGCCACGATCGAGGCGTTCCGCGAAAAGCTCAAGCGGGAGCCGGAAGGCTTCATCGCGCAGCCGACGCTGGCGCTTTCGACCTGCCCGACCTGCACGGCCTCGGGCCTTGCGCCGCGCCATGTCGACCTGCGGCCGTTCGTGCTCACCGGCAGCAAGAGCACGACGATCGTGCCGGGCGGGCTGACGCGCGTGGCGCTGAAGGAAGGCTCCCTCGTGGTGAATTCGAGCCAGGGCGGCGGCACCAAAGACACCTGGATTTTGGACGAGTAGTCAGATGCTGTCGCGTACCGCCGAAAATCTCTATTGGCTCGCCCGCTACGTCGAACGGGCCGAATATCTCGCACGCACCATCGATGCGACCCTGCGCGTCACCGCGCTTCCCGCGGCGTATATCGGCAAGACCAACGAATGGGACTCGGCGCTGCTCACCGCCGGGGTCGCGGAAAGCTTCTATCAGAGCCATGAGGAAGCCAACGAGCACAATGTCGTCGACTACCTCTCGTTTTCCGCCGACAATCCGTCCTCGATCAGGAACTGCATCGAGGCCGCGCGGCTGAACTCGCGCTCGGTTCGCACGGCGCTGACGAGCGAGATGTGGGACACGATCAATTCGGCCTGGATCGAACTTCAGGCGGTCTGGAGCAAGGGCACCTCCACCCGCGAGGACCTCGCCAAGTTCCTGCGCTTCGTGCAGGAAACATCGCTGCGGTTCGATGGCTCGGCCTACCGGACCATGCTGCGCAACGACGCCTACTGGTTCTCCCGCCTCGGCCTGCATCTGGAGCGCGCCGACAACACGGCACGCATTCTCGACGTGAAGTATCACGTGCTGCTGCCCGAAGAGGAGCATGTCGGCGGTCCGCTGGACTTCTATCAGTGGAGCTCGATCCTGCGCTCGGTGTCGGCGCTGACGGCCTATCATTGGGTCTACCGCGAGACGCTGAAACCCTGGCTGGTGGCGGATCTGCTCATTCTCAACGGGACGCTGCCGCGCTCGCTGGCGAGCTGCTACGAAAATCTCGTGCGCAACCTCGACCAGATCGGCGTCGCCTATGGCCGTCAGGGTCCGGCCCAGCGTCACGCCCGCGGCATCCGCAACCGGCTGGAACACAGCAACATGAACGACATTTTCCAGCATGGCGTGCATGAATTCATTCAGGAATTCATCGCCGACAATTCCAGGCTGGGCGAAATCATTACGAAGCAGTATTTGATCTAGTCGAACAGGGACTCTCACTCATCGTCATTCCGGGGCGCGCGCAGCGCGAACCCGGAATCTCGAGATTCTAAGGTGCGCAACTGCGCACCGGAGTTCGGTCCTGCGGACCGCCCCGGAATGACGGAATTGAACACCATGCGCCTGCGAATCCAGCACACCACCACCTATCGCTACGAGCCGGCCGCAACCAGCGTGATCCAGATCCTGCGCATGACGCCGTGCAGCCATGACGGGCAGTATGTGGCGGAATGGCAGATCGACGTCTCCACAGACACCAAGCTCGACATGCACGAAGACGCGTTCGGCAATGTCACCCATGTGCTGTCCTGCGGGCCGCTGAGCGACATCAAGATCACCGCCGAAGGACTGATCGAGACCCATGATACCGGCGGCGTGCTGCGCGGCGCGGACGAGCGGTTTCCCGCCGACATGTTCCTGCGCACCACCGACCTCACGACCGCCAATCCAGCGATGATCGCAGTTGCGCGCCAGCTGCGCAGCGAGGCCGAGAGCGACACGCTCGGCTTCCTGCACACGCTGATGTCGCAAATCAGCGACCACATGACGTTCGACGAGGATCCCACCAACAGCGGCACCTCGGCCGCCGAAGCTTTCACGCTCAAGCGCGGCGTCTGCCAGGACTATGCCCATATCTTCATCGCCTGCGCCCGCATCGGCGGCGTGCCGGCGCGTTTCGTCTCCGGTCATTTCCTGCGCTCCGACGGTACCGTGCATCAGGATGCCGGGCATGCTTGGGCGGAAGCCCACGTCGATGGTCTCGGCTGGGTCGGTTTCGATCCCGCCAACAGCATCTGCACCACCGACGCCCATGTCCGCGTCGCGATCGGGCTCGACTATCTCGGCGCAGCACCGGTACGCGGCACCCGCTATGGCGGCGGCACGGAGACGCTGGCGGTTACGGTCAAGGTCGAGCAGGCCGGTCGCGGCGGCCAGTCGCAATCGCAGTCCCAGCGGCAGAGCTAGTCGTCCGGCGTGCCCCCCAGGGAATCGGGGTTGGAGCGGCCTCGGAAATTGGCTAGTAATTCCGCGCAAACGCGTTCGGGGGCTGGAAATGACCTATTGTTGTGGAATCCTGGTTCGGGACGGGCTCGTGATGATCGCCGATACCCGCACCAATGCCGGCCTCGACAACGTCTCGACCTTCCGCAAGCTGCACATCTTCTCCAAGCCCGGCGACCGCATCATGGCGATCGCCAGCGCCGGCAACCTCGCCATCAGCCAGTCGGTGCTCTCGACGCTGACCGAAGGCCTCGAAGACCCCAACACGGGCGAGGTCGAGACGCTGATGAACGCGCCGACCATGTTCCAGGCCGCCCAGCGCATCGGCCGGGCGATCCGGGCTGTGCATGCGACCGAGGGACCGGCGCTGAGATCCGAGGACGTGTCCTTCGACGTCTCCTTCCTGTTCGGTGGCCAGATCAAGGGCTCCCGCATGCGCCTGTTCATGATCTACACAGCAGGCAATTTCATCGAGTGCACCACCGACACGCCCTATCTGCAGATCGGCGAGCACAAATACGGCAAGCCGGTGCTCGACCGCGCCATGCACTACGACGTCGAACTCTACGAGGCGCTGAAGACCGGCCTGATCTCGATGGACTCGACGATGCGGTCCAACCTCGGTGTCGGCCTCCCGATCGACGTGCTGGTGGTGCGGGCCGATGCCTGCGAGGCCGATCTCAACCACCGCATCGAGGCCGGCGAGCCCTATTTCCATGATCTGCGCTCGCGCTGGTCGGCAGCCTTGCGCGCGGCGCATCAGAACATTCCGCGGCCGCCCTACAAGAACGAAAAAGAACCCAAGACCTGACAACTCGAAGAAAAGGCAGGAAACGATGAGTGAAGCGAAAAAAATCGCAGTGGTGACGGGCGCCGGCACCGGCGTCGGACGCGCCGCATCGCTGGCGCTGATGAACATCGGCTTCACCGTGGTGCTGGCCGGCCGCAGGCTCGACATGCTCGAGGAGACAGCGAAGCTCGGCCCCGCAGGCAAGAGCCTGTGCGTGACTGCCGACATGACCAAGCCCGAGTCCATCGCCGCGCTGTTCGACAAGGTGAAGGCGACCTATGGCCGGCTCGACGTGCTGTTCAACAATGCCGGCATGGGCGCGCCGGCCGTGAATTTCGAGGACCTCAGCCTCGAGCAGTGGCAGGCGGTGGTGAACACCAACCTCACCGGCCCGTTCCTGTGCACCCAGCACGCCTTCCGCATCATGAAGGACCAGACCCCGCGCGGCGGTCGCATCATCAACAACGGCTCGATCTCGGCGCACGCGCCGCGGCCGTTTTCGGCGGCCTACACCTCGACCAAGCACGCCATCACGGGCCTGACCAAGGCCTCCAACCTCGACGGCCGCATGTACGACATCGCGGTCGGCCAGGTCGACATCGGCAATGCCGCGACGCCGATGACCGATCGCATGGTCAACGGCCCCGGCGTGCTGCAGCCCGACGGCACCACCAAGCACGAGCCGCGCATGGACGCGAAGGCGGTCGGCGATGCCGTCGCCTACATGGCCGGCCTGCCGCTCGATGCCAACGTGCTGACGATGACGGTCATGGCCACCAAGATGCCGTTCGTCGGACGCGGCTGAACCCAAAAAACGAAAACAACCCCATGCACAGTAGGCGTCGAACGACGCCTGCTGCGGGGGTGATTTGAGCCAAGTCCGCCCGCTGTCTCGACAATCGTCGTTGCGAGCCAACGGGTCCGCGCGAAGCGCGGCCCCGTTGGCTCGCAATGACGGAGGAGAGGGCGGACGCTACTCGCGGGTCGTGAGACCTGGCTAGCAAGCGTGGCTTCGGATTGATCGGCCGACTTGCTGCAAGGCCTCGAAGGCTGCGAAGCGCTTGTCATTCCAGCTCGCCAGGGCCGCATGGGGCGGATGTATTTCTCCCAAGGCCGACATCGCCTGCATCGCCTGATGGACATCCGCGTGGTCGCCAGAGGCGACCGATCCGAGCATCGCGGAGCCCAGCAACACCGGCTCCGGTGATGCCGAAGCAGCAACGATCAAGCCCGTCGTATCAGCGAGCACCTGCCGCACGAGGCGGCTCTGGGCCGCTCCACCGCTGACGACGATCGTATCGATGGCGATGCCTTTGTCCTGCTGGGCGCGCACGATCTGCCGCGCGCCGTAACCGAGGCCGCACAGGCCGGCGAGATAGAGAGCGAGCAAGCTCTCCAGGTCCGAGCGCATATCCAGTCCGGCGATCAGCGCACGCGCGCCGGGATCAGCGAAGGGCGCACGGTTGCCGAGGAACTCGGGCACGACGTGGACGTCACCGACCAATTCCCTGACCATCTCCGCGCCGCCGCGTGCGTCCACCTGGGCGGCGAGCCAGTCGGCGAGCGTCCGCTGCTCCTGACGCGCCGCGTGTGTCGCCTGCGCGGAACACGGATGCATCTGGATGAGATGGTCAATGGCAGCACCAGCGACTGACTGCCCGCCCTCATTGAGCCACAGCCCCGGCACCATGGCCGAGAAATAAGGCCCCCAAACACCGGGAACGAAAACCGGGTCCTTCGTCGTCGACATCGTGCAGGCGGACGTTCCGAACACATACGCCATGCGCGTGAGCGCGGTGCCCGCGGCTCCGCGCGCGCCCACGGTGCCGACACCGCCCGCATGCGCATCGATCAGGCCCGCCGCAACCGAAGTGCCCAACATCAGACCAAGGTCGGTCGCTGCGTCCGCCGTCAGACCGGCAGCCAGCGGCGTGCCGCCGGGCACGATCTCGGTGCCGATCCGACTAAACTGCTCGTCCGCCAGCGCGCCGAGACCGACCGTGCGAAAGAAGCCGGCATCCCAAATGCTGTCGTGGCCGAGATAAGTCCACTTGCACGTGACGGTGCAGGTGGAGCGGGCAAGGCTCCCCGTTGCACGCCAGGTGAGGAAATCCGTCAGGTCCATGAACTGCCAGGCCTCCGCAAAGGTCCGCGGCATGTTCTCGGCAAGCCACAACAGTTTCGGCGTCTCCATCTCGGGCGAGATCGCTCCCCCGACATAGTCGAGAACTTTCGCACCCGTGCGGTTGATCCGACGCGCCTGATCGACGGCGCGGTGGTCCATCCATACGATGACGTTGCGGGAGGGATCGCCGGACGGGCCCACGGCGAGCGGCGCGCCGCCATTGCCCAGCACCACCAGCGAGCAGGTGGCGTCAAAGCCGATACCGGCAATGCTGTCAGGCGCGACGCCGGCCTTCCCGACGGCACCGCGCACGCTGCGGCATACGGCGCGCCAAATGTCCTCGCTCGACTGCTCGACGATGTCGCCGGCCTCGCGCCAAAGCGTGATGTCGGCCCTATCGGTGGCGAGAAGCCTGCCGGAGCGATCGAAGACCCCGGCTCTTGCACTGCCGGTTCCGACGTCGATGCCAAGAAAATGACTGGTCACGCGGATGCCCTCACCATGAATCGACGTCCAGATCGCAGATGCGGAAGTGTTAGAGGTCGTTGCTCTGGGGCAGGATCACGAGGTCGCGGATCGTGACATTTCTCGGACGGGTCAACATGAACAGCACCGCCTGCGCGACTTCGGTCGGTTGGATCAGGCCGCCTGCCGCCATTTCCGCCTCGAGCTTCTCCTTCGGCCAGTCGCTGATGAGCGCGGTCACCACGGGCCCAGGCGCCACGGCGCCGACGCGCAGGCCGTATTTGGCGACCTGCCGACGCACGGTATGGACAAAGGCCTGCACGGCGTGTTTCGAGGCGGTGTAGATCGGCTCCCACACGACAGGGACGAGACCGGCGATCGAACTGGTGACGATGATGTCACCGCTCTTGCGCTCGACCATGTGGGGCAGCACCGCGTGGATGGATCGAAACAACGCGTTGACGTTGAGGTTGAGCATGCGGTCCCAGGCGTCGGGGTCGCCGCCAAGCACCTCGCCGCCGACATAGGTGCCGGCATTGGCATGAAAGATGTCGAGCCGGCCCGCCCTTTCCAGCACCTGCGGCATCAGGCCAGCCATAGCGGCGGCATCGGTCACGTCGATACGCAGCGGGATCGCGTTGTCGCCAAGCTCGGAACAGACGCTGTTCAGCGCATCCTCCGCCCGGTCGACCAGCACGACTCGCGCGCCTGCTGCGATCATCGTCCTGGCGCATTCGAGCCCGATGCCCGAGGCGGCGCCGGTGATCGCGGCAACTTTTCCTGCAAGTTCCTGGCCCACGGTCGGTCCTCCTGTTGGAGTTATTTAGGCTCGGCCATGGGAGACCCGCGAGCGTCGAGCCAGCGAGTCGACGATGACCGCAACGGCAAGAACGGCGCCCGTGATCATGTACCGAAGCGACGACGAGAGATCGAGCAGCGTGAGGCCGCTGGCGATCGACTGGATGACGATGATGCCGAGCAACGCGGAATAGGCGCTGCCGCGGCCACCAAACAGGCTGGTGCCGCCGATGACAGCGGCTGCGATGGCGTTGAGGTTCACATCTCCCGTGCCGGCCTGCTGGCTGGAAGATGCGAGCCGCGCGGCGGCAAGGATGCCGCCGGCGGCTGCCAGCGTGGAGCACAGCACGAACGCGCTCGCATAGATTCTGCGAACGTTGATGCCGGCACGACGGGCGGCCTCGCGATTGCCGCCGACCGCGCTCATCGAGCGGCCCCATTTGGTCCGCTTCAGCGCGTAGTTCATGACCACGCACAAGCCGACGAACAGGCCGAACATCCACGGGACGCCGCGTGCGAGATTGAGATAGTAGACGATGAATTCGAGCACGATGATGACCAGCGCACCCTTCAGCAGAAGGCGGCCGAGCGAATTTGCAGATAGTCCCGCCGCTCGCCTGCGCACGGCCATGCGGTAGCCGGTCGCGAATACGACCACGCCGGCAAGGGCCGCCAACGCGTAGGATACGATCGGCGGCATCACCAGCGTCTGTCCGAAATTGACCAGTGGAGATCCGTAGGGGAGATTGATCGAGCCGGAGGAGCCGAGCAGATAGAGTTGCAGGCCGAGCCACGCCAGCAGGCCTGACAGCGTCGAGACGAAGCTCGGCATGCCAAGGCGGTTGAACAGGAAAGCATAGAGGGCGCCGATCGAGGCGCCCAGCACCAGCGCGGTGACGATCGCCACCGCCACGGGCCAATCCTGATTGACCCAGAGCACGCCGACCAGCGCGGAGGAGAACCCGCTCACCGAACCAACGGAGAGGTCGATCTCGCCGACCATGAGGATGCAAACGATGCCGAGCGAGATGACGCCCACGGTCGAGCAATCGAACAGCAGATTGACCAGATTGTCAGGCGCCAGGAAGACCGGGTTGAGGCTCTGGAATGCGGTGCAGATGACCAGCAGGCCGACCACCACCGGCAGGGAGCCGAGGTCGCCCGACCGAACGCGGTCGACAAAGGCGCCGATCATGCCGCTGATCGTGTCCGCATGGGCGACGCGCTCGTCGCGACGGTCAAGCAAGGGCGTGGTCGAAACCGGCTGCGTGTCATCGGTCATATCAGCACCTCCCGCGACGGCTGCGCGCCGCGTCGGCTGGCGCGCCGGGAGACCGAATTCTCGTCGGCACCCGTGATGGCCGTGACGAGATCCTGGTTGGACACGTCGGGTCCGAATTCGCCGTTGTTTCGGCCGAGGCGCAGCACCACGATCCGGTCGGCGACGGCGCGCACATCCTCCATGTTGTGGCTGATCACGATGACGCCGAGGCCGCGGGCGCGCACGCGCTCGATCAGGTCGAGCACCTCTGCGGTCTGCGCGACGCCGAGCGCAGCAGTCGGCTCGTCGAGCAAGATAAGCTTAGGCTCGGTCAGCAGTGAACGCGCGATCGCGACGGTCTGGCGCTGTCCGCCCGATAGCGCGGCAACGGGTTCGCGCACGCTTGGGATCCGGGCCGACAATTCGTTGAGCAATGTCCAGGCGCGGATCTCCATCGACACCTCGTCGAGCCTGATCGGATCAAGCTCGCGTCCGAGGAAGATATTGGCGACGACATCGAGGTTCTCGCAGAGCGCCAGATCCTGGAAAACGGTGGCGATGCCGAGGCCGAGTGCCGTCGCCGGATCGGACAGGACGACATGTTGGCCATCGAAGGCGATCGTGCCTGACGTGGGCTGGTGCACGCCCGCCAGAATCTTCACGAGCGTGGACTTTCCGGCGCCGTTGTCACCGACAAGCGCCACGACCTCGCCGGCATGCACGTCGAGATCGACGTCGGCAAGAGCGGACACGGCGCCGAAATTCTTGGAGATGCCGCGAAGCCTCAGGACCAGTTCGCCTGGCCCGTCCTGCGGGTGATCGACATCCGAGATCGTGGACATGTCCGCGTCCGCCTTCCTTCATTCATCCCGGCCGCATCGAGCGGCCGGGACGCCGCATCACTTACTTGATGATGCCGAGTTTCTTGCATCCTTCGGCATATCTGCCCGTGCAGAGCTGATCGGCGGTCTGGATCTTCTTGTCGATGATCTCCGCCTTCAGGTTCTGCTGGGTCACGACCGCCGGAATGAACAGCTTCGAGGGCGTATTAAAGAGCGTGGTTTCCGATTTGGGCGTGCCGCCCGAGAGGAATTCCACCGCCGCCTGGGCTGCGGCCGCCGCAACGATCTCGCTCGGTTTGGAGATGGTATTGTACTGATCGCCGGCGATGATGAGCTGAAGCGCGGCAATCGTCGCATCGTTGCCCGTCACCGGGGGCACCGGCTCGACACCGGCAGCCTTGAAAGCGGCGATTGCGCCACCGCCCGTCCCGTCATTGGCGGCGACGACGCCGAGGATTTTCTTGCCGAAGCGGGTGACCTGGCCGCTCGCCCATTGCTGCGCCTTGGGCGGCGCCCAATCCGGCGTGTCGTATTCGGCGAGGATCGGATAGCCGCTGTTGTCGAGGCCCTCGTGGATGCCCTTCTTGATGAGTCCAGCGGCGGCATCGGTCGGTGATCCATTGATCTCGAGCACGCCTTCACCCTCCTTCGGCGTGACCTTTTCGTCCTTCAGATGCTTGACCAATGATTCCGAGATAGCCTTGCCGATGCCTTCATTGTCGAAGGAGACGTAGAAGTCGGCCTTGGCGTCCGGGACCGGGCGGTCATAGGCGATCACCTTGATGCCCTGGGATTGTGCCATCTTGACCAGCGAAGCGGCGGCGGCCGAGTCGACCGGGTCGAGCACGATCACCTTGGCGCCCTGCGAGATCACCGAGTTGAATTGCTGTTGCTGGCGCGCGGCGTCCGCACTGGCGTTCTGATAGACGACCTTGCAGCTGCCGCAGAGCTTCTTCATCTCGGCAGCAAAGCCTGGATAGTCGTGCTGTTCGTAGCGGGTCGAGGCCTGGTCGGGCATGAGGAAGGCGACGGTTGCGTCTTTCACCTCCGCGGCACGCGAGGACATGGCCGTCGCGCCGAGCAGGGACAGGGCGAGAGCGGCAGAGCACGTAGTCTTGAGCAAGGGGTTTGTCTTGAGCGAGGGCTTCGTCATTCGGACTTCCCTTTCGGAAGCTGGGTGTTAAAGTGCTACTCGTTGATGTCTCGGAGACGCGCCTTCCCGCTTCCGCGGCCGGATGACAGCGGCGCTCAGCGCCGATACCTTCCGACGTCACGCGAAATTTCCGGACAGACGATCTCCTTCGCAGGCCGCCATCGGCGCGCCCACGTCATTCTTCCTTCCTTCCCGTAATCGTCCTCCTCCCTTGCTCCTCCCGGTTAGGCGGCGCGTGCCGCGTTGATGTTCTCAGCCAGCAATCGCCTGAAGCGCGAGGGCGGCATACCCTTCTCGGCCAAAAACTGGCGGTTGAAATTGGAGAGATTGTTGAAGCCGACCTCGAAGCAGATGTCGGTGATGGAGGCCTGCTCGTCGCTCATCAGGATCTGGCAGGCCAGATTGATGCGGAGCCGCTTGACATATTGCACCAGCGACATCCCGGTGTGCCGGCGGAACGAGCGCGAAAACGCGCTTTGCGACTGGCCGGCCATGGTCGCGAGATCGGATTCGCCGAACGGCTGCGTCAGGTTCTCACGGATGAAGGCCAGCGCCTTGTTCATGCCCGCCGACATGTAGCCGGACGGGTCGGGCAGATAGTTCGGGCTGGAGAGCGGCAATGCACCTCGGGCGCGGCAGAGCGTCCCCAGGATCATCATGAACAGCTCGATCCGGCGCACGCCCTTCGCCGCGACGATCTCCTCCATCAGCGGAGCGAGCTCCCTGCTCGTGCTGGCGGCAAAGAGGACGCCGCGTCGGGAGGATTCCAGCAGTGCGGCGAGACCCGACAGCTCGGGCATCAGCCTCATCGTGTCGCCGATGAATTCTTCGCTGAACTGGATGATGCGTCCGCGCAGCGGGATGGTCGCATTCGCCGGCAGATCGCTCACCCAATTGTGCGGCAGGTTGGGTCCGGTGAGCACGAGATTGCCCGGCTCGAACTGGCCGATGAAGTCACCGACAAAATAGCGACCGCTCGTCGCCACGACCTGATGGATTTCGTACTCCGGATGAAAATGCCACCTGACGGTGTGGAACGGATATCCGTGCGACCAAGCCTTGAACGACTCCCCGCGCCGTATCTGGACGACTTCCAGGTCTGGTTCCATATCCGTTTCCTCCAGGGTCGGCCCGGATGTTGACATCTGGGCTCGTACCCGACGGCTGAATTTGGCTCAGCTCTGTCTGTTATTCGAAAGCGTATCGGGTGGCGGCCGCTACCGCCACCACGATTCAGATGCCGAACCGATACTCTTTTGACATTCCTGGGCTGGGCGCCGCAACATCGGGCGGGGTTCAAGCCTCGTCCGTTCCCTCCCTGGCGACCGCCTGCGGACGCGGCTGGATGAAGCCGGTCAGGATCATCCCAAACATCCAAAACAGCAGCATCATGGCATAGGCCAGAGGCGGCGCGATCGCATAAGCGAAACCGCCGAGCGCTGGGCCGGTGATGGTTGCGACCTGCGCTGCGCCGCTCGCGACGGCGGTGGCGCGCTGGAGCAAGCCTTGCGGCGCGATGGCCAATCTTCCCCGCGTGACTGACACAGGCGAGCTTGTCAACAATGGGCCTGCCAGCAACATTCCCGGCATTGCATTTGCAACGCCCGCACGGCCATAATCATTGGGGGTTTGGGGACATCATGCTGCGGCTGCAATCGGCACTCGGCGTTTTCGCATTGCTGCTGATCGCCTTCGCGCTGGCGGAGAATCGCCGCGCGGTCTCGTTGCGCCAGGCACTGATCGGCCTCGTCGTGACCTTCGTCACCGCGATCGTGCTGCTGAAGGTGCCTGTCGTCGCGAACGCCTTCGGCGCCATCAACGACGCGGTCGGGGCCATTTCGGCCGCCTCGCGCGCCGGCTCCTCCTTCGTGTTCGGCTATGTCGGCGGCGGCCCCCTGCCCTTCGACCTGAAGGCGCCGGGTGCCGATTTCATCCTGGCGTTCCAGGCGCTGCCGATCGTGCTTGTGATGAGCGTGCTGACGACGCTGCTGTTCTACTGGCGCGTGCTGCCGCCTGTTGTGCGCGGCATGGCCTGGCTGCTCGAACGCACCTTAGGGGTCGGCGGTGCGGTCGGGCTCTCGACCGCCGCCAACATCTTCCTCGGCATGGTCGAGGCGCCGCTGTTCGTGCGGCCGTATCTGGCGCAGATGAGCCGCAGCGAATTGTTTCTGGTGATGACCGGCGGCATGGCCGGCATCGCCGGCACGGTGCTGGTGCTCTATGCGACGCTATTGGCCCCGCTCATTCCCGACGCGGCCGCGCATTTCGTCATCGCCTCCGTGCTGGGCGCGCCGGCTGCCATCCTCGTCAGCCTGATCATGATCCCCGAGACATCGGACAAACGCACCGGCGGCGCGCTGGAAGATCCCGAGATGGCCGTCTCCGGCACGATGGATGCGATCGTCAAGGGCACCAGCGCGGGGATCGAGCTGCTGATCAACATCGTCGCCATGCTCCTGGTGCTGGTGGCGCTGGTCTATCTCGTCAATGCGGCGCTTGGCCTGCTGCCAAACGTCGGCGGTGCCGCGATCTCGCTGCAGCGCGTGCTAGGATTGATCATGGCGCCGGTGTGCTGGCTGATGGGACTGCCCTGGGACCAGGCGATCACCGCCGGCAGCCTGATGGGCACCAAGACCGTGCTCAATGAACTCGTCGCCTATGTCGACTTCTCGAAAATGCCGCCCGATACGCTCGATGCGCGCTCGCGCCTGATCATGCTCTACGCCATGTGCGGCTTCGCCAATTTCGCCAGCCTCGGCATCATGATCGGCGGCCTTGGTGTCATGGCGCCGGACCGGCGCGAGGAGATCAATGCACTGGGATTGAAGTCTATCGCGTCGGGGACGCTGACGACCTGCCTGATGGGCGCGATCGTGGGGGTGTTGACGTGACGGCGAAGCCGTCATTCCGGGATGGTCCGAAGGACCAGACCCGGAATCTCGAGGTTCCGGGTTCGATGCTTCGCATCGCCCCGGAACGACAAGTGGCAGCCTACGCCTTCAACTCCACCGTCCTGAACTCCGCCGGCAGGATCACTTCCAGCAGCTCGACGTCATCGGAATAATCCAGGATCATGTGCTTGATCTTCGGCGGCTGGGTCCAGGCGCTGCCTTCTTGCATCAATGTCTCGCCCTGCCCGTCCATGTAGGTCTTCACCCAGCCCTTGAGCACGTAGACCATCTGGAAGTCGACGTCGTGGAAGTGCAGCTTTGAGACCTCAGTGGGATCGCAGGGGCCTTGCAGGCGGATGACGTGGGCTTGCGCGAGGCCGTGGCTTGCGGCGGCGATGCCGAGGTCGCGGTATTTTGCGTAAGCACGCAGGCCATCGGCTTTGAAATCTTCCTCGCGGTGATGGCTGATCGCGATGCGCTGCCTGGGGCGCGCCGGCTTTTTGACGGATGTTTTTGCCGCCGTCGTGCGCGCCTTCGCGGCTTTGCGCGCCGAGGAGCGCGCGGCGGGCTTGGCGGCGCTGCGCTTTTTCACCGCGGTCTGGGCTGCGCTGCGCGATCTTGTCGTCGATTTTGTTTTCTTGGCCATGGGCCGGCCTCCCGTTGTTATCGGCGGAGGCTAGCATGAAAACAGCTCTCGTAGCGTGGATTAGCCGAAGGCGTAATCCACCAATTCTCTTTCGGCGCGTGGAAAGCAAAGAGGTGGATTACGCCTTCGGCTAATCCACCCTGTACCCTTCTTGTCGTTCGGCGCCAGTCCAATGATGTAGACTGGCAGCACGGGCCGATCTGCCGGGAGCAGCCTTATCCACCTGTGCCTGAGCACCTGCGTAGGAACCGCGCCCCGACGGAGCGGCCGCGATCGAGATCCAGTAGGAGGTCATTGCGCCGAGAGCGCCAGTACAGGGATCGATCAGGATCGCGGTGGCCCGCTTCGAGAACGAGGAGGAGATCCCTATCATGGTCGACGGTGCACAATGGTTCGTCGGGGTCGACTGGGCGACGCAAAGCCATTGCGTTTGCCTTCTTGATGCCGAAGGAAGACAAGCGGGTCAGCGCGAGTTC
>NZ_FOQM01000081.1 GCF_900113735.1 Bradyrhizobium sp. Gha
GCAGCATTCCGATCGAAGCCCACCAGCAGATGCTGGAGCTCTTAAAGGAGCTTCTGGCCGAAGCGTTCACCGACAGCGCGGCCGAGACATGCAACGTGAGCGGGGAGGACAGCGGTGAGCAAGATCACGCCTGAGCACCTTACTCGCCAGGCCGTCGTCTACATTCGTCAGTCGACGGCCGACCAGGTTATCAACAACAAAGAGAGCCAGCGCCGCCAGTACGGCTTGGCCGACCGTGCGCGCCAGCTGGGCTGGAGCGAGGTGATCGTAATCGATGATGATCTCGGTCGCTCTGGTAGCGGCACCGCGCGTCCTGGGTTCGAGAAGCTGCTCGCGGCGATTTGCGAAGGGCGAGTTGGCGCTGTGGTCTCGATTGAGGCCTCTCGGCTGGCCCGCAACGGCAGGGATTGGCATACGCTCCTGGAGTTCTGCGGGCTCGTTGGAACGCTGATCGTCGATGAGGATGGCATCTACGATCCGCGCCATCCCAATGATCGCCTTCTGCTCGGCATGAAGGGCACAATGAGCGAGATGGAGCTGTCGATCTTTCGGCAGCGCTCGTTTGAGGCCTTGAAGCAAAAGGCGCGCAGGGGCGAGCTCTTCCTCAACGTTGCCATCGGCTATATTAAAGTCTCCCACGATCAGATCGAGAAGGACCCTGATCGACGCATTCAGGAGGCGCTCGCACTCGTGTTCGCCAAGTTCGCCGAGATGCAGACGCTGCGCCAGGTTCACCTATGGTTACGGCAAGAGCGAATCGCCTTGCCTGCAGTCAGCAGTGGCCCCGAGGGACGTCGCGTCGAGTGGAAGTTACCCGTCTACAACACGATCCGCCACATTCTGACCAATCCGATCTATGCTGGCGCCTATGTCTTCGGGCGTTCTGGCAGTCGGGTGACAATCGAGGCCGGCCGCAAGAGAATCGTGCGGGGCTTCCGCCGGGAGCGCAGCAACTGGGAGGTTTTGATCAAGGACCACCATGAGAGCTACATTACGTGGGCGGAGTTCGAGAGGAATCAGCGCTTGATCACCGATAACGCCAATGGGAAGAGTTTCATGAGTCGTGGCTCGGTCCGCTGCGGTGAGGCCCTTCTTGCAGGGCTCCTTCGTTGCGGCCACTGCGGTCGTAAACTTCACGTTGCTTACAGCGGCACGCACAGTAACGTCGGGCGCTATCATTGCCGCGGTAGCCAGATCAATCATGGCGGAGAGCCATGCATCTCATTCGGCGGCCTGCGTGTGGATGCCGCAATCAGCGTCGAAGTCATCGAGCGCCTGCAGCCGCTCGGAGTCCAGGCTGCGTTGTCTGCCATGGAGGACCGCGGCCGGGAGCACGCCGAGAAGCTGCATCAACTTGAACTTTCTCTTGAGCAAGCGCGCTATGAGGCCACTCGGGCTCGTCGGCGATATGAGGCTGTCGATTCCGACAATCGCCTGGTCGCCGGCGAGCTGGAGCGACGTTGGAATGAACGCCTGCTGGCCGTCCGCGGGCTCGAGGAAGAGCGCGGTGCACTGTTGGCCAAGCCGGAGAGTCCTCTGAGCGAGGCGGATCGCGAGCGGTTGCTTGCGCTTGGCTCCGATTTGGAGCGGGCCTGGAACAGTCCTGGGGCGACGCCTGCCACGCGCAAGCGCATCATCCGAACCTTAATCCACGAAATCGTTGTACGCGTCGGCGATGCGGCAATTGAGCTTGTGATCCACTGGCAGGGCGGCGATCACACAGCGCTAGAGACCAGAAAGAACCGCACGGGCCAACACCGCTGGAGCACATCCGCAGACGTCATCGATCTCGTGCGTGTTCTGGCACGCCAGATGCCCGACGGCACGATCGCGGCGGTCCTCAACCGAGCGGGCAAGTCGACGGGGCACGGTAACAGCTGGACCCGCGCCCGCGTTCGTCACTTGCGCAACCAGCAAGCTATCGCACCCTACCGGGAAGGCGAACGCATGGAGAGAGGAGAAATGACTCTGGATGAAGCCGCCGCTGCGTTGAAGGTCAGCCCATCGACGGTTCGCCGCCTGATCGCGGAGCGAAGCTTGCCCGCGCACCAGCTGTGCAAGGGCGCACCCTGGGTGATCAAGGCGCCTGATCTGGAGCACCCCGAGGTCAGGAACGCCGCGCAGGCGCGGCGCTTCCGGCGCCCGTCGTCTGGCGATCTCCGCCAAAGAGAGCTTGAACTATAATGGCATAGCGAGGTGGGCAGTATGAATCGGACTCGGGCGGGCCGAACAACAGCAAATTGGCGCCCTTGCCCAGCCAGCTGTCACCGGCGGCGAGCGCCATCACCTGCGCCTTTGAGATCATCGGCACGGCTTCGAAGTCGAAGCTGTCGAAGGTCTTTCCGGCGGGCAAACGTGCTTCGACAAGGTGTCGTTCGATCCGACGGCGGCCGCGTTCGGCGATCTCGTGCTCGGCGATGGTCGCGAGGAAGCGGCCGGCCGGCCAGCCTTCCTTGTCGGACTGTTCGGCAAATTGAGCCCACAGCACCTTGATGGCAGGCAGCCGGAGCTCATTGAGCAACAGATTGAGGCGCGCGGCATCAACCGTGTTCGTTACGCTCATGCGGCACCTCCGGTCTCGGCGGTACCGATGAGGCATTCGTAGGTCGCAAGCGGCACGAGCTGCACCACGACGTTCGGCAGGTTGGCGGGATAGGGGGCGAAGTGAGCACGTAGCCGGTTGAGGTCGGGCAGTCGGCCGGCGTCGAGGTCGGCGGTGAGCTGATCGGCGAGTTCGGCCTCGCAGCCGCGGTCATGAGCGAGCGCGAGGAGGTCGACCATGATCCGGCAGGCTTTTTTGTCCGGCAAGCGTTCGCGCAGGCGATCGAAGGTCTTCCGATAGGCATCGCGCGGGAACAGCCGATCTCGGTAGACGAGATTGAGAAGCGCCATCGGCTTGCGCCGCAGGGAATGGATCACGTGCCGATAATCGACGACCTGATCGTACTTGCCATTGGGATGCGGTCGCCCGCGCGGCAAGGTCAGGAGGTGCTTGCCGCCAACGAACACGTCGAGGTGATCGTCGTAGAGCCGCGCCCGCAGCCGGTGACCGATCAGGCGCGATGGCACGGTGTAGAACACCTTGCGCAGGGTGAAGCCGCCGGACGACGTCACACGGACGATCACCTCTTCGTAGTCGGAGGTGCGGCGATCGGGCAGCTCCTGCAACACCGCGCGTTCGCTATCGATCCGCTTCGCGATGCGGGCATTGCGGCGGCTGATGATCTCGTCGACGAAGCCGCGATAGGTGGCAAGATCGTCGAAGTCGGCAGTTCCGCGCAGCAGCAAGGCGTCCGCGATTGTTCGCTTGAGATGACCGTGGGGCCCTTCGATCGAGCCGTTCTCATGGGCAACTCCACGATTGTTGCGAGAGGGCTGCATGCCGTAATGGGCGCAAAGGGCCTCGTATCGTCGCGTCAGATCGTCCCGTGCATCCCGGTCGAGATTGCAGAATGCGGCCGATAGGCTGTCGGTCCGATGCTCCCGCGGCGCCCCACCGAGCGACCAGAGGGCATTCTGCAGGCCTTCGGCCAGGGCAACGAAGCTCTCGCCGCCAAGCACGACGTGGGCGTGCTCGAACCCGCAATAGGCCAAACGGAAGTGATAGAGACGATGATCCAGCGGTACGCCCGCGATCGTAACACCCAACTCCCCTGTGTCTGTGAAGTCGGAGAGGCCGAGCTGGCCAGGCTCGTGGGTTTGGCGGAAGATCACCTCCTGCTCCTCGCCGTGGATCGCCCGCCAGGCACGGATACGGCGTTCCAGGGTACGACGGATACCGATGCCGAGATCAGGATGACGCCGTAGCATCTCCTCGAACACCGCCACCGGGCGTAAGCCAGGTGCCGCCTTCAGGATCGGGACGATCTCGGTCTCGAACACGTGGCTCAACGGGTCCGGTCGTCGCCGGCCGCGGGGAGCCTTCCTTTGCGATGGAAATCGGGGGTCTCTCTCGATCCGATAGGCGGTCGACGCACTGAATGACGCCTTGGCCGCCGCCACTGGCGGGCTATCGATCTGACGGTACTTCATGTAGAGCCTCATCTGGTGATCTGTGATGTGTCGGCCGGGCAAGCGAGTGATTCCTCTTGGCGGAAGAACCACTTGCATAACCTGCCGGCCGCGATCACCAGTCGGCGCGGTCCACTCTCGGATCGCGCCGACGCTGGGCTCGTAACTCCGGTCGGGCTACGCCCTCCCTACGTCACGAGCCCAGCGAAACTCTCTCACCTTGATTGACGCTGCCTTCCATCCTGATCGCCGCGCGACACGAGAGAAGTCGCCGACTTCAGCAACCACCGTCACGGCAACGATGAAGGCGACGCCGCGCATGGCCTGCACGGCCTCAACGAATGGCGTCATCGACCATTGTGGCGCCAGCTCCTCGATCCGCTTGGTCAAGCAGTCCACGCGGGCCTCAGCGTCGGTCACGGCATGAATGTAGTCCTGCAGAACGATTTGGCTCGCCGGGTGATCAAAGCGCACCGTGGTGAGCCAGCGACGATAAGCCAGAGTCCACCCCTTCTTCCCGGCATAGATGCGCCCATGTCGCAGCAGGAAGCCTTGGAGATGTTGCCGTGCCTTGCCGAGCACACGCATCGCCGTGGCGCGGGCTCTCACCAAGTCGCGCATTGCCTCATGCGCCGCATCCGGAACCCACACCGCCGTCAGCTCGCCGTTCCGGTGCAACTTGGCCAGCATCGCCGCGTCGCGCCGATCCGTCTTGACCCGATCCCCAGCCTTCATCGGGATCAGCGAGGGGGCCACCACGATGCAGTTGTGCCCTAGTCCCGTCAGTTGGCGAAGGCCATATCCGCAGGGTCCGGCCTCGTAGCAAAAGCTTACCTGCCGGCCACCCTTGCCAAGCTTCTTCGCCAGCTTGGCGATTTGATCAGCGCGATTAGGGATGATCCCCAAGTTACGAACTTCCCCGCCGCGCATCCCTTCGGCCACTGCAGCCGAAATCGTCGCCTTGTGCACATCCAGCCCCACGAAAATGCTATCGTTCATCAGGCCCGCTCCCCATGCTTGAGGCTCGGCGTCGGACCATCCGGCGCAACCCTCGATAGGAGCTTGCCGCGGGGCGGGCCGCCCGTCACCTCAGAAGGCGAACATAGGGTCTAGCGGTGTCCGGGCGAAACGGGGGGCAGTTCATCGGAGACCAAGCGTCTGAAGACGCTGGAGCACGAGAACGCGCAGCTGAAGCGCCGTTCGTTCATCCCGTTGGCATTCACGAGTTGGGCGACATCTTTCCGCTTGGCCGCGGCAGTGTGTTCAACCAATCCCGGGGCATAACTGCGGTGACCTTGCCCCCAAGTTTTATCCAGTCCTGAGTTCGCCCCGGCTGTTGGATTTACCCGAATGGGCGGTGGTAGCGACGGGAGCTGGTGCGGAGCCATCGGCGTAGCGCAGCGCCAGATCCCGTCGCGGGTTGCAGGTGAAGGCGAACTCCGATGGTGTTTTCCATCCGAGTTGCGAGTGGGGTCGCGTATCGTTGTAGTCGACCCGCCAATGTCTGAGTTCGGCCCGGGCCTGGGCCAGCGAAGTGAACAGCGTCTCGTTCAGCAATTCGTCCCGGAGACGGCCATTGAAGCTTTCGATGAAGGCATTCTGAGTCGGCTTGCCGGGCGCGATGTAATGCTAGGCGACGCGGCTCTGATCGGGCCATGTCAGGATGGCGTTGCTGGTCAATTCGGCGCCGTTGTCGCTGACCACCATTTTGGGCTTGCCACGCTCGATGATCAGCCGGTCCAGCTCCCGCGCCACCCGGGAGCCCGACAGCGAGGTGTCGGCCACCAACGCCAGGCATTCGCGGGTGCACTCGTCGACCACGGTCAGGATGCGGAAGCGGCGGCCATCGGTGAGCTGATCCGAGACGAAGTCGAGCGACCAGCGGTCATTCGGCGCTATCGGCACCACCATCGGCGCCCTGGTCCCGAGCGCCCGTTTGCGGCCACCACGGCGACGGACCGCGAGCCTCTCTTCCCGATAGAGCCGGAACAG
>NZ_FOQM01000008.1 GCF_900113735.1 Bradyrhizobium sp. Gha
GACCATGATGCTCCGCGCTCAGCGCAACTTCTAAGATCAATCATCCGATTGATTGGAGAGCCCCGGCAGGAAACTGCCGGGGTTTTTCTTTGTTGGTGATCCGACGTATGCTGTCCTGAAAGAATGGGCTTCGCCTCCCGGAAGAGGCGGTGCGGGAGTATTCAATCGTGAACAGTCGGATATTTCGGAGGCGGGCGGCGATGGACGCGATTGGGGCCAGCATCATCGCTGGCGCTACAATCCTCGCTATCGCGCCAGCATCGGCCCAACGGTACGATCCCAATTACCCTGTATGCCTGCAAAGATGGGAGTGGGGCGGCAGCAGCACGATCTACTGCAGCTACGCTTCCTGGCAAGCATGTAAAGACGCTGCGGTCGGCTTGCCCGCAATGTGCATGGTCAACCCATATTGGTCCCAGCCGGGTTCAGCCGGCCCCGTCCGCGCACCTCGTGGCCGGGCCGCTCCGGCCAGCACGTGGTGAACATCGAAACCGTGTCCCTGATGGGGACCGGCGCTGCGGCTGTCGCGTAAGCTTATGCGCGCTTGGAGGGGAGCGACGCTTTCGTGGAGCGCCGCTATTCCACGCTGCCAGCACCACGGTGCAAATCGGCCTCGATCTGCAACCGCGTGCCGCCGCCGAAGCGGGCGCGGTAGACCTGGAGATTCTCCATGATCCGCTGCACGTAGTTGCGGGTTTCAGAGAAGGGAATCAGCTCGACCCAATCGACCGCGTCGACCCTGGCGTCACGCGGGTCACCGTAGCGGTCGATCCACTTCTTCACGCTGCCGCGCCCGGCATTGTAGGCGGCAAACGTCATGATGTAGGAGCCGCGATAGTCCTCAAGCAGGCCGCCGAGTTCGGCCGCACCGAGCGTGGCATTGTACGAGGAATCGTTCTTTAGCCGCGACAGGTCGTAAGTCGCGCCGTGCCGCTTGCAGACATAGCGCGCCGCGTCCGGTGTCACCTGCATCAAACCGTAGGCCTGGGCAGGGGAGACCACGGCGGGGTTGAACGCGCTCTCCTGCCGCGCGATCGCGTAGACGATGCTGCGTTCGACCTCGGGTCCAATCTGTGAAAACTGCGGAATGCCGTTGACGGGGTAGGCGTAGAAATCGAACGGCAGGCCACGATTGAGTGCGGCTTTCCCGACCAGCAGCATGCCGCGCGCGTCGCCATAGCGCTGGGCCAGCTCGCCGAGGCCGGCCAGAGCCTCGGGATCGCCGTTCTCGCCCATGTCGGCGAGCAGCGGCACCGTCAGCTCGCGTTCATCGAGCTCGTAGAGCAATTGCGCGGCCCGCACGATCTCGAGCCGACCGGCGCCGCGGCTGCGCGGCTGGCTGTTGAGCTCGATCTGCGGCAGGCCGAGCTTGGCGCGTGCCAGCTGGCCGTAATAGCTGGTCGATTGCTCGGCGGCGCGGGCATAGGCGTTGCGCGCTTCCTGCTGACGTCCGGCAGCCTCCGCCGCGCGGCCCTGCCAGTAACCGGCACGCGCCAGCGTGGTCGGATTGACGCTGCCGACGCCGATGCGGGCAAAGTGCTGGCTGGCCGCCGCGGGATCGTTGAGGAAGCGCAGTGCGATCCAGCCCGCCGTGAATTCCTGCTCGGTCTTGTAGATATCGCGCGAGGGCAGGGCCCCGTCGCGCGCGATCAGATAGGCGCTGCGGAAGTCCTCGGTGTCGATCATCTTGCGAGCCAGGAGGCGCCGCTCGATCCACCATTCATCGAGATTGTAGAGCCGGTTCGGATCCTTCGGCGCCGACAGCATCAGTTGAGCAGCTTCGGGAAACTTCTCCTCGCGGCGCAGCAGCTGGATCTTGCTGAAGATGAAGCCGGGATCGCTGTGCAGCTCGCGCGGCACCTCTTCGAGCAGCGCGCGCGTGTTCGGCGCCTTCTTGAAGGAGGCGATACGGGCCTTGGCGAGGGCGACATAGCCGGCGCCAAGCCGTTTTGCCGCGCGCAGCGCCGCCTCGTGCTCACTGCCGTAGAGCAGCGTGTCCATCCGCGCCTTCTGGTCGCCCGGCGTCAGCAGGGCGCCGAACTGATCGAGCGCGTTGTTCTCGGTCTCCTCCGACATCGGATCGCTGCGCCAGGCCTCGCGCACCAGCCGTTCGGCATTGGCTCGGTCGCCGCGCGCCAGCATGGCCTTGGCCAGCACGAAGCGGCCTTTGGCCGAAACGGGGGATTCGTTCTCAAACCACGACCAGCCAACGGAATCGTCGCGCTTGTCATCCCACATCGCGGCTTCGAGCCGCCGGCGCAGGAAGGTCTGCGACGGCCAGCTCGGATTGGCGGAGAGGAAGGCGCGGTAGCGCTCAACGCTGGCACCATTGTCCTCGCTGCGCAGGATGATCCATTCCGCGAGCTTTCGCGCGACCGGATCGGAGATCGAATCTGCGTAACTGGTGGCTTCGCCCGGCTTACGCCTGCGCACCAGCTCGATGACGTTCTCCAGCGTCTCCTTGTCGGCTTGCGACGTCGATGAGGTCGCAGCGACCGCGGCTGGCGTAACCGGCTTGCGGGGGGCGGCGTGTTGGCGGGTCGCAGGCGCCAGCACGGGCGTCGCGACAGGTCTGGCGGAGGCTGGGCCCGGCGCGGAGGGTCTGACGGTGGCTGTCACCGCCGGCGCGTCCGCGGCCGGTCGTGATTTTGGCGCCCCAGCGGCGGCGGCAGGTTTCGGCTTGTCCTTCGCCGCGTCCTTGCTGGCAGGCTTCTTCGCCGCGTTCTTGGCGGGAGCGGAAGCTGCTGGCTTGCTTCCGCCCTTGGCTGTCTCTTTGGCCGATCCCTTCGTCGTATCCTTCGCGGGCTGCTTGGCGGCCGGCTTCGCGGTTCCTTTGGCCGCTGGCTTCGCGGGTTCCCTAGCGGGTTCCTTGGCGGCGTCCTCCGTTGTCTCACTGGACTTGGCCAAGGCGACACACCCGATCGACAGGCTGGCCATCAGGCACATGGCCAGACCGGCAGATCGCCATGCAACACGAGGAAAGGAGGTCACGGCGGTTCGTCGCCCCGAATCAGTCAATTGGCTCAAGACCTATCTGTACAAGATCTGGCTGTATTTGATTGAATATGCGGACAAAATACCAACAGCCCCTTACCGTCGCCGGGTTTGCACCACCACCGCGGCAAAATCGCGGCTTAAACCGTGCGTCACGCGGATGCGGCCCTTTTACCGGCCGGGGAGACCCGATATGAAAGAGGCTTGCTCTAAATCTCGCCGCGTACGGAGGAAGTCCATGGCAGCCAAGACGAAATTCCGGGGGTCGTTCACCGCCTTGGTCACGCCGTTCAAAAATGGCTCGCTGGACGAGGCTGCGTTCCGCTCCCTGGTCAACTGGCAGATCTCCGAGGGCACCAACGGCCTGGTCCCGGTCGGCACCACCGGCGAGAGCCCGACGCTCTCCCACGATGAGCACAAGAAGGTCGTCGAATGGTGCATCGAGGAGGCCAAGGGCCGCGTGCCCGTCATCGCCGGCGCCGGCTCCAATTCCACCAAGGAAGCGGTCGAGCTTGCCCAGCATGCCGAAAAGGCGGGCGCCAACGCTGTCCTGGTGGTGACGCCCTACTACAACAAGCCGACCCAGGAAGGCATGTACCAGCACTTCAAGGCGATCAACGATGCGATCGGGATTCCGATCATCATCTACAACATCCCGCCGCGATCGGTGATCGACATGTCGGTCGACACCATGAAGCGGCTATGGGAGCTGAAGAACATTGCCGGCGTCAAGGACGCCACCGCCAGCATGGTGCGCGTATCGCAGCAGCGCGCGGCACTCGGCGAGGACTTCAACCAGCTCTCCGGCGAGGATGCCACCATCATCGGCTACATGGCGCATGGTGGCCATGGCTGCATCTCGGTGACCTCGAACGTTGCGCCGCGCCTGTGCGCCGAGTTCCATGCCGCCTGGGCCAAGGGCGACGCCAAGGCTGCGCTCGCGATCCACGACAAGCTGATGCCGCTGCACAACAACCTCTTCATCGAGAGCAATCCGGCGCCCGTCAAGTACGCGATGTCGCTGCTCGGCAAGTTCGACGAGACGCTGCGGTTGCCGATGGTTCCGGTCTCCGAGCCGACCCGCGCTGCGGTGCGCAGCGCCATGGTGCACGCCGGCTTGATCAACTGATTCAGCCAAACGGAGGGTCGTTCATGAGCGTCGACGAGAAGGGTAGGAAGATGCTCACGGAGTTCCGTGAGTTCGCCATGAAAGGCAACGTCGTCGACCTCGCAGTCGGCGTGATCATCGGCGCGGCCTTCGGCGCTATCGTCACCTCGCTGGTCGGTGACATCATCATGCCGGTCATCGGCGCCGCGACCGGCGGCCTCGACTTTTCGAACTACTACGTCCCCTTGTCGAAGGCGGTGACCGCCACCAACCTGGCGGATGCGAAAAAGCAAGGCGCCGTGCTTGCTTACGGCAACTTCCTGACGCTGACGATCAACTTCATCATCATCGCCTTCGTGCTTTTCCTGGTCATTCGCGCCATAAATACGTTGAAGCGCAAGGAAGCGACCAAGCCCGCGGAGCCGCCGAAGCCGTCGGAGGAGGTGGTTCTGCTCACCGAGATCCGCGATCTCCTCAAGAAGTGACGCGCGTGCTTCATCCGATTTGTTAGCGTCGCTGCGCATCTTTCTCAGGTTTGTTGTCCAGGTTTTCGTCATGGCCGATAAGAACGAACGTCCGATCAAGGTCATGGCGGAAAATCGCAAGGCCCGCTTCAACTACGCGATCGAGGATACGGTCGAGGCGGGCATCGCGCTGACCGGCACCGAGGTGAAGTCGATCCGCAACGGCAAGAGCACGATTGCGGAGTCCTATGCCGATTCCAAGGATGGCGAGATCTGGCTCATCAACGCCACCATCCCCGAATATCTCCAGGGCAACCGCTTCAACCACGAGCCCAAGCGACCGCGAAAGCTGCTGCTGCACCGCCGCCAGATCAACAAGCTGATGGGCGCGGTCGACCGCGAGGGCATGACGCTGATCCCGCTCAAGCTTTACTTCAACGAGCGGGGGCGCGCCAAATTGCAGCTCGCGATCGCAAAGGGCAAGAAGCTGCACGACAAGCGCGAGAGCGAGAAGAAGCGCGACTGGAGCCGGGAGAAGGGCCGGCTGATGCGGGCGAGGGGATGATTTCAGGGCGAGCAGGAAATGGCGAGTGGCGCATCGGGCGAAGCGCTTTTCAGCCCGTTAGCCAGTCGCTATTCGCCACTCGCTGTTCGCAGCCTCAGGGAGCGTGACATGGCTCAACCTAGCCTGACCGACGTCGATTGGAGCCAGATACCCGCACCCGCGGACGATGGCGGTGCCGCGCATTTGAAAGGCCTGATACTGCCTGCGATCAGCCTGCGTGCGACCGATGACAATTCGGTCGATCTATCCGCGCTATCGGGCCGCACCGTGGTGTTCGCCTATCCGCGCACCGGCGAGCCCGGCAAGATCGCCCTGGTCGACGACTGGGACATGATCCCGGGCGCGCGAGGATGTACCCCGCAGACATGCGCGTTTCGCGACTTGTTTGCCGAGCTGAAGGCCGCCGGCGCTGCCCAGGTGTTTGGCCTCTCGACCCAGAGCAACGAATACCAGACCGAGATGGCGTCGCGGCTGCATCTGCCGTTCCCGGTGCTCTCGGACGAGAAGCTGGCCTTCACGCGGGCCCTCAATCTGCCGACGATGGAGGTTGCGGGCCTGACGCTGATCAAGCGCCTCGCCCTGATCGTGGACGACGCAAAGATCACCCACGTGTTCTATCCGGTGTTCCCGCCCGACCGGAACGCCGGTGACGTGCTGGACTGGCTGAAGGCCCATCCCGCCAAAGCCTAGTCGAGGTCGGCCTTCACCCTAGCGAACACGCTGCGGAACATGTCCGGCGTCAGCACGCCTGTGTTCGTGTTGTAGCGGGAGCAGTGATAGCTGTCGTAGAGCTTGAATGCGCCCGCCTGATGCACTGCGCCATGGCCGAAGGGCGCCTGCGAGGCTTTCAGCTTCAGCGGCTTGAGCACGCTGTCGTGCGCAATCCGCCCGAGCGCGATGATCGCGCGCAGCTTCGGCATCGTGCCGAGATTGGCGACGAGAAACTGCCGGCAGGTGTTGATCTCCACCGGCAGCGGCTTGTTCTGCGGTGGAACGCAATGCACGGCATTGGCGATCCGGCAGTCGACCAGCTTGAGGCCGTCGTCGGGCCGGGCCTGATAACTGCCCTTGGCGAAGCCGTATTCGAGCAGCGTGGCGTAGAGCAGGTCGCCGGCATAGTCGCCAGTGAACGGCCGGCCGGTGCGGTTGGCGCCCTGCATGCCCGGCGCGAGGCCGACGATCAGCAAGCGCGCCTTGATGTCGCCGAAAGGTGGGACCGGGGCATTGTGCCACAACGGCTCCCGTGCGCGGTTCGCCTCGCGAAAAGCGACGAGGCGCGGGCAGAGCGGACAATCACGGTCGGGGACGAGGTTGGGGACCTGGAGGCTTGACCGGGCCGCCTCACTCCTCGAAGTCGTCATCGCCCCTCGGCGCCATCGTGGTCGCGCGCTGGAGGAACTGGGGGGCGTGATGGCGCGCCTCGCGCTCGCCGCGGTCGCGCGGGGCAGGACGCTCGGACGGATCGCGGCCAAGCTTGGACTGCAGCTCGACGAGGTCGGTAAAGACGTCGGCCTGGCGGCGCAGCTCGTCGGCGATCATGGGCGGCTGGCTGGCGATGGTGGAGATCACCGTGACCCGCACGCCGCGGCGCTGCACGGCCTCGACCAGCGAGCGGAAGTCACCGTCACCCGAGAACAGCACCATCTGGTCAATGTGCTCGGCGAGCTCCATCGCGTCGACGGCGAGCTCGATGTCCATGTTGCCCTTGACCTTGCGGCGGCCGGAAGCGTCGATGAACTCCTTGGTCGCCTTGGTGACGACGGTGTAGCCGTTGTAGTCGAGCCAGTCGATCAGGGGACGGATCGAGGAATACTCCTGATCCTCGATGATCGCTGTGTAGTAGAACGCCCGCAGCAGGGTTCCGCGGCTCTGAAATTCCTTCAGAAGGCGCTTGTAATCGATGTCGAAGCCGAGAGTTTTCGCCGTCGCGTAAAGATTGGCCCCGTCGATGAAGAGCGCGATCTTGTCGGTGGAGGAAGGTGACATTCAGTTTGCTCGCGTAGTGTTCGTGATCATGCGTTATTGTTGGCGCAGCGGCAGCAAGCCGCGCAGTTCAAAGTCCTGCCGAAACCCGTCGAAACCGCAAATCCGGAGAAGTCAGGGCAATCAAGGTATAGTTATGGCGGACTCTTGTACACCGGCGCCGCCTCGACAGCAGCCCGGGACCACCAGTCTCAGCCCCCCAATGTGGGGGTAGCAGAGCCGTTTGGCGAGGCCAAATCACAATTTGGCCTTGCGAAACCTGCCCGGCCCCTATAACTAGCGCCAATCATCCACATATTTCGTCCCACCCACAACGGAGCGACAGTCTATGGCTCGCGTCACCGTAGAAGATTGTATCGACAAGGTCGACAACCGCTTTGACCTGGTCCTGCTGGCGGCCCACCGCGCCCGCATGATTTCGTCCGGTTCACAACTAACGGTTGACCGAGATAACGACAAGAACCCTGTTGTATCCTTGCGTGAAATTGCCGACCAGACCATCTCGCCGGAGGATCTCCGCGAGGAGCTGGTGCACTCCCTCCAGAAGTTCGTCGAGGTCGACGAGCCCGAGCCGGATACGGTTCCGCTGATCGGCTCCGCCGGCGCCAGCGTCGATGCGGACGACACCGAAGTTGCCGTGGAGCGCATGACCGAAGAGGAGCTCCTGAAGGGCCTCGAGGGCCTCGCGCCGCCGGAAGAGCAGCCCGAGGAGGACGAGTAATCGTCTTACTCGCGATCGTCGACTTCTTGTGATCTTATCAAAGGCCCGAACCCGCGTTCGGGCCTTTGCTTTTGTTGACGTTTTCGTGGTTACCATAGCGTTGCCCGACCGCACCGCGCGCCTGTCACCGAATTGATCGGCCGTGCCCGCGATCGGAGCTTAGGATGTACAACGGGCTGTTTCGTGGTCCGTTCGAAGGTAGGACGGAATGGTGTATCGACGCCGCAGATCCACGCAGATGCAGGCCGCAACCGAATCGGTTGCCGTGGCCCCGACTGCGCCGGTGGCACGGCCAGCGAAGCCGCGCGCGCGGATGATGCGTCAGTATGACCTCGTCGAGCGCGTCCGGTCCTACAATCCGAACACCAATGAAGACCTGCTGAACCGCGCCTATGTCTACGCCATGAAGGCGCACGGTTCGCAGACCCGCGCCTCCGGCGATCCGTATTTTTCGCACCCGCTCGAAGTGGCGGCGATTCTCACCGACCTGAAGCTCGACGATGCGACCATCGTCGCCGCCCTGCTGCACGACACCATCGAGGACACCGAGGCGACGCGTGCCGAGATCGACCAGCTCTTTGGTCCCGAGATCGGCGCGCTGGTGGAAGGCCTGACCAAGCTGAAACGCTTGGAGTTGGTGTCACGCGAAGCCAAGCAGGCCGAGAACCTGCGCAAATTGCTGCTGGCGATTGCCGACGATGTCCGCGTGCTCCTGGTCAAGCTGGCCGACCGCCTGCACAACATGCGCACGCTCGATTTCGTGCCCACGGAATCGCGGCGGCGCATTGCCGAGGAGACGCTCGACATCTATGCGCCGCTGGCCGGGCGCATGGGCATGCAGGAAATGCGCGAGGAGCTGGAGGATTTGTCCTTTCGCACTCTCGATCCCGACGCCTATTCGGTGGTGATGCAGCGGCTCGACGCGCTCGCCGAGCGCAACCGCAATCTGATCGGCGAGATCGAGGACCAGCTCTCCAACAATCTGCGCCACCGGGGTCTCGGCGCCCGGGTCTATGGCCGCCGCAAGAAGCCGTTCTCCATCTGGACCAAGATGGAGCGCAAGTCGGTGGGCTTCGAGCAATTGTCCGACATTTTCGGCTTCCGCGTCGTGGTCAACGACATCGAGGCCTGCTATCGCGCGCTCGGCATCGTCCACACCACCTGGCCGGTCGTGCCGGGACGGTTCAAGGATTACATTTCGACGCCGAAGCAGAACGACTATCGCTCGATCCACACCACGGTGATCGGTCCCGGCAACCAGCGCGTCGAGCTCCAGATTCGCACCGAGGCCATGGACCAGATCGCCGAGCGCGGCATCGCAGCGCACGTCTTCTACAAGGAGGGTGTGGGCTCGCCGACCGAATTCCTCAAGCGCGAATCGAACGCGTTCGCCTGGCTGCGCCACACCATCGGCATTCTCTCGGAGAGCGCCAACCCCGAGGAATTCCTCGAGCACACCAAGCTCGAGCTGTTCCACGACCAGGTGTTCTGCTTCACCCCGAAGGGCAAGCTCATCGCGCTGCCGCGCCATGCCAATGTGATCGACTTCGCCTATGCCGTGCATACCGACGTCGGCAACAGCGCGGTGGGCTGCAAGATCAACGGCCAGTTCGCCCCGCTGTCCTCGGAGCTTCAGAATGGAGACGAGGTCGAGGTGCTGACCTCGGAAGCGCAGTCGGCGCCGCCCTCGGCCTGGGAAACGCTGGCGGTCACCGGCAAGGCGCGCGCCGCGATCCGGCGCGCAACGCGCACCGCGGTGCGCGATCAATATGCCGGTCTTGGCCGGCGTATCGTCGAGCGCCTGTTCGAGCGCGCCAAGATCGAATACGCCGACGACAAGCTCAAGGGCGCGCTTCCGCGGCTTGCGCGCACATCGATCGAGGACGTCATGGCGGCCGTCGGCCGCGGCGAGATCAAGGCCTCCCACGTGGCGCGCGCGATGTATCCCGACTACAAGGAGGAGCGCGTCGCGCGCTACGGCATCAAGAAGGGGTTCGCCGCCAAGCTCAAGGAGAAGGTGCTCGAGCGGTCGCGTAGCCCGGTTGCGATCCCGATCGGCGGCAACAACTCCGATCTGCCGGTGAAGTTCGCGCCGAACGGCGGCGCCGTGCCGGGCGACCGCATCGTCGGCATCGTCACGCCGGGTGAGGGGATCACGATCTATCCGATCCAGTCGCCGGCCTTGAAGGATTTCGAGGAGGAGCCGGAGCGCTGGCTCGACGTCCGCTGGGACATCGAGGACTCCGCGCCGCAGCGTTTCCCGGCGCGCATCAAGGTCGAGAACGTCAACGAGCCCGGCGCGCTGGCGCAGATCGCGACCGTGATCGCCGAGCATGACGGCAATATCGACAACATCAGCATGCAGCGCCGCTCACCCGACTTCACGGAGACGACGATTGATCTCGAAGTCTACGATCTCAAGCATCTGAGCGCGATCCTGGCGCAGCTTCGCGCAAAAGCGGTCGTCGCCAAGGTCGAACGTGTTAATGGATAGGCGCCCGTTGCGTTTGCCTGTTTCTCCGATCTCGCGAGTCCTGAAATGCCTGCATCCCCGCTCCGCCTCGGCGTCAATATCGACCACGTCGCGACCGTCCGTAACGCACGCGGCGGCCGCCATCCCGACCCCGTCCGTGCTGCGCTGCTTGCGATCGAGGCCGGCGCCGACGGCATCACCGCGCATTTGCGCGAGGACCGCCGGCACATTCGTGACGAGGACATGGCGCGGCTGAAGGCCGAGATTTCCAAGCCGCTGAATTTCGAGATGGCGGCCACGGATGACATGATGAGCATCTCGCTCGCGACCAAACCGCATGCGGTGTGCCTGGTGCCGGAACGGCGCCAGGAGGTGACGACCGAGGGTGGGCTCGACGTCGTCGGCCAGCGCAATGCGCTCGCGCCCTATATCGCGCGGCTCACCGATGCCGGCATCCGCGTCTCGCTGTTCATCGCGGCGGACCCCGCGCAGATCGCGATGGCCGCGCAGTTGCGCGCGCCCGTGATCGAGATCCATACCGGCGCCTGGTGTGACGCCGTGGTCGACGGCCGTGCCGACAAGGCCGAAGCCGAGTGGCAGCGGATCGTGGCGGGCGCCAAGGTCGCGAAGGATGCGGGATTGGAGGTCCACGCCGGTCACGGGCTCGACTACGCCACGGCGGAGAAGATCGCCGTGCTGCCTGAGATCAAGGAACTCAACATCGGCTACTACATGATCGGCGAAGCCCTGTTCGTCGGGCTTGCCGAGACGGTGCGCAAAATGCGCGCAGCGATGGATCGCGGCCGGAGCCGGGCATGATCATCGGCATCGGCTCCGACCTGATCGATATCACTCGGGTGGCAAAGGTGATCGAGCGTCACGGCGAGCGTTTCCTCGACCGCATCTTCACGGCGGCCGAGCGGGCCAAGGCGGAGCGGCGGGCCAAGAACGAGAAGATGGTGGTGGCGACCTATGCCAAGCGCTTTGCCGCCAAGGAGGCTTGCTCCAAGGCGCTCGGCACCGGCATCCGGCAGGGCGTCTGGTGGCGCGACATGGGGGTGGTCAATCTGCCGGGGGGACGGCCTTCCATGCGGCTGACCGGGGGGGCGCTGGCCAGGCTCCAGGCCCTGACGCCTGATGGCTTCGAGGCTCAGATCGATCTGTCGATCACCGATGATTGGCCGTTGGCGCAGGCCTTCGTGATCATTTCCGCCGTCCCGCTGGCGAAGCCCTGAGGGGTTGTCGTCAATTTATAATTCTTATTAAATTTCAACGCCTTATTTGTTTTTGATGCGATCCTTGATTGCGTGGCCTCCGACAACCGTCTAAAAGTCCGCCAATGCAAATCACGCTGGGCGAATTCGGCTTTACGCCAGAATTGGCCCTCATTATCAGAATCAGGACAATCTCCCTGGGCCGCGAACCGGTGGGCCGTTCGCGGGAGGAGGGCGTTCTGTGATCGCCGGCCGGAATTGAGAGAGCAATGAGCGTGACGTCAGGAACGAAAACTGAGAGCGGCGTCGGCGAAACGATCCGGGTCGTGATCCACGCGCTCCTGATCGCGCTGGTGATCCGCACCTTCCTATTCCAGCCGTTCAACATCCCGTCCGGGTCGATGAAGGCGACGCTGCTCGTCGGCGACTATCTGTTCGTGTCGAAATATTCCTACGGCTACAGCCACTACTCGATCCCGTTCTCGCCGCCACTGTTCTCGGGACGGATCTGGGGCTCGGATCCGAAGCGCGGTGACATCGTCGTGTTCCGGCTGCCCAAGGACGACACCACCGACTACATCAAGCGCGTGATCGGCCTTCCCGGCGACCGCATCCAGATGAAGGACGGTCTGCTCTACATCAACGACACCCCGGTCGAACGCCAGCGCATGAGCGAATTCGTCGGCGAGGACCCGTGCGGCTCCGAGGGCGGCGGCATCTCGCGCGTGAAGCGCTGGAAGGAAACATTGCCGAACGGGGTCTCCTACGAGACGCTCGATTGCGCCGACAACGGCTACATGGACAACACCAACGTCTACACCGTGCCACCAGGCCATTTCTTCATGATGGGCGACAACCGCGACAATTCCACCGACAGCCGCTTCCTCGGTCAGGTCGGCTACGTGCCCGCGGAAAACCTGATCGGCCGCGCGCAGATGATCTTCTTCTCCATCGGCGAGGGCGAGCAGGCCTGGATGTTCTGGCGCTGGCCATGGTCGGTGCGCTGGAACCGGTTCTTCAAAATCGTCCGATGAAAGACGAAGCCAAGGACATCGCGACCCAATCGATCGACGCGCAAGCCGCTCCCGAGGGCGAAGCTGCAACCAAGACGCTTGCGAGCAGGGCTCCTGAAACCAGGGCTCCCGAAGCCAAAGCTGCTGAAACGAAGGCTCCTGCCAAGAAAAAGCGGACGCGCAGCAGCAAGGCCAAGGCGAAGGCGGCGGCCGACGCCAACGCGGCACTCGAGGCGCGCATCGGCCACAGCTTCACGGACCCGAACCTGCTGATGCAGGCGATCACGCACGTCTCGGCGCTGAAGTCGGGTCGCAAGCGCGGCGACAGCTATCAGCGGCTGGAATTCCTCGGCGATCACGTGCTCGGGCTCGTCGTCTCCGACATGCTCTACCATGCCTTCCCCAACGCCGATGAGGGCGAGTTGTCCAAGCGGCTTGCCGAGCTCGTGCGTAAGGAAAGCTGCGCCGACGTCGCCAAGTCGCTCGGTCTGCTCGACGACATCAAGCTCGGCTCGGTCGGCTCCAGCGCCGATGCCCGCCTGCGCAAATCCATCCTGGGCGACATCTGCGAAGCCGTGATCGGCGCGATCTTCCTCGACGGCGGTCATGCTGCGGCGGACGAGTTCGTCAAGCGCAACTGGACCGAGCGCATGCACAAGCCGCGGCGGCCCTTACGCGATCCCAAGACCGTGCTCCAGGAATGGGCGCAGGGGAAGGGATTGCCGACGCCCGTCTATCGCGAGGTCGAGCGCACCGGCCCGCATCACGATCCGCAATTCCGGGTCGCGGTGGAACTGCCGGGGCTCGCGCCGGCCGAAGGGATTGGCGGCAGCAAGCGGGCGGCGGAGAAGGTGGCGGCATCAGTGATGATTGAACGTGAAGGTGTTGGCGGCGGCAATGACGGCTGAAACAAGCGGCGAGGTGCCCCCTGCTACACGCTGCGGTTTTGTCGCGCTGATCGGCGCGCCGAATGTCGGCAAGTCCACGCTGGTCAATGCGCTGGTCGGGGCCAAGGTCACCATCGTCTCGCGCAAGGTGCAGACCACGCGCGCGCTGATCCGCGGCATCGTGATCGAGAACAACGCCCAGATCATTCTGGTCGACACCCCCGGCATCTTCCTGCCCAAGCGCCGGCTCGACCGGGCAATGGTCTCGACCGCCTGGAGCGGGGCGCATGATGCCGATCTCGTCTGCGTGTTGCTGGACGCCAAGACCGGGATCGACGAAGAGGCCGAGGCGATCCTCAGCAAGGCCGCGAGCGTCAATCACGACAAGATCCTGGTCATCAACAAGGTCGACCTGGTCCAGCGCGAGAAGCTGCTGGCGCTGGCACAGGCCGCCAACGAGCGTATGAAGTTCGCGAGAACCTTCATGATCGCCGCGATTTCTGGCGACGGTGTCGACGATATCCGCACGACGCTTGCCGAGATGGTGCCGGCGGGGCCATACCTCTATCCCGAGGACCAGATGTCGGATGCGCCGATGCGGCAGCTGGCGGCCGAAATCACGCGCGAAAAGATCTATCAGAAGCTGCACCAGGAATTGCCCTACCAGTCCACGGTCGAGACCGACAAGTGGGAGGAGCGCAAGGACAAGTCGGTGCGGATCGAGCAGACGATTTTCGTGGAGCGGGAAAGTCAGCGCAAGATCGTGCTCGGCAAGGGCGGCGCCACCATCAAGTCGATCGGTGCGGACTCGCGGAAGGAGCTGATGCAGATCCTTGACGTGCCGGTGCATCTGTTCCTGTTCGTGAAGGTGCGCGAGAACTGGGGTGACGATCCCGATCGCTACCGCGAGATGGGCCTGGAATTTCCCAGGGAATAGCCAAGAAAAGATCAGTCGCCGATGATGGTGCCCCGCAACGTCCAGCGTTTCGAAGCGCTGCTCTATGCCTCGCTGATGCTGGATGCGCTCTCGGTGGCGGTGCAGGACCGCACGCCCAGCATCGAGATGACCGAGCAGATGATCATGACGGCGACGCTGCTCGTCGGCGGGATGATCCTGCTGCTGGTCTATTTGGTCTGGCTGGCTGCGCATTGGCGCAAGAATTGGCCGCGCTGGGTGCTGGCGGCGGCACTCGTGCTGTCCGTGATCTCGCTCGCGCAAATCCTAGGCGAGCGGGGCCTCGAGCTCGACAGCGCGATCGAGACCGTCTCCTGCGTGCTGACGACGTTCGGGCTGTATTTCTCCTTCACCGGCGATGCACAGGGCTGGTTCAACGCGTAAGGTTTCACGCGGTGCCGTAGGGTGGATTAGCGAAGCGTAATCCGCCAACTCGAATTGCGCGCGAAACTTGGCGGATTACGCCTTCGGCTAATCCGCCCTACGATTTCAGGCTGGAATCCGCTAGACTTCACTCCATGGAATGGACCGACGAAGGCATCGTGCTGGGCGTGCGGCGGCATGGCGAGAGCAGCGCCATTGTCGAGCTCTTGACGCGCCAGCATGGTCGGCATCTCGGTCTGGTGCGCGGCGGTGCCAGCTCTCGGCTGCGGCCTCTCCTGCAGCCCGGCAATAGCGTCAGCGCAGTGTGGCGGGCGCGGCTCGACGAGCATCTCGGCACCTATGCGATCGAGGGATTGAAGCTGCGTGCAGCGACGCTGCTGGGATCGTCCCACGGCGTTTATGGCGTCACCCATCTGGCTTCGATTGCGCGGCTGCTCCCCGAGCGCGATCCGCACCAGGACATCTTTGCCCTGCTGGAGCATTCGCTCGACGATTTCGACGATATCGGCAGCGCAGCCGTTCACCTGATCCATTTCGAGCTGGCCATGCTCTCCGAGCTCGGCTTCGGGCTCGCACTCGAGAATTGCGCGGTGACCGGGGAGACCACCGATTTGATCTATGTCTCGCCAAAATCCGGCGGCGCGGTGTCGCGCGGCGCGGGCGAGCCGTGGCGCGACCGGCTGCTGCGGCTGCCGCCGTTCCTGCGCCACGGCGAGGTGCACAACGATCTCACCGACGAGGATCTCCAGGATGGATTTCGGCTGACCGGCCTGTTTCTGCTACGCCATGTGCTGGAGCCGCGCGGGCAGACCCATTCCGATGCGCGGGCCGGTTTCATTAACGCGTTGACGCGGCAGCAGGCCAAGGCAGCGTGGCCCGCGCCATGAACTGTTCTGCTGCATCGCTCGAATCTCGGGTTCCTTAGGGAACCAAATGGCCCTGTCTGCGTTTGTGGGGCTGGTTCCACAACGGGGACAGCCCAAATGTTGATCAGGGGGGTCGCGCTGACCGCGCTGCTGCTTGCCTTTGCGCCTGATGCAATGGCCGGGGAGCCGCAATCCGGCGTGTTTCGCCGGGCATCCTGCACTTTGGTCCGGTACTATGTGGCGAAATATTCGGCTGCCGCGGCAGAGGCATGGGCGAGGTCCAAGGGTGCCACGGATGCCGAAATCGAGGCGGCTCGCCATTGCCTGGCCAACACGCCGGTTACGGCTCAAGCCAAGGTCCAGCCGACCGTGACCGCCGGTTGGGCCGGGCAGTAGAAACTCACAGGGAATCAATCGATCCTTGCCCGATTCGCTTCCACGGTTTAACCGGGCGGCATGGGAAAACGAATCGTTCCGCCGGAAGAACCGGCCGAAATTCACGAGGTGCCGCTGCGTGACGCGCTGGAAGAGCGCTATCTCGCTTATGCGCTCTCCACCATCATGCACCGCGCGCTGCCCGACGCGCGCGACGGCCTGAAGCCGGTCCACCGGCGCATCCTCTATGGCATGCGCCTGCTCAGGCTTGACCCCGGCACCGCTTTCAAAAAATCCGCCAAGATCGTCGGCGACGTGATGGGCTCGTTCCATCCGCACGGCGACCAGGCGATCTACGACGCCATGGTGCGCCTCGCGCAGGATTTCTCTTCGCGCTATCCGCTGGTCGACGGCCAGGGCAATTTCGGCAACATCGACGGCGATAATCCCGCCGCCTACCGATACACAGAAGCCCGCATGACCGACGTCGCGCGGCTTCTGCTCGAGGGCATCGACGAGGACGGCGTCGAGTTTCGCGCCAACTACGACGGCCAATCGAAAGAGCCGGTCGTGCTGCCCGGCGGCTTCCCGAACCTGCTCGCCAACGGCGCACAAGGCATCGCGGTCGGCATGGCAACCTCGATCCCGCCGCACAACGCCGCGGAGCTCTGCGACGCCGCGCTGCATCTGATCGAGAAGCCCGACGCCAAGTCCAAGGCGCTGATGAAATGGGTCAAGGGACCCGATTTTCCGACCGGCGGCATCTGCGTCGATTCCAAGCAGGCCATTGCTGAAGCCTACACGACCGGCCGCGGCTCGTTCCGCGTTCGCGCGAGGTGGCAGCAGGAGGAGGGTGCCCGTGGCACCTGGGTCGTGGTGGTCACCGAGATTCCTTTCCTGGTGCAGAAGTCGCGGCTGATCGAGAAGATCGCTGAGCTGCTCGATCAGAAGAAGCTGCCGCTGGTCGGCGACATCAGGGACGAGTCGGCCGAGGACGTCCGCATCGTGATCGAGCCGAAGTCGAAGAACGTCGATCCGGCGCTGATGATGGAATCGCTGTTCCGGCTGACCGAGCTCGAGAACAAGATTCCGCTGAACCTCAACGTGCTGATCAAGGGCCGTATCCCCAAGGTCGTCGGGCTCGCGGAATGCCTGCGCGAATGGCTCGACCATTTGCGCGACGTGCTCCTCCGCCGCTCCAACTTCCGCAAAGGCCAGATCGAACATCGCCTCGAGGTCCTTGGCGGTCACCTGGTCGCCTATCTGAACCTCGACAAGGTGATCAAGATCATCCGCACAGAGGACGAGCCTAAGCCGGCCTTGATCAAGGCGTTCAAGCTCACCGAAATCCAGGCGGAAGCCATCCTCAACATGCGTCTGCGCAATCTACGCAGGCTCGAGGAAATGGAGATCCGCAACGAGGACAGGGATCTCCGCAAGGAGCTCAAAGGCATCGAAACCCTTCTCGCGTCCGAAGCCGAGCAGTGGAAGAAGGTCGGCGAGCAGGTCGGCAAGGTCCGCGACATGTTCGGACCGAAGACGCCGCTCGGCAAGCGCCGCACCACCTTTGCCGATGCGCCTGAGCACGATCTCGCCGCGATCGAGGAAGCCCTCGTCGAGCGCGAGCCGGTGACGGTCGTCGTCTCCGACAAGGGCTGGATCCGCACCATGAAGGGGCATGTCGAGGACCTCTCGGGCCTCGCCTTCAAGCAGGACGACAAGCTCGGCTTCGCCTTCTTCGCCGAGACGACCTCGAAGCTGCTGCTGTTCGCGACCAACGGCAAGTTCTACTCGCTCGATGTCGCCAAGCTGCCCGGTGGCCGCGGTCACGGCGAACCGATCCGCCTGTTCATCGACCTCGAGCAGGAGGCGGCTCCCGTTGCGCTGTTCGTCAACAAGGGCGGTCGCAAATTCCTGGTGGCGAGCCACGAAGGTCAGGGCTTTGTCGTCAACGAGGACGACTGCGTCGGCACCACCAAGAAGGGCAAGCAGGTTCTCAACGTCGACATGCCGAACGAGGCGCGCGCCGTCACCGAGGTGATCGGCGACACGGTCGCGGTCATCGGCGAGAACCGCAAGATGCTGATCTTCCCGCTCGACCAGGTGCCGGAGATGGCGCGTGGCCGCGGCGTTCGCCTGCAGAAGTACAAGGACGGCGGACTGTCCGACGTCGCTGTCTTCGAGGCCAAGGCAGGCCTGACCTGGAAGGACTCGGCGGGGCGCGAATTCTCCGCGACCATGAAGGAGCTGGCGGAGTGGCAAGGCACCCGTGCCGACGCAGGCCGCCTTCCACCGAAGGGTTTCCCGAAGTCGAACAAGTTCGGCAAGGTGATCGGGTAGGCTAGTCTTGTGTCCCCGACGCGCTGCAGCGCTCTTGCGTTGCTGAGCCGGGGCACAGGTGAATGTGTGGCGCACACCTGTTTCAGTTCGTCACGCGAGCGCAGCGAGTCCAGAATCTTTCCGCGCCGGCAGTGTGGATTGCTTGGCTGCGCGCGCAATGACGAACTGCGGCAGCGCCGCTCGTCAATTCGCATTCCGCCACTCCGCTCCGTCTGATACCGTCGGGCATCCCGGTTTTCTCGATCGTTGAGAAGTCACGTGATGTACGATGTCATTGTTGTCGGTGGCGGCTCGGCTGGCGCAGCGGTTGCGGCACGGCTGTCCGAGAATCCGTCACGGCGCGTCCTGCTGCTGGAGGCGGGTCTCGACTGGCGCGCCCATGAGGCGCCCTGGGAAGTGCGGACGCCGAACCCGATCCCGGTCATTCACAAGCGCGAGTATCAGGAGAAATGGCAGTGGCCTGATCTCCAGACGCGCCGCGTCGCAGGGCAGGAACCGCGGTTCTACTGGCGCGGCAAGGGGCTTGGCGGCTCGTCGATGATGAACGGCCAGATCGCGATCCGCGGCGTTGCCGATGCGTTCGATGAATGGGCGGCCCACGGCTGCACCGGCTGGTCGGCGAAGGAAGTGATGCCGCTGTTCTCGGTGATCGAGGATGATCTGGAATTCGGCGATGTCGCAGGTCACGGACGCGGCGGACCGTTGCCGGTCTATCGCGCGCCGCCGGAAAAATGGGGGCCGATCGATCGCGCCCTGCGCGATGCGGCACTCGCGAGCGGCTATGCCTGGTGCGCCGACCTCAACGGACCCAATGGTGAGGGCGTCGCCTGCTATCCCATCAACAGCCGCGACAGCCGCCGCATCACCACCAACGAAGGTTATCTGGAGCCCGCGCGCGGCCGCGCCAATCTGGAAATCCGGGGCAGGACGCTGGTCGATCGCGTGCTGATCAGCGACGGCCGGGCCACGGGCTTGTGCGTTCACACCGAGGGGCAGGGCCCCAGCGAGATCAGCGCGCGCCAGATCGTGCTCTGCGCCGGCGCCATCCACAGTCCGGCGATTCTGCTGCGCTCGGGCATTGGACCTGCGGATGAGTTGAAGGCGATGGGGATTGCGGTCGAGCGCGATTTGCCGGTCGGCCGCCACTTCTTCGACCACCCGCTGTTTCGCGCCACGATCCAGCTCCACGAAAATCTGCGGCCGACCGATCCGGACAGGCGCCACACCAATTGCTGCGTGACCTATTCTTCCGGCCTCGGCAATGGCGGCAAGCGCGACATGATCCTGATCGCGTTCAATCATCGCGGCATCGGCACGCCCGGGGCGATCGGCGCCGGCCTGTTCAACGCCTATTCGCGTGGCACGCTCAGGCTGGCCTCGACCGATCCGTCCATCGATCCCATCGTCGAGGAGAACATGCTCGCCGACCCCCGTGACATGCTGCGGATGATGGATGCGGTGAAGCGGCTCGCGGTGATCACCTCGCAGCCGGCGCTCGCAGGGATCGCCGACTGGATCAGATTTACCGACACCAACCTGACATTGCCGCAGGCGGCTCACCTGCCGGATCACGAGCTGGATGCGCTGCTTCGGTGCGAAACGGGCGATATCCAGCATGCCGCCGGCAGCTGCCGCATGAGCGGCCTCAATGATCCCGATGGCGTGGTCAATCCTGACGGCACGGTGAAGGGCATCTCGGGCCTGCGTGTCGCCGACGCCTCGATCATGCCCTCCGATTGCCGCGCCAACACCCACTTCACGACGGTGGTGATCGGGGAGGCGATCGCGCGGATGATGATGCGATAGAATTCGCTCCGACGCAGCGATGATGAAATCTATTTTTCGACGGCCAGGCCGAACAACGGTCGCAGGTATGTTCCCAGAATGTTGCCGATGAAGGCAGCAACCAGCCAGCACCAGCCGTGCAGACTGCCCGAAGCGATCCCGCTGAAATAGGCGCCGATGTTGCAGCCATAGGCGAGGCGCGCGCCATAGCCGAGCAGCAGGCCGCCGATGACGGCGGCGACCAGCGACTGTGCGGAAATGCGCAAGGTCGGATTGAACTTGCCGGCGAGACCCGCCGCCAGCAAGGCCCCCAGGATGATGCCGAAATCCATGACCGAGGTGATGTCAGCGAAAATGCTTTGATGGAGCGAGGCCGCGCGGGCACCTTGCCAATAGGACCATGATGCGACGTCGACGCCCAGGCTCATCAGGATTTTCGATCCCCAGAGCGCGAACGCGGAGGTGATGCCCCATGGCCGCCCTGCAAGGTAGAGCGTGGCGAAATTGCCGATCGCGAGCAGGATCGCGCCCGCGAGAAGCGGCCAAGGCCCCTGCATGAACCGGCGCGCGCCGCGCAGCTTGGTCCGCGCTCTGGGCTCGAGTTCGCCGTGCCGCCGGATTTCGGCCCTGACCGTCGCGACGTAAATGGCGGCCATCATCAGCCAGCAGAGCAGGAGCGCAGGAAGCCATCCGAGCCGCTCGATCAACGAGACTGCCCCGATATTCGGCAGCGCGCCCCACCACGGCAGATGCAATGCGCCGAGTGTCGATCCCGCGATGAAGGCCGCGAGCGTCACCAGCATGCGGGTGTTGCCGCCGCCGGCGGTGTACAGCGTTCCCGAGGCGCAGCCGCCGCCGAGCTGCATGCCAAGTCCGAACAGGAAGGCTCCGGTCAACATACCGACTCCGACGGCGCCGAGTTCGCCGTGAACGGCCTGGCCGAACAATGACCCATGCGCCAGTGCCGGGAAGAACAGAGCTGTTGCCAACGCAAGCATGACCATCTGCGCGCGCAGCCCCGCGCCTCTTTGCGCGACGATGAAGACGCGCCAGGCCGAGGTGAATCCAAACAGTGCGTGATACAGCGTCAGGCCGAGCGCGCCGCCGAGCAGGAGCAACGATCCTTGCCGCCAGGACACCGCGGCCGACAAGGCCACCGTGCCGGCGAGAAGAATGACCGTGGCGAGTGCGACGATCGCGAGATTTGCGCGATGTCGATGGTTGTCTGGAGCGAGGAGGCGTGCATCGATGGACAGATCGGTCATGCTCTGATTCCGGCAAAAGCCGGTCCTTGTGCTAGCGGGCTAACCAGAGCGAACAGCCCGCGTTCCAATCGCCGCCTCTCTGCGTTGCACGAGATCAAACGGAGGAACCGCGCATGATGCGCGTTCCCCGCGGCGAACCATTGCCAGGATGATGATGGATGCCACTCTGTTGCGCGTTTCGCGCGAGCGACGGCGTTCGCGCGGCGCATCTCGCCCGAGATTTGTTTCGCGCAAGCGCCTTCGTCAAGACGATGACGCAGGGAGGGCGGCTGCGCGATGGTCTTAGCGTGTCCTTCGTGCTCTCCCCGGGGAGCGATCGCCGGCTGTGTGTGCGAAGACGGGTCGGTCCATCATCTTCACATGAATTGTCTCACACTCTGGAGAAATCGTTCTTTCTCGCCCGGTGCATAACCCTGGGAAGCGCCGTAGTAAGGTTCGTGGTTGTTCGGTGCTGCCCGGTAGCGAATCGGCGGCTTGGGCGGCGCATATGTTTGGCGGGAATCACGCCGTTTGTTCCCTCGGGCCGTCGCACCGGCGTAATATGGGTTGAGGACGCACATCTGACCGTTGGCCGAGGCCCTGCATTGGTCCATCGTCGTGAAGCTGCACCTATAGTATGGACTGGTTCCGAACGAGACGACGTATAAGCAAACGGGAAACGCGGGATCATATCTTTGAGACCGGGCTTGCCCGGCTGCTAAGGTGATACTCACGGTCAGAATCGTCCAGGCCCATTTGCGCATTGAACTTCCTCCAAGTCCGCCGCACGAGCGGAACAACGCCCGTGACGAGGCGGTCGCCGGCTATTCGATCGTTGCATTCACGGTCATGACGGACCTTCCTGAGCCGTACGGACCTTGTCCTTCGCCGTAGATCGCAAACGTATCGGCTCCCTTGTATCCCGCAGTCGCGGTGTACGTGAACGTCGTGACATTGAGTTGCCTAAGCCTCCCGTGCGAGGGCTGCCGGGAAACGCCCGACTTATGCATCGCTCCGGGAATTCGCATCGGGAAATTGCATGTGTGCCCGGCCCTGATCGCGAAGTAGGCCGTCATGTCGACGCCGAACACCGATGGATGACCGGTCACCCGGCAGTCGGAGACGGCAAACGCCGTCGCGGGCGCTAGGCTCAGGACGGCTGCAATTGCCAACGACCGCATGCTTGTCTCCGAGGGTCACGGACATCACGGCAGTCGATCTCGAAGCATCTGGATCACCATTGATTTGAATCAACGTACCTTGGATCGCCCCCACGATCCTCAGTGCCGCACCTGCCGCGCAGCTTCCCGCCTCGCCGAAGCTCAAACAGGCGAGCCGGAGCGAGACTCGAAAAGCTTCGCCGAAGCTGATGCCGTGACCGGCATCAGCTCCTGTTTCGGCGCTACGGATCCGTCACGCCTTCACCTTGTTGGTCGGCCAGTTGTGGGTCTCGCCCGTGGCGTCGCGGCACCAGCGGTAGAAGGCGTCGTAGAGCAGCATGCCGGCCTCGAGTTGTTCGAGGTCGTCATCGTACATCCGCGACAGCCCAAGCGAAGCCGCGAGCAGGCCGGCCGCTTCCGGGGCGAGATGAGGCCGCGCGGTGTCGGCGCCGCGGACCAGCGTTGCGAGCCGGAGCAGCGCCGGCGTGGCGATGCCGAACTCCTCGATCATGACGTCGAAGGTGCAGAGCTCGCCGCGGTGGCTCCAGAACACGTTCTCGATATCGAAGGGGGCGGCGCGGAAACGCTCGCCGACGGCGACCACCTCGGATGGCGCGACAAACAGGAACACCGCAGCGGGATCGACGAAGCGGCGGATCAGCCAGGGGCACGCGATGCGGTCGACCTTCGGCCGCGCCCGCGTCACCCAAACCGTGCGCCCTTTGGCATCCCGCGGCGGCAGCTTGCTCGCGTCGACCAGGGGCAGCTTGGCCGCCTTCCAGCCTTCGAAGCCGCCTTCCAGCGTTTCGGCCTCGGCGCCGAGCTGGCGGAGCCAGGCCGCGGTGCCCTGCGCGAGTTTCTCGCCACGGAAGCACGAGATGACGGCGCGGCGACCGGCGAAGTCGCCGCCCCATTCCGCCACGGTCTCGTGGCTGAGCTTGATCGAGCCCGGGATGAGCCGCCGGTCGACGGCAAAATCCTCCGCCGTTCGAACGTCGATCAGGGCAGGAGCATTGGCTGTGCCGATCAGGCGCGCCAATTTGTCGGGTGATATGGTTGTGAACGTCGGCATGATGCGTCCTCGCATAGACGAAACGGGACGCGATACTTGGGCATGTCGCCTCGTGGGGAGATCGCTCAAATCCCCATGGCGCTGATTACAGCGAAACGACACCGGCCTGTCAATCGCCTGATACGTCCCCATCGCAGGTCAGCAAGATATGCGGCCCCGGTCTATAGTGCTTGAAAGTGGAATTCTTCGGAGGGATCGGGGTTGATGCTCGATCGCCGCAAGAAGGCGCCGCCAGGAGGGACTAAGGATGATACGCACGATCACGCTCGCTCTCGCCATCGCGGCATTCGCGCTGTCCGCCCGGTCTGCATTCGCGCAGAAGCCCGGTGTCGAACGACTTTACATCATGAATTGTGGAGAGGGCGTCGCCGGCGATATCGGGCGCTGGTCGCCCGGGGTGAACGAGGGCAAGTCCATGGACTTCGTTGACACCTGCTACCTCATCAAGCATAGCCAAGGCTGGTTCCTGTGGGACACCGGCATTCCCGACGCCGTGGCCGCGATGCCCAATGGGCTTGTGCCGGCCGATCCCAAAGCCGTGACCTGGAAGCGGCCCAAGACTCTCGCCGCGCAGCTCGAGCAGTCGGTGTGAAGCCTGCCGACATCAAGGCGATGGGCGTCTCGCACACGCATCCCGATCACATCGGCAATGTCGAGATGTTTCCGCAGGCGATGCTCTACGTCCAGAAGGCCGAATATGACTGGCCCGGTGCCAACAACGAGCCGCGGTTCAAGCCTTCGCATCCGGTCGAGCTGCTCACCGGCGACAAGGACGTGTTCGGCGACGGCAGCATCACCATCCTCTCGACGCCCGGCCACACGCCGGGACACCAGTCGTTGCTGGTGAAATTGCCGAAGACCGGTGCGGTCGTGCTCTCAGGCGATGCCGTTCACTTCAAGGACAATTGGGATAACCGCCGCGTTCCCAGCATGAACGCCAACAAGGAACTGACCGCGACCTCGATGCAGAAGATTGCCGACACGCTCGACAAGGAGAAGGCGCAGCTCTGGATCAACCACGACAAGGCCCAGCGCGACACCCAGAAGATGTCGCCGGAGTTCTACGACTAACTCCCGCCGGCGTCCCTGTTGCCATTATGGTGGCAGCAGGGATGTGTCAGGAGCGTCCAAAGGCTCCTGGATAGGAGGCGAAGCGTGGGAGAGTGGCTCGGGGTCGCGATCGCGCTGGTGTCGAGCAGCTTAGGCGGCACGGCTGCTGCGATCACCCGCTATCTCGTCGTCGGCGCTGATCCAGTCATGCTTGCGATCCTGCGCTGGGGGATCGGTTTCCTTTGCCTCTTGCCGTGCGCGCTGCTGCTCAACCTGCGCTGGCCGGAGCGTTCGGACTGGCTGGCCGTGACGGCGCTCGGCATCTGCTTCTTCGGCCTGTTCTTCATCCTCTACAATATCGCGGTGTCCTACACGACTGCCGCGCGTGCCAGTCTGGCGCTGGCGACGCTGCCGCTTCACACCATGGTCGTCGGCGCGATCCTTGGCGTCGAGCGGCTGACGGCGCGCAAGATCATCGGCGTCGGCATTGCCGTGCTCGGCGTCGCCGCGGCGTTGGCGGCCGGTCTGGCGCAGAGCCCGCCGGGTGCCTGGCGCGGCGAGTTGATCATGACCGGCGCGGTGTTCTGCATGGCGTTCTACAACGTGCTGTCGCGGCCGCTGATGCAGCGCTCCAGCGCGCTCGGCTTTCTCACACTCGGCATGGGCGCAGGCGCCGCGGTGCTGGTGCTCGCTGGGCTGGCGAAGGGAAGTTTTGCCGCACTCGCGCAGTTCACGACGGCGCAGTGGATTGCCGGCATCTATCTCGGCATCGGTGGCGGCGCGCTCGCCTTCATTCTCTGGGTTATGGCGCTGCAGCGCGCCACGCCGACCCGGGTCGCTAACACCATGACGGTCAATCCAATCGCGGCCACCTTGCTGGCGGCGCTGCTGATTGGTGAGCCGATCACGCCAAATCTCCTGATTGGCCTCGTTGCCGTGTTCGCCGGCATCTGGATCGCGACCAGCCAGCCGAAGCCGGCCTAGCTCTTCGGCGCGCTGACCGCCGGCGCGCTCGTGCCAGGCGTCGTCTTCGGCTTCAGCGTGCCGGCATAGAACGAGAGCAGCCACACCAGCAGGACGGCGAGCAGATAGACGCCCCAGGCCTGCGGCGGCGTCATGGCCCAGCGCAGGAATCCTTTGAACGTGCGGGGCGGGCGGCTGTCGTCGATCATGACGTGCTTGTGCGCGAAAGCCGCAAGCCCGTCAATCCGGCCGTGGCTTGGCGCGGATCAGGAACAGCGCGCCCAGCGCCGACAGGCTCAGCGCTGACGAGACCATCAGCACCCTGGCGCCCATCACGTCGATCAGCAGGCCGAAGGCCAGCGGAGCCACGGCCTGTGCCATCCGCGCCGGCGCTCCGATGATGCCCAGACGATAGCCGAAATCCTTCGGGCCAAAGATCGCGAGCGGCAGCGTTCCGCGGGCAATGGTCAGGATGCCGTTGCCGGAGCCGTGCAGCAGCGCAAAGGCGCTCGCCGCGGGGGCGCCGAAGATGGCGACGACGGCGGCGCCGATCGGGTGGGTGAGGCAGGCAAGCCGCGTCGACCACAGCGGATGGAAGCGGCTGAGAACGCTGGCTTCGAGGACGCGCGCGATCACCTGCGCCGGGCCGATCAACGCGCCGGCCGCGATCGCCTCGACATGGCTCGCGCCCGTGGCCTCGAGAATGCGCGGGAAATGCACGGCCATGGCTCCGGTCACGGTCCAGACCGCGGCGAATACGAAGGCGAGCAGCACCATGGTGCGGTCGAGGGGGATGCGCGGCTTCTCCGCTGTGGCCGCAGCCTGCTTGGCACCTTTGATCGCCGGCAGCATGATGAAATTGAGGGGCAGACCGATCAGGATATTGGCGGCGGCCCAGGCGAAACACGTGTCGCGCCAGCCGAAATGAGCAAGCCCCCAGGCGGTGAGGGGCCAGCCAACGGTCGAGGCAAAGCCGGCCATCAACGTGATGCCGGTGATGGGGCCGCGTGCGTCGGTGCCGTAGATGCGGCCGAGTGCGGCGAAGGCGGCATCGTAGAGTCCCATCGCCATGCCCATCCCGAGCACGAGCCAGGCGAACGCCATCACCGGAACCGATTGCGAGAAGCCGAGCAGCACGAGCCCGGCGGCAATGGTGAGGTTGGAGGCCGACAACACCTGACGGCCGCCGACGAGATCGATCTGCCGGCCGATGCGCGGCCCCAGCATCGCAGAGATCACGAGCGAGGCCGAGAACGCCCCAAAGATCCAGTTCGAGGAGACGCCGAGGTCGTGCGCCATGGGATCAGCGAGCAGGGCCGGCAAATAATAGCTGGAGGCCCAGGCCAGCGTCTGCGTCGTGCCGAGCGCGAGGATAATCGGAAGCTGGCGCTGGCTCATCTGCCCGGATTTCTGGCCATCTGTGTCATTATTTGCATTTGCGGCCCGCGGCGAGAGCGCGTCAACAGCGTCGGCGACATATGAGCGGGTTTTATGCACGGGGCGCGCGTGGCCTTTCGCTCGTCACGAATGCACGCCATAATGGCGTATGCAACTCACTTCCCGCCTTGCGTTGATGAACTGGCTGGCCGGCCAGGGGCTCACCGGCCTTCCCGAACCCGAACTGCTGCGCGGATTCTGCGAGCGCTGCCGGGCCGAGGGGCTGGAACTCTCGCGCGGGCTCGTTGTCATCGATACGCTGCACCCGATCTACGAGGGCCGCGCCTTCCGCTGGAGCGATACGCCGACCAACGAGAGCGACGTGGTCGAATACGGCTCGACGGCGGAGGGCGATGCGGCCACGAACTGGCGCCGCTCGGTGTTCTATCATCTGCTCGAGCATGGCCACGACGAGATGGTGCTCGACCTCGCCGACGCGCCCTCGCTCGACTTCTCGCAGATCGGCGACCTCGCAGAAAGCGGGCATCGTCATTTCCTGGCTTTCGTGCACCGCTTCGGCGAGACCGGGGCGCTCGGGCAGATGGACTGCCTGTATTCCTACTGGACGACGCGACGCGAGGATGGCTTCACCGAAGCCGAGCTCGCCGCGCTGCGCGATCTCGTGCCGGTGCTGGGACTGGCGATCAAGTCGGCGCAGCAGGTCGACATTGTCAGGACGCTCGGGCGCGTCTATCTCGGACGCGATGCCTCCGAGCAGGTCCTGCGCGGGCGTATCTCGCGCGGCGTCACCGAGCGCATCAATGCCGTGCTCTGGTATTCGGATCTGCGCGGCTCGACCGGGATCAGCGAGAGCATCGGGCCTGACGAGATCATCCCGTTCCTCAACGACTACGCGCAGGCCGTGATCGATGCGATCCACGAGGCCGGCGGCGACGTGCTGAAGCTGATCGGTGACGGCGTGCTTGCGATGTTCTGGGGCGAGGATATGGCCGATGCCCGGCGGGCTGCGCTGCGGGCCGAGCACCTGTTCCGCCGGAATGTCGCAACGCTGAATGCACGCCGGTCAGCGGAGGGCCGTCCTACGACGTCGGCCTATATCGGCCTGCATGTCGGCCAGGTCTTCTACGGCAATATCGGCAGCGAGGACCGGCTCGATTTCACGGTGGTCGGACCGACCGTGAATGAGGTCAGCCGCATCGCTTCGATGAGCCGTTCGGTCGATCGCGAGCTGCTGGCGTCAGCCGAGTTCTACAAGGGACTGGATGCCGCCGGACGCCGCTACCTCGTCTCCACCGGCCGCTACGCGCTGCGCGGCATCGGCCGCGCGCAGGATCTCTACACACTCGACCCTGATATCGACGTGAGCGAACCGGTGGCCGGGAGCTACGAGCGGTATCTTTCGAATTAGGCCCGGACCGCAGCGCCATCCTCGACCATGGCCGGCTGCCGGTCCAACGCCACCGCCCGTGACAGCCAGATCACCAGTGCCTGCACGCCGAATATGGCGGCGGCGAGATAGAGGCACGCTTCCGCGCTCCAGAGCCCGCCGACGATCGCGCCCAGCGCCGAGCCGAGCGGGCGGGCGCCGTAGCTCATGATGTTGATGGCGGAGACGCGGCCGAGCAGACGCGGCGGCGTCACGGACTGCCGCAGGGTTGTGGTCGAGATCACCCACAGGATCGGCCCGACGCCGAGCAGGAAGAAGCTGAGGCCAGCGAGCCAGGGCGAGGGCACCAGCACAGTCAGTGCCATCACGACAGCCGCGACGAAACCGGTCACCGGCCCGAGGCCGATCACCGTGCCGAACGCGATGCGCTTCATGACGCGCGTGGCGAACAGTGCGCCGATCACCATGCCGATTCCGTACATCGTCAGCACGATGCCGACACCGGCGGCGGTCAGGCCGAGATGACGCACGGCGTAAGGCACGAACACCGCGATCTGCAGGAACCAGCCGGTGTTGAAGATGAACTGGGTGATGAACACCGGCCGCAGCAGCTGGTGGTGGAAGACGAAGGCCGCGCCCTCGCGGATGTCCTGGATTGGATGGCGACGCGGCACCGGCGCGCGCGCCGGCTCGTAGAGGCCGGAGAGCAGGACCACGGCGACCGCCGAGAGCGCCGCCGCGAAAGCAAAAGCCGGGCTCGCGCCCCACCAGCCGACCATTGCGCCGCCGAGCGCAGGGCCGCTGGCGAAGGCGATGGTGCGCGCAAGTTCGATCCGGGCATTCGCAGCCGGCAACAGCTCCGCGCTCACCAGCGAGGGCACCAGCGCCGGCGCGGCGACGCTGTAGACCACGGTGCCGCAGACGGCGGCGAAGCCGAGTAGCGCCAGCAGCGGCAGGTTGAGCGCGCCGAGCGCGAGCAGCAGCACGATCGTCCCAAGCGCCACGGCTCGCAGCGCCTCGGCGCTCGCCATCAGCGAGCGGCGGGAGATGCGGTCGGCGAGCAGGCCGGCCGGAATGGCAAACAGCACGAAGGGCAAGGTGAGGGCGGTCTGGAGCAGGCCGGTTTGCCCTTCGGCCACACCCAGCGTCAGCACCGCCACGATCGGCGCCGCGGCCAGCGCGATCTGCTCTGCCGACTGCGCCGCGAGGTTGGACCAGGCGAGGCGGTTGAAGGTCTGGGGGAGGCGCGGTGGATTTGACATGGCTCGTTCCTGCAAAGTCGTGATGACGCCAGTATCGGCGTCCGGGGACCGCCAAACCCACCCGCTTCCCGACAGAGCGGGGCAAAACGGGGCGCCCGCGGGAACCGATCCGGCTAGATGCAGTTGCAAATGAGTTGCAATAAGACTCGATATCGGTATTGTTGCCATCATGGATGCCCGATCGCCCGATCTCACCCAGGATACAGCCTCCGGTTGGCGCATTGACGCGCCAGCCACCAAGAGCCTGGCCGAGGTCAACGCCACGGTGACCATCCCCGCTGCGGCGTGGTGGCGGCGGCTGCTCGCCTTCATCGGGCCGGGCTACATGGTGTCGGTCGGCTATATGGACCCCGGCAACTGGGCCACCGACCTCGCGGGCGGGTCGAAGTTCGGCTACACGCTGCTCTCGGTCATCCTGCTCTCGAATTTGATGGCGATCCTGCTGCAGTCCCTGGCGGCACGGCTCGGCATCGTCACCGATCGCGACCTCGCGCAGGCCTGCCGCGCCACCTATTCGCCCGCGGTCAACCTCCTGCTCTGGCTCGCCTGTGAAGCGGCCATCATCGCCTGCGACCTTGCCGAGGTCATCGGAACCGCGATTGCGCTGAAACTTCTGTTCGGCATTCCCCTGATCGGCGGCGCGCTGATCGCAGTGCTCGACGCGTTCCTGCTGCTCGTCCTCATGAACCGCGGCTTCCGTTTCCTCGAGGCGTTCGTCATGGCGCTGCTGGCGGTGATTGCGGTCTGCTTCGCGGTGCAGATCGTGGCCGCCGCGCCGCCGGTCGCCGAGGTGCTGCGCGGCTTTGCGCCGAAGACCGAGATCTTCACCAATTCCGAGATGCTCTACCTCGCGATCGGCATCGTCGGCGCGACCGTGATGCCACATAATCTCTATCTGCATTCGTCGATCGTGCAGACGCGCGCCTATGCGCGCAACGATGAGGGCCGGCGCGAAGCGATCAAATGGGCGACGACGGATTCCACCATCGCGCTGATGCTGGCGTTGTTCATCAACGCCGCGATCCTGGTCGTCGCAGCCGCTACCTTCCACAAGAGCGGCCACTCGGATGTTGCCGAGATCGGCCAGGCCTTCGAGCTGCTCTCGCCGCTGCTTGGCCTCGGCATTGCCTCGACATTGTTCGCGGTGGCGCTGCTCGCCTCGGGTCTGAACTCGACCGTCACCGCAACGCTCGCCGGCCAGATCGTCATGGAGGGCTTTCTCGATCTGCGCCTGCCGAGCTGGGCGCGGCGTCTCGTCACGCGCGGCATCGCCATCATCCCGGTGATCGTCGTCACCGCGATCTACGGCGAGCGTGGCACCGCGGATTTGCTGGTGCTGAGCCAGGTCGTGCTGTCGATGCAGCTGCCCTTCGCGGTCATCCCGCTGGTGCGTTTCGTGTCCGACCGCCGCAAGATGAGGCAGTTCGCGATATCCATGTCCGTCGCCGCGATCGCCTGGATCGTGGCGGGCGTGATCGTGATTTTGAATTTGAAATTGCTGGCCGATATGCTGTTCGGGTGAGGAGCGCGAATGGTGAGTGGCGAATAGCGAATGGAGTTCTAATCGCTATTCGCCACTCACCATTCGCCCATTCAATCCTGCGGCTCCGACGCCACGTCGCCCTGCGCATCGATGCGCAGCCAGCCTGAGGGGGCCAAGCGCTGCTGCGGCAGGAAGCGGGCCTTGTAGTCCATCTTCTTGGAACCCTCGATCCAGTATCCGAGATAGACGTAGGGTAGCCCCTGCCGGCGTGCGCGGGCGATGTGGTCGAGGATCATGAAGGTGCCCATCGAGCGGCTGACCTGGCTGGGCTCGAAGAACGAATAGACCATGGACAGGCCGTCGCTGAGCACGTCGGTCAATGCGACCGCGATCAGCTCCTCGCCGCGGCCGGTGATGCCGCTGTCGGGACCGCGCTTGCGGTACTCGATGATGCGGGTCTCGACATGGCTGTCCTCGACCATCATGGCGTAGTCGAGCACGGTCATGTCCGCCATGCCGCCATGGCGGTGACGGGCGTCGAGATAGGCGCGGAATACCGAATATTGCTCTGATGTCGGCACCGCGCTGCGCTGCTCGCCGACGATGTCGGCGTTGCGTGCCATCACCTTGCGGAAATTGCGCGACGGGCGGAACTCGTTGGCCACCACGCGGACCGAGACGCAGGCCCGGCACTGGTCGCAAGCCGGCCGGTAAGCGATCGACTGGCTGCGGCGGAACCCGCCATGGGTCAGGAGGTCGTTGAGGTCGCCGGCGCGCTCACCCACGAGGTGTGTAAACACCTTGCGCTCATGCCGGCCCGGCAGATACGGGCAGGGGGACGGCGCCGTCAGGTAAAATTGAGGGGTGTCGCGCGAGTGCTGGGTCAAGGGACGTCGTGGGCCTCCGAAGTGAGTAACAGCATCGCGCTACGAAGGCCTCCGGTCAATTGGTCCGCTCGGCAGGTCGGCAGGCCAGTCAGCTTAGCTGATCCTGGTTAGTAGGTCATTGATCGCCTGGTTCTCAATACGTCCTTGCCGTCTGGGGCACTGGCGCCCGAACGGAATTGTTGATCACGACCGTTCCGAGCACGAAATCCTGCAGCAGGCGGCGGCGGCCGTTGAACAGGCCGACCAGCACCACGAAGGGCGACAGGAACGAGACCGTGACCCAGAACAGCACGGCATGGGTGGCGCCGAGGACAAAGTAGCCCGGCGCGCCGTACCAGGTGCGCAACTCCAGATCCATGACCCGCATCCCGATCGTCGCCGACGACGGACCGCCGATGCAGGCGCCATAATAGACGATGGCCCAGATCACGGAGGCCGGCCAAGCCAGCCAGAACAGGGCCCAACCGATGCCGAGCGTCACGACGCCGAACACCGCGATGAAGAGGTAGCCGAGGATGACAGGCACCGAAATCACGACCATGTCGATCAGGAACGCAAACACCCGCCGCGTCGCGACACCGCGGAACAGTTCCGGATGCAGATAGGGATCATAGGCGTGCGCCGCGCCACCACTACGCCAGGCGCCTTGAGGACCTGTATCGCCCGAATCCGAATACGACATTGTCCGTTCTCCCAGGGAAATCCCCGCAAGGCAGGACATGGGAACAGGCTCTTCCCCTGCCAAGGGCGCAACTGCATTAACAAGCCGAAATATTCCGGCGATTCGGGGGCGGAGGAGGGCGTCACGACGCCGCCAGTCACAGCTGCCGTAGGGTGGGCAAAGGCGCGTTCGCGCCGTGCCCACGATTTGTCGCGATGGCTACCGGATTACTCTTGCGCGCGCAGCTTCTCCGCCGCCTTCGGCGCGAAATAGCTGAGCACGCCATCGGCGCCGGCGCGCTTGAAGGCGAGCAGGCTCTCCATCATGGCGCGGTCGCCGTCGAGCCAGCCGTTGTTGGCGGCGGCCGCGATCATCGCGTATTCGCCGGACACCTGATAGGCGAAGGTCGGCATCGCGAAGGTGTCCTTCACGCGACGGACCACGTCGAGATACGGCATGCCGGGCTTCACCATCACCATGTCGGCGCCCTCGGAGATGTCGAGCTCGACCTCGCGCAGCGCTTCGTCGGTGTTGGCGCTGTCCATCTGGTAGGTGCGCTTGTCGCCGGTGAGCGTCTTGGCCGAGCCGATGGCGTCGCGGAACGGACCGTAGAAAGCCGAGGCGTATTTCGCAGCATAGGCCATGATCTGCACATCAAGGAGGCCGGCGCGATCCAGCGCCTCGCGGATCGCGGCGACGCGGCCGTCCATCATGTCGGACGGGGCGATGATGTCGCAGCCCGCTTCGGCCTGCACCAGCGCCTGGCGCACCAGCACGGCGACCGTCTCGTCATTCAAAATCTTGCCGTCGGAGATCAGGCCGTCATGGCCGTGGCTGGTGAAGGGATCGAGGGCGACGTCGCAGAGCACTCCGATGTCAGGGAATTCCTTCTTGATCGCGCGTACCGCCTGGCAGACCAGATTATCCGAATTGGTGGCTTCCGAGCCTTCTTCGTCCCGCAAGGAAGGATCGGTGTAGGGAAACAGCGCCAGGCAGGGAATGGTCAGCTTCATGGCGCGCTCGGCCTCGCGCACGGCCTGGTCGACGCTGAGGCGTTCGACGCCGGGCATCGAAGTAATGGCCTCGCGCATGTTGTTGCCGTCGATCAGGAACAGCGGCCAGATCAGATCGTCGGTGGTGAGCACGTTCTCGCGCACCATGCGCCGGGCCCATTCTGCCTTGCGGTTGCGGCGCGGACGGACGGTCAGATCGAGGGCATGGGGCACTGCGGCACCGGTCCCGCGCGCGACCTCGCGCAGTTCGATCGGACGTCCGTATTTGATCGCCATTACTCTTCTCCCGGCTGGAATTATTCTTATACCAGCTCGCATGGTTCCCGTCACCGCGGCTTGAGCTCCGGGAAGTGATGGGCCGATTGATTTTGCGGGGCGAAACAGCCAGAAGAAGCCATGTCCGAGATTTCCACCCGTGATGCGGCCCGCGACAATGCCAGGGACGCCGTCAGAGACAGCGCCCGCGACAGTGCATTGTCTGTGGCGGCGATCTCGTCGGAGCGGCCCGAGTCCGACGACAACGTCTGGACCCGCCGCCTGGTGCTATTCCTGCGGGTGATGGCGCTGCTGTCGATCCTCAAGGGCCTGTATCACTGGGCACAGGTGACTGGCTTTGTCGGCGGCGAGGAGGAGGCCTTCGAAAACCAGTCGATGGCCTGGCAGGCCTCGACCATCTATTTCGCCGTCATCGAGCTCGTCGCCGCCGTCGGCCTGTGGCTCGCCACGCCCTGGGGCGCCGTGGTGTGGCTCACGACCGTGGTCTCGATGGCAGTGATCGAGCTGATGTTCCCGGGCATCTATGGCGGCAGCCTGGTCGTGGTCGGGGTCGAAGCCTTCATGCTCGCCGCTTATCTCGCACTCGCCTGGATGGCCGCGCGCGAACGGCCGCCGTAGCGTAGACGTCCTCGATATCAGAATACTCGTGGGCCCGAACGCAGCGCAGCACGCAGTGGTGCGCTGCTGAGCCGGGGCCCATGTCACCGCCATCTCGTTTGCGGCTTTCGGGGTCCCGGCTCTGCGCGCCGCTTCGCGGCGCTTGTCTGGGACATGACAGTTTCGGGCTTGGTTGACCGCTGGTTGCCTCAAATTCGAGGTAAGTTTTCGTTGACCTAGCGCAATCCGCCACAGCTGTTACGTGTGCGTTTCGAAACGTGGCGGGGCTGTTCTGGAATGTGACAGATGGTGCGGACGGACGGTGAACAGGACCTTGCCAGGGTCAACAGACGGTTGCGAAAAGTGCTTGTGGGACAGGCTTAATCCGCAATTCACTGTCTTAAATTCATGATCTCTTTATTCTCTTATTTAAGCCGATCTTCAAACGCCCCCCCTTAAGTTGCACCTATCAGACGGGACACAAGTTTCGTCGAATGAGTGTCGATAAAAACGACAACAGGGGAAGTGTCATGATGAAAGCCGTCGCAACTGCGGCAGATACCGCTGAGCGCGTTTCGGGCCCGCAGGGTTCGGTGCAGTCGCTCTATCTGGAAGCATTGACTCTGGTGGAGCGGCTGCATCGCCGGCTCCTCGACGTGATCAAGGACGAGTTCGATCGTCGTGGCCGCGCCGACATCAACTCCGTGCAGGCGCTCCTGCTCTACAACATCGGCGACAAGGAGCTGACCGCGGGCGAACTGCGCACGCGCGGTTACTATCTCGGCTCCAACGTCTCCTACAACCTGAAGAAGCTCGTCGAGCTCGGCTTCCTCGATCATCAGCGCTCGCGCGTTGACCGCCGCTCGGTGCGCATCCGCCTGACGCCGCAGGGCCAGGAAGTCCGCCGCATCGTCGACAGCCTCTACCAGAAGCACGTCAAGACCGTGGAACAGGTCGGCGGCATCTCCGGCGAGGAGTTCTCGACCCTCAACAAGTCGCTGCACCGCCTCGAGCGGTTCTGGACCGACCAGATCCTGTATCGGCTCTGAGTTTCAAAAGGGATCCAGGCCAAGCCGGCCCTCAACAAGATCGGCAGGCCTTCCCAACGTGCCTGACTTCCCCAGCGCGCCGGCCCGGCTTGTTCCGGACCGGTGCGCGTTGTGCTTTTCGCACTCGCGAAAAAAGTGCCTGATCAGCGGAACCAGTTCTACGCGTCGCGGTTGTCTTTGCGGATCGGAGGACGCGATGCTCGTCGAGCGCGGGTTGCAGGCAATGAACGTCGAACTCGTGAGCGATGCCTATGCGATCGCCGCGAATTACCTCCGCCGCTCCGGTGCGATCGCCGACACGCTCGCCACCAACGAGCGCCTGCTCGAGATTATCGTCAAGCTGCTCCAGCACGGCGAATTCAACAAGATCAGGCTCGCCAACAAGGCGATCGTGCGGTTCGAGGTGCAGGCCGAGGCCCGAGCGGTTGCCTGATCAAGATTCCCAAAACATCGATGAACCAGAGGGTGCCATGGAAGCCGCCATCGACCGCATCATGAAGACCTATGACCTGCTTGCCAACCGGACGGCCGCGGCGAGCGACGAGGCGCGGGAAAAGGTGACCAACTACCTCAACACCCTGATGGAAGCCGGCGAGAAGGACACTCACAGGTTAACCGTCTGTGGCCTGACCTATTTGCGCCAGCTCGACGGCAGCATTGACCCGGTGAAGGCCGGGTATACCGGGCTGTAGACGGCTTGCCGCAAGCGCCGGATTGTTGAGGTCCAGATCGGACCTTTCGAGGTGACGGGTGAGCGGATGGTTCTGCGGCCGTCCGATCGCCCCAATCGTTAAATCCCCACCATATCTTGCATAATTGTCAGGCCCGACCCGCAAATGCTTGGCCTGTTGCGGGCGATGTGGTAGATCGCGCTCGCCGCTTCCGATCGCCACACCAAGACCCCCGTAGCCTGCCAAAAGGCTGCGGCGGTGGAGATATTCGCAAGATGACGTCAGCCAAGAACTCTACAGCGTCCGCCTCCGCGCCCGATTCGTTTTTCACCGCCTCGCTCGAGCAGGCCGACCCGGAAATCGCCGCCGCCATCAAGGGCGAGCTCGGCCGGCAGCGCCATGAAGTCGAGCTGATCGCCTCCGAGAACATCGTCAGCCGGGCCGTGCTGGAAGCGCAGGGTTCGGTGATGACCAACAAATATGCGGAAGGTTATCCGGGCGCGCGTTACTATGGCGGTTGTGAGTGGGTCGACGTCGCCGAGAACCTCGCGATCGATCGCGCCAAGAAGCTGTTCGGCGCCAAGTTCGCCAACGTGCAGCCGAACTCCGGCAGCCAGATGAATCAGGCCGTGTTCCTGGCGCTGCTCCAGCCCGGCGACACCTTCATGGGCCTCGACCTCGCGGCCGGCGGCCATCTCACCCACGGCTCACCCGTCAACATGAGCGGCAAATGGTTCAAGGCCGCGCACTACACCGTGCGCCGCGAGGACCAGATCATCGACATGGACGCGGTCGCCAAGCAGGCGGAAGAGGTCAAGCCGAAGCTGATCGTGGCCGGCGGCTCGGCTTATTCCCGTGCGTGGGACTTCAAGCGCTTCCGTGAGATCGCGGACTCGGTCGGCGCCTATCTGCTGGTCGACATGGCGCACTTCGCGGGCCTCGTCGCCGGCGGCGTACATGCCTCGCCCGTGCCGCATGCCCACGTCACCACCACCACGACGCACAAATCGCTGCGCGGTCCGCGCGGCGGCCTCATGCTGTGGAATGACGAGGCGCTGACCAAGAAGTTCAATTCGGCGATCTTCCCGGGCCTGCAGGGCGGGCCGCTGATGCATGTGATCGCGGCAAAGGCCGTAGCCTTCGGTGAGGCGCTGCGTCCGGACTTCAAGGTTTATGCGAAGAACGTCGTCGAGAACGCCAGGGCGCTCGCCGAGGCGATGAAGAGCCATGGCTTCGATATTGTCTCCGGCGGCACCGATAACCATCTGATGCTCGTTGACCTCAGGCCGAAGGGCCTGAAGGGCAACGCCTCGGAGAAGGCGCTGGTCCGCGCCGCCATCACCTGCAACAAGAACGGCATTCCATTCGACCCGGAGTCGCCGTTCGTGACCTCCGGTATTCGTCTGGGCACGCCTGCGGCGACGACCCGCGGCTTCGGGGTCGCCGAATTCCAGCAGGTCGGCGGCATGATCGCCGAGGTCCTCAACGCGATCGCGCAATCCGACGACGGCAAGGCCCCGCTGGTGGAAGCTGCGATCAAGGAACGGGTCAAGGCGCTCACCGACCGCTTCCCGATCTATCAGTAAGAGGCCAAGACAAAGGCTGTAGTCAAAGGATCAAGGCAAACGGATGCGCTGCCCGAACTGCAACAGTCTCGACACGCAGGTAAAGGACTCGCGTCCGACCGAGGATTCTTCCGTCATCCGCAGGCGGCGCGTGTGCATCGCCTGCAATTTCCGCTTCACCACCTTCGAGCGCGTGCAGCTGCGCGAGCTCACGGTGATCAAGCGCAACGGCCGCCGCGTGCCGTTCGACCGCGACAAGCTGATGCGCTCGGTGTCGATCTCGTTGCGCAAGCGGCCGGTCGAGCCCGAAAGGGTGGAAAAGATGGTCTCCACCATCGTGCGCGAGCTCGAGACCGGCGGTGAGGCCGAGATTTCCTCGGAGGTGATCGGCGAGACCGTGATGGAGCATCTGCGCACGCTCGACGACGTCGCCTATGTGCGCTTCGCCTCGGTCTACCGCAATTTCCGCGAGGCGAAGGATTTCGCCGAGGTGCTCGGCGAGCTCTCCGGTGAGGAGGAAGCGCGGCTCGCCGCGATCCGCAAATGATCTTCCGCATCCTGGAAGATCAGTTCGCCCAGAAGATTCGCGAGTCCAAGGACGCCGATCGTCGCTTCATGCAGCTGGCGCTGGCGTTGGGACGACGCGGGCAGGGGCGTACCTGGCCCAATCCGGCCGTCGGTGCCGTCATCGTCAAGGACGGAGTGATCGTCGGCCGCGGCTGGACACAGCCGGGTGGACGGCCGCATGCCGAGGTTGAAGCGCTACGGCGGGCAGGCGAGGCCGCGCGCGGTGCGACGCTTTACGTCACGCTCGAGCCGTGCTCGCATTTCGGCAAGTCGCCGCCCTGCGCCGATGCGGTGATCGCCGCCGGCGTCAAGCGCGTAGTCGCCGCGACCGAGGATCCCAATCCTGAGGTTGCGGGGCAGGGGCACGCGCGCCTGCGCGCCGCAGGCATTACTGTGGATGTGGGCCTGTGCGCGACGGAGGCCGCGTTCGACCACGCCGGCCATTTCCGCCGCATCCGTGACAAGCGCCCGCACGTGATCCTGAAACTTGCCGTCTCGCCCGACGGCAAGATCGGCGCTGAAGGCGGCAAGCCGTTCGCCATCACCGGCGATGCCGTCCGCGACCGGGTGCATCTCTTGCGCGCACAGAGCGACGCCATCCTGGTCGGCATCGGCACGGTGCTGGCTGATGATCCGCAGCTCAATTGCCGCCTGCCCGGCATGGAAGCGCGTTCTCCGTCGCGCGTTGTCCTCGACCAGAATTTGCGGATTCCGGCTTCCAGCCAGCTCGTGCGCTCCGCGCGCGAGGCGCCGCTTTGGGTCGTGGGTTCAGAGCTTGCGGAAGCGGCCGCCGCAGCCCGCCTCGGCGCCGCCGGTGCGCAAATCATGCGCATGCCGCCGAACGGTGCAGCCGGCCTCGACCTTCCGGCCGTGCTGCATGCGCTCGCCGAGAAGGGCATCACGCGGCTGATGGTCGAGGGCGGCAGCCGGGTTGCGGCATCCTTCGTGGCCGCCGATCTCGTCGACGAGATCTGGCTGTTCCGCGGAGCGGAAGAGGTGGGGGCTGCCGGCGTCGATGCGCTCGATGCATTGCCCCTGTCGAAAATCACGCAGTCGCAGGCCTACAAGGTTCATGCTAGCGAGACATTCGGGTCCGATACTCTCACCATCTACGAGCGTGCTTAATGTTCACCGGCATTGTCACCGATATCGGCGAGATCGTCAGCGTCAAGCCGGTGGCGCAGGGGCAATTGCACCGCCTGCGCATTGCCTGCAGCTACGATCAGACCACCATCGCCGACGGCGCCTCGATCGCCAACAACGGCGTCTGCCTCACCGTGGTCGCCTCCGGCGTCGCTGACGGCAAAACCTGGTTCGACGTCGATGCCGCCGCGGAGACGCTGGCGCTGACGACGGCCAAGCACTGGAAGCTGGGCACGAAGCTCAATCTCGAGCGTGCGCTCAAGATCGGCGACGAGCTCGGCGGACACATCGTCGCCGGCCACGCCGACGGCGTCGCCACCATCGTCAGCCGCGAGGACCTGCCCGACATGGCGCGGTTCGAGCTCTCGACGACGCGGGAGCTGGCGCGCTTCATCGCCATCAAGGGCTCGATCACGCTCGATGGCGTCTCGCTGACCGTCAATACGGTTGATGACGTGACCTTTTCGGTGCTGATCATCCCGCATACGCTTGACGTTACGACCATCGGCGCCTGGAAGCCGGGCACTGAAGTTAATATCGAGGTCGATCTGATGGCCCGCTATGCGGCGCGGCTGACTGAAATGACCGCGTAGCCGTCATTCCGGGATGGTCCGAAGGACCAGACCCGGAATCTCGACATTCCGGGTTCGCTTCGCGCCCCGGAATGACAGTCTCTTTGAACTTGGCTTGGAAGCCTGCGGCGACTACATAACGCGCCGACCCCAGTAGAACGGATTGAACGATGGCAGACGCGCGGCGCGCACCCCTGAAGGACCAGACCGATATTTCCGGCGCGCGTGCGCTGGTGGTCGAGGCACGGTTCTATGACGATCTCCAGGACGCGCTTCTGGATGGCGCGGTGACCGAGTTGAAGGCGGCCGGCCTGACCCATGACGTCATCACGGTTCCCGGCGCGTTGGAGATCCCGGCGGCGGTGGCGATCGCAGTCGACGCGGCTGCGGCGAACGGCAAGCCTTATGATGCGGTGATTGCGCTCGGTTGCGTGATCCGCGGCGACACCATCCATTTCGAGATCGTCTCGCAGGAATCCTCGCGTGCGCTGATGGACCTCGCTGTGGCGCGCAAGCTGCCGCTCGGCAACGGAATCCTCACCGTCAACAATGAGGACCAGGCCTGGGCGCGGGCGCGCGCCAGCGAACTCAACAAGGGCGGCGATGCCGCGCGTGCGGCGCTCGCGATGCTTCGCATCAAGCGTCGCCTGGCGCGGGCCTGAGCCATGGCTGACATCAGGAAACCCGCGGGGCTTGCGGAGAAGAAAGCGAACCGGCGCGGTGCGGCGCGGCTCGCAGCCGTCCAGGCGCTCTACCAAATGGATATCGCCGGCGCCGGCATCAACGACATCTTTGCGGAGTTCGAAAGCCACTGGCTCGGCAACGAGGTCGAGGGCGACACTTACCTGCCGGCGGAAGCCGCATTTTTCCGCGACGTCGTCTCGGGCGTCGTGCGCGACCAGAAGAAGCTCGATCCGCTGATCGACGAGGCGCTATCCAAGGGCTGGCCCTTGAAGCGGATCGAAGCCATCCTGCGCGCGGTGTTGCGGGCAGGGGCCTACGAACTGGAGCACCGCAAGGATGTGCCGGGCCGCGTCGTGATCTCCGAATATGTCGACGTCGCCAACGCTTTCGTCGACCGCGAGGAGACCGGCATGGTCAACGCCGTGCTCGACCAGATCGGCCGCCAGTTTCGCGGCGACGAGTTCGGGCGGGGGTAGGACGCAACGATGACTTTGGCAGTAGCCGTCATCCTGAGGTGCCGTAGCGAAGCGGAGGCCTCGAAGGAGGACGGCGTGCCACTGAAGGTGCACCTCGGCCGTGCATCCTTCGAGGCTCGCAAGGGCTCGCACCTCAGGATGACGGGTTTACTGTCGTGACACAGGACAGAACACAGCCCTCCGCCGAAGACTCCCTCATCGCGCGCTATTTCAAGCCGCTGGCGACGGATCCCGGTGCGTTCGCCCTGGTCGACGACGCCGCGGTGCTGTCCTCGTCAGGCGACGACATTGTCGTCACCACCGATGCCGTGGTCGAGGGCGTGCATTATCTTTCCACCGATCCCCCCGACACCATCGCGCGCAAGGCACTGCGGGTGAACCTGTCCGATCTCGCCGCCAAGGGCGCGAGCCCGGCCGGCTTCGTGCTGACGCTGGCGCTGCGCAGCAAGGAGGACGCCTGGCTCAGGCCGTTCGCGGATGCGCTCGGCGAGGACGTGACAACCTTCGCCTGCCCACTGCTCGGCGGCGATACGGTGTCGACACCGGGGCCGCAGATGATCTCGATCACCGCCTTCGGCCGCGTGCCGGCGGGGCGGATGGTCGGCCGCACCGGAGCGCGACCGGGCGATGTTATCCTGGTGACGGGCACGATCGGTGATGCCGCGCTCGGGCTGGACGTGCTCACCGGAGGCCCGGCCGCCGCCGCGCTCGCATCCGATCCCGCAGCAAGAGAAGCTCTCGTTTCGCGCTATCGGATCCCTCAGCCGCGCAATGTGCTGGCGCAGGCTGTGCGTGACCATGCGACAGCGGCGATGGACGTCTCCGACGGGCTTGCCGGCGACCTGACCAAACTCTGTGCAGCTTCCGGCGTTTCGGCCACCGTCGATGTGGCGAGCGTGCCCCTCTCGGCCGCCGCGGCCGGCCTGCTCGGGCGCAATGCCATTTGCGTTGAGACGCTGCTTGCCGGGGGCGACGATTACGAACTGTTGTGCACGGTCCCGCCGGCACGGAGCGATGCGCTGATCGCCGCCGGGCGGGTGGCCGGCCTTGCCGTCACGGCGATCGGCACGATCGTTGCCGGCGCCGAGCGGCCACGCTTTCTGGATGGGCAGGGCCAGGAACTGGCCTTGAAGCGGTTGTCTTTTAGCCACTTCTAGGAACTGCGCCACGCCAGCGGTCGCGCGTTCGGCATTAGGTCTAATTACCTGCCGAGATCGGCCTTTTCGCACTCATCCGGCGTTGCACCATCAATTTGATTTTGGCAAGCTTGTGACCGACTAGGGCTACCTCTTCGCGCAAGGGGCAGCCCTGTTCAGCATAAGGGCGCCGCACCGCATGACGGAAAACGAAAAGGCGCCGGGGGTACGTTCATCAAGGATCTGAGGCAGAAATCAAATGACAGCATTATGGTTGATAGTGCTCTGCGGAGTGCTTTCCGTCGTCTACGCGATTTGGGCGACGTCTTCGGTGTTGAGTGCGGATGCGGGGTCACCGCGCATGCAGGAGATCGCAGGAGCGGTGCGTGAAGGCGCACAGGCCTATCTCCGGCGCCAGTACACCACGATCGGCATCGTCGGCATCGTCATCTTCGTGCTGCTTGCCTATTTCCTTGGGGTCTATGTCGCGATCGGCTTCCTGATCGGCGCTGTCCTGTCGGGGGCGGCCGGCTTCATCGGCATGAACGTCTCGGTGCGCGCCAATGTGCGCACCGCCCAGGCTGCGACGACGTCGCTCGCCGGCGGCCTCGAACTCGCCTTCAAGGCGGGCGCGATTACCGGGCTTCTGGTGGCGGGTCTCGCGCTGTTGGGCGTGACCCTCTACTTCGGCTTCCTGGTGCATTCGCTGAAGCTCGCACCTGACAGCCGCACCGTCATCGACGCCATGGTGGCGCTCGGCTTCGGCGCCTCGCTGATCTCGATCTTCGCCCGTCTCGGCGGCGGCATCTTCACCAAGGGGGCGGACGTCGGCGGCGATCTCGTCGGCAAGGTCGAGGCCGGCATCCCCGAGGATGATCCGCGGAATCCGGCCACCATCGCCGACAACGTCGGTGACAACGTCGGCGACTGCGCCGGCATGGCCGCCGACCTGTTCGAGACCTATGCGGTGACCGCGGTCGCCACCATGGTGCTTGCGGCGATCTTCTTCGCCAAGACGCCGATCCTCGCCAACATGATGACGCTGCCGCTCGCCATCGGCGGCATCTGCATCATCACCTCGATCATCGGCACCTTCTTCGTGAAGCTCGGGCCGAGCCAGTCGATCATGGGCGCGCTCTACAAGGGCCTGATCGCAACCGGCGTCCTGTCGCTGATCGGCATCGCCGGCGTGATCTATTACCTGATCGGCTTCGGCAAGCTCGACGGCGTCGACTACACCGGCATGTCGCTATTTGAATGCGGCGTCGTCGGCCTCGTCGTCACTGCGCTGATCATCTGGATCACCGAGTACTACACCGGCACCGACTACCGTCCGGTGAAGTCGATCGCCCAGGCTTCGGTCACGGGTCACGGCACCAACGTGATCCAGGGCCTCGCCGTCTCGATGGAAGCGACCGCGCTGCCCGCGATCGTCATCATCGCCGGCATCCTGGTCACCTACAGCCTGGCCGGCCTGTTCGGCATCGCCATCGCGACCGCCACCATGCTGGCCTTGGCCGGCATGGTCGTCGCGCTCGACGCCTTCGGTCCGGTGACTGACAACGCCGGCGGCATCGCCGAAATGGCGGGGCTCCCGAAGGAAGTGCGCAAGTCGACCGACGCGCTCGACGCGGTCGGCAACACCACCAAGGCGGTCACCAAAGGTTACGCGATCGGCTCCGCCGGTCTCGGTGCCCTCGTGCTGTTCGCAGCCTACAACCAGGACCTCAAGTTCTTCGTTGCGGGCTCGGCCGACCATCCCTACTTCGCCGGTGTCAACCCGGACTTCTCGCTCAACAATCCCTACGTGGTTGTCGGCCTGTTGTTCGGCGGCCTGCTGCCGTATCTGTTCGGCGCGATGGGCATGACGGCGGTCGGCCGTGCGGCCGGCGCGATCGTCGAGGAAGTGCGCCGTCAGTTCCGCGAAAAACCAGGCATCATGCAGGGCACCGACAAGCCTGATTACGGCAAGGCGGTCGACCTGCTGACCCGGGCGGCGATCAAGGAAATGATCATCCCCTCGCTGCTGCCGGTGCTGTCGCCGATCGTCGTCTACTTCCTGATCTACGCGATCGCCGGCGGCGGTGTCGCCGGCAAGTCGGCTGCGTTCTCGGCCGTCGGCGCGATGCTTCTCGGTGTGATCGTGACGGGCCTGTTCGTCGCGATCTCCATGACCTCGGGCGGCGGCGCCTGGGACAACGCTAAGAAGTACATCGAGGACGGTCATTTCGGCGGCAAGGGTTCTGATGCCCACAAGTCGGCGGTGACCGGCGACACGGTCGGCGATCCCTACAAGGACACGGCCGGCCCTGCGGTGAACCCGATGATCAAGATTACGAACATCGTGGCGCTCTTGCTGCTGGCGATCCTAGCGCACTGAGCGGCGACGACGCGACAAGACAGAACCCCGCGGCGCGAGCCGCGGGGTTTTTGTTTGACGGGGCCCAATCTCTCTCCGTGTCATTGCGAGGAGCTCTTGCGACGAAGCAATCCAGGGTCTTTCCGCGGAGAGATTCTGGATTGCTTCGCTGCGCTCGTAATGACGACAGCGCCATCACTGCACATCCATCTGCAGCCCTTCCTTCTGGATGATGCCGGCGAACTTCTTCGTCTCGGCGTCCACGAAGGATGCGAACTGCTCGGGCGTGCCGTAATCGGCGCGCGCGCCCATGGCAGCGATGTTCTTTCTGATGTCGTCGCGCTCCAGCATCGCCTTGACCTGGAGGTTGAGCGCTTCGAGAACTGCCGGCTGCACACCCTTCGGCAGGAAGACCGAGAACCAGGATGAGACGTCGAATTTGGCCAGCTCCGACGCGCTCTCGCGCATGGTCGGCAGGCCGGGTGCGAGTTCGCTGCGCTCTGTCGTGGTGACGCACAGGCCGTTGAGCGTGCCGTTCTGCACCTGCGGCAGGCTCGGATAGAGATTGTCGAACAGGACCTGGATGTCGCCGGCAAGCGCGGCCTGGAGTGCGGGGCCTGCGCCGCGGAACGGGATGTGGGTCATCTTCAGTCCGGTGAGCTGCAGAAACCAGGCGCCGGTGAGGTGAGGACTCTGGCCGACGCCCGATGAAGCGTAGCTGAGCTTGTCCGGATTGGCCTGGAGAAACGCAATCAGCTCCGCGACCGATTTGATGCCGGTCTTCGGATGCGCCGACACGATGTTCGGAATCCGGATCATGTTGCTGACAGGCTGGAGCTGATCGGGCTTGTAGCTGAGGTTCTTGAAGATGCTGTAGGCGATCGCGTTCGGACCGGGATTGCCGATCAGGATGGTGTGGCCGTTGGCCTTGGAGCGAACCACCTCGGCGGTCCCGATCGTGCCACCGCCGCCGGAGCGATTCTCGACAACCGCTGTCTGCCCCCAGGCGGATTGGAGATGGGCGGCGAGCAGCCGGCCCATCACGTCGGTTGAGCCGCCCGCCGCAGCCGGCACGATGACGCGGATGTTCTCTGTCGGCTTCCAGTCCGCAAGGCTCGATCGCGGCAGGATGGCGGCGGCGGAGAGGCCCGCGGCTCCCGCAAGCACACGGCGACGGGTCAAAAATCCGTTCGGAGGGTTCTTGGGCACAAATCCACTCCCAGCTTTCTTGTTTGCAGGGAGCGTAGGGAACGGGGCGCACAACGACAAGTCGCCTGCGACCGACAGCGTCGTGCCGAGAGCGTCACGACGCCGCAGGCAGATAGCCGCAGTTCACGATCTCAGTTGAAGCTGAGCAGCTTGAACAGCGGCGCGAGGTAGCTCATCTCCTGACCCGACGTCGGCGTGGTCCGGCTGATGGAATCGAAGATCTTGCCATCCTGGAGGCCGTAATTCGCAAGCCGGCGTACGCGCCGGTTCTTGTCGAAATAGATCGCGATCACGCGCTGGTCGACGACCTTCTGGTTCATGAAGGCGACCATGCGTTCCGAGCGCTGCGAGATGTAGTAGAACACTTCACCGTCAAGGGTCGCGACCGTGGAGGGCGTGCCCATCACGATCAGCACTTGATCCTGGCTCGCGCCGATCGGAATCTGTTCGAGTGCGCCCGGCGGCAGGATGTAGCCCTTCTGGAACTGCTCACCGGTGCAGCCTGCGAGCGCGGCGCCGACGAGCGTCACGGCCGCGAGCATGCGCAAGCCGTGCCAGCACGCATGAAGGCCGCGCCGCTTGTCTCGGCGCAGGCTGGTCTGGTTCGTTATCGTCATAGCGGAACTGATTCCGTCCCCTTGCGTCGCGCGAGGCGCTGAAGTACCGGGCAGGGCGTCTGAATGCAACTCGCGCACGCCCGCTTGCGGAAACCACAATGCTTTGGCCGTTCAATCACTTCAGGAAACCCCGGCTTGCCCCGGCCGGCACCATTGAGACCATCTATGGCATGATCGTGACGCAGGCGCGAGAACCCATATTTTACCGGGACTTGGGCGTGCCGGATACGGTTAATGGCCGTTTCGACCTGTTGCTGTTGCACCTCTGGATGGTGCTGCGGCGGTTGCGAAACGTCGCCCAGGGCGGGGTGGAGCTGTCGCAGGCCCTGTTCGACCGCTTCTGCGAAGACATGGATGACAATCTGCGCGAGATGGGCGTGGGCGACCAGACCGTCCCGAAGCGGATGCGGGCTTTCGGCGAGGCTTTTTACGGCCGCATTCAGGCGTATGACCAGGCGATCGAAACAGGCGTCGAGGCGCTGGGGCAGGCGATCTGCAAGAATATCTTGAGCGGTACCGGGATGGACCAGGCGCGACGGCTCGCCGCTTACGCGGTGGCGGCGAATGCAGAGCTCGGCCAGACCGGCGATCCCGCAGTGCTGCTCGGATCTATCAGGTTTCCCGCACCGCTCGGCGAGGATGAGACATCATGAACCGATCGTCGACCGGATTCGAAGCCGATCCCTGGCGCTCGCCTTTGATCGTGGCGCAGCTTCCCGATACGGGACTTCACCGTGAGCTCGAAGCCTCGGCGGTCGAGCGCCAGGCCATGGCCAGTGTCGCCGGAGTCCGGGAAATCCTGTCGGCTCACGCCGACTTCGTCGTTGCGCCGAAGAGCGGCGGCCGGGTCCAGGTTAGGGGCCGCGTGCGGGCTAAGGTCGGCCAGACCTGCGTGGTCACGCTCGATCCGATCGAGAGCGAGATCGATGAGGATGTCGATCTGACCTTTGCGCCTGAGGCCGAAGCGCGGCGGCTGGAGGATTTGATCGAGGAAGGGCAGGACGACGATGATCCCCCGGAGGTCGTCGATCCGCCGGAAGCCATCGTCAACGGGATCATTGATCTCGGCCGTATTGCGACCGACGCGCTGTTCCTGGCGATCGACCCTTATCCCCGCAAGCCGGGGGCCGTGTTCGAGGCCGAGGTCACCGCGCCCGACCCCGAGGACCATCCGTTCGCCGCGCTGAAGGCGCTCCAGGACAACAAGCAGGGCAAGAAGAAAGGCAAATAGAAGGGCGTTCCCGTAAGACCACCTTGCTTTGAGGGGGAGGTGTTTGCGGCAGGGGTTTCAAAGCCTGGCTTATCTATTTGATTTCCAAATGTTTCCCGCGAATTCCCGGACCCGCCAGCTGATCGCCTTCCATCCAAAAGACTGGGGGCAAGAGGTTGTTTCGGGATAACAAAACGTTATTGTCCGCCCCGGTCCGGGTGCGGCGTGGCGCTTGGCCGGTCGCCATGTCCATGGCGAGCCCATTCCGCGGCCCCGCTCGTTGACGACCGCGCCAGACCAGGTTTCCGGGATTTCGATGCCAAGCAAGGTTCGTATCGCGCTTGACGCCATGGGGGGCGACGTCGGCGCCCCTGTCGTCATTCCAGGCGCTGCCATCTCGCTCGACAGGCGCCCCGCGACCGAATTTCTGCTGGTCGGCGATCGCGCCAGGATCGAGCCTGAGCTCGAGCGCCATCCGAAGCTCAAGGCCGCCTCGAAGATCATCCATACAGACGTCGCCGTCAGCGGCGAGGACAAACCCAGCCAGGCGCTGCGCCGCGGCCGCAAGACCTCCTCGATGTGGCTTGCCATTGATGCAGTGAAGAAGGGGGAGGCGGATGTCGCCGTATCGGCGGGCAACACGGGCGCCCTGATGGCGATGGCGCGCTTCCATTTGCGGACGCTGCCCGGCATCGATCGCCCAGCAATCACTGCCGTATGGCCGACCATGCGCGGGTCGTCCGTCGTGCTCGATCTCGGCGCCACGATCGGCGGCGATGCGCGTCATCTGGTGGCGCTCGCAGTCATGGGGGCGGCCATGGCGAGCGTGGTGTTCGACAAGAAGCGTCCGACGGTCGGCCTGCTCAACATCGGGACCGAAGAGATCAAAGGGCACGAGGAGATTCGCGAGGCGGGAGAAATCCTGCGCACGATGAACCTGCCGGAACTCGACTATGTCGGCTTCGTCGAGGGCGATGGCATCGGCAAGGGAAGGGCCGATGTGATCGTGACCGAGGGGTACAGCGGCAACATTGCACTCAAGGCTGCCGAGGGAACCGCACGCCAGATGGCGGACTTGCTCCGCAACGAGATCCAGCGCAGCTGGTTGTCCAGGCTCGGTTATCTTTTTGCACGCAATGCCTTCCAGGCGCTGCGTGACAAAATGGATCCGAACAAGTCAAATGGCGGCGTGCTGCTCGGGCTGAACGGGCTCGTGGTCAAGAGCCATGGCGGAATCAACTCCGAAGGCTTTGCCTATGCGATCGATGTTGGTTATGAGATGGCCAAGTTCGATCTTCTGAACAAGATCAATCAGATGCTCAACCGCGATGGGGGTGCGCTCGGTTCCGTGCCAACCGCGCCGGAGGATGTTTCGTGACCAAGATTCGTTCGGTCGTGCTGGGCTGCGGCTCCTATTTGCCGGAGCAGGTGCTGACCAATGCCCAACTGGCGGCGCGCATCGACACGTCCGACGAGTGGATCGTACAGCGCACCGGTATTCGCGAGCGGCACATCGCGGCCGACGGCGAGTTCACCTCGCATCTTGCAATCAAGGCGGCGCAGGCGGCGCTCAGCGACGCCGGCGTGGAGGCGCAGTCGATCGAGCTGATCGTGCTCGCGACCTCGACGCCCGACAACACCTTTCCAGCGACCGCGGTCGCCGTGCAGCACGGGCTCGGCATCAATCACGGCGCAGCCTTCGACCTCCAGGCGGTGTGCTCGGGCTTCGTGTTTGCGCTTGCGACCGCCGACAATTTCCTGCGCACCGGCGCGTTCAAGCGCGCCCTGGTGATCGGTGCCGAGACCTTCTCGCGGATCCTCGACTGGAACGACCGCGGCACCTGCGTGCTGTTCGGCGACGGCGCCGGTGCGGTCGTGCTCGAGGCGCAGGAGCAGCCGGGCAACCCGGCCACCGATCGAGGCCTGGTGACGACGCATTTGCGCTCCGATGGTCGCCACCAGGGCAAGCTGTTCGTCGACGGTGGGCCGTCCTCGACCCAGACCGTCGGCCATCTTCGCATGGAGGGCCGCGAGGTCTTCAAGCATGCGGTCGGCATGATCACCGACGTCATCGTCGATGCGTTCCAGGCGACCGGGCTCAATGCCGACAGCATCGACTGGTTCGTGCCGCATCAGGCCAACAAGCGGATCATCGACGCCTCCGCCCACAAGCTCCATATCGCGCCGGAGAAGGTGGTTCTGACGGTGGACCGTCACGGCAACACCTCGGCTGCCTCGATCCCGCTGGCGCTGTCGGTGGCGCGGAAGGACGGCCGCATCAACCGCGGCGACCTGGTTTTGCTGGAGGCGATGGGCGGCGGCTTCACCTGGGGCTCGGCCCTGGTGCGCTGGTAAAGCCACATCGATAAAATTTTGCCGAATCCGCGCCTGATATCGATGCGTCTGCATTGATGAGCGGTGTTGACCGCCGGAACGTAAGCTCCTAATTTCAGACAACAATTGTTCGCCGTGATGTGGGGCAGGGCGATGACCGATACAAGCAAAACCGTAACGCGTGTTGATCTCTGTGAGGCCGTCTACCAAAAGGTGGGTCTGTCGCGCACGGAATCGTCCGCCTTCGTGGAGCTCGTGCTGAAGGAGATCACCGACTGCCTTGAAAAGGGCGAGACGGTGAAATTGTCCTCGTTCGGCTCCTTCATGGTTCGCAAGAAGGGCCAGCGTATCGGCCGTAATCCGAAGACCGGCACCGAGGTACCGATCTCGCCGCGCCGCGTGATGGTGTTCAAGCCGTCCGCGATCCTCAAGCAACGGATCAACGCCCAGCACCGCACCAATGGCGATGCCAGCAAGGCTCAACCCGAGGCGTAATCGCGCCTACGTGAAGGATTTGGCATTTGGACAAGGCGCCGGATGCGTTCCGAACCATCAGCGAAGTAGCTCAGGAACTCGACATTCCGCAGCACGTGCTGCGGTTCTGGGAGACCCGTTTTTCCCAGATCAAGCCGATGAAGCGCAGCGGCGGCCGCCGCTATTACCGCCCCGACGACGTCGATCTGCTCAAGGGCATCCGTCGTCTGCTCTATGGGGAGGGCTACACCATCCGCGGCGTGCAGCGGATCCTCAAGGAGCACGGCGTCAAATCGGTGCAGGGACTGGCCGATGGCTCGGCCGCGGTCTCGTTCGGCGCCATCGAGGACGCCATTGGGGCGAGCCTGATGGAGCCCGACGACGAGGCGCCCATCAAGGGCGTCAATGGCGCAGATTCCGACGACGACGACTACCAGGGCGATGAGGAGGAAGGCATCGACTTCCGCTTCACGGAGGTCGACGACGAGGACATCCTCACCACCTTCCGCAAGGGCGGCGCCGCGGCCGCGCCGGCCGGGCCCAGTGCGCTGGACCGGGAACGGCTGGAACGCGTGCTCGGCGATCTCGTCGCCTGCAGGGAGATGCTGGACCAGGCGCTCAAGGACGCCTGAGGGCGCTTTCGTCCTCTTTGCGGTTTGTTCCCGTGGGCTTTGGGCGAAGGCACCAAAATGGTGCGCCTCGCCTTGCGCATTGAGCCGATCCTAGCTAATGGAACGACGTTCGGAGCGTGGCGCAGCCCGGTTAGCGCACTAGTCTGGGAGACTAGGGGTCGGAGGTTCAAATCCTCTCGCTCCGACCATTTTCTTCAATAAAACCAAAGCTGTTTTTGGGCGGTCAGTTGTCACGGACCACCCAGTTGCCATTTGGTTGCCAAAACTGTTCGCCGAAAGTTCGCTGCGGTCTCTCTTCAGCACCTCCGAAATGCTAGATGGGCCGCAACGTGCAGAGTGTTTTTGCGTCCGTCACACGGAGGGGGAAATGGATGCGGGCTTAACGGCTGCTGTCTTCGGTCTAGTTGGAGCAATGATCGGTTCGGTCTCTTCGATCGCCACCATGGTGGTTCAATCCCGGTATCGGGACAAGCGAGACCGAACTAAGCAGATCCTCGATGTTTCACTGGCCGAATACAGCGCTCATCTCGAGTTGGCCAAGGCGGACCGAGCGCCTCGCGCGGTTCTCCCGATCACTGCCTATGTGCACAACAATGCCCAGTTGCTTGATGCGCTGGAAGCTGGCGACCTTACGCCTGATCGTATCACTCGGATTATGCGCAAGAACGGGGATTTCTTTAGAGCTGTTCAAGAGACAGACCAGGCTCAGCGGAAAGCAACGTGAGGCAAGCCTACCGCCGATTCGCCTCTTGGGATGCCAGGGAGTCGCCAGTGCGCTCGCGGTACTCCTCGAGCTTGGTGATGGCGTTAGCGGCCATCACGCCGCGGCGGGCCATGTAGACCTCGAACATTCGCTGCGCGCGCTCGACGGTCCAGCACAGCGCCTCTGCGACCTCCTGCGGCGTCGCCCCGGCCTCACACAGCTGCGTCGCCGCGGTGCCGCGGTTGTCGTGGAAGTTAAGGTCGGCCGTACGGACGAAGTCGGCATCAGCGCCGAGCGCCGCAGCGTTGGCGGCGTCGACCAGGTCGCAGTCCTCGCGCCAGTGCTCATTGAAATAACGGCGCTGGTAGGCCTTGCCTGATGGCGTCAACATCACCAACGCGCCCGATCGCGGCAGGCTGTCGAGGTGGTCGCGCAGCTCGCGCGTCGCTGGGATCCAGAGCAGCTTGCCGGTCTTGCTTGAGCGGATCTGCAACTGTATGCCGTTGTAGCGCGTCCATGGAAAGGTCCTGATGTCCTTGGCGCGCATGCCGGTGTTTCTGACTAGGATCATCGCCGTCTTCATCGAGAGCCGCGCCAGGCGGATGAACTGGTGCTGCAGCTCCGGCAACCACACCTTCTCGCTGCGATCGCTCTTGTAGAGCCGCTCGAACGAGGGGATGGGATGATACTTGATCCGTCGCTTTTCCTTGGCGAAGCTGAGCACGCGGCACAGCGCCGACATCAGATTGTCGGCCGAGCGATGCGAGGTCTTGCCGATCTCCTGGTGCCAGGCGAGCGCGTCGGCAGCGAAGGCGTCGGCGTCATCTGGATCGTTGAAGGTCTCCTCCGGGACAGTCCCCCATTTCTGCTCGATGCGCTTCAGCTTCCACGGATATTGATCGCGCGTCTCTTGGCTGAGCTTGGCGTAGGTCTCCGAGCTGTCGAAAAACCGTATGAGGTCCTGCAGCGTCTTCTCGCCGCTGGGCGCTTGCGCTTCTCCGCGGCCGCGTAGCTCTCGACAAGATTGCCGGGGTCGAGCGGCAGGCCGGTGGCGCGGTGATAGAGAAAGACTTTGACCGACCCGTCTGCGAGCCTCTTGGAGGTCCGCTTAATGCCGCGGAGCTTTGTGTCCGGCTTCCGTCTGAGGCGCATTCTCGGCCTTCCAGCGCTGATAGGGCGACAATTCGGCCGCCGAGTCTGTCACAAGACCGGAAGCGCGGTCCAGTGCCCGGTCGATGGCTTTCCGGTCCCATCTGTTGGTGCCGGGGATGGCGTCGGGGACAATCCCCTCGGCCCGCCAGCGGTCGAATGCCGCCAGCGTGTTGCAGCCGCAATAGGCGGCGGCCTCGTTCTTGGTGAGGCAGCGCTTCAAGATCTCAGGCCCGCCGGACCGCGCGGGGTCCTCACGTGCGGTCGGCATACTCAACTATCCTCGATTGTCCGCGATTTGCCATTGGGTGCCGTTTTAGGGCTCAACAAGGAATCAACAATCGGAATAATCAAACGCGCGAACGGTCGGATTTTCAGCAACTTAGGATAACTAATGGCGGACGTTCGTGCTGCCCTTCGGGCGCCCGCGGAGCGTCATTGCGGGCCGGCCCATTTCGGCATCATGCTTTGCCAGCTTCAACCGAACGCGCTCGTTGTTCTTTCGAGCACGCACTAAAGAGTCGCTTCGTTGTGCGATGGTTTGACGTCCGCGGTCGGCGCCGAGTGCTTTGAACGGCTCTGCCGAAACATCGATGTCGCGCCATTGTCCCGTAGTCTGATGATCATCCGCGAAAATGATCATGCCCCACTTACGATGGTCGACGAGGTTGACGCCTGACCAGGCACGCGTCGGAATCCACTCAACTTCGTCACGCTGCTTTCCTCGCGCTAGCCGTCGCGTATCGCGCGGGCGACCCCGTTTGCTCGACACGTGTTTTCGCAACATGGCCGCGGTCTCGTCCATGGCCCTGGACCAGGGATGCTCGACGCTCAGATCGCCGGGCTTCCAATTTCCGCGAATGTGCTTTCGGTACATTGCCCCCGGGGTAGCCTCATACAACGTCGCGCGACCCTCATAGGTCATGAGCCACGTTCCCATTGAAGGATGTTTTTCACCCGGATATGCGCGTCGCTCGATGATGCGACCAAAGGCCAACTTGGTCAGCTCTATATCGCCGGTGGCAACCCACACGATCGCGACCTCGAGCGGCCACCATTCCTGATCGAGAAGCTTCCCGAGACCGCGTACCGCAGCTTTCTTCGCTGCTCGCCGCGCGCGGGGCGCGCCGTCGGTATCGGGTTTGCGATTCGCCATGCTGCTAGGATAGCAGCGGGCATGCCGCGCACCGACCTAGTTTATTTGTTTTGGAGCGACCGGCCGCGTGTTGCCTTAGTTGGCGTCGTATGTGTACATTTAGGTGCCTTCAAAAATTGTCGTAGTTTGCGCGGCGCTCTCCTCCCAGCGGCGGCGTCTCCCTTCTGCTCGCGCGCCTAGCGCATTACGGGGCTACGACGAGTGCTCCATTAACGCTGCCAAGCGACTGAACTCGCGCTCGTTTTTCTGCACCATTATTGCCGTTGTTGATTCCGCTCCTCAGCGCGAATTTCAACTCTAGGCAACACGAGCACGTGTCGCGGATAGCTGAGGAAAATCGAATGACAGAAACGACTGCAGAGGGCTGCCCGCCTGCGAAGCCCCGTCGGCAGGCGACCCCGCCAGACAATCCGACCTACAAGCGGCCGCCGGAGGCTGCGGCGTATCTCGGGCTTGCCACCAGCACACTCGACAAGATGCGCGTGCGCGGCGACGGCCCGCCGTTCATCCGGCTCACCCCGCGCAGCGTGACGTACGCTGTAGAGGATCTGGACGCCTGGGCGCGTGCGCGTCAGTTCAAGTCGACCAGCGAATATCCGGACGCGTCAACTTAAAGCGCACACGGGTCTAGCCCGGTCGCTGTCGTTCTACGCCTACCTTGCTGAGCGGTGTTGCCCGATGGGCAGTCTTCCGCGGTGGTTCGCACCCACGCCCGTGGCTCCGGGCATCTTTGCCCAGGAGTTGTCGAACCCAATCGCTCGGTGTGACCGGTCAAGAAATTGCCCGGCGTCGCCGCAAACGAGCACCGGGCAAAAATGAGCTTTTCACTTGAAAATCCTACACGAAAAGGGCTCGCAGCGCAAAGGCGCTGCCGACAACATTCTTGCTGCGCTCCTGGTACCCGATAGCGGCGCCAGCTTCCACACGCTGATCGTGCCAGGCGGTTCGAAGAACATCGCCAACGTCGGTTTGTCGCCCGGTGGAGGTCTCTCAAAACGCGCACGACGCATCGCGATCGAGGCTCACGACTTCGTCCAGTTCAACATCCACGCTGAGGCCGGCACCGAGCAGGTGGCGGATTTCAACGCAAGCACGTTGCGCTGGGGCTTCGAGCGCTCGCAGCAGATCGCCATCTGGTGCGAACCGGGCAGCAGCTTCTACGACAACGTCGGCGGATGGCTGGTCAGCGCGGCGAACGCGGGCTCGAAATTTCAGACGATCATCAACACCACGCCGTCACAGGCAGAGGCCTGGCGGGCCGCAGTGGATCGTTGGAAAGGCCGCAACTGCGAGGTACGCTTGTTCGGACCGGAGGGCCTGCAATGAAGCCCTCTCGAAGCAGCGCCGCCGCCGAGAAACTTGAGACTAGGACCGACGTGGCTGTCGCCATCCTTCAGGGTCTGGATCCCGCTGGGCGCCACGATCTCGCAGCTATCGACCCTCATCTGCCAAAGAACCATCCCGACTATATCGAAGCTGCAACCTTTTCGGCATCCCAACGCGACGCAGTGATTGCGTGGATTGAGACCCGACAGGGTAAAAAGAATATCTACACGTCCGTCAATCAAGCGCGGGCCGAAGCACCCAAATCAAAGAAGCTCTTCAAAAAAGACATTGGCACCATCCGTGCGGTGGTGGTCGACCTCGATACCAAGAAGGTGAAAGGGGGCGACCCTTCGGGCGCGAACTTCCGACAGGAGCGCGCGCGGTTGCTCGAGGTCATCACTCGCGTCGCCAGCGCAGATTGCTCGCCGACGTTGGTCGTCGATAGTGGCGGCGGATATCAAGCCTGGTGGCAGTTGGCAGAGCGCCTGCCGGCAACGCCCGAAAACGTCGAGCTGGTCGAGGGCATAGGCCGAACGCTAAGGGACAGATACGGCGGCGATTCGGTTCAGAACGTCGATCGCATCATGCGCCTGCCGGGCACCATCAACGTTCCCGATGCGGATAAGGCCGCACAGGGTCGGCCCCCGGCGCTCGCCAGCGTCCTACCGCTGAGCACGGGCCTTCCGGTCACCCTCGAAGCGCTGCGCGCTTGGGCGCCTCCCACTGCCGCGCCCGCCAAGCGCGACCCTAAGCTGCCCGACATCGACCTACCCGAGGTCGACCATTACGACGACCTCCCGAGCGCGCTGCGCCAGAAGTTTGAGGCCGCGCGCAACAAAGATCCCGTGCTCGATAAGCTGTGGGCCGGGACGCCGGCGCCAGAGCAAAACGACGTCTCGCCATCCGGATACGCTTTCGCGCTGGCCGGCCGCCTCGGCCGCGCCGGCGGCTTTACCGCCACCGATTTCGGAGCCTTGCTTGCCGTATGGGCTCATCGCACCGAAAAGGAACTGGACGCGCGCTACATTGCGAGGGCCTGGGCCAACAACACAAGCACTGCCGGGGCGTCAGGTTTCGACAGCGTGACGATCGCCGAGCCCAAAGCGAAGCCCAGTGACACGGCGCCCGATGCGCCGGCGGCGGAATGGGGCGAGCCTGCCGACGTCTGGATGGACGAGACCAATCCGCCGGACCTGCCGTTGGGCGTGGTGCCTGCGATCATCGAAGCGGCCGCCCGCGATGATGCGCGCCGGCTCTGCATTGAACCGGGCGCGTCCGCGGCCGCGCGTATCGTGGCGCTGGGCTCCCTGGTGCCGGCCGGCAATCAAATGCAGATGCGCCAGCACGACACCGGATGGACAGTGAGGCCGGTGCTGTGGATGGGCCTATTCGGGCCGCCGGGCAGCAACAAATCGGCGACGCTGAAGTATGCCATGGCACCGGTGAACGAGATCGAGAGCGACGCTGCCAAGCGCTACGCGAAAGAGAAACGTGCGCACGATGCCAAGCAGGCCCAGCTCGCTAAGTCGGGACCGGCAATAGGTCAAGCCGATGGCCGCGCCGAAATTATCGCGCCCGACTTTGAGGAGACCACGCGCGAGCCGATTTTCCGTCGCAAGCTGGTGGAGGATGCGACCACCGAAAAGCTTGTGGCGCTCCTCGATCAGAACCCCGACGGCCTGCTGTATTTCGGTGATGAACTCGCCGGCCTGTTCGGTGGAATGGACGCCTACCGCGCGAAGGGCGGCAAGGATCGGCCGATCTGGCTCAAGTTCAAGGATGGTGCCGCCGTCACCGTCGACCGCATGGGCCGCGACTCGATCCACGTCCCGGTCGGCGCCGTCTCGGTCCTGGGCGGCATGCAGCCGGCCAAAATCAAGGCGCTCAGTGCCGGGCTTACCGACGACGGCATGCTGCAGCGGCTCTTGCCGGTCATCATCAAGAAACTGCCAGACGATGAAGATCCCGATATCGCACCTGATGACGATGTGGCCGACGCGGTGCATCGGGTTGCGCGTAGCCTGGTGGACTCGGGCGCTGGCAGGCGGTTCCGGTTTACGATCGAGGGTGACCGCGAACGGCGCCAACTCGAATCCTTTGTGAAGCGGGAAATGGCGCTGCCGAAAGCGTCCGCCAGTTTTGCGCAGTGGCTGGAAAAGCTCCCGAACGAGTTCGGGCGACTCGCCTTGGTGTTTCACTTCGTCGAATGGTACGCGCGGCCGGAGGCGGCTCTAGGTATTGATTCGGAGCCGGCCGAGCTGGTGTCCGGCGAGACTGCCCGGCGGGCGCGGCGATTCCTTGAGGAGTTCGCCCACCCGCATGCCGCAGTTTTCTATAATCACGTCCTGGGCGCGTCGCAGATTGAGGAGCACGCGCGCTGGGTTGCCGGCTACATCGTCGCTCGCGGGCTGGCGTCCATCACGGAACGGGACGTTTATAAAAATTACTCGGCCTTCAAGGGACAGGACACGCGTGGCGATCTCACCAACACCATGCGCGACCTCGAGCTAAACGACTGGCTCCGCCCGACGAAGTTCACCGGCGGCCGGCCGACACATTGGGCCGTCAATCCGGCGGTGCACGTAGCATTCGCCGAACGGGGCCTGAGCGAGCGGGAAAGGCGGTCCAAGGCGATGGACGCGATCGCACAAGCCGGGGCGCTGCGGCGTGGCAGAGACAAAGGCCTGTCGGGCACGGCTGCACCAAACTAAGGGGCTGGCCCCATGAAGCCAGATCAGTGCTCAGTGATCCAGCGCCAGCGTGAAGTCTGCACGCTGGCGCGGTTCGAATTCCGCTTCGTACTTCGCAAGCTGTGCTTCGTATTCGCGGCGGAAGGTCGGCGCGGCAGCGTTATCGACATAAATCATGAAGTCTGCCGCAAGGTTCATCGTCGCAAGCTGCCGAAGCACGGTCACTCCTTCCACGATGACGGGCAAATTGCGGTCCAGGCGGATTTGGATGATGCGCTGGATTTCGCCGGTGCGATATCGGTACAGCCCTTCGCCTTCGAACAAGAAGTGATCTGTTTCGACTAGCGACACGTTGAACCACCACGCCAGAAACCTGCCGAGCGTAGTTTTTCCTGAACCTGGGCGGCCGTCGATGGCGATTATCTTTGGCGGCAGGTTGTAAAGCACCGGGGCGAGCGCAGCGACGACGGGCATGTATTCTTCGTCGTGTCCGTTCTTGCTGGCGTTCATCGTTCCTCCAATCGCGCCAAATCCGCCTCATGCTTTGCGCGGCTCGGATCGTCTTGGGCAATCGCAAATCGTTTCATAGCGATTAAGTCATCACGACAGGCGACACGAACGGCCATGCCACCAAGTGTTGCCGGAACTGATTTCTCGAACATGTCTGCAAAACTGGTGGCGCGTGGCGTCAGCACATCAAGGTAATAGTGCAGATGCTTGACCGGGAGTTGAACGCCCGGCCTGGCGAGCGCCGTATCCGGATGTTGGAAATTGATGTGGCTCGCCGCAAGTACGGCAATGAATTTTCTTACGTTTTCCGTAGTGGGATCGATCACGATATCCAGATCATCCACCGCACCTGTAGGCCGGCAGCCGTGCGCCGCAACCGCCGCGCCCCCTACGATTAGGAATGCAACGCCGCTGGCGTCGAGCAGTTGGACAAATTCCGTGTTCCCGCCGTTGGCGATAATTTCTGGTAGCGACATGGGTTCGGCACCTGAATTCGGAAATCCACACGCGATGTGTCGCGCGCAAGAGACAGTGGAGACAAAGAGCCCAAGGGCGGCCTTTAGTGTGCTAAAATTTGTCTCCGGAGTCTCTTGCGCGCGCGGCTGTAGAATCGCCTTTCTCCCCTTTTTATATTCTAGTGCTGTCTCTGCCGTCCTTTCCGTCCTAACCGCGCGCGCAAGAGACAGTGGAGACAAATCCTTGCCCCTTGGGCAGAAGGACCCTCAAACGTAGAAAACCCGCCACGCTCTGGAGCGCAGCGGGTTCGCTTGAACGGGCGGAGGTTACGCCGACGCAGCGACCTTTTTGCGCGACCGGCGCTTGTTCGAATTGCCAGCGCTATCTTCCTGGAATTCAGCCATCAACTCGGCGAACCGCACGGCCAGCGCCATTGGCACGCAAGCATCGATCAGGACAAGATCGCCGCCCCCGGGCTGGATCATGTCAAAGCTGAATGGCGCCCGCGGTTCGAGCGCGCGGTTCGCTTCCTGATCTTCTGCCGGCGTTGCCGTCATGTGGTTCTTTCGGCCAAACGGAATGACGTTCGTCATCTGCTACACCTTTCCGCTTTTCAGGCGGGCTAGAGTTCTGATTCCCCGGCGTGAAAAAGACCAGGCGTAGATGGTCCGCGACGTACCTTTAGACCCCGTCGGATCCTGGACATACGTACGTGCCACCGGGACTTTTGATGTTCGAAACTACGCCTTGCAGGTTTTCAGCCTGTAGTGAGAGGATGCGCGCCAAATCGCGTATTGTCAACGTAAGCTATTGATTTTGTTGATCTTCTCTCAGTTCTCTACACGCCCCATCCAAACAAAATGCGACACAACTCAATCCGTTGCCGCCGGTTTGGCGGCCGAAAATATTTTGCCAATCTCGACAAAACTCTCAGCTGTCGCTCAGGGCTCAACAGCGGATTCATGCGGCGAAATGGCTGGCTATGCTCGAACGCGTTGAAGGAAACCGCACGTCTGTCAGGCGACAACACCCGGCGCCGCTTGTGCGGGCGCGCCGGCTTGAATTGCGAGAAACCCTATCGAATGGCCGGTTACGCTTGGCGACCATCGAGCGCAGCGCATTGCCCGAGCATCTGCGAGCGCCACAGCGTCAGCTCCAGGCCGCTATGGATGCCCGTCTCGTCGGCATAGAAGGCCCCCTGGGCAGCCTTGGGGCTTCAGACGAGTGAAAGCCCGCCCAAGGCGCATGGGCGCGCCAGGGGCCGCGATTTTGCCCATACGGAAAACCTCGAGCGAATTCCTCGGCAGGTGCCGTTGGAAGCGCTCAACAAAATCGGACGCCGCGTCCTATACCAAAAATAGTTGATTTCCGTATATGTCGGACTTAACGCTGGCGCTCAGGGTTTTCACCAGGGAGGCGGATCATGAAGAAAGTCGCGATCTATCTGCGAGTGAGTACAGACGCCCAAACGACGGACAATCAACGCCGCGAGCTGGAAGCGGTAGCGAAGCGGTCGGGCTGGCAAATCGTCCGAGTGTACGAAGATGCCGGCATCAGCGGCGCCAAGGGGCGAGACAAGCGCCCCGGACTCGACGCCATGATGAAAGCCGTGAACGCGAAAGAATTCGAGATGGTTGCTGCCTGGTCGGTCGACCGGCTGGGCAGATCCCTGACGGACCTGTTGGCTATCCTGCAGGCGCTGCGGGAAAAGAACGTCGACCTGTTTCTGCATCAACAGGGACTCGACACGTCGACCACTGCCGGCCGCGCCATGTTCCAGATGCTAGGCGTGTTTGCTGAATTCGAGCGCGGCATCATCCGGGAGCGCGTCAATGCCGGGCTTGCGCGCGCCAGGGAGCGCGGGACCGTGCTTGGCCGCCGCCGCACCGATCCTGCGGTCGAGAAGCGCATCCGCAGCCTTCGCGCGAAGGGTATGGGCATTCTCAAGATTGGCCGGACGCTTGGCGTCGGAACGAGCGTCGTGCAGCGAGTGGTCGACGCGGGGTAGACTAAGCAGTGGACGAATCGACGCATCGACCGTAGTTGCGGCGCCAATGTAGCGCCAACGGTCGCGCAACTACCTGAGCCGCTTGGATAGTTAGAGCCTACATCAGGCTACATGCCAGAAGCAGCGGCCTTGCGCGGCGCGTGGTTACTGCCTTAGCCATTGTGGCGAGGCCACGCGCTCGATGGGCTCAGCCCCAGGGGCGGCATCCCACCCCCCGGCACCCCCCCGGAAGCTCTAGGGGAAACCTCCGGCAGCCGCCTCCGCTAGTGCGCGATTTTTTGAAATTTCGGGGTCAACGCGATGGATCCGAGAATCTACGAACGCCTGTGGGACGAGACCGTCGAAGCGTACGATCCGACCGTGCTGCGCACGCGCCGACACAAGCATCCGATTGTCGAGAAGTGGCTGGCAGACGATGCGCGCGGGAGCGATCCCGCGTTCAACACGCTGTATTTCCTGTACCGGCCATATTTCCGGAAGCCGGTGCGCCGGCGGCGGCTGCGATTTCTGAACACCCTGATGTGGGTGCTCAAGAGCGAAGGTTTCACGATCGAGGCCGACGACAAAAACATCATCGTGGGGCACGGCTCGCACCGGACCAAATTCAAGGTTTTCGAAGGTGGGGAGCAAGCGAAGCGCGCAGCGTCGATGTCGTTTCAGAAACTAAACGGCCGGCTCAGTTGCCAGATCGAGGCGAAGCTACCCGAAGGCATCGAAACGAGATGGGAAGACGATTTTCCTGCTCGGCGATTGGAGGACAGCATCCCGAACATCATCGCGAGCTTCACGGTTTGGGCATTTGAACGGAAGCGCAGCGCGCGAGGTTAACCGACAACAAAGTCGGGTTGAGTTTGATGAAGGCGTTGCCGTTTGGGCTCTTTTGCGATACTCTATCCTCACTGGCTGATCACAAGTCGCTTCGCCGGCGGCGTACCTCTCTTGAGGATGCCCCGTGTCTCAGCCTCCGGCCTACAATCGATCGTTCAGCTTCTCAAATTTCCAGGCGCAGAACCCCACTGCGGCGCTGCCCGGCTCGCAAGTCGATATCGAGCTAAACAACGTCAAAGCCACCCTCGACGCGACGCGAGCAAACCTGGCGCAGATTCAGCGCGACGACGGTGGACTGAAAAATGGGACCGTCACCTTCGATGCGTTGTCGCCCGCGCTGCAGACTGCAGGGCTGGCTCCTGCGTTGCCCTGGGTGACTGCGACAGCCTACGGCGTCAATGCGAGCGTGACACACGGCAGCGCCTTCTATCGGTGCCTTGCCGCACACACTTCCGGAGTCTTCGCAACCGATCTCGCTGCGGGAAACTGGGTGCTCATCGTCGACTTCTCGACGATTGCGCTTGTAGCCGCCAGCATGATCGCCGTCACACCCTCCGGCACGCTCACCAGCAACGTTCAGACTTCGCTGCAAGCGCTTGATACCGGCAAGGCGCCGTTGTCTCACACACAGCCGTCCTCCACCATTTCCGACAGCACTGCCGCAGGGCGTGCGCTGCTGACTGCGGCCGATGCCACTGCGCAGAACGCGCTTTTGGGTACCTCGCTATTGGGTTTTCAGGCCGGCGACATCAAAGAGACCGCCTGTCTGACCCTTCAGTCCGGCTGGTACTGGTGCGACGGCTCGGCCAAGAGCCGGGTAACGGACGTCAATCTCTTCAACGCCATCACGATCCAGCAAACCGGCACGCTGGTGTCGGGATCGGCGGTTGTGACCGGGCTTACGGACACGACCAACGGCGGCTACACGCCGATCTCTCCCGGCATGCAATTGAGCGGCACCGGCATCACGAACGGGACAAGGGTTCAGTCCGTCGATTCTGCCACTCAAGTCACGTTGAGCGCGCCGGCGACCATCTCTGGTACGTCACCCCTGGTCTTTGCGCCGTACGGCATAGGCGACGGCTCCACGACGTTCAATATTCCAAATCGCGCGTACATTGGCGTCGGTCGTGACAACGCCAGCGGCAGCGCCGCGAACGTTACGCAGGTCTCGACCACCATCAGCACGACTTCGGGCAGCCAGACGGCCACCGTGACGTCTGCGGCAGGGCTGTTCGTTGGCATGTACGTGTCGACGAAGAACATCCAGTCGAACGCCAAAATTATTGGCATCAGCGGCACCACGATCACCTTTGATACCGCGGCGTCGGCAACGGCGGGCGGTGTCTCCGCACGATTTTCGCCATTGATAGACGCTCAGACCTTGGGCGCGGTCGGTGGCGAACTCAGCCACGTCAACTCCGTTGCCGAAATGGCTGCGCACAATCACGTCGCGCACAGCGTAGACTTGGGTCACGTTCACAACACTCAAATCCCGTTGCAAGGCGACACCGGCACGCATGTCGCCAACAAAGTCAGATTCGGCTCTAACGACACCGGGGCGACGGTGCTCAACGTCTCCACTGATGTCGCCTCTGCGAACCTTGTGACGAGTATCGACAACACCGGAGGCGGCCTCGCACACAACAACATGCCGAAAACGATCGTCATGAACTACATCATCAAACGCTAAGGAGGACACACAATGACAACTCGACTTGTCGAGCTGCCGGAAAAGCCAGGCAATCAAATCTCGCATCTCGAAGACGGCACAGTGTGCCTTCTCGTCTACCCCTTCACGCGCGAGTGCACGGACGCTGAACGCCAGCTGCTCGAGGTCGCCCCTCGGGCGCGAATTCTGTTCTACGCGGCTTACGACGCGCCCGTGCCGCATGGCCTGTCACGCCCCGCTTCATTCGAAGATCTACCGCAAGACACCCTTGGCTGGGCGATCCGGAAAGCGACGTTTTTTGCTCCAGCTGTTCTGGACCCGAGAAGCGAAGATTTTCCCGGCGATCTCGCGAAGGTGCTGCGCAAGATTGTCGACGCTACGGCGAAAGGCGCGGCGCAGAAGCTTCACGTCACCGTCGTCACTGATGAGCCAATCGCGCTGGGCCAATATCTGGGCAGGACGCGGCCGAACATTCCGAGCAACGGCGTCGCCGTTGCCTGACCGCAACTTTCGCTACGATTCAACTTCTCCGCTGCGCCATCCGGAATTCGCGAGCCCGGTCTTTCAAACCAATCTTGAGGACTAGATGCCGCGCATCATCAACGCATACAACGAAAACTCCGCTCTCGGAAAAACCATCGCTGACCTCGGCGAAGCGATGTTCGGCGATCAAGCGCAAAAGGAGGTCTACCGCCAAAAGGCGTTCGGCCTCAAACGCGAGAACGACAACATCCCGCTACTGGCTGACGCCGCGGCGAGCGGAGATCGCAACGCCATTGCGCGTTACGGCGTGCTCGCGGGCAAGACCGGCCAGGACGCTGCAGATTTCAATCGGCTGGCCGTCTCAAACCACGCGTCGGGAGTGGACGACCTCCGTCTCGCTCTTGCCACGATGGGCGCAGGCGGGGCCTTCTCCTCGACGGCCGCAGGCCAGGGTCGGGATCTTGCGAACCGCAGCGGCATCGCGAACATCCAAGCGGGTGCCTCGCGGGACGTCGCGCATATTCAGGCCGACAAGCAGGCTGCGAGTGACAAGTACAAGTTCGACAACACGTTCGAGCAGACCTACGACGATAATCCGTCAAGCCCCACCTATGGCCGCACCGTTCTGACGCCGCGTTCGCAGGCAGCCGGGCGCGAGGCGGCGCCAACCAAGGATAGCGTGGTCGGCGGCATGCTCCGACGTGTCGCGGATACGCAGCAGCCCGGCGCTACGCCGGCGGCGGCCGCAGACCCCTTCAGCAGCATGTCTCCGCGGTGGCAGAAGATCGCCGGCGTCGACCTGCCGGAGCAATCACTCATTGAGCCGCGTAGCGGCACCACCGGCATCTCTCGGGATGGCGGCCAAACGGTGATCCTGTCTGACGGCCGAACGGTGCCGGCGACGGGCTTTCAGCCCGTCAGCCAGGAGACCGCACTGGGCCAGGCGCGAGACAACAACGTGCGCGCCAGCGCTGCGCAGCCGTTGACGGCGCCGAACCCGGCGAGCGGTCGTGCTGCGGCTGACGCCGCCGCCACCTCCGGCCTCGGGCCGAAGCTTTCGACCTTCTTGAACGAAGACATTGGCGCAATTCCTGGTGCGACGACGGTGTTGAAGGCTGCCACCGGATCTCCGCAGATCGCTCCAGCAGTGCAGGAAGCGCGGCAAAGCCAGGAGATCCGCAACAATCTTGCGCGAACCGTGCTCCTCGGCGCGCCGGGTCGTCAGACCGTCCAAGCACAAAAGTGGGTGAACGACCTGCTGCCGCAGGGTAATGCACTGGCCAACCCGGCGACGGAGGCCGGGAAAATTCCGGTCGTCGTCAACGCCCTGAAGGCCGACCACGAACAGTACCGTCAACTGGCTCTGGACCCCAATACGGCGCCCCAGGAACGCGCCAAGGCGGTCCAGGCGATGCACCAGATCGAAAACACAGTCCGGCTCTTCACGGAGCCCGCGGCAGGCCCGCCGCCGCCCCAGGAGACCTCTACGCCGACGGCAGGCCGGCCGACAGGCCCCGCTCAGCCTGCCGCGGCCGACCCGCTGGCGCAGGCCCGAGACGCGATCGCGCGTGGCGCCGACTCGGCCGCTGTCCGCCGGCGGCTTCAGCAGAACGGGATTGATCCCTCCGGCCTCGACGTCGGCCAGGCGCCACCGCCGCCTAAGATCGGGGAGATGCGGGACGGTTACTCGTTTCAGGGCGGTGATCCTGCTGACCCGAATAACTGGTGGAAACCCCCGCAGGGAGGCGCGCGGAATAAACCGCAGCAGGTCATCCAGAATGGCCACACCTACACGCTTCAGCCGGACGGAAGCTATCAGTGAGGAGGCTGGGAGCACACGACGTTGCCGTGTGCTCAGTTCTTCGGACCCGGATCTTTGTCGGGCCAAATTTTTTCAAGCCCGTCGATCCACTCGGGCATCAGATCAGAGATATTGTTGTAGCCGAGTTCGAACGTCATCAGCCCAGAGACCAGGGCGTGCGCCAACTGGCTCGCCGCCTCCTCGTCGCGGAGCCCTCGGCCAAAATGAACAATGAAGTTCGGCTGGTCGATCTTCGAATAAAGGCCGGAGACGCCGCGCCAGTTGGGGTGAACATACTCGCTCAGCACGTCGTATGCGGCTGAAAATCCCGGCAGCTTTCGGTCGATTCTCTCGACCAAGGTCAAGACGTTGACCGGATCTGGCATGTCCTGCCAAAGCTTGGTGCCCGCAAACAATCGCATCAGTTTATCGTTGAGTTGCCCCGGCGTGTAGTTCGCTCGCTGCTCCAGAATTTCGAGGAGATACCAAACCATGGCGGCGCTCTCGGCGATGCCGCGTATCAGCATCGCGGCGACCGTGAAATCCTTCCTCTCGAGAACGTCGCACGCGTTGCGTCCGAGTTCTTCGGTTCGCCAAATTAGCGCCTCCCGAACGGAAAGAAGCTGGAACGGCGCCTTAGACAATACACCGATCGCAGCGATGTCGACGCTATCAGGCAGGCTGGCGCTCAACCGCGCGGAGATGCCCCGGGCTTCTGAGAGATCGTCTAGCCATGTCTTCTTTTCGTCGCTGCTCATTGATCGGACCACAGACCGGCGGCTCTGGCTCTCGCGGAGTCCCGAAACGCTAGGCGCCGCGCGCCACCGCTAGGATCTCTTGGCGCTGCTGATCTGACAAGATGTCGCGGTCCGGCAAACTGCCAATGTGCTTTTTTACAAACGCCGCTTGCGTGTCGTCGCTGCCCCAGACGTACTCGCGCGCCTGCCGGACCACATCAAGATTCATCGCCTTGACGACCTTGGTGTGTCCCGTATTCGGAAGCATTTTTGCGTAGCGCTTGTCTTTTGACGCGACGAAAAGCTTATACGGCGACAATGGCAACGCCATATAGCAGGCAGGATTATCCAAGCCTAACGGCATAACGAGCGGTCGATCCGAGGTGAGTAGCGAGACGCTTGACCTGCTGACATCGACAACCGTGAAGGGAAGCGCTGCAATGTCTGGCACGGCGCGGCTGTCGTGGATAATGTCGACAATCATGTTGGCGGTACTGATCCCCACCGCGCCCGGGTTACGCCGCGCCGTCTCTTCTGCCAGCGTACGGATGGGCAAACCACTCCTCGCCTGCGCCTCAGCGAAATCAACCTTCAGCGCGTCAGTAGCTTCGCGCCACATGTCGGCCATATGCGTGCTGATTGCCTTGACCCCCTCAGGATGCCGATAAAACAGCGAGAGCAGATAGCGCGCCCACGTCAGCCGGTGTTCTACGGTCAGCGGCTTGCCCGTGATGAGGCGGTCCAGCACCACGGCCGCGTCGTTGTCGAGCGGCGACATGAATTCAACTTCAAGGTCTTGCGAATTCGCCTCGGGCACGCCGTCGATGCGGTACAAGTCGTACCGCTTGCCGGTGGCGGCAGGAGGGCGGCGCTTTGCCCAGAGCTTGCCGCCATGGACAAGCTTCATCGCGCACAGCATGCCGTCGCTTCCGACCCAGCGGCTCTGCGCGAACCTAGGATTGTAATGATGGTCCCGGGGCAGGTTCATATCGGCCCCGTATATTCCGGTGTGCCGCGATCCTCAAGCTGGTTCCGCCGGTAGTGTTCTGGTAGCTTCTGGCCGCGTGACGCTGGGGAATTGCGCGCCCAGCCCGGCGCCAAAAATATTCAACCGATATTGGGCTGTTGAGCCAGAGAAGTTTTCCGTGACCTCGGGCATGACCGCGATCAGGGCGTCAGCCGGCGGCGCAGAGGTGGGAGGGTGTTGTGTCTGACATTGAAATGGCCTTCACCAACAAGGATGCGGTGAGCAACGCAAGGTACGGACTCGGCTGTGCGATTGAAGGAACCTTCGCAGTTTGGCTTTTCTCGCACGGAAATGAGTATGGGCAAGCTGGCATATGGTTGGCGTATTTTCTCCTAGCTGCAACAGCGACATGTCTGCTCGTCGGCTTCTGCTGGTACTTCTTATGGGCATCTGAGAGGCGCATTGCGCAATGGTACTTGGCGAGTATGACCTCGCTGGTAGGCATCGCTTGCTTGATCCTCGACAGACTTTTTGATTTCGGCTTTGGAAGCTGGGACGTCGCTCTCGCCTTTGGCCTTCTATATTTCGTCGCAGCATACGGCGTTTGGCGTCTTGTTCGCCGCTCTACTGCGGGATGTTTCAACCTCCTGCTGTCGGCCGTGTCGCAGCTCGGTGCCGCTTGGCGCGGGCAACAGCGCAGCTGAAAATGGCCTTCACTCTACTGACGGCAAAACCGCGAAAGGCCCACCCCCCTGGGTATCATCGGAAAGGCGCCTTGTCCGAGCACTCCGACGGACGTTCGCCGGTACGGATACAGGCCCGGTAGCGCCACGGCTCGACAAAGCTACCAGACCACATGCCGGCGCCGGCTCCTTCGGCCCGGCGCTGGGCATCTGCGTACTGGCCCGCAGAATATTGCGGCCAGTCGAGCGCATGCCCGTTCGAGACCATCCAATGCGCGATATCCGGTCCGGGGTCGCCGAGCTTACACACGGCGACGATGCGACCGTACTGGTCTCGATCCTTCGGTGCACAGATGACAGGGCGCTGGATCGCAAAGAACAGGCCAGCCAGGACGGCGGCCGCCTTCTGCCCGCATCGGTAAAGCTCGCTGTCGTCGCCCCGGCAAAGCTGATCGCTCTCCGGCGCATCGATGCCCCACAATCGAATCCTGGTGCCGTGGATCTCTATCGTGTCGCCGTCGATCACGCTGGCGCGGCCCTCGATGTTCTCGGCCGCCGCGACGCCGCCAGGCATGAGCATCGCCAAGATGGCTAACAGCGCTGACAGCCGGGTCATGACACCTTCTTTGTGCGCCGGGAGAGTGCGGCAGGTTGAGGATCGTCGACCGGCCGACTACGTACTGGGGGAGTGGTTGTTGTAAGCCATCACAGCTGAGCCATCACAGCTCCCGTTCCATCGAGGGGTGAGCCCGGTTCTTCACCTTCACCCAGTGCTTCTGCCGTCCGCCTCGGTACGGCCGATCCCGATGCTTTGAGACCAAGCCTTCGAGACCCATGCGGCACGCCGCTCGGAATAGCTCCGGCCCGATCTCGCCGCGCTCGAAAGGCGCAACGGTGATGCCGTCCGGACGGCGCGCCAAAAGCGTTTCCAGGTTGGTCTTGCGCAGGTGCAAGGGCAGGGCGCGCAGATCATCACCGCCCATGGCGAGGATATCGAAGGCGTAAAGCTGCACCTCATGCTCGTGCTTGCGGGAGTGCAGCGCGTTGAAATCGGAAATGCCGTCGAGGCCGAGGACCACGGCTTCGCCATCGATGACGAACTGCTTCTGCCGATTCTTCAGCGCGGCCTCAGCAATCCAGGGATAGCGCTTGGTCCAGTCGGTGCCATTGCGCGAGAGCAGGCGCACGCGTTCGTTCTCCCGAATAACCAGCATCCGGTAGCCATCATGCTTTACTTCGTGAATCCAGTCCGGCCCGTCGGGCACCTGCTTGCCAGCGGTAGCAAGGCACAGCTCGTACGCGATACGCATGAAAGCCCAGATATGCACTCACACGCGAATTTACCAAGCCGAGCCGACAGGGCGAGTTCCTAACCGGAACAGTGCTGAAGCGAACAGTAGGAATGCTGCAAGCTTGATAGCCTCGTTCTCGCTTGGTCCTTGCTAGCGTGAAGACCAGGTAACCTCCAGCGGCCCCGACCTCACCGCTCCCCTCTACCGGGGCCGGGGCCGTCCACGCCCTCATCGTCCCTCGCTGCCCGCGCGCAGGATGGCGCGTTGTTGGCCGCAAGCTGACAGACAATCCTCCCACGGCGTGTGTCGAGCGGATTGCCTTACGCCGTGCCTCGGAGCGGTAGAGCGAGCTGTACGTCTAGGCGCCTCGTGGCGTTGGCCTGGACGAAAGCCTCAAGCGCGGGCGAGAGATCGAGCCTTTCATGAGCAGCGCGCTCGGCGAGCGCATCGGCGATGTCCTCTGTTGCGTCGCGGGACCAGCCCTCGATGGCGTTGAAGACGACGATCCGCACTGGATAGGCATACTGGCCCGAGATCAAGTCCCGTAGCACCGTCTCGCGGTCGGTGTCCTGCTCGTCGGTCTCGCGCCAAGAGCAGCCGGCGCGCGCCCCGAAGTCCTCCAGCACCAGGTAAATGTCGCGGTCCAAACGATCCAGCGGCACAATCGAGGGCGAGGCACGCATGCGCTTACTCCGATACTCTGCGGAGAGACGGCCCCGGCTCGCAGGGGGCAAGGGGGGAGTGGGGCCGGGGCCGCTCCGCCAGCTCGTACCCGCGAGCCAGCGGGATTCACAAGCTTATGCGGCGGCCATTGTTCCTGAAACTCTAAGCGGTTGGGTGCAGTTCGCACCGCCGCTTTTTGTTCTCGTTTCTCGGATGCATGGAGTGCTGTGTGCTGATGTGTCCGAGCCCAGTGGCACCATTACAAGAAAGGGCCCCAGCCGGGGGGCTTCCCGCCAGGGCCCTCAGTTATCCGGCACGACCATTTGGATAGAAGTGCCAGCCGCCTCAAAACTGAACATCGCCCGTGCGGGCTCGGTATGGCGACATTTTGCGGAAAGCTAATCCAGGTTGTGGCGCTTAGGGCGATTGTGTGATCTGCGCTCCACTCTGCCCGCCGGGCGACGATCAGACGGTCCACCTGGTGAAGGATGATGGCAGTGTGGAACTTGACTGATGCATTATGGCCGACGCTTGCCCCGGCGCGTTGGCCGAGCGACAGAACGTGTTCTCCGCTGCGTAACGAGGTCGTCCATCAGCTTCTGCTGAAGCTCTTCGGCCTGTTCCTTTGTCAACCTCTCTGCGAAGTAACCATCTTTTCCCAACTGCGCTGGTCTCTTGAGTTCTCGATCGTAGACCATCCAGTCAACGCTACCCTTCCGAACGATGAACCTAGGGCCCGGCGGCGGTGTGTTGTTGGGCAACGTTAGCCTCCCACCTGGTGGGGCCGCTGGTTTCAAATTTGCACACCAGGCGGCCGTTTATTCTTGAACTGGGACACCGAAAGTCTCAGCACCGTCTAAACTGCAACCTCTATGCCGGTCGGTACCTCGGCGCGTTTCAGCGTGCTCAAATCTGAGCGCTGGTAGCACGATTTGGAGCAAGCCGTGCGGCACATTACCCAAGGCGAACGAAAAATCCGCTACTCACCAAAGCCTTAGGCGCCGTCGCCACCGCGCTCCGGGGTTTTCTCCGGGGATTTGCCGATCGCCTGGCGCAGCAGAGCGATGTCGCGCTCGCAAGCTTTAAGCTTACGCGCGGCCTCCGCGGGAGCCATGAGCCATGTGCCGGCCGGTGCGCGGGCGATGACGCCAAGATTGCGGGCGCGTTCTTCCCATCGCTCGAGGGTCTCGGCTAACGCCTTGACCGCCACGCGCCGCACAGCGGCACCGTGGTGCGTTATTTCGGCTTGGGGCTTGTCCGTCATGGTCGAAAGTCTCTCTGGCGCATGGGCGGGGTTGCTAGGGGGTTTCCAAAAGGCGGTAATGATCCGGCCCTTTACAACAATCTCCGCCTCGCTACCCTGCGCCGAGACTCCAGTTGGTGATGGCCAGATCGTGCGGACCTGGCCATCACCGTGCGGGTGTCGCTCCAGAGGGGCGGGGGTCGGGTTTACATCCTTGCCAAAGGGCCGGTCTCCGTCCCTCGTGTGAGCCGCAACCAGCGACTCAGCGGTTGCAATCTGCCATGCTCCGTGACTCACGCGCATCCGTGCCTGTACGGACCAGCGAGTTATTCGACCTATTCACAGCCTCTGTGAGTTTCGGGGATACCGGGGATTTATCGTCGGGCTGCGGAAGGGCGTTGACCGCCTCAACCGTCTCGCTTGAGCTGGCGCACGTTAGGGTGGTAAGCCCAACCGCAACTCTTTTGAGCCCATTACCTTCATGCCTGATATCAAACTTCCTTCCGGCCTGGTTGTCCCAGGCGATCACCCGCTTGCCATCATCGGTCCTAATGGAGTCGGCAAAACTCGATTGGGCGTATCGATTTCGCAGAACAGCGACGGGGAGCGGATCGCGGCACTCCGTAATGTCGAAATTCCTGACATTCCGATGCAGCGCTTGGCGCAGGCCAGTCAAAACGTGAGGAATGTGCTGAATGAAATGATGTCCCAGCACTGGCGGCAGTCCTATGAGCTCCAAAACCTCCTGTCTGAAATATTAGCTGAGGACCGTGAGAGAGCTGTCGGCTTTCGGACGGAAACGCTCGCTCAGAGAAAGCCGTCTGACGATCTCGTGTACACTCGCCTCGATAAGGTAGTCGGCTGCTGGAATCGTCATTTTCCCAATCGCCAAATAAAGATCGACTACGAACCTGTGGTGGAGCGGAAAATTGGATCCGAAAAGGTCACCTATCCCATCGCTCGGATGAGCGAGGGTGAGCGCACGGCTCTCTATCTTGCCGCTCGCGTAGTCAGCTGCACGAGAGCCGTGATCGTCGTCGATGAGCCCGAGTCATTCTTCCATCCGTTGCTAGCGCGCGCCCTATGGGATGATCTCGAAGACTTGGCGCCCAATACTCGGTTCGTTTACATCACTCACGATATCCCGTTCGCATTGTCACGGAGAAGGGCGCAGTTTGCGATCGCTCGCTCGGAAACAACTGCCGATCTCCTTCCCCCTGCTTCTGCCCTCCCGGCCGATTTAGTGGCCCAAGTTTTTGGCGCAGCATCTTTCTCGGTCACCGCGTCAAGACTCGTCTTCTGCGAGGGAAAGCCGGACAGCTATGACCTGGAGATCTTGAGCGCTTGGCACGACTGCCCCCGGACAGCTGTCGTTGCAACGGGCGGCTGTCATGCCGTCCGCGAGTGCGTTTCGGTTTTTCGGTCCGGTGTGGTTACAGGTGGGCTTGAGGCTGTTGGCTATATTGATCGAGATGGTCAGCCGGATTCTGTGCTGAATTCACATCCACATGTGAAAGCTCACCCGGTCTTCGAGATCGAGGGGTTCATTTGTCTCGAGGCGATTTTCAAAGCAATTGCGAAATATACCGGTATCAGCGAAGCAACAGCGGACGACCGATACCGAGACTTCATCACGACGGCGAAGGCCTCATTCAGGGGCGTGACCTTGCACAAGGAAATTCTTTCGCGCTCAAAGTTGCGTGCGGAGGTCATGCTTGTCGCCTTGATGAACCCGATCAAACCAGATCCCGATTTGGCTAAAGTGAGGACAGCTTTCGAGGTCGCCGCTCCGGTTGGTGGCTGGCAGCCGGCGTTCGCAACGATCTTCACCGAGGAAGGATCTCGTCTGCAAGCTTCACTAACTGGAGCATTCCACGATTTTATCCGCGACTTCCCTTCTAAGAGCTACTACTCCTTGGCCGCGCAACGACTGGACATGACTCCGGATGCAGTCGTCCGCCTAATGTGCCAAGCGCTGAAGATCACGGACAAGGAGTCTGCCGAAAACAAGAAGCTGGTAGAGTTGCGCGACGTGATCGTTACCGCACTGACGCCGTTTATGTGGCCGCGCAAAGTAGCCTAGAAATCTGGTCGCACGTCGGCCCCGCGGCGGCCGCATTTCGTGCAGGTGAATTGCGGCTCGAGATCCGACAGTCTGACGTCGTCGGCCCACTTTTCGACCTCGTCCGGCGCCAGGCGCACCATGTGGCCGCAGCGGTAGTCGGCGCAATAGACCAGCAAGCCGGGCGTCCCGCCTTGGCCGGCGCGCATTTCGCCCAGCGTGATCTTTTGCTCGCGGCCCTGGCTCATTCGCCACCCTCGACCAGCTTTGATCACGCCTGAGTTGACGTCCACGAACGTGTTGAGTGCCACAAACGCTGTCGCGACGATCGCACAGGCGACAAACGGTCACCTTGAACCAATTGGTCGTTCATTCCGCCTCCTGCTTTCCACTACACCTCACCCGGGCGGCAGCTTATGTCACGCGAACGCAGTGAGAACAAACCGTTGCCAATAGGAATGGAAAGCGCAACGGTTTCAACGCTGGGAATTTTCCCAGGTTGCCAAAAATGACAAGCAAAAACAAAGATTAATGCGCATCTGGGAGACTAGGGGTCGGAGGTTCAAATCCTCTCGCTCCGACCATTTTCTTCAGAGATTGACTAAATGCTTGCGTGATCGCGGGTCGGCAAGCGAGGTCCTGCTTTCGGGACGAGTCTGTGCCGGCGGCTGGCCATCCGCACGCGTGGCTCTGGCAGTGCGGCTCTGGAGCAGCCTTGCCATGAGCCCGGGTCTCGTGGGTCCAAATCTTCTTGGTCCAAGTCTCCTGGGTCCAAGTCTCCTGGGTCGGCGTCTCCTGGGGCAACGTCTCATGGGTCCACGCCCGGACGGCGAAAGCGAGCTGATGCTGCCCCATCGTGTCGACGAAGGAGGCTCCTGCGCTCTGCAGCCGTTTGACCAGTGCGCTGGCGCTCAGGTCCATGAGGGCATCGGCTGCCAAAAGGGACACTGACAGCAACGCAATCGCTGACCCAACGACAATTCCCTTCCATTCCTGTGACTGCATCAACTTACTTTATCAGGTAATTCGCCGCCCGGATAGGTGGGGTTTCTGTACGCGGTTCAACCCCTGGAGGGACCAACGCACGTATTCTTGAAGAGCGACGATTCTGTAACGGGGCCCGCCCGATCCTCGCACATGCCGGCCGGCCGCAACCCCGTCAAGGCCAGACGCCGCTACGCGGACCGCCGCAGATACCCCACCAGCATCCGCGTCGTTTCATCCACCAGCCTCCGCACAACTTTCTCCGGCAGGATCTCGGCCTGGTTCAGCACCACGTTATGCGCGACCGCCTCGGTTGCGCTGACGCAAATGAAGGTTGCGACATCGAGGTCGAGCTTGCGCATCTCCTTGCGGCGGCTGTCGAGATAGGCGCGCACGAGCGCGTGGACCTCGCGGCCATAGGCTTCGACGTCGAGCTTGCCCGCACGCGGGATCTGCTCGGCGAGGACGCGATGCAGTTCGGGCCTGATGCGGTGCGCCTCGATCGCAACGGTGACGAGGCGGCGCACGGCTTTTTCGATCGGCATCTCGGCGACTTCGACGAGCGCTGCGCGAACCAGCGCCATGATTTCCTCGTTGTGACGATCGATCACGGCGGCCACCAGCGCCTCCTTGCCCGGAAAATACTGGTAGAGCGAGCCGATGCTGACGCCGGCGACTTCGGCGATCCGGTTGGTGCTCGTCTTCTCAAAGCCTTCGCGAACCAGAATGCGAGCAGTTGCCTCGACCAGCGCATCGACCGTGGCGCGGGATCGCTCCTGCGAGGCTTTTTTCCGGGGTTTCGTCGCTGCCTTGCGCGCCATGGCCTGCCGTTTCGAATGCGAGTAGAAAAAGCGAGCGATTGCTCGCATTATGGCGGGGTCAACGATGCAAGGATAGAAGCAAAATGGTGCTAGCCGGGCGCAGAAAATGAGGGCAGGAGCATGAGCGTTGCGAAGATGCTGTCGATCGGGCGGCTTTGCGAATGCAATTTCTCGTGGGCGACACGTTCGAACGATCCTGCGCCGAGCTTGCAGAGCCGCCTCTTCAATTGGCTACTCGGCCTGCTTCCCTACAAGAAGCAGCTTGCCTCGGCCGAGGCCGTGCAGGCACATGTTCAGAGGCTCGCGCTGAAGCCGGCCTCGCACGAGCCTACGGGGCTTGGCCGCGGCGTTCAGGTGACGCTGACGAAGATGGGCGGATGGCCGGTCTATTACACGGCACCGTCGTCGGGTCACGAGGGCTGCAACCACGTCATGTTCCTGCATGGCGGCGGCTATATCAACGAGATCGTGCCGGCGCACTGGCGCTTCGTCGGCCAGATGACGCGCAAGGCGGGCGTCGTCTGCGTCGTGCCGATCTATCCGCTGGCGCCGCGCGCGACGGCCAAGGACGTCGTGCCGGCGACGGCTGAGCTGTTGCGGATGCTGATGGAGGATGCCGGGGCTGCAAAGGTCACCGTGGTCGGCAATTCAGCCGGCGCGGGCCTCGCGCTTGCCGCCTGCCAGTGGCTGCGCGATCGCGGACATCGGCAACCGGCCCGGCTCGTGCTGATCTCGCCGGGCGTCGATGCGACGGTCGGCCGCCCAGAGCAGACGGAGATCGCGGCGCGCGATCCGATGCAGGACATTCCGGGCATCATCGAGGCGGGGCGGCTCTATGCCGGTGAGCTCGATGTCGGCCATCCCTTCGTCAGCCCGCTCAACGGTGCCTTCCGTTCGCTCGCGCCCATGACGATCTTTTCGGGTACGCGCGATCTGCTCTATCCGGACAGCGTTGCACTCTCGGAGCGGGCAAGGGCGGCGGGGGTGCCGGCGGAGCTGCATCTGCTGCGCGACCAGCCACATAATTACGCACTGATGCCGACCCCGGAGGGGCGACGCGCGCGTGCGATGATTGTGCGTGCGGTGGCTTAAAGCGAAGGTGTGATCGTCCTCACGCTGGGCGCCGCCCCCTGGACAAGACGGCCCCCGGCGCGTCTCCTCGCTACGAGTCGTTTTGCAGGCCGTTAGGCGCGGCCCTTGATCTCGTAGTGACCCGGCACGCATTTGAAGCGCTCGAGGCGCCAATTGGCGTGATAGATCGGATGCTCGCCCATCCATTTCGCGAGCGGGGCTTGTGCACCGACTGCACACGCCATCATCGATATATCGGGCGTCATGTTGCTGTCGGTCACGATTTCCTCGACACAGCTACCTGAAGCAGCACCGCTAAGCCTGCAGAGCACGGCAACGACGGTAATGAACATTCCAGTCACCTCATCGGTAGCTTTGACCACGAGGGGGATGCAAGCCGAGTGCCACAGCCTGTTGTCGCCCGGCTGGGCCGACTCACCCCAGCGTCTCATTTGATGATTCGTGCCACTCAACCGAAGCCGGACAAATACGGGGAACCCGATTGGGCGGGGAGCTCTGGCGGGCAGTGCCGCGGCGACGGGCAGCAATGCGGTAGCGGCGGCGGCATAATCCGTGCCGCGAAATGAGCCGCCTCGATGGGCTTTTGCGCCCGGACGCGGCGCTGCTACATTTTGCGCGCGTCGCGGCCGCGGCGCGCCAACGAAGAAACATGCCGATAACGGGAGGGGCGACGTCCCATGAAGGAGTTTGCTGGAAAGATCGCCGTCATCACCGGCGGCGGCACGGGGATGGGGCGGGAGCTCGCCCGCCAGCTCGTTGCCGAGGGATGCAATGTCGCGATGTGCGACGTCTCAGAAGCCGCGATGGCCGAGACCAAGCGGCTCTGCGAGGTCGAGAAGCTGCCGCAGGGCCTGCGCGTCACGACCCACGCCGCCGACGTCTCGATCGAGGATCATCTCAAGCGTTTTCGCGATGAGCTCACCGAGCAGCAGGAGACCGACAAGATCCATCTGCTGTTCAACAACGCCGGCATCGGCGGCGGCGGCAGCCTGTTCACCAACACGCGCGAGCAGTGGGAGCGCACCTTCAACATCTGTTGGGGCGGCGTCTATCTCGGCGTCCGCACCTTCCTGCCGATGCTGGTCAAGGCGGACGAAGCCCACATCGTCAACACCGCCAGCGTCAACGGCTTCTGGGCCTCGGTCGGTATGAACCAGGCGCACACCGCCTACAGCGCGGCGAAGTTCGCGGTGAAGGGATTTACCGAGGCGCTGATCAACGACCTTCGCCTGCACGCGCCGCATGTCAAATGCTCGGTGGTGATGCCCGGCCATATCGGCACCTCGATCGTCTCCAATTCGCGTAAGCTGCAAAGCCCTGACGGCTCGGCGCGTCTCAATGCCGACGAGGTCGTTTTGACCCGCAAGCGCATGGTGGCGGCAGGCGTGCCAGATGCTGACAAAATGTCGGACGAGGACATCCAGGCGGTGTTCGCCGAGCGCGCCCGGAGCTTCCTCGAGGACGCACCGACGACGGCCGCGGAGGCGGCCAGGATCATTCTCGATGGCGTGAAGGCGGAGCGATGGCGCATTCTCGTTGGCGAGGACGCAAATCGCCTCGACGAGCGCGTCCGCGCGACGCCCGAGCAGGCCTATGACAGGGCATTCTTCGACAGCTTTACCCGGGACGTCGGCTGGCGGCTTGGCTGAGACTGTCAACGAGCGCGGGCATATAGGTATGACGATTATCATCGCAAGAGGTGCGACGGTCATTTTGCTCGGATAAATCTGCGCAGAGAATTTGACCTGCCTCCCGCGCGCGTCGTCCGCATGATCCGACCGAAGGTCACGCATGCGCCATGTGTGTTTTGTTCAAGCGATGGTGATCTCGAACGGGTCTCATTCGGCGCAGCCCGGCTTGGTTGGCGAACTAAAATAGTTTACTGAATCAGGGTAACGCCATCATAAAGCGTAGCTCCGATGATACCCGCATGCCTCTCCGACGATTTTGTCCTCTGCCCGGAGAGGGAGGATATCTCCGCCGAGTTCACGCGGCTGCTCACCGCGGCCCAGGAGGGCGGCGCTACCATCGCCGAATGCCTGATGATCGCGCGGCAGCTGAACCGCGGCGACGAACAGTCCTGGCATCGCGAGTGGAAGAAGCTGGCGCGGGCCAACAGGCATCGTGCCGAAGCGGCGTTTGCCGAAGGCCATATGGTGACCGCGCAACGCAACTGGCTGCGCGCAATGAACTACTACAGCGCGGCTGCGATGCCGCTCGATCCCGCCGACGAACGCCGATGGGTCGCGGTGCTTGCGATGCAGGAATGCGCCCGCCGTTTCCTCACGGCGCGCGGGCCAGCCGGCGAAGTCGCGACGATCCCATGGGTCGAAGGTCATTCGTTGCAGGGCTATTTCCTGCCTGCGCCTGCGACGAACGGCCGCGCTCCGGCCGTGATCTGCATCGGCGAGCCCGGACATCGCAAAGAGGAATTCCTGGTCAAGCTTGCGCCGCATGCGCGCGATCGCGGATTCGCGATGCTGGCGCTCGATCTGCTCGGCGAGGAGCGCGACGACTACGTGGACGTGTTGCTGCAGCGTCGGGACCTCGAGAGCTCGATCGCCAGCGCGATGGATTACCTGGAGCTGCGCAGCGACGTCGATTTCGATCGTGTTGCGATCGTGGCCGACGGGTGGGGCTCGTCGTTCGTTGCACGCGCCGTGTTGCAGGAGCCGCGGTTTGCAGCGGCCGTGTGTGATGGAGGTCTCTGGGATCTGCACGAGCGATCGTTCTTTGCCAGTCGCTTTGCAATGAGGGACCTCAGCATCGTCCCGGTGCCGCATGCGCCGCTGATGGCTTCGAGCGCCGAATGTCCGGTGCTGATCACGCTGGGCGAGGATGGTTGGCTCGAGGCAGACCGGGCGCGTCAGATCGTGCAGAAATCGCGGCTCGGCAGTTCGGACGTCGTGCTCAAGGTGTTCACGGCGGCGGAGACCGGCGCGGCGCAGGCCCATGCCGACAACCCGACCCTTGCCAACGAATACATTTTTGACTGGCTCGAATCGCAATTCGGCGCCACCGGCAGGCGGATCTGAGCGCAGCGCCGGCGTCCAAAAGGGATTTGCGCCTCAAAACTCGAGGGAGATCCTGACGCAGGCCTTTTCGAGGCGGGTCTTCAGCGTCGCGAGCTTGGCGGTGAATTCCGTCAGCTCGTTCTCATCGAACTCCTGGAAGACGAATTCGCGAATCGTCTTGTACTGCTCGTTGAGGCTCGCGATGTGCTTCTGCGTCTTTTCGACCAGCGACAGCCGCACCACGCGCGCGTCGGTCGGCGAGGGGCGGCGGCGCAGCAGGCCCTTCTTCTCCATGAGCTTGGACTGGGTGGTGACGAAGGACGGGTCGACGTGAAGCAGCTTGGAGACCACGTTGACGGGCACACCGTCGTCCTTGTCGAGGTCGGAAATCGCCATCAGGATCAGCCATTGCGGTCCGCTGATGCCGAGTGTCCTCGCCCAGTACTGCCGCAGCTCCTCGAGATACATGTTGATCGACGATATCTCCCAGGTGAATCGCCTGATGATATCGAGATTGCCCGCGGAGCGGAGGCGCGCCCCTTCTTTCCTCGTCGCTGACACGGCGTCACTCCCGCAAGCTGATTGTTCTGGCTGGTGTTCGCTGCAGGCATAGTCCACGCAACTCTGTCCTGACGCAAGTGCAGAGCAGGGTAATTATGTCACGGAAATTACAAATATGATCCGGTCAATCTTTTCGCCAAATCCGGTGTTGCGCGATAGACACAGAGTTAGTGAAACTACAAAGCTGATCTAATAAACTATTTTGCTTAATGGAACACTGCAGGCATATTGATCGGTGACGGTGGGAGTTCTCGATCGTCCCGTTGCAGGTGGTCCGCTCACGTCCCTCGCGTCTCGAGCGGGGGTGTCCGAAAGCGCGAAGCGGCCGAGCGGATTTGATGAAGAGACGGGGATCTGGGGGGCCTTGCGGTCCGGTCTCCGTAAAATGAGCAACTTGGAGGTTTTAAATGAAACTGGTGAAGAGCCTTTTGCTCGGCACTGCGGCGGGTCTGATCGCCGTCGGTGGAGCTCAGGCGGCTGATCTTCCGTTGAAGGCCAAGGCCGTCGAATACGTGAAGATCTGCTCGCTGTATGGTGCGGGTTTCTACTACATCCCTGGCACCGACACCTGCGTCAAGCTGGGTGGCTACGTCCGCGCCGACGCAATTCTCGGCGGCGCCGGCGACTATGGTTTCAACAACAGCACGAGCAGTACGAACGGCGGGTCGAACAACCGTCTGACCAACTACTACTACAGCCGCGCTCGTTTCGACCTCAACGTCGATACCCGCACCGCGACCGAATACGGCGTTGTCCGCACCTACGCCGATATGGTTTTCACCTACGATACGTCCAACGTCACCGGCAGCAATCCGTCCGCGATCTCGGCCAGTGCGCCTTCGCTCGGTCTCTTCCATGCGTTCATCCAGTTCGCCGGCTTCACTTTCGGCCGCACGGTCTCGATCTTCGATGCCCCATGGCAGAGCTATCCGGCTGGCGGTCCTGATAGCATTCCTGGCGGCTCCAACCACGTCAACGGCGTCAACCAGGTTGCCTACACGGCTGACTTCGGCCAGGGCATCACCGGTTCGCTCGCGTTGCAGGATGAGACGACGGCCTCCAACGGCCAGTCGAACCTCTGGAACGTGTCGTCCGGGACGGCAGCTCAGTTCGTGACGGGCGTTTATGGTGCGAATGATTGGGGTGGAACGCGCTCCCCCGACATCATCGGTGCAGTCCGTGTCGACCAGGCCTGGGGTCTGGCCCAGATCTCGGTCGCTGCGCATGATCTCCATACGGCCTACTATGGCTCGACGGAATCCGCCGGTCACCCGGAGGACAAGTGGGGTTGGGCTGTGCAGGGTTCGTTGTCGATCAAGAACATCCCGACGGGTGCGGGCGACAACATCAACCTGCAGGCCGTCTACACGGACGGCGCGACTCGTTACAACTTCCAGAGCCTGTTCCCGCAGAGCTTCTTCATGTTCGGCGGCAGCGGCTCCGCGTATCAGAGCATCGGATTTGCCGGCCTTGCTGACGGCGTCTTCGGAACGGGTACCGGGATCGACACCGTCAAGACCTGGGGCCTCCGTGGTGGTTATACCCACAACTGGAGCCCGAACTGGGCGAGCGCCGTCTATGGTGGTTATGCCCAGCTGAAGTATGGCACGACGGGCAAGAGCCTGATCTGCGCCAACTTCGCGACGATCGCCGTCGCCGGTTCGACCTGTAACCCCGACTTCAACTTCGGCGTCGTCGGTGTCAACACCGTCTGGACTCCGGTGAAGAACCTGGCGTTCACTGCGGACTTGAGCTGGTCGCGTCTGGACCAGAAGTACTCCGGCGCCATCACTGCTCCGGCGATTGCGACCGCCGCCAAGCCGGGCGCCGTGTATGAGCTGAAGGATCAGAACTCGGTCACCATGATGCTGCGCGCCCAGCGCAACTTCTGATCATCGATCGCGATGTCTCGATCAGAGAACCCCGGCGGGTAACCGCCGGGGCTTTTTCGTGAAGAAAACTGCTTAGGCTCCGAAATCTCCTGCGCGAGCGACGAAGACGAGCTATGCGATTCGACCGGAACCAATCTTATTTACTTACCTGAGTTGCTCAGCTATATAGGGCTCAGCCGGTTTCGAATACTCACGGCTCTTAGCTTGATGCTAAGCCTCCAGGAACCTCCGGTAGTGCCCTGCCGGAGGTTTTTCGTTGGGGGAGAGGGCAGGGCTCTCTTCAGCCGCGCATGACACGTGCCCGGGAATTCGGACGGTAGGCGAGGCGGCTGTGGCCGGCGCAATACGGCTGGCCCTCGTGCGCGGCATTGCCGCAGAAGCAGAAATCCTCCGCGCCCGGCGTCGAGATTGGCCATCGGCAACTGTACTCGCCGAGCTCCATCAGCGAGCAGCGATTGGCTTCGTCGATCGGTCCGGTCACCACAGGTGCGTCCGGCTCGCCGTAGATCGTGGCGAGCATTTCGAATTGCAGGCGCGGCACCGCTTTGGGCGCCCGGGGAGCGTTGCTCCTGTCCCGATTTCCGTCTTGCCGCCTGCGCTCGTCGGCGGTGCGGCCGCGCGTGAGATTGAGCCGGGACAATTTGCCAATCACGGCATTGCGGCTGACGCCGATGTCGGCGGCGATCTCACGGCAGGACAGGCCGGCCTCGAAATGCTGCTTCAGAAGTTCAATTCGTTCGGCGGTCCAGGTTGGTGAGAGAACAGGCATTTGTAACGGTCCCAGGTTGCGACATCTGACCATCAGTCGCTGAGATCGTCCGCTTCACGTCCGGCGCGTTCACGTCCTGCCATTGTCGCGAATCGACAAAAGCCCGTCCTTGATGGCGAGACGGATGCCTTCCTCGATCAGTGTACGTGCGACGCCGGGAACGCTGGTGCCGTGGGTGCCCTGTCTCACCAACTTCTCCAGGTAGGTGATGGTCGAGAGCGCCAAGGTTACGGGAATGCGGTCAGTCTCGGCTTTTTCGGTGGCCATGGCCCGAACGCTAGCCTCTTACTCGGGTACATAAAAGTAACGATTAAGACTCTATTTAGGTTCGGGGGTGGAAGTCAAATCCGGGTTGTGACGGTGGTTCAGGACATTGGAATCGCTGGGAAAAAGGGACGCAATCGCGCGCGCCGCGCGATGGTCCGTGACGGCGGTGTGGCGTCGGCAGGTCAGGAAGTGCGAGCCAGGCTCAGCCGTGCACGATCGTCTTTTCGATCATGCAATGGATGCCTTTGGAGCCGTTGACGGTCTGGGTCACCCGCAAATCGGCCGCGAGACTGCACAGCGTATAGGCGTCCTCGCGCGACAGGCCCCTGATCTCGCCGAGCAGCACAATCATGTCGCGCAGCGCCCGCACTGCGCATTGGTCGAGGTCGGGGTCCATTGCCATGGTCATGTAGTGGGTCGAGGTTTCCGCGCGCGGATAACCGAACCGCAAATCCTTGCGCAGCGTCAGCCGGAAGCGGCCTTGCAGCGCGGTCTCGATCGCGGTGACGCAGACCTCGCCGTCGCCCTGCACGCCGTGGCCGTCGCCGCAGGAGAACATCGCGCCCGGGACGAACACCGGCAGATACAATTTCCCGCCGGCGCCGAGCTCCTTGTTGTCGAGATTGCCGCCCATCGCGCGCGGGATCAGCGAGGAGATGCGGCCCCAGGCGCGCGGCGGGGACACGCCCATCACGCCGAAAAACGGCTTCAGCCGCAGCTCGAGACCCCAGGGCATGCGGCCGACCATTCGCGACCGGTCCAGCGGGATGTTGAGGATGCGCGTCTCGTGGAAATCGTCGGGCAGGGTGCCGGACAAGGGCTTGATGAGATTCCAGCCCCAATCCTGCCGCAGCTGGACGTCGAGAATGTCGACTTCCAGCACGTCGCCGGGTTCGGCGCCGTCGACCGCGACAGGACCGGTGAGGATGTGGCCGGGGAGCATGCGTTCGTTCCTGGCATGAACCTCGAACATTTCAGGCGGGATGTGAAACTTGCTGCGATCGGGCAGGACGTCGGGACCGCCGCTGATGGTATCGATGGTCACCTCATCACCACTGGCGACGGTGAGAACGGGCTTGAGTGCGGCTTCAAAGAAGCCCCAATGGCAGGTTTCGGGGCTCGAATGCAGGTGGTGATGGGTCATTTGCCGCGTCCATCCGGTTTCATCAGAACTCGTCATGAGAACCTGATATGCCCGGGCTTGACCCGGCAATCGATCCTCTTCCAAGAAGATTTCTGAAGACGGGCGGGCCGGTCAAGCCTGCGTGTCATCGGCACGATCATTTCAGCGAGGCTCCCCTGTTCTTCGTTCTGTCCAAGACGCTTGGCGCTGCGGTGCTGCCGATCAATCTTCTGGTCGAGCTCGGGATCATCTCGGTGGTGCTGATGGCAACGCGCTTTGCCGGGCTCGGGCGGAAAGTCGCTGCGACCACGCTCGTTCTGCTCGCGCTCGCCGCATTTTCGCCGCTCGGCAATCTCTTGCTCTATCCGCTGGAATCGCGCTTTCCGCCATGGAATCCGGCGCGCGGTACGCCCGACGGCATCATCGTGCTGGGCGGCTCCGTCGATACCGAGTTGTCGGCGGCGCATCACACGCCGGTGGTCTCACACGGAGCCGATCGCCTGTTCGCGCCGGCCGATCTAGCGCGCCGCTATCCCAATGCACGGATCGTCTTCACCGGAGGCTCTGCGAACCTGGTCTCGACCGACGCCAGGGAAGCCGATTATTCCGTGCCGGTCCTGGAAAGCATCGGCATCCCGAAAGAGCGCCTGATCGTGGAACGAGACTCGCGCAACACCTACGAGAACGCGATCTTCACGAAACGTTTGGTGGCACCGAAGCCGGGCGAACACTGGCTGCTGGTGACGTCCGCCTACCACATGCCACGTTCGATGGGCATTTTCCGCAAAGCCGGCTTCGACGTCGAAGCCTATCCCGTCGACTGGCGGATGGGCGGTCGCGACGATCTGTTCTCTTTCACCAATATCGGCGCGGACGGCCTTGGTCGAACCGATGTGGCTGTGCGCGAGTGGATCGGCCTTCTGGCCTACCGTCTCATGGGACGGACCAGTGAGTTGCTTCCCGGGCCGGCCAAGGACTAGAACAGACCGCAGAAACGCAACGATCCGCGTCGGGAGGAATCCATGCAGCAGCAAGCCGCCGGTACGATCGATCTTGCCGGCCTCGTGGCCGATCTCAACAGCCTGTTGCGGCTGAAGACGACGGTAACAGGCATGAAGCTGTTCGCGCGCGCCGCCGACATGGAGGCGATCCCGAAGATCCGGCGGCCCAATGCGGTCCACACCACCGATCAGATCGTCAGCATGGCCTCGCGGCTCGGCTGGACCGTCGGTATCACCGGTGATGACCTCGTCGGTGCGCAGTGCCGCGCGGTGATTGGCCTTGGCCCACAGGACGAGAAATGGCTCTCCGGCGAAAACTATGTCGGCGTCTGGCATGGTACGGTGGAGGATGCGCGCAAACGCCAGGAGGCGCTCGACGTCGTTCCATTCGGGCAATATCAGGCACTCGCGGTCAGTCCGCTGGCGAGCGGCCGGCTCGATCCGCCCGACATCTGCCTCGTCTATGCGACGCCCGGGCAGATGATCATCCTGATCAACGGGCTGCAATATACCGGCTACAAGAAGTTCGAATGGGGCGTGGTCGGCGAGACGGCTTGCGCAGATTCCTGGGGGCGGGCGCTGAAATCAGGCGAGCCCAGCCTGTCCTTGCCATGCTATGCCGAACGGCGCTATGGCGGCGTGCCGGACGAGGAGATGTTGATGGCCTTGAAGCCTCATCATCTCGCCAAGGCGATCGAGGGTATGAAGGCGCTGGCCAAGAACGGCCTGCGCTATCCGATCCCGCCCTATGGAATTCAAAGCGACGTCCGCGCCGGCATGGGCGTGAGTTACGCAAAGAAATAAAGGCCAGTCATGAGCTCCGCGAAGTACGACATCATTGTCTATGGCGCGACCGGTTTCACCGGTCGGCTCGTCGCCGAATATCTGGCGGCGCATTACAAGGGCGACGTCTCCCTGAAATGGGCGATGGCGGGCCGCAGCCTCGACAAGCTCAAATCCGTGCGCGACGGCATCGGTGCGCCCGCGGACACGCCGCTGATCGTGGCGGATGCGTCCGACGCGGCCTCGCTGAAGGCGATGACGGAGCGGACGATGTCCGTCATCACGACGGTCGGTCCGTATCAGCTCTACGGCGAGGAACTGCTAGCTGCCTGCGTCGCGACCGGTACGGACTATTTCGATCTGTGCGGTGAGCCGATCTGGATGCGGCAGATGATCGATAAATACGAGCCGGCCGCGAAGGAGAGCGGCGCGCGCATCGTGTTCTCCTGCGGCTTCGATTCCGTGCCGTTCGAGCTCGGTACGTTCTTCGTCCAGCAAGAGGCCAGGCGCGCGTTCGGCGCGCCCGCCGCGCGCGTAAAGGGCCGCGTCCGCGACATGCGCGGCACGCTCTCAGGCGGCACCGCTGCGAGTGCCAAGGCGACCTTTGATGCTGTCGCGAGGGACATCAGCCTCGTCGCAATCCTGAACGATCCGTTCGCGCTGACGCCCGGGTTCACCGGCCCGAAGCAGCCGAGGGGCAACAAGCCGCTGCTCGAGGAGGACCTGCAATCCTGGGCCGCGCCATTCATGATGGCGCTGATCAACACGCGTAACGTTCATCGCTCCAACATGCTGATGGGCTTTCCCTACGGCCGGGACTTCGTTTACGACGAGATGGTTCTGACCGGTCCCGGCGAGAAGGGCGAGGCCAACGCCAAGCGCGTGATGGCGGCCAATGCCGAGAAGACCGGCCCGAGCGCGCCGAAGCCGGGCGAGGGGCCGTCGAAGGAAGAGCGGGAGAACGGGCTGTTCAATTTGCTCTATGTCGCAATTGCGCCCGACGGCCGCATGGTCCGTGCCGGCGTCACCGGTGACCGTGATCCCGGCTACGGCTCGACCTCGAAGATGATCTCGGAATGCGCGATCTGCATGCTGCGCGACACAACGGACGTCGCCGCCGGATTCTGGACGCCCGGTGCAGCCATGCAGCACAAGCTGATCAGACGGCTGCGGGACAATGCCGGGCTGGCGTTCGAGGTGGAGACGTAGAACCGTCTTGCACGCCACAACCACGCTGTCATGCCCCGCGAAGGCGGGGCATCCAGTATGCCGCGGCCTCTCGGTTCGATCATTGCCGTCTCTGGAATACCGGATCGCCCGCCTTCGCGGGCGATGACAGCGAGATTGTCGTTACGCGGCCCGCGCATCATAGGCGTACATGAAATCCATGCTCTTCGATCCCAGCGGCAACAGCAACTTGATCATCTGATTGCGGATGAACGCGCCGGCGGCGCTCAACTCGCGCTTGTTGTTGCCGTTGCGGCGGGCGATGGCGACGATCTTTTCCGCGCGCGGGCGCCGCTCGGCCTCAAAGGCCTGGAAGGTAGCGGTCAGCTCCTGGCCCTCCTGCATCAGACGGGCGAGCCGCATCGCATCTTCGAGCGCCAGCGAGGCGCCCTGGCCGGCATGCGGGCTGGTTGCATGCGCGGCGTCGCCGATCAGCAGCGAGCGCTTGCGCGACCAGGTCGGCAGGGTCGCGACGTCGAGCGTATCGGTGACCACGATGTTCTCGGCGGCGTCGATGATATCAGGGATCGGATCGTGCCAACCGCGATGGAAACCACGCAGATGCTGCTTCAAGGTCTGCGCGTCCAGTGCGCGGAACATCGCGGCATCCATGCCGTGCGCCGGCTGCGTGCTCCACCACATCGCGCCGTCCTTCGGGTCCGGACTGCAATATCCGTAGCCGAAGAAGCCGCTCTGGCCGAAAGTGGTCTCGACGTGGCGGCCGATCTCCCGGCCATGGAGGACCGCATGGGGCACGAAGCCGCCAAAGCCGATCAGGCCGGTGTTGAACGGTGTGGGACCATCAGGCACCACCTGTCGCCGCGTGATCGAGTGCACGCCGTCGGCACCGATCAGGAAGTCGCCCTCGGCCGTCGTGCCGTCGGCGAAATAGGCGATGACAGGCTGATCGCCGCGATCCTCGATCTTGATCAGGCGCTTGTCGAAATAGAGCGAGACACAGGCGCACCAGGCCTTGTCGATCAGCATCTCGTTCAGCGCGGCGCGGGAGATGTTGACGGCGGGCTGACCGAAACGCCGCGCCATGTCGCGGTTCATCGAGCCGAGCCGCCGGCCTTCTTGCGAATAGAAGTCGAAGGACTCCGCGATCGAGCCGCGACTGATCAGCTCGTCAGCGAGCCCGATCTCGTCCATCACATGCATTCCGTTGGGCGCGATCTGCAGGCCGCCGCCGATGCCCTTCGAATAGGGCCAGGCTTCGTAGATTGCCGATTCGATGCCGGCACGGCGCAGCAGGATCGCGGCAACGGGTCCGGCGATGCCGGCTCCGATGATCAGGGCTTTGCGGGGACGAAATGACATTGCTTGCTCCCGAGGTTTCCGTGGTGTTAGGAGAAATTACGGTCGCTAATTCTCTTAGCGACTAAGATATATATCGACTAAGATATGAGGCCGACCTTGTCAAGGACGAAAGCGCGCGCGGCGTTGTTGGTTGAACTGGAGGAGGCAATGCGCAGGTCCTCTGCGCAGGGCGTGCTCTACGGACAAGCCGTGGCAAACGTGGCCGGGATTGCCAATTCCGATCTCGAATGCATGGACATCCTCTATCTCGAGGGACGCGTGACCGCGGGCCGGCTCGCCGAAGTCACGGGGCTGACGACCGGCGCCATCACCGGTGTCGTCGATCGGCTCGAGAAGGCCGGGCTGGTGCGCCGCGAGCGGGACGAGACTGACCGCCGCAAGGTCTATATCGCCGTCGTGCCGGAGACCGCGATGAAGATCGGCCAACTCTACGTGCCGATGCAGCAGGCGATGGAGAAGGTGTTCAATGCCTATTCGGACGAGGAACTGCGGCTGCTGCTGCGCTTCGCCAACGAGGGCTACAAGAGCATCATTGCTGCGACGGCGACGCTGAAGGGGCTGATCGACACACCGCCCGAGAAGAGGCCAGCGCTGAAACTCAAGCCGACGAAGCGTCCTCGTCAGACCTGATCTTGTAGGCCTGTGCGGCGCTGATCATGCCCCACATCGCGCCGAGCATCATCCAGAAGTGGCGCCAGTGGTCGGTGTCGATCACGAAGCTTTCGCCGACCGTGCCGACGAAAGCCGAGAACACCGCCAGATAAGCGCGCTGCCAGGGCACGCGGACGAAGATGTGGCGGAAGCCTGTGATGACGGTGGTGAAGACGAGCGCGGGATAGCACACGCCTGAGAGCCAGCCGCCGGACATGAAGGCGTTCAGATAGGAATTGTGGGTGTCTTCCGGAAAGAAGCGGTGGAATTGCAGCGGCCCGATGCCGAATGGCAGGTCCAGCGCCATCTGCGCGCCCAGGATGTGCCGGCCGAACCGGCCGAAGCGGCCTTCGTCATAGCTCTGGTCGAAGCTCGCGCGCTGCTTGAACATCTCGGCGACGGAGTCGAACGACAGCAGCACTGCGATCAGCGCCAGGCCCAGCACCACCGCGACGATGGCCATGATGATGATGCGCGAACGCTGCGCATTGGTGCGGCTGGTCAGCACCATCAGCACCAGCATGAAGGCCGAAGTCAGGATCAATCCGCCCCAGGCGGCGCGCGAGAAGGCCAGCAGGATCGCCAGCGACATGATGCCGAAGGCGATGACATTGCGGAAGGCCTTGGCGAGCTTGTCCGAAACCACGCTCTGCAGTGCAAACAGCGCCGGCAGGATCAGAAAAGCGCCGAGCACGTTCGGGTCCTTGAACGTGCCGCGCGCACGCTCATAGAGTGTCAGCAGATCGTGGCCGCCGGGAACGAGGTTGAAATAGCCCGCGATCGCCGACAGCGAGGCGACCATCGCACCGGCCACGAGGCCACGGCGCAGCATGTCGAGCCGCGCCTCCGTGTCCTCCGTGGTGACCATGGCGAAGAAGATCACGGTGATCGCCATATACCAGGAGGTCGCAATCCAGCTTGCGACCTCGGACTGGTCGAGCAGCGGGACCGCGCTCATGGTGTAGCCGACATTGAGCAGCACCAGCGCCAGCACCAGCGGCATCAGCACCAGCCGCAAGCGCAGCCCGGTGGCGAAGAAGGCGACGGCGGCGAGCAGGGTCGCGATCTCGTAGGGGCTCGGCTCGATGAAGACGATCGCGCCGGAGGCCCCGACCAGCCACACCAGCGCGCGCTGAAGGGCCAGAACGCCCGGCGCAGCCGGTGCGGCTAGTTTCATTCCACCGGCTGTTGCCGCATACGCCATCAGATGCTCACACTAATCGTATGCCAAAACACTGCTGTCATCGCCCGGCTTGACCGGGCGATCCAGTATTCCGTGGCGCGCGTTGGAGAAGTCGGCTGGCGCTACGGCGTACTGGATGCCCCGGTCAAACCGGGGCATGACGAAGAAACTCAATTCAATACGCGTTCTCGTTCTTGGTCAGCAGCGAGATCGGCGTCTTCAGGAGAATGACGAGGTCGAACAGCACCGACCAGTTCTCGATGTAATAGAGGTCGAACTCGACGCGCTTCTGTATCTTCTCTTCGTTGTCGATCTCGCCGCGCCAGCCGTTGATCTGGGCCCAGCCAGTGATGCCGGGCTTGACGCGGTGGCGCGCGAAATAGCCATCGACGGCCTCGTCGAACAGGCGGCTCTGGAGCTTGCCCTGCACCGCGTGCGGACGCGGGCCGACCAGCGAGAGATTGCCTGAAAACACCACGTTGAAGAGCTGCGGCAGCTCGTCGAGGCTGGTCTTGCGGATGAAGCGGCCGACGCGGGTGACGCGTGGATCGTTCTTGGTCACGACCTTCGAGGCGGCCGGATCGGCCTGGTGATGATACATCGAGCGGAATTTGTAGACGTCGATGCGCTCGTTGTTGAAGCCGAACCGCTTCTGGCGGAACAGCACCGGACCGGGGCTGTCCAGCTTCACCGCCAGCGCCACCACCGCCATCACGGGGAGGGCTGCGAGCAGCGCGAGACTGCCGACGATACGGTCAAACAGCCATTTCATCACCAGATCCCAGTCGGTGATCGGTGCCTCGAACACGTCGAGCGTCGGTACCTTGCCGAGATAGGAATAGGAGCGGGGGCGGAAGCGCAGCTTGTTGGTGTGTGCGGAGAGACGAATATCGACCGGCAGCACCCACAGCTTCTTCAGCATCTCCAGGATGCGCGTCTCAGCCGAGATCGGCAGCGCAAACAGCACCAGGTCGACGCGGGTGCGGCGGGCGAACTCGACGATGTCGTCGACCTTGCCCAGCTTGCGCGCGCCGGCGCAGGTATCGAGCGCGCGGCTGTCGTTGCGGTCGTCGAATACGCCGAGCACGTGAATGTCGGAATCCTCTTGCGCCTTCAGCGCCTCGACCAGCTGTTCGCCGTTGCTGTCGGAGCCGACGATGATGGTGCGGCGGTCAAGCCGGCCCTGCCGCGCCCAGCTCCGCACCAGGGAGCGGAGGATCAGTCGTTCGGCGACCAGCGCGGCGAGGCCGAGGAAGTAGAACGCAGCGAGCCACAGCCGCGAGATTTCGCTGCCGAACTTTGCGAAGAAGGAGATTCCGATGAACATCAGGAAGACGAACGACCAGGACGAGATCATCCGCGTCATCTGCCGGAGCTGCCCGCGGAACAGCTGCACCTGATAGATGTCCGCAGCCTGGAAGCAGACCACGGCGGCTGTCGCAACGGCGGCGATTTCCGTGGGGTACACCCAGCTGAAGCCGACGACCGGCACGACGTAACCGATATACACGACGATGCCGACCAGGCTCAGCAGTACGAAATCGATGACGCGCGCAAACCCGGCGATCACGATCGGCGAATAGGCGCGGGCGACCTTCTGGTTGACGACATCGAGCGCCGCCGGAGTGAGCCGACGACGGCGTTCGACGAAGGCTGACTCAGCCGGCTTCGCCGCGGCACTGGTTGCGGCGTCGAGCATCGAGCGTGCGTTGAGCGGTTCCACGCGTGTCCACGTCCATTCCGAAAACCCGTGACGCCGCTTTGCGCGCCGGGCGTGCATCCCCTGGCAGTTCGAGTATCGGACAAATCGGAAGATTCTCTAAAGCCGGCTTAAGGATGGTTAATGATTTGCAAATGCATCCCGGTAGCCCGCGAGCACGCCGTCGACCATGGCCTGCTGGGAGAAATGCGCCGAGATGCGCTCGCGCAACGCGGATGCGCGTTGCGCGGTAGCCTGATGATCCCCCAGCGCGTCGCCGATCGCCTCGGCCATGGCTTCGGCGTTGCTGGCGGCGAACAGGGACGGGCTATCGCTGCCGAAAATCTCGGGGATGCCGCCGACACGCGCCGCGATCATGGGGATGCCGGCCGCACCCGCCTCGATCACGACGTAAGGCATGGAATCACCGCGCGAGGGAACCACCAGCAGCCGTCCCTTGGAGAAGCCGTAGCGCGCCTTGACGTGGCCGATGAAGCGGATTGCCTCCGTCAGGTGGAGGCGCTCGACTTGCGCCTTCAACGACGCCGTCTCCTCGCCGTCACCGCCGAGCGTCAACGTGACCTTCTTGCCGCGCTCGTGCAGCAGCGCCACCGCATCGATCAGCAGATCAGCGCCCTTGATGTGCCTGAATTCGCCGACATAGGCGAGGTCGGTGGCGTCGTCGGCCGTGACGACGGGCTCGAACTCCTCCGGCGTGACGCCGTTGAAGACGCAGTGAACCACCCCCCCGGGCGTGCCGACGATGCGCTGGTAGGTGTCACGGGCAAAGGCGCTCTCGAACAGGAACAGGTCCGTCGCGTGAATCAGCGTGCGTTCGAGGCGCGCGTAAAACTCGCCCTTCAGGGTGTTGAGCGGGTAGTGCAGCGAGCCGCCGTGCGGCGTGTAGATGCGGATGGTGTCGTCCGCGCGGCGTCGCATCCGCACGAAGGCGCCGGCCTTGGCGCCGTGGCCGTGCATGACGTCGGGCTTGAGCGCGGCGATCAGACGCTGCATGCGCAGCCACACCAGGAAATCCTCCGGCGAGGGTTCGCGGCGGATCGCAAGCCGGTGCACGCCGAGCTTCAGCCGCGGCGCAAGCTCGGCCAGCGCCTTGTCCGCACGTTCGCCCCCGGTGAGACTGTCGGCGAGAATCCCGACATGGTGGCCGCGATCGACCTGACCGTTGGCTAGGTCGAGGATGTGCCGGAAAATGCCGCCGACCGGCGCGCGCACGGCATGCAGGATTCGGAGCGACTGGTCGGGAGAAGGGGGCATGATCACAACGAGCGGTCGACGCAGCCGAACAATGTTCTCGAAATATCGAAATGGATTAAGGGGTCTCGTGGTTAACAAAGGGTGACGAGCGCGTATGCGCTGTCCGCGCGAGGGCGTGATTAACCCAGCGGCAACCATAATGGAGTGTAATCGGCCCCGTTGAGGTGGATGGTTGGCGTTGCCCTGCGGGAGTGTTCGATGCGTTTAGCGTTCTGGCGTGCCGGCAAGGACAAGGCCCTCATCGAGCGGGCGGTTTCGAAGGCCAAGGTCGAGGCCAAGCCCGCAACGAAGCCCAAGGTTGAAGCCAGCCCCGCGCCGATCGCCGCAAAACAGGCTGCGGCCGAATCCGGTGACATCGATCTGCACGCGCTCGGCGGCGCACTTGCGCGCAAGCGCGGCTGGATCATCGTGCCGACGGTGCTGGCGCTGGTCGCATCCGTCGCCGTCGTCAATCTCATTACGCCGCGCTACAAATCGGAAGCTCGCATCCTGATCGACGGTCGCGAGAATGTCTTCCTGCGTCCAAGCAGCGATCGCAGCACTGAAGAGCGGCAAGCGCTCGACCCCGAGGCCGTCACCAGCCAGGTGCAGCTCGTGCTGTCGCGCGATCTCGCGCGCGAGATCATCAAGAAGAACAAGCTTGCCGAGCGGCCGGAATTCGATCCGGTTCTGCAAGGCATCTCGCCGCTGAAATCGCTCGCCGCGCTGCTCGGCTTCGTCCGCGACCCGTTCTCGATGACGCCGGAAGAGCGCGTGATGGACGCCTACTACGATCGCCTTCAGGCTTACGCCGTCGACAAGTCGCGCGTGATCGTGGTCGAATTCCAGTCGGCTGACCCGGATCTCGCTGCGCGCGTCGCCAACTCGATTGCGGACGGCTATCTCGTGCTCCAGCAGAACGCACGCCAGGACCAGGCCAAGAACGCCAGCCAGTGGCTCGCCGGCGAGATCGAGAATTTGCGCAAGAAGGTCTCCGATGCCGAGGCCAAGGTCGAGGATTTCCGTTCGAAATCGTCGCTGTTCGTCGGCACCAACAACACGACCCTGTCCAACCAGCAGATGGGCGAGGTCAACACCCAGCTCAACAATGCGCGTGCGCTGAAGGCGGATGCGGAGGCCAAGGCGCGGCTGATCAAGGAAATGCTTCAGAGCGGCAAACCGATCGAGGCCTCCGAGGTGCTGAATTCGGAGGCGTTGCGCACGCCATCGCAGCAGCGCGTGGCATTGCGAGCCCAATTGGCGGAACAATCGTCGACGTTGCTCGGCAATCATCCCCGCATCAAGGAATTGAAGGCGCAGCTCGCTGACCTCGACAACCAGATCCGCGACGAGGCTGCCAAGATTGCCCGTTCGCTCGAAAACGACGCGCGGGTCGCTGGCGGGCGCGTTCAGGAATTGTCGGCGAGCCTGGAACAGCTGAAGAAGCAGGCGACCTCGACCAACGGCCAGGATGTCCAGCTCCGCGCGCTCGAGCGCGAGGCCAAGGCGCAGCGCGACCTGCTCGAATCGTATCTGGCCAAATACCGCGAGGCCAACACTCGCGAGACCATCGACACGGCCCCTAGCGATGGTCGCATCATCTCGCGTGCCATCGTCTCGAACACGCCGGCCTATCCGAAGAAGCTGCCGATCGTGCTGATCGCGACGCTGGCGACCCTGTTGCTCTCGTCGGGTCTCGTCGTCACCGGTGAACTCCTGCGCCAGACCGCGCCGCGTACCGTCGCCACGCTGGCGCCGGCGGTGGTCCGTCGCGAGCCGGTGGTGGACCAAGTGGAGGTGGATCCGGCGCCGCTCCAGCCGGACATGACCGCCGATGCCGGGCTCAACGAATTTGCCGAAATCGCGCAGCTGGCCGATAGCCTGAGGGCTGCCGGCGTGAACGCGAAGAAAGTCACCGTGGTTGGGACCGCACCGGGTGACGCCATCACGTTGTCGGCCTTGACGCTCGCCCGGCATCTGGCTCGCGACGCGCGGGTTGTCGTGGTTGATCTTGCCGCGTCTTCGCCGACTATCGCGGCCATCTCCGTCGACGCCTCGGCCCCGGGGCTTGCCGAATTGATGCAGGGACAGGCTTCGTTTGCCCAGGTCATCACCCGCGACAGGCTCTCGCGGCTCCATCTGGTCATGGCCGGACGCCCCGGCTTCGATCATAGTCTGCTCCAGTCGCCCCGGGTGACGCTTGCAGTCGACGCGTTGCTGCGCGCCTATGACTACGTATTGCTCGATGCCGGCGCCGCCTCCGAATTGCCGGCGGAGCTCCTGACGACGAACGCCCGCGCCGTCGTGGTACCTGACGTCTCGATGGAGGCGGATGCACGTGCGCTGATGTGCGAGCAGCTCAAGGCCGTCGGCTTCAGCGATGTGAAGATGCTGGAGCGGCCGGTGCAGCCGTCGGATGCCGGTGAGACGCCGCGCGTGGTCGCGGCATAGGCCTAGGGAAGGCTTGCAAGACAGGCATCTGCGGACGCGAATTTGCTAGCCGAACGTTCGGCGCAACCGGCGGGCCAGGTCAAACAGCATCTGGTTCTGTTTGACCAGGCGCTTGCCGTGGTTGAGTGAGGACATCGCCATTGCCGCGAGCTTGCCGCGCAAGGTCAAGGGCAAGAAGCTGTCGAAGATGTCCTCGTCGTCCTTGCAGAACATGCGCTTGTAGTCATCGGATCCGATGCCGAGGTCGAGCGAGTGGTAGCCGCGCTCGCCGTAACGGTCGATGATGTACCGCATCAGGATCAGCCCCGGGCTGTAGCGGCCATGTTCCGACATCGTGTAGGTGTTGAACATCATCGAGAAGCGCTGGCCGTCGGCGACACCGGCGAAGATCGCGATCACCTCGTCGTCGCATTCGAGAGCATGGATGTCGATGACGCGGCCGTCGCCGCGCGGCGCGAGGCAGGCGCTGCGGATGAATTGCTCGACGCCAGGCTCAGCGAACACGTTCGGCAGCTTCTGCTCCGCCATCCGGGCCGGCTTGACGTGGAAGAACCAGTCGAGCAGGCGCGTGATGTCAGCGTCCGCTGTTGCAAGATGATAGCGATAACCGGCGAGCACCTGGAGTTTCTTCTCCTTGCTCTTGAGCCGGCGCCGCAAGGAGTTGCTGATCCGCGACGCGGGCGGGCCGCCCGGCTCCATCACCAGCACCGGGCAGCCATTGACGGCGCGCTGCTGGGTCAGGAGAGCAAAAGGATTCTGCCGATCGTGCCAGCGTCTGGGCTGCTGCGTCAGGGCGAGAACGTCGACCTGGTCACGCAAGGCGGCGATCAGCGCGTCGAGATCGGCGGCGACCGCCTGTGCCGCGAACTCGGCGTTCCACAGACCCATGTTGAAGCTCGTGTGCTTGCCGCCCATGAAGCAGACCGTGCGCACACCGGAGCCCTGGCGCAGCACGAGCGGAAGCAACGCGAGCGGCTTGTGCTCGGCGTCACGGGCAATCACGATGAAGGGGCGGGCGCCCTCGCGTTGCCCGACCGATCGCTGCCATGAGCCCAGCAGATCGAAGCGCTGATAGGGCGTGAAGAGATGACCGGGCTCTTCGAGCGCGCGCCAGACCAATTCAGCCTCGGCGAGATCCCGGATGATGTCGACATGCGCGATCCGGCTCGCTTTCGAACGCGCTGGCGATTGTGCCGTCCGGCTTTGCATCGCCGCAGCCATGGTCATTCGCGAAACCTGTCGAGAAAACGAAAATACGTATTTCGGCCTGCGGCCGACCTTTGCAAATAAATGTCAACAAAGGGTAATGACAATAGCTGAGGGAACTGGCCGCCGGCGACGCGAAGGTGGGTATTGGCATCAGACGACACATGGCTGGAGCGGTTGCGGCTCGAACTGGCCTGGTTCAGCGGCCAGCCCTTGCTGCACAGCCGCGGCGCGGGCGCAATCCTGCGCTTCCAGCACGTGCGGCCGCGGCGGAGCGGCGCATTCCAGCCACGGCGCGAAAGCGAGATCACGCCGCAATTCCTCGATCGCGCCATTCGCGCGCTGAAGCGATGGGATTACGATTTTCTCGGCATGGACGAGGTCTGCCGGCGCGCAGTGACGCTGCCGGAGAAACGGCGCTTCGTGGCGCTCACCTTCGACGGCGTGCCCAAGGACCTCATCAGCTTTGCCTATCCGGTGCTGACGCGCCACGCAGTGCCGTTCACGCTCTATGTTCCCACCGCCTTTCCTGATGGTGTCGGAGAAGCGTGGTGGCTCGGGCTCGAGCGGGTGATCGCGCGCGAGAGCCGCATCAGCCTGATGATGGGTGACCAGGAGCAGCGCTTCACGGCCACCAGCAATGCCGAAAAGCAGGTGCTGTATTCTCATCTCGAGAGCTGGCTGCGCTCGCTGCCGCCGGCCAATTTGTCAGCCGCGATCGCAGATCTTTGCGCGCGCTACAGCATCGATCTCGCCGCGCTCTCGCGCGAGGCGTCGATGGATTGGGAGGATCTGGCCAGGTTAGCTGCCGATCCGTTGGTCACGATCGGCAGTGCGACCGTAAACTATCCCGTGCTGGCGAATATGAGAGACGCGGCCGCGCTGCGCGAGATGACGATGGGCAGGGCGGTGGCGGAAGCATGTTTCGGCCGCGAGATCCGGCATCTGGCGTTTCCGTTCGGCGATCGCTCCTCGTTCCGGCGCAACCACGTCGTGATGGCGGAGGAGGCGGGCTTTGCCAGCGCGGTCTCGACCATCCCTGGCATCGTGGACGCGGAAGGGCGCACCAATCTGCGCGCACTGCCGCGGATTTCCTGGGACGGACGCGTGCGCTCGCTGCGGATCATGCGCGTTCTGGTCTCCGGTGTCGCCTTTGCGCCGGTGAAACCGACGGGCAGCGCTACGAGCCGGACTTGACGCGATCGGGCCGCTGCATCCAGCTCACGATCGGCATTGCCGGCAGCACCCAGCCCATGCCGACGACCACGTAATAGATCGCCTGACGCCAGCCGGACTCGGCAATCCACGGCATTTGTGCTGCCGCCATGCCGAGCAGGGCCCAGACAGTGGCCAGCACCAGGAGCAGGATGGCGCCGAGGAACTTGCGGGTGCGGATCGTCATGGCGGAAAAATGCGGCTTTCGCGTAACTTGCGCTGCGGGAGCGGGGGACTATAAGGGGCACGCAGTCCGGTTCAAGTCTCTTCGGTTCAAGGCTTGGTTTCACCCCTGAAATGACGATGGTTTTCGCCCCGACCAATCCGCATCGCGCCGTGCGCTGGTGGCTGATCTCGGTGGCCGCCTTGATCGCGCTGATGGTGCTGGTCGGCGGCGCGACGCGGCTGACGGAATCCGGCCTGTCGATCGTCGAGTGGAAGCCGGTCACCGGCAGTGTTCCACCGCTGTCCGAGGCGCAGTGGACCGACGCCTTCGAGGCCTACAAGAAGATTCCCCAATATCGCGAACTCAATGCCGGCATGAGTCTGTCCGAGTTCAAGCAGATATTCTGGTGGGAATGGAGCCACCGATTGCTCGGCCGCTGCATCGGCGCCGCTTATCTGCTGCCGTTCCTGTTCTTCCTGTGGCGCGGCGGTCTCTCCGGTGAGTTGAAGCGGCGACTGTGGCTGCTGTTCGCGCTCGGCGGTCTCCAGGGGGCGGTCGGCTGGTGGATGGTGGCGTCTGGCCTCTCCGAGCGGGTCGAGGTGTCGCAATATCGGCTGGCGACCCATCTGGTGCTGGCGCTGCTGATCTTTGCCGGGATCGTCTGGACGGTGCGGCGGCTTGCCGATCGGCCGCAGATTTCGGTCCCGGCGCGGTTGCGGTTCACGGGCGCGGTGCTGGTGATCGTGACCTTCATCCAGATCTATTTCGGCGCGCTGGTCGCGGGCCTGCGCGCAGGGCGCGCCTACAACACCTGGCCGCTGATCGACGGCGCGTTCATTCCGTCGGCGGAACGGCTGTGGTTCGAGACGCCGTGGTGGCGCAACATGTTCGACAGTGTGCTGACGGTGCAGTTCGAGCACCGCATGACGGCCTACCTGCTGTTCACACTGGCGGCGCTGCACGCATTCGACGCGGTGCGCTCACATGCTGGTTCAGCGGCAAGCGGCGCGCTCTGGTTGCTCGCAGCCGTCAGCGTGCAGGCGGTGCTCGGCATCCTCACGCTGCTCAATCAGGTGCCGATCGACATTGCGCTGTCGCACCAAGCCTTAGCGATCGTCGTGTTGACGTTGGCGGTGATCCAGGCGGAGCGGCTGGCGTCGCGGCAGAGCGCGCAAGAGCAGCCGCGTGCGGTTCCGCTCGGTCAGCCCGGCTGATCACCATCAGCCCGGCTCATCAGCAATAACCGTAGATGCCGCACGCGTAGGGCAGGCGCCAGAAATAATCGACCTGCTTCCCGCCGTAATACGAACCCTGATAGTCGTAGTCCCACGGGCGGCCGTAATAGCCCGGCAGTGTACGGGAGCCCGGCAACAGCGGCGTGCCTGGCAGATTACGGACGTAGCTGCCGATGCCATCGGCCGGCGAGATCAGCGCATCCGGATCGGTCTCGACGTAGACCTGCGGCGGTTCCTGCGGCGCGACGACGCGCCGCTTCGGATGGGCCGACAAGTCGGCGGCATCTGCAACTGAAACCGTCAGCATCACTGCCAGGGCAGGCACCATCCAGCGCAGCATCGTCGGCTCCGAATCAAGGGCGGTCCAAGGACGATGTATGGGGCAGGTGTGGTTAATGACGGTTAACGAGGTCGTCGTTCCGGGGCGGTTTTGAGCACCGCCCCGGAAGGCGCAGTTAGGCGCCGAGCGCCTGCTCCAGATCGGCGATCAGGTCTTCCTTGTCCTCGATGCCGATAGAGAGCCGGACCACGTCGGGGCCTGCGCCGGACTTGGTCTTGGCGGCGTCGTCGAGCTGGCTATGGGTGGTCGAGGCCGGGTGGATCACCAGAGAGCGGGTGTCGCCGACATTAGCCAGGTGCGAGAACAGCTGCAGTTTCGACACCAGGCTGACGCCGGCGTCGTAGCCGCCCTTCAGGCTGAAGGTGAACACGGCGCCCGCCCCCTTCGGCGCGTATTTGCGCGCGAGCTGGTTGTACTTGTCGCTTGCCAAGCCCGCATAGTTCACCGAAGCCACCGCCGAATGGCCGGCGAGGAATTCGGCAACCGCCTTGGCGTTGTCGCAGTGCTTCTGCATCCGCAGCGGCAGCGTCTCGATGCCGGTGAGGATCATGAACGCGTTGAATGGCGACAGCGCCGGTCCGAGGTCGCGCAGGCCCAGCACGCGGCAGGCGATGGCGAACGCGAAATTGCCAAATGTCTCCTGCAGACGGATGCCATGATACTCCGGTCGCGGCTCCGACAGCATCGGATATTTACCGCCGGTCGACCAATCGAACGTGCCGGCATCGACGATGATGCCGCCGAGCGAATTGCCGTGGCCGCCCAAAAATTTTGTCAGCGAGTGCACGACAATGTCGGCGCCGTGGTCGATCGGCCGGATCAGATAGGGCGAGGCCAACGTGTTGTCGACGATCAGCGGCACGCCCGCCTTGCGTGCGACCGTCGAGATCGCCTCGATATCGGTGATGCTGCCGGCGGGATTGGCGATGGACTCGATGAAGATCGCTCTCGTGCGCGGCGTCACCGCGCGCTCGAAGCTCGCGACATCATCAGGATCGGCCCACACCACGTTCCAGCCAAAGCTCTTGAACGCGTGCGTGAATTGGTTGATCGAACCGCCATAAAGCTTTCGCGCGGCGATGAATTCGTCGCCGGGCTGGAGCAATTGCTGCAACACCACGACCTGCGCGGCATGGCCCGAGGCCACGGCAAGCGCGGCGGTACCGCCCTCGAGCGCGGCAACGCGCTCTTCCAGCACGGCATTGGTCGGGTTGCCGATGCGGGTATAGATGTTGCCGAACGCCTGCAGGCCGAACAGCGAGGCGGCGTGGTCGGCGTCGTTGAAGACGAACGAGGTGGTTTGATAGATCGGAGTCGCGCGCGCACCGGTGGTCGGATCGGGCTGTGCACCGGCATGCACGGCGAGGGTCGAAAATCCCGGAAGGCGATCGCTCATTGAGGGCGTCCTGTTCTTGTGATCTGAAATCGGGCGGCATGCTGATCGGCGCCGCGCCCGGCGTCAAGCCGCGGCTTCACATTGCAACGACCGTGCTGCGCGTTGACGCGTTCGCGAAACGGATCCTTCGCGATTGCGTCAGCTTTGCTCGCTCTTGTTTTTGGCCGCGCGATCCGAGGCCGCGGTGTCGCCGCCGCCGACACTCATCCGATTGAGGGACAGGCGCATGCCCTGGGTCGGCGCCGGCGCGCGCTTGGAGCTCAGCGTGCGCGAATTGACGCCCATCCAGGAAATCTCCGACGACAGCCGGCCATATTCGATCTTGGGGCAGCGGTTCATCACGACCTTGATGCCCGCGGCCTCGGCCTTTTCCGCCGCCGCATCGTCACGCGCGCCAAGCTGCATCCAGATCACCTTGGGCAGCGGATCGAGCGTGAGCGCTTCGTCGACAACAGGCATGATGTGGCTGGAATTGCGGAAGATGTCGATCATGTCGACGGGGCGGCCGATGTCGCGCAGCGAGGCGACGAACGGCTTGCCGAGCAGATCCTTCCCGACATGGCCGGGGTTGACGGGAATCATGTCGTAGCCGCGCTGCGCCAGATATTTGAATGCGAAATAGCTCGGCCGCACGTTGACCGGTGAGGCGCCGACCATCGCGATCGACTTCACGCCGTTGAGGATGCTGCGGATGTAGTTGTCGGGATAGGAGTCGTGGTTCATGTGCCGCTCTTTTTGCTGTCATTGCGAGGAGCGAAGCGACGAAGCAATCCAGCCTGTTTCCGGGGAGGGATTTCTGGATTGCTTCGCTTCGCTCGCAATGACGAATGTCACTCATCCCGCCATGTCGGCGCGCGCTTCTCGATGAAAGCGCCGATGCCTTCTTCGGCGTCGCGGGCCATCATGTTCTCGGTCATCACCTCTGCCGCATAGCGATAGGCATCCGCAAGGCTCATCTCGGCCTGGCGGTAGAACGCTTCCTTGCCGAGCTTGATGGTGTAGGCGGATTTCAGCGCGACCTGTTGCGCCAACGCCATCGCCGCGTCGCGCTCGGTGCCCGCCGCGACGACGCGATTGACGAGGCCGATCTCGCGGGCGCGCGCGGCCGGGACCGGCTCGCCCGTCAGCAGCATCTCCATCGCCTGCTTGCGCGGCACGTTGCGCGACAGTGCCACCATCGGCGTCGAGCAGAACAGGCCGATGTCGACGCCGGGCGTGGCGAAGCTTGCGATTTCGGAGGCGATCGCGAGATCGCAGCTGGCCACGAGCTGGCAGCCGGCCGCGGTCGCGATGCCCTGGACGGAGGCGACCACCGGTTTGGGCAGATGCACGATCGCCTGCATCATCGCGCTACAGGCGTTCATGGTTTCCGCGAAAAAGGCGCGGCCGCGATCGGGATCGGTTCGGCGCGCGGTCAGCTCCTTGATGTCGTGACCGGCCGAGAAGGCGGGACCGTTGGCCGCAAGCACGACGCCGCGGACGGCCTTGTCGTCGCGGATCGCATCGAGCTCGGCATGCAGGCTGGCGATCATCGCGGTCGACAGGCTGTTGCGCGCGGCCGGCCGGTTGAGGGTCAGCACCGCGATGGAGCCGACCATTTCGCGCAGCAGAATTGGCTGATGCGGCGAGGGGGCGCGGGCGGCCTGGGCTGACATGGCGGCGTTTCCGGTTGGATTATTACAGTGAGATGATGCAGATAACCTAATGTAGCAGGCGACGCGAAGCGAGGGTGGGGAACAGCATGGCGGCAGCGAAAATGAGCGTGGCGGAGGTCGAGCAGTTTCTCCGCGACGAGTTTCCCCAGGCCTTCGGTGGCGACGACATCACGATCGAGAGCGCCGACGGCCAGACCTGTCTTTTGCGCCAGCGCTTCAGCGAACGGATGCTGCGGCCGGGTGGAACCGTGTCCGGCCCCACGCTGATGGCGTTGGCCGATTTCGCCATGTACGTCGTGCTGCTGTCAGCCATCGGGCCGGTCGGGCTCGCGGTGACCACCAATCTGAGCATCAATTTCCTGCGCAAGGGCCTGCCGGGACAGGATGTGCTGGCGGAGGCCCGCCTTCTGAAGCTCGGCAAGCGTCTCGCGGTCGGGGAGGTTAACCTGCTGTCCGGCACGTCGCCCGATCCGATCGCCCATGTCACCTCGACTTATTCCATTCCAAATGTTTGATCTTTTTGCAGGTAATATCGCACCATATTTTTAAGATGCTGATTTTGCTTCTATAAATTCGGTCGCGGGACGTTGACGGTTGCACGTCTCTTCTCTAGAAAGCCGCCCAGTCCGGTGCGGTGTTCGCGCCGATGCTCCCCGTCCACGGAAACTCTGACATGAAAACCTTTTCGGCAAAGCCGGCTGAGGTGACGAAGAAGTGGGTGCTGATCGACGCCAAGGGTCTGGTCGTCGGCCGCCTCGCCACCATCGTTGCCATGCGCCTGCGCGGCAAGCACCTCCCGACCTACACCCCCCACGTTGATTGTGGTGACAACGTCATCATCATCAATGCGCAGCATGCGGTCCTCACCGGTCGCAAGCGCGAGCAGAAGACCTACTACAAGCACACCGGCTATGTCGGTCACGTCAAGGAGCGCACCGCGCGCCAGATCCTTGAAGGGAAGCATCCCGAGCGCGTGCTCGAGAAGGCCGTCGAGCGCATGATCCCGCGTGGTCCGCTCGGCCGCGTCCAGATGGGCAACCTTCGTGTTTATGGCGGTGCCGATCATCCGCACGAGGCCCAGACCCCCGAGAAGATCGATATCGCCAAGTTGAACCGCAAAAACACGAGGGCCGCATAATCATGGCCGAATCCATTCAGTCGCTCGACCAGCTCTCGCAGCTCAAGACCGCCGCGGCGCCCGACGCGCCCAAGCACGAGAAGAAGGTCGACAAGTTCAACCGCGCCTACGCCACCGGCAAGCGCAAGGACGCGGTCGCCCGCGTCTGGATCAAGCCCGGCGCCGGCAAGGTTACCGTCAATTCGCGCGAGCTCGCGGTCTATTTCGCTCGTCCCGTGCTGCGCATGATGATCGAGCAGCCGTTCTCCGTGGCCGCGCGTTCCGGCCAGTATGATGTGATCTGCACCGTGGCCGGCGGCGGTCTGTCCGGTCAGGCTGGTGCCGTGCGTCATGGCATCTCCAAGGCTCTCACCTATTTCGAGCCCGAGCTGCGCAGCGTGCTCAAGAAGGGCGGCTTCCTCACCCGCGACTCCCGCGTGGTCGAGCGCAAGAAGTACGGCAAGGCCAAGGCCCGCCGGTCCTTCCAGTTCTCGAAGCGTTAATCGCTTCGGTCACATTCGCCGCGAAAGCGGCTCCAATGAGAGGCAAAAAGGCGCTGATTTCAGCGCCTTTTTTGTTGTTCGTTTGTACGCAAATTGATGGCGTGTTTCCCGAAAACTTGGCTTCGCGTGAAAACCTGAATGGAACTCGCGGGACATAGCGTCGCATCCGGAAGGGCGCGCAAATCGGATTGCCGATCGCGTAACTGCTATGTTCAACAGGGGGCCGACATGATGTCGCTCGATAGCATCACGCTCTATTTGGTCGCCACGATGATCGCCGCGTTGCTCGGCGCCATGATGGTGTTTTTCGGCAAACAGGAGAACAGCCCAGCGCTGAAATGGTGGGGCACCGCCTATCTGCTCGGCGCGGCGTCCGTGGCGCTGTGGACGGCGACCGGCGACAAGCTCGGCCCGCATCTCCATCTCGCGCTGAACGCCGTCGGGTTCGTCGCCTGCGGCATGGTGTGGAATGCGGCACGCGTCTTCCACGGCCGCAAGCCGAACTGGCCCGGTCTCGTGCTCGGCGCGCTCGCCTGGGTCGCGGCCGTGACGTTGCTCGATCCCGCTGCATCGATGCTGCGCATGATGATCGGTGCCGGCATCGTCTCGGTCTATGCGGCGCTGACCGCGAGCGAGCTCTGGGTCGAACGGCGCAAGAGCCTGCAACGGCGCTGGCCGGCTTTCGTCGTGCCGGTGATGCACGGCTGCGTGCTGATGCTGCCGATCCTGCTCGGCAGCTTGCTGCGCCCGAACGACGTGGGTTTCTCCGGCAGCATCTGGGTCACCGTGTTCGCGGTCGAGCTCGTGCTCTATGCCGTCGGCACCGTGTTCGTGATCTTCATGCTGGTGTCCGAGCGCACCGTCACCGCGCACCGCACCGCCGCGTCGACCGATCCGCTGACCGGCATGCTCAACCGTCGCGGCTTCTCGGAAGCCTGTGGGCGCGTGATCGAGCGCGAGGCCAAGGGCGGCCGCCCGGTGACGGTGATGATCTTCGACATCGACCATTTCAAGTCGATCAATGACCGCTTCGGGCATCCCGCCGGCGACGAGATGCTGAAGCTGTTCTCGACCATCGTCGTCAACAATTTGCGCATCTCGGACCTGTCGGGCCGCATCGGCGGCGAGGAGTTCGCCGCGCTGCTGCCCTGCGCGCTGGAGGAAGGCGTCTTGGTCGCCGAGCGCGTGCGCGAGGCGTTCGAGACATCGGGCATCGTGGTCGACGAGGGCGCGGTCGATACCACCGTCAGCATTGGTGTCGCGGGCGGTCCCGCCGGCACCGAGCTCGAGGTGCTGCTGGCTTCGGCCGACACCGCGCTCTACCAGGCCAAGCGCGGCGGCCGTAACCGCGTCGAGGCGGCTGAGGAGCTGCCGCTGTCGCTGGAAAACTGGCGCCGCCAGAGCGCGGCCCGGACCGCTGTTCCAAAGATGCAGCCGGCGGCCTGACGTGGTTGGGGCTTGCGGGTAATCCTCTGTTTACCGTTCGGTTCCTACCATTGCGGTCATGGAATCGATCCGTCGACAGAACCCGCAAGCTGCCCTGATGTCGCTCGAAGCCGCCGCAAGCTCGGCACGCGGCGGCTTTGCCTGTCTGTTCTCGACCGCGGACGAATACGAGAGCGCGTTGATCGCCGAACGGCGCGCCCAGGGGCGCTACGCGCAGACCCGCGGCCACTGGCCGATCGCGCTGTTCCTTGGTTGTGCGCTTGTCGTTGCCGGAACCGTGCTGCTGTTCGCCTGAGAGCGACGCATTTTCGGCCGGGCAGGGCGCCATTTCGGCGCCTTTTTCTTTGGTCCTGGGTGCGTTAGACACCCGTCACCAAACAACGGGGTGGAAACCAATGATCACCGAGATCGCGCAAATCGACGTCAAGCCGGGCAGCGAGAAGGATTTTGAGGCCGCTGTCGCCAAGGCCAAGGCCGCCTTTGGCCGCTCCAAGGGTTTTCAGGGTTTCGAGCTGCACAAGTCGATCGAGAAGCCGCAGCGCTACCGGCTGATGGTGAAGTGGGCGACGCTGGAGAACCATACTGTCGACTTCCGCGGCTCCGAGAATTTCACCGAATGGCGCGGCCTCGTCGGCCAGTATTTCGCTTCACCTCCTGATGTCGAGCACACCGAGACCGTGCTGACGACCTGAGGCGATTTATTTTGGCAGCATGATCTTTTCAGAAAAACGCTGCACACTTTTCCGGATCATGCTCTACGCCGCCTCTGCAAGGGGTGGCGCCTCATACGTCTTGAAATGGTCGATTATGACCTTGGCGATGGCGACCAGTGGCAGCGCCAGCGCGAGGCCCCAGATTCCGAAGACCACGCCGAGCAGGATCTGGAACGCGAACAGCGTGGCGGGCGGGATGTCCAGCGCCTGGCGCTGGAGGATCGGCGTCAGGACGTAGCTCTCCATCGTGTGCACGCCGAGGAACAGGATCAACGCCGACAGCGCGGGGATCCAACCCGAGGCGAGGCTCGCCAGCACCACCACGAGCCCCGCGATGATGGCGCCGACGGTCGGGACGAAGGCGAGCAGGCCGGCCTGAATTCCCAGGATGAACGAGCCGGGGATGCCGATGACGGCAAGCCCGATCCAGGTCACCGCGCCGACTGCGAGCATCACGATGATCTGCGCGATCAGCCAGCGCTCCAGCGTCTCACCGATGTGGTCGATGATCAGGGTCGCGCGCATGCGGTGCCTGGCCGGGGCGAGAAACAGCAGGCCGTCGTGATAGACGCCGGGCTGCGCGGCGAAGGCCAGCCCCAGAAACAGCACGATGAAGATGTTTCCCACACCGTGGATGGTGCCGAGCAGCAGCTTGAAAGTCTGGCTCACGATCGCTCCTCCGCTGGAGGCCAGCGCGCCGGCGCCGGATAACGGGCCGCGCGAGGGCGCTGCCGGCGAAGGTGTCGAGTCCGGCGTACTGGCCGCGGTGTCAGATCCACCGTTGCCGAACTCGAAGAAGCTGGTGTCGATGCCGTGGTTGTCCAGGAAGGACTTCGCATTGCCGATCTGCGACTTGATGGTGTTGCTCAGCAGCGAGGCCTGCTCGGCGATGGTTGCACCGCCGAGATAGGCGACACCGGACAGCATGGCGGCAAGCGCGACGCAGACGATCGCGAGCCGCACGGCATGCGGCAGCCGGACACGGCGGCCGAGCGCGTTGGTGAGTGCATTGAGCCCGACGCCGAGCAGCATGCCGGCGAAAATCAGCAGCAGGGTGGCGGCAAAATACCAGGTGAAGAGCAGCGCCGCGGTGAACAGCACCACGGCGATGCCGCCGACGGCAATGGCCCAGGCGAGATCAAAGCGGGTTTTGGCCTGTTCATCTCTGGAGACGGTCACATCATGTCCTCTGCGAAGCGCGCGGAAAGCACTCTTTCGTGAAATCTGAGCCGTGATCAAGCCGGGACCGTGCACCCGGCATGAGTCGTCCTCGGCCAAAAGCCGACGCCGCGGCCCGACGGGGGGGCCGGGACAGGCGCATTTGCGCGAAAATAGCATTGCCGTCCCGTGATCCGCTCTGTTGAATTTGTTCCATCCGGGGGGCATGTTTGGAGAATCTTCTTCGGCGGGGAGGTCGGAACGGGAGATGAGAAAACCGGTCGTCGGCGTGATCGGGAATGCCCATCGCGTTGAAAATCGATTTCAGGTCCAGATGGTCGGCGAGCGCAATTTGCGCGCCGTGGCCGAGGTCTCCGGCGGCTTGCCGGTGATGTTCGCGGGCTCCCCTGACATCACCGATATCGCGGCACTGCTTGATACCGTCGACGGCATCGTGCTGACCGGCGCCCGCGCCAACGTCCATCCGACCCGGTTCAACATGGACCCCTGCGAGAAGCACGAGCCCTACGACATTCACCGCGACGAGGTCGCGCTGGCGCTCTCGGTCGCCTGCGTCTCGCGCGGTATCCCGTTGTTTGGCATCTGCCGCGGCCTGCAGGAGATGAACGTCGCTTTCGGCGGCTCGCTGCATCCCGAGATCCGCGAGCTTCCCGGCCGCATGAACCACCGCATGCCCCGACTCGAGAATGGCGAGATCCATCCCGATCCGACCGTGGTGTTCGCCGACCGTCACGACGTCGACCTGACGCCGGGCGGCGCCTTCGCAAAGCTGCTCGGTTGCGAGAAGATCCGGGTCAATTCGCTGCACGGGCAGGGCATCCTCGATCCCGGCAAGCGCGTGTTGATCGAAGGCGTCGCCGAGGACGGCACCATCGAAGCCATCCGCATCGCGGAAGCCTCGACCTTCGCGCTCGGCGTGCAATGGCACGCCGAATACGATCCCCAGCGCAATCCCGTCAATCGCAAGCTGTTCGAGGCCTTTGGCGAAGCGATGGTGGCGAAGCAGAGGGCTGCGGCGTAGGCCGAGCGTTCGGCGGGAACCCTCGGGCGCGCTCTCGGCGCATCGTCATTGCGAGCGCAGCGCCGCAATCCAGACTTTCTCCGCGGCGGCAATCTAGATGGCTTCGATGGCATATCGCGGGCGACGTAAACCAATCAGCAAGATTCAACGCGCACCGGTTTTTGCGATTCCGATTCGTTCTTTGAGAACGAAGTGGAGTCAGATGCAGAACGAAAGTTGATGGCTTAGAATTGTCCGTAGGGCGGATTAGCCGAAGGCGTAACCTGCCGTCTCGGGTGGGCGCTCCCGATGCCAAACTACCGACGTGCATCTGTTCCGGGTGGTTGCTGGTTCTTCACCGTCAACCTGCTTGACCGCCGGCAGAGGCTGCTTGTCGACCACATCGTGGCCTTACGCAGGGCCGTAGCGGCTACACGCCAGGACTACCCTTTCACGATCAATGCCTTCGTCGTTCTTCCGGACCATCTTCATGCCATCTGGACGCTTCCAGGCGACGACTCTGACTTTTCCGTGCGGTGGAGACTGATCAAGACGCGCTTTGCCAAAACCTTGCCGAAGACGGAGCCGTTGAGCGTCGTGCAGATTGCAGGGAAACAGCGCGGTGTTTGGCAGAACCGGTTCTGGGAGCACCTCATTCGTGATGAGGCCGACTACGCACGCCATGTTGAGTATTGCTACATCAACCCCGTGAAGCACGGACATGTCACGCGCGTGCTGGATTGGCCGCATTCGTCATTTCATCGAGATGTGCGGGCGGGATTGTTCCCTGAGGATTGGGCGGGAGATAGTGGTGCAGAGGGAGAATTTGGCGAGCGTGGGTGATTGGCGAGAGCGTTTGGCGGATTACGCCTTCGGCTAATCCGCCCTACGATCGCACACAACAAAAGGGCGCCCCGAGGGGCGCCCTTCGCGTGTTCTGATCGTTCGAGCCACTTAGCCCGAATAATACATGTCGAACTCGACCGGGTGTGGGGTCATTTCGAAGCGGGCGACTTCGGTCATCTTCAGCTCGATGTAAGCATCGATGAAGTCATCGTCGAACACGCCGCCGGCCTTGAGGAAGCCGCGGTCCTTGTCGAGATTTTCGAGCGCCTCGCGCAAGCTGCCGCAGACGGTCGGGATCTGCTTCAGCTCTTCCTTCGGCAGATCGTAGAGGTCCTTGTCCATCGCCGGACCCGGATCGATCTTGTTCTTGATGCCGTCGAGGCCCGCCATCAGCATCGCGGCGAAGCCGAGATAGGGATTGGCGAGCGGATCGGGGAAGCGCACCTCGACGCGCTTGGCCTTCGGCGAAGCGGTGTAGGGGATGCGGCAGGAGGCCGAGCGGTTGCGCGCGGAGTAGGCGAGCAGCACGGGGGCCTCATAGCCCGGGACCAGGCGCTTGTAGGAGTTGGTCGAGGGGTTGGTGAAGGCGTTGATCGCCTTGGCATGCTTGATGATGCCGCCGATGTAATGGAGGCAGGTCTCCGACAGGTCGGCGTACTTGTTGCCGGCGAACACCGGCTTGCCGTCCTTCCAGATCGACTGGTGCACATGCATGCCCGAGCCGTTGTCCCCATAAACAGGCTTCGGCATGAAGGTGGCGGTCTTGCCGTAGATGTGCGCGACCTGATGGATGCAGTATTTGTAGATCTGCATGTGGTCGGCCATCAGCGTCAGCGTGTCGAATTTCATGCCGAGCTCGTGCTGGGCGGAAGCAACCTCGTGGTGATGCTTCTCGACCTTGACGCCCATCTTGGCCATGGCGCCGAGCATCTCGGAGCGCATGTCCTGCACCGAGTCCTGCGGCGGGACGGGGAAGTAGCCGCCCTTGGTGCGGATACGGTGGCCGAGATTGCCGCCTTCATATTCGGTGTCGGAGTTGGTCGGCAGCTCGGAGGAATCGACGCGGAAGCCGGTGTTGTAGGGGCCGGAGGAGAAACGGACGTCGTCGAACACGAAGAACTCGGCTTCGGGGCCGACGAACACGCTGTCGCCCACGCCCATCGACTTCACCATGGCCTCGGCCTTTTTGGCGATGCCGCGGGGGTCGCGGTTGTAAGGTTCGCCGGTGGTCGGCTCGAGCACGTCGCAGGTGATGACCATGGTGGTTTCGGCAAAGAACGGATCGATCGTCGCGGTCACCGGATCGGGCATCAGGCACATGTCGGACTCGTTGATCGCCTTCCAGCCGGCGATCGAGGAGCCGTCGAACATGGTTCCTTCGGCGAAAATGTCCTCGTCGATCATGCTGACGTCGAACGTCACGTGCTGCCACTTGCCGCGCGGATCGGTGAAGCGCAGGTCGACGTACTTAACGTCGTTGTCCTTGATCGATTTCAGGACGTCTTTGGCGGTCTTCATGCATACCCCTTTTGGCTCTGCGGGTCGGTTTCCAGATGAGCAGATTCGTTCTCGCTTTCGGCGAGTTTGCGCAACCGCACAAACGAAATCAGGCCGCCGAAGCAGCCTTTTTTCTTTCAGAGTGTCGCAAAATTCGGGATAGCACCCGGCTCATATAGCGTCCAGCCCGGATTCGCCGGTTCGGATGCGGATCGCCTCTTCGATATTGGAGACGAAAATCTTGCCGTCGCCGATGCGGCCAGTTTGCGCGGCGCGGCGGATCGCGTCTATCGCACGCTCGACCAAATCGTCGCCGATCACGATCTCGATCTTCACCTTGGGCAGGAAGTCGACGATGTATTCTGCGCCGCGATACAGCTCGGCGTGGCCCTTCTGACGGCCGAACCCCTTGGCCTCGGTCACGGTGATGCCCTGAAGGCCGACTTCCTGAAGCGCTTCCTTCACCTCGTCGAGCTTGAACGGCTTGATGATGGCTTCGATTTTCTTCACTGCGCGCCTCCCGGCCTTTCGATCAAATAGCAACGTCTTCGTCAGGATGCGCTTTTCTTAACGCACGAGCTTGTCTTCGTAATGCCGGGACCTGACCAGCCCGGCAACACCGGCCTGCCACACCCAGGAGATGTCAGTGAGCACGACGAACCGAAGCGGCTTCCTCGAAAGCAGGGTCTATGCCAAGTTGCAAATGCCCTGATTATTGGAGCGTTATCAGCCTTTTAACGAGCATCTCTGATAGGTGGAGCCGGACGGCTCAAAATACCGCAGACTACGAAATAGGCAAACGGTTCAATATCTGTGCAAACAGTCGTTCCGGAAGCCGAATCGGCACGGCAGGTGCTTGTTCAAGAGGCGTTTGGACCAGGGAAGTGGCATGGAAGTTCTGACCACCGCCGAGATGCAACGGGCTGATCAACTCAGCATCACGGCTGGCACGCCCGGCTTCAAGCTGATGCTGAGCGCCGGCCAGGCGGTCGCGGAAGCCGCCCAAGCGCTGGTCGAGGAGGGGCCGATCCTGATCGTCGCAGGGCCCGGCAACAATGGCGGTGATGGTTTTGTCGCAGCCGCCGAGCTCGCCGCGCAAGGCCGCGAGGTCTCGGTCATCCTGATGTGCGAGCGCGACCAGCTCCAGGGCGATGCGGCCTCGGCCGCGCGTGGCTGGAAGCATCCCGTGCTGCCGTTCAATCCGCAGGCGATCGGACGACCGGCGCTGATCATCGATGCGCTGTTCGGCGCGGGGCTCAACCGTTCCGTCCACGACGAGGCGCGCGCGATGATCGAGGCGATCAATGCCAATGGCGCGCCGGTGTTGGCCGTCGATCTGCCGAGCGGCATCAACGGCACCAGCGCGGCCGTGCTGGGCGCTGCTGTGAACGCTACCGAGACGGTCACCTTCTTCCGCAAGAAGCCCGCGCATCTGCTGCTGCCGGGCCGCATGCATTGCGGCCGCGTGCGCGTCGCCGACATCGGCATCGACGCGCAGGTGCTGGATGAGATTGCGCCGAAGACATTTGAGAACGATCCGGACTTCTGGGGCGCCGCCTTTCCGGTGCCGCGCATCGACGGCCACAAATATGCCCGCGGCCATGTGCTGGCCCTCTCGGGCGATGCGGCCGCAACCGGCGCTGCGCGATTGGCCGCCCGGGGCGCCTTGCGCGCCGGGGCGGGTCTCGTGACACTTGCGAGCCCGCGCGATGCGCTGGCCATCAATGCGAGCGCGCTCACGGCCGTAATGGTGCGTCCCGTCGACACCGTGGTCGAGTTCGGCGAGCTACTCGAGGACGTTCGCTACAACACCTGCATGATCGGCCCCGGCGCCGGGGTCGGTGAGCGCACAGCCGATATGGTTCACACCGCAATCACGGCACAGCGTAACGTCGTGCTCGATGCCGATGCGCTGACGAGCTTTGCGGCCTATCCCGAGCGGCTGTTTGAATCGATCAAGTCGTCGTCAGGGGGTCAGGTGGTGCTGACGCCGCATGAGGGCGAGTTTCCGCGGCTGTTCTCCGATCTCAGCAACAAGACTCCGGGCCGCTCGAAGCTCAAGCGCGTGCGGGCCGCCGCTGAACGATCCGGGGCCGTCGTGCTGTTGAAGGGCCCTGACACCACGATCGCCGCGCCCGACGGCCGCGCCACCATCGCCGCCAATGCGCCGCCCTGGCTCGCCACCGCCGGCGCCGGCGACGTGCTCGCGGGCATCATCGCAGGCCTCCTGGCGCAGGGCGTGCCGGCGTTCGAGGCCGCCAGCATCGGCGTCTGGATGCATGGCGAGGCGGCAAGCGAAGCGGGGCCGGGCCTGATCGCCGAAGATCTGACCGAGACGCTGCCCGCCGTGCACCGGCGGATCTATGGCGCGCTCGGGATCGAGTACTGATGCTGCGGCCGCTCGCGCTCACCGACATGGGCGCGGCGGCGCAACAACGAGGAGAAGGAGCCCGACGCGCGGTACCTATGGGTGCGAACGCGCCGGTAGCCTCACTCCACCCCGTACCACCGCACAAGCCGCGGCGCGGCCCAGTCGGTCAGGACGGATTCGATCAGCCATCGTCCCGGTGAAGTTGCGGCGAAGGCGATGCGCTGGGTCTGGCCGGGCTCGATGGCGAGCGTGTCGAGCCAATAGGGCTTCCAGCCATCGTCGAGCCGGTCGAGCAGGCGGAAATGGTGGCCGTGCAGGTGGAAGACGCTGGTGACGGGAGCGGGGTTTTTCACAGCCAGCACGACGGTCCGGCCGATCTTGGCGCGGAAGGCGGGCGCGGAGGCGGTGGAAAAATTGGCCGTCCGGGCCCAGCCTGTGTCGGCCGCGCCGAGCGCGACATCGCACCGCAGGGCGTCCTTCAGGTCGAGCTTCTCCGGAAGGTCGTTGGAGGGGAGCGGTTGCGGTGGCGGCAGAGGTGCGCGCCGCCCCGGCTTGCCGGACACCGCGAGGCGGCCGATCGGGCGCGCCTCTTTGCCGTCATGCAGCAGGAACGCGGCCGATGTGGCGGCATCCACGAAGGCATCGGCGCGAGCACCGGGAGCCAGTACCAGGGCGCCGTTGCGGGCCGGAAAGGGCTCGGCCGGCTGGCCGTCCAGGGCCACGACCTGGACCTCGTGGCCTTCCAATTTGATCGCCAGAACAGACCGTTGCGAGCCATTGATGAAGCGCAGCCGTAGCCGGTCGCCGACCGAGGCTGAGAGTTCGAATGAAGTCCGCCCATTCAGCGTGTAGATGGGGGTGGTGTCCTTGGGATCGCGGCCCGGTGGAATTGCGATGCCGTCCGGCCCGATGCGCCATTCTTCGAGCAGCAGGACCTCGTCAAGATCGACGGTGATGGGGCTGGTTTCGTCCGCGATGATCGGAAGCGGGCGCGCGGGCTGCTTCAGCCGGTCCTCAAACAGCCTGAAGTCGGCTACCAGGGTTCCGGCGCTGGGTATTGAAATGATTGATATTTCCGTCGCGTCCGGCGCGGTAGGCGCGCGGCCCCGCAAGGGATCGGCTATCGCCGCGCCGTTGAGCCCGGACCAGGCGGGCGCAAGCGGCACGGGCAGGGCGTTCCGGAAAGTCACCTCGCAGCGGTCGCCGCGCCTGAGATGGACGTTGCCGAGGTGGCTTACGGCAGCCAGTTCCCAGATCGGTGCAGGGGGCTGATCCGGCCTCAAAGCCAGCGTCGCAGGGCGGGCCTGGAGGGCGAGCTGCGTGGTCGTAACCGGTGTTGCGCCCCCGCCCAGCAGGCCTGCGGCCGAGCCGGCGAGGCCAGCCAATAGCTCGCGCCTGTTCAGGTCAAATATCCGCGGTTTCATGCAGCGATCCGGACCACGCGGCGCTGGATAAGTCCAGCCATCGTGCCTACTTGGAGACTGTCTCTATCAGGCCATTTTTTTGCTGCGAACAGTCAGGCACATGTTATAAGCCCGGCCGCCCGCGGCATCGCGGCCGGTCTAGATGCAAATTCACGCGGGCGTGGCGGAACTGGTAGACGCGCTGGATTTAGGTTCCAGTGACGAAAGTTGTGGGGGTTCGAGTCCCTCCGCCCGCACCAAGCGCTTTCAGCGTTTGCACGGATTACTGAGGAGCCTTGCTCCGCGCGGAAGCTTTTCCGTCCGGGGCCGGGCTCGATGAACCACCGGCGTTGAGGCGTTTTGCCTCGCGCTGGATCGATTAATGACAGCGTCCCGACGCGGGTAGCGGGCCGGGACCGAACGGGAAGAAGATTGGACGCCATGCAGGTCACAGAAACCCTCTCGGAAGGTTTGAAGCGCGAGTTCAAGATCAGCGTTCCCGCGTCTGATCTCGACGCCAAGGCTGGCGCCAAGCTCGTCGACCTCAAGGACAAGGTCCGCCTCAACGGCTTCCGCCCCGGCAAGGTGCCGGTCACTCACCTCAAGAAGGTCTATGGCCGGTCGGTGATGGCCGAGACCATCGACCAGACCATCCGCGACACCAACACCCAGCTGTTCTCCGAGCGCGGCTTCAAGCTCGCGACCGAGCCGAAGATCACGATGCCGACCGAGCAGGCCGAGGTCGAGGAGTTGCTGAACGGCAAGACCGACCTGACCTACACGGTTGCGATTGAAGTGGTGCCGGCCATCGCGCTCGCCGACTTCAAGACCTTCCAGGTCGAGAAGCCCGTTGCCGACGTGTCCGATTCGGATGTCGACGAGGCGATCAAGCGCATCGCCGACAGCAACCGGACCTATGCCGCCAAGGCCGAGGGCGAGAAGGCCGCCTCCGGCGACCGCGTCACCATCAACTTCAAGGGCACCATCAACGGTGAAGCTTTTGAGGGCGGCACCGGCGACGGCATCCAGGTCGTGATCGGCTCCAACACCTTCATTCCCGGCTTCGAGGAGCAGCTGATCGGCATCGGCGCGAACGAGACGCGCACGCTGAAAGTGACGTTCCCCAAGAACTACATGAGCGAGAAGCTCGCCGGCCAGCCGGCCGAGTTCGAAACCACTGCGACCCTGATCGAGGCGCCGCAGGATGTCGCCATCGACGACGCGTTCGCCAAGACGCTTGGCCTGGAATCGCTTGACAAGCTCAAGGAAGCCGCGCGCGAGCGGCTCACGGCCGAGTACGCCGGTGCAACGCGCCAGCGCGTCAAGCGCGCGCTGCTCGATCGTCTCGACGAGGCCCATCGCTTCGAGGCACCGCCCTCGCTGGTCGACGAGGAGTTCAATCTGATGTGGAACTCGGTCAAGGCCGAGATGGATTCGGCCGGCAAGACCTTTGCCGACGAGGACACCACCGAGGACAAGGCGAAGGAAGAATACCGCAAGATCGCCGACCGCCGCGTGCGTCTCGGTCTCGTGCTCTCCGAGATCGGCGAGAAGAACAAGATCACCGTGACCGACGACGAAGTCGGCCGCGCCGTGATCGAGCGTGCGCGCCAGATGCCGGGCCGCGAGAAGGAAGTCTGGGACTTTTACCGCAACAATGCCCAGGCGCTGGCCCAGCTTCGTGCACCGATCTACGAAGACAAGGTCGTCGACTTCATCCTCGAGCTCGCCAACGTGACCGAGAAGAAGGTCTCGCGCGAGGACCTGTACAAGGACGACGAGGAAAAGACTGCAGCCTGAGCGCCTTGAGCAGCTCTCTTTGAGAAAGTCCTCTATTAAGGATGATCAGCGAACAGGCCCAGCTAGCCAGATGGCCGGCTGGGCCTTTTTGCCAGAATCAGCTTCAAGTCCCCCAAAGGGCCAGGTGGATTCAGCCTTAATTCGCTCCGTACTTGTCTGGCGCGAATTGCGCTATATCTCTCGGTACCTACGCGTTCTACTTCTACCAACTTCCTGCATCACGGGACGTCCATCGGCCGACCGGCACATCCAGTCCGACTTGCAGGCAAGAACTGCAGCCAAGACTGGCGATGTCCGCCTCTTAAACCCTAGGTGACTCATGCGCGATCCGGTTGAAACCTACATGAACCTCGTGCCCATGGTGGTCGAGCAGACCAACCGTGGCGAGCGCGCCTACGACATTTTCTCGCGCCTGTTGAAAGAGCGCATCATCTTCGTGACCGGACCGGTCGAGGACGGCATGTCGACGCTGATCGTCGCGCAGTTGTTGTTCCTTGAGGCGGAAAACCCGAAGAAGGAAATCTCGATGTACATCAACTCGCCGGGTGGCGTGGTGACCTCGGGCCTTGCGATCTATGACACCATGCAGTTCATCCGCCCGCCAGTCTCGACGTTGTGCACCGGCCAGGCCGCCTCGATGGGCTCGCTGCTGCTTTGCGCCGGTGAGAAGGATATGCGCTTCTCGCTGCCGAACGCGCGCATCATGGTGCACCAGCCCTCCGGCGGCTTCCAGGGCCAGGCCACCGACATCATGCTGCACGCGCAGGAAATCCTGAACCTGAAGAAGCGGCTCAACGAGATCTACGTGAAGCACACTGGCCAGACTTACAAGACGATCGAGGACGCGCTGGAACGCGACAAGTTCCTGACCGCCAACGACGCCAAGGAATTCGGTCTGGTCGACAAGGTCATCGACAAGCGCGCCGAAGAGGCTGCGCCCGCGAAGCCCCAGTAGTATTTCCGGGACTGCAGCCTTGATCCCAGCGATGCGTGGGATCGTCAGCACGGCGTTCTTCTCGTCAAGGATGCGTTCGCGACGGCGCAAAAAACCCATTTTGCGCCCTGCGGCAGGCAGAAAGTTCCGCTTTCGTGCTGGTTCTTTCGTGGTAATCCAGCAACGCCGGGGTGATTTCGGTCACTTCGCCCGTGCCAAGACGTGAAATCACGGTATTGTCACGGGTAGCCAGCGAGCCCCCGATTAGCGAATTCTTGATAGTCGGGTGACAGCATGGTTGGCTACGAATGATGGGCTATGATCGCGGAGTATCGAGTGACCGTGATTCGCACGGGATGTAACGCGTAGGGTCTTTTTTGGTACGGAATTTGCTCTATTTGAATCCCTTACCCGCCAACGTTTCGGGATGGGACGATCGAGCGGACGGGATCGAACCGCGGACGGAGACATGAATGAGTAAGGTCGGCACGAGCGACTCCAAGAACACGCTATATTGCTCGTTCTGCGGCAAGAGCCAGCACGAAGTCCGCAAACTGATCGCGGGTCCCACGGTCTTCATCTGCGACGAGTGCGTCGAGCTCTGCATGGACATCATCCGCGAGGAGAACAAGTCCTCGCTGGTCAAATCGCGCGACGGAATTCCGACGCCGAAGGAAATCTGCAAGGTGCTGGATGATTACGTCATCGGCCAGAGCCATGCGAAGAAGGTCCTGTCGGTCGCGGTGCACAATCACTACAAGCGCCTCAACCACCAGACCAAGCACAACGACGTCGAGCTCGCGAAGTCGAACATCCTGCTGATCGGTCCGACCGGTTCGGGCAAGACGCTGCTTGCGCAGACGCTCGCCCGCATCCTGGACGTTCCGTTCACGATGGCGGATGCGACCACGCTGACCGAAGCCGGCTATGTCGGTGAGGACGTGGAGAACATCATCCTGAAGCTGCTCCAGGCCGCCGACTACAACGTCGAGCGCGCCCAGCGCGGCATCGTCTATATCGACGAAATCGACAAGATCAGCCGCAAGTCCGACAATCCCTCGATCACGCGCGACGTGTCGGGCGAGGGCGTGCAGCAGGCGCTGCTCAAGATCATGGAAGGCACGGTGGCTTCGGTCCCGCCGCAGGGCGGCCGCAAGCATCCGCAGCAGGAATTCCTGCAGGTGGACACCACCAACATCCTGTTCATCTGCGGCGGTGCCTTCGCCGGTCTCGAGAAGATCATCTCGGCGCGCGGCCGCTCCACCTCGATCGGGTTCGCCGCGCAGGTGATGGCGCCGGAAGACCGCCGCACCGGCGAGATCTTCCGTCACGTCGAGCCTGAGGATCTCCTGAAGTACGGCCTCATCCCCGAGTTCGTGGGTCGTCTGCCGGTCGTCGCGACGCTCGAGGATCTGGACGAGACCTCGTTGAAGAAGATTCTCACCGAGCCGAAGAACGCGCTGGTGAAGCAGTACCAGCGGCTGTTCGAGATGGAGAACATCGAGCTGACCTTCGCCGACGAGGCGCTCGGCGCGGTTGCCCGCAAGGCGATCGAGCGCAAGACCGGCGCGCGTGGTCTGCGTTCGATCCTCGAAGCAATCCTGCTCGAGACCATGTTCGACCTGCCGGGCCTCGAGGGTGTGGAAGAGGTCGTGATTTCCCGCGAAGTTGTGGAAGGCACGGCGCGTCCGCTCTACATCTATGCCGATCGCTCCGATCGTGCCGTCGAGAATGCCAGCGCCTGATTTTGCGGCGCTGGAACGCTCCTGTCGTCTGTCATGGTAGCGGCTGCGGATATGTTTCCGCAGCCGGATTTGCGTCGCTCATCCCAGTGCGTAAGCGCCTGATGGCGCGTGTTTTTCAATGACTTGACACCCCCCCGGTCGATAGCCACCTAATGTCGGCGGCGAGCAAGAATTCTGTTCAAGATTCGCCTCAGTTCCGATCCGGCAAGCCCGGTCCTACCTTCGAATGGTCGGCCGGATGTGTGGATCAAGTCGGCACCTTGTGGCGGTTGCGCATGAGAGAAGCGGACTGCGTGCGAGGGGGCAAAGCAAAAGGAAAAGGCCATGACTAGTCCAAAACCCAGGCCAACCATCGTTCATGGCGAGGCGCACGCCTATCCCGTGTTGCCGCTGCGCGATATCGTCGTCTTCCCGCATATGATCGTTCCGCTCTTCGTCGGTCGCGAGAAGTCGATCCGTGCCCTCGAAGAGGTGATGAAGAACGACGCGCTGATCATGCTCGCGACGCAGAAGAATGCGTCGGACGATGATCCGGCACCCAATGCCATTTACGAGACCGGTACGCTTGCCAGCGTCCTGCAGCTCCTGAAGCTCCCCGACGGCACCGTGAAGGTGCTGGTCGAAGGGCTTGAGCGTGCGCGCGTGGAGAAGTACACCGAGCGCGCCGACTATTATGAAGCGACCGCAATTGCGCTCGCCGACACCGATGCGAAATCGGTCGAGGCCGAGGCGCTGTCGCGCTCGGTCGTGTCCGACTTCGAGAGCTATGTGAAGCTCAACAAGAAGATCTCGGCCGAGGTGGTCGGCGTCGTGCAGGCGATCACCGATTTCGCCAAGCTCGCCGATACCGTTGCCTCGCATCTCGCCGTCAAGATCGCGGATCGGCAGGGAATCCTGGAGACACTGTCCGTCACCGGGCGCCTGGAGAAGGTGCTGGGCCTGATGGAGAGCGAGATCTCGGTGCTGCAAGTCGAGAAGCGCATCCGCTCGCGCGTCAAGCGCCAGATGGAGAAGACCCAGCGCGAGTATTATCTCAACGAGCAGATGAAGGCGATCCAGAAGGAGCTCGGCGACGACGACGGTCGCGACGAGCTCGCCGATCTCGAAGAGAAGATCTCCAAGACCAAGCTCTCCAAGGAAGCGCGCGACAAGGCGCAGCATGAATTGAAGAAGCTGCGCCAGATGTCGCCGATGTCCGCGGAAGCAACCGTCGTGCGCAACTATCTGGACTGGCTGCTGTCGATCCCGTGGAACAAGAAGTCCAAGGTGAAGAAGGATCTGGAGCAGGCGCAAGCCATCCTGGACTCCGATCACTACGGACTGGAAAAGGTCAAGGAACGCATCGTTGAGTATCTCGCGGTGCAGTCGCGCGCCAACAAGCTGACGGGTCCCATCCTGTGTCTCGTCGGTCCTCCCGGCGTCGGCAAGACCTCGCTCGGCAAGTCGATCGCGAAGGCGACCGGCCGCGAGTTCGTCCGCGTCTCGCTCGGCGGCGTGCGCGACGAGGCCGAGATCCGCGGTCATCGCCGCACCTATATCGGCTCGATGCCCGGCAAGATCATCCAGTCGATGCGGAAGGCGAAGTCGTCCAATCCGCTGTTCCTGCTGGACGAGATCGACAAGATGGGCGCCGATTTCCGCGGCGATCCGTCCTCGGCCTTGCTCGAGGTCCTCGACCCCGAGCAGAACGGCACGTTTGCCGACCACTATTTGGAGGTCGACTACGATCTGTCGAACGTCATGTTCATCACGACCGCGAATACGCTCAATATTCCGGGGCCGCTGATGGACCGCATGGAGATCATCCGGATCGCGGGCTACACCGAGAACGAGAAGGTCGAGATCGCGCGCAAGCATCTGATCCCGAACGCCGTATCCAAGCACGGCCTCGACTCCAAGGAGTTCTCGATCGACGATGACGCGCTGCTGCTGTTGATCCGCCGCTACACCCGCGAGGCGGGCGTGCGTAATCTGGAGCGTGAGCTCTCCACGCTCGCCCGCAAGGCGGTGAAGGAGCTGATGATCTCGAAGAAGAAGTCGGTCAAGGTCACCGAGAAGACTCTGGAAGAGTTGCTCGGCGTGCCGAAATTCCGCTTCGGCGAGATCGAGAGCGAGCCGCAGGTCGGCATCGTCACCGGCCTGGCCTGGACCGATGTCGGCGGCGAGCTCCTGACCATCGAAGGCGTCATGATGCCCGGCAAGGGCAAGATGACGGTCACCGGAAACTTGCGCGACGTCATGAAGGAGTCGATCTCGGCGGCGGCGTCCTACGTCCGCTCGCGCGCGATCACCTACGGCATCGAGCCGCCGCTGTTCGACCGCCGCGACATCCACGTGCACGTGCCTGAGGGCGCGACGCCGAAGGATGGACCGTCGGCGGGCGTGGCGATGGCCACCGCGATCATCTCGGTCATGACCGGCATTCCGGTCCGCCACGACGTCGCGATGACCGGTGAGATCACGCTGCGCGGCCGTGTGCTACCGATCGGCGGTCTGAAGGAAAAGCTGCTGGCTGCGGCCCGAGGCGGCATCAAGACGGTGCTGATCCCCGAGGACAACGCCAAGGATCTCACGGAGATTTCCGATGCGATCAAGGGCGGCATGGAGATCATCCCGGTCTCCCGTCTCGACGACGTCGTCGCCAAGGCGCTGGTGAAGACGCCGGTGCCGATCGTCTGGGAAGAGGACACCAAGGTGACGGTGAAGCCGGAAGGCGACGAAGCCGCCGGCGGCCTGACCGCTCATTGAGATCGCAACCCGGAAAGATGATAAAACGGCGCCTTAGGGCGCCGTTTTTGTTGGGAGGACGCGATGCAAGTCGACGGGCAATGCCATTGCGGACAGATCACCTTCAGGGCCGACATCGAGCCCGAGGCGGTCTCGGTCTGTCATTGCCGCGACTGTCAGGCCCTGACGGGCTCGCCGTTCCGTGTGACGGCGGTCTGCAACGCTGGTGATGTCAAGCTCACCGGCGGTACGCCCAAGGTCTACGGCAAGCGCGGCGATAACGGCCGGATGCGTTTCCAGCATTTTTGCGGCAACTGCGGCTCCCCGGTGTTCACCAGCGGCGAAGGCGACCAGGCCGACGATTGGGGCATTCGCTGGGGCTCGATCCGCCAGCGCGACAAATTGCGCCCGGTCAGGCAGATTTGGTGCCAGTCGGCCGCGGTCTGGATCGACGCAGTGCCGCTGCTGCCGGGCCGGCCGGGGGATTGAGAGCCTGAGGACCCTCGTTCCGGACTTGCCCGTACAGGGCGGGTAGGGATAAAGAAGCGCCGTGGGGCGGTTAGCTCAGCTGGTTAGAGCATCTCGTTTACACCGAGAGGGTCCGCGGTTCGAATCCGTGACCGCCCACCAGCCTTCGCTCGCTTCGCGAGCTTCGGCTTGGCAGGCCAGCCTCACCCATCGTGGCGCGAAGCGAGCGAAAGCGGGCGATATCGAGAGAAAGAGGCCTGCATGCAACAGCCCAGCGGACACGAGCAGAACGCCGATCAGATCGCCTATTGGAACGGCCCGAGCGGGCAGCGCTGGGCCGACCGCCACAGCGCGCAGGAAGCCCTGCTTGGGCCCATTGCCGACGTGCTGATCGACCGCGCCAGGCCGAAGCCGGGCGAGCGCGTACTCGACGTCGGCTGCGGCTCGGGAGGGACGACTTTCGCATTCGCGAAGGCGGTGGCGCCGGCTGGCTTTGCGCTCGGCCTCGATGTCTCCGGTCCGATGCTGTCGCAGGCGCGCGCATTCGCGCCCAAGGGCCTGCCGCTCGATTTCGTGCTGGCGGACGCGACGGTGCATCCGTTCGAGCCTGCCAGCTTTGATCTGCTGGCCTCGCGCTTTGGCGTGATGTTCTTCGCCGATCCCATCGCATCCTTCACCAACCTTCGTCGCGCGCTGAAGCCATCCGGGCGGCTCGCGTTCGTCTGCTGGCGCGAGCCGAAGCAAAATCCGTGGATGATGGCGCCGCTGATGGCGGTCTACAAACACGTGCCGAAGATGCCGCCGGTCGGACCGGAGGAGCCGGGCCCATTCGCGTTTGCGTCCGAGGAACGCGTGAAGCGGATCCTCGAGGGGGCAGGCTTCGCCGACATGGCGATGGAGCCGCATGATCTGCCGATGGACATCGCCATCGGCGGTGGCCTCGATGCGGCCGTCGACGGCTCGCTCCAGATCGGCCCCGCCAGCCGCGCACTGCAGGGCCATCCGCCGGAGACGGTCACGGCTGCCAAGGCCTCGATCCGCGAAACGCTCGCGCCGTTTCTGCAAGGGCAGAGCGTGGCGCTGCCGGGCGCGATCTGGATCGTCACGGCGAAGGCGGCGTAAGCGCGGCGGCTACGTCGCCATTTCCGGCGAGGCGGTTCTAATCCTCATTAACCACGGAGAAGTAGCCGCGCCCTGAACAACGCGCTGGACGGGGCAGGGAACTCCGGCGACACTGCTGTCTTGTCTGGTATTGTTCTGCGAGTTTGATTGCGCGTTCGATGCTGCATTTGCGTGAGGTTGATCTTTCAGAGAGTTTTTGCCCCCCGGCACCGCGTCCGCCGGACCAGCGGCTTGGGCTGTTCAAGCTGCTTGCCACGCTGAAACGCAATCCGCTGGAGTGCTGGAGCGCCGAATTCTTTCGCGAACCGATCGCGAGGGTCAGGCTGCCATTCACCGACGCGATCCTCGTCCACGACCCGGCGGCCATCAAGCACGTGCTGGTCGACAATGCCGGCAACTACCGCAAGGACCCGATCCAGCGCCGCATTCTCGCCAGCGGTCTCGCCGATGGGCTGTTGAGCGTCGAGGGCGAGCGCTGGGAGGTGCAGCGGCGGACGCTGGCCCCGCTGTTTGCGAAGCGTACGGTGACGTCCTTCACCTCCGCAATGCTGCAAGCGGCCGATCAGATGGCGCAGAGATGGTACAGCCTGGGACCGCGGGCAAGCATCGACGTCGCGGCGGAGATGACCCTGATCACGCTGAATGTGCTCGCCCTGACCATTTTTTCGGACGGCATCGGCGGCGACTACGATGAGTTTCGCGCCGCCATGAGCGCCTACTTCGCGGGGATCGGCCGTATCGGTGCGTTCGACCTGCTCGGCCTGCCTCAGTCCGCCCCGCGGCTGGGGCGTCGCCGCTTGCGCCGGACGATGGCTTATTTCGAGGGGGTCATCGACCAGATTATCGCGACACGGCAACGGAGATTGGCCGGCGTTGCGGCGGACGAGGGATCTCCCGATCTGCTGACGCTGCTGTTGCGCGCGCTCGATCCGGCGACCGGGGAAGCAATGTCGCTCGCGGACGTCAGGTCGAACGTCCTGACCTTCCTGTCGGCCGGCCATGAAACCACGGCCAACACCCTCGCCTGGTCGATGTTCCTGCTGAGCCAAGCGCGGGAATGGCGCGCGCGGGTGCGGGAGGAGGCGAGGCGCGAGCTTGCGGGGCCGGTCGAGGGTCTCGCCGACCGGCTGGTCGTGACCCGTGCGGTGGTCGAGGAGGCGTTGCGCCTCTATCCCCCGATCGCGGCGCTGAGCCGGACGGCGCAGGGGCCCGACAGGCTCGCGGGCGTCGCGATCAAGCCGCGCGCGCTGATCGTGATTGCCCCTTACGTGCTGCACCGCCACCGCCTGCTGTGGCAGCGGCCGGACATGTTCGATCCGGCGCGGTTTCTTCCCGATGTCCGCGGCACGATCCCGCGTTTTGCGTACCTTCCGTTTGGCAGCGGGCCGCGCACCTGCATCGGCGCCGCTTTCGCATTGCAGGAAGCGACGATCGTGCTCGCCGCGCTGGTACATCGCTTCGACATGGAGCTGCTGCCGGATGCCCGGGTCTGGCCGTCGCAGAAAATCACCTTGCGTCCGGCTTACGGACTGCCGATGCGCGTCACGGCGTACGATCGCTAGGCGGTCGCCGTTCAAGACATTCGCCGCGCTCGCAACGGAGACGGACGTGCAAGTCCTAAACGACGTCATCCCGTGCCAACGCGCAGCCATTGTCCGGATGCGTTTCGACCTGGAGTGTGGTGTGCCCGATGCGAAACGACGCCCTGAGCATCTCCGCGGTTTCCATCAGGAACGCGTCGACGGTGCCCGCGGGCATCACCAGATGACATGTCAGCGCCGTCTCGGTCGTCGAGATCGGCCAGACGTGGAGATCGTGGATCGCTGACACCCCCGGGCGCGCGAGCAGGAATGCCCTGATCGCAACGAGGTCCGTGCCCTTGGGCGCTGCGGCCATCGACATGTCGATGGAGCCGCGGAGCAGGCTGGTCGTGCCCCACAAAATGCTGGCGCAGATGACGAGGCTGGTGAGGGGATCGAGCCAGAGCCAGCCGGTCCAGATGATCAGCGCCGCCGAGACCACGACGCCGAGCGAGACCGCGGCATCGGCCGCCATGTGCAGGTAGGCGCCCTCGATGTTGATATCGTCCTTGCGGCCGCTCGCAAACAGCATCGCGGTGGACCCGTTGATGAGGATACCGATGCCGGCGACCACCATGACGGTGACGCCCGCGACCGGCTCCGGCTCGCGCAGCCGCAGGATCGCCTCCCAGCCGATCGCGCCGGTTGCGGTCAGCAGGAACACCGCATTGGCGAGCGCGGCCAGTATCGTGGAGGCACGGAAGCCATAGGTGAAGCGGCCGCTCGGCGCCCGCTTCGCCGCGATCGAGGCGCCCCAGGCCACGACCAGGCCGAGGACGTCTGATAGATTGTGCCCGGCATCGGCGAGCAGGGCGGTGGAGTTGCCGAGATAGCCGTAGATCGCTTCGGCAACGACCAGCGCGGTGTTGAGCGTAATGCCGATCGCGAACGCCTTGCCGAAATTGACGGGCGCGTGAACATGTGCGTGACCGAGGCCGTGCGAGTGGTCGTGATCATGATCATGCGCGTGGTTGTGGTCATGCTGGTGATGACCGTGATGGTCGTGGCCGCCCAAACCTAGCGCTCCTCAGCTTCAGCCAGATGAGGCCTCATTCTAGGCGTTTCGCCCGTTGGGTCACGCCGGAACAACACATAGAGCGCCGGCAGCACCAGCACCGTCAGCACGGTCGAGGAGATGATGCCGCCGATGACGACGGTCGCAAGCGGCCGCTGCACCTCGGCGCCGCGGGGCCCGTCGCGAGCGCCATCGGCACGAAGCCGAGCGAGGCGACCAGGGCCGTCATCAGCACCGGGCGCAGCCGCGTCAGCGCGCCCTCATGCACGGCCTCGGCAACGGATCGCCCCTCGCTGCGCAGCCGCTCGTCACGAAGTCACTCAGGTCCTGATGTGCCTGCGGTAGCATGGCCGCCAGAACAGTGTCGACCCGCAACAATGTTACGTGTGGGGAACGCGATGTCGCACCGCAAAGACGAAAAGGCCCCAGCCGGGGCTGACCGGCTGAGGCCTTGTGCTCACAATCTTCATCCGTTGGGACTTGCCCGGATAATTCGCGTCTCTTCGATTCGTTCCCGCGGTTCGCCAAAAAAAAGCGGGCGCGGCGGGACGAGCCGAGGCGGCCTACGCCTTCTCTTCCCAGATCATCGCGAGATGCACGATGGTCTGCACCGCCTTCTCCATGTCCTGCCGGCTGACCCATTCCAGACGCGAATGAAACGCGTGCTCGCCGGCAAAGATGTTGGGGCAGGGCAGGCCCATGAAGGAGAGGCGCGAGCCGTCGGTGCCGCCGCGGATCGCGGTCCGCATCGGACGCAGGCCTGCACGACGGATCGCCTCGATGGCGTATTCGAGGATGTGCGGGTGCCGGTCGATCACCTGCTTCATGTTGCGGTACTGCTCCCGCACCTCGAACTTGTAGGTCGAGCGCGGATAGTCCTTCATCACGTCCTTGACGATGGTCTCGAGCAGGACCTCCTTCTCCTGCAGCCCTTCCTCGGTGAAGTCGCGCACGATGAAGGAGAGGGTCGCCTGCTCCAGCGCGCCCTCGATCCCGACCGGGTGCAGGAAGCCCTGCTTGCCCGACGTGGTCTCGGGCGAGCAGCCTTCTTTCGGCAGACGCTCGACGATGGCGGCCGCGATCTTGATCGCGTGCTCCATCTTGCCCTTGGCATAACCGGGGTGGGCGCTGACGCCGTTGATGATGATGGTGGCACCGTCGGCCGAGAACGTCTCGTCCTCGACGCTGCCGGCGCTCTCGCCGTCCATGGTGTAACCGAAATCGGCACCGAGCTTCTGGATGTCGACATTGTCGACGCCGCGGCCGATCTCCTCGTCGGGCGTGAACAGGATCTTGATGGTGCCGTGCTTCACATCGGGATTGTTGATGAAGAAGTGCGCGGCATCCATGATCTCGGCGACGCCGGCCTTGTTGTCGGCACCCAGCAGCGTCTTTCCGTCAGTGGTGATGATGTCGTTGCCGATCTGGTTCTTCAGCGCGGGATGCTCCGCAAACCGGATCACCTGGCTGGTATCGCCCGGTAGTGTGATGTCGCCGCCGCGATAGTTCGTCACGACCTGCGGCTTCACGTCCTTGCCGGTGACGTCGGGCGAGGTATCCATGTGTGAGCAGAAGCAGATCACCGGTACCTTCTTGGTCGTATTGGCCGGGATGGTCGCATAGACATAGCCGTAATCGTCGAGATGGGCGTCGGCGACGCCCATGGCCTTCAACTCGGCCACGAGAACACGGCCGAGATCCTTCTGCTTCTCGGTCGATGGGGAGGCCGGGGAATTCGGATCGGATTGGGTGTCGATGGTGACGTAGCGCAGGAAGCGCTCGGTCACCGTATGCGCGAAGGTCAGGGACATGTCTGTTCAAACCGCCGGGTCTCTTGGGGAAGACGGGGACTATATCAGAAAAGCGGGCCAGTTGCGGCCGGACCGGCCGCCGATCAGGCTTAACGAAAAATGACCGGTTAAATTGCTTCTTTGAGTTCCTTGACCGGTCGGAACGCCACCTTCTTGCTGGCCTTGATGTGGATGGCCTCGCCGGTCGCGGGATTGCGGCCGGTGCGAGCAGCGCGCTTGCGGACCTGGAGGATGCCAAGCCCGACGATGCGGACGCGGTCGCCTTTCTTGAGGTGCTTGGTGATCAGCTCGACCATGTCGGTCAGGACCGCCTCGGCGCGCTTCTTCGAGAGGTCCTGGCTTTCGGCGATGTGGGCCGCCAGGTGCTTGAGCGTGATCGTGGCCGGAGCAGCTGCCTTCTTAGCCGGATCCTTCATTGCCATGTCCTGCCTCCTCGATTCTTGCCGGATCGTGGGAAAGAACCCGTGGAACCTCACAAGTTGAGAAAGGCGTAGACGATTCGGGACCGGACTGACTACGTCGCGGGACGCGGAGGAGCCGCTCCCTGCGAGCCGGCAGCGCGATACGGGACTATTCCGGCTTTGGACGCCAACGTCCTTGACTTCACCATGTCCCCCCTTTAAGTCCCCCCTCGTTCCGCGCGGACACATACGCGTCACGCGGGAGTAGCTCAGTTGGTTAGAGCGCCGGCCTGTCACGCCGGAGGTCGCGGGTTCGAGCCCCGTCTCTCGCGCCATTTTTGGCAACATCCCCTTCAGAATCTCCACCACGCTGCGGCGGCGACCCTGGCCGGTCGGGCGATGAATTTACTCGTTCCGTCAAAGTCTTGGGCGTTGATCTTCGGTCGATGCCAAAAGCAAAAGGCCACCCGAAGGCGGCCATGCGTCTCAAACCGGACCTTTTTCGCGCGCTTAGCGAATCGCAGAGGTGCCGGAGTTGGTGATCGCCACCGGCTTGCCCGCCTTGATCACGTGGGTGGACAGGGCGGTCTGGCTGTAATCGGCGTTGGTGCGGGCTGCAATCGCGAAGGCGGCCACTGCGATGCCGGCCACCAGCGCCACCACCACGATCTTCAGGTGGGTACCCCGATCTGCAGAGTGAATTGAGTGGTTCATCGAAGCCTCCCGACGGGCTTTGGCGCCGTCTGTAGGCCGATGTCTTAGGGAGCATCTGTTTCCGGATCGTTTCGCGGGTTCCGCAAAATGGTTTCATCTCGCGATTTCGCCGCTTCACCTTGCGCAGTCTTACCTGCCGCGTAATCGCGCAGCCCCAATCCCATCGTCCATGATCGCCTCCATCGGCCGCGAACAACGCGGCAAGGGAGAAGCACCATGAACCGTCCAACCATCCAAGCCTCCTTGCTCGAGACCGCCCAGCCGGCTGCGCGGTCACCCTATGTGACCGCCAAGGACGGCACGAAGCTGTTCGTACAGGACTGGGGCAACGGAAAGCCCGTGCTGCTGCTGGCAGCCTGGACATTCGACTCCAGCACCTGGGGCAGCCACATTGCAGCCCTCGACGCAAAAGGCTTCCGCTGTATTGCGCCCGACAGACGCGGCCACGGCCGCTCCGAGATGCCGTCATCGGGCTACGACCTGGAGACGCTGACCGATGACGTCGCTGATATCATCGAGGCGCGCGATCTGCGCGACGTCACCCTGGTCGGTTTCTCGATGGGGACAGTGGAGGCGGTCAACTATCTCGGACGATACGGCTCGGGCCGGATCGCAAGGCTGGTGCTGGTCGCGCCGACGACGCCGTTCCTGGTCCAGACCGAGGACAATCCGGATGCGGTTCCGAAGGCGATGATCGAAGCCGACAACGCGGCCGTCGCCCGCGACTTCGCCAAATGGATCGCCGCGAATGAAGCGCCGTTCTTCCTGCCCGAGACGCCGGAGATCACGCGGACCTGGATCCGCGAAATGATGCTGCGCGTGCCGCTGCCAGTGGCGCTGGCCTGCCGCAAGTCCAACTCCTTCGCCGATGTGCGCGCCGCTGCGGCAGGCATAGATTGCCCGACATTGATCCTTCACGGCGACAAGGACGCCAGCGCGCCGTTGCCCCTGACCGGGGCCAAGACTGCAAAGCTGATCAAGGGCAGCAAGCTCGTTGTCTACGAAGGCGGGCCGCATCCGCTGCCGCTGACCCATGGCGAGCGGCTGATTGCGGACATGCTCGCCTTCATGAGCCCTTAGCTGGCGCGCTTGATGCCGGCGCGGATGGTCCGCACCGCCGACGCCCTGGCCGAAGCAGGTCGCGGTGAGCGCGACGAGACGGGGCCGGCGAGGCCTGAGGTGATCGCCGGCGGTCGTCGGCGGATGTTGGCCACCACGAAGCCGCCGAGGATGAAGATCGTGCGGTCGATGAAGTTCAGTCCGTAGATGATGGTGAGCAGGCCCAGCACGTAATAGGCGCCGTGCCCCGGCTATCGTCGTTGGTCGAGCCCGGACTCGGAGCTGGCATATCAGCCTTCTCGGATGTAGTTCCCCGCTTCGAATTCCACCGGCGGCGCGCTTGCGTCGAACGATACGCCGATTGGATCGCGACCTGCTTCCATCGCTTCCAGCTGCTCCGTCAGCATGCGTCGGATCAACAAGATGCCGCGGTCGCTCTGGCCGAGATGCTCCTCGGAATGCACCGTGACCTCGCCTTGCCCGACCTGGGCCTCGTAATCTCCAGGGAATTTCTGGTGCTCTTGCTCCGTCATGTCCCACCAGAACTTGCCGTTGAACTTCGAGCGCATGCGGCCGATGTCGCCGGAATTCTTCACGCGGCCGGCGACGTAGATGCGGAACGAGGTGTCGTCGATCGGCAGCGTCCAGCCGATCGACTCGACCCGGGCGAACTGTGCCACGCGCGGGTTCGGCACAACGCGCAAGGTGGGCAGCGCCGCTTCGGTGACGCGGTAAAACTCGCGGCCGCCGTCCTGCTTGCGGATCGAGCGCACGGCGATCCCGCGCGGCGTCTTGTCGAACGTCACCTCCGGCATCGAGGCCATCATGTCGGTGAATTGCGGACCCGAGAACGAGCCATGCAGCACGGGCACGTGATAGGGATCGACCACGTTCTCGAAATGCTGCAGCCAGTTGCAGGGGATGACGGCCGGGCCGCCGCCGCCGATCGAGGAATCGTCGGCCTCGACGAATTCGCCGTCGTCCATGTTTTCAAGGCACTCGTAGCGCGGCAGCACCGGGCGTTTCTCCGCCGGACCCATATAGGCGAAGATCAGGCCGTAGCGTTCCTCGACCGGATACCAGGGCTGGCGCACCTTGTCCTTGAACTGGCCGCCGTCGGGCTCGCACGGCTGCTCGAGGCAATGACCTTCGGTGTCGAACTTCCAGCCGTGGTAGCAGCAGCGGATGCCGTCCTCCTCGACCTTGCCATAATAAAGCGTGGTGCCGCGGTGGCAGCAGCGGGCGTGCAGCAGGCCGGCTCGGCCATGCTTGTCGCGGAACAGCACCAGATCCTCAGCCAGCGCGCGCACTTTCTTCGGCGTCTCGGTGGCGTCACCGGTGAGGCCGACCGGATGCCAGTAGCGGCGGAGGAGTTCGCCCATCGGCGTGCCGCGCACGACGGAGGTGAGCTCGGTGCGCGTGTTCGCCGGCTTCATCGCATAAGCCGTGCCGAGATCGCGATCCCGCTGGGTGATCGTCATGCTCGTTCCTCCCGCAGGCGTTTGGATGGCCAGACCGTTCTTGTGTGTTGACCTAATGAAGATAATTCGATGACAATGTCAACGACATTTCGTGGTGCCTGTTGGCGCATTCCGATCACCGTGGGACGGTTGCGCTACCGGTACTTGGCACGTGTCGGCTTTCTTGGCAGAGGTGGACCATGAGCCAGACATCGAGCAGGGACGGGCGCGAGTCGTCCGCTACGGACGACGATCATTCGCCGGCGCCGATCACAGTGATGCTGTCGTCGCGGCTGATGGTGCTGGCCAATTTGCTCAAGCGCAGTGCGATCCTTCGCTACAAGCGTCTTGCCGGATTGTCCTCGGTCGAGTTCGGCTTGGTCGCCTCCCTCGGCCGGCGAGCGCCGATGAGCGTGGCTCGGCTCGCCGAGGCTGTCGGCCAGGATAAAGGCCAGATCAGCCGCGCGCTGGCCGAACTGGTCTCGCGCAAGCTGATCGCGAAGTCGGAAAATCCCAAGGACAGCCGTGAGGTGCTGGTGTCGCTGACGGCTGCCGGGCTCGCGGCGCATGACGCGATCGTCGAAGGCGCGCGGGAACGCAACCGGATGCTGCTCGAGCAATTGAGCAAGGACGAGTTGCAGGTCTTGCTCGCACAGATTGATCGTCTCACCGCGACCGCAGAAGCCATGCTCGAAGCCGAGAAGATCTCGCGCTGATGGCCAGGACGTCTTCCGAAAGCATCTTCGGAAATCATCTTACGTGCCAAAGCCGACGCATTCGCCAGACGAGCCCCGGTCCTGCCATGATGCATGGCTCCTCCTGTGAGCGCGCTGTGGATACGTGTCTTTGCTGCGCCTCGTCTGCTCGCCGCCGCGACCATCAAGGGCCTCCTGGCTACGGCTGCCCTGGGCTGGGAGCGGCCAGTATGTCGCTTGGGTGACAGTCGGGGCCCCAGGGCGGTCGCTGGCTGGGGTCTGGGCGAGCCGCCGCAGCGAAAAAAACTGGGCCCTTTTCACCGACGATCCCCAGCAATAGCTGATACGGTCGGTGCGCGGCGATGTCGGTACCGCTGCCCTGGAAACGGTGGGCCGCCCTTGTCGCGTCAGGCGATCTGCTCCATACCAGCCGCGGGGTGATTCCGGGATTCCCACCGGTCTGGGAGCAGCAAAGGGCCTGAAAAGAGCGTGTCTTGCGCCCATTGGTGCACTGCGCTAAGGCTCAGAATAATTCCAAATCGGACGAATCCGTGGCTGTCCCGAGGCTGCGGGAAAAAGGGCTCGTCAATGAGCGGCATTCTACAGAACTATCTTCCACTCGTCGTCTTTATAGGGGTAGCGGGCCTCATCGGCCTGGTGCTGCTGATCGCTCCGTTCATCGTCGCGTTCCAGCAGCCGGACCCGGAAAAGCTTTCGGCGTACGAGTGCGGTTTCAACGCCTTCGACGACGCCCGCATGAAGTTCGACGTCCGCTTCTACCTGGTCGCCATCCTCTTCATCATCTTCGATCTCGAGGTGGCGTTCCTGTTTCCGTGGGCAGTGGCGTTCGGCAAGCTAGGCGCGACGGGCTTCTGGTCCATGCTGGTGTTCCTCGCCGTGCTGACGGTGGGCTTCGCCTATGAATGGAAGAAAGGCGCACTCGAATGGGATTGAACCCTGCACCTTCAGCCGGTCCGGTCGTCGCGCCGGCCCCCAAGGGCATCCTGGATCCGTCGACCGGCCGTCCGGTCGGAGCCAATGATCCGTTCTTCCTCGAGGTCAATCACGAGCTGTCCGACAAGGGCTTCTTCGTGGCCGCGACAGACGACCTCATCACCTGGGCCCGGACCGGCTCGCTGATGTGGATGACCTTCGGTCTCGCCTGCTGCGCGGTCGAGATGATGCAGGTGTCGATGCCGCGCTACGACGTCGAGCGCTTCGGCTTCGCGCCGCGTGCCTCGCCGCGCCAGTCCGACGTGATGATCGTCGCCGGCACGCTCACCAACAAGATGGCGCCCGCGCTGCGCAAGGTCTACGACCAGATGCCCGAGCCGCGCTACGTCATCTCGATGGGGTCCTGCGCCAATGGCGGGGGCTATTATCACTATTCCTACTCGGTCGTGCGCGGCTGCGACCGCATCGTGCCGATCGACATCTACGTGCCGGGCTGCCCGCCCACGGCGGAAGCGCTGCTCTACGGCGTGCTGCTGCTGCAAAAGAAGATCCGCCGCACCGGCACCATCGAACGCTAAGGTTTTACGTCATGGACGACGCCAAGCTCGACGCCCTGGGGCAGACGATCGTGAGCGCGCTTCCGGGCGCCGCCACCGGTTATCAGGTGGCCTTCAACCAGCTCACGGTTGATGTCGAGGTCAGCAAGATCGTCGAGGTGGTCAAGTACCTCCGCGACGATCCGAACTGCCGTTTCGTGAATTTCACCGACATCACGGCTGCCGACTATCCGTCGCGCGATAAGCGCTTCGACGTGATCTATCACTTCCTGTCACCGAGCCTGAACGCCCGCATCCGTCTCAAGGCCCAGGCCGACGAGACCACGCAGGTGCCGTCGCTGATCGAGGTGTTCCCCGGCGCCGACTGGTTCGAGCGCGAGGCCTACGACCTCTACGGCGTGTTCTTCGTCGGTCATCCCGACATGCGCCGCATCCTCACCGATTACGGTTTCGAGGGGCATCCGCTGCGCAAGGACTTCCCGCTGACCGGCTTCCTCGAGGTCCGCTATGACGACCAGGAGAAGCGCGTGGTGTACGAGCCGGTCCGGCTCAACCAGGAATTCCGCAAGTTCGATTTCCTCTCGCCATGGGAAGGGGCGGACTATCCGCTTCCCGGTGACGAGAAGGCGAAGCAGTGAGTAGCGCGTCATGAACGAGCAACCTGAAAACCTTCGCAATTTTACCATCAACTTCGGGCCGCAGCATCCGGCCGCGCACGGCGTGCTGCGCCTCGTGCTGGAGCTTGACGGCGAAGTCGTCGCGCGCGTCGATCCGCACATCGGGCTTCTGCATCGTGGCACCGAGAAGCTGATCGAGCAGAAGACGTACTTGCAGGCGATCCCTTATTTCGACCGGCTCGACTACGTCGCGCCGATGAACCAGGAGCACGCCTTCTGCCTCGCCGCCGAGAAGCTGCTCGGCATCGAGGTGCCGCGCCGCGGCCAGTTGATCCGCGTGCTCTATTGCGAGATCGGCCGCATTCTCTCGCACCTTCTCAACGTCACCACGCAGGCGATGGACGTCGGCGCGCTGACCCCGCCGCTGTGGGGTTTTGAAGAGCGCGAGAAGCTGATGGTGTTCTACGAGCGCGCCTCGGGCAGCCGTATGCATGCAGCTTACTTCCGCGTGGGCGGCGTGCATCAGGACCTGCCGCAGAAGCTGATCGACGATATCGAGGCCTGGTGCGACCCATTCCTGAATGTCGTCGACGACCTCGATCGCCTGCTCACCGCCAACCGCATCTTCAAGCAGCGCAACGTCGATATCGGCGTGGTGCCGCTGAAGGAAGCCTGGGAGTGGGGTTTCTCCGGAGTGATGGTGCGCGGCTCGGGCGCGGCCTGGGACCTGCGCAAGTCGCAGCCCTATGAGTGCTACGCCGAGATGGATTTCGACATTCCGATCGGCAAGAACGGCGACTGCTACGATCGCTATCTGATCCGCATGGAAGAGATGCGCCAGTCCGTGCGCATCATGAAGCAGTGCATCCAGAAGCTGAACGCGCCTGACGGCAAGGGCCCCGTCGTCGTCGAAGACAACAAGGTCGCGCCGCCTCGCCGTGGCGAGATGAAGCGCTCGATGGAAGCGCTGATCCACCACTTCAAGCTCTACACCGAAGGCGTTCACGTGCCGGAAGGCGAAGTCTATGCCGCGGTCGAGGCGCCCAAGGGCGAGTTCGGCGTCTATCTGATCTCCGACGGCACCAACAAGCCCTACAAGTGCAAGATCCGCGCGCCGGGCTTTGCCCATCTCCAGGCGATGGACCACATCTGCCGCGGCCATCTGCTCGCCGACGTCTCCGCCATTCTCGGTTCGCTCGACATCGTGTTCGGAGAGGTCGACCGGTGATGGCGCAGGCGCCAATCCAGTTTGACCGCGCCTCGGGGGCCCTCGAAGGGGCCAACCTGTGGGAGCGGACGGCTGCCTTGGCGCTGGTGACGGGATCGAAGATCTCCTCGCACTTCTCGCATATGGGCTACATCGCCTGCGCCAATCTGCTGCGGAAAACGCTGCCGGAGCGCAACATCGCGATCAAGCTCAATCCGGACGCCGTGTTCGAATTCCCTTATGGCGACGGTTACTGGAGCAAGCTGCTCAACCGGTCCTATTGCTACGAGGACGAGCTGGAGCTGCTGTTCACCGACTCCATCGACGTCGACTACACGCTGCTCGATTGCGGCGCCAATTACGGCTACTGGTCCGTGCTGGTGTCGAGCGAGCCGTTCGGCGCGCACAAGGCGATCGCGATCGAGCCGTCGGGCCAGAACTATCCGAAGCTCGCCAACAATGCCCGCGTCAACGGCAATCGCTTCGAGACCATGAAGTGTGCGATCGGTGCCTCGCGCGGTACCGCGCGTCTGTCCGGCACCAAGCACGAGGCCTTCAGCATCGCCGGCGCCGCGTCGGCCGGTGGTGAAGAGGTGCCTGTGCTCGCGCTGGACGACCTGATCGACGACGGCAAGGTCGCAAGCACCGGCAAGTACCTGATCAAGCTCGATGTCGAAGGCGTCGAGATCGACGCGATCAAGGGCGGCGCCCGGCTGCTGCAGACCGACAGCGTCATCATGTGCGAGGAGCACGGCAGCGACCGCTCTCACGCCGTGTCGCGCTACATTCTCGAGCAGACGCCGCTGAAGCTGATCGTGCTCGATCCGCGCACCAACCGGCTGGAGACCGTCACCGAGCTGTCGATCCTCGACCGCATCAAGGTCTCGACCCACGTCGGCTACAACGTTTTCGGTACCGCAAGCGCATTCTGGCAGGACAGGATCAATGCCCTGAATGCGAAAACCGCGCGCCGCATGCAGTGAGAGATAAGACATGTCCGTTCGCCGATTAGCACCGAAGGAAGTCCAGCCCGCGAGCTTTGCGTTCACGGACGAAAACCTCGCCTTCGCCAAGCAGCAGATCGCGAAATACCCGGCCGGACGCCAGGCCTCGGCCGTCATCGCCATCCTCTGGCGCGTCCAGGAGCAGCATGAGGGCTGGGTGTCGGAGGCCGCGATCCGCGCCGTCGCCGATCTGCTCGACATGCCCTATATCCGCGTGCTCGAGGTCGCGACCTTCTACACGATGTTCCAGCTCGCCCCCGTCGGCAAGAAGGCCCACGTCCAGGTCTGCGGGACCACGCCGTGCCGGCTGCGCGGCGCCGAAGACCTCATCCACGTCTGCGAGAGCCGGATCCATCACGATCCTTTCCATCTCTCCAAGGACGGCAATTTCAGCTGGGAAGAGGTGGAGTGCCTGGGCGCCTGCGTGAACGCGCCGATGGTGCTGATCGGCAAGGACACCTATGAGGACCTGACCAAGGAGACCTTCGGCAAGGTGCTCGACGGCTTCGCCTCGGGCAATCCGCCGAAGCCCGGTCCGCAGAACGGCCGCCAGTTCTCCGCACCGATGGGCGGGCCGACCACGCTGAAGGAGACCTCCTGATGGGTCTTCCGTCTGACGCGAACCTGGGGAGCGAAGCCGTGCAGAAATGGGGCTTCGTCGCCATGCATGCCGCGCTTGCGGCCGCCTTCATGTTCCTGCTGCAGCGCTTCGTGATGAACGCGACGCAGGAAACCAGTCTGCTCTGGGCGCTGACCTTTGCCGTCTGCGCCGCCGGGCTTGCCTACAAGCAAGCCAACCGTTGATCGGAAAGCGCTGATATGCTCGAGGACAAGGATCGCATCTTCAAGAACCTCTACGGCCTCCATGATTGGGGGCTCGAGGGCGCGCGACGCCGCGGCGCCTGGGATGGTACCAAGACTATCATCGACAAGGGCCGCGACTGGATCATCAACGAGATGAAGGCGTCTGGCCTGCGCGGCCGTGGCGGCGCCGGCTTCCCGACCGGTCTGAAGTGGTCCTTCATGCCGAAGGAATCGACCGACGGAAGGCCGAGCTATCTCGTCGTCAACGCCGACGAATCCGAGCCCGGCACCTGCAAGGATCGCGAGATCATGCGGCACGATCCGCATCTGCTGATCGAGGGCTGCCTGATCGCGAGCTGCGCGATGAACGCGCACACCTGCTACATCTATGTCCGCGGCGAGTTCATTCGCGAGCGCGAGCACCTTCAGGCCGCGATCGACCAGGCCTATGATGCCAAGCTGGTCGGCAAGGACAACGTCAACGGCTGGCCGTTCGACATCTACGTCGCGCACGGCGCCGGCGCTTACATCTGCGGTGAAGAGACCGCGTTGCTCGAAAGTCTCGAAGGCAAGAAGGGCCAGCCGCGGCTGAAGCCGCCGTTCCCGGCCAATGTCGGCCTGTTCGGCTGCCCGACCACCGTCAACAACGTCGAGTCGATCGCCGTTGCACCCGACATCCTGCGCCGTGGCGCCGCCTGGTTCGCCGGCATCGGGCGTCCGAACAATGTCGGCACCAAGCTGTTCTGCGTCTCCGGCCATGTGGAGCGGCCCTGCAATGTCGAGGAAGCCATGGGAATTCCGTTCCGTGAGCTGATCGAGAAGCATTGCGGCGGCATCCGCGGCGGCTGGGACAACCTGAAGGCCGTGATCCCCGGCGGCTCCTCCGTGCGCATGGTGCCGGCCGAGCAGATCATCGACACGCCGATGGATTTCGATAGCTTGAGCAAGCTGCGCTCGGGCCTCGGCACTGCGGCCGTGATCGTGATGGACAAGTCGACCGATTTGATCCGCGCCATCGCCCGCATCTCCTATTTCTACAAGCACGAGAGCTGCGGCCAGTGCACGCCCTGCCGCGAGGGCACGGGGTGGATGTGGCGCGTGCTCACCCGCATGGCCGAGGGCCGCGCCCACAAGCGCGAAATCGACATGCTGCTCGAGGTGACCAAGCAGGTCGAAGGCCACACCATCTGCGCGCTCGGCGACGCGGCTGCCTGGCCGATCCAGGGCCTGATCGCGCATTTCCGTCATGAGATCGAAGCGCGCATCGACGAATATTCGCACAAGGCCGACATCGACGATGCCGGCGTCCGCGATCCCGTGAACATGGTCGCGGCGGAGTAGACAGAATGACCAAGCTCATCATCGACGGCAAAGAGATCGATGTCCCCGCCGAGTACACGCTGCTTCAGGCGTGCGAGGCGGCCGGCGCCGAGATTCCGCGCTTCTGCTATCATGAACGGCTGTCGATCGCCGGCAATTGCCGGATGTGCCTCGTCGAGGTGAAGGGTGGCCCGAAGCCGGTCGCGAGCTGCGCCTGGGGCGTGCGCGACTGCCGTCCCGGCCCCAAGGGTGAGCCGCCGGAAATCTCCACGCGTTCACCGATGGTGAAGAAGGCGCGCGAAGGCGTGATGGAATTCCTTCTGATCAACCATCCGCTGGACTGCCCGATCTGCGACCAGGGCGGCGAGTGCGACCTGCAGGACCAGGCGATGGGCTATGGTGTCGACACCAGCCGCTTCGCCGAGAACAAGCGCGCGGTCGAGGACAAGTACCTCGGCGCGCTGGTCAAGACCTCGATGAATCGCTGCATCCAGTGCACGCGCTGCGTCCGCTTCTCGGCCGAAGTCGCGGGCGCGCCTGAAATGGGCGCGACGGGGCGCGGCGAGGACATGGAGATCACAACCTATCTCGAGCACGCGCTGACCTCCGAGCTGCAGGGCAATCTCGTCGACATCTGCCCGGTCGGTGCGCTGACCTCAAAACCCTATGCTTTCGCGGCGCGGCCGTGGGAGCTCGGCAAGACCCAGTCGATCGACGTGATGGACGGCGTTGGCTCTGCGATCCGCGTCGACACCCGCGGCCGTGAAGTCATGCGCGTGCTACCGCGGATCAACGAGGCCGTGAACGAGGAGTGGATCTCCGACAAGACGCGCCACATCGTCGATGGCCTGCGCACCCAGCGCCTGGACCGGCCCTATATCCGGGAAGCCGGCAAGCTGCGCGCGGCGAGCTGGCCTGAAGCCTTCGCAGCGATCGCGGCCAAGGCGGCGCGCACCGATGGCAAGCGCATCGGCGCGATCGCGGGCGATCTCGCCGGCGTCGAAGAGATGTTCGCGTTGAAGGATCTGCTCGCCAAGTTCGGCTCGGCCAATCTGGCGGTGCAGGGTGGCGACGCCTTCGATCCCGCGCTCGGCCGCGGCTCCTACATCTTCAATCCGACGCTTGCAGGCGTCGAGCAGGCCGATGCGCTGCTCATCCTCGGCGCCAATCCGCGGAAAGAGGCGGCGGTGTTCAACGCCCGGATCCGCAAGCGCTGGCGCACCGGCGGCTTCAAGGTCGGCGTGATCGGCGCCAAAGCCGATCTGACCTACGATTATGACCATCTCGGCGCGGGCACCGACACGCTCGCTGAGCTCGCGTCCGGCAAGCACTCCTTCATCGACGTGCTGAAGAACGCCAAGAATCCGATCATCCTGGTCGGCGCAGGCGCGGCCTCCCGTCACGATGGCGCCGCCATTCTGGCCGCCGCCGCCAAGCTCGCGCTCGATGTCGGCGCGGTGAAGGACGGCTGGAACGGCTTCGGCGTGCTGCACGAGACCGCCTCGCGCGTGGGTGCGCTCGACATCGGCTTCGCCGCAGGTCAGGGCGGGCTGAACGCCGCGCAGATGACGACCTTCGGCACGCTCGACCTCTTGTTTCTGCTCGGCGCCGACGAGATCAAGGCGCCTGATGGCACCTTCGTCGTGTACATCGGCACCCATGGTGATCGCGGCGCGCATCGTGCCGACGTGATCCTGCCGGCGGCCGCCTACACCGAGAAGTCCGCGATCTACGTCAACACCGAGGGCCGCGTGCAGATGACCGGCCGCGCCGCGTTCCCGCCGGGCGAGGCCCGCGAGGACTGGGCGATCGTTCGCGCGCTGTCAGAAGCACTCGGCAAGAAGCTCGGCTACGACTCGCTTGCCGCGCTGCGCCAGGTGATCTTCAAGGCCGTGCCGCATCTGATCCGTCTCGACCAGATCGAGGCAGGCACGGCCGACCAGATCAAGACGCTGGCAGGGAAGGGCGGCTCGCCGGAGAAGGCGCCGTTCAAGGCCGTCATCGAGGACTTCTATTTGACCAACCCAATCGCGCGTGCGTCGGCCGTGATGGCGGAATGCTCGCGGCTTGCCTCCGGGCAGATGCTGAGCGCAGCGGAGTAAGCTAGATGGAATTCTTCGAAAGCGCAGTCTGGACCGGCTTCCTCTGGCCGCTGATCCTGATGGTTCTGGAGAGCCTGCTGGTGCTCGTCGTCCTGCTGGTCGCGATCGCCTACATCCTGCTCGCCGACCGCAAGATCTGGGCGGCGGTGCAGATCCGCCGCGGCCCGAACGTGGTCGGGCCCTGGGGCCTGTTCCAGTCCTTCGCCGATCTGCTCAAATTCGTGCTGAAGGAGCCGATCATTCCGGCCGGCGCCAACAAGGGCGTCTTCCTGCTTGCTCCCTTGGTCTCCTGCGTGCTCGCGCTCGCGGCATGGGCGGTGATCCCGACCAATCTCGGCTGGGTGATCTCCGACATCAATGTCGGCATCCTCTTCATCTTCGCGATCTCGTCGCTGTCGATCTACGGCATCATCATGGCCGGCTGGTCGTCGAACTCGAAGTACCCGTTCCTGGCCGCGCTGCGTTCGGCGGCGCAGATGGTGTCTTATGAAGTCTCGATCGGCTTCGTCATCATCACGGTGCTGCTCTGCGCCGGCACGCTGAACCTCTCGGCCGTCGTCGAGGCCCAGCATGTGCGCGGTCTCGCCGGCCTGATCGGGCTGCCGCAGCTGACCATCCTGAACTGGTACGTCTGGCCGCTGTTCCCGATGTTCGTGGTGTTCTACGTCTCGGCGCTCGCTGAAACCAACCGGCCGCCCTTCGACCTCGTCGAGGCGGAATCCGAGCTCGTCGCCGGCTTCATGGTCGAATACGGCTCGACGCCGTATCTGCTGTTCATGCTCGGCGAATACGTCGCGATCGTCACGATGTGCGCGATGGCGACCATCCTGTTCCTCGGAGGCTGGCTGCCGCCGGTGGACCTGCCGCCCTTCAACTGGGTGCCGGGGATCATCTGGTTCTCGCTCAAAGTCTTCTTCATGTTCTTCCTGTTCGCGATGGCAAAGGCGATCGTGCCGCGCTACCGCTACGACCAACTGATGCGCCTCGGCTGGAAGGTGTTCCTGCCGCTGTCGCTGGTGATGGTGGTCGTGGTGGCAGGCGTGCTGCAATTCGCCGGCATCGCGCCGAAGTGAGGGCCGTCATGGGTATCAACATCAACGCCACTGCACGCTCGCTTCTGCTGTCGGAATTCGTCTCGGCGTTCTTCCTCGCCATGCGCTATTTCTTCCAGCCGAAGCCGACGCTGAACTATCCGTTCGAGAAGGGCCCCATCTCGCCGCGCTTCCGCGGCGAGCATGCGCTGCGCCGCTATCCGAACGGCGAAGAGCGCTGCATCGCCTGCAAGCTGTGCGAAGCGGTCTGCCCCGCGCAGGCCATCACCATCGAAGCCGGCCCGCGCCGCAACGACGGTACCCGCCGCACCGTGCGCTACGACATCGACATGGTGAAGTGCATCTATTGCGGCCTGTGCCAGGAGGCCTGTCCGGTCGACGCCATCGTCGAAGGTCCGAACTTCGAGTTCGCGACCGAGACCCGCGAGGAACTGTTCTATGACAAGGCCAAGCTGCTCGCCAATGGCGACCGCTGGGAACGCGAGATCGCGAAGGCGATCGAGCTCGACGCGCCTTACCGGTGAGATGAGAACATGATCCTTCCCGCCAACCTCTCGTCATTCCGGGGCGCGCGAAGCGCGAAGCCGGAACCTCGCGCCACATCCTCTGGATTCCGGGTTCACGGACTTCGTCCGCGCCCCGGAATGACGGGAGTTTCTCGATGATCCTTCCCGCGCTGTTCTTCTATCTCTTCGCCGGCGTCTGCGTCGCCTCGGCGGTGATGGTGATTGTCTCGCGCAATCCCGTGCACTCCGTGCTGTTCCTGATCCTGGCCTTCGTCAACGCCTCCGGCCTGTTCGTGCTGATGGGCGCCGAATTCCTCGCGATGATCCTGATCGTCGTCTATGTCGGCGCGGTCGCGGTGCTGTTCCTGTTCGTCATCATGATGCTCGATGTCGACTTCCTCGAGCTGCGCGAAGGCTTCATCCAGTACCTGCCGGTGGGTGTCGTGATCGGCGGCATCTTCCTGTTCGAGCTGCTCCTGACCGTCGGTGCCTGGGTGATCAACCCCACCGTGAGCAAGACCATCACGGCGCCGATCCCGGCCAACGTCTCGAACACCGAGGCGCTCGGTCTCGTGCTCTATACGAAGTACGTCCACTACTTCCAGCTTTCGGGCATGGTCCTCCTGGTCGCCATGATCGGCGCCATCGTTCTGACGCTGCGTCACAAGGCCAGCGTGAAGCGGCAGGACATCAACGTTCAGAACGCACGCACGCCCGAGATGGCGATGGCGATGCGCAAGGTGGCGCCGGGGCAGGGGCTCTCGGATGCCGACGCTGCGGAGTGGGTGAAATGACGATCGGGCTCGGACATTATCTGGCGGTCGGCGCGATCCTGTTCACGCTCGGGATCCTCGGCATCTTCCTCAACCGCAAGAACATCATCGTCATCCTGATGTCGATCGAGCTGATCCTGCTCTCGGTCAACGTCAACCTGGTGGCATTCTCGACCTTCCTCGGCGACATCGTCGGTCAGGTCTTCGCGCTGCTTGTCTTGACCGTGGCGGCCGCCGAAGCCGCGATCGGTCTTGCCATCCTGGTGGTCTATTTCCGCAACCGTGGCTCGATCGCGGTTGAGGACGTCAATCTGATGAAGGGCTGAGCTCTCAAATGGTTCAGGCAATCGTTTTCCTGCCGCTGCTGGGCGCCATTCTGGCCGGCCTGATTTCGCTCGTCGGCGCACATGGCCGCAACCCCTCGGGCGACGAGGTCGAGCATCATGGCGATCACGGTCATGATCACGCCCCTGGCGCCCACGCCCATGCGTCCGACGAGATCGACGAGGATGCGTCCGTCATCCACGAGACGCACCACGAGCCCGGCGACGGGCATGACGACCACGGCCACGGCCCGGTCGAGCCGCCGGCCGCCGGCTCGCGTGGCGCCGAGCTGATCACCACGGCGCTGCTGTTCGTCTCGGCCGCGCTGTCCTGGATGACGCTGGTCGATGTCGGCTTCAACGGCCATGACCTCAGGATCCAGCTCCTGCCCTGGATTTTCTCCGGCGATCTCGAGGTCTGGTGGACGCTGCGCGTCGACACGCTGACCGCCGTGATGCTGGTCGTGGTGACGACCGTGTCCTCGCTCGTGCACCTCTATTCCATCGGCTACATGGACGAGGATCCGAACCGGCCGCGCTTCTTCGGCTATCTGAGCCTGTTCACCTTCGCCATGCTGATGCTGGTGACGGCCGACAATCTCGTGCAGCTGTTCTTCGGCTGGGAAGGCGTGGGTCTGGCGAGCTATCTCTTGATCGGCTTCTGGTACCAGAAGCCGTCGGCGAACGCCGCCGCCATCAAGGCCTTCGTGGTCAACCGCGTCGGCGATTTCGGTTTCGCGCTCGGCATCTTCTCGATCTTCATGCTGACGAACTCGACCGATTTCGAGACGATCTTCCATGCCGCGCCCGGCCTGACCGGCAAGACCATCGACTTCCTCGGCTGGCATGCCGATGCGCTGACCCTGACCTGCCTCCTGCTGTTCATGGGCGCGATGGGCAAGTCGGCGCAGTTCCTGCTGCACACCTGGTTGCCGGACGCGATGGAAGGCCCGACGCCGGTGTCGGCGCTGATCCATGCCGCGACCATGGTGACCGCCGGCGTGTTCATGGTGGCGCGCCTGTCGCCGCTGTTCGAGCTCGCACCGAATGCCCAGGCCGTCGTGATGTTCTTCGGTGCGACCACCGCGTTCTTCGCGGCGACCATCGGTCTGGTCCAGAACGACATCAAGCGCATCGTGGCGTATTCGACTTGTTCGCAGCTCGGCTACATGTTCGTGGCGATGGGAGCAGGGGCCTATTCGGTCGGCATGTTCCATCTGTTCACGCACGCCTTCTTCAAGGCGCTGCTGTTCCTTGGTTCCGGCTCGGTGATCTACGCGATGCACCACGAGCAGGACATCCGCAACATGGGTGGTCTCTGGAAGAAGATCCCGTACACGTTCGCGGTGATGACCGTGGGCACCTTGGCGCTGACCGGCTTCCCGCTGTTCGCCGGCTATTTCTCCAAGGACGCGATCATCGAGGCGGCCTACGCCTCGCACAATCCGTTCTCGACCTATGCCTATCTGCTGACGGTCGCAGCGGCCGGCCTGACCTCGTTCTACTCCTGGCGTCTGGTGTTCAAGACCTTCTTCGGCGAGCCCCACGACCAGGAGCACTACGAGGCCGCGCATGAGAGCCCGATCTGGATGCTGATCCCGATCGGCGTGCTGGCCGTCGGATCGGTCCTTGCCGGCTTCCCGTTCAGGGAGATCTTCGTCAGTCCTCACGGCGTGGAGGAATTCTTCCGCGAGTCCGTGAAGATGAACCCGCATATCCTCGAGGATATGGAGAACATGCCGCATCTGCTGGGCTGGCTGCCCTTCGTGATGATGGTCGGCGGCTTCCTGGTCTCCTACACCTTCTACATCCGCAAACCGTACCTTCCGGTCGAGCTCGCGAACACGCAGCCGATGCTCTACAAGTTCCTGCTCAACAAATGGTACTTCGACGAGCTCTACGATTACATCTTCGTCCGTCCGGCGAAGTGGATCGGCTACCAGCTCTGGAAGAAGGGCGACGGCTTCATCATCGACGGCTTCGGCCCCGACGGCATTTCGGCCCGCGTGCTGGATGTCACCCGCAATGTCGTCAAGATCCAGACCGGTTATCTCTATCACTACGCATTCGCCATGCTGATCGGCGCCGCCGGCCTGATCACCTGGTTCATGTTCGGCTTTGGAGGCCAGTAAATGACAACCTGGCCCATCCTTTCGGTCACGACCTTCCTGCCGCTGGTCGGCGCGCTGATCGTTTACCTGAGCCGCGGTGATGACGAGGCGGCCAAGCGCAATTCGCGCTGGATCGCGCTATGGACCACGCTGATCACCTTCGCGGTGTCGGTGCTCCTGGTCATGCGCTTCGACCCTTCGAATGCCGACTTCCAGTTCGTCGAGAAGGCAAGCTGGCTCGCCACCGGCATCACTTACCACATGGGCGTCGACGGCATCTCGCTGCCGCTGGTGATCCTGACCACCGCGATCATGCCGTTCTGCATCATCGCGAGCTGGAAGGCGATTTCGAACCGCGTCCGCGAATACATGATGGCGTTCCTGATCCTGGAAACGCTGATGATCGGCACCTTCTCGGCGCTCGATCTCGTGCTGTTCTACTTGTTCTTCGAGGGCGGCCTGATCCCGATGTTCCTGATCATCGGTGTCTGGGGCGGTCCGCGCCGGGTCTACGCGTCGTTCAAGTTCTTCCTCTACACGCTGCTCGGCTCGGTCCTGATGCTGCTCGCCATCATGGCGCTGTACTGGAACGGCGGCACCACCGACATCCCGACCCTGATGCACACCGCCGTGCCGCGGTCGTTGCAGACCTGGGCTTGGCTGGCCTTCTTCGCCTCGTTCGCGGTGAAGATGCCGATGTGGCCGGTGCACACCTGGCTCCCCGACGCGCACGTCGAGGCGCCGACGGCAGGCTCCGTGGTCCTCGCCGCAATCCTCTTGAAGATGGGCGGCTACGGCTTCCTGCGCTTCTCGTTGCCGATGTTCCCGCTGGCCTCGCACGACTTCGCGCCGCTGATCTTCACCATGTCCGCGATTGCCATCATCTACACCTCGCTGGTGGCGCTGATGCAGGAGGACATGAAGAAGCTGATCGCATACTCGTCGGTTGCCCACATGGGATTCGTCACCATGGGCATCTTCGCCGGCACCATGCAGGGCGTCGCCGGCGGCGTGTTCCAGATGATCTCGCACGGCATCGTCTCGGGCGCGCTGTTCCTCTGCGTCGGCGTCGTCTACGACCGCCTGCACACCCGCGAGATCGCGGCCTATGGCGGCCTCGTCAACCGGATGCCGCTCTACGCGCTGACCTTCATGGTCTTCACCATGGCCAATGTCGGTCTGCCCGGCACGTCAGGCTTCGTCGGCGAGTTCATGACGTTGCTCGGCACCTTCAAGGTCTCGATCCCGACCGCGTTCTTCGCCACCTTTGGCGTCATCCTCTCGGCTGGCTACGCGCTCTGGCTCTACCGCAAGGTCGTGTTCGGTGCGCTGGTCAAGCCGACGCTGATGAGCATGAAGGATCTCACGCTGCGTGAGTGCGTGACGCTGTTTCCGCTGATCGCGCTGACGATCCTGTTCGGCGTCTATCCGAAGCCGGTGCTCGACATGTCGGCCGCTTCGGTCCAGCAACTCGTCAACAACTACAACACCGCTGTGACGGCCGTGAAGGCCGCCGCACTGCTCCAGTGATCGGGCAGGTCAGGACATCGCCATGAGCTTTACGACTGCAGGTTATCAACTGGCGCCGGTGCTGCCCGAGCTCGTGCTCGCGATCGGCGCCATGGCGCTTCTGATGCTCGGCGCTTATCGCGGGCAGGGGACCACCAGCGGGGTCACCGCGCTCGCGGTGCTGCTGCTCATCATGGTCGGCGTGCTCGAATACATGCTGCCGCCGGGCAAGCAGGTCACGTTCGGCGGCAGCTTCATCGTCGATGATTTTGCCCGCTTCATGAAGATCCTGGCGCTGATCGGTTCGGCGGTGACGCTGATCCTGTCGACCGAATTCCTGGCCGATCCGTCGCGGCGCATCTTCGAATACGCGATCCTGGTGCTGCTCTCGACGCTCGGCATGATGGTGCTGATCTCGGCCGGCGATTTGATCTCGCTCTATCTCGGCCTCGAATTGATGTCGCTCGCGCTCTACGTCGTGGCGGCCTCGAACCGCGACAACGCCAAGTCGACTGAAGCCGGCCTGAAGTATTTCGTGCTGGGCGCGCTCTCGTCGGGCATGCTGCTCTACGGCGCCTCGTTGGTTTACGGCTTCACCGGCACCGTCAGCTTCGCCGGGATCGCGGCGGCCGCGACCGCCGCGAATGTCGGGCTGGTGTTCGGCCTGGTGTTCCTGCTCGCCGGCCTCTGCTTCAAGGTCTCGGCCGTGCCGTTCCATATGTGGACACCCGACGTCTATGAGGGCGCGCCGACGCCGGTGACCGCCTTCTTCGCGTCCGCCCCGAAGGTCGCCGCGCTCGCCGTGTTCACGCGCGTCACGCTGACGGCATTCCCGGGCATCGTCTCGCAGTGGCAGCAGATCCTGGTGTTCGTGGCGATTGCCTCGATGGCGCTGGGCTCGTTCGCCGCGATCGGCCAGAGCAACATCAAGCGCCTGATGGCGTACTCCTCGATCGGCCATATGGGCTTTGCCCTGGTCGGCCTTGCCTCCGGCACGGTCGAGGGCGCGCAGGGCGTGCTGATGTACATCGTGATCTATGTCGCGATGACGCTCGGCTCGTTCTCGATCATCCTCGCGATGAAGCGCAACGGCCAGGCCGTCGAACAGATCAGCGACTTCGCAGGTCTGTCGCGCACCAATCCGCTGCTGGCCTTCATGTTCGCGATGCTGCTGTTCTCGCTCGCCGGCATTCCGCCGCTCGCCGGCTTCTTCGCCAAATGGTACGTGTTCGTCGCCGCCATCAAGGCGAACTTGTTCACGCTCGCGGTGATCGGCGTGCTGTCCAGCGTCGTGGGCGCCTACTACTACCTCACCATCGTCAAGACGATGTATTTCGACGAGCCAGCCGGCCAGGTCGATCCCGTCAGGGTCGAGGTCAAGACGGTGCTGGCGGTCGCGGGCCTGTTCAACATCCTGTTCGCATTGTTTGCGGGGCCGGTGGTGAGCGTCGCCTCCGCCGCCGCCAAGTCGCTGTTCTAGGATGGGGTTCGCGCTCGGTCCTCGCGCAGTCGCGGCGGGCTACAAGCTCGCCGCGATGGAGCGGACCGGCTCGACGAACGCCGACGCGATCGAAAGAGCCCGGGCCGGCGAGCCCGGCCCGATCTGGTTCGTCACATCAGAGCAGACGGCCGGCCGCGGCCGCCGCCAGCGCCCCTGGATCGCGCCGAAGGGCAATCTGGCGGCCAGCGTTCTCGAAGTCCTCGACGTCGCACCTGCAGTGGCCGCCACGATCGGTTTCGCCGCGGGGCTGGCCGAAGAGGCGGCGCTGGAGAAAGTCAGCCTCGAGGCTGCGCTACGGCTCGGCCCTGACAGGCCGCGCTACGCCCTGAAATGGCCGAATGACGTCCTGGCCAACGGCAGGAAGCTGGTCGGGATCGGCCTGGAAGCCGAAGCCATCGGCGATCGCCTGGCCATCGTCGTCGGCATCGGCACCAACATCGTGGCCGCGCCCGAGGGCACGCCCACGCCGGCGGTATCGCTGGCAACCCTCGGTGTCCAGATCAGCGCGGAGGAGTTGTTCTCGGCGCTGTCGGACGCCTGGGTGGAATTCCGCGGCATCTGGGATAACGGCCGGGGCTTTGCCGAGATCCGCAAACTCTGGCTGGAGCGTGCCGCCGGCCTTGGTGAACCGGTCGCGATCCACACGGGAACGATGGTGCTGGAAGGCATTTTTGACACGATCGACGACACCGGCTGCCTGATCGTCCGCACCGCGGAGGGCCGGCTTGTGCCTGTGACCGCGGGCGAGGTGTTCTTCGGCCCGGTCCGTTCGGTAGGAGCTGCGTGATGGCGAGGCCCGACGAACTGGTATTTGCGCCGCTCGGCGGTGTCGGCGAGATCGGCATGAATTTGTCGGTCTATGGCCTCGGCAACCGCCAGCAGCGTGCGTGGTTGGCGGTCGATCTCGGCGTCTCCTTCGGCGACGAGGAGCATCTGCCCGGCATTGACCTGATCATGCCCGACATCAGCTTCCTGGAGAAAGAGCGCAAGAACCTGATGGGGCTGGTGTTGACCCACGCCCATGAGGATCATTTCGGCGCCATCATCGACCTCTGGCCACGGTTGAAATGCCCGATCTACGCGACGCCATTCAGCGCAGCGCTGTTCGAAGCCAAATGCGCCGCCGAGCGCAATGCGCCCAACATCCCCGTCACCGTGGTCCCCTCTGGGGGCCGCATCGATGTCGGCCCGTTCAATGTCGAGTTCATCCCGGTCGCGCATTCGATTCCGGAAGCGCACGCACTGGCGATTCACACCGATGCCGGGGTGGTGCTGCACACCGGCGACTGGAAGATCGATCCGACGCCGACGCTCGGCCGCCCGACCGACGAGAAGCGGCTGCGCGAGCTCGGCGAGGAGGGCGTGCTCGCCTTGATCGGCGATTCCACCAACGCGGTGCGCGACGGCCGCTCGCCTTCGGAGGCCGAGGTCGCCCGCACTATCATCGATCTTGTGAAGGCCGCAAAGGGCCGCGTCGCGGTCACGACCTTCGCCTCCAACGTCGCGCGCATCAAGGCCGTCGCCGACGCCGCAAAGGCGGCCGACCGCGAGGTCGTGGTGGTCGGCCGCGCCATGGAGCGCGTGGTGCAGGTCGCGCGCGAGACCGGCTATCTCGACGGCGTGCAGAACTTCCGCTCGCCCGAGGTCTACGGCCATCTGCCGCAGGACAAGGTGCTGGCGCTGTGCACCGGCAGCCAGGGCGAGCCCCGCGCGGCACTGGCCCGCATCGCCAATGACGACCATCCCGAGATCACGCTCAACCGCGGCGACAGCGTGATCTTCTCCTCGCGCACCATCCCGGGCAACGAGAAGGCGGTCGGCTCGATCATCAACAATCTCGTGCTGCAGGGCGTCGAGGTCCTCACCGACCGCGACCATCTCGTCCACGTCTCCGGCCATCCGCGCCGCGACGAGCTGCGCGACATGATCTCCTGGGTGAAGCCGCAGCTGCTGATCCCCGTCCATGGCGAGGCGCTGCACCTGAACGAGCACGCCAAGCTCGCGCGCGCCGCCGGCGTGCCGCGAGTCCTCGTCATTCGCAACGGCGACCTCGTCAAGCTCGGCCCCGGCGATCCCGGCGTGGTCGGCGAGGTGCCGTCGGGCCGGCTCTACAAGGACGGCAACATCCTCGAGGACGCCAAATCCCGCGCCGTGGTCGAGCGCCGCCGCATGGCATTCTCCGGCTGTGCCTTTGTCGCCGTCGCCATGACCGCGCAGGGCGAGCTGGCCGACGAGCCCGAGGTCGATCTGGTCGGCATTCCCGAGAAGAACCGGGCGGGCGAGCCGTTTGACGACATCGTCTTCGATGCCGTGATGTCCACCATCGAAGGCCTGCCGAAGGCGCGCCGCAGGGATCCGGATGCGCTGGCTGAATCGGTGCGACGCGCCGTCCGGGCCGTCATCAACGAACATTGGGGCAAAAAGCCCCCCTGTCTGGTCCACGTCCTGACGGTGTAACGGGGAGAGAAACATGCTGGGTCGCCTCAACCACGTCGCGATCGCGACAAGGAATGCCGTCAAGTCCGCCAGGATCTACGGCGCGGCGTTCGGGGCGCAGATTTCGGAGGCCGTTCCGCTGCCCGAGCATGGCGTCACCACCGTGTTCGCGACGCTCCCCAACACCAAGATCGAGTTCATCGAGCCGCTCGGCGAGGCCTCGCCGATCGCAAAATTTCTCGAGCGCAATGCCGACGGCGGCATCCATCACATCTGCTACGAGGTCGTCGACATCATCGCTTCGCGCGACACGCTGGTGAAGGAGGGCGCGCGGGTGCTCGGCGACGGCGTGCCGAAGATCGGCGCGCACGGCAAGCCGGTCCTGTTCCTGCATCCGAAGGACTTTTCCGGCGCGCTGGTCGAAATCGAGCAGGCTTAGGACCGGACCATGGCTGCGCAGATCTCAACCGCGCTCGCGATCTACTTTGTCATCTGGTGGCTCGCGCTGTTCCTGACGCTGCCGTTCGGCGTCCGCAGCCAGCACGAGGACGGCGGCGGCGCCCCGGGCACGGATCCCGGCGCCCCTGTTCTGACAGGCATGAAGGTCAAGCTGATCTGGACCACGATCATCTCGGCGATCATCTATGGCGTTGGAGTCAGCGCCTATCACGCCGGCTATCTCTCGCTCGAGCGGCTGACGAAATTGATGGGAATGCCGTTCTAGGAGAGTAAGGAACGAGGGATGTCGACCAAGCTCGTCATTGCGAGCGCAGCGAAGCAATCCAGAATCCCTCCGCGGCAAGACTCTGGATTGCTGCGCTGCGCTCGCAGACGGCGGAGATAGTTCGTATATTGGGGGATAAATGACTTTTCAACGGATCGTCGTCGCGCTTCTGGTGCTTGTGATCGCCGGCCTTGGCGGCATCGGCTATGTCCAGTGGAAGATGGCTGTGCAGGTGCGAACGCTGAAAGCGTTCGTCGAGGGCTCCGTCTTCAACGACGCGGTGATGGCCTGCGAGCAGGCCAGGAGCTCGACGCCGTTCAAATGGAACGGCGGCAAGAGCACGTCGGTGATCGGCCTGAACTCGGTCAAGCTTGATAAATACACCGTCAGCGCCAGCTACACGCTGGTGGCGGACAACGTCTATTGTGACTACGATCCCATCAAAAGAAAGGCCCAGATCGGCTCGAGCTTCCTGGAGCGGGAGTAACGATCCGGCCCAAACATATGGGATGGTATCGTCATGACCGGAAGCCAGGCGGGGGATTATCGGATTCTTCAGGAGGCCGCCTTGCGGGACTACCTCGCAGGCCTGCCTGACATCGCGGCGCTGCTCGGCGGCACGCCGGCCTCCTGGGGCATCACGGAGGTCGGCGACGGCAATCTCAACCTCGTCTTCATCGTGAAGGGCGCGCAAGGCGGCATCGCCGTGAAGCAGGCGCTGCCCTATGTCCGCCTCGTCGGCGAGAGCTGGCCGCTGCCGTTGTCGCGGGCCCATTACGAATATCTGTCGCTGTCCCGGCAGGCCCAGCTCGCGCCCGGCCTCGTGCCGGCCTTGCTGCATCACAGCGAAAGGCTGGCGCTCACCGTGATGGAGCTGCTCGAGCCTCACATCATCATGCGCAAGGGGCTGGTCGCCGGGACGTGCTATCCGCGCTTCGTCGACGACATCACCACCTTCATGGCGCGGACGCTGTTCTTCACCTCCGACCTCGCACTCCCAGCTGCCGAGAAGAAGGAAGCCATAGCGGCCTTCGCCGGCAATCACGCCTTGTGCAAGATCACCGAGGATCTGATCTTCACCGATCCCTACCGGATCGCCGAGCAGAACCGCTGGACGGCGCCCTATCTCGACGCGCTCGCGGCGGCCTTGCGTGAGGACATGGAGCTGCATGTCGCGATTAGCAGGCTGAAGTTGAAATTCATGGCGAGCCCGGAGGCGTTGCTGCACGGCGATCTTCACACCGGCTCGATCATGGTGACGGTGTCGGAGACGCGGGTGATCGACCCCGAATTCGCCTTCTACGGCCCGATGGGTTTCGACGTCGGCGCGGTGCTGGCCAATCTGCTGATGGCCTATTTCGCCTCCGCCGGCCATGAGCGTACGCCCGGCGAGCGGCAGGCATTCGAAAGCTGGGTGCTGGAGACAGTCGAGAAAGTCTGGAACGAGTTTTCGCGAAAATTTCTCGATCTCTGGCGCGCCAACGCGACGGGCGATGCCTATCCGGTCTCACTCTTTGCAGGCGAGAAGGGCGCCATGCGCCTCGAGGCCGAGCGGCAAGCCTACATGCAGCGCCTCTTCAACGACACGGTCGGCTTCGCCGCCGCAAAAACCATCCGGCGCATCTTCGGTCTCGCCCACAACATCGATTTCGAGCTGATCGAAGACCCGCAGAAGCGCGCGGTGAGCGAGGCGCGTGCCGTCAGGCTCGCGCGCGCGATGATGGTCGAGGCGGCGGCGTTCCGGACCATCGCCGACGTCACTGGCGCCGCGCGGAAACTGCGGGACTGGCAGCCGGAGCTGTCAGGCTGAGGGACGCAGCGGGCAGGGTCGATGACGCCCGGGTTTCGGAACCCTCACCCGCAAAACGAAGCTTGCATTCAATAGGCTGTGAATGATCAAATCCCTGATCAGAATACCTGCATTGTTGGGGGACCACATGATGTTCAGGATGATTGCGATCGTCGCCGGGATGGCGCTGGCGCTTGGCGGATCGGCGGAGGCCCAGACGCCGCGCAAGGGCGGAACCATCCGCATGACCGCGCCTTACGGCTCGAGTTTCACCAGCCTGGACATTCACACCACGCCGCGTTCCCAGGACGAGATCTACGCCAAGGCCCTGCATCGCTCGCTTTACATCTGGGATTCCGAGCTGGGAAAGCCGGTGCTGGAACTCGCCAAGGAGCACGTCGTTTCGGGCGGGGGTTTCGTTCACACCTTCAAGCTGCGCGACGACGCCTATTTCCACAATGGCCGCAAGATGACGGCCGACGACATCATCTGGTCCTATAATCGCATCATGGACGGCACCAAGGCCTATCCCGGCGCACGCTACGTCCGCATCATCGAGGGCGCCGCCGCAGTCGAGAAGGGCCAGGCCAAGGAGATCTCGGGCCTGAAGAAGATCGACGATTTCACCGTCGAGATGAAGCTGACCGAGAAGGTCGATCCAGGCTTCTACTTCTTCACCGCGCTGACCTCGATCTATCCAGCCGACGAGGCCGTCAAGGACAGCTTCATCCAGCATCCGGTCGGGCTCGGGCCGTTCAAGTTCGTCGAGCACGTGCCGGGCTCGCGCATCGTCATGGAGCGCTGGGACAGGTTCTACAAGCCTGGCAAGCCCTATGCCGACAAGGTCATCGTGTCGGTCATGGGCGAGGCAGCGGCGCGCGACGTCGCATTCCGCAACAAGGAGATCGACACCTCCGTGCTCGGGCCGGCGCAATATGTCGCCTATCAGGCCGACCCCAACCTCAAGGGCACCATCGCCGAAGTCGCCGAGGTCTTCACGCGTTACATGGGGATGAATCCTGCGTTCAAGCCATTCGCCGACAAGCGCGTCCGGCAGGCGATCAATTATGCGATCGACGCTGATTTGATCATCAACAAGCTGGTCAAGGGCAAGGCCTATCGCGCCACGAGCTGGCTGCCGCTGACCTCGTCCGCCTACGACAAGACGATGAAGCCGTATCCGTATGATCCCGCCAAGGCGAAGCAGCTGCTCGCCGAGGCCGGTTATCCCTCCGGCTTCGAGTTCGAATGGACCACGAGCCAGAATGAAAGCTGGGGCCTGCCGATCGTCTCAGCCGTCATCCCGATGCTGGACAAGGTCGGCATCAAGGCCAAGGTCAAGCAGGTCGAGGTCGCGGTGCTGGCCGAGGTGGTTCGCACCGGTGACTACCAGGCCTTCATCTATTCCCAGCAGACCGGCCCGGACCCCCAGGCTGCGCTGAAATGCTTCCACTCGTCGACGCCGCCCTCGGCTTGCAACTACACGAACTTCAAGAACGCCGAGTTCGACAAGATCATGGATGACGCAGGGCAGGCCGACGACGACGCCAGGCGAACCGAGCTTCTGAAGCAGGCCAACGCGCTGCTCTATGAGGAGGCGCCGGTCTGGTTCTTCAATTACAACAAGGCTGTCATGGCCGTACAGCCCTGGCTCCACGGTGTTCAGCTCAATGCGACGGAGATGACCCATCAGAACGTCGAGGACCTCTGGGTCGACGAGACCTCGCCGGCGAAGTGATACGCGTTCTCGTGCTTCGTCCATCGCCGTGAGTGATGGGGAGAGAAGAAAGTGCCGATGCTCTCCTTCCTGGTCCGTCGTCTCCTGCAAACCATTCCGACCGTGCTCGCCGTCGTGCTGCTGGTCTTCGTGCTGTTCAGCGTGGTGCCCGGCAGCATCGCATCCAGCATGAGCGACGACGTCGATCCCCAGGTCGAGCTGCGCCTGAAGCAGCAGCTCGGCCTGAACGATCCTGTTTACACGCGCTTCGGCAATTACATCGCCAAACTCGCGGTGGGTGACTTCGGGACGTCGTTCCGGACCCGGGAGCCCGTGACGAGCATGATCGCCAAACGGGCGTGGCCGACGCTGGAGCTGATCGTCACGGCGATGGCGTTTTCGGTGCTGCTCGGTGTGCCACTCGGCTTCATTGCCGCATTACGGCCCGGCGGAATCGTCGACACGCTTGCGATGGTCGTCGCGGTTTCGGGGCTGTCCATTGCGAAATTCTGGCTCGGGCTGGTGCTGATGTATGCGTTCGCGTTGAAGCTCGGCTGGCTGCCGAGTTTCGGTTACGGTGATGGCGGCCTCAACTACCTGCTGCTGCCGGCCGTGACGCTCGGCGTTTCGCCAATGGCGCTGTTTGCCAGGACGACGCGCGCAGCCGTGCTCGAGATCATGACCGCCGATTTCGTCCGCACCGCGCGCTCCAAGGGCATGAACGAGACCCGCGTGGTGAAGTGGCACGTGATGCGCAACGCGCTCGTTATCATTCTCACCACCGTCGGCCTCCAGTTCGGCGGGCTGATGGGGCAGGCCGTCGTGGTTGAGAAACTGTTCTCCTGGCCGGGCATCGGCTCGCTGCTTGTGGACAGCGTGCTGCAGCGCGACATTCCGGCGGTCCAGGGCTCCATTCTCGTGGTGGTCCTGGCCTTTCTCGCGATCAATCTGCTGATCGATCTGCTCTACGGCGTGATCGATCCCAGGATCAGATACGGATGAAGCTCCGGGCCAATCTCATCATCGGTGGCCTCCTGTTCGCGCTCGCGATCCTGGTCGCTGTGCTCGCGCCATGGCTGGCGCACACCGATCCCGTCCTCGACGCCAATCTCATGAACGCCGAGGAGCCGCCGGGCTGGACCTGGTGGTTCGGCACCGACGACCAGGGACGCGACATCTACTCGCGCGTCGTCTACGGCGCGCGCGTCTCGCTCACGGTCGGCATCGTCTCGCAGCTCATCAACAGCGTCATCGGCGTCGCCTTGGGGCTGAGCGCCGGCTATTGGGGCGGGTGGTGGGACGACGTCGTCAACGCCCTGACCAACGTCATGCTCGCGATCCCCTCGCTGATCTTCGCGCTCGCCATCATGGCGGTGCTGGGACCGGGCCTGACCAGCCTCCTGATCGCGCTAGGGCTCACCAACTGGTCCTTCACCTGCCGCATTGCGCGTGCCTCGGCGCTGTCGCTGCGGAACCAGGGCTACGTGCAGGCCGCCACCGTGCTCGGCTATGGTGATCTGCGCATCATGATCACGCAGCTCTTGCCGAACATGCTCGGCCCGATCGTCGTCATCGGCACGCTCGGCATGGGCAGCGCGGTCCTTTCCGAGGCCGCCTTGTCGTTCCTCGGCCTCGGCGTCCGTCCGCCGTTTCCGAGCTGGGGCAGCATGCTGTCGGATGCGCGCGACCAGATCACCACGGCGCCATGGCTCTCGGTATTTCCGGGCCTTGCCATCTTCCTGACGGTGCTCGGCCTCAACCTGCTCGGAGACGGCCTGCGCGACATTCTCGATCCGCAATCGCGGAGCCGGCGGACATGACGAGCACGCCGCTCATCGAGGTCGAGGACCTCCGCATCGAGCTCGACGACGGATCGGCGCGCGTTGCGGCGGCCGAGGGCATTTCCTTCCGCATCGAGCGCGGCGAGACGTTCGGCCTGGTCGGCGAATCCGGCTGCGGCAAGAGCATCACCGCGCTTGCGTTGATTGGCTTGTTGCGACAGCCGCTGTCGATCGGCGGCGGCGTCATCCGCTTTGACGGACGCGAGATCCAGCATCTGTCCGCAGCCGCCCAGCGCGATCTGCGCGGCAACCGCATCGCCATGATCTTCCAGGAGCCGATGACGGCGCTCAATCCGGTCTCGCCGGTCGGGCGGCAGATCGCGGAAATGTTCGTGCTGCACAAGGGCAAGAGCTGGCGCGAGGCCAACCAGCTCGCGGTCGAGGCACTCACGAGCGTCCGCGTTCCCGCGCCGGAGCGGCGCGTGAACGACTATCCGCACCAGCTCTCCGGCGGCATGCGTCAGCGCGTGATGATCGCCATCGCGCTGGCCTGCGGCCCGGATCTCCTGATCGCCGACGAACCGACGACGGCGCTCGACGTCACCGTGCAAGCCGAGATCATCGAGCTGATGCGCAATCTCTGCGCCGAGCGCGGCACCGCGATCCTGATGATCAGCCACGATCTCGGCCTGGTCGCCAATGTCTGCCGCCGCGTCGCCGTGATGTATGCCGGCCGCATCGTCGAGGAGCGCGGCTCGGGCGACATTTTTCGCACCCCCTCACATCCCTATACGCAAGGTCTGGTCGACTCGCTGCCGCGGCTGGGCAGCCGCGCAGCCCTCGGCCGCAGCAGGCTCAAGGAGATCGCGGGCGTGGTCCCCGCGATCACCAGTTTTCCTGATGGTTGCAGGTTCAACCCGCGCTGCGCCCATGCAACGGACATTTGCAGGACCGTTGCGCCGACGGCGGATTTTCTGGAGGCTGGCGGCTTGGTGAGGTGTCATCACCATGCATGAGCCACAAAACGGTTTGGGTGGAGCGAGGCTGGACGACCATCTCCTTCTCAGTGTCGAGGATCTCGCGGTTCATTATCCTGTTGGAGGCGGCCTCCTGGGCCGCAAGCGGCGGCTGCTCCGTGCCGTGGATGGTGTCGATCTCACGCTGAAACGCGGCGAGTGCCTCGGCCTCGTCGGCGAGTCCGGTTCCGGCAAATCGACGGTGGCCTTGTCGATCCTCGGGCTGCTGGCGCCGACGCGCGGCCGCATCGTGCTGGACGGGCAGGTGGTGACATCAAGGCCTGCAGGCGATCGCAAGTCGCTGGCTCGCGCTGTCCAGATCGTGTTCCAGGATCCCTATGCCTCGCTCAATCCGCGCCAGACCGTGCGCCGCACGCTGGAAGATCCGCTGCGCGTGCATGGCGTGACCGCTCGAAGCGAGATCGAGGACCGCGTCGCGACCATGCTGAAGCATGTCGGCCTTCGGCCCGAGCAGGCCGACCGCTATCCCCATGAATTCTCCGGCGGCCAGCGCCAGCGCATCGGCATCGCCCGCGCGTTGATCCTCAATCCCAAGATCGTCATTTGCGACGAGCCCGTGTCGGCGCTCGACGTGTCGATCCGCGCCCAGATCATCAATCTGCTGCTGGAATTGAAGGACACGCTCGGTCTCTCCTACATCATGATCAGCCACGACCTCGGCGTCGTCGAGCACATGAGTGACCGCGTCGCCGTGATGTATCTCGGCCGCATCGTCGAGAGCGGCGACTGGCGCGAGATTTTCGAGCGGCCCGCGCACCCCTATACGCAAGCGCTGATTGCTGCGATCCCCGATCCGCTGCGTCATGCGCCGCTCGCGACCACGGGCGGCGATCTGCCCAACCCGCTCAATCCGCCGAACGGTTGCGCCTTCAGCCCGCGCTGCCGCTACGCGCAGGACGTGTGCCGTCACGAGCCGGGGCCGGTGCTGGAGACGCGGCCTGATGGGCATGCGGTGAGGTGCTGGCGGAGTGAGGAGGTGACGAGGCAGCTGGCTTTGACCTCGATCCAAGGCGCTCGTCCCTAGACCAAGCGGCAAGCAACGGTTCGCTGCGGCCTCGGCAGCTTGGCCGAAACAGACACCGCGAGTTTCAGGCCATGCTTCCGGGCAGGAAGCAGCGTACGACTGGATGGCCGTCAAGGTAAAACGGCCACACCATGGTGCGCCCGGCGCGGTTCGGCCCGGTGATGACAGCCTCGTCGGGTACATCGACCCACTCGCCGCTGATGCGAACGCGATAGTGGCCGCCCGCGGTGTCCCAATCCACGTCAGAGATTGCAATGCCGTCCACGTCGGCACAGCATTGCTCGCCGCGCTTGCTGTGCAGGCTATCGAACCACGATTTCAGCGGCGAGTTCGCATATCGGCCGTCGTCGCGGGCTTCGGCAAGCCCCACGGCGAGCGCGGTGCAGCTCGCCAACGTGCTGGTCATCAGAATGCGACCAAATGATTTTTCATTTACCCCATCGATCTCTCGCAAATGGACGGGCGGTCCGACAAGGCGATACGACCCGCATCTCAGCCTCGGGTGGAACGGAGGCGGGTCCCAAAGTTAAGCTATTGCAAAATCGTATCAGCGCGTGAGGCTGATACCAGATGAGCGAAAGGGTTACTCCGCATGTCGCGCGTCTATTTCGCTGAGAAGCCAACGGTGCTTGAGTCCGTGGGTGCAGCCCCTTGAGCCACCTTTAGGCGCGGAGTCAAAACGGTCACCTGATGGGGCGACGCCGGCATGCCGGCAAACGTCAACGTCGCGCCAGGCGATTGCTCCTCAACACCGGAGCTCCCCAACACCGCAACCTGGAGCCTGGTGATTGGAAAGCCCGTGACTTCATAGGTTGGCAATTCTCCAGCAAGGGCAGCGTTTCCGTACACTATGAGGCCTGCGGCGGCGATGATCGGCAATAAGTTCTTCATGATGATCCTCTCCTCGTCCAGAGGTTTCAAATGCGGCTTCCGTGTCCTCACGCCTGTTCTTGTTTGTGGGGTTCTCTGCCATCCGAGGAGCTTACGGTAGCAGCATGGCCTGCATGGTTCTTGGCCGATGACGAACAGCGGAGCGAAGGCTCGGTTCGCAAATTGCCCACAATTTCCGAATGTAGTACCAACCATGCCGCACGGCGGGCTGATGCGATACCTGCCGCGGCAATCGGAAGCATTGCAGCTGCTCCGAGGTTACATCCAGACGCTTGAGAACAGTAAGATTCGCCCCTGTGGTGAAGCAGGCGAGACGATCTGCCGACACGTCATCGACCTCGTTGCGCTCGCTGTTGCCTCGGATAGAGCCATTGGCGAGAGCAGCTTGAGCGCGGTCGCAGCCGCCCATCTCAACGCCGCGCTCGATCATGTTGCCGCACGCTTCTGGGATCCCAAACTCAGCGTCGCGGCGGTCGCACGGGAGGTGGGAATCTCACCGCGCTATCTGCAGCGGCTACTCGTGACGACTGGACCATCCTTCACAGCCCGCGTCACCGAGTTGCGCCTGCAACGGGCTCTTACGCTGTTGACGGGACCATGCGACAACAAGCGTACGATTTCGGATATCGCCTTGGAGGCCGGCTTTACCGATATTTCGCACTTCAACCGCCTGTTCCGCTCTCGCTTTGGCGACACGCCCCGTGGTGTCCGCGGACCGGGTTGATCGTAGGACCGCCGAAAGCCTCGTCTATTCCGCAGACGCCGTTCGCGACAGCTCACCGAGCTCACAGGATGGGTCGAGCTCTGCGCTTGCCCTCAAGAGAAAATCCGTGGGGCCGCAAACTCGAGGGCCATTAGGCCTCCGCACCATGCCGGAGGTCGTCCATCGTTTTCGCGTTCCCGGTGGAATAGGATTCGGTGGCGACCACAAGAACGGGTGCGGAAAACGCAAAGCCCTCAGGGCAAACCGGCCTCTCAGACGATAATGTCGTGATGCGGCGCCGGGAGAGGCAGGCCGCCGTGGACGGCGCCGTCGAATTGCCCGGCGAGATGCCAGAGGTCCGACCCGGGTTCGGTCGGATGCGGCGCGGGCGGCTCCGCCTGCGCGGCCGGCGGGACCGGATCCGGCGGTGCGGCGGCAGCGCTCGCTGGAGCGAGGGGGGCCGCGTCCTCCTTGAAATGGAAGGACTGGTCGTGCGGATCGTCGGCGCCCTGGATCGCCACCGTCACGACCTTGGGCGTGCCGTCGATGGTCGTCACCGTGAAGCAGTCGATCAACGTGTCGCAGGGTCGCAGGGCCTCGACCGCCGGATTGGTCGGATCGAGCGTATAGGTCCAGACGCCTCCGGCGGTCATGGTGAAACTGCCGTAGCCATGCTCGCTGGCCTGCGGGCACGTCGTCGCCGTGAAGGTGTCGTCCGGATTGTCCACGTCTTTGTCGGTCAGGGTGCCGCAGGCGCTCGGCGGCGGGGCGCAGGGGTTGCTCGGCTCGATCACGCGTCCGCAGGCCTGGCCGCAGATCGTCGCCGCGTCGTTGCTGCCCTCGATCGTGACCGTCACCAATTGCGCGGTCCCGTCCGCGGTCTTCACCGTGAAGCTGTCGCTAAGGCTGTCGCCGACGTTGAGCGCCTGGACCGCGCAATTGCCGTTGTCGAGCACGTAGGTCCAGTGGCCGTCGTCCGTCATCGTGAAACTGCCGTAGCCGTGATCGCTCCTTTCGGGACACGGTACCGCTTCGAAGTCGTCCGGAGGTCCGTCGACGTCAGTGGCCGTCAGCACGCCGACCGCGACCGGGACCCCGTGATCCGAATTGTGGACCCCGCCGGCCTCGACCACGCAACCATGCGTGTCTCCGGATACGACGGACGGGTCGTCGGCGCCCTGGATCGTCACCGTGATCGTCTGCGGCGTTCCGCCGATCGTGGTCACGGTGAAGGTATCGGTCGCCGTGTCGCAAGCCTTCAGCGCCAGCACCGCCGGATTCGCGTCGTCCAGCGTGTAGGTCCAGTGTCCGTCGGTCGTCATGGTGAACGTGCCGTAGCCGTGGTCGCTGGCGTGCGGCGTGCTCACCGCCGTGAACGTGTTGGCGGGATCGTCGACGTCGGTGTCGGTCAGCGTGCCGCTCGCGGCCGGCGCGGCAGGGGCATCGTGACTGGCGAAGGTCTCGGCGACAGTCATCGGGACCGCAGCGACCGATCCGGCCGTGGCGCCGGCGATCACGGACGCGTCGTCCGCACCGTTGATGTGGATGCTGAAGGTCTGGTCCGCGGATGCGAAGCCGTCGGAGGCCGTGATCGTGAAGTTGTCGGTGGTCGGCGCCTTCAGCGCATTGATGGCGTCGTTGTTCGGAACGTAGGTGTAAGCGCCGGTATGGCTGTTCACGTAGAGGACGCCGAACGAGCCGGGCTTCTCGACGTCGAAGCTCGCGCCGGCAATCGTGAAGGGGCCGTCGATCCCGCCGGCGATGCCGAAGGTCGGCGCGGAGCCGGAGCTGAAGCTCGTGGCCGAGAAGCTGCCGCTGCTCGCGGAGAACTCGTCGAATCTGAAGGTGTCCACCTCGACCACCCCCGCGCCGAGCGTCAGCGTCGGCGGCGAATGGATGAGCGGCGCGTCCGGAATGAAGCTCGCCGGGATCACGAGTGGGGACAGCGCGTGCTGCAAACTCGGGCCGTCCGGCTCGATCAGATTGATCGGCTGCGGCGAGTGGTCGCCCGTCTCCCCCGGCGGCGTGCTGGATCCGGGCGGCCCATGCTCCTTCGAATAGTTCGCCAGCACATCCTGCTGCTGGCTCTGCAGATCCTCCATCCGCGAGGCGGTGTTCGCAACCTGGGTGAGGCCGACCGACGACCCGTGTCTTTCGAGCACAACCGTCTGGCCGGGGTCGTCGACGATGACGTGGCGTGGCACGGCCTCCTTCGTGACGAGCTCGAAGGAGCCGTGCGCGAAATCCTTGTAGGTGATGTCCCCGCGGTCGAACAGCGCGAGATCGGGGTCGGCGCCCCAGGCCTCCTTCAGCCCCGACAGGATCAGCGCCACGAATGACATGCCGCCGGTCAGCGCGGCCACCCCCGATCGGCTACCGGGCGGGGGCGCGCGTCGGTCGGGCCGGCGGCGGAGATCGTCAAGGATCCGAGCGGGCGACATTCCGAGGCCTCGCATGTTGTCGTCTTGACCGTGTCGACGCCGTGGCATCCGCCCCCGATACCGCGCCTGGGAATACTCCATTTCGGCAACGTCATTCGCACCGAAAGCCAAGCCCATCTCGACTATTAAGGGGTACTCCGAGGGACTGCGCTGGTCCGCCGTCCGGCGCTCTGCCATCATTCGATGGGGCTCTCTCGCGCAAGGGAGCGGATGCATGAACGCACGACGGACGATGGCGGGACTCGCGGGCCTGTGGCTCGTCCTCGCGGGGTCTCAATCCGTGCTGGCGCAGAGCAGATCCACCGACCTCAAGCCGATCGGCAAGATCGTGACCGCCGTCGGCAAGGTGACGGTCGAACATGTCTCCGCGACGGTCGCGCAGGCCGTCCTCTCCGACGACAAGGCTGGCGCGAAGGTCGGCGATCCCGTCTACCGGGGCGACGTGGTCAAGACCGGCGCCGACGGCAAGCTCGGCATTAATTTCGCCGACGGCAGCTCGTTCAACCTGTCCAGCAACGCCAGCATGGAGCTGAACGAATTCGTCTACGACCCTGACGCGAAATCGAACGCGAGTCTCTTCAACCTGACCAGGGGGACCGCCACCTTCGTCGCCGGCGCCGTGGCCAAGAGCGGCGACATGAAGGTCGATACCCCCGTGGCGACCATGGGAATCCGAGGCACCACGCCGCATATCGAGGTCGCTGACGACGGCAGCGTCAGGTTCTCCACGCTGATCGAGGAGGGCAAGGACCGCGTGCTCGACAAGAGCGGCGTTCCGAAGCGGCGTGCGGCGGTCCCGACGGCCCCCGGCTGGGAGCGCAGGGCCGACCGCGGCTCCGGCGTCTGCCGGGGATGCTGAGCGCGCGCCTCGCGGCCGCGGCCTTCCTGATTCTGGCGCTGACGCCGGCCGGGGCGCAGAAGCCGAACGAGTCGCAGTTCCGGAACGTTGAGCTGTGCAACAGCGCCGCTGCGCCGCAGACGAGGATCGAGGCCTGCTCGGCCTTCATTGAGGCCGGCCGCGGCGGATCGGCCTCGCTGGCCACGGCCTACGACAACCGCGGCATCGCCTATGCCGAGAAGGCCGACTACGACCGCGCCATCGCCGACTTCGAGAGCGCCGTCGCCATCGACCCGCGCTCCGCCAGGTCCCTCAACAACCGCGGCGCGGCCAGACTTAGAAGGGGCGACTACGACGCCGCGATCGAGGACCTCGACCGGGCCATCGGCCTGCAGCCGGACTACGCCAGGGCGCTCGCCAACCGCGCCGAGGCCTGGCTGAAAAAGGACGATCCGGGGCGCGCGGAGCGCGACTACGCCGAGGCGGTGCGCCTGAACGCCGACCTGGAGGGAGCATGGAGCGGACTTTGCTGGATCCGCGCGACCATTGGTGATCCGCAAGCCGCGGTGACCGCCTGCGACAGGGCCGTCGCAGGCGGCGCCCACACGGCCGCGACCTACGATTCTCGCGCGCTGGCCTATCTGAGGTCGGGACGCCTGGAGGCCGCGATCGCCGACTACGACGCGGCCCTGCGCATCGATCCGAAGCTCGCCCTCGCGCTATACGGCCGCGGGCTCGCGAAGATCAGGGGCGGCAAAACCGCATCCGGTGACGCCGACATCGCAGCCGCGAAGGTCGCAAGGCCTGACGTCGTCGAGCAGTTCGCCCGCTACGGCGTGCGCTAGATTTCATCGCAAGATCTCTATGAATCGAAATCGTGCGAAGCTGGCCGGCCAATGTCGGCTTCGACATTCGTTGCGGACATCGCGCCGGTTACGATCGAGGACCGCTGGCGACCCTGAACAGACGTCGCTGCGGGAATGCGTTAACTGGAATCCAAAGAAGATACTTCAACAGGCGTTCTGTAGCTCCGCTGATGAGTATGGTGCGGCGATCAGGTCAAGCTCGCAGCGCGTGGGAATCCAATGCATATTCGCCAGGTTGTTTTCGCCGTCGTGATGCTCGGCGCTTTGGTTCGGTTCGGGCCTGCCACGGCTGAAGACGGCTTCCCGGCAGCGGAGTGGGAGCGCGTCAACCCTGCAGAATTGGGCTGGTCGGAGTCCGTATTGGCGCAAGCGCGATCCTTCTCGGATCAGATCCGCTCGAGCGCGCTTGTGATCGTTCAGCACGGAAAGGTGGTGGCCGAGTGGGGCAACACGACGAAGCCAATGGAAGTCGCTTCAATCCGCAAGAGCCTGCTCAGCGCCCTGATCGGCATCGCCGTGTCTGATCACCTGATCAACCTCGACAGCACGCTTGGCGAACTCGGCATCGACGATAATCCGCCTGGCTTGACCGGGAGCGAGAAGGGCGCGACGGTGCGCGAACTCCTCGAAGCGCGTTCCGGGGTCTACCACGCGGCGCTCTATGAGACGCCGGACATGGCCAAGATGAGACCGCCGCGCGGCAGCCACCCGCCGGGCACCTTCTGGTATTACAACAATTGGGATTTCAACGCGCTCGGCACGATCTACGAGCACGCAACTGGCGCCGGCATCTTCCAGGCGCTCGACCAGAAGATCGCAAAGCCGATCGGCATGCAGGACTACCGGCCACAGGACGGCAGCTACGTCCGCGGCGAAGCGTCCATCCACCCCGCCTATGAGATCCGCATGAGTGCACGGGACCTGGCGCGTTTTGCACTTCTCTATCTGCACAAAGGCAATTGGGCCGGACACCAGATCGTGCCGCGGGAGCGGGTGGAAGAGAGCACGCGCGTCTATTCGAGATCGGCGTTCGGGCCGGGCTATGGCTATCTCTGGTGGAGCGGTTTTTTGGGCGGTGCCGTTGCGCCTACGGTGACGTTGCCCGAGGGCAGCTTTTGGGCCCAAGGTGCCGGCGGCCAATACGCTTTGGTCGTGCCCGCGCTCGACCTCGTCGTGGTGCATCGTGTCGACCGCGGCACGCCCTACGCCGAACCTTCCATGCGTAGTTTTGCCAGGCTCTTCTGGCTGATCCTGAAGGCCCAGGGCTATGATCCGGGGCCCGATGCCTCGCTCGCGGCAGCGATCGGCGAACGACCGACAGGTGAGACCCTGGCTGCAAAACTGCAGGGCAAGACGATCAGCTTCGGTCCCAAGCTCAGGGATGGTCCGTTCACGATGCGATTCGAGCCCGACGGCCGGATGAGCTATCCGCACTGGAAAGAGTCGCTTGGACCAGCAGCCGGGACATGGACGGTCGCGGAGGATAAGCTCTGTATCCTGAACGCCGGTGCCAGTCGTCGCTGCTACATTCCAGTGTTGAACGGTGAACGCATCGAGTTGTTCGACCAGCTTGGTGTCATGCAAATCGACGGGGTGGCGCTGCCTCAGTGATGCCTCGTCCGGCGGAGGCCACGCCTTGCTGCTAAGCGGACGGATTTGCTCACTCTGAGTTCTTCGCATTTTCGCCCCAAAGCCGACAACACAGTCGGCTTAAGTCCCGAAGTGAATAGGGAACCAAGTGTAGCAACGAACTCTTGTGGAGAGGACCAGAGGAGCAACATGTTGCGGCGAGCTCGAAAACATAGGCTGCTCCAGTCCTGGATGATGCTGGCACTAGAGGCCAACCAGGTCATTGGGCTGCGAATGTTGAAGCTGATGGCTGGCGGAAAACGAGCACGCCGGGAAGCCAGGCTCATGGTCAGTGAAAAGGTAGCGGAAGCAGTCGGATCCGCCGCGGACCTCATGGCTGGCGCTTCGAGCGAAGACATCGTTCGACGATATAGGCGGCGCGTGGCAGCAAATGCGAATAGATTGAGTAAGCTGAGTTCGCGTCCAGCCATTAAGCGGAACCGACGTCGACGCAAGTAGCAACAAACGAACGGACCCGATGAACATTGGGCCAGTTGGTTGATCTCGGTTCATACGGACTCCAGCCATCCTCGATTGGAACGCCCCCTCACAAAGCCAGTTGTCTGTTCTCGCCTCACCAGTGCTTTTGGAGCGTCAGATGAGCAAACGCAAGAAGACAACAACGTCGAAGCACCTCCCAAATGCGAAGATGGCCGCGCGAGCTCAACGGAATAAGCAGGCCACTGTTAAAAGCCGGAAAGAGAATGTTCTTCGCTCTGCGAAACTATCGGCTGTACCGCCTCGCAAGCTTCATGACGATCCGAAAGGCGAAGCTCCCATCATTGAGGCATCGGCGGGTGCCTTACCAGATGACATCAGTCACAAGATGAAAGATTGCGCTCCAACGAGGGCCGCCGCTTCAGCGATTTCAAACCTGCCGGCGTATCAAGCCAAGCTTCTTGAGATAACCCAGGCCAACGTGCGATTGGCTTTCGAATTCGGTCTGAGGCTTCTGGCGATCAGGTCGTCGGCTGAATTTTCCGCGCTCATTACGGAATTTACGAGCAGACGGATCGAGATGTTGGGGCAGCATTGGAAAGAATTGGCGGCGTATCCGTTCTGGCGCATCGAACCCTCCAGGTAGGTGGCTCTGCTCACCATCTCCACGGTGTGTCATTCCGCCGGGAAGGCGTGGGCCGGGGAGAGCGCGATCCAAACTTCAACTTGATTGCGTTAATTTCGCTGAACCATATCGGATACACACTGGACCGCGCTCGAATTGTACAAGGGAAGGCAGACCTGAGTTCTTCCCATTTCTGATACCAAACGGACATTGACCAGTCCTGACAACTCTCTCCCCACGTGTGTGCTCTTTGGTCGCGTTACAGGGACAGCGGAAGGTCCTATGGTGACCGCGACATGATCCACGTCCTCGACATCGATCCGCGCATTGCGCGGCGTTGCTTGCACGCCGGACGGCTCCAAGCAGGAGCTTAGCCGGACGGTCGTTGGTGCCGTCCGGATGCCCCCCGTCGTTCATCACACGGATTTGGTGTGTGGCTCTCCCGCGAGGAGAAGCCCAAACAAGGAGGCATGTCGTGAACAAGCCCTTTTTCCCGAACGTCACTCTTCAGGCGTCTGACCATCGCCGGCTGGAACGGCTCGCGCAGGCCGGCGCAGATCAAGGCGACGTGGACGCGCGTTTTCTGTTGAGTGAGATCAACCGTGCGGAAGTGGTCCCTGATCGCGCAGCCAGACTGGACAGCATCGTCACCATGGGCTCGTGGGTGACGTTCTGGGTTACCTGGGCCTTCCGCCGCGAGACAAGACAACTGGTGTACCCCGAAGATTACACGTCCGAGCGAACCCAGATCCCCGTGACGTCGCCGTTGGGCGCAGCGTTGGTCGGGCTGAAGGTCGGAAGCGAAATCCCCTTCTGCACCGCGGGGGGGCGTAGCAACGTCGTCAAGGTCGAGCGTGTCAGCCGAGGTGATCCGAACGATGTTGTCAGGGTTCTGTTCAGCAATCCTGAGCTCAAGGGCAAAAAGCTCTTTGATGACGATGATCCGGGACCATCAGCCGCTTAGAAAAGGAGAGAAGACAATGAGCAAGACCAATCGCAAACGCAAACCTGAAATCCTGTTGCCGCCCATCACAGTGATGGAGGACGAGGCGCGGCGTCTCAACGCTCTGGCCAGTTCGAGCGCGGTGCTCTTCCCGCGCGTGGCCCATTTCCTTGCACAGGAGATGGAGCGTGCAAGCGTGGTGGCGGACAATTCCGATCTGCGCGGGACAGTCCGCATGGGCTCGCAGGTCCGGTACTGCGATGACAAAACGGGTGAAGTCCGGGACGTGGTGTTGGTGTATCCGCACGAAGCGGACATAACGTTGAGCCGGGTCTCGGTTCTGACGCCGGTGGGCGCTGCGCTGATCGGCCTGTCCGTTGGCCAAGCCATCGAGTTTCAAACGCCGGGCCATAATAAGCGGTCCCTGACCGTACTAGGCGTGTCCAACTGAAGGAGGCGTTACCATGCGCGACGTTTCAACACAGACAGGCAGCCTTGACGGCCATCGGTCTCACCATCGGTTTGGCTGCCGTATTCTATCTTGCGGCCTTCTTCAAGGCTTGAAGATGCGACCTCTTGGGGTGGCCCTCTCGGACTATGATCGAGCTGGGGCACCCCAACCGCGAGTTCAAGCACGTGGATCGGATCATCGAATGAACCAGCGCGACTTCACCATTGCTGCCCCCGATCTGTGCTGCCCATTTGCTGACGAGTCGATCGAATGGTGATTGTTGCCGCGCTGCATGAGTCCGGTTTTGGCCGCGGCGGACTTCCGGTCAGCACGGGACAAGGTCGCCTCCGATGCGGAGATCAATCTTGCATCTCTCCGTGCAGCTCGAACTTCGCACCATCGGTGTTTTGAAATTCGACGTTCACCTTCCCGCCATCGAAGGCAAGTGTCCAGGTCTGGATCTCGCCGTGTCCGAGAATTCGACGCTCGAGAAAAAAGGTATGCTGGTTGAGCCAGCGCCCCCTGCAGGCATTGATGCCGTACGGTGCGGGCGGACTTTTGCGAAAGGTCCCGTCAAGTCCCATCAGTCCTGCGAACCGCTGGGTGGGGCGACCCGGGCTTTCTGTGCTGGTCGTGATCACCCACGATGAATCGGTATCGTAGAAATTCAATGAGAAGCTTTTTGCGTGCAAGGCGTTGTCTCCGAGCTGAAATGTCTTGCCCGAAATCTCCTTTGCAAGCTCGGGAATACCTGCAATCGCAATTGGCTGCTCCGTTGCGGCCCGGCGGATAGCCGCATCGAGCAGCGCCTTCGCGATCGGGTCAGGAGGTAGCGGCTGGTCCGATTTGACGGCCATCGTGATGTCGTCGATGAACCGCGACGCTGAATAGAATTCGTCGTCTCGCAAAACCCCCGTCATAACCGCGACAATATCGAGTTTGGGAAGCACGAGGATCAGCTGCGAATGGCGGCCTCGCGCCATGTAGGCGCCTTTTTCCGGGAGCGACCACCACAGATTGGCATAATGGAAGCCGAATGAAGCTGCAATTTTTCCCTCCTGCGCCCGCTCGACCCATGCCGATGGAATGATCTGCTTGCCCTCCCAAACGCCATTGTGAAGGTAGAGATAACCGATCCTCGCCATGTCGTGCGGGCTCAGGAATAGCCCCGCTTCGCCATCAGTAACGCCCTGCGCATCGACGCTGCCCCATTTCGCGCTGGTGATCCCAAGCGCCCCGAACAGCTCCTTCTTTGCAAAATCAAATGCGCTGAGACCCGTCGTTTTGGTGATCAGCGCCGACAGCACGTAAGGATTTCCACTGTTGTAGTAAAAGCTGCTCCCGGGGGCGCCCGACATCGGCTGGTCCAGGACGAATTTGGTGCGGTCAGGACTTTTGTACATCCGCATGATCGTCTCGTCTGGCGTATATGCCCTTTCCTGCCACGCCAGTCCCGACGTCATGTCGAGCAGGGTCTGAACCGTCATTGCGCGCTTGTTGTCGTCGACGTTCGCGACATTCTTGTCACCAAACAGATCCAGGACCGGGTGATCGACGCTGTCCAGCAACCCATGCTGGATTTCAATCGCAGTCAGAGTGCTGACCACGCTTTTTGTCACCGATCGGAGATCATGGCTAATCCCTGCGACATAGGGCGCATAATAGGCTTCAGCAACGATCCTTCCATGTCGGATGATCATCACGCTATCTTGCTTGTAGCCGCCCACATTCTCTATCAGCCGAGCTAGCATGGCCGAGTCCATCCCTTGCTCCTCCGGGCTCGACACGATCCAGGATTTCGTCGGCCAGGGAATCTCTGGGGTGGGTTGAGCGGCAATCTCGCCGGCCAACGCAGCGGCTCCGAGGAGACAGCTGATGGCCGCCAGCAATGCTGCCGTGATCGGGGTTTTCCGACGCATAGTGCCTCTCTTTCGGCCTTGGTGGGTAAGAAGCTTGGGTGCCGTGCGGGTGAAACCGAGTATGACCGCAACCCGTGACAAATTCCACCCGTTTCGGTTGCAGAGTTTTCGCCGAGCGGGGACCGCGTTTTCCGCCGTCGTCCAACGCCTTCGGCACGGCGGAGGGCCAGGCGATGCCGTTTAATGGCCCGCTGCTGACTTCACGCGAACCACCGCAGCGTCCGCTCCGGCGTCGGTGAGCGCTCCTCCTGCGGGCATTCGTTTGGAATACACCTAACAGGAAGATGACGACAATTTGTGCGGCGATGCTGTGAATTGCTTCACAGCGGTTTCCTTGACGATGCCTAAAATGACGCGGCGCAATGAAGCGCTAATCGAATGGGGATTTGGTCATGACGATTTCACACACCATGCCGTCTTCTGTTCGCAGCTATGACGGCTTGATTACACTTGGCTACATCGCGTTCGCTGTAACGCTGCTCGCCGCAATCTACTTCGCATCCGGAGGTCCAAGCTTCACGGAGTCTGATCTGTCAACTATGGCGATGATGCCGTGAAGCGTTTGGCGGTGCGGACTTTCTTCAGCGCGCTTGTCTTGGCCGTCGTTATTTGGGCGCTAGTTGGGCCGCCAGAAGCGGACGCTACGAGCGTGCTTCCGGTCATTGCAAGATCTCGCTGAGCACAAGTGAAAGAGGCCGCCCAACTGAGGCGGCCTTTTAGGTCTGGGTTTCGCTAATGATGATGGTGTCGACCCTTCGGCACGGAAAACATCGAAAAGCGTATATGGCTGGCAGGTTTGCAATCTTAGGAAGTGTTGCGAGATAATCCATAGGACGCCTGCACTCCTTGCAAAGTAGCGTGGGTGGATCGTCCCGCGTCATCGCCGGCAGAGTAGTTTTCCATCATGCCGGCTGCACCTCCGGTCGAATACTGAAGACTATCGGAAATCGGCAGGCCGTCCGACGCTGTGGCCTCTTGACCACGCCTCCCAATATTCCACTCACTGCCGTTGCCTCCGACACCAGACTCTGGCTTGTTGTTGGAGGCCGGAATGCTTCTATGGAGACGAGCGTGCACGGCGAAGCGGGATGCCTAAGTTGCTGCCAACCTAGAGTGCTGAGGGCAGTTTTTTCCGTGGCTGAAGGCGTTGAGCTAAAGCTTTATGAATGTGCAGGCTGCGCTAGCAGCATGTCGCTGATCACTAAGGTATCTGCTCCCAAGCGCAGGAAAATGCGGTTTACGACCATCGACGCCGCGTTGGAGGCCGCCGGTTTGGGAGCGCGCAGATCAAGGCTCTAGAGTAAGCCCCCCTGGATGCGCACGCCAACTTCTTTCGGCGTTGCTTCAAGATGTCGAGCTGTTGGCGGGACCGGTTGAGGATGGCCGTTCGCGTGCTCCTCGAATGCCACCCGCAGTCGAATATTCCTGCTGGCGTCACGCGCTGGTCCGGGGCGCGATCGTTGCAAACGCGGGGTGACACAGGTCGATTGCATGAGCATGGGCCGTACCCGCCACATAATTGGCGACGCTTGAGGCTACTTTGTACCCGAAGGCCATCAGGCTCGATGTCCACCAAAACCTCGCCGCTGCGCGTGCCGGCGCGCCGCCTCAGGCCGCGCGCTGGCTGCGTCGCGAGGAGAGATCCGGACAAAGAACGAGCTTGCCCTCAAGACCGCCAGCCTCGAGACGACGGTGAGCATCGGCGACCGCCTCGAACGAGATCCGCTCGGCGATCCGCGGCCGGATGCCGCCAGTCGCCAGAAGCCCGAACAGTTGCTCCAGGTCCTCCCTGAACCAGGCGGGATGTCGCGCCCGCATGGCATTTACAGAATAAAAGCGGGCCCGCTTGCCGCCCGGCAACAGTCTCCACAAATAGAGGCGCGCGATCTCCATCAAAATTGGCAGCATTCGACGCTGTGCCCGTACGCTCGCCGAAAAGCCGATGGCACAGAGCAGGCCACCCGGTTTGAGCGACGCGTATGAGCGGCGGTAGCCGTCTTCGCCAACGCCGTCGACAATGACGTCGAACCCACCCGGCACAATCCGCGTGAAGTCCTCATGCTGGTAGTCGATTGCCGTTGCCCCGAGGTCTTGCACGAGCGTCATGTGCTCGCGGCGTACAGTGCCCCACAGCTCGACGCCGGCCAGTCTTCCAAGCACGAGCAGGGCCTGGCCGACCGCGCCGGCGGCCCCGTGCACGAGCACACGTTGGCCCCGCCGGACCTTGGCCACGCGGTGCAGAAGCTGGTGCGCAGTCGTCCAGCTCAGGATCAGCGCAGCCGCTTCAGCCGCGTCCACATCCACCGGCACGCGGGCCACGTCGCTCGCCCGAAGCGTACGATAGTCGGCATTTGATCCGACCACCGTCATGTCGGCCACGCGATCTCCGATCTGAAAGTCGTGTACGCCTTCGCCGAGTTGATCGATTGCTCCCACCACGTCGTAGCCCATTACGAACGGCGGCTGGAGGCGCATCGTTTGCGGATATAGATGACGCCTGATCAACACCTCGGTGTAGTTAAGACTCGACGCGAGTACGCGAACGCGCACCTCGCCTGGACCGGCGGTTGGCAGAGGAGCGTCCACCACCTCTAATCTCCCGGGATCACCGAAGCGGCTGACCTGAACAACTCGGTTGCGCTGCTCCACCACGACCGATCTCCATGCATACCGACATCCAGCGCGGAACGGTCAGGCTGCCGCCGGACAGCATCAATGGAATTGATCCAGATCAAGCTCGAGGCGGCCCTCTTTGCAATTCTCCTCTGGCCAAATGACCAATCCGGTTGCTTGGCGCGATCATTGCTCATCGGAGGGAAAAATGCCTGCAGTCATTATGCAGTTCGTTTCGCATCCAAGGCCCGGTAGTGATCTTGCAACCATCCTGCAGCTGGCAAAGGACGGCGCGTCGCTTTGGAAGAAACACGGGGCCGATGTCAGCTATTGGTCCGTGATCGGCGGCGAGATCGGAAACTATGCCTTCGTCGCTCGCTTCGATAGTGTAGAGGCTTATGGGCGTAGCTTGGCATCACTGGGTGCCGATCCGGCCTTCGCTGAATTTCAAGCCAAGCGGCTGAAGGCCGGGCAATCGGATTGGGTGCGCTCCAATGTTGCCATCCAAGTCGATCTTTGACGGAGCGCCTTCTCGCCCAAATGCGAGACCGCCCCTCGGATCACTCTGAGACATGGCGTGCTCCTAGACTTGAGCGCCCCTTGCCAGCTCTCGCACTGGCGGGGCCGGAGCACGGCCGGACCATTCCATTGGCCGAAGTCTCGCCACGTCAGCAAACCCGGATGAGGTTTCTCATTCCTCATCCAAGCCGAAATCAAAGGTTTGCGCTGCCGCTCCCTTGCGCACAGCGGAAAATGGATCGAGCGGTAGTGTCAACGCAACCGATGAAGAGTTCAGATCGGTAAGCTCAAGCTTTAACGACTTGCCGGATTCGAGTTCCGCTATCAGGCTCGGCTTCACGGCGTCAGCCGCGATACAGATGTTGGTGAGGCACCACGTGAAGGGGATTTGAGTTTGCTGCCCCTGATCTATTGATACCTTGACTCCTTGTTGCAGGTTCGCTCCTTGAGGCACGAACAGTTGCAGGCGTGCCGGACCGTCGGCGCGTTGAATCAGATCGACCCGAGCCACCAGCTGATCGAGATCGTCAGTTCCGCTAGACGTCATCCGACAGATCGACGTTCCATCCGATGAATTAAAGCAAAGCTTTCGCCATTCAGAGTATTGAATCGTCTGGGGGAGACGCAGTCTCGGTGGCTTGACCTGAACTTCCTCAGAGTAGTCGCCGCTCACTTGTTGTTTAGCGTCGCTGGTGGCCGCATGCTTGTCGAGGAACTGGCTCGCCAACGGAGACCAGATCGACACCGCGTCGGGAGAATCAATTAAGAAATGGCCATCGCTTCCGAATGGCGGCAGCATGCGATACTCCGCATTTCCCCCGTTGGCGACGAAAGCGTCATGCATCCGCTTTGTCAGTTCCGGCCCAAAGTAGCTGTCGTTCTCCGAATATATCCATAGCATCGGTACGCGTGCGGTCCGACCGAACTCGCCTGTAGCTGCGACAAGCTTGTCGGGTGCACAGTTATTGTTGGGCTTACCGTCTACCCTGCCTCCGCGTCCCGCTGCGAAAGTGATGACGGCCTGAACTGATGATGGATTGAGGCTCGCGAGAGCTATTGATCCCCATCCGCCGCCCGACTGACCCACGACGACGACCTTGCCGGGTTGAACGATCTTCTTCTTGCTCATGTAGTCGATCACCCACTCGTTCAGAGTGGCGATAGCAAGACCGGGTCCGCGAAAGTTCGGGTTATCGCAACTGCCGACATGTCCAAACACCGATCCGTAGATTCCTTGATCTTTGACATCAAGGCTGCTCGCTCCGTATCTCACTGGAGAAATAACAATATTGCCTCGTTTCGCGAACCACTGTGCGGCCGCGCGGAATTCTATCGTCGGAAACATGGAGCGTTCTTGGGCACCCAAGGATATTCCGTGGTTCATAATTACGAGAGGAAACGGTCCTTCGCCGACCGGCCTGATCACGTAGGCAAGCACCGGCAATGGAAAGGGAAGCGCCCAGAGTTCCTCTTCAATCCTTGGCGATGCAGCAGCGTCTTCCGCAGCGGCCGGGGCGGTCGGCAGCCACGCCAGCAAGATCAGGGGAATGAGAAGGCACTTTAGCATATCCCTGCTCCATGATCGGAGAGATTGCCCAAGCGGACATGAGGCGCGGATTGACCATTCGGTGCCAAGTCCACCCAAGTCCTTTGACTTAGATCAAAGCCGGAGACCATCCACGCAAGGACGCGTCCACCCCGGCTTTTCAATGCGCTCCAAATCCTTCGGCATGAACCGGATGATCAGCACGGCGATCACGAACTTCGGCTTGACGAGGAACGACGGGCCTAACCATATTGAACGCAGAAGGAGAGACTGATGCTCGGGAAAGCGAAGGTGGCTGCCCGTCTTCCAGCGAAGGACCTGGATCGGGCACGGAGGTTCTATTCCGAAAAACTCGGCCTTGACCCGGTCGAACAGCGCCAAGGTGGACTGCGCTACGTCTGCGCAGCGGGCGAGTTTGCGATATTCATCTCGGCCGGAGCGCAACCCACCACGCACACGCACGGCAGAAAAACAATGGTTGTGCCATGGACGTCTATAAGGTTCGCGAGGCGAAGCCCGAAGAGCAACGTGAGCTAACGCGCCTCTGTGTGCGCGCGACGATGCACGCGGGACACGACGAAGCGTTCATCGACCGAACGATGCCCGCGCTTACGATAACCGTACCGTTGCTGAGTGCGAACTGTGTACAAGTGGCGGAAAACGGGACCAACGAAGTTGTCGGTGTTGTTGCGGTGACGCCGACCGCGCTTCAGGGAATTGCGCAGCTTTACGGCCTTTATGTTGATCCTACACATTGGAAACGAGGGATCGGGCGAGTTCTTTTCGGAGCCGCTGTAGCTCGCGCAAAAGGCATAAAAGCCGGAGCCCTCGTGATCACGGCCGAACCTTCGGCGGAAGGGTTTTACAAGCGAATGGGGGCCATCAGGATCGGCGAAGGACCGTTCTACCTTTCGCCCGAAACCATACTGCCTTCCCTCCTGTACGTCTTTCCTCGCCAGACATGATGCAGATCACTTGGGTACGTAGCCTGCAGCGCCAAGCGGCGCCAGCCGGACGACGAAGCTCGCCAATGGAATAGCCGCTTGTACCGACCCCCAACCTCAAACCAGCGCCATCGCCGTTCCCGCAGCTGCGCTGAACGCAACCACCACCAGCGGAGGCGCGCGCCATGCGATCAGCAGGACGAAGCCGACAAGCGCGATGCCGAAATCCTGCGGCGAGTGGACGGTGGTGGTCCAGACCGGATTGTAAAGCGCAGCACCGAGCACGCCGACGACCGCGGCGTTGACGCCGCGCATCATGGCCTGGGCGCCGGCACGCTTCCGAAACGAGTCCCAGAAAGGGAGCGCGCCGAGCAGGATCAGGATTCCGGGCAGGAAGATGCCGACAAGCCCGAGCGCTGCCCCGGCCACGCCATGCGGCTGCGGAGCGACGACCGTGCCGAGGTAGGCCGCAAAAGTGAAGAGCGGGCCGGGCACCGCCTGCGCCGCGCCGTAACCGGCGAGGAAGGCATCGTCGGTCAGCCAGCCCGGGGCGACGAAGGCTTCACGGAGCAGCGGGAGCACGACGTGGCCGCCGCCGAACACGAGGGCGCCGGAGCTGTAGAAGGCGTCGAACAGGGCAACGCCCGTTGAGCCGGTCAGCACGTGCAGCAAGGGGAGGCCGGCCAGCAGGACAAAGAAGGCCCCGAGGGTGATCAGCCCCGCCGTGCGTGAGACCGGCATCGCGACATGCCCTGACGGCATCGGCGCATCGCTGCGGCATAGCCAGAGGCCGGCGAGCCCGCCGAGGATGATCGCGCCGATCTGGGCGATCGACGCCGTGCTGAACAGGATGACGAGCGTTGCCACGAGAGCGATCGACGCGCGCTCGCGATCGGGGCAGAGGTTGCGCGCCATTCCCCAGACGGCCTGCGCCACGATGGCGACCGCCGTGAGCTTCAGTCCGTGCAGCAGGCCGGCGCCGACGGGGCCGCCCAGCGCGCCCGCGCCATAGGCGAACAGCACGAGAATCACGGCCGACGGCAAGGTAAACCCGGCCCACGCGGCAAGCGCGCCGGGATAGCCGGCGCGCATCAGGCCGATCGAGAAGCCGACCTGACTGCTGGCGGGACCCGGCAGGAACTGGCACAGCCCGACCAGATCGGCATAGGCGTGCTCGTCGATCCATTTCCGCCGCACGACGAACTCGTCTCGAAAATAGCCGATATGCGCGATCGGCCCGCCGAAACAGGTGAGCCCGAGTTTCAGGAAGATGCGCAGAACCTCCAGCGGCGAGCCGGCGGGCGACCGATGGCTGACGGAGATGTCGGTTGGCGGATGGAGGTTGCTCACGGACTTTCGACCCGATTCCGGGAGGCGTTTATCGGCCTTCGGTCAACGATATTCAACCCGGTCGGCAAATCCCTGAACTTCATGCGCTCTCATCGAAGTGATTGGAACGACGTCTCCACCCAGCCGTTGATGCGCCGTCGCGACGGGCCTATTCCAGGTCCGGCGGAGCCGACTCAGCAGCACAGGAGACTGGCCATGGCAAGTGCGGCAGACCGCGATCCCCGACACCATACCCACAAGATGCAGAAGGCGCTGCAGGATATCAGAAACCATCTGCGCGAGGACATCCAGAAGGTCGACGAACCGCAGTTGAAGGCGATGTTCGAGACCTCTGCCGAGGTTTTGGGTGGCCTCGAGAAGGCTTTCAGGGATTACGAGCAGAAGAACGAAAAGGCCTGGCGCTGATCGATTTCGGCGGCACCGTCCGCACCGTTGAGGGCATTCAGGGAGAGCCAGGATGAACGTCGTTGCGTCAGGCAAGCGCCGTCTGCTCTTGCACCTGGGAGCCTTGGCCACGGTCGCGGCTCCGGCCGTTCTGACCAGGCCGGCTTTTGCCGGGCGGAAGGGGGCGGGCGGCAAGCAGAAGGGTGCGGAGAAGCAGGAAGAGGAAGTCACCCCGCCGGAAGACCTGATGCGGGAGCATGGGGTGCTCGATCGCGTGCTGTTGCTCTACGAAGCCGGGATCCGAAAGTTTTCGTCGAACGAGGACTTCGACCCCGGCCTGATCACGCAATCCGCCGGCATCATCCGGGATTTCATCAACAACTACCACGAAAAATCGGAGGAGGAGCACGTCTTTCCGCGCTTCAGGAAAGCCGGCCAGATGACCGATCTGGTCAACACCCTGCTACGCCAGCACGACGCGGGCCGGAAGGTCACGGAAAATATCCTGAAGCTCGCGCCATCAGGCCGGAGCAATGCCGACGACCGCAAGCAGCTGGTCAGTGCGATGCAATCCTTCATCACGATGTACCGGCCACATGCGGCCCGCGAGGACACCGATCTCTTTCCGAAGCTCAAAGACGTGGTCTCACCGAACGAGTACGACGCGATGGCCGAGGATTTCGAAAAGAAAGAGCATCAACTGTTCGGAGACGACGGCTTCGAGAAGATGGCAGCCCGCGTCGCCCAGCTGGAGCAGCAGATGGGCATTCACGACCTAAGCCAGTTCACGCCGAGCTGATGCAGGGATCCTACGCTGCGCTCGCAATGAAGAGGTCAGTACGACGACGTCGCGCCATCGCCGTCACCCCAGCGCAACGGCGAATCCGTTGTCGCTCGAAGGCCACGTCTTTAGCGGCCGTCGAAGGGCGATGGTCCGGCTACGATAGCGCCTAGGCGGATTTTGCAGTCGGCGGCCGGATGACGACCGCGAAGGCGACATTGCCGTGCAGATGGCACGATCGCCTCAATGCTGCAAAATCGCCGGCAAAACGTATTTATCGAGGAGTTGGATTTCGGGCTCGATCATCTGAGTGGACTCGAGGGAAGCATTGAAGACGACGATCATGTCGGTCTCGGGGATAACGATAATCTTTTGCGAATTGACGCCCATCGCGGCCGTCCACTGAACGACGCGACCCTCGATCTGCGATCGACCTAGCCACCACAGAAAACCATATGACAAATGCTTTGGGGTCTTGATCTGCTCCGCCGTCGATTGAGCAATCCAGGACGCAGGAACGATCTGCGTCCCCTCCCAAGCTCCGCGGTTCAGAACGAGCTGGCCGATCTTCGCCCAGTCGCGGGGACGCAGGCTAAGTCCTGTGCTGGATGCCGGAACGCCGTTACCGAGGCGCCCATACCAATCGACGTCATTGATACCGAGAGGCACAAAGATGTTCTCCCGCGCCAGAATATCTACAGTCTTCCCAGAGACCCTTTGCAGGACGGCTCCGATAAGTTCCGTTTCCGAGCTGTTATAGTCGAAGGAAACGCCGGGGGCTCGCGCGAGATTCAGTTCGAGCGCGTGCCGATAGGGATCGTGGTCGTGGTGCGCGATCGGATGCGCGACGGCCGCGTTTAGTCCGGCCGACATCGTGAGAAGGTTGCGCAGCGTGATGCGATCCTTGCCCGGCGAACGAAGATCGGCATACTCTGGGAAATATGAAAAAATCGGAGCGTCCAGGTTTTTGATCAGGCCGCGTTCCATCGCAATTCCGACCAGAAGCGATACCACGCTCTTGGCCATCGAATTGCCGGTATGCTTGATGGTTGCATCGAAAGACGGATGGTTCGGGTAGCCAAAGTAACGTTCGTAAACGAGCACGCCATGGCGAACGACGACAATCGAATCGACGTTGGGAAGCCTGCCATCGGACACCCCATTTCCCATCGCGCAAAGCCGAGCAGCGTCGAACCCCTGTTGCTCCGGCGGACTGATGCGCCATCCGTCGTGGATATCCGATGGTGTGCCACAGTCGGGGTTCAGTTCGCCTCCCATTGCGAATTTGGCCATGAAGAGAGATAGGCACAAGGCCGAGATGACATCTAAGCGGATCGCTGCTGCGCGCATTTGCATTCCCCGGCCGATTACTGACTGATGCGTTCCCCGCGGCCACTCATTTGGCTCGCACGCATCGCACGTGAGCTGTCGGAAAACAACTGGGGCCGCATCCCTCGCTTCCTGATTGCTATCGCGATCTGGCTTGTCATTTCAGGCGCAAGTGTGGCCCAATGTCTTCTGGACAACGAGAAGCAACTTTGAGTACGCGCAACGCTTTTGATGTCGTCGCGTCGAGTTAGTTCGATATGCGATCTGACTGCATTGGCATCGCGCGCAAGGTTTGCAGCATAACGTCAGTCGTCACTCCACTCCCGCACATTCCCTTGCGCCGCTTTGCCAAAATCCACGAGGCTATGCTGCGTGGGGGCTCGGGCCTTCGTGAGTGGGACCAGCCAAGCATGTTGTCCACGCGATTTCTCCATTGAAATACAGTTCCTGTGTTGAAAATGGGATGTTGGAATCGCGCTCGTCCGAGATCAAGGAATATCCTGCGCGCCCGTTGATCCGGTCCCTTGCTGCAAGGAATCACAAGGATCTTCGACGCTGGGCTCGGCGCTTGCCCACCCCGAACAGAACAGCAGGATAGGGAGCAGTACTCGCGTCGTTCATTTGCCGCTTTACAAACGGCTTTACATAAGCGGGTGGGATCAGCCGAACCTGATGGCCAAGCTGCGTGAGCTGTCGGGTCCAATGATGGGCTCCGCCACATGCCTCTAGACTAAAGCTACCGCGCAACTCGGCTGGGCTGCGAAGAAATCCAAGAGCTTTCCTCGGCTGATCCGTTTGCTGAATACAGCCAATCCTTTCCCGTCCGCTCCATGAACGTGGAAAGCATGCTGGGCGATATCCAGACCGATTGTGCTAACCTGGAACACGGACGCCTCCCTTAAGTGGCACATCGATGCCGTCGGCGGGGCGTCCACCCCCTAAACCGTTGGCGATGTCCGCTTTGCTCCGATATCCACCGGCTGTGCGACGTCAGGAAATGTCGCGATGAGCCAGCAGCGTTCCCCCCGGACGGAGGAAGGGACAGAAAGCGAGCATCAAATAAGACGTTCGGCGCAACATTTCCATCAAAGGTTTATTAATCGTACAACCATTACTGAGGGGTGAACGCCCGCCCGAGAAGCCTTCGTTCGGGGCAGCCCACCAATTTCCAGCAAACAAGCGGTAATGAGCGCCATATCGCGGCCAAGAGATTCTGAACGGTGGCGGCACAAACTCATCCGCAATCTGCTCTATGGGCATAACGTCGACCGCGCCGCGAAGGCGCGCGCGCGGGTGGGCCTCGCCATGCTGGCGTTTGCCGCCGTCTACGCCATGATCGGCGGACGCCTCGTGATGTTCGCGATCGGCGCCGACGCCCACAGTGCGCGGCGTGCCGCCTCGCAGGAGGTGGTTGCGACCGCACGGCCCGACATCGTCGACCGCAACGGTGCGATCCTGGCGACCGACGTCAAGGCCGCCAGCATGTTCGGCGAGCCCCGCCGCATCATCGACAAGGACGAGGCGATCGAGCTTGTGACCGCGACCGTGCCCGATCTCGACGAAGCCGAGGTGCGCGATCGCCTGTCATCGCGCAAGGGTTTCGCCTGGCTGAAGCGCGAGATCACCGCCAAGCAACAGCTCGACATCCACAAGCTGGGCCTGCCCGGCATCGGCTTCCTGCGCGAGAACAAGCGCGTCTATCCGACCGGCAACGAGGTCGCCCACCTCATCGGCCTCGTCAACATCGACAACCAGGGCATCGCCGGCATGGAGAAGTGGCTCGACAACCAAGGCCTCGCCGATCTCCACCGCGCGGGCTTTGCCATCGACCGGTTGCAGAAACCGATCGAGCTGTCGGTCGATCTGCGCGTCGAGCACGCGCTGCGCGACGAGTTGCTCAAGGCCAAGGAAAAATTCCACGCCAAGGCGGCCTCGGGCATCATCTCCAACGTCAAGACCGGCGAGATCGTGGCAATGGTCTCGCTGCCGGACTTCGATCCGAACAGTCCGAAGGAAGCGCACGACCCCGACCGCATCAACCGCCTGACCACCGGCGTCTACGAGATGGGCTCGACCTTCAAGGCGTTCACGCTCGCCATGGCGCTCGATTCCAGCAAGATCAATCTAAATTCGTCGTGGGATGCACGCGGAAACCTGCACTACGGCAAGTTCACCATTCACGACAGTCATTCGCTCGGACGTTTCATCAACACCAAGGAAGTATTCACCTACTCCTCCAATATCGGCGCTGCGCGGATCGCGCTCGGCCAGGGCGTCGAGGCGCACAAGGCGTTCCTGGCCAAAATGGGCCAGTTAACACGGTTGCGTACCGAGTTGCCGGAGAGCGCCGCACCGCTGGTGCCGCGCCACTGGGGCGAGCTGAACACCGTGACCATAGCGTTCGGCCAGGGCTTGTCGGTGGCGCCGCTACAGGCGGTGATGGGCATCAACGCCCTCATGAACGGCGGCTACCTGATCCCACCGACATTCCTGAAGCGCAGCGAAGCAGAAGCGGCGGCGATGGCCAAGCGCGTGATCAAGCCCGAGACCTCCGACAAGATGCGCTATCTGATGCGGCTCAACGCAGAGATAGGCACTGCCAAGAAGGCCGATGTTCCCGGCTACTATATCGGCGGCAAGACCGGCACGTCCGAAAAGGTCGTCAATGGCCGCTATGCCAAGAAGCGGGTGCTCAACTCCTTCACTGCAATCATGCCCTCCGACGATCCGAAATATCAGATTCTCGTCATGCTGGACGAGCCACAGGCGTTGCCTGAAACGTATGGTTTGATCACGTCGGGCTTCAATGCCGTGCCGACGGGGGGCAAGGTCATCGCCCGTATCGCGCCGCTGCTCGGAATCGAGCCCCGTTTCGACCTGCCGCCCGCGGACCGCCTTCTTGCAGCTTCAACAGCGCGTCAGTAGGACAAGAGCGCGGCAGCGGCGCCTTGATGAGTCCGCAATGCTGGCGATTGCGCTCGCCCGGACCGCCTGGGCAGGACCATGCATATGGGTTATTTTTGACGGTACCCGCTGGGATTGTGCTAGTATCGCGCCTATGCCGGTCGCGATTACCCTCTGCTTTGATCCCAACAGTTCTGTCCCGATCGAAGCGATGTGGCGCAAGCTTGCGGCCGACGGGATCGACTCCGATCGCGACCAGCTTGGCTACGCTCCGCACATCACCTTGGCGATCTACCCCGACGAAACACCCCTTAAGAGAGTACTCGCGGGGCTTGAAAACACCTGCCGTAACTGGGAGAGCCTTCCTGTTCGCCTGAGCGGACTAGGTGCTTTTCCAGGAGGCGGCGCTGTTTTATGGGCGGTGCCTGTTGTGACGCCCGAGTTGCTTGCCCGGCATCAGGCCATACAAGCTGCTCTTCCTGATCTGAAGGTTGATGCGCATTATCGACCGGGAGCTTGGGTGCCCCACGTGACATTGTCCGGCGTCTTGCCCGACCCCGGTCCGGCTCTCAAAGTTCTCCTGTCACTGTGGGAGCCGATTACGGGCGTTCTCGACCGCATCGAATTGGTGCGCTTCCGTCCTGTCAAAGTGGTGCAAAGCTTGGCCTGCAGAGGCAGCGTTTCCTGACTCGAGCGTTATGTTGCCCGTGCATGTTCCATGTCGAGAGGGCTTTGCGACACCCGCGATCTTCCGCTGCGGCACGATGCCATGATGCATCATGCTCCTGTTTGCCCGACGCGTCAAATTTGATTTCGGAAATATCGCAATTAGCCCTCACGTCAAATATTCCAATGATTTGTACTCGTGCATGAAGTTGTTTTCGCGATTTTCGATGTGAGGGCATCTAGAGCGTTTCACATTTTGACGGAAGCATAACCTGCGTTGGCGAAGTAGTTGGCGCATTCGCGAGGCTGGATGCCCTGGATGAGGTGACCGATGTGGCGCCAAGTGTCCTCGATGGTGCGCTTCTGAGCTTGCCGCATCCAGTGTTTGATCTTGGAGAATGCCTGTTCGATCGGGTTGAGGTCGGGCGAGTATGGCGGCAGGTACCAGAGCCTGGCGCCAGCAGCTTGGATCATTTGCCTGACAGCTTTCGACTTGTGGCTTCCGAGATTGTCGAGAATGACGATGTCGCCTTCGCGCAGGGTTGGCAGGAGAACGTGCTTCACATAAGCGCAGAAGCATTCGCCGTTGATC
>NZ_FOQM01000024.1 GCF_900113735.1 Bradyrhizobium sp. Gha
GGCCTGATCCATCACTCCGATCGCGGCACCCAATATGCTTCAACCGAATATCGCCAAGCGCTGCAAGCCGCCGGCTTCCTGCCTTCGATGAGCCGCAGAGCCGACTGCTACGACAATGCCCCTATGGAAAGCTTCTTCCACACGCTCAAGTCCGAACTGGTCCATCACCGCCAATATGCTACCCGCAATGAAGCAGAGCGCGACATCTTCACCTACATCGAGGGCTTCTACAATCATCACCGCAGACACTCGGCCATCGGCTATATCAGCCCGGTCGAGATGGAGCTAAAATCGGCTTGAACCCTGTCCACTTTTTCGGGGGAAGATCAGGGTTTTCATCCCGGGCCCACTCCGCTAAACCGCGCGCCATGAACCGGACTGGACTGTTTATCGCTCTCGCCCTGTGGCTCGTGATCGGCGTCGTTTTCGGGCTCTATCCCGAGCTCGATCTCAAGCTCGCGGCGCTGTTCTTCGATCCCCAGACAAAGACCTTTCCGCTCAAGCTGAACGACTGGGCCGGCGTCGCGCGTGACGCTGCGATGTGGGTGTCCTGGGGCTGTGTGCTGCCGTCGCTGGTGGCGCTCGTCGTCAAGATGATCAGGCCCGATCGTCCCCTGATGGTGTCAGGCCGCGCGATCGTGTTCCTGCTGGCAACGATCATCCTGTCGGCCGTCATTCTCACCAACCTCACCTTCAAGACCTATTGGGGCCGGCCGCGGCCGGTGGTGGTGAGCGAGTTTGCCGGCGATCAGCAGTTCGTGGCGTGGTGGGATCCGCGCGGCGATTGCGCGCGCAATTGCTCGTTCTTCTCGGGCGAAGGCGCGACCGCGTTCTGGACGCTGGCGCCCGCCGCGCTGGCGCCGCCGGCATGGCGGCCGCTCGCCTACGCCGGCGCGCTGGTGTTCGGCGCCGTGACCAGCGGCCTCCGGATGGCCTTCGGCGGCCACTTCTTCACCGACGTTGCAACCGCCGGGCTCGTCACCTTCGTCGTGATCTGGTTCGGCTACGCCCTGATCTACCGTTGGCCGCGGACCCGGTTTTCCGACGCGGCGGTCGATGCCGCCCTGACCCGGCTCAACATGCCCGCCTACCGGCTCCGCAAGCGCCTGTTCGGCCGCAAGACCGGCCCGGCGGCGTCGGTTTGAGCCATTAAAAGCGTGCCGATCCGGGCGAAATTTGATATTCGCGCGGTCAAACCAAGCCCCTCATCAGCCCCTAAGACCCGATTGGAAGCCCCATGACCACGATCCTGAAAAGCCTGCCCAAGGGCGAGAAAGTCGGCATCGCGTTTTCGGGCGGCCTCGATACCTCTGCGGCGCTGCTCTGGATGAAGCAGAAAGGCGCACGCTGCTACGCCTATACCGCCAATCTCGGCCAGCCGGATGAAGCCGACTACAATGAGATCCCGCGCAAGGCGCAAGCCTTCGGCGCGGAGAAGGCCGTGCTGGTCGATTGCCGCACGCAATTGGTCCACGAAGGCATCGCCGCGATCCAGTCGGGCGCCTTCCACATCTCGACCGGCGGCATCACCTATTTCAACACCACCCCGCTCGGGCGCGCGGTCACCGGGACGATGCTGGTCGCGGCGATGAAGGAAGACGGCGTCAACATCTGGGGCGACGGCTCGACCTTCAAGGGCAACGACATCGAGCGCTTCTACCGCTACGGCCTGCTGACCAATCCATCCCTGCGCATCTACAAGCCCTGGCTCGACCAGCAGTTCATCGATGAGCTCGGCGGCCGCGCCGAGATGTCGGCGTTCATGACCGCGCAAGGTTTTGCCTACAAGATGAGCGCCGAGAAGGCCTATTCGACCGACAGCAATCTGCTCGGCGCCACGCACGAGGCCAAGGATCTCGAAAGCCTCGACAGCGGCATCAAGATCGTCAATCCGATCATGGGCGTGCCGTTCTGGCGCGACGATTGCGCGGTGAAGGCCGAGAAGGTCGTCGTGCGTTTCGAGGAGGGACAGCCGACGGCGCTGAACGGCAAGACCTTCTCTGATCCGGTCGCGCTGTTCCTCGAAGCCAATGCCATCGGCGGCCGCCACGGCCTCGGCATGAGCGACCAGATCGAGAACCGCATCATCGAGGCCAAGAGCCGCGGCATCTACGAAGCGCCGGGCATGGCGCTGCTGCACATCGCCTATGAACGCCTCGTCACCGGCATCCACAACGAGGACACCATCGAGCAATACCGCATCAGTGGCATGCGGCTCGGGCGTCTGCTCTATCAGGGCCGCTGGTTCGACTCGCAGGCCTTGATGCTGCGCGAGACCGCGCAGCGCTGGGTCGCGCGCGCCGTCACCGGCGAGGTCACGCTGGAGCTGCGCCGCGGCAACGATTATTCGATCCTCAACACGGAGAGTCCGAACCTCACCTATGCGCCGGAACGGCTCAGCATGGAGAAGGTCGAGGACGCCGCCTTCACGCCGGCCGACCGCATCGGCCAGCTCACCATGCGCAATCTCGACATCGCCGACACGCGCACCAAGCTCGGTCTCTATTCGAAGACCGGCCTGCTCTCAGGCAGCGAAGGCTCGCAGATCTTCCGGCTCGAGAGCGACAAGGGCTGACGCCTTCGGCTAACCTACCCTACAAGGCAAAACAAAAATGGCCGGGATCACTCCCGGCCATTTTCTTTTCTGCGGTGGTCTTACTGCCGCGGCGGAGGCGGTGCCGCGTTGGCCTGGCCGCCGTTGAGCAATGGGGTGATGCGGCGGACGGTGACGCGCCGGTTGATCAGGCTCGGCCCGTCGGTCTGCTCCTTCAGATACTGCTTGCCGTAGCCCTGCGACGTCAGGTTCTCCGCGGGCACGCCGAACTGCTGGGTCAGCAATTCGGCCGCGGCCTGCGCCCGGCGATCCGACAGCGACAGATTGTCGACGTCGTTGCCGACCGCATCGGTGTGGCCCTCGATCAGGAACACTTCCTGCGGGTTGGCCTGGATCGCCTGGTTGATGCCGTCGGCGATCACCTGCAGCCGCGCCGCCTGGTCCGGCGGAATGGTCCACGATCCCGTCGCGAAGTTGATCGTGTTGACGTCGATGCTCGGCATCTGCATGCGAACATTGGGGCTGTAGCGGATCTCGTCGAGCGAGTAGCGCCGATCGATTCGCTGTACCGGCGGCGCCCGCATCGTGTCGTAGATCACCTCCGGCGATGCTTCCTGGGCGTCGACGATGTAGCGATCATAGGGGATGCTGACCACCGGCGGCGGCACGTCGACATAGAAGCCGCCGACCGCCCGCGGATCGCGATAGGTGTTGTCGATGATCACGATCTCACGCCCGCGCTGATCCCTGCGGATACGGCGCATCAAGCTCCCGTCCGGACCGACCACCGTGATGATTTCGGTGCCGTCAGGACGGATCACGACCGTGCGGGTCTCGCCGCCGACCGTCTCGGTGCGGATGTCACGGGCGCCGTAGCGGAAGCGATAGAGATCGTTGCCGCGGACGTATTCCTGCCCGCTCGGGTCGCGAACGATGATGCGATCCGGCTCTGTGTAGACGGTGCGGCCGCCTTCGACGATCTCCTGCCGCTGGTTGCGGTAGTCGGCGATGGTGGCGCCGATCACGGCACCGGCCACCACGCCCGCACCGAAGGCAAGCGGCGTCAGGTCTCGCTGCTGCGGACGCGGCGGGGGCGGCAGCGGCGCTGCGACGGCTGGCGCGGCCCGGAAAGCGGGAGCAACCGTCGGCGGCGCGTACTGCGCCTTGTCGGGCGGCGGTGCGGCGGCTGGCGTGGCAGGAACGACAGTCGGCGCCGCGGCGCCCGGCGGCGGCGCGGGGGGACGCTGCACGGCACCGGCCTGCGGCGCCACCGGCGGAGTGCCCGCGGCGGGCGCGCCGGCTGGCGGGGTTGCACCCTGACGTCCGGGAGCCTGCGTTGCCGACGGAGCCGGGGTTGCACCTGGAGCCGGTGCTCCGGCAGCCGGCGGAGCGCCAGGACGTCCGGGGGGCGTGGCGCCAGGTGCCGGCGTTGCCGATGGCATGGGGGTGCCAGTCGGAGCCGGAGATGATGGTGCCGGACGAGCTGCAGGCGCCGGAGCGGGCGTTGCCGTCGGGGCTGGCGCTGCGTTGGGCAGCGGCCGGGCCCCGGCCGGCGGCGTAACGGGGGGCGGCGGAGGCGTTGGCGTTGCAGCCGGACGCCCCGGTGTCGCAGTCGGCGCCGGAGTTGGTGCAACAGGAGCGTGCTGCTGCGGAGTCGCAGCCGGAGGCGGCGGCGGGGTCGGTGCATGCTGCTGCGGCGCTGCGGCCGGAGGCGGCGGTGGGGTCGGTGCATGCTGCTGCGGCGCTGCGGCCGGAGGCGGCGGCGGGGTCGGTGCATGCTGCTGCGGAGCTGCGGCCGGAGGCGGCGGTGGGGTCGGTGCATGCTGCTGCGGCGCCGCAGCCGGGGGCGGCGTCGGCGGCTTGGGTGCTGCAGGCGGTGGTGGGGGCGGCGGAGGCGCCTGATGGGTCGCAGGCGGCGGGGGTGGCGGTGTCGGGCGTGACGGCGCGGCGGCCGGCGGAGGTGCGGCGGGCGGATGCGGCGGTGCAGCTGCCGGCGGCGGCGCGCTGGGTGCCTTGGGCGCGGCAGGTGGCGGCGCGGTCGGATGCGCGGGCGGTGCTCCCTTTGGCGCTTCCTTCGGCGGCTGCTTCGGCTTTCCGTCAGGGCCCGTCTCTTGAGGCTGGGCCTGCGCGACGACGAGCGGCGCGCTTTGCGCATGCGATGCGGAGCTTGCGAATTGCATCGCGGTCAGAGCCGTCGTGGCAAGCAGCACGAAGCGAAGATTGGTCATGTCGTGAAATTCCCCGGAAGGTTCTTTGACGGAGTGAAGTGGGATGATGAACAGCTACGCGTTAGGCCGGATTGTGGCGGGCAAAGACACTGCGTCGCGATTTATTTCTGCATGCAAATCATGTCACGCGAGCAACGTTCATTGCGCATTCAGACCCAGCTTGCAATCGCATCACATGTGACCCTGCGACGAATTGGCATCCGTCGCGGGATTCGGCGCGAGCGGCCCGTTCGGTCCACGCGAAGGAATCTCGTCAGGCCTGCTTCCCGGCAATTCATCGGGCCGCGGTGATTCGCCGGGCTCGTGCACCGGTGGCGAGATTTCAGGCTGCGGATTGCCCGGCGGAATTCCAGGCGGCGGCTCGGTCGGCGTGCCGGGTGTCGATGGCGGTATCTCGGGCGGTTCGATCGGCATCGGCATCATCGAGGTCAGTTGTCAGGAGGACGACAACGACGATGTCGCGCCGATGTTCCCGCATCGCGCCCGCTCTATTCCGGCGCGTGACAAACCGCCTCGATGTTGTGGCCGTCAGGATCGAGCACGAAGGCGCCGTAATAGTTCGCGTGATAGTGAGGGCGGATGCCGGGTGGTCCGTTGTCGCGGCCACCGGCGGCCATCGCAGCCTCGTAGAACGCATCGACCGTGGCGCGATCTTTTGCCGATATTGCGACATGCACCGGCTTGTTCAGCGCGCCTTCGCCGCCGATCCAGAAATCCGGCTTGCCGTCGGCGCCGAAGCCTGCGGCCCGATCGTGGCCGGTCTGCTCCTGCGTCACTTCCATGATCAGGCTGTAACCGAGCGGCGCCAGCGCTTTGGCGTAGAACGCCTTGGCGCGCTCGTAGTCGGAGACGGGGAAGCCCAGATGGTCGATCATCGCTAGCCTCTGTTGTTCAGCGTGACAGGAAGGTATTGCTTCTCGTCTTTCGTGCGATCGTAAAGCCGCGCGCAACCATGTCAGCAATACAATCTTGCTGCCATTCGTTCTGTGACAGATGCTCGATCACCACCGCGCGGGGCCACAGTGACGGCGGCGCATCGCGGAAGAATCCGATCAGCACGCGGTCTTCAAAGCCCTCGACGTCGATCTTGAGCGAATCGACCCGTGTGACGCCGGCCTCGTCGAGGATGCGGGTGAGCCGCAGCGAGGGCACCTTGATTGCATCAGCGCCGGCCGCGCCGGTGACGACGTGCGTGGCGCCGAGATTGCCGCCGCCGCTTTCGATCATCAGCTCGCCGTCGCTGTCGCCCGCGGCGGCCTGCACCAGGCGCACCTGTGTTGCCTTGGATGCGGCATGGTTGAACGAGAGCCGCCCAAAGGTCAGCGGATGCGGCTCGATCGCGACCACCTTGCCATCGGTGCCGACGTGCCGCGCCATCACCAGCGCGAAGGTGCCGACATTGGCGCCGACGTCGACGAACGTGCCGCCGGCCGCCGTATGCTGGCGCAGGAAGTCGAGCTCGTCGATGTTGTAGTCGGGGTTGAACAGCGCGCCGCGTTCGGTGGCGCTGCCCTGGTGATAGAAGCGGAACGAGGCACCCTGATATTGCACATCCACGGGGCCGCCGCGCAGCAGATTGAGCAGCCGCGACATCCACGGTCGAAACGCACCGCGCTTCAGCCGCGATCGCTGCACGAGACCGAGGATCGCAGCCTGCGCGGCGGTCGGCGCAAACGCGCCGAACGGCGCGGTCGAAAGGGCGGTATCGGGCGTCAAGCAGGCGGTCCTCGTTGCAGGCGGCGCATGCATAGCCGGTTTTGCCGGGGACTCCAACGGCGCTCAGGCCGCCTTTTTGGCCGCCGGCTTGCGCTGGCGCAGGAAGCGGCCCAGCAGCTTGCGTTTGCCCTTGCGCGGGATCAGGTCAATGTCGCTGACGAGCTTCGCGCCGCCCTTGCGGCGCTCCAGCACGATCTTGCGGCTGTGGAACGCCTCGAGCTCGACGCGATGCGCGACGCTGACGATGGTGGCCTCTCGCAGCTCATCGGTGACCATCTTCATCATCTTGTCCTGGCTCTTCTCGTCGAGCGCGGAGGTCGCCTCGTCCAGCACGACGATATCAGGGCTGTGTAGGAGCAGCCGCGCGAAGGCGAGACGCTGCTTCTCGCCGCCCGACAGCGTCTGGTCCCACGGCCCCTCTTCCTCGATCTTTTCCTTGAGATGGTCGAGCCCGACCTTGTGCAGGGCCTCGCCGATCTCAGCGACGGTCCAGTCGTCCTCGGCGCCGGGATAGGCGACAGCGCGGCGCAGACTGCCGGAGGGCACGTAAGGCCGCTGCGGCAGCATGAACAGCCGCCGGTCGGGATGAAGATTGACGCTGCCGCCGCCCCATGGCCAAAGGCCTGCGATGGCGCGCACCAGCGTGCTCTTGCCGGTGCCGGATTCGCCCGCGACCAGCAGCCGTTCGCCGGGTTCGATCACCACTTCGGTTTCGCCGACGACAGCGGTGCCGTCGTCGAGCGTGACCGAGAGATCTTTCATCTCCAGCATGGCGTCGTTGGCGGTCTCGCCGCGCTTGATGCGGCCAAGGCCGTCACCCTGCTCGGCGCGCTCGAGGCCGTCGAGCGACATCATCAGCGAGGCGATGCGGCGGGCGCAGGCGTTCCAGTCGGCAAGCCGCGGATAATTGTCGACCAGCCAGCCGAACGCGCTCTGCACGATGGTGAAGGCGGAGGCCGCCTGCATCACCTGTCCGAGGCTCATGCTGCCGTCGAGGAATTTCGGCGCGCAGAGCAGCAGCGGCACGACAGGTGCGACGAGGCTCGAGCCCTGCGACACCAGCGTGGTGCGCATGTGCTGGCCGGCGAGCCGCGCCCATTGCCGCAGGACGTCGGCGAAGTTGCGGTCGATGCCGCCGCGCTCCTCGTCCTCACCGCCCAGCAGCGCGATGCTCTCGCCATTCTCGCGCACGCGGGTCAGCGTGTAGCGGAAATCGGCTTCGGCCTGGTTCTTGTCCTCGGAGACCTGCACGAATCGACGCCCGATCACCAGGATCGAGCCCGAAGCGATGCCCGCATAGAGCATTGCGGCAATCACGAGGAAGCCGGGAATGGTGACCGGGGAGCCGCCAAGCGTCACGGTGAGCGCGCCGCCGATGGTCCAGAGCACGACGATGAAGGTCGCGGCCGACAGCAACGCCGACGTCACGCCGGCAAGAAAATCGACCGGCGAATCCGTTGCGACGCGCAGGTCTTCGGCGATCCGGTATTCCGGATTGTCGTGGTCGCCGCCGACGAGGTTGAGCTGGTAGTAGCGTCCGTTGGCCAGCCAGCGCGTCAGCACGCTGTTGGTGAGCCAGGCGCGCCAGCGCCGCTGGATGCCCATCCGCGCAAACACCTGGACCACACCGAGCATGATGCTGCCGATCGCGAGCGGGAAAAACAGCGCCGTCAGGTGGAAGACCGTTGGCGCATCGCGCTTCTCGATCGCGTCGAAGATCGCCCTGTTCCAGACATTGACGCCGTATTGGAAGCCGACGGTCAGGATGATGAGCACCACGAGGCCGATCGAGAATGGCCAGGCCAAGCGGTCGCCCTTGCGGCTCCAGAAGCCGCGCGCGCTGATCCAGAACCGGGTGAGCAGATAGTCCTTCCGTGCCTGCTCGGCCTCTTCGGGGCTCAGCTCGGAATCCGGCTCCAGCAATTCCGGCGGCGGCGGAGCGATGTCATCGCCGTTCTCGCCGGTGATCTCTACGATGGGCGGCGTCCTGCCTTGCGCATTGTTTCGGACCGGCTTCTGCATGCGGGGACAACGCGAGCCGGTTCCCTCGGGTTCCCGGGCTCACTCCGCGGCGCCGCCGCGCACCGGCTTCAACCGTGCCGCGCGGTGCAGAACGCGCGACAGTTCCTCGATCGAATAGGGCTTTTGCACGAGCTCGAAGCCGGCGACACCGTCCTGGGACAGAGCGTGGCTATAGCCCGTGGTCAGCACGATGGGCACGCCGATGCAGCGATCGCGGATCGCCTGCGCAAGATCGAGCCCGGTCATCCCGGGCATGACGACGTCGGAGAACACGACGTCGAACCTTTCGGGGGCGCCGACGAGTTCGGTGAGCGCGTCGGTGGCGTTGTCGACCAGCGTGATGCTGTAGCCGAGCTCGGTCAGGCCGTCGGCGGCGAAATTGCCGAGCTCGACATTGTCCTCGACGACCAGCACCGACATGCCGCTGCCGGCGACGGCCGGCGCCGTGGTCGGTGCCTCGCTGCGAGGCAGCAGAGCTGCGGGCACGCGCGGCAGATAGAGCGAGAAGGTGCTGCCCTGGCCGACCTCGCTGATGACGGTCACCTCGCCGCCGGATTGCCGAGCGAAGCCGAACACCTGCGACAGGCCGAGACCGGTGCCCTGGCCGACCTGTTTGGTGGTGAAGAAGGGCTCGAAAATGCGCCCCAATTGCGTGGCGGGGATGCCGATGCCGCGATCGCTGACGGTGACGCAGACGAAACCGGGATCGTTCGAGATCTGGCTGCCGGAGACGGGCGCCAGCGTATCAGGAAGGGTGGTCGCCGCATGCACCGTGAAGACGATGCGGCCCTTGCCCTGCATGGCGTCGCGCGCGTTGGTCGCCATGTTGATCATCGCAGTCTCGAACTGCCCGGCATCGGCATTGACGAGGCAGGGCTCGGCCGGCAGCTGCGTGACGATCTCGATCGCAGGTCCCAGCAGCGTGGTGAGCATGTCGCGCAGCGATTGCACGCGCTCGCCGACATCGAACACTTCGGGCTTCAAGGTCTGCCGGCGGGCAAAGGCCAACAGCTGCGAGGTCAGCTTGGCCGCGCGTGCGACCGCGTCCGCGATCGCGGTGATGTAGCGCTGCCGCCGCTCCTCGCTCAGTTGCGGCCGGTTCAGGAGGTCGACGGACGCGCGGATCACGGTCAGGAGGTTGTTGAAATCGTGCGCGACGCCGCCGGTGAGCTGGCCGAGCGCCTCCAGCCGCTGGCTGTGCTTGAGCGCCTCCTCGACCTCGCGCCGCTTGGCAGCCTCGAGCTGCAGATGCTGCGTGCGCCGGAACGCGAAGGCGAGCAGGACGAACAGCAGCGCGGTGGCGGGAGCGCCGAACACCAGATGCTGGCTTATGGTGCCGAGCCAGCGGGCGCGGATCGCCCCGGTCTCGAGGCCGGCGCTGACATAGATCGGATATTCGGCGACGCGCCGGTAGCCGATGCGCCGCTCGATCCCGTCCGATGGCCAGGCGATGGTGATCAGCCCATGATCGGGATGGGTCGCGATGGCCCGGCCGACCGGGCCATTCGGATCGAGCCGGAAGTCGCGGTCGAGCCGCGGGAAATGCGCCAGCAGCGTGCCGTCCGTGCGTCCCATCGCGAAGAAGCTGCCGGGATCGGCGCCGATCCTGGCGTAAAAGCTCGCGAAATATTCCGGCAGCACGGAGGCCTGGATGACGCCGGTGAAGCTGCCGTCGTCGGTTGAGCGGCGCCGGCTCACGCCGAAGAAGCGCGCGCCCTGGTAAGGCGCTCGCGGCGTCAGCGTGGTGCCGATGAAAGTGCCGATGCTCTGGTCGACATGGGCGTAGAAGTAATCGCGGTCGGCAAAGCTCTGCGGCGGCGGCGGCGACGCCAGGCTGTTGACCAGCACCTTTCCATCCGCATCGAAGATCCAGGCCGATTTGAGCTGCGGCAGCGAATCCGTGAGCTGCTTCAGGCGCCGGTGCAGCGCCGGCTCGCGCGCGCGGATGACATCGTCGGGAAGGTCGCGCACGACCTCGGTGAGCTCCGCAAGGCTCCGATCGATGGTCTCGAACACCTTGAGCGCGTGCTCATGGGCGACATCGAGCGAGCGCTCGATCTCACGGTCGGCGATGTCGCGCGTCGAATTCCAGGAGATCGTGGAGGCAATCGCGAACAGCGCAATCGGCAGCGCCAGGGATGCCGCCATCATCCACTGCAGAAGTCTCAGCGAGTTGCGTTGTGCGCCCTGCACGGTCGCTCCGGTCCCCTGACCGGAGAGCTTACTTGAATCTTACGCCTGGAAGGAAGCGGCTTGTGAGGAACTGGAGGTTGCAATTCACCGGTTCGCGCGTGCAGCGGGATGAGGAAAATTTTCCCCGAAATCGCTCCGCCCGGAGCACGCCCCGGCCTTCCGGCCGGGGCCATAGCGCCGAAAGTGCCTTAGATCTGGCGCTCGACCATCTTGAGCTTGAGCTCGGCGATGGCCTCGGCCGGGTTCAGCCCCTTCGGGCAGGCCTTGGCGCAGTTCATGATGGTGTGGCAGCGATAGAGCCGGAACGGGTCCTCGAGATTGTCGAGCCGCTCGCCGGTGGCCTCGTCGCGCGAATCAGACACCCAGCGGTTGGCCTGAAGCAGGGCGGCGGGGCCGAGATAGCGGTCGCTGTTCCACCAATAGCTCGGGCAAGAGGTCGAGCAGCAGGCGCACAGGATGCACTCGTAGAGACCGTCGAGCTTCTCGCGGTCCTCGTGGCTCTGGCGCCATTCCTTCTGCGGCGTCGGCGAGGTCGTCTTCAGCCACGGCTCGACCGAGGCGTATTGCGCGTAGAAATTGGTCAGGTCGGGAACCAGGTCCTTCACGACAGGCTGGTGCGGCAGCGGGTTGATCTTCACCGCGCCGTCCTTCACGTCGTGCATCGAGCGGGTGCAGGCCAGCGTGTTCTGGCCGTCGATGTTCATGGCGCAGGAGCCGCAGACGCCTTCGCGGCAGGAGCGGCGGAAGGTCAGCGACGGATCGATGTGGTTCTTGATCCAGATCAGGCCATCCAGCACCATCGGACCGCAATCATTGGTGTCGACGTAATAGGTGTCGACGCTCGGATTCTTGCCGTCGTCAGGATTCCAGCGATAGACGCGGAATTCGCGAACGTCGGTCGCGCCCGCGGGCTTCGGCCAGGTCTTGCCGCCGGTGATTTTCGAGTTCTTCGGAAGTGCGAATTCAACCATTGCTCTAACCTTTCGTCATTCCGGGGCGATGCGCAGCATCGAACCCGGAATCTCGAGATTCCGGGTCTGGTCCTTCAAACCATCCCGGAATGACGAGCACCGTTGCTTCTCAGTACACGCGAGCTTTGGGCGGGATGTACTGCACGTCGTTGGTCATGGTGTAGTCGTGAACCGGGCGATACTCGATCTTGACCTTGCCGTTGTCGTCGAGCCAGGCCAGCGTGTGCTTCATCCAGTTCTTGTCGTCGCGCTCGGAGAAGTCCTCGCGCGCATGGGCGCCGCGGCTCTCGGTCCGGTTGGCGGCCGAGTTCATCGTCACCACCGCCTGCGAGATCAGATTGTCGAACTCCAGCGTTTCGACGAGATCCGAGTTCCATACCAGCGAGCGGTCGGACACGGCGATGTCGGTGATTCCGCTGTGGACCTTCGCGATCAGGTTCTGACCCTCACTCAGCACCTCGCCGGTGCGGAACACGGCGCAATTGTTCTGCATCACGTGCTGCATGCCTTCGCGCAACTTCGCGGTCGGCGTGCCGCCGGAGGCGTAGCGATAATGATCGAGGCGGCCGAGCGCGAGGTCGGCCGAGTTCGCCGGCAGCTCGGGCTGCTTGGCGTTCGGCGTCAGCTTCTCGGCGAGACGGAGCGCTGCGGCGCGGCCGAACACGACGAGGTCGATCAGCGAGTTCGAGCCGAGGCGGTTGGCGCCGTGCACGGAGACGCAGGCCGCTTCGCCGATCGCCATCAGGCCCGGGATGACGGCATTGTCGTCGCCGTCCTTCTTGGTCAGCACTTCGCCGTGATAGTTCGTGGGAATGCCGCCCATGTTGTAGTGCACGGTCGGGACGATCGGGATCGGCTCGCGCGTCACGTCGACATTGGCGAAGATCTTTGCGGATTCGGAGATGCCCGGCAGGCGCTCGGCGAGCACCGAGGGATCGAGATGGTCGAGATGCAGGAAGATGTGGTCCTTCTTCTTGCCGACGCCGCGGCCTTCGCGGATCTCGATGGTCATCGCGCGCGAGACGACGTCGCGCGAGGCGAGGTCCTTCGCCGACGGCGCGTAGCGCTCCATGAAGCGCTCGCCCTCGGAGTTGACGAGATAGCCGCCCTCGCCCCGCGCACCTTCGGTGACGAGGCAGCCCGAGCCGTAGATGCCGGTCGGGTGGAACTGCACGAACTCCATGTCCTGCATCGGCAGGCCGGCGCGCAGCACCATGCCGCCGCCGTCGCCGGTGCAGGTGTGCGCCGAGGTGCAGGAGGCGTAGGCGCGGCCGTAGCCGCCGGTGGCGAGAATCACGGTCTGGGCGCGGAAGCGGTGCAGCGTGCCGTCGTCGAGCTTGAGCGCGATGACGCCGCGGCAGGTGCCCTGGTCGTCCATGATCAAATCGATGGCGAAGAACTCGATGAAGAACTCGGCCGCGTGACGCAGCGATTGGCCGTACATCGTGTGCAGCATGGCGTGACCGGTGCGGTCGGCGGCGGCGCAGGTGCGCTGCGCCTGGCCCTTGCCGTAGTCCATGGTCATGCCGCCGAACGGGCGCTGGTAGATCTTGCCGTCCTCGGTGCGCGAGAAGGGCACGCCCCAGTGCTCGAGCTCGTAGACCGCCTCGGGCGCGTTGCGCACCATGTATTCGATCGCGTCCTGGTCGCCGAGCCAGTCCGACCCCTTCACGGTGTCGTACATGTGCCAGCGCCAGTCGTCCTTGTGCATGTTGCCGAGCGAGGCCGAGATGCCGCCTTGCGCCGCGACGGTGTGCGAGCGGGTCGGAAACACCTTGGTGATGCAGGCGGTGCGAAGGCCGGCTTCGCTGCAGCCGACCACGGCGCGCAGGCCCGCGCCGCCGGCGCCGACCACGACGACGTCATAGGTATGGTCTTCGATCGGATAGGCTTTGCCGTTGGTGGCGGGAGCGCCGTTGCCCTTGCCATTCGTCTCGGTGGCCATGGGTTACACTCCCGATGAAAGTTTCAGGATCGCATAGGTCGAGGCGAGCGCCACGGCGATCGAGAAGAAGTTGTTGAGCATGATCGAGATGAGCTTCAGCTTCTCGTTATGGACATAGTCCTCGATCACGACCTGCATGCCGATCTTCATGTGCCAGGCGCTGGCGATGATGAAGAGCAACAGGATCAGGGCGACGGGAAGCGAGGAGAGGATCTGCGCGGCGCCGGCCTGGTTGCGGCCGAGCAACATCATGATGATCACCAACACCGGGATCATCAGCAGGGTCATGGCGACGGCGGTGATGCGCTGGCGCCAGAAATCGGACGTGCCCGAATGCGCGGCGCCGAGACTACGGACGCGGCCGAGCGGGGTGCGCATGCTGCGCTTCGGGGTATCGGCTGTGCTCATCGTCCACCTCCGGTCGCGTAGGCGATGATCCAGATCAGTACCGTCAGGGCAATGCCGCCGATCAGTGCGCCCCAGGTCAGCGCTTCGCGCTCATTGGCCTTGAAGCCGTAGCCGAGGTCCCACACGAAGTGCCGGATGCCACTCAACATATGGTGCATCAGCGCCCAGGTGTAGCCGAACACGATCAGCCGGCCGATGATGCTGCCGGTGAAGGCCTGCACGTTGGCATAGGCCGCCGGGCCCGAAGCCGCCGCGACCAGCCACCAGACCAGCAGCAGGGTTCCGACGTAGAGGGCGATACCGGTGGCGCGATGAACGATGGACAGCGCCATCGTCAGCGTCCAGCGGTAGACTTGCATGTGTGGTGAAAGCGGTCGTTCGATCCGTGCGGTCATGGGCTTTTGATGTCTATGGCGGCCCGGCAGGGCGCGCGCGGGGATCGCGAAAGGTCGGCTCTATTTACGGAGTCGATTTGGCCTGCGCAATCACCAAATCGCCATAAATCGAACCGGCGTTCAGCTCTAGGCCGTTGATGAACCAAGGCCAATCAGGGTCTTGGTATACCAGAAGGGTGGCGCATCGCCAAAGAAACGAACGCCGATTCATGCTTTTCTGCGGCGGTCGGGGCGCATTGAAATCACTAGTGGAACGGCTCCAAGCACCTGATCGGCTGCCGCAGTTCGAACCAGTCCGTTCATGGCGCTGGTGATCGCTCGGCCCGCCTCACGGAGGATATGCGCCTCCTGTACTCCACCCCAGACGGCAGTCCGGCGTGTCGACCCCGCAAGGTGGATCGCCTAAAGCTTCAAGAGCAGCTCATCCGAACGGACGAATCGGAACGCTCGCGACGAGGGGCAGTCCGCGTGATCGCAGGTCTTGATATCAAGGAGATCGCCGAGCTCGCGCTGCTGCTGATCGCAACCGGTGCGCTTTCCGGTTTTTTGGCCGGCGTCTTCGGCATCGGCGGCGGCGCGATTCTCGTACCGGTGTTTTACGAATGCTTTCGTATCGCGGGCGTGCCGCTCGAAGTGCGCATGCCGCTGTGTGTCGGAACGTCGCTCGCGGTGATCATTCCGACGTCGATCCGTTCGTGCCAGGCGCACTACAAGCGGGGCGCCGTCGACTTGACGATCCTGCGCGTCTGGTGGCTGCCGATCATCGTCGGCGTCGTCGCGGGGAGCGTCGTCGCGCGCTACGCGCCGGAGCGGCTGTTCAAGATCGTGTTCGTCGCCGTCGCGTATTCCGCCGCAGCTCGCCTCATCCTCGCGCGCGAGGGGTGGAAATTCGGTGACGACCTGCCCCACGGACAGTGATTGGTGTGTCCCAAAATGCCCGGGCGCACGCTGCGCCGTCATCGCCCGACTTGATCGGGCGATCCAGTATTTCAGAGACAGCTTTGATAGGACCGGGAGGCCGCGGCGTACTGGATGCCCCGGTCGAGCCGGGGCATGACGGCTCGTTGCCTGGATGCTCGTCGTCGCAACGACGCGCGACGGCCTCCTATTTCTTCGCGTAGATATCCTTGTACGTATCGCGCAGGATATTCTTCTGCACCTTGCCCATGGTGTTGCGCGGCAGCTCGTCGACGACGAAGACGCGCTTGGGCATCTTGAACTTTGCCAGGCGCCCGTCGAGTGCCTTCAGCACGGCGGCCTCCGTCACGTCGGCGCCCTTGTTGCAGACCAGCACGGCCGTGACGCCCTCGCCGAAATCGGCGTGGGGCACGCCGATGACGGCGGATTCGATCACGCCCGGCATGGCGTCGATCTCGCTCTCGATTTCCTTGGGGTAAACGTTGAAGCCGCCGGAGATGACGAGATCCTTGCCGCGGCCGAGAATGTGGACGTAGCCCTTGTGGTCGATCTTGCCGAGGTCGCCGGTGATGAAGAAGCCGTCGGGCCGGAATTCCGATTTGGTCTTCTCGGGCATGCGCCAGTAGCCCTTGAACACGTTCGGGCCCTTCACCTCGATCATGCCGATCTCCTCGCGCGGCAATTCCTTGCCGGTCTCGGGCTCGGTGACGCGCACCGAGACGCCGGGCAGGGGGAAGCCGACCGCGCCGGGCACGCGCTCGCCGTCATAGGGGTTCGACGTGTTCATGTTGGTCTCGGTCATGCCGTAGCGCTCGAGCACGGCATGACCCGTCCGCGCCGACCATTCGCGATGGGTCTCGGCCAGCAGCGGCGCCGAGCCGGAGATGAACAGGCGCATGTGCGCGGTCGTCTCCTTCGACAGCGCAGGATTCTGCAGCAGGCGCGTGTAGAAGGTCGGCACGCCCATCAGCACAGTGGCGCGCGCCATCAGCTTGATGATCAGGTCCGGATCGAGCTTCGGCAGGAAGATCATCGACGCCCGCGCAAACAGCGTCACGTTGGTCGCCACGAACAGGCCGTGGGTGTGATAGATCGGCAGCGCGTGGATCAGCACGTCCTTGTCGGTGAAGCGCCAGTAATCGACCAGCGAGAGCGAATTCGACGCCAGATTGTCGTGGCTGAGCATCGCGCCCTTGGAGCGGCCGGTGGTGCCCGAGGTGTAGAGGATCGCGGCGAGATCGTCGTTTGCCCGCGGCACCGTGGCGAATTCACTGCTCGCCTTGTCCGCGGCCTCCGTCAGCGAGCCCTTGCCGTCAGCCCCGAGCGTCTCGACCTTTGCTTTCACCTTGGCGGCGATCGGAGCCAGGCCTTCGGCCTTGGCGGGATCGCAAACCACCAGCGACGGTTCGGCATCGCCGATGAAATAATCGAGCTCGTTCAGCGTATAGGCCGTGTTCAGCGGCAGATAGACCGCGCCGGCCCTGACCGTGGCGAGATAGAGCACGATGTTCGCCACGGATTTTTCCACTTGCACCGCGACGCGATCGCCCGGTTTCACGCCGCGCGCGACAAGCACATTCGCCATCTGGCCGGCCCGCGCGATCAGATCGCCATAGCTGATATGGGCGCCGTCCTGCGTTTCGATCGCGAGGCGCGCAGGGTTATCGAGGCCGTCGAACAGGCGGGAAAACAGATTGGCGTTGGCTGCTTGGTTCATGCAAGATTTCCTCGACCGCAAGGCTGACAAGGCCGGTCAAAACCGAGGGCTGGATTAGCAAAAACCGCCCCAATGAAGCAACGGAGACAGTTTGCATGACCAGATCAGGGAAACGCGTGGCCTGGGTTACGGGCGGCGGCAGCGGGATCGGGGAGGCCGGCGCCGAGGCGCTTGCGGCCGACGGCTGGACGGTGGTGGTCTCCGGCCGCCGGCAGTCGGCCCTGGATGCCGTGGTTGCGAAGATCGCGGGGGCGGGCGGCGTGGCCGAGGCGCTGGCGCTTGACGTGTCCAACGCGGCCGCGGCCCAGAAGGCGGCCGATCACATCGTCGCGAAGCATGGCCGGATCGATCTGCTTGTGAACAATGCCGGCATCAACGTGCCCAGGCGCAGCTGGGAGGACATGGAACTGGAGGGCTGGGACAAGCTCGTCCAGGTCAATCTCAACGGCGTGCTCTATTGCATGCGCGCGGTGCTGCCGACGATGCGCAAGCAGCAGGACGGCTCGATCATCAACGTCTCGTCCTGGGCCGGCCGCCACGTCTCGAAGATGCCGGGCCCGGCCTACACCACCACCAAGCATGCGGTGCTGGCGCTGACCCATTCCTTCAACATGGACGAATGCGTCAACGGCCTGCGCGCCTGCTGCCTGATGCCGGGCGAGGTCGCCACGCCGATCCTGAAGCTGCGCCCGGTGGTGCCGAGCGAGGAAGAGCAGGCGAAGATGCTGCAGCCGGAGGACTTGGGGCGCACCATCGCCTTCATCGCATCGATGCCGCCGCGCGTCTGCATCAACGAGCTCTTGATCAGCCCGACGCATAATCGCGGGTTCATCCAGACGCCAAACAACAGGGATTGAGACGAAGTCGCAGCCGCGAATTCTTCATTGCGAGCGCAGCGATGCAATCCAGAAATGTATCCGCGGAGATAGTCTGGATTGCTTCGTCGCATCTGCGCAAAATTGCTTCGCAATTTCGTCGCGAGCTCCTCGCAATGACGATGGGGCCACCACACGGCCTCATCGCCGAATAGTTTCACGCATCACAAAGATTTTTTCCTCGAAACCGCACGCAAACCCTCCCGTAGTTCGGACCAACGACGCGCTGCTGCCTCACGTCAAACTGTCGCAGATGCCGTTGTTGCCCCAACGCAAACGCCGGTCATCGCCGGTCATCACCGAAATCGGGAGTGTCTCCATGTCGAAGCGCATTGCCTATCTCACCGCCGCTGCCTTCAGCGCCCTCGCCATCACCGCTGTTGTCATCGCGCCCGCCCGCGCCGAGGAAAAGACCGTCATGGTCGGCGGCGCCGCGATGTTCCCCTCGAAGAACATCGTCCAGAACGCCGTCAATTCGAAGGATCACACCACGCTGGTGGCCGCGGTGAAGGCGGCCGGCCTGGTGCCGACGCTCGAAGGCAAGGGCCCGTTCACGGTGTTCGCGCCGACCAACGCCGCCTTCGGCAAGCTGCCGGCCGGCACCGTCGACACCCTGGTCAAGCCCGAGAACAAGGCGACTCTGACCAAGATCCTCACCTACCACGTCGTGCCCGGCAAGCTGGAGGCCTCCGACCTCACCGACGGCAAGAAGCTGAAGACCGCCGAGGGCGAGGAACTCACCGTGAAGAAGCAGGACGGAAAGGTCTGGATCGTCGATGCCAAGGGCGGCACCTCGATGGTGACGATCTCCAACGTCAACCAGTCCAACGGCGTGATCCATGTGGTCGATACCGTGCTGATGCCGGCAACGTGACACCTGATACCTCTGTTTCATCCCCGGAGGATGCGGCGAAACAGCGAGCCGGGGAGACCCGGCTCGCTTTATTGTGACCAAAATGCCCGGCGATTCGATTTGCCGGCTGGCGTAACGAAAGCGGAAGCATCGGCGTATATTCGGTAGCAGACGATGTTCAGGACGGAACCATCATGTCGAGCCTCACAGTGACCGACGAGCAGGTCAGCGCCACCAAGGCCAAGGTGATCCAGCCGGTCTGGGTCCGGGTCATGCATTGGACCAATGCATTTGCCATGATCCTGATGATCCTGTCGGGCTGGCAGATCTACAATGCCTCGCCGCTGTTCGGTTTCAGCTTTCCGCGCGAGTACACGCTGGGTGGCTGGCTCGGCGGCGCCCTGCTTTGGCATTTCGCGGCGATGTGGCTGTTGATGATCAACGGCCTCGCTTATCTCGTCACGGGTTTCGCATCCGGCCGCTTCGCCAAGAAGCTGCTGCCGATCACGCCCTCGGGCGTGCTCCACGACGTCAGGGCGGCCCTGACCTTCAAGCTCGGCCATGACGATCTCAGCGTCTACAATTACGTGCAGCGGACGCTCTATGCCGGCATCATCGTTGTCGGCGTGCTGATCGTGCTGTCGGGCCTGTCGATGTGGAAGCCGGTGCAGCTGCATTGGCTGGTGACATTGTTCGGCGATTATCCGACCGCGCGTTACGTCCACTTTTTCTGCATGGCCGCGATCTGCGCCTTCCTCGTCGTTCACGTGCTGCTCGCGCTCTTGGTGCCGAAGAGCCTGCGCGCGATGATCATCGGTCGCTGAGGAGAGAGACATGGCCAAGCGTTCATTCCTGATCCCCGGCGTCGACAAGCGGCTGCTGATCAAGGACTCCCTCAAGGTGATGCCTGATCTCACCCGCCGCCGCTTCATCGCGGGCGGCGCGAGCCTCGGCGCGCTGACGCTGCTCACCGGCTGTGACGTGGTCGATTCGTCCTCGGCCGAGGCCCTGCTGACCAAGATCTCGAAATTCAACGACGCCGTACAGGACTTCATCTTCAATCCCGATGCACTGGCGCCGACCTTCCCGGAGAGCGCGATTACGAAGCCGTTCCCGTTCAATGCCTATTACGATCTCGACGACGCGCCCGACGTCGATGCCGACGACTGGAAGCTCGAGGTGCGCGGCCTCGTCGACGTCAAGAAATCCTGGACGCTTCAGGAGCTCTACAAGCTGCCACAGGTCACGCAAATCACGCGTCACATCTGCGTCGAAGGCTGGAGCGCGATCGGCAGCTGGACCGGCACGCCCTTGCGCGATTTCCTCAAGCTCGTCGGCGCCGACACAAGGGCGAAATATGTCTGGTTCCAGTGCGCCGACAAGGACGGCTACAACTCGCCTTTGGACATGCGCACCGCGCTGCATCCGCAGACGCAGATGACGTTCAAATATGCGAACGAGATTCTGCCGCGCGCCTACGGCTTCCCGATGAAGATCCGCGTGCCGACGAAACTCGGCTTCAAGAACCCGAAATACGTGATCTCGATGGAAGTCACCAACGACTACAAGGGCGGCTATTGGGAAGACCAGGGGTATAATTCGTACAGCGGGAGCTGACGCCTAGGCCGGCCCCACCTTGCGCTGGCACAACGCCAGCACCGCGCCCAATGCCAGCAATGCCGCCGACACGTTCAGCGCGTAACTCAGGCTCCCGAGCGCATCGGTGATCGCGCCAACCAGGATGGGCCCGAGCGTTTGTCCGACGCCAAACGAGATCGTCATCGCCGCGATCGCGGTCGGCCACATCTGCGGCGGATAGTTGAAGCGCACGAAGGCGGTGGTCGAGCCGACCACGGCGAAGAAGGCGACGCCGAACACCACCGCCGAGACCGCGAGCCAGGCCGGCGAATGTCCGAGCACCGGCAGGCCGGCGCCGATCGCGTTGGTGCCGAGGATGATCGCGGTGGCGAGGCCGCCGCGGTCAAGCGCCAGCACACGGCGCCAGGCCCAGGGCGTCACGAAGGCACTCATGCCGATCAGGCCCCAGAATGCGGCTTGCGCCGCCGCACCGCCGCCGCCGTCGCGGACATAGGCGATCATGAAGGTCATGTAGGCGATGTAGCCGGCGCCGAACAGGAAATAGGCGGTGAGATAGATCAGCACGGGAAGCACGGCGAAGGCGGCGTGGCTGCCTTCTGAAAAGCGCGCGCCGCTCTCGATCCGGACCAGGAACAGCGGCACGGTCATCGCGGCCGACAGCAGCGTCATCGCCCACCACACGATCCACCACGAGCCCGGGCCGAAATGCTGCAGCGTGAACGGCGCGATCAGCCCGGAGGCGAGAATGCCGATGCCGGGTCCGGCATAAAACAGGCTCAGCAGGAAATTGGCCCGTTCGGGGCGCGACTGCGCGATGGCCGCGGCCAGCGCGCCGCCGGCGACGAAGCCGGCCGCCGCGCCGAGGCCCAGCACGAGACGCGCCAGGCTCAGCGCGATGAAATTCCCCGTCAGCGCACAGGTGGCGAGCGCGGCGACGCAGGCCAATGTTCCCAAGCGGATCGCCGCCGACCAGCCGACGCGCTGGATCAGCCGGGACGCCAGCAGCGCGCCGATGAGGTAGCCGACGGCGTTGATGGTGTTCATGAAGCCGGCGGCCGAGTAGGACCAGCCGAGATCCTCCCGCATGTCGGGCAGCACCAGCGCATAGGCAAAGCGGCCGATGCCGAGCCCGACGGTTGCGGCCAGCGACAGGGTCAGGATCAGTCGCGCGGGGTGCGCGACGGGCGGGCGATCAGGGGCGAGCAAAGGGTACTCCGGCGCCGCCCAGTGTGGCAGGCCCTGCCCTCCTTGCACAGCCGCGCCGCGGCAATGGTGTCTTGCCAAGCGCGCAAGGCCGCTCTAGCACTCCGGCCGAAATTCACGAGATGCCGTCATGCCCGGCCTTGTGCCGGGCATCCACGTCTTCTGTGTTGTTGAGCCAAGGCGTGGATGGCCGGGTCGAGCCCGGCCATGACGCAACGGAGGAAGAACGACCATGGCGACCCACAAATTGCTGCTGCTCCCCGGCGACGGTATCGGCCCCGAGGTGATGGGCGAGGTGAAGCGGCTGATCGATTGGCTCAATTCGGCCGGGATCGCCAAATTCGAGACCGATTCCGGCCTGGTCGGCGGTTCGGCCTATGACGCCCACAAGGTGTCGATCTCCGAAGGCGACATGGCCAAGGCGCTGGCCGCCGACGCCATCATCTTCGGCGCGGTCGGTGGCCCCAAATGGGATGCCGTGCCCTACGAGGTGCGCCCGGAAGCCGGCCTGCTGCGGCTGCGCAAGGATCTCGCTTTGTTCGCCAACCTCCGCCCGGCCGTGTGCTATCCGGCGCTGGCCGATGCCTCGAGCCTGAAGCGCGAGGCGATCGAGGGCCTCGACATCGTCATCGTGCGCGAGCTCACCGGCGGCGTCTATTTCGGCGAGCCCAAGACCATCACCGATCTCGGCAACGGCCAGAAGCGCGCCGTCGACACCCAGGTCTACGACACCTATGAGATCGAGCGCATCGGGCGCGTCGCCTTCGAGTTGGCCCGGAAGCGCAAGAACAAGGTGACGTCGATGGAGAAGCGCAACGTCATGAAGTCGGGCGTGCTCTGGAACGAGGTCATGACCGCGCTTCACAAGCGCGAATATGCCGATGTCACGCTCGAGCACCAGCTCGCCGACTCCGGCGGCATGATGCTGGTGAAGTGGCCGAAGCAGTTCGACGTCATCGTCACCGACAATCTCTTCGGTGACATGCTGTCCGACATCGCGGCCATGCTGACGGGGTCGCTCGGCATGCTGCCCTCGGCCTCGCTCGGCGAGGTCGACGTGAAGAGCAAGAAGCGCAAGGCGCTGTACGAGCCCGTGCACGGTTCGGCGCCCGACATTGCCGGCAAGGGCCTCGCCAATCCGATCGCGATGATCTCGTCCTTCGGCATGGCGCTGCGCTATTCCTTCGACATGGGCGATCTTGCCGACAAGGTCGATGCCGCGATCGCTGCGGTGCTCGCCAGCGGCCTGCGTACCGTCGACATCAAGTCGGAAGGCAGCACGGCCGCCTCGACCACGCAGATGGGCGAAGCGATCCTGAAGGAATTGCAGAAGCTGCACGCGTAAGGCAGGCGCAGATTCGTAGGGTGGGTTAGCGCAGCGTAACCCACCTCTGCTGTTTCTGCGGAAACCAAGGCGGTGGGTTACGCCTTCGGCTAACCCCACCCTACGGCACCTTCTCCCGGAGCCACTTCATGGACGCCTCACCGCGCCCCAAGATCGCGGAAACCTTCATCCATGAGACGGTGCGCCAGCGCGAGGCGCACATCGGGCGGCGCTGCGAGATTCTCGGCCATACGCGCATCGAATATGCCTGGCTCGGCGACTACTCCTATCTCGGCGAAAACTGCGATGTCGCCGACGCTGTCATCGGCAAGTTCACCGCCATCGCCAATTCGGTGCGGATCGGCGCGCCCAATCATCCGATGGGCCGTCCGTCGCAGCATCGCTTCACCTATGTCCCCGAATATTACGAGGCGAGCGCGAGCCGCGACCGTGACTTCTTTGCCGATCGCCGCGGCGACCGCGTCATCGTCGGCCATGACGTCTGGATCGGTCATGCCGCAATCCTGCTGCCGGGCGTCACGGTCGGCGACGGCGCGGTCATCGGCGCGGGCGCGGTCGTCAGCCGCGATGTCGCGCCCTACACCATTGTCGGCGGCGTTCCCGCCCGCCTCATCCGCAAGCGCTTCGATGGTTCTGTCGCGGATAGCCTGCGCCGCATCGCCTGGTGGGATTGGCCCGATGATCTCATCTTCGAGCGCCTTGCGGATTTCCGTTCCGAGGCGATCGAAGAGTTTTGCCGGCGTTATGATCCCGCGGCCAATGCGTAGGTGGGTTGGCCCTGCGACTGTGCAAAGCGCAGTCCGCATGGTGTAACCTACCGCCTTGATCTCCGCAGCGACAGAATTGGTGGGTTGCGCTTGCGCGAACCCACCCTACGACATCTCGCAAAAACAAAAATGGCCGGGCGCTAGCCCGGCCATTTTGCTTTGAAAGCGACGCCGCTCAGTACAGCGGGAAATTTTGCGGATAGCCGCCGACATCGGCCGGGGTCGACAGCGGCTGGCGATCGATCGGGCGGTTGTTGTTCTCGCGGGCAAAGGACGGATAGCCCACAGCCGGCGGGAAGGCGTAATCGCTGAACTTGCGGTCGCCCGGATTGACCTCGGTGCCGCCGTCGAGCCAAGAGCGCTTGCTCACGTAAATACGGGTCCGGCCCTGCTGGTAGACCGCGTTGGGGCCCGCGGGACCGTAATAGTGCCGGCCACGCTCGTCATAGCGCGGCTTGGTCTTGGTGTCGGCCGACGCCGGCGCAGCAAAGCTCACGGCCATGACGGCGCCCGCCGCAAGCCACGTCGCCAGTTTGTTCGCCGCAAAGAAATTCGAGCTCATCACGTCCCCTTCAGGCGGCGCGCCGCCAGTCGATTTCACCCCATACTAGCCCGGCCGGGGCGGGTGCAACTAGGTCAATTCAGTCACACCGCGCCGGAATAATCGGGCGTGCCGGCAAAAGTTGCATGGATACCAGCGACTTGAGGGTCAAAGCGCGCCGCGCAATTGCGCATTCGCAGCGCCCAGCAGCCAGTCCGCCGAGCCTGTGCCGGCGCAGGAGCGGCGCTTCAGCTCCGCATGGGCGAACAATTCGGCGAGCTTCGGCTCGTTACCCGAGGTGAGCAGCGTCAGCCGGTTCAGGGTGCAGGCGACGGCTGCCCGGCGGGCCGGCATGGTATCGTCCTGGCAGGTGAAGCCGGAGATCTGCAGCGCCGGCTCCTCGTTGCGCTTGAGATAGCCGAGGCAGGACGGCGCCCCGTCCGCGGTGCCCGTCGGCTTGAAGAGGGCGACAGGGCCGAACTTGGTGTCGATCAGGCCGGCCTGCTCGAGCGAGGTCGTCGCGGCCAGGCGCATCTGGACGGCGAGGCCTGATGTCGCCGGCTGCGTCACGTCGAATTCGTTGCCTTCCAGGTAGATCTCGAGCTCGGCCAATGGTCTATCAGCGGGTCTATCGGCATCGCCGGCCCAGCGCATCACGTCGCGCCGGCCGCCTTCGGGATGTCTGAGAATCGTGTAAGATGCTGTTTTCTCTGATGAATCGAGGCGACTGAGGGCAAAGGCCGGATGCGACCGGGACGCCTCGGCCCAGCCGGGCTTCTCCGTGGGCTGATCGTCGCGCAGGTCGGGCAGCTGGCCGAGCCCGGCGAGCGCGAGGATGGCAAACAGCACCAGCGTCCCCACATAGGCGAACAGGCGCGCCAGCGTGCCGACAACCTCGTCGGCGAAATTGGCGAGCGCCAGGTACTGGGTGGGGCTAACGGCCGTGCTGGCCTCAGGCGATTGCATCCACGGCCTACAGGCATGGTCCAACGTTGTCTTGAGGCCGGTTCTCGCATAGAAGCGCTGCTCCTCCTGTTTAAGCGTCAGCTTCAGGAACGGGCTTTTTCATCGGAGAGTGAACGATGGGTTACAAAGTCGCAGTCGTCGGCGCGACCGGCAATGTCGGACGGGAAATGCTCAACATTCTGGATGAGCGCAAATTCCCCGCGGACGAGGTCGTGGCGCTGGCGTCACGCCGCAGCACGGGCGTCGAGGTCTCCTATGGCGACCGCACTTTGAAGGTCAAAGCGCTCGAGCATTTCGACTTCTCCGACGTCGACATCTGCCTGATGTCGGCGGGCGGCGAGGTCTCGAAGGAATGGTCGCCGAAGATCGGCGCCGCCGGCGCTGTCGTGATCGACAATTCCTCGGCCTGGCGCATGGATCCGGACGTGCCGCTGATCGTGCCCGAGGTGAATGCCGACGCGACCGAAGGCTTCAAGAAGAAGAACATCATCGCCAACCCGAACTGCTCGACCGCCCAGCTCGTGGTCGCGCTGAAGCCGCTGCACGAGAAAGCCAACATCAAGCGCGTCGTCGTCTCGACCTATCAATCGGTGTCGGGTGCCGGCAAGGACGGCATGGACGAATTGTTCTCGCAGACCAAGGCCGTCTACACCAATGACGAGCTGATCGCGAAGAAGTTCTCCAAGCGCATCGCCTTCAACGTCATCCCCCACATCGACGTCTTCATGGAGGACGGCTACACCAAGGAAGAGTGGAAGATGATGGCGGAGACCAAGAAGATTCTTGATCCCAAGATCAAGCTGTCTGCCACCTGCGTGCGCGTGCCCGTCTTCGTCGGCCATTCCGAAGCGGTCAATATCGAGTTCGAGAATCCGATCAGCGCCGACGAAGCCCGCGAGATCCTGCGCAAGGCGCCCGGCTGCCTCGTCATCGACAAGCAGGAGCCCGGCGGCTACGCCACCCCGTATGAAGCGGCTGGTGAGGACGCGACCTATATCAGCCGCATCCGCGAGGACGCGACGGTGGAGAACGGCCTCGTGCTGTGGTGCGTGTCCGACAATCTGCGCAAGGGTGCCGCGCTCAACGCGATCCAGATCGCGGAAGTCCTGATCAACCGCAAGCTGATCAGCGCGAAGAAGAAGGCGGCGTAAGAAAGTGTAGGGTGGGTTAGCCCTGCAGATGCGCGAAGCGCATCTGCTCGGCGTAACCCACCACTTCTGCCACCGCGGACACTAAAGAGGTGGGTTACGCCTTCGGCTAACCCGCCCTACAAGAGCTGAGCCTAGACCACGCTCCGCGCGCTCTTGAATTCCTTGGTCGCCTTGTCCAGCACGAACAGCGTTCCCCTCGCGACGCCGAAATAGGCGCCGTGCAGCTGCATCTGGCCGCTTTCGACGGCCTTGCTCACGAACGGGAACGTCATGAGGTTTTCGAGGCTGCGGAACACCGCGGCCTTCTCGATGCGCTCGACGAACTGCGCCATGGTCTCGTGCTCGCGCTGCTCGACGACCTCGCCGGGCTTGATGAACATCTGCATCCATTTGCCGATGAAGTCTCCGGGCGTGAGCGGCTCGATCTTGTCGACGAAGGCGCGGATACCCCCGCACTGGGCGTGTCCGAGCACCACGATGTGCTTCACCTTCAGCACGGTCACCGCATATTCCAGCGCCGCCGAGACGCCATGCGCGTTCTCGTCAGGCTGGTAGGTCGGCACCAGATTGGCGATGTTGCGGACGACGAACAGCTCGCCCGGGCCGACGTCGAAGATCACCTCGGGCGAGACGCGGCTGTCGCAACAGCCGATCACCATCACCTCAGGCGACTGCCCCTTCACCGACAGCTCGCGGTAGCGGTTCTGCTCGGCCGGCAGCCGCTGGGTGGCGAAGGCGTTGTAGCCTTCCAGCAAGGACTTCGGGAATGTGATCATGGCCTATGCCTAACCATAGAGCCGGGCGACGAACAAGCCTTTCGAATAGGCAGGCCAGGTGCTATCGGCTGAGGGTGGAAGAGAGACGAGGAAACCGGAAGGACAGCCAGCCATGACCCGCCCGCGCCGCAGCCATCTGTTCATGCCCGGCTCCAACCCGCGGGCGCTGGAGAAGGCGCGGAACCTCGCCGCTGACGGCCTCATCCTGGACCTCGAAGATTCCGTTGCTCCTGATGCCAAGGCCGCCGCGCGCGACGGCATCGCCGCCGCGATCGCTGCAAAAGGGTTCGGCAAGCGCGAGATCCTGATCCGGACCAACGCCCTCGACACGCAATGGTGGGCCGACGACATCGCGATGGCCGCCAAGGCCTCGCCCGACGGCATCCTGGTTCCAAAAGTTTCAAGCATCGAGGATCTCCAAACCATCGGCCGCGACCTCGCCCGGCTCGGCGCCGCGCCGACGGTGAGGGTCTGGGCCATGATCGAGACCGCGCGCGCCGTGTTACATGCCGAGGAACTGGCGCAGGCCGGTCGCGATCCATCGAGCCGCCTCGCCGGTTTCGTGTTCGGACCGAACGACATCTCGCGCGAGACACGCATCAAGATGCTGCCCGGCCGCGCCGCGATGATCCCGATGATCACGCATTGCATCCTGGCGACGCGCGCCGCCGGGCTCGAAATCCTCGACGGCCCCTACAGCGACATCGCCAACCCCGATGGCTTTGCCACCGAATGCGCGCAGGGCCGCGACCTCGGCTTCGACGGCAAGACGCTGATCCATCCCTCCCAGATCGAGGCCTGCAACGTGATCTTCACGCCGCCCGAAGAGGAAGTCGCGCGCGCCCGAAAGATCATCGCCGCATTCGAGCTGCCCGAAAACGCCTCGCGCGGCGCGATCCGCCTCGACGGCGCGATGGTGGAGCGCCTGCACGCGGACATGGCAAAGCGCACGATCGAGATCGCGGACGCGATCGCCGCGATGGGCAAGGGCTGAGGCCTCAACGCGGGACAGCGACATCCGCTCTTCCGCGCCAAGCGGAAAGCGTCTGTTCGCAAAGAGCAGGCGGCGGTGCCGCCAATTCCTCGCAATACATCCGATCGATCTTGCGCTGCATGAGCGAATAACAATCGCATGCGACCTTCTCGAGCCGCGCCCGATCGATCTCTACGAACCCGCGGCCGTCTGACGGGACTGCGCCGGCCTCGCGCAGCTTGCTCATCGTCAGGGTCACCGTCGTCCGTCGCACCCCAACCAATTGCGCCAGCGCCTCCTGCGTCACTGGAAGCCGGTCATCGGGAACGCGGTCGTGAAGCTGCAGGAGCCACCGCGCCATGCGGCCATCCACCCGGTGCAGCGCGTTGCAAGCGGCGACGTGCTGGAGCTGTAACAATACGGAGCGAGCGTGGACCTGCACGACGTTCCTGATGGCGGCGCTTTGCTCAAAGGCAGCCCGAAACTTGGCGGCGGAAATCAGGGACGCTTTGCCGGCCACGCGAGCAATCGCAGTCACGGATGAAAGCGACGGGCCGAGCACGGAGAACGAGGCCAAGGCGCCTTCCCGTCCCATCAAGGTGGTTGCGACCGTTTGCCCGTCCGGCATATCGAGCATGAAAGCGATTGCGCCGCTGTGAGGAAAATAAACCGGATCGAGCTCATCGTCCGACCGCACCAGGACGGCATCGGGTTCGAACGAGACCTTCTGGAAGTAGGGTGTGAGCAGGCCGAGATCCGCCGGCGGCAACGCCGCCAGTAACCGATTCCCAGTGCCAGCGCGGTGGGCGGTCACGATGCTCTCTTGTGAACGTGCAGCCGATGAACGACGGAAGCCATCGATTTCATTCACCATGATGATCCGGAGATACGAATTGCCGAAGGGCCATCATCCAAACAGAGCCATCGGTCGAGATCAAGTACGGACAATTGCGGTCGTCGCGCCCACGAGCACGATATTGCATTTGTCATACTATTCACGCTCGCGCCGCTCGGCGGCGGTGCTCACGAATGTCGACCATCCCCGCCCATCCAAGCAGGGGATCGATCAGTCCATCCCGCGCGCAACGTGATCTTCACGCCACCCGAGGAAGGCGCGCGCAATATCGTCGCGGCGTTCGATCTGCCGGAAAACGTCCCGCGTGGCGCGATCCGCATCGAGGCGCGATGTGGAGCGCCTGCACGCCGACATGGCCCGCCGCACCATCGAGCGGATGCGATCGCTCTGATCGGGGAAAGGCTGAGGCCTGGCCTGTTCCGCGAGGCTCGATAGTCAACGGAACGCGGCCGGTTGGCGGCTGGAAACGTCGCTAATCCATTGATTTGCCAGATACTGCGGCGCCGCGATGCTTTTGGATCACGTCCGCGCGAATATCCGCCGCGTTTGCTGCCGTTGACTTGCGCAAGGCCTGCGTCGCGAGGTAATTCCAGAACAGTTGGACATATCAGGCCCAACCTTGTGTGAGGTGTTCTCATGACGGCGCTTGCGGAAATCGCTGCTCCTGCCAACCTGGTTGACGAACTCACGGCGCATGCAGTGCGCAGCATCGAGAACGCCGACCATTCCGCGTCTCCGTTCCCCCACATCGTGTTCCGCGATTTCTTCCCCGCGGATTTCTACCGGGACCTGATCCGGAGCGTGCCCACCCAGGGCTACGATCCGATCACCGGGACGGGGACCCGTATGGCGCTGCGCCTTTACGGCGAAAACGTCGACAAGATCGAACCATCGCTGCGCCCCGCTTGGGCTGCCGTGTCGGCGATGCTGACGTCGAAGAGCGTCGAGCAGGCGATACGGAACCGGCTGCATGACGGGCTCGAGATTCGCGCCCGCGGCGACAAGGTCGCCCGAGCCGAGGATCTGACGCTGGTTGCAAAGCCGGTCGTCTATGTCGACAGGGACGGCTACCAGATCAAGCCGCATCCGGACACGCGCAAGAAGGTCGTCACGATGCAGCTCTATTGCCCCGGTGACGACAGCCAGGAAGCGTTGGGAACGACGCTCTATCAGGCGTCTCTCAAGGGATTGCTTCACGTCGGCTCCTATTGCCTCGAGCCCGTGAAGACGATCCCGTTCCTGCCCAATGTCGGATACGCGTTCGTGGTGCTGAAGGCGTATCACACCCTGACCAGGATGAGCTGGCACGGCCGCCCGCCGATCCAGACCGATCGTGACCGGGTGACGATTCTCAACACGTTCTATGTGAACGAGAGCGTCGGCTTCTGATCCCAGCTTGAGCGCGCCGCTTCGGCGCGGCGCGACGTCGGCAATGTGCGCGGACAATGGCGTTCCGCGGCCGCTGCTTTTCCCGTTGCGGTGGTGAAATGGGATGCTACCCTCGGCCGATATTCGATCCGGGTCAGCATTTGATGCGTGTCTTTCAAGCGGCGGTCTTTCTCCTCACGTCATTCTGGTTCGGCCAGCCGGCGCTCGCACAGCAGGCCCGGGTCGCGCTTGTTATCGGCAACAGCGCTTACGAGAAAGTGCCCGAATTGCCGAACCCGACCCGTGATGCGGCGGACATCGGTCGCGCGCTGGAGCGGCTTGATTTCAAGGTCACCCAGATCAAGGACGCGAACGCACAAGACATGAGGAAGGCCGTGGTCGAGTTCGGCCGGTCTGCCGAGGGCGCCGACCTCGCTGTCGTGTTTTACGCCGGACACGGCATGGAGGTTGCCGGCGAGAACTGGTTGATACCCGTCAGCGCGGAGTTGCGCAGCGATACCGATATCGAGGGCGAGGCCATCAGCCTGCGTTCTGTGAGCCTTCAGGTGTCGAAGGCACGGAAGTTGGGCCTCGTGATCCTTGACGCGTGCCGCAATAACCCCTTTGCCGCGAAAATGAAGCGCTCGATCAGCACCCGGGCCGTTGCTCGTGGACTCGCGCCGACCGAACCAACCGACAACGTTCTGATTGCGTATGCCGCCCGGGATGGGACCACGGCAAGCGATGGCGATGGCCGGAACAGTCCGTTCACGGCATCGCTTCTTCGTCACATCGAAACACCGGGCCTCGAGATATCGTTTCTGTTTCGGCGGGTTCGCGATGACGTCATGGCGGCGACCCAGCGCGAACAGCAGCCTTTCGTGTATGGTTCCCTGTCGAAGGAAGAGATTTATCTGAAAGCGCCCGCCGCGAGCGCTCAGGCGCCGGCCGCGTCGACGCCAATGCCCGCAACCGCAACGCCGGCGGAAGACGAGCAGTTCTGGCTGGCGATCCAGACATCGAATGTCGCTGGTCTCTATGAGGACTTTCTGGCGAGGTATCCCCGTAGCAATCATGTCGCGGAAGCACGACAGCGGATCAAGGATCTCAAGGCGATTGAAGCGGCGGCGATATCGGCTCCGACGATCTCTGCGACATCGGATACGAGCGGGCGTCAGGAGACCAAGGCCGCGGATCGCAATCTGTTTACGCCCGAGGATAGCCAAAAAGTAGCGGCCGTTGCAGCAGCTCAGCGACTGGTTTTGCCGGCCTTCACCTTCGCGTCCAGCCTGGACGTCCCGCTCAAATTCGCTTCCGGGCTTGTTGGTGTGTGGTCCAGCAAGCGCGGGTGGTCGAATGGCAAGGGACGCTATGCCATGCTGATCATCACTGACGTCTCCGACACGGGACTGGCAAAGGGATTTTATCTCTGGGGACCGCCGGTAAAGGGATCGTGGACGAAAGACCAGGCGGGCTACCGAGCGTTCGCAGAGTATGTCACGGACAACAAATTTTCGATCAGCGGGACGCCGGTGACGGTCAGGCTGGAGAAGAACGTCCTTGCTCTCTCTTCTTTCAATGATGAGAAGCCGTCCGAAACAGCGAACATGGAGCTTCGTCCGATCTGGCAGCTTGTGTCGGCGCCCAACGACGCGGCGCCCACGGCAAAACACGAGAGAGGCTCCCAGCCTCACGCGGTCAGGAAGGAAAGCAACGCCGGATCGAGTGCGCCCGCGAGTACCGGCGGTGCGACGATGGAAGAGCGCTATCGCGCCTGCCGAAAGCTCGTGAAGGGATTCGCCCAGCGCGACGCGTGCGCGCGAAATGATACGCTCTAGCTCCCGCGACGCGCCGCTTCCAACGAACGGAGCTACGCGAACCTCGCCGTCGCCCACGCATACAGGCTCCCGGGAATCGGCGGCTGCTTGCTTCGCCCTTTGCCGGAGATGTGCAGGCCGATCACGTTGGGATCGGTGACGAGGCCGAGATAGCTCGACGGATCGAAAAACAGCTTTGGTTCGGAATGCACCGCGTAGAACGATCGCTTCGGCAGGGCTCGCTGCAGATCGCCCGACCGGCGCGCGAGGATGGTCAAGGCCGGTGGCCCGAAAATGGCAATGCGGAGGTCCGACAAGCGCTGCGAGCCGCCGCTCAATCGCCGTATCGCAAAGCTCAGCCGATGGCTCAGTGACAGCCATTCCGGGGTCAGCTCCTCCTGCTCCATCAGCCCTTCGTAGGCGCGGACGATCTGATGTCCTTGCGGGAGATAGAGAACGGAGTTGCCGAGTCGGCGGGAACGCTCCCAGGCGAAGTAAGGCTTGGCCGGATCGATCTCGACGGGCCTGAGCAGCAGCACGTCGGCATCGAGCCAGAGGCCGAGGCCCTTCGCCATCAGCCTCATGCGGAAGAAATCGCTGAACTGCAGCGTGGTCCAGTCGCGCCAGCTTCCGTCCGGCTGCGGCGGCCTCAGCCGCTCGGAGAAGGCATGCGGCAGGATCGCTTCGGCATCCGCGTTCTCGATGCCCGCAGGCAGGCCCGGAATGGTGTCGAAGCTGTAGACGGTGACCTTGTGGCCGGCAGCCAGCTGCGAGCGCAGGCAGGTCTGGCGCAGCGCGTCCATCGGGCCGTGCCAGAAGGTGACGATCTCGGGAAGCATGTGGGCAGCTATACGATATCCAAGGCAAAGAAAAAGCCCCGGCGCGCGTCACGCACCGGGGCTTCGCCTGAAACTCGAGTTCAGGCCCAGGCGCGTTCGCGCTTGAGCTTCGCTTCATAGGTGTCGATCGAGGACTTCTTCTCCATCGTGAGACCGATGTCGTCGAGGCCGTTGATCAGGCAGTGCTTGCGGAACGGGTCGATCTCGAACTTGACCTTGCCGCCGTCGGGACCGCGGATCTCCTGGTTTGGCAGGTCGATCGTCAGCGTCGCGTTGGCGCCGCGCTCGGCGTCGTCGAACAGCTTGTCGAGGTCTTCCTGGGAGACGCGGATCGGCAGAATGCCGTTCTTGAAGCAGTTGTTGTAGAAGATGTCGCCGAACGAGGTCGAGATCACGCAACGGATGCCGAAATCGAGCAGCGCCCAGGGCGCGTGCTCACGGCTCGAGCCGCAGCCGAAATTGTCGCCGGCCACCAGCACCTTCGCGTTGCGATAGGCGGACTGGTTGAGGACGAAATCCGGATTCTCGCTGCCGTCGTCCTTGTAGCGCTGCTCGGAGAAGAGCCCCTTGCCAAGCCCCGTGCGCTTGATGGTCTTGAGGTACTGCTTCGGAATGATCATGTCGGTGTCGACATTGATGATCTTCAGCGGCGCCGCGACGCCTTCCAGCGTGGTGAACTTGTCCATGGTTGCGCTTCCCGAGGGGTGGTTAGGGACCGCGTATTTATCGCGATCAGGGGCTGAATCCTAGGCCGAATTCGGCAGGGCTAGTCTGCTTTGCTGAATCAAGCCGCGGATGAGGTCTGCTCCCGCTCCCGCTTGCGGGAGAGGGCTGGGGTGAGGGTTCTCTCCTCTGGGGGAGTGTCCCATTGCGGTGACACCCTCTCCCCAACCCTCCCCCGCACGCGGGGGAGGGAGTGCACCGCCCTTGCGGCGACTACTCCCCTTGAGCCTCGATCGCCGCCATATCGTCGTCCGAAAGACCAAAATGGTGACCGATCTCGTGAATCAGGACGTGACGGACGATGTGGCCGAGGCTTTCGTCGTGCTCGGCCCAGTAATCCAGGATCGGCCGGCGGTAGAGCCAGACCATGTTGGGCAGCCGCGCCACATCGCCAAAGCTCTGCTGGGGCAGACCGACGCCCTGGAACAGGCCGAGCAGGTCGAACTCGCTCTCGCACTCCATCTCGTCCAGCACTTCCTCGGTGGGGAAGTCGTCGACGCGGATGATCAGGCCTTCGCACAGCCTGCGGAATTCCGCCGGCAGGCGCTCGAAAATCTCGTGCGCGGTCGTTTCCATTTCGGCCAGCGAGGGCGCTTTCAGGTCCGTCCACATCGGCTTGTCTTAGCGTGGGTTTCGCTACGATGCATCCGGCTTTATAAGCGCTGCGAGGTTGACGGGCGCCGCCAAAACGGGGAGCGTGGGGCCCAGGTCGGGGTGGTCCAGGTGGGCGGTGAAATGCGAGCAAAAACAGTGCTGACGCTACTGTGCATGGGGTTGTTTTCGCTGCTTGGCGTTGCCGCCCAGGCGCAAACGGCCGGCAGCGGGGTTCACATGGCCCAGGCTGCCTCATCTGACGACCTTCCGCCGCCGCGCAAGCGGCCGCAGACCCGCCTGCGCGTCACGCCCTATGACGGCCCTGATGGCGTCTATCCGCGCTACAATCCGGGCCCGGATGCGGTCCGCGAGTGCAGCGTCGCCTATGTGCAGGAGCACCGGCCAAGCGGCACCGTGATCACGCCGCATATGAGCTGCTACTGGCGCCGCGGCTGATCTGAATGGCGGGGGCCGAGGTCGTCATGGCGAAATGGACTGCTCTCGCCGTCGTCGTCGCGTTCGCCGCAGGTCTGTCTCAGGCGTCCGCGACGCAGAGAGTGACGAAGCTGCCGGATGCTTCCGCCGGGCGCGCAATATTCGATGCGCGACGGCATCGGCGATACGACGAGGTGACGCGGTACACTCCGCGTCCTGATCCGCACTATTATGCGCGTCCCGTCTATTACCGCCCCTATCCTTACGGCGTGCCCGCGCCATTCGTGTTCGGCTACGGGCCGTTCTGGTGAGGCGACCCATTTGTTCATTCATGGCGCATTCACGTCGCCGTTCCTAGTTTAATCCCGGAAGCGACTGCAATGAACAGCAACGGCGCGAGACGTGGCGCCGCGATGCTGCTGTCCACATTGAGGGAGACATTCCATGCCGAGGATGTTGCGTCCCGGGGCACGCCCGTTGCGCTTGCTCGGGCTTGCGGCCGTCGCCGCCCTGATGCTGTCGGCGGGGACTGCCCGCCGCGCTGAAGCGATGACGCCGATCAACCCGACCGCGCTGCCCGCCGCGAAGATCACGAGCGGCGACGTGATCACGCAAGTCCGCTTTGGCGGAGGACACGGCGGTGGTGGACATGGCGGCGGCGGACATGGCGGCGGCTTCCATGGTGGTGGAGGTCACTTCGGCGGTTTTCACGGTGGCGGCTTCCGCGCTGCGCCGGCTTTCCATGGCGGCGGCGTGCGCTACGGCGGCATCCATTACGGCGGCTACCGCCGCCATTGGGGCGGCGGCTATTATCGTCCGTATTACGGCTATCGCCACTTCCACCGGCGCTATTATTACGGCGGCTACCATCCTTACTATTACCATCCGCGCCGTTGCCGGATCATCTGGACCTATTACGGTCCGCGCCGCATCTGCCACTGGCACCATTGGCATCGCTGGCACCATCCGTACCGCTATTGGTAAGTGGTCGACATGGAAAGGGCGCCTCAACGGCGCCCTTTGTTCGTCTGGCCGAACGCGTGCGATTGCCCGGACCGGCTCAGCGCCAATCCCTGACGTCGACGAAATGACCTGCGATCGCCGCTGCCGCCGCCATTGCCGGCGACACCAGATGCGTACGGCCCTTGAAGCCCTGACGGCCCTCGAAGTTGCGGTTCGATGTCGAGGCGCAGCGCTCTTCCGGAGCCAGCTTGTCCGGGTTCATCGCGAGGCACATCGAGCAACCGGGCTCACGCCATTCGAAGCCGGCCTTGATGAAGATCTTGTCCAGACCTTCAGCTTCGGCCTGCTCCTTCACGATGCCGGAGCCCGGCACGACCATGGCGTTGACGCTGGCCGACACCTGCTTGCCGTCGGCGATCTTGGCGGCGGCGCGCAGGTCTTCGATGCGGCCGTTGGTGCAGGAGCCGATGAAGACGCGGTCGAGCTTGATGTCGGTGATCTTCGTTCCCGCCGTCAGGCCCATGTACTTGAGCGCGCGATGCTTGGAGAGACGCTTGGCCTCGTCAGCGATCTTGTCAGGGTCGGGCACGATGCCGGTCACGGAGATGACGTCCTCGGGCGAAGTGCCCCAGGTCACGATCGGCGGCAGCTTGGCTGCGTCGAGGCGCAGCTCGTGGTCGAAATGCGCGCCTTCGTCGGAGCGCAGCTTTTCCCAGTAGCGCATCGCCGCATCCCAGTCCGCGCCCTTCGGCGCCTTCGGCCGGCCGCGCAGGAAGTCGAACGCCTTCTGGTCGGGCGCAACGAGACCGGCGCGCGCGCCGCCTTCGATCGACATGTTGCAGACCGTCATGCGGCCTTCCATGCTGAGCGCGCTGATCGCGTCACCGGCGTATTCCAGCACGTATCCGGTACCGCCGGCAGTGCCGATCTCGCCAATGATGGCCAGGATGATGTCCTTGCCCGTCACGCCGTCAGGCAATTTGCCGTCGACGGTGACACGCATGTTCTTTGCCTTCTTCTGGATCAGCGTCTGCGTCGCCAGAACGTGCTCGACCTCCGATGTGCCGATGCCGTGCGCGAGCGCGCCGAACGCGCCATGCGTGGAGGTGTGGCTGTCACCGCAGACGATGGTGGTTCCGGGCAGCGTAAAACCCTGCTCGGGGCCGATGACGTGGACGATGCCCTGGCGCTTGTCGAACTCGTTGTAATATTCGATGCCGAATTCCTTGGCGTTCTCGGCGAGCGCCTTGATCTGCTCGATGCTCTCAGGATCGGGGTTCGGCTTGGTGCGATCGGTCGTCGGCACGTTGTGATCGACGACTGCCAGCGTCTTCTCCGGCGCATGGACCTTGCGGCCGGTGGCGCGCAGGCCTTCGAACGCCTGCGGCGAGGTCACCTCGTGCACCAGGTGACGGTCGATATAGAGCAGGCAGGTGCCGTCCTCGGCTTCGTGCACCAGATGGTCGTTCCAGATCTTGTCGTACAGGGTGGTCGGCTTGGACATGAGCTTAAGCTCCGAAGGAATGTGTGTAAGCGATGAGCGCGGCAGGCCGCGCGGGGCAACAAAATCGTCAGCGCAGCCTTTAGGCTGCGCGCGTAAGCTCTGACGTTGCCGAGGTCGCGAAGCGTCCGAAGAACCGGCCAGGCAGCCGCGAGCGATCGTCGATGACGATGCGCTGGGGACTCACGAAGCTGGTCAGATCTGGAAACATTCTAGAAGCTATATAGCACGCGGGAGTTAAAGCGCGAGAGCCTAGCGGCATCGTCATTGCGAGGAGCCCTTGCGACGAAAGCAATCCAGGACTGTCTCTGCGGAAGGACTCTGGATTTGCTTCGCTGCGCTCGCAATGACGAGGTTGGGGAGAGCGTTTCGGCAAACAAAAAAGCGCGGAGCCGAGCCCCGCGCTTCTCAAAACTCGTCCGGACGCGACGCTTACTCGTTGACGGCCTTGGCGTGCTCGGTCTTCTCGACGATACGAGCCGACTTGCCGCGGAGATTGCGCAGGTAATAGAGCTTGGCACGACGCACCTTGCCGCGGCGCACCACCTTGATCGAGTCGATCATTGGCGACATCACCGGGAACACGCGCTCCACGCCCTCGCCGTAGGAGATCTTGCGAACGGTGAAGCTCTCGTTGAGGCCACCGCCGGAACGGCCGATGCAAACGCCTTCATAAGCCTGCACGCGGGTGCGGTCGCCTTCGACGACCTTCACGTTGACGATCACGGTGTCGCCGGGACCGAATTCCGGAATGTCCTTGCCGGCGGACAGCTTGTCGAATTGCTCTTGCTCGAGCTGCTTGATCAGGTTCATGGGTAAATCTCCATCGGCGCGCCCAGCCTTCGAAACGGGGGCCGCGCGAAATTCGTTTATCCAGCCATTGCGGATGTGGCCGCTCCTATAAGGCAAGCCGGAGCGTTTGTCACCCGTCTGTCTTGTTTTTTGGCGTTTTTTGGCGTCGCGGCCGATTCGGCGCCTTGGGTGGGATCTTGGGTGGGATTTGGGCCCATAAATCGGGTCGCCGCGCCGCTGTCAGGGCCTCGGATTGCGCCCGCCGCCAGCTGGCGACCTTGCCGTGGTCCCCGGACGTCAGGATCTCAGGGATCGGAACCCCCTCGAACAGCTGCGGGCGGGTGTATTGGGGGTATTCGAGCAGGCCGTCCGAAAAACTCTCCTCGGTTCCCGAGGCTTCCTTGCCCATGACCCCCGGCAGCAGCCGGACGCAGGCGTCGATCAGCGCTAGCGCAGCGATTTCGCCCCCCGACAGCACGTAATCGCCAATCGAGACCTCCTCCAGGCCGCGTCCGTCGATCACCCGCTGGTCGATTCCCTCGAACCGCCCGCAGACGATCAGCGGACCGGGGCCGCCGGCGAGTTCCGCAACGCGGGCCTGGGTCAATGGCCGACCGCGCGGGCTCATGAGAAGGCGGGGCCGGTCGGGGCCAATCTCGGCGGCATCGATGGCCGCCGCCAGAACGTCCGCCCGCAGCACCATGCCCGGGCCGCCGCCGGCGGGGGTGTCATCGACGCTGCGGTGGCGGTCGGTGGCCGAGGCCCTGATGTCCCGCGCCTCGATCTGCCAGAGGCCGGAGGCCAGCGCCCGGCCGGCCAGGCTCACGCCGAGCGGTCCCGGAAACATCTCCGGAAACAGCGTCAGCACCGTCGCGCGCCAGGGTGAGGGATGGGTCATCGGGTCTCAGTTCTCGTCCCGGACCTCGCCCGGACGACCCGGAGAGGTGCCCTCGTTCCTGTCGCCCTCGATCTCCTGCGGCAGCGCGATCACGACGCGGCCGCCGGCGATGTCGACCTCGGGCACCACTGCGTTGGTGAACGGCAGCAGCATCATCGGACCCTTCGGCGGGGCGATCTCGATGATATCGCCGGCGCCGAAATTATGGATCGCGAGCACGCGGCCGAGCGCATCGCCGTCAATGGTGACGGCGGCGAGCCCGATCAGATCGGCGTGGTAATATTCGTCCTCGTCGGTCGCGGGCAGTTTTTCGCGCGCAACGTAGAGTTCTATGCCGTTGAGGCGTTCGGCCTCGTCGCGGGTCGTGATGCCCTTGAACGTCGCGACCAGATGGTCTTTGCCTTCACGTGCCTGCGCCAGCTCGAACTGGCGCTTGCCGTCCTTGGAGAGGAGCGGACCGTAGCGCTTCACGGCAAAGGGATCTTCGGTGAAGGTCCACAGTTTGACCGCGCCGCGCACACCATGCGCGGCGCCGATCCGCGCGACGCAGATCAGCGCCGACATGGCTGAGCCTTAGCCCTTCGCGGCGGCTTCGGCCTGCGCCTTGCGCTCCTTGCGCGGCACGGCCTTCTCGGGGTTGTTGCGTGCTTCGCGCTTCTTGACGCCGGCGGCATCGAGGAAGCGGGAGACGCGGTCCGACGGCTGCGCGCCCTTGGCGAGCCAGGCCTTTACCTTGTCCATGTCGAGCTTCAGGCGGGTCTCGTTGTCCTTCGGCAGCAGCGGGTTGAAGTAGCCGAGACGCTCGATGAAGCGGCCATCGCGGGGGAAGCGCGAGTCGGCGACGACGACGTGATAGACGGGACGCTTCTTGGTGCCTGCGCGGGCGAGGCGGATAACGACGGACATTTAGTTCTCCTGAGTAGCTGCAAATTCAAAGGTTGATGTTGCTCGTCATAGCGAGGAGCGAAGCGACGAAGCAATCCAGACTGTTCCCGTGGAAGCATTTCTGGATTGCTTCGCTTCGCTCGCAATGACGGTCGAGGTCATTTCTTCTTCCCCAGTCCGGGGAAGCCGCCGAGCCCAGGCAGGGTCGGCTTGTTGCTGAGGCCCGTGAGCCCCGGCACATTCGGTAACCCCTGGCGCAAGCCAGCCGGCAAATCCTTCGGCAGGCTCGGCAGACCCTGTCCCCCGCCGCCCTGCATCTTTTCCTGAAGCGCTTTCATCTCTTCGGGAGACGGCATCTTCATGCCACCGCCAAAGCCCATCGCCTGCGCGATGCCGGCGAGCGGGCCGCGCTTGCCCGAGCCCATGGCCTTCATCATGTCGGCCATGTTCCGGTGCATCTTCAGGAGCTTGTTGACCTGCTCGACGCTCTGGCCCGAGCCGGCGGCGATGCGCTTCTTGCGGCTGGCCTTGAGCAGGTCAGGGTGACGGCGCTCGTCGCGCGTCATGGAATCGATCACCGCGACCTGGCGCTTCAGGATCTTGTCGTCGATCCCGGCGGCCGCGATCTGGTTCTTCATCTTGGCGATGCCGGGCATCATGCCCATCAGGCCGCTGATGCCGCCCATATTCGCCATTTGCAGCAGCTGCTCGCGCATGTCGTTGAGGTCGAACTGACCCTTGCGCATGCGCTCGGCGGTGCGCGCGGCCTTTTCGGCGTCGATATTGGCGGCGGCGCGTTCGACCAGGGACACCACGTCGCCCATGCCGAGGATGCGGCCGGCGATACGATCGGGGTGGAAATCTTCCAGCGCGTCGGTCTTTTCACCGGTGCCGATCAGCTTGATCGGCTTGCCGGTGACGGCGCGCATCGACAGCGCGGCGCCGCCACGGCCGTCGCCGTCCACGCGCGTCAGCACGATGCCGGTGAGGCCGACGCGCTGATCGAACGCGCGCGCCAGGTTCACGGCGTCCTGACCGGTGAGGCTGTCTGCGACCAGCAGCACTTCATGCGGATTGGCGGCGGCTTTGATCGCGGCTGCTTCCGACATCATCTCTTCGTCGAGCGTGGTGCGGCCGGCGGTGTCGAGCAGCACGATGTCGTAGCCGCCGAGCTTGCCCGCTTCCAGCGCGCGCTTCGCGATCTGCGGCGGCTGCTGGCCCGCGACGATCGGCAGCGTCGGAATGTCGAGGTCGCGGCCGAGCACGGCCAACTGCTCCATCGCCGCCGGCCGGTAGACGTCGAGCGAGGCCATCAGCACCTTGCGCTTGTCGCGCTGAACCAGGCGGCGGGCGAGCTTTGCGGTGGTGGTCGTCTTACCCGAGCCTTGCAGGCCGACCATCATGATCGGCACCGGCGGCACGGAATTGACGTCGATGCTCTGGCTTTCGGCGCCGAGCGTGTTGATCAGCTCGTCATGGACGATCTTGACCACCATCTGGCCTGGCGTGACCGACTTGACGACGGTGGCGCCGATGGCCTGTTCGCGGACGCGATCGGTGAAGCTGCGCACGACCTCGAGCGCAACGTCGGCCTCGAGCAGCGCGCGCCGCACCTCGCGCATCGCGGCATCGACGTCCTTTTCGGTCAGCGCACCGCGCCCCGTCAGACGATCGAGAATGCCGCCAAGCCGTTCCGACAGATTGTCGAACAATGCCGTTGTCCTGTTGCTGTCCCCAGTGAGGGGCGCGCCTTTATTCTCCGCTGTCATGCCCCGGCTTGACCGGGGCATCCAGTACGCCGCGGCACCTCGGTGTCTAGCCGAGCCGCCTCCGGGATACTGGATCGCCCGATCAAGTCGGGCGATGACCACGTCCTCGGGCAAACGATCTTCCAAACACCTTTGCGCCCGAGGGCGCACAGCGCTGTCGGGCGTTGACCTCTGACCTCCGGGGCCAGGCGGCGGGTCGTAAAGAAAGCCTTTCCGAGAAAGTGGCGGGGTTAAACGCCGCTCACGCCCAAAAGTCAAGGAAAGTTAGGGTGGCGGGGCGCCCTTGCCAGCCCAAGGCCTTGAAATCTGGGCATTTCCGGCGATGGGTTCCTTTTTGGGCGGCCCCGCCCATATAGCCCGGGATGCCCTATCGTCCAAACCATCCCTGAAAGCCGCCCGTGTCGGTCACCCGTCGCCGCCTGTTCGGACTGCTTGCCGGGGCCGGCGCAATGGCTGGCGTGTGCCCTCCCTCTGGATGTCTCGCATGAAAACCTATGACGGCCCCGCCTCCGACCATTTCAACGGCCTGCATTTCTTCGATCCGGACGGAGCGCCGCCGAAATCGCTCCGCGAGGTGCTGCGCTGGCAGTTCAGCGCGCGGGAGCGGGCGAAATGGCCGGTGTGGGTGCCCAGTCCCCACGCCGACACCCCGCCGCAGCGGGTCGACGGCGACAAGGCGCGGCTCTCCTTCGTCGGCCACGCCAGCTGGCTGATCCAGACCGGCGGCCTCAATATCCTCGTGGATCCGGTCTGGTCGATGCGCGTGTCGCCGGTCAGTTTCGCCGGGCCGAAGCGGCACAACGATCCCGGGATCGCCTTCGAGAAGCTGCCTGACATCGACGTCGTGCTGGTCTCGCACGGCCATTACGATCATTTGGACCTCGCGACGCTGTCGCGGCTTGCCAAGAATTTCGCGCCGCGCGTCGTCACCCCGCTCGGCAATGACGTCACGATGCGGAGCGCCGATTCCACGATCAAGGCCGAGGCATTCGATTGGCACGCGCGCGTCGAGCTCGGGGGCGGCATTGCGGCGACGCTGGTGCCGACCCGGCACTGGACCGCGCGCGGCATGTTCGACCGCAACAAGGCACTGTGGGCGAGTTTTGTATTGGAGACGCCGGCCGGCAAGATCTACGTCGTCTGCGATTCAGGTTATGGTGATGGCACGCACTTTCGCCGCGTCGCCGAGAACCACGGCAAGCTACGTCTCGCGATTCTCCCGATCGGCGCCTACGAACCGCGCTGGTTCATGCGCGACCAGCACATGAACCCGGAAGATGCGGTGAAGGCGCTCGCCGATTGTGGGGCAGAGCAAGCGCTGGGGCACCACCACGGCACGTTCCAGCTGACGGACGAGGCGATCGATGCGCCGGCGAAGGCGCTGGTTGAAGCGCTCGCTGCGGCGAACATCTCACAAGAGCGGTTTGTCGCGATGAAGCCCGGACAGGTGGTGGAGATTTAGCCGAGAGCTGGCATCATTCTCCGCTGTCGTCCCGGACAAGCGAAGCGCAGATCCGGGATCCATACGCCGCAGCAATAGTTTGGCGAACACAGGCAATGACCATTTCGCGGAACAACTGCTGCTGCGGCGTATGGGTCCCGGCCCCCCGCGCGCAATTGCGCGCTAGGCCGGGACGACAGCTGTATCTGGAGCAGGCAATGCGCCTCTTACCGCCTACTGCTCTTTCGGCTTGATCGACCAGCTCACATTGACCGTCACCGACAGCGTCTCCTCACCCGGTGCTACGGCTGCGGGCGCGGCCATCGGGGCAGCGGCCATGCGGCTCTTGAATAATGGCATCGGAGCGCTGCCTTCGGAGACGCTGAGCGGCGCGCCGAGCGTAACACCTGTCGCCTTGGCGTAGATATCGGCCTTGCGCCGCGCATCTGCCACCGCCTGCTCGCGGGCGTCGTCGAGCAGTTTTGACGCCTGCGTCACCTCGAACGAGATGTTGCCGATGTCGTTGGCGCCGGCGCCGACCAGTATGTCGATGATGCCTGCCACCTTCGTCACGTCGTGAATTTTCACCGTGACGCGGTTGGAGGCGCGGAAACCGACCACGGGCGATGCGCCGTTCGAGCGGTTCGGTGCATATTGCGGCTGCAGCGAAAGGCGCGAGGTCTGGTAGTCCTTCTCGGGGATGCCGGCCCCCTTCAGCGCCAGCAGCACCTTGCCCATCGCGGCGTTGTTGGCATCGGAAGCTTCCTTCGCCGACTTGGCATCATTGGCGACGCCGGCATCGATCTGCGCGAGATCGGGCGCGGCGGAGACGGTTGCCTCGCCGCTCACGGAGACGACGGACGGGAAGTCGTCGGCAAGCGCGGGCATTGTCGACATCGTGGCAGCAAAAATGGCAGCGAGGGCGGCAGGCTTTTTCATTGGGCTCACTTCAGCGGTACGAACACGTTGATCACGAGCTTGTCCTCGGCCGTCTTCAGGGGATCGGTGAGGTACTCCTCGATGAACGTGTCCTTGGCTTCCAGCTTCTTGTCGTCGAGGTGATTGGTGATCGCCTCGTAGGTGTTGTCCATGTTGTCGTAGGAGCCGCGATGGACGAATTTCAGCGCCTTGCCCTCAGGCGATTTGCCGATGCTCATGTCCTTGGGCAGGTTCTTCGGATCCTGGTCGATCGGGACTTCGGCGAAGAAGGTGAAACCGGTGTCGTCGGTCGAGGTGTAGACGATCATCGAATTGCCGGCGTGCTTGATGCCCTGCTTGTCGAGCACTGCGTTCAGCGATTTGAAGGCGTCGACCAGGGTGTCGAAAGCCGAGTCCCAATTGGCGGTGCCCTTGACCATCAGGACCTTCCTGGCCTCGAGCATGGTCTCCTGGCCAAAGGGATCGGCTGTTTGCACCGGCGCGGGCGTGGCGGCTGCGGCGGGCGGCGGTGTCGCCGGGCTCGGTGACGCGCTGGCCGCAGGCGAGGGGGCCGGCGCGGGAGTTGCTGCGGGCGCCGGCGAGGCGCTTGCGGCTGGTGAGGGCGTGGCCGATGGGGCCGGCGAGGGGCTGACCGATGCGGCGGGCGCCGGGCTCGGGGTCTGCGCCAGAGCACCGGACAGGCCAAGCGACAAGGCCGCTGCCGGGATCAGCGCGGCCAAAGCGAGACGACGAAACCCGAACATTCTATTCTCCCCAACAGCTTCCGTATCAAGACCTTGCCCACCAAGGGCCCGAATCCCGGCCGCGCATCCCCGATCGCGCGAACTGCGCCGTTCTAACACGCGGGCGTCAAATTCGTCCCATGACAGATGCGTCATGGCAGAGGTCCGGGCCGTTGCATCGCAAATCACTGGCCAGACGGCCAAAGATCGCCATATAAGGCAGGCGAAATTCGGGAATTTTCATGAGCGCGCTGGCCAACCACGCATTTGCCAAGATGAACGGCATCGGCAACGAGATCGTCGTTGTCGACATGCGCGATTCCGCGGGCAAGGTCACGCCTGATGACGCCCGCGCGGTGGCATCCCCACAAGGCGGCGTGCCCTATGACCAGCTCATGGTCTTGCAGAAGCCGCGGCTCGACGGCACCGAGGCTTTCGTCAGCATCTATAACAATGACGGCTCGGAAGCCGGCGCCTGCGGCAACGGCATGCGCTGCGTGGTGCGCCGCGTCTTCGAGAAGAGCGGCCAGACCACGGCGACCTTCGAGACCGCGGCCGGCCTGCTCAATGCCTGGCAGGGCCCGGCGCCCGACCTCTACACCGTCGACATGGGCGCGCCGAAGTTCGGCTGGCAGGACATTCCGCTGGCGGAAGAGTTTCGCGACACCCGGTACATCGAATTGCAGATCGGGCCGATCGATAATCCGATCCTGCATTCGCCGTCCGTGGTCAGCATGGGCAACCCGCACGCGATCTTCTGGGTCGACGACGTCAACGCCTATGATCTCGAGCGTTTCGGTCCGCTGTTGGAGAATCATCCGATCTTCCCCGACCGCGCCAACATCACGCTCGCTCATATCGTCGATCGCGAGCACATCACCATGCGCACCTGGGAGCGTGGCGCCGGGCTCACCAGGGCCTGCGGTTCGGCGGCTTGCGCGACCGGGGTCGCGGCGGCGCGGCTGAAGCGCACCGGCCGCAAGGTCGAGATGACGCTGCCCGGCGGCAAGCTCGGCATCGAATGGCGCGAGCGCGACGATCATGTGCTGATGACGGGCACCGCGACCTTCGAATACGAGGGCAATTTCGATCCGGCGCTGTTCGCGCCGGCAGGCTGATGGCCGTCGACATCGTCACCTTTGGCTGCCGCCTCAACGCCTTCGAGGCCGAGGTGATCCGCAGCAAGGCCGAGGGCGCGGGTCTCACCGATACCATCGTCATCAACAGCTGCGCCGTCACCAACGAGGCGGTGGCGCAGGCGCGGCAGTCGATCCGCAAATTGAAGCGTGAGCGCCCTTCGGCGCGCATTGTGGTCACCGGCTGTGCGGCGCAGACGCAAAGCGCGATGTTCGCCGGGATGACCGAGGTCGATCGCGTCGTCGGCAATGACGACAAGATGCGGGGCGAAGCCTGGCGCGCGGCGCGTGATGCTTTCGACCTCGGCGCCAGCGAGAAGATCGCCGTCAGCGACATCATGGCGATCAGGGAAATGGCGCCGCATCTGATCGACGGCTATGCGAGCGGCATGCCGCGCGTGTTCGTGCAGGTGCAGAACGGCTGCGACCATCGCTGCACTTTCTGCATCATCCCCTACGGCCGCGGCAATTCGCGCTCGGTGCCGATGGGCGCGGTGGTCGATCAGGTGCGTGCGCTGGTCGGGCGCGGTCATGCGGAGATCGTGCTGACCGGCGTCGATCTCACCAGCTACGGCACCGACCTGCCGGGCGCGCCGAAGCTCGGCCTGCTGACCAAGCAGATATTGCGGCATGTGCCGGAGCTGAAGCGACTGCGCATCTCCTCGATCGATTCGATCGAGGCGGATAGCGACCTGCTCGATGCCATCGCCGACGATACCAGGCTGATGCCGCATCTGCATCTGTCGCTGCAATCAGGCGATGACATGATCCTGAAGCGCATGAAGCGGCGGCATTCGCGGCAGGATGCGATTGCGTTCTGCGATCAGGTGCGCCGCCTGCGTCCGGACATCGTCTTCGGCGCCGATATCATCGCGGGCTTCCCGACCGAGACCGAGGCCATGTTCTCGCGCTCGCTCGATCTGGTCGAGGAATGCGGCCTGACCTTCCTGCACGTCTTCCCGTATTCGCCGCGCCCCGGCACCCCGGCCGCGAAGATGCCGCAGGTCGCGGGCGGTGCGATCAAGGAACGCGCGAAACGGCTGCGCGCGGCGGGCGAGGCAGGGTTACGGCAGCGGCTGAGCGCGGAGACCGGCGCGACGCGCAATGTGCTGATTGAGAGCAGCGGGCAGGGGCGCACCGAGCATTACCTGCCGGTGGCGGTTGCGGGCGAGCGCGTCGGCAACGTCGTGCCGGTGACGATCACGGGCGACGACGGCGAGCGGCTGACGACATGATCTGACAACATCACAGGTGTCGTCGCCCGGCTTGACCGGGCGACCCAGTACGCCGCGGCTTGTCCGTATCTCACTGACGTCTCTGGAGTACTGGATCACCCGCTTTCGCGGGTGATGACAGCGGAGTGTGCGGCGCGGACCGCGCCTGACGAAAGTCTACGACGCCCGTACCTGCCAGAAGCGCAGCGTGCGCCGGGCGTTCTCCGGCGACATGCGGGCAAAATTGCTTTGCGCCCTTGCAAGATCCGCCGGCTTCATCGCCCCGCTGGCAAAGCGGCTTTCGAGCACGGCAATGGTGGTTTCCCAGCCCAGTTGTGCGGCCTTGCACGGCACCAGCAGGCCGTCTTCGCGCAGGCTCTGCATCAGCGGACGAATCACCTCGACGGTTGATCCGGACAATGCCGCCAGTGCGGCCACGGCTTCTTCGTAGCGCCGGTGTCGCGCGAAGTTCAGCAACATCGCCTCGTTGAGCTGGCCGGTTGCCTTGAGATGGGCGATCGCGCGCTTGGCGCCTTCGAAATCGCGCGCGCCCGACATCTCGCGCTCGACGCCGACGGTGACGGCGGCAATGGCGCTCTGGATTTCCTCGAACAGATCGGGCGGTGCGCGCGACAGCAGGCGGGTGCGAACGGCATCAGTTGCGGAACGCAGCAAGCGCCGGCGCAGATCCGACGGCAGGTCGACGCGGACGCCGATGCTGACCGCGAGTTCGGGATCGCTCTCGGCCTGTCCGACGATGAGCGTGAATCCCTTTCCGGACAGGCGCGCGCCGGGATTGGCGGCGAGGCGCCGGCTGACGCTGGGGTAGCGCCGTGCCAGCAGCGCGTCGGTGACGATCTCCTTCAGCCACCACCGGCCGGCGACCGCGAGCAGGTGCGGTTCACCCTTGCTGGAGGCGATCTTCACCAACTCGCCGTCGTCCAGGCGCGCGGATTCCTGCAGCACGGGCCCAGCGATGCGAATCTCGTCATTGCTGGCGAGGCGGCGGATGACGGAGGGTGGCGCCTGCGCGACCGGCGCAAGCTGGGCGCTGATTTCGGCGAGCGCAACGCGTGCGCCCATGTCTGCGATGGCGCGCAACTCGATGGTGCCGATCAGGCGCTCGAGCACGTCGTCGAACAGCGCGATCTGCTCGTCGTTGAAGCTGCCGGCGGAGGAGAGGAACAGGTCGGTGACGCGCCGGGCGGTCTCCATGCCCTTTTCCGCCGAGCCGGTCCGGATCGCGGATTCGACCTCGTCGATGATCGATAGCTGGGCCGTGGACATGACGCGTTGCTCGTCCTGAGCGGATGGGAGGCTTGTTCTAAGCAATCGCCATCATTAGCGACGAGCACTGAACGTTTCGTAAACCATGCCTTGCGTGTGGCCAGATCGGATTGCCGCCACGAAGGTGGTGGGCTCCCTCTCCCGCTTGCAGGAGAGGGGTGGGGAGAGGGCTATCTCCGCGACGGGACAATCCCCCAGAGGAGAAAGTCCTCACCGGACCGCTGCGCGATCCGACCGCTCCCGCAAGCGGGAGAGGTGAACAGCCGCACCGTTATTCCCCGTTCCAGCCGCAGGCGCGGAGCTTTTCGTGCATGTGGGGCGGGGCCGGCGCGACCACGCGGACCGGCTCCTTGTTCCGGGAGATCGGCACCACGATCTCGCGGGAATGCAGGTGCAGCTTCGGCTCGCCGAAGCGCGGGCCGTTGCCGTAAATGTTATCGCCGAAGATCGGCCAGCCGGTCGCCGACGAATGCACCCGCAATTGATGGGTCCGGCCGGTCACCGGTTCCATGGCGAGCCAGGCAAAACCCTCGCCCCGGCCCATCACCTTCCAGTTGGTGATCGCCTTTTGCCCCTCGGGGTCGGGCTTCTGCCACCAGCCGCGTTCGGCATTGAGGCGGCCGAGGGGCATGTCGATGCTGCCTTCGTTTTCGGCAGGCCCGCCCTCGACCACGGTCCAGTAGGTCTTGCCGATCTTGCCATGCTTGAACAGGAGGCCGAGCGAGGCGGTGGCTTTCCGATGGCGGCCAAGCACGAGGCAGCCGGAGGTGTCCTTGTCCAGCCGGTGGGCCAGCACCGGTGGCCGCGGCAGGCCGAACCGGAGCGCGTCGAAAGAATCTTCCAGATTGGGCCCGCCCTTGGGGCCGCGGTGCACCGGCAGGCCGGCCGGCTTGTTGATGACCAGCATCAGGCCGTCGCGATGGAGCACGCGGCCCAAGATCTCATCAGCGGTCAATTGGGGAACATCGAGCAATTGCAAGACTTTCGTTTAGGGGCCGGAACGGCTAACACACCCCCGCCATGAACGATACCACCCCCGAAACCCCCAAGCTGAGCTGGTGGCGCCGCCTGTCCAACGGGCTGAAGCGCACCTCGTCCTCGCTTGGGACCGCGGTTGCCGACCTCGTCACCAAGCGCAAGCTCGACCGCGCCATGCTCGACGACATCGAGGACGTGCTGCTGCGCGCCGATCTCGGCACCTCAGTCGCGGTGCGGATCGCGGATGCGGTAGGCACGGGACGCTACGACAAGGCGATCTCGGCTGACGAGGTCAAGGACGTGGTCGCCACCGAGGTCGAGAAGGTGCTGGCCCCGGTGGCGCTGCCGCTCGTGATCGATGCGGCGAAAAAGCCGTTCGTCATCCTGGTCGTGGGCGTCAACGGTTCTGGCAAGACCACGACGATCGGAAAACTCTCACAAAAATTTGCTTCCGAAGGCCGCAAGGTGATGCTGGCCGCCGGCGACACGTTTCGCGCTGCCGCCATCGAGCAGCTCAAAGTCTGGGGCGAGCGGACGAAGACGCCCGTCATCGCGGGCGCGCAGGGCTCTGATTCCGCGAGCCTCGCCTTCAATGCGCTGACCGCGGCGAAAGAGCAGGCCGTCGACGTGCTCCTGATCGACACCGCGGGCCGCTTGCAGAACAAGGCCGAGCTGATGAACGAGCTCGAGAAGGTCGTGCGCGTCATCCGCAAGGTCGACGCTTCGGCGCCGCATGCGGTGCTGCTCGTGCTGGATGCCACCGTGGGCCAGAACGCGCTGTCGCAGGTCGAGGCCTTCCATCGCACCGCCGGCGTCACCGGCCTGGTGATGACCAAGCTCGACGGCACTGCGCGCGGCGGCATTCTTGTTGCGCTCGCGGAGAAATTCAAACTGCCGGTGCATTTCATCGGCGTCGGCGAAGGCGTCGACGATCTCGCAGCCTTCACCGCGCGCGATTTCGCCCGCGCGATTGCCGGAATCGAAAGTTAGAGAATGGACAAGACCCAGCCGCACCCGCTGTTCAAGCTTGCGACCGAGCTCGGGCCGCTGCTCGTGTTCTTCTTCGTCAATGCGAAGTTCAACCTGTTCGCCGCCACCGGTGCCTTCATGGTCGCGATCGTCGCGGCGATGATCGCCTCCTATGTGGTGACGCGCCACATCCCGATCATGGCGATCGTGACGGGCGTGATCGTACTGGTGTTCGGCACGCTGACCCTGGTGCTGCACGACGAAACCTTCATCAAGGTCAAGCCGACCATCATCTACGGCCTGTTCGCCGCGATCCTCGGCGGCGGGCTGTTGTTCGGCCGCTCCTTCATCGCCGTGATGTTCGACCAGATGTTCAATCTGACGCCGCAGGGCTGGCGCATCCTCACCCTGCGCTGGGCGCTGTTCTTCGCTGGCCTGGCGGTGCTGAACGAGGTGGTCTGGCGCACCCAGAGCACGGACTTCTGGGTGAACTTCAAGGTGTTCGGCGTCACGCCGCTGACCATGATCTTCGCCATCGCCCAGATGCCCCTGACCAAGCGCTATGGCGTCGAACCGGTGTCGCTGGAGACCAGCGAGGCCGAGGCGGGGGACGTGCGGAAGGGGTGAGCTGTCTCAGCTCGTCATTGCGAACTGAGGCGCAGCCACATACGCAACTGTCATCGCCCGGCTCGACCGGGCGATCCAGTATTCCAGAGACAGCAGTGAGATACGCAGAGGCCGCGGCGTACTGGATGCCCCGGTCAAGCCGGGGCATGACAGCGGTGTGTGGTTGGGTCCTTCGCAATGACGGTCTTGGCTAGGACCCCGCTTTCAACGCCTTCTCCATCTGCGGCAGCAGCACGGTGCGGAAATTCTCCGGCGTGATGGGGCCGACCAGCTTGTAGACGATGGTGCCTTCGGGGTCGACGACGAACGTCTCCGGCACGCCATAGACGCCCCATTCGATCGAGGCGCGGCCGTTGGCGTCCGTGCCGACGCGGCTGAACGGGTTGCCGTAGCGGCCGAGGAAGCGGCGCGCATTGTCGGGCGCGTCCTTGTAGTTGATGCCGACGATCTGGAAGCGCTTGTCCGTGGCGAGCTCCGTCAGCAGCGGCGCCTCCTCGTGGCACGGCACGCACCAGGAGGCCCAGACATTGACGAGGCTGACCTTGCCCTTGAACGCGGCGGGATCGAGGCCCGGCACTCGGATGCCGTCAGCCTGCAATCCCTCGAGCGGCGGCAGCGTGGTCTGCGGCACGGGATGGCCGATCAGCGCGGAGGGGATCCGCGACGGATCGCCGCCGCCGAGCCGAAACCAGAACAGCACGGCAAGGGCGGTGAAGGCGAGCAGCGGCAGCACCATCAGCAAGGTGCGGCGCGGTGCAGGTGCGGGGGGCGATTGATCGCTCATGTCGTCGTTCTTGGTGTGTCGATCGCGCTGCGGCCGGAGCGGCGGGTGACGCCGCTGCGCTCGAGCTCGCGCAAGCGCTGCGTCTGGTTGCGATAGTCGATCACGACCCAGCCGATCAGGAGCGCGACCACGATGGCGGCGGCGGCATAGGAGATCACGATGAAGGGCGCGTAGGGGCCAAGCGACATGATCATGCTGCTTTCCGACCTGCCTGCATCATCTGCAGGGAGCGGACGCGCCGGCGCAAAATCTCGTTGCGCATCGCAGCCAGGTGCAGCGTGACGAACAGCAGCGTGAACGCGACCGCCATCACCAGCAACGGAATCAGGAACGCCTTGTCGAGCGTCGAGCCGCCCATGCGCATCACCGAGGCCGGCTGGTGCAGCGTGTTCCACCAGTCGACCGAGAACTTGATGATCGGAAGATTGAGTGCGCCGACCAGCGTCAGCACGGCGGCAGCACGCGCTGCGCGCGAGGGATCTTCCACCGCGCGCCACAGCGCCATCAGGCCGAGATACATCAGGAACAGGATCAGCACCGATGTCAGCCGTGCATCCCATTCCCAATAGGTGCCCCACATCGGCCGGCCCCACAGCGAGCCCGTGAGCAGCGCGAGGAAGGTGAACGCGGCGCCGATCGGTGCGGCAGCTTTCGCGGCGACGTCGGCGAGCGGATGCCGCCACACCAGCGTGCCGAGCGAAGCCACACTCATCACGCCCCAGACGAACATCGAGAGCCACGCATTGGGTACGTGGATGAACATGATCTTCACGGTCGCGCCCTGCTGATAATCATCAGGCGCGGTGGCCGATTGATAGAGGCCGATCGCGAGCAGGATGATTGTCGCGGCCACAAGCCATGGCAGCACCCGCGCCGAGAGCGCGAGGAACCTGGTGGGGTTGGCGAGGTCAATCAGCGACATGGTGTTCTGATAATCACAGGTCGGCGCTCACGCAATCAGCATGGAAGCGCGTAGCGAAAGTTGATCGGGGTCAAGCCAATCGAACCCATTTTCAGTCGAGTCCATGTTTCAGGCTCGCCGCCGCCGCGAACGGGCCGATCACGAGGCTGACCAGCGTCAGCGCGCAGAGGATCGAGAATGGCGCCCCGAATGACAACGGCCCCGTGATCGCGGCTTGCGAGGCTGCGACCCCGAAGATGAGCACGGGTATCGACAGCGGCAGCACCAGCACGGCCATCAAGAGCCCGCCCCGGTGCAGCGTCACCGCCAGCGCCGCACCGATCATGCCGGTAAAGGTCAGCGCCGGGGTGCCGGCGAGCAGCGTCAGCGCAACGGCGCCGGTGGCGGCCATGTCGAGATTGAGCAGCAGGCCGAGCACGGGGGCTGCGACAACAAGCGGCAGGCCCGCGGCCAGCCAATGCGCCAGCGCCTTGGCTGCGCAGGCCAGTTCCAGCGGGGTCCGGCTCATCGTGATCAAATCGAGTGAGCCGTCCTCATGGTCGGCCATGAACAGCCGGTCCAGCGTGAGCAGGCTGGCCAGCAGCGCGCCGAGCCAGAGGATGGCAGGCCCCAGCCGCGACAGCAGCGCCAGATCCGGTCCCAGCGCGAATGGCATCAGCACGACGACGGTCAGGAAGAACAGCACGCCAATGAGCGCCCCGCCGCCAACGCGCAGCGCGATCTTGATGTCCCGACGGATCAGGGCGGAGAGGGCGGTCATGGGGGGCTCCGTCCGGGGCCGCGTATGGCCGCCTCTCGCCACAGGCAAACTGCGCTCCCTCCCCCCTTGTGGGGGAGGGTTGGGGAGGGGGGTAGCCCCGGGAGAGATGCTCGCTTGGGGCGAGGCGACAGCAACAGAGCGCTCGCTTCTCCAACGCTAGAATCGAGAGGCCGCGCCGTACCGCACCCCCCTCCCTGACCCTCCCCCACAAGGGGGGAGGGAACGGAGAGGCCGGCGCCCGGCCGCTTGGAAAACTGAGGGTCCACGATCCTCACGCCGTCCCCCCGATCCGCAGCTCCCGCGCTTCGATCCCGAGCGGCCCATGGGTGGCCGCAATGATCATGCCGCCGCCTGCCAGGTGGCCCCGCATCAGGCCGCCGAACATCTCCTGACCGGCGGCATCCAGTGCCGTGGTCGGTTCGTCCAGCAGCCAGACCGGGCGGCGGACCGTCAGCAGCCGGGCCAGCGACAGCCGGCGGCGCTGGCCGGCGGACAGGAAGGAGGCGGGCAGATCGGCGGCATGGTCGAGACCGACGGCCGCGAGACTCGCGGCCGCGTCAAAACGCTTGCCGCCGAGAAAATCAGCCCAGAATGACAAATTTTCCGCCACGCTCAGGGCCGGCTTCAGCGCATCGCGGTGGCCGAGATAGTGGCACTGCTCGGGCAGCGTCATGTCGGCGTCGCCGCCGTCCAGTACGATCGTGCCGCCAGCCGGAATGAGCAGGCCCGCGATCAGCCGCAGCAGCGAGGTCTTGCCCGAACCGTTGCGGCCGACGACAGCCACGGCTGCGCCGGAGGCCACCTCGAAATCGAGCCCGGAAAACACCTCGCGGCCGCTCCGCACGCAAGTGACCCCACGTCCGGACAGCTGCATCTGGCCTGGTACCAACCTGTTCAAGCCAGGCCTCAGGAATTGTTGGGGTAGCGCATCAGAATTTTTGGCTCGCGACTTGCTCGGTTCGATTGTGGCTGTGGCGGCGCGGTTAGAAAGCTTCTATAAGCCCGGAACTACTTGATGCAGCAACTCAACCTGCCCCTGCAAGCGACCCAGCCTGATACGCTGACGGTGTTAAAATACCCTGCCGGGTATGTCTAACAATTGGGATTCCTACATGACCTCGCTCGACAGCTTCAAATGCAAAAAGACCCTCAAGGTCGGCGCCAAGACCTATGTGTATTACAGCCTGCCCACGGCCGAGAAGAATGGTCTGAAGGGAATTTCGAAACTTCCCTATTCGATGAAGGTCCTGCTCGAGAACCTGCTCCGCAACGAGGACGGCCGCTCGGTCAAGAAGGAAGACATCGTCGCGGTGTCGAAGTGGCTGCGCAAGAAGTCGCTGGAGCATGAGATCGCGTTCCGCCCGGCCCGCGTGCTGATGCAGGACTTCACCGGCGTTCCGGCCGTCGTCGACCTCGCCGCGATGCGCAATGCGATGCAGAAGCTCGGCGGCGATGCCGAGAAGATCAATCCGCTGGTGCCGGTCGATCTCGTCATCGATCACTCCGTGATCGTGAACTTCTTCGGCGACAACAAGGCTTTCGCCAAGAACGTCACGGAAGAGTACAAGCAGAACCAGGAGCGCTACGAGTTCCTGAAATGGGGCCAGAAGGCATTCTCGAACTTCTCCGTCGTGCCGCCCGGCACCGGCATCTGCCACCAGGTCAATCTCGAATATCTCTCCCAGACGGTCTGGACCAAGAAGGAGAAGATGACGGTCGGCAAGAAGACCGGCACCTTCGAGGTCGCCTATCCCGACTCGCTCGTCGGTACCGACTCGCACACCACGATGGTCAACGGTCTCGCCGTGCTCGGCTGGGGCGTCGGCGGCATCGAGGCGGAAGCCTGCATGCTCGGTCAGCCGCTGTCGATGCTGCTGCCCAACGTCGTCGGCTTCAAGCTGAAGGGCGCGATGAAGGAAGGCGTCACCGCGACCGACCTCGTGCTCACAGTCACGCAGATGCTGCGCAAGCTCGGCGTGGTCGGCAAGTTCGTCGAGTTCTTCGGCCCCGGCCTCGACAATCTCTCCGTCGCCGACAAGGCGACCATCGCCAACATGGCGCCGGAATATGGCGCGACCTGCGGCTTCTTCCCCGTCGACGCCGCTGCGATCGATTACCTCAAGACCTCCGGCCGCGCCGCACCGCGCGTGGCGCTGGTGCAGGCCTATGCCAAGGCGCAAGGCCTGTTCCGCACCGCCAAGTCGGCCGATCCCGTTTTCACGGAAACGCTGACGCTCGACCTCGCCGACGTCGTGCCGTCGATGGCCGGTCCGAAGCGTCCTGAGGGCCGCATCGCGCTGCCGTCGGTTGCCGAAGGTTTTTCGCTCGCACTCGGCAGCGAGTACAAGAAGACCGAGGAGCCCAACAAGCGCTTTGCCGTTGAAGGCAAGGATTACGAGATCGGTCATGGCGACGTGGTGATCGCCGCGATCACGTCCTGCACCAACACCTCGAATCCGAGCGTGCTGATCGGCGCCGGCCTGTTGGCGCGCAACGCCGCTGCGAAGGGCCTCAAGGCAAAACCGTGGGTGAAGACCTCGCTTGCTCCGGGCAGCCAGGTCGTTGCCGGCTATCTCGCCGATTCCGGTCTGCAGAAAGATCTCGACAAGGTCGGCTTCAATCTGGTCGGCTTCGGCTGCACCACCTGCATCGGCAATTCCGGCCCGCTGCCGGAGGAGATCTCGAAGTCGATCAACGACAACGGCATCGTCGCCGCCGCCGTGCTGTCAGGTAACCGCAACTTCGAAGGCCGCGTCTCGCCGGACGTGCAGGCGAACTATCTCGCCTCGCCGCCGCTGGTCGTCGCGCATGCGCTCGCCGGCAGCGTCACCAAGAACCTCGCGGTCGAGCCGCTCGGCGAAGGCAAGGACGGCAAGCCGGTGTACCTGAAGGACATCTGGCCGACGACGAAGGAAATCAATGCCTTCATGAAGAAGTTCGTGACCTCGACGATCTTCAAGAAGAAATATGCCGACGTGTTCAAGGGCGACGCCAACTGGCGCAAGATCAAGACGGTCGAGAGCGAGACCTATCGCTGGAACATGTCGTCGACCTATGTGCAGAACCCGCCCTATTTCGACGGCATGAAGAAGGAGCCGGAGCCGGTCACCGACATCGTCGAGGCGCGCATCCTCGCCATGTTCGGCGACAAGATCACCACAGACCACATTTCACCGGCCGGCTCGATCAAGCTGACCTCGCCCGCTGGCAAATATCTCAGCGAGCACCAGGTGCGTCCCGCCGATTTCAACCAGTACGGCACGCGCCGCGGCAATCATGAAGTGATGATGCGCGGCACCTTCGCCAACATCCGCATCAAGAACTTCATGCTCAAGGGCGCGGATGGAAACATCCCCGAAGGCGGCCTCACCAAGCACTGGCCCGACGGCGAGCAGATGTCGATCTACGACGCCGCGATGAAGTATCAGCAGGAGCAGGTGCCGCTGGTGGTGTTCGCCGGCGCCGAATACGGCAACGGCTCCTCGCGCGACTGGGCCGCGAAGGGCACCCGTCTGCTCGGCGTGCGCGCCGTGATCTGCCAGAGCTTCGAGCGCATCCATCGCTCGAACCTGGTCGGCATGGGCGTGCTGCCGCTGACCTTCGAGGACGGCACCTCCTGGTCGTCGCTCGGCCTGAAGGGTGACGAGAAGGTCACGCTGCGCGGCCTGGTCGGTGACCTCAAGCCGCGCCAGAAGCTGACCGCGGAGATCGTCTCCGGCGATGGCTCGTTGCAGCGCGTTTCGCTGCTCTGCCGCATCGATACGCTGGACGAGCTCGATTACTACCGGAATGGCGGCATTCTCCACTATGTGCTGCGCAAGCTCGCGGCCTAGAGCACGATCCGGAAGACTGCGCAGCGGTTCTCCGGAAAGATCATGCTCCGACAACAAGCGAAAGTGCGCTTGGCGCACTTTGGCGCGCGAATTTGTGAACGGTGGCTCACCGCGACGTGAGTAGAAGGTTAAACAAAGGCGGCCTATCAAAAAGGCCGCCTTTGTACGTTTGCGGTATGTTTCGGATGGGCCTGCCCGGCAAAAACCCCCTTGAACGGTTGGATGCATTCGGCCCGTAAGACTACGGTGACCATCAGGCGATAAGATCTTCCTCAACGAGCTACCATGTGTGACGTTCGACATGACTGGAATGATGGCTTCTAATCTCGTTTCGCGATGGTCCGGTGCATTGTGGTCGGGAGCAATCGGCATCTGCGCCATCGTCGCCGTCATTCGTCCCGCCCAGGCCGATCCCCGCGCGGTGGTCGAGCTCTTCACCTCCCAGGGCTGTTCCTCCTGCCCGCCCGCCGACAAGGTCATCGGCGACCTCGCCAAGGATCCCTCGATCATCGCGCTGAGCATGCCGATCGACTATTGGGATTATCTCGGCTGGAAGGACACGCTGGCGGACTCACGTTTCTCGGCGCGGCAGCGCGCCTATTCACGGATGCGCGGTGATCGCGAAGTCTACACGCCGCAGGTCGTGGTCAACGGCGCTGCGCATGTCATCGGCAGCGATCGCTCCGGCATCGAAAATGCAATCGACAAGACCGACACCAGCGCGGGCGTGATGAGCGTGCCGGTGACGATGTCGCTCACGGGCAAGCAGATCAACGTGTCGGTGGCGGCGAGCAAAGAGCCGGCGGTCTCGCATGGCGAGGTCTGGATCTGCTCGATCGTGAGATCGGTGCCGATCGAGATCAGCCGCGGCGAGAACCGTGGACAGCAGATCACCTACCACAACGTCGTACGCAATCTGCTCAAGGTCGGTGACTGGAACGGACGTCCGGAAAGCTGGACGGTGCCGATCGAGAATTTGACATCGCGCGATGCCGTCGACGGCGCGGTGGTCTATGTCCAGGACGGCAGTCGCGAGAAGCCAGGCGCAATGCTGGGCGCGGCGTACACCTCGCTGCACTGAAGCGAACGCTTCGAATCTCCTGATACAAGCACCACTTTCAGCCCTCATGGTGAGGAGGCGCGTGAGCGCCGTCTAGCGGACGATGCTCTGCATCGCCGCGGGAGCCCATGCAGGCCCCCGTTGATGCATCCGGCGCTCGATCCTTGGAGACAGCGCTTGGCGGCTCCTGAGCACGAGGGGAGAGAGTTTTCGCGCGGATGCTCGGACTGCAGCTTCGTCACGGCCACACTCAGCCACGGACAAAAAAAAGGACCAACTTGCGTTGGTCCTCCTTGTCGTGCGTACAGACCCGATCCTGTTCGACCCCGGGGGGCTGGGGGCTGAGGAATCCGGAACCGAAAGGACCGGGTCAACGCACACCAGCCTTCTCGCAGCGCAGGGCGGCAGGCGGTGGGCGGAAAAGCGGCGATCCTGTGATTCCTGCTAACGATCCTGTGACGGTTTGCCGCTGGGGGGGTCCACCGTTGTCATGAGTTTCAGCCGCCCGCCGAGCTCAGCCGGGATCGTTCGAGGGGCCGGACAACAGCCTCTTGCGGCGGGGAACAGTTGGCGCAATCATGCAGATGTCATGATCCGCGGCTCCGGGGACGGTCTTCGCGGAGGCGGTCATGCCGAGCGATGAGGAGGCGCCCCATGAATTTGACGTCGGAGGATGCCGATCCGAGCGAGCAGCGCGCAGCGGTGCGCCCCGCCGCTGCGAATGCCCAACCGAACCGGGTGACGTTCAACCGGCTCGAGCTCAACCGAATTCTCAACCTCTATGGCCGTATGGTCTCCGACGGCGAGTGGCGCGACTATGCCATCGACTTCCTGAAAGACCGCGCCGTGTTCTCGGTCTATCGCCGCGCCTCCGAAGTGCCGATCTACCGCATCGAGAAAGATCCGCGGCTCGCGCGCAAGCAGGGCATGTACAGCGTGATCTCGGCGACCGGCCTGATCCTGCGCCGCGGCCATGAGCTCGACCGCGTGCTGCTTGTGATCGACCGCAAGCTGGCGGTGGTGTGACCGAAATTACGTCCCAGGCACCGTCTTCGCGCCCTCGCCGAGATCGCGCTGCATCATGACCGTATCCAGCCAACGGCCGAATTTCAGGCCGACATTGGGATGCGTGCCGATCATCTTGAAGCCGCCCCGGGTGTGCACGCCGATAGACCCGGCATTGGCGGAATCGCCGATGACGGCAATCATCTGGCGGAAGCCGCGCGCCTCGCATTCGCTGATCAGCCGGTCCAGCAGCAGCGAGCCAATGCCGCGGCGATGGAAGGCGGGATCGAGATAGATCGAGTTCTCGACTGTAAAGCGATAGGCCGGCCGCGGCCGGTAGGCGCCGGCATAGGCGTAGCCGGCGACGCGGCCGTCGAGCATGGCGACGAAATAGGGATAGCCGCCGTCGACCAGCGTGCGATAGCGGCGCGTCATCTCGGCGAGGTCGGGCGGATCGAGCTCGAACGTCGCGGTGCCCTCGCGGACAGCCTGCTGATAGATCGCGGTGATGGCGGGGAGGTCGGCCTCGATGGCGGGCCTGATTTCGGGTGCGGACATGGGGGAAGATTAGAGCGTTCGCGAGGGCGCTGGAAGGGGCAATGCTGCTTCCACATACTCCGTCATTGCGAGGAGCTCGCGACAAAATTGCGTAGCAATTTTGCGCTGATGCGACGAAGCAATCCAGAAATGCGTCCGCGAAGGGACTCTGGATTGCTTCGCTTCGCTCGCAATGACGGTGTTTGTGGCAACTAGCTCGGCACAAACAAAAACCCCGGCCTTTCGGCCGGGGTTCGTGTCCGTTCTCTTGCGGCTGGCGCTTAGTCGCGCTGGCCGAGGAGCTGCAGCAGCAGCGTGAACAGGTTGATGAAGTTCAAATACAGCGACAGCGCACCCGATATCGCCGCACGCTCGGCGATGTCACCGCCGGCCGAGGCGTAGCCGTAGATGTAGTCGTTCTTCAGGCGCTGGGTGTCCCAGGCGGTGAGGCCCGCGAACACGAGAACGCCGACCACCGAGACGATGAACTGCAGCGCCGTGCTGGCCAGGAACAGGTTCACCAGGCTCGCGATGATGATGCCGATCAGGCCCATGAACAGGAACGAGCCCATGCCGCTCATGTCACGCTTGGTGGTGTAGCCGTAGAGGCTCAGCGCACCGAACGTCGCCGCGGTGATGAAGAACACCCGCACGATCGAGGTGTGCGTGTACACCAGGAAGATCGAGGACAGCGAGATGCCCATCAGCGCCGAGAACACCCAGAACAGGATCTGGGCGGTCGAGGGTGCCAGACGGTTGATGCCGGCCGAGATCACGAACACCATGGCGAGCGGCGCCAGCATGAACAGATATTTCAGCGGGCTCACGAACATCGCGTAGCCGAACGGCGTCAGGAACAGCTTGCCGACGCGGACCGCTTCGGCCGTCGGAACGTCGGTCACGGCAGCCATGTAGACACCGAGCGCGGCGAGGCCGGTGATGGCGAGGCCGATGCTCATGTAATTGTAGATGCGCAGCATGTAGGCGCGCAGGCCGGCGTCGACCGTCGCGGCGTCAACACGCCCGGCGGCCCTGCCGAAAGGAGAAGCGTAATTGCGGTCTAGGTCCGACATGGTCGAATTCCCGTTGGTTGGCCCGGTCCGGCACAGGGGTTGCCATGCCGCCGGTTCGTCAAATTCTATCTCGGATACCGATGCCTGCCGACTAAATTTTGGCTAACAATCGGGGCTCCGAACCCATCCGATATGTGGGAAACTAACACATCCGCTGCAACCGTCCACGCGCGGCCGAATGTCGCCCTTCCGCGCGATCCTGACGAGAACCTGACGGCAGACGTGGTTAATCGCAGGAATCCTGCGATTCCGGTCCGGCCGATTCCGGCCCGGAGCGCCACCCGCTACCTTTTGTCACAAATTCCGCAACACCGTGGCGGGCTTTTTGTTCAAGGCCAGCAGCGTGCCTGCGAGCCCAAGCCCGACGGTGACGACCAGCGCGGCCACGACCACGCCGGCCGCGCTGCCGCCTTGCCAGACGAAGGTCAGCGTCATCAGCCGCGTCACGATCATCCAGGCGGCCATGCTGCCGGCGATCACGCCGAACATTGCGGTGGCAAGGCCGATCAAGAGGTATTCGAGCGCATAGGCGCCGAGCAGCCGCAGCCGCGTCGCGCCGAGCGTTTTGAGGATGACCGCATCATAGACCCGGTGGCGATGACCGGCGGCGAGCGCGCCGCCCAGCACCAGGATTGCCGAGATCAGGGTCACGGCGCTGGCGCCGCGGATCGCAAGCGCGAGGTTGGTCACGACCGCGCCGACCGTCTCCATCACCTCGCGCACGCGCACGCTCGTCACCATTGGGTAGGCGTCCGCCACCTGCTTGATGATCTTGCCGTCGCCGGCCGCATCGCCGCCCGATTCCGTCAGTGTGGCGATGTGGGTATGCGGCGCGCCCTTGAAGGCGTTCGGCGAGAACACCAGAACGAAATTGATGCCGAGGCCCTGCCAGTCGATCGTGCGCAGATTGCTGATTTTCGCCGCGATGTCGCGGCCGAGCACGTTGACGACGATTTCGTCGCCGAGCTTGAGGCCAAGCCCGTCGGCGATCTTCTTCTCCATCGAGACCAGCGGCGGGCCGGAATAGTCGGCGCGCCACCATTCGCCCTCGACGACCTTGGAGCCTTTCGGCAGCTCGCCCGTATAGGTCAGGCCGCGGTCGCTTTGCAGCACCCACTCGGAATCGGTCGACGGCTTGAGGTCCTCGGCGCGGACGCCGCGGGCGGCGGCGATGCGCCCGCGCAGCATCGGCACGTCCTCGACCTTCGCGCCGGGGGCGATCTGGCGCAGATAACCGTCGAACTCGGCGGCCTGCGTGCTCGGAATGTCGATGAAGTAGAACGCCGGCGCGCGATCGGGCAGCGCGGCGAGGAACTGCCGCCGCAGATTGCCGTCGATCTGGGTGATGGTGACGAGCACCGCGAGGCCAAGCCCGAGCGAGAGCACGACCGACGGCGTCAATGCGCCCGGCCGGTGGATGTTGGCGATCGCAAGCCGCAGCATGGTGAAGCGCGTGCGCGGCAATCGGCGCGCGATCGCCATCAGCACGGCAGCGACGCCGCGCAGCACGGCGAACACGACGACGGAGGAGACCACGAACACCAGGGCGATGCGCTTGTCGAAGGAGAGGCCGATCACGACAGCGACCAGCAGCGCGACGACACCGGCCATGAACACGAGATAGCCCAGGCGGGGCCGGTGCCATTCGGCGGCGACGGTGTCGCGGAACAGCGCCGCGACCGGCACGTCATGCACGCGTCCGAGCGGCCACAGACCGAAGGCGAGCGCGGTGAGCAGGCCATAGACGAAGGACAGTGCGAGCTCGTCGGCATGCACCGCCGGCACGACCGGCAGCGGCAGCAGCTTGCCGAACAGGCCGGCGATGGCGAACGGCATCGCCGCGCCGAGCGCCAGGCCAATCACCGAGCCGATCGCGGCGAGCAGCACGACCTGCGCCAGATAAATGCCGAATACGTCGCGCCCGGTGGCGCCGACGGCCTTGAAGGCCGCGATCACCTCGAGCCGGCGGTCGATATGGCTCTTCACGGCGTTGGCGACGCCGACACCGCCGACCAGAAGCGCGGCGAGGCCGACCAGGGTCAGGAACTGGGTGAAACGGCTGATATTGCGTTCGAGCTGCGGCGAGGCATTGGAGCGGCTGCGGACCTCCCAGCCGGCCTGCGGCGCGGCGTTGCGGGCATCGGCAATGAAGGCATCGGTGGCGCTGTCGCTGTTGGCGATGTCGGGCAGTTTGACGCGGTAAACCCAGCGCACCAGGCTGCCTGGCTGAATGAGACCGGTGGCGCGCAAGGCCGCCTCGCTGATCAGCAAGCGTGGGCCAAAGCCGATGCCGCTGGCGAGCTTGTCGGGCTCGGCCTCGACGCTGGAGCGGATCTGGAACGTCGCAGAGCCAACGGTGACGCGGTCGCCGATCTTGAGCGAAAGCCGCGCCAGCAGCGTCGGATCGGCAGCCGCGCCGAATGCGCCGTCACGTTCCGCGAGCAGATCGGTCAGGGACCGTGGCGGCGCCAGTGTCAACTGTCCGAGCATCGGATAGGTATCGTCGACCGCCTTCATCTCGACCAGCGCCAGCTTGCCCTCGGCCGAGCGCGCCATGCCGCGCAAGGTGGCGGCGACGGAGAGGGTGCCGCGCGAGCGCAGGAACGCGACTTCGTCCGGCTTGGCCTCGCGCTGGAACAGCACGAACGAGACGTCGCCGCCGAGCAGCGTGCGGCCCTCGCGCGCGAGACCGTCGCTGAGGCTCGCTGAGACCGAGCCGACGCCCGCAATCGCCATCACCCCGAGCGCAATGCAGGCGATGAAGACGTAGAAGCCGCGCAGGCCGCCGCGCAATTCGCGCAAGGCATAGCGCAGCGACAATGCGAGGCCGTTCGGCTTCGCAAACGGTTCGATGGCGGCGCTCATGCGTTGGTCGTCGGCGTGTCGATGCGGCCCGAACGCAGTCGGATCACGCGGTCGCAGCGATGTGCGAGCGAGGAATCGTGCGTCACCAGCACCAGCGTCATGCCGCGCTCGGCATGTTTGGTGAAGAGCAGATCGATGATCTGCTTTCCCGTAGCCTCGTCGAGATTGCCGGTCGGCTCATCGGCGACGAGGATGGCGGGATCGGGCGCCAGCGCGCGCGCCAGCGCCACGCGCTGCTGCTCGCCGCCGGAGAGCTGCGTGGGATAATGATGCAGGCGATCGCCGAGCCCAACCGATTGCAGCTCCTTGGCCGCGCGCTTGCTGGCATCAGGATTGCCGGCGAGCTCGAGCGGCACCGCGACATTCTCCAGCGCGGTCATGGTCGGGATCAGATGAAAGGACTGAAAGACGATGCCGACCTGGCGGCCGCGAAAACGCGCCAGCGCGTCCTCGTCGAGGGCATTGAAAGGCGTGCCTGACACCACCACCTCTCCGCTATCAGGTCGCTCCAGCCCCGCCATCACCATCAGCAGCGTGGATTTGCCCGAGCCTGACGGGCCGATCAGGCCGATCGTCTCCCCCGAGCCGATCCGCAGGCTGATATCCTTGAGGATGTGAACGCGTGCCGCCCCCGTGCCCAATGACAGATTGACGTTGGTGATGGCGATGGTGTCCGGCGCAGTGCCGGCGAGCGAAGAGGTTTCGATGCGACTATCCATGGTCCGGTCATATGGCAACTCCGCACGCGGGGTCGAGAGGCGTTACGGATTGTTCATGCACATAGCCGTGTTGATGCTCGCTTTGATGACACTCGCGGCTCCGGCCCGGGCGGATTCGACAAAACCGATCAAGCTCGTCGTTCTCGGCGATTCCTTGAGCGCGGGTCTTGGCCTCCCGGCCCCGGATGCGTTTCCTGCCAAGCTTCAAAAAGCGTTGCATGTCAAAGGCATAGAGGTTGACATGATCAACGCTGGCGCGTCTGGCGACACCTCGTCCGGCGGCCGCGACCGGCTCGACTGGTCGGTGCCCGAGGGAACCGAAGGCGTCATCGTCGAGCTCGGCGCCAACGACGCGATGCGCGGCATCGACCCCGACTTGACGCGGGCGGCGTTGACCGACATCGTTCAGCGTCTGAAGGCGCGCAAGATCGCCGTGATGCTGTGTGGCATGCTGGCGCCGCCGAATTTCGGCGCGGACTATGGCGCGCGCTTCAATTCGATTTATCCGGAACTGGCGAAGCGGTTCGACGTGCCGCTCTATCCGTTCTTCCTCGACGGCGTCGCCGCGGACGCCAAGCTCAACCAGGCCGACGGCATTCATCCGACCGCTGCAGGCGTCGACATCATCGTCAACAACATGCTGCCCACGGTGGAGGCATTCGTGCGCACGATCGGCGAGCAGCGCCGTTGAAATGCAGGCAATGCTAACCCTGACACCAGGGTTTTCCCGGTATAGCCTCGGCAACACTTCGCAGAGTCACACAACTGCGATAGGAATCAGGGTACTGGTGATTCGTCGCCGGCTCTAAAATCTGGATATGATCTCTCCCGGGGGATCATGCCCAAGCATCGGGAGTACGAAACGATGCCGCGTTTGTTTACTGGTCTGGAAATTCCGACCGAGGTCTGCCAGACGCTTTCCAATTTGCGAGGTGGCCTTCCAGGCGCCCGCTGGATCGATCCCGAAAACTATCACGTCACCCTGCGCTTCATCGGCGACATCGATGGCGTCTCCGCCAACGAGATCGCATCGATGCTGTTTCGCGTCGACCGCAAGCCCTTCGAGGTGAAGGTGCAGGGGTTGACGAGTTTCGGCGGTCGCAAACCGAGGGCGGTCGTTGCGACGATCGCGCCGAGCAAGCCCCTGATGGAGCTGCAGGCCGAGCTCGAACGCATGATGCAGCGGATCGGCCTCGATCCGGAGGGCCGCAAGTTCATCCCGCACGTCACGCTGGCCCGGCTGCACGACGCCTCCGACCGCGACGTCGCCGACTATCTCTCGATCCGCGGCTACTTCCCCAGCAAGGCCTTCGTGGCGGAGCGCTTCGTGCTGTTCTCCTCGCGCGCATCGACCGGCGGCGGCCCGTATGTGGTCGAGGACGCCTACGAGCTGTGTGAGTGATTTCTTTCTTCACCTCTCCCCGCTTGCGGGAGAGGTCGGATCGCTCTTGCGCTCCGGGTGAGGGGGACAGGTCTCACGGCGATCTCACGCGTGGAGAAATGCTCCTCACCCCGACCTCTCCCGTAACAACGGGGCGAGGGAGAAGAAAGCGCATACCCCGTCCACCAATTGACGGCTTGCAATTTCCGCCGGTCTCTGGCGGTAAAGAGCCATGCTCTCCACCCCGAACTCCTCCTTCAGCGAAGCCTATCAGGCCCAGATCGCATCAGGCGCGATCGAGCCCGATGCCGCGCAGGCCGAGGTCGCCGAGGCCTATGCGGCGCTCGACCTGCGGCTTGCGAACTACAGCCCGAAGCGCAAGCAGGGGCTGCTCGCCCGCCTGTTCAACGGTGGCGACAAGAACGAAGCGCCGCGCGGGCTCTACATCCATGGCGAGGTCGGCCGCGGCAAGACCATGCTGATGGATCTGTTCTTCCAGCACTCCACGGTCGAGCACAAGCGCCGCGCGCATTTTCACGAATTCATGGCCGATGTGCACGAGCGCATCTACGATTATCGCCAGGGCATCGCGCGCGGCGAGATCGCCGACGGCGACGTCATCGCGCTGACCGCGCATGCGATCTTCGAGGAGAGCTGGCTGCTCTGCTTCGACGAATTCCACGTCACCGACATCGCGGACGCGATGATCCTCGGACGGCTGTTCGCAAAGCTGTTCGAGCTCGGCACCGTCGTGGTCGCGACCTCCAACGTCGCGCCCGATGATCTCTACAAGGGCGGCCTCAACCGCGCGCTGTTCCTGCCCTTCATCAAGCAGATCACCGACCACATGGACGTCTCGCGGCTCGATGCGCGCACCGACTTCCGGCTGGAGAAGCTTCAGGGCGTGCCGATGTGGCTGACGCCGGTGAACGGCGATGCCCGCGCTGCGCTCGATCGCGCCTGGGCCAAAATGACCGGCAACGCCAAATGCAAGTCGCGCGACGTCCAGATCAAGGGGCGCATCCTGCACGTGCCCTGCTCGGCCCATGGTGTGGCGCGCTTCGGCTTCGCCGATCTCTGCGAGAAGCCGCTCGGTGCATCAGACTACCTCAGGCTGGCGCACGACTACCACACCATCCTGGTCGACCATATTCCAGTGATGGACTTCTCCCAGCGCAACGCCGCCAAGCGCTTCATCACGCTGATCGACACGCTCTATGACAATGCCGTGAAGCTGATGGCCTCGGCCGACGCCGACCCGATCTCGCTCTATCTCGCCACAGAGGGCATTGAGGCGATGGAGTTCAAGCGGACCTCATCGCGCCTGATCGAGATGAGTTCGGAATCCTATCTGGCGCTGGCTCACGGGCGTAAGGATTCCACCGCCAGCGGCTCCACCAAAGGTCTGGTGGAGACTTAGGTCCTATTTGCCAGCGCTGTCATTTTCGGCCTCGCCGCTGCGGCCGAGCGCGGAATTTGCTGCGTCACTTTCGGGTTACGATGCACGCGTCGCCCGGAATGATAGGGTTGCGCTTGTATAAGCGGCAAGCCCGACAATTGGGCATCCACCGACTTGAACGGGGCAAGCGAAAGGGATAACCACCCTCTCAGTTTCCCCTCCTTACGTGTCTAAAGGACAGTTCACATGGCGCGCGACAAGATTGCTTTGATTGGCTCCGGTCAGATCGGCGGAACGCTGGCTCACCTCATCGGCTTGAAAGAACTGGGCGACGTCGTGATGTTCGACATCGCCGAGGGCGTGCCGCAGGGCAAGGCGCTCGACATCGCGCAGTCCTCGCCGGTCGACGGTTTTGACGCGCACTACAGCGGTGCGAACTCCTACGAGGCGCTCGACAACGCCAAGGTCTGCATCGTCACCGCCGGCGTGCCGCGCAAGCCCGGCATGAGCCGCGACGACCTCCTCTCCATCAACCTCAAGGTCATGGAGCAGGTCGGTGCGGGCATCAAGAAATACGCCCCCGACGCCTTCGTCATCTGCATCACCAACCCGCTCGATGCCATGGTCTGGGCGCTCCAGAAGGCCTCGGGCCTGCCGCACAAGAAGGTCGTCGGCATGGCCGGCGTGCTCGACTCCGCGCGCTTCCGCTACTTCCTGGCCGACGAGTTCAACGTCTCGGTCGAAGACGTCACCGCCTTCGTGCTCGGCGGCCATGGCGACACCATGGTGCCGCTGGTGAAGTACTCCACCGTTGCCGGCATCCCGCTGCCCGACCTCGTCAAGATGGGCTGGACCTCGCAGGCGCGCCTCGACGAGATCGTCGACCGCACCCGCAACGGCGGCGCCGAGATCGTCAATTTGCTCAAGACCGGCTCGGCCTTCTATGCGCCGGCTGCTTCGGCCATTGCGATGGCCGAGAGCTATCTGCGTGACAAGAAGCGCGTGCTGCCCTGCGCCGCTTATCTCAACGGCGAATACGGCGTGAAGGACATGTATGTCGGCGTGCCCGTCGTGATCGGCTCGAAGGGCGTTGAGCGCGTCGTCGAGATCGAGCTCGCCGGCAAGGACCGCGAGGCCTTCGACAAGTCGGTCGGCGCCGTGCAGGGCTTGGTCGATGCCTGCAAGAAGATCGCGCCCGATCTTCTCGGTCGCTAAGGCCTAGACAATCCCGCCGAGGACCGAAAACCGGTCCTCGGCGGTTTCATTTCCGGGCCCGCCTCGCCGGGACGGGGCCCGGCCCAAGATTTCCGACATCAAAGAATCCGGGTTGCAGTTGCTGTGGTATATGGTATGCCAGCCACAAGACTGAGATGGGCCCTGAGGGGTCACCGCCCGCGGGTTCAGGGAGCGACCATATGAATATCCACGAATATCAGGCCAAGGCGCTGCTGAGCGAGTTCGGTGTAGCGATCTCCAAGGGCGTTCCGGTTCTCAAGGCCGCAGACGCGGAAGCAGCCGCCAAGGCGCTGCCCGGTCCCGTCTATGTGGTGAAGAGCCAGATCCATGCCGGCGGCCGCGGCAAGGGCAAGTTCAAGGAAGCCTCGGCCGGCGACAAGGGCGGCGTTCGCATCGCCAAGTCGGCCGCCGAGGTCTCCGAATTCGCCAAGCAGATGCTCGGCGCAACCCTCGTGACGATCCAGACCGGCCCCGCCGGCAAGCAGGTCAACCGCCTCTACATCGAGGACGGTTCCGACATCGACAACGAATTCTATCTCTCGATCCTGGTCGACCGCGAGACCTCGCGCGTCTCCTTCGTCGTCTCGACCGAGGGCGGCGTCAACATCGAGGACGTCGCGCACAACAGCCCCGAGAAGATCGTCACCTTCTCGGTCGATCCCGCGACCGGCATCATGGGCCATCACGGCCGCACCGTTGCCAAGGCGCTGAAGCTCTCCGGTGATCTCGCCAAGCAGGCCGAGAAGCTCACCGCGCAGCTCTACGCGGCGTTCGTCGCCAAGGACATGTCGATGCTGGAGATCAACCCGCTGGTCGTGACCAAGCAGGGCCAGCTCCGCGTGCTCGACGCCAAGGTGTCGTTCGACGACAATTCGCTGTTCCGTCATCCCGACGTGCTCGCGCTGCGCGACGAGACCGAGGAAGACGCCAAGGAAATCGAGGCGTCGAAGTACGACCTCAACTACGTCGCCCTCGACGGCAATATCGGCTGCATGGTCAACGGCGCCGGCCTCGCCATGGCGACGATGGACATCATCAAGCTCTACGGCATGGCGCCGGCGAACTTCCTCGACGTCGGCGGCAGCGCCAGCAAGGAGAAGGTTGCGGCAGCGTTCAAGATCATCACCGCGGATCCCAATGTGAAGGGCATCCTGGTCAACATCTTCGGTGGTATCATGAAGTGCGACGTGATCGCCGAGGGCGTCACGGCTGCGGTTCGTGAGGTCGGCCTCAGCGTGCCGCTGGTGGTTCGCCTCGAAGGCACCAATGTCGAGCTCGGCAAGAAGATCATCCGTGAATCCGGTCTGAACGTGGTGCCGGCCGACAATCTCGACGACGCCGCGCAGAAGATCGTGAAGGCCGTCAAGGGAGGCTAAGACCATGGCCCAGGACCATCTCTCCGCATCATCTCCACTTGCAGAGCATGCGCGTCTCGCCGCGTTCGCCGGCGAATGGAATGGTGAAGAGGTGGTCTTTCCGTCGCGCTGGACGGAAGGCGGCACCGCCACGTCTCGTGTCGTCGCGCGCATGGACCTGAACGGGTTCTACCTGATCCAGGACACGGTGCAGATGCGCGACGGCAAGCCGAGCTTCGCCACCCACGGCATCTTCACTTACGACCGCGACGACCGGACCTACAAATTGTTCTGGTACGATTCACTCGGCTACACCCCGCCCTCGCCCGCCTCCGGCGGGTGGGTCGGCAAGACCCTGACGCTGGTGCGCGGCTCGCTCCGCGGCAACGCGCGCCACGTCTATGAGATCATCGACGACTCCTCCTACTCGTTGAAGATCCAGTTCTCGCCGGACGCGGAAGGCTGGGCTGACGTGCTCACCGGCGTCTACCGCCGCATCCACTGATCCTCTCACTCTGTTAGTTTCGCGAAAGCAGACCTCATGTCCATCCTGATCGACAAGAACACCAAGGTCATCTGCCAGGGCTTCACCGGCAAGAACGGCACCTTCCATTCCGAAGCCGCGATTGCCTATGGCACCAAGATGGTGGGCGGCACCTCGCCCGGCAAAGGCGGCTCGACCCATCTGAACCTGCCGGTGTTCGACACCGTGCGCGAAGCGCGGGAGAAGACCGGCGCCGATGCGTCGGTGATCTACGTGCCACCGCCGGGCGCGGCGGACGCGATCTGCGAGGCGATCGACGCCGAGATCCCGCTGATCGTCTGCATTACCGAAGGCATTCCCGTGATCGACATGGTCCGGGTGAAGCGCTCGCTGGCCGGCTCCAAGTCGCGCCTGATCGGGCCGAACTGCCCGGGCGTCATGACCGCCGGCGAGTGCAAGATCGGGATCATGCCGGCCAACATCTTCAAGACCGGCTCCGTCGGCATCGTCTCCCGCTCGGGTACGCTGACCTATGAAGCCGTGTTCCAGACCTCGCAGGAAGGCCTCGGCCAGACCACCGCGGTCGGCATCGGCGGCGACCCGGTGAAGGGGACCGAGTTCATCGACGTCCTGGAAATGCTCCTGGCTGATCCCAAGACCGAGTCGATCATCATGATCGGCGAGATCGGCGGTTCCGCCGAGGAAGATGCTGCCCAGTTCCTCAAGGACGAGGCCAAGCGTGGCCGCAAAAAGCCGATGGTCGGTTTCATCGCCGGTGTTACCGCACCTCCCGGCCGTCGCATGGGCCATGCCGGCGCGATCATCTCCGGCGGCAAGGGCGATGCCGGTTCCAAGACCGAGGCGATGAAATCCGCAGGGATTACAGTATCGCCGTCTCCCGCGCGCCTCGGCCATACGCTTGCCGAAAAATTGAAAGGCTAATTCACTCCTTCGTACTTTTCCGGGCGAAGTTTCGCAGCAAATAGGATAAATGGTGCCTGTCGCGTCGAGCCTCTGCCGGGAGCTCGACGCCAGCGCCGTTTGTTATGCGCGAACCGAAATCGCCAGGAACCCAGTATGTCTCGCCAGGACGCGAACGCAGCCTTTGCCCTCTCATCGTTTTTGCAGGGCACCAACGCCACCTACATCGACGAAATCTACGCCCGCTACGAGAAGGACCCGTCCTCGGTCGACGCCGAGTGGCAGGAGTTCTTCAAGAGCCTCAACGACCAGCCGGCTGACGTTCGGAAGAACGCGGAAGGGCCATCCTGGGAGCGCGCCAACTGGCCGCTGACCCCCAAGGACGATCTGACCTCCGCCCTCGACGGCAACTGGGCCGAGGTCGAGAAGGCGGTCGGCAGCAAGATCGCCGCCAAGGCGCAGGCCAAAGGCACCGATATTTCCTCCGCCGATTTGCTTCAGGCCACGCGCGACTCGGTGCGTGCGTTGATGCTGATCCGCTCCTATCGCATGCGTGGTCATTTCCACGCCAAGCTCGATCCGCTCGGCATCGAGGCCCCGCGTAACCGCGAAGAGCTCGACCCGCGCACCTACGGCTTCAGCGAAGCCGATTTCGACCGCAAGATCTTCCTCGACCACGTGCTCGGTCTCGAATACGCGAACTTGCGCGAAATCACGGCGATCTGCGAGCGCACCTACTGCCAGACGCTCGGCGTCGAGTTCATGCACATCAGCAATGCCGCGCAGAAGGCCTGGATCCAGGAGCGCATCGAGGGGCCCGACAAGGAGATCTCCTTCACCCGCGAAGGCCGCAGAGCCATTCTGCAGAAGCTGGTCGAAGCGGAAGGCTTCGAAAAATTCTGCGACACCAAGTTCACCGGCACCAAGCGCTTCGGCCTCGACGGCGGTGAATCGCTGATCCCCGCGCTCGAGCAGATCATCAAGCGTGGCGGCAATCTCGGCGTGAAGGAAGTCGTGCTCGGCATGCCGCATCGCGGCCGCCTCAACGTGCTGACGCAGGTGATGGGCAAGGCCCACCGGGCGCTGTTCCACGAGTTCAAGGGCGGCTCGGCCAATCCCGATGCGGTCGAAGGCTCGGGCGACGTCAAATATCACCTCGGCGCGTCCTCGGACCGCGAGTTCGACGGCAACCGCATCCATCTGTCGCTGACCGCCAACCCCTCGCATCTCGAGATCGTCGATCCCGTCGTGCTCGGCAAGGTTCGCGCCAAGCAGGACCAGCACGGCGATCCGCCGGACCAGCGCATCTCGGTGATGCCGCTTTTGATGCATGGCGACGCGGCGTTCGCGGGCCAGGGCGTGGTCGCCGAATGCTTCGGCCTGTCGGACCTGAAGGGCTACCGCACCGGCGGCTCCGTGCACTTCATCGTCAACAACCAGATCGGCTTCACCACCTATCCGCGCTACTCGCGCTCCTCGCCCTATCCGTCCGATGTGGCGAAGATGATCGACGCGCCGATCTTCCACGTGAACGGCGACGATCCGGAAGCCGTGGTCTTCGCCGCCAAGGTCGCGACCGAGTTCCGGCAGAAATTCCACAAGCCCGTCGTCATCGACATGTTCTGCTACCGCAGGCATGGCCATAACGAAGGCGACGAGCCTGCGTTCACCCAGCCGGTGATGTACAAGAAGATCGCGGCTCACCCGACGACGCTGGAGCTCTATTCCCGCCGGCTGGTCAGCGAAGGCGTGATGACCCAGGGCGAGGTGGACAAGGCCAAGGCGGATTGGCGCGCGCGGCTCGATGCCGAGTTCGAGGCCGGCACCTCCTACAAGCCGAACAAGGCCGACTGGCTCGACGGCAAATGGGCGGGCTTCAAGATCGCCGACCAGGAAGAGGATGCCCGTCGCGGCGTCACCGGCGTGGATCTGACCGTCCTCAAGGACATCGGCCGCAAGATCACCAAGGTGCCGGATGGCTTCCGCGTTCACCGCACCATTCAGCGCTTCCTGGAAAATCGCGCCAAGGCGATCGATAGCGGCACGGGCATCGACTGGGCGACCGGCGAAGCGCTGGCGTTCTGCACGCTGCTCAACGAGAACCATCACGTCCGTCTGTCCGGACAGGATTCGGAGCGTGGCACCTTCTCGCAGCGCCACTCGGTCCTGATCGACCAGGAGGACGAGAGCCGCTACACGCCGTTCAACCATCTCGGCAACGAGCAGGGCCATTACGAGGTCATCAACTCGCTGCTGTCGGAAGAAGCGGTGCTCGGCTTCGAATACGGCTATTCGCTCGCCGAGCCGAACACGCTGACGCTGTGGGAAGCGCAGTTCGGCGACTTCGCCAACGGCGCGCAGGTCGTGTTCGACCAGTTCATCTCCTCGGGTGAGCGCAAATGGCTCCGCATGTCCGGTCTCGTCTGCCTCTTGCCGCACGGGTATGAGGGCCAGGGACCGGAGCACTCTTCGGCGCGCCTGGAGCGTTACCTGCAGATGTGCGCGGAAGACAACATGCAGGTGGCCTACCCAACCACGCCGGCGAACTACTTCCACGTGCTGCGCCGACAGCTTCATCGCGAGATCCGCAAGCCGCTGATCCTGATGACGCCGAAGTCGCTGCTGCGTCACAAGCGGGCGGTCTCGCGCCTCGAGGAGCTCGCGAAGGGCACGACTTTCCACCGTATCCTGTATGATGACGCCCAGATGCTGCCGAACGAGCCGATCAAGCTCGTTCCGGACGACAAGATCCGCCGCATCGTGCTGTGCTCGGGCAAGGTCTATTACGACCTCTACGAGGAGCGCGAGAAGCGCGGCATCGACGACATCTATCTGATGCGCGTCGAGCAGCTCTACCCGGTGCCGCTCAAGGCGCTGGTGGCCGAGCTGTCCCGCTTCAAGAAGGCCGAGGTGATCTGGTGCCAGGAAGAGCCTCGCAACATGGGGGCCTGGCACTTCATCGAGCCCTATCTGGAATGGGTGCTGAACCAGGTGAACGGCGCGAGCCGGCGTCCGCGTTATGTCGGCCGCGCCGCTTCCGCCGCGACCGCCACGGGTCTGATGTCCAAGCATCAGGCGCAGCTGAAGGCCTTCCTGGACGAAGCACTGAGCTGAGACGTTTTTAAGACTGTCGTTGCCCGCGAAGGCGGGCAATCCGGTACGCCGTGAAGTTCGTGATCAGAACGAACGTCGCGGCGTACTGGATGCCCCGCCTTCGCGGGGCATGACGTATGAATTCCTGTCCGCGACTGCGATCCCCTTAAGGAAAAGACCATGACTGAAATTCGTGTGCCGACGCTCGGCGAATCCGTCACCGAGGCCACCATCGGCCGCTGGTTCAAGAAGGCCGGCGACGCCGTCGCCGTCGACGAGCCCTTGGTGGAGCTCGAGACCGACAAGGTCACCATCGAAGTCCCGGCGCCCTCCGCCGGCACGCTGAGCGAGATCATCGCCGCTGATGGCACCACCGTTGCGGTCGGTGCGCTGCTCGGCCAGATCACTGAAGGCGCGGCCGGTGCAAAGCCTGCGGCTGCGCCCGCCAGGCCTGCGGCAGCTGCTCCGGCTCTCGCCGCCGCCGCTCCGGCCGCGAAAGCGCCGCCGGCCGATGCGCCGCTCGCTCCGTCCGTGCGAAAACTCTCCGCCGAGACCGGCGTCGACGCCTCGACCGTTCCGGGCTCCGGCAAGGACGGCCGCGTCACCAAGGGCGACATGCTCGCCGCGATCGAGCGTGCGGCCTCCGCGCCGACCCCGGTGAATCAGCCCGCCGCCGCCGTGCAGGTCCGCAGCGCCTCGCCGGCCGATGACGCGGCCCGCGAAGAGCGCGTCAAGATGACCCGGCTGCGCCAGACCATCGCGCGCCGCCTCAAGGACGTGCAGAACACCGCGGCCATGCTCACGACCTTCAACGAGGTCGACATGACCAACGTCATGGCGCTGCGTGCCCACTACAAGGATGCGTTCGAGAAGAAGCATGGCTCGAAGCTCGGCTTCATGGGCTTCTTCACCAAGGCCGTCGTGCAGGCGCTGAAGGACATCCCGGCCGTCAACGCCGAGATCGACGGCACCGATCTGATCTACAAGAACTACTACCACATCGGCGTGGCCGTCGGCACCGACAAGGGCCTCGTCGTCCCCGTCGTGCGCGACTGCGACCACAAGTCGATCGCCGACATCGAGAAGGGCATCGCCGATTTCGGTCGTCGCGCCCGTGACGGCCAGCTCAAGATCGACGAGATGCAGGGCGGCACCTTCACCATCACCAACGGCGGCATCTACGGCTCGCTGATGTCGACGCCCATCCTGAACGCGCCGCAGTCGGGCATCCTCGGCATGCACAAGATCCAGGACCGTCCGATGGTCGTCGGCGGCAAGATCGAGGTCCGCCCGATGATGTATCTGGCGCTGTCCTACGACCACCGCGTCATCGACGGCAAGGAAGCCGTCACCTTCCTGGTTCGCGTCAAGGAGAGCCTGGAAGATCCGGCGCGCCTGGTGCTCGATCTCTGATCCCTGAAGCTCTGCGAGCGCCGTCGCGATGGCAGCGACGGCGCCTGTCGAACCATGGAGGCTGACGTGACGGATAAGGTCGTTGTCATCACCGGCGGCAGCCGCGGCATTGGCCGTGCGACCGCGCTTGCTGCGGCCGCGCGCGGCTATCGCGTCGTGGTCGGCTACGCCAGCAACGAGACGGCCGCCGACGAGGTGGTCGCGCAAATCGAAGCCGGCAACGGCAAGGCGATCGCGGTGAAATGCGATGTCGCCGAAGAGAGCGACATCCTCGATCTGTTCAAGGCTGCCGACAAGTTCGGGCCGCTGGCCGCGCTCGTCAACAATGGCGGCATCGTCGGCAAGAGCGGCGTGCGCGTCGACGAGATGTCGGCCGAGCGCATCCAGCGCGTGCTGGCGGTCAACGTCACCGGCTCCATCCTCTGCGCGCGCGAGGCGGTGAAGCGGATGTCGACCAAGCACGGCGGCAAGGGCGGCGTCATCGTCAATCTGTCGTCGGTCGCGGCCAAGCTCGGCGCGCCCAACACTTATGTCGATTACGCCGCGTCGAAAGGCGCGATCGATTCCTTCACCACCGGCCTCGGCTACGAGGTCGCAGCCGAAGGTATTCGCGTCGCGGGCATTCGCCCCGGCCTGATCGATACCGACATCCACGCCTCCGGCGGCGAGCCTGACCGGCATCATCGCCTGGCCCATCTGGTGCCGATGAAGCGCGTCGGCACCGCGGACGAAATCGCCAACGCCATCATCTGGCTCATGTCGGACGAGGCTTCCTACGTCACCGCAGCCACTCTCGATGTGTCCGGCGGCCGCTGACGCGCCGGCGGACGCTGACACATCCTCACAACGTTAAATTCACGGGACTTTCTCTCATGGCTACCTACGATCTCGTCGTCATCGGCACCGGACCTGGCGGTTATGTCTGCGCCGTGCGCGCCAGCCAGCTCGGCATGAAAGTCGCCGTGGTCGAAAAGAACGCGACGCTCGGCGGCACCTGCCTCAATGTCGGCTGCATGCCGTCGAAGGCGCTGCTGCACGCCTCCGAAATGTTCGAGGAAGCCGCGCATTCCTTCGCCAAGATGGGCATCAGCGTCTCCGCGCCCAAGCTCGAACTGCCGGCGATGATGAACTTCAAGCAGCAGGGCATCGACGGCAACGTCAAGGGCGTCGAGTTCCTGATGAAGAAGAACAAGGTCGACGTGCTCAAGGGCACCGGCAAGATCCTCGGCACCGGCAAGGTCGAGGTGTCCGCCGACGGCAAGTCGCAGGTGATCGAGACCAGGAACATCGTCATCGCCACCGGCTCCGACATCGCGCGCCTCAAAGGCATCGAGATCGACGAGAAGCGCATCGTGTCCTCGACCGGCGCGCTGTCGCTGGACAAGGTCCCCGGCAAGCTGCTCATCGTCGGCGCTGGCGTGATCGGCCTCGAGCTCGGCTCGGTGTGGAAGCGCTTGGGCGCCGAAGTCGTCGTCGTCGAATTCCTCGACCGCATCCTGCCCGGCATGGACGGCGAGATCGCCAAACAATTCCAGCGTATCCTCGAGAAGCAGGGCTTTGCGTTCAAGCTAGGGGCCAAGGTCACCGCGGTCGACACCTCGGGCAAGACGCTGAAGGCGACGATCGAGCCCGCCGCCGGCGGCGCCGCCGAGACCGTCGAGGCCGACGTCGTGCTGGTCTGCATCGGCCGCGTGCCCTACACGGATGGTCTCGGTCTGAAGGAGGCCGGCGTTGCGCTCGATCCGCGTGGCCGCGTGCAGATCGATCCGCATTTCGCCACCAGCCTGAAGGGCGTCTATGCCATCGGCGACGTCGTCGCGGGCCCGATGCTCGCCCATAAAGCCGAGGATGAAGCGGTCGCGGTCGCCGAGATCATCGCAGGCCAGGCCGGCCACGTGAACTACGACGTGATCCCAGGCGTCGTGTATACCACCCCGGAAGTGTCCTCCGTCGGCAAGACCGAGGAAGAGCTGAAGCAGGCCGGCGTCGCCTATACCGTCGGGAAGTTTCCCTTTACCGCCAACGGCCGCTCCAAGGTCAACCAGACGACTGACGGCTTCGTGAAGATTCTCGCAGATGCGAAAACCGATCGCGTGCTCGGCGTGCACATCATCGGCATCGAGGCCGGTGAAATGATCCACGAGGCCTGCGTTCTCATGGAGTTTGGTGGCAGTGCGGAAGACCTTGCGCGCACCTGCCACGCGCATCCGACCCGCTCCGAGGCCGTCAAGGAAGCCGCGCTTGCAGTCGGCAAGCGGGCCATCCATATGTAGGGTCGCGCCCAGAGCCTAATCGGGCGGGACATCACATGCTACGCCGCCTTCTTCAACCGGTCTGGGTCCTGCTCGCGATCATCTTCCTGATCGAAGCCTGGCTGTGGGACCATCTCGAGCCTGTTGTCGCGCGGGTCGTCGCGCTGATCCCGCTCGCCCGGTTCAAATCATGGCTGGCCGAGCGCGTCGACGCGCTGTCGCCTGCGATGACGTTGATCGTCTTCGTGGTCCCGATCATCCCGCTGTTTCCGCTCAAGCTGGTCGGCCTGTGGCTGCTCACGCATGAGTACTGGACCAGCGCGGTCTTCACGATCCTGTTCGCCAAGATGCTCGGCGTCGGTGTCACCGCCTTCGTGTTCGACGTCACGCGCGACAAGCTTCTGGAGATGCACTGGTTCGAACGGCTCTACGAAATGGTGCTGCGGCTGCGCGCCAAAGCGACCGAGCTGGTCGACCCGGTCAAGCGCCGCCTCCGCGAGCTGGTCAAGGGCAACGGCGAAGGCTGGTCCTCGCGGACGCTGCGCCTGATCCAGCGTTTTCGCAAGAGCGTGCACGAGGCGCGGTAAGCTGCTCGAGACGCACCCACTGTCATCGCCCGGTTTAGCCGGGCGATCCAGTATTCCAGGGACGATCGTGGTTCCCGAGAAGCCGCAGCGTACTGGATGCCCCGGCCAAGCCGGGGCATGACAGCGGTGGGCGTAGCAGCCCCGTCACCCGTGCAAATGCAACAGATGCGGCGCCCATGCGCCGAGCACGGTCATGCCGAGCCCTGCGAGCGTCAAGAGGCCGGCGATCCAGGCGAGCGGCAGCATGCCGGTGATGATCGTGGCGGATGCCAGCACGATCCCGATCTGGAACGCAGCCGACGCCAGCTCGAAGTGATGGTATTTCGCGGTCGCCTCGTCGCGCTGGTGCTCGGCTTCCTTGGCCTTCTCGGAGAGCTGCTCGGTGCCTTCGCCGGTCTCGGGCTCGGAGCGGTAGCGCGCTGCGGTCTTCTGCCACTCGTCGATCTGCTTCTGCACCGCGGCTTTCATGGCGTCGTCGATGGCGCTGCCGAGCGTCAGCTTGCCCTGATCGGCGGCGGTCTGCACGACGGTGCGGCGGATGCTCTTGGCCTGGAAGAACGCCCAGAGGTTGGAGGCCTCGACGTTCTTGCTGATCGATTCGGTCTGCGCGCCTTTGCCGAGCGTTTCCGAGATCGCCAGAAACAGCGCCAGCACCGCGATCAGAAGCGCGATCTTCTTGTTCTCGGCCGATGCGTGCTCGGCGTGCTCGGCGTGCTCCATGCTTTCGTGTGCGCTCATGAATCCCCTCCTGTTCGGTTCGGCAACGATTGACCGAACCGCGCGGCCTGCGCAAGAGGCATGCTTGCGATGACAGCTTGATGTCAGGAACCAACGAGCTCTTCAGCGTCTTGGATGCGCGCTGGCATAGACTTCCAGCAGCCGCTCGGAATCGATCCCGGTATAGATCTGCGTGGTTGAAAGCGAGGAGTGACCGAGCAATTCCTGAATGGCGCGCAGATCCCCGCCGCGCGAGAGCAGGTGCGTTGCGAACGAGTGACGCAGCGCGTGCGGCGTCGCGCTGTCAGGCAGGCCGAGCGCACCGCGCAGCCGCTCCATCGCGAGCTGGATGATGCGCGGACTGAGCGGCCCGCCGCGCGCGCCGACGAAGATCGGCCCCTCCGGAGGCAGCGCATGCGGGCACATCGCGGCATATTCGTCGATCAGCGCGAGCACATTTTGCAGCACCGGCACCATGCGTGTCTTGTTGCCTTTGCCTGTCACGACCAGCACGTCGCCTTCGCCTGATTTCGGCACCTCGCGCCGCTTCAGCCCGAGCGCTTCGGAGATGCGCAGGCCCGAGCCATACAGCAGCGCCATCACCGCCGCGTCGCGCACCAGGATCCAGGTCTCGCGATCCTCGCCGGCGCGCTCGTCGGCATCGGCCAGACGTTTTGCAGATGCCATCGGCAAGGGCTTCGGCAGCGTCTTGGCGACCTTCGGCGCGCGGATGGCGGAGAGCGCGCCGACCTTGCCTTTGCCTTCGCGTTCGAGGAAGCGGCCGAACGAGCGCAGGCCCGCCAGCGCGCGCATCAGCGAGCGGCCGGCAATATCGTCGGCGCGCCGCATCGCCATGAAGGCGCGCACGTCGGTGGCTTCAAGCGAGGCAAAGCGCTCCAGCGTGACACGCTCGCCCCAATGGCTGCACAGGAAATCCAGGCACTGCCTGAGGTCGCGGCCATAGGCCTCCAGCGTCTTCGGCGACAGCCGTCGCTCGGCGCCGAGATGCGACAGCCAGCGCGCCATCTCCTGCGCGATCGAGGGATCGGCGCTGGCGAGCTCGAGTGGAGGGGCGGCCGGTTTGCTCATGCGCTCTGGACGGAATGATTCCGCACAGTATATCGCACCATACACGTTTACTGTTCGCTAAGGCGGACCCGGGGCGATAGCCTCGAAGCCCCCGAGGTTCCGATTCTCTCCATGGATCATACGTCGCGCAGCACGACCGTCCCCGCCAACGCGACCCGCATGGTCGACGTGCTGGTGCCCGTCGCGCTCGACCAGACCTATTCCTACAAGGTGCCGGTGGGCATGGAGCTGAAGGCCGGCGATCTCGTTGCTGTGCCGCTCGGGCCCCGTGAGGTGCTCGCCGTGGTCTGGGGCGAAAACGCCAATCCCGATCCACGCCTGCATAACCGACTCAAGGAGGTCAGCGAGAAGCTGGACGTTGCCTCGCTCAAGGGGGAGCTGCGTTCGGTCGTCGACTGGGTGGCCAATTACACGCTCAGCCCGCGCGGCATGGTGCTGCGGATGTGCCTGCGCATGGGCGAGAACCTCGGTCCCGAGCGCGTCCGCGCCGGCGTGCGGCTAACCGGTGATCCCCCGCGCCGGCTGACGCCGTCGCGTCAGCGCGTCATCGAGCTGCTGTCGGACCGGCTGCTGCACGGCAAATCCGAGGCCGCCAGGGAAGCCGGCGTGTCCGCCGGCGTGATCGACGGCCTCGTCGACGAGGGCACGCTGACGGTCGAGCCGATGCCGCCGCCACCCCCGCCGCCGGCGCCCGATCCCGGGTTCGGCCGTCCCGATTTCTCGCCGCTCCAGCGCGCCGGCGTCGATGCGATGCGCGCGCTCGCGGCCAACGGCACCTTTCACGTCGCGCTGCTCGACGGCGTCACCGGCTCCGGCAAGACCGAGGTCTATTTCGAGGCGGTTGCGGAAACGATCCGCCGCGGCAGGCAGTCGCTGATCCTGATGCCGGAGATCGCGTTGACCGGTCAGTTTCTCGACCGTTTCGCCCAGCGCTTTGGCGTGCGCCCGATCGAATGGCATTCCGAGCTCACGCCGCGCACCCGCGCGCGCAACTGGGCCGCGATCTCCGAGGGCACCGCGCCGGTCGTGGTCGGCGCGCGCTCGGCGCTGTTTCTACCCTACGCCAATCTCGGCCTCATCGTCGTCGATGAAGAGCACGATCAGGCCTACAAGCAGGACGAGGGCGTGCACTACCACGCCCGCGACATGGCGGTGGTGCGCGCGCATATCGCCAAGATCCCGATCGTGCTGGCGTCGGCGACGCCGTCGGTCGAGTCGGAGGTCAATGCGCGCAAGAATCGCTATCAGCGCATCGCGCTGCCGTCGCGCTTCGGCGGCCAGCACATGCCGCATATCGAGGCCATCGACTTGCGCCGCGAGCCGCCGGCGCGCGGCCGCTACATCTCGCCGCGGCTGGCCGGAGAGATCAGAAAGGCGATCGAGAAGCGCGAGCAGGCGCTGCTGTTCCTCAATCGCCGCGGCTATGCGCCGCTGACGCTGTGCCGCGGCTGCGGCCATCGCTTCGCCTGCACCATCTGCGACGCCTGGCTGGTCGATCACCGCTTTCGCCAGCGGCTCGTCTGTCACCATTGCGGCTTCTCGATGCCGCGGCCCCCAACCTGTCCGCATTGCGCGGCGGAGGAATCGCTGGTGGCGGTTGGCCCCGGCGTCGAGCGCTTGCAGGAGGAGGCGGCGGCGCTTTTCCCCGATGCGCGCACCATGGTGCTGTCGAGCGATCTCATCACCTCGATCGAGACGATGCGAAGCGAGCTAAACGAGATCGCGGAAGGCCGCGTCGACATCATCATCGGCACGCAGCTCGTCGCCAAGGGGCACAATTTTCCGCGGCTGAATCTCGTCGGGGTGGTCGATGCGGATCTCGGCCTCAGCAACGGTGATCCGCGCGCGGCGGAACGGACCTGGCAATTGCTCAACCAGGTGATCGGCCGTGCCGGGCGCGAGCAGGGCCGCGGCGTCGGCTATCTGCAAACGCATCAGCCTGATCATCCCGTGATGAAGGCGCTGATCGCCTGCGATCGCGAGGCTTTCTACGACAGCGAGATCGATCTGCGCGAGAAGACGCTCTATCCGCCGTTCGGACGCCTCGCCAGCCTGATCATTTCCGCGGGTGATCGTCCGAGCGCCGAAGGCCTCGGCCGCCAGCTCGTGGCACGCGCGCCGCGCGACGAGCGCGTGGTCGTGCTCGGCCCCGCCGAAGCCCCGCTCGCCGTCATCAAGGGCCGCTACCGCTTCCGCATCCTGGTGAAATCGGCGCGCGGCTTCGATCTCTCGGATTATTTGCGCAACTGGCTCGCGGTGTGTCCGAAGCCGAAGGGCAACCAGAAGCTCGAGGTGGACGTCGACCCGCAGAGCTTTTTGTAGCGATCAAGACTCGTCCGCAGTCGTTGCGGGCGCCATATACTCAGCTGTCATCGCCCGGCTTGACCGGGCGATCCAGTACTCCGGAGCAGCAGTGGTTCAATCGATAGGCCGCGGCGTACTGGATTCCCCGCTTTCGCGGGGAATGACGGCGGAGGGTGAGGCGACAGCCTGGATTGCTTCGCGACGAGCCCAACAAAAAGCCCGCGGTCCCCCAAGACCGCGGGCTTGTTTCATGCGCGCATCAAACCGATGAAAACTGCGCGTGTGGGCTGAGGCGCGAGATCGCCGTCAGGAGATCACTTCCGCGGTGACGCGGCCGACGCCGGCACCGGTGAGGCCGATGGCGCGGGCAGCGCCGGTGGAGAGATCGAGCACGCGGCCGCGCACGAACGGGCCACGGTCGTTGATGGTGACGATGACGCTCTGGCCGCCATGGGTGACGCGCAGCTTGGTGCCGAACGGCAGCGAGCGGTGCGCTGCGGTCAGGGCGTTCTGGTTGAAGCGCTGGCCCGAGGCGGTGCGGCTGCCGGACTCGTTGCCGTAATAGGAAGCCATGCCGGAGAAGCTGCGGCCGGTGCCCTGGGACGGCGTCATCGACGCATTGGCGTTGAGCCAACCGGAGTTCGCAGCGGTGTCAGCCTGGGCGTGGTGGCGGTGGTGGTGAGAACCCCGGTGGTGATGCCTGGATTTGGCGGAAGCTTCGGTGGCAGTTCCACCGACGATGAGAGTTGCAGCGACGAAAGCGATCGCCGTGCGCGGCCGGGTCGCAGTGCCCAGCGTCTTCAAAGACAGCATTTAGTGGTCCCTACGCTAGTATTGCCACATATGTGGCTAATGGAGCCCCCATCAGTTTGTGAGCGGGTTCGCGTTTGGATTCCTAATGAGGCGTGAATTGGGCAGTAAATCCGATCCGTGTCGTCATGAAATATCTTGTGATCTGAATCGATATTCAGCCTGAGTTCCCAATTCTTTCGCTTTAACGATTGTTTAACCAATCTATTACTTGGCTATACTGTAAAACGAAGTTATTAATCTTCCTGTTTAGAATTGGGTAAGTATTCCGTTGCGGCGATCGGTGTGGCCGGAGTCACGGCTCAGCGAGCCGTGTTCATGGCCGGTATGCGCTGAAGGCGGGAACGAATGGGTGGGTTGGCGACAAAAGCCCCGGGCAATTCCGTGGCATGGCAGCTCAGGGCCAGCCGTCGCCGCAGCCGTCGCGAACTGCGACAAACGGCGACAGAACCTCGTGCCTTTAATTTGGCGTCATGTTGCACGTGCGCGCCTGCTATGTTAGCAAAGCCGCGATTTTAACGGACCCGGCACGTCCCCGTGTCGGCCGAGAATCAAAGTCCCGCTTGAATTCCAAGGGCTTGGATCGCTAGGCGCCGCGTTGCGGCGACGGTTTTTCCCTTGCGAATTTGACAGCACAAAGAGCGCGTCTGTGGCTGCAGAAGATACGTCCGTTTCAGGTGTGTCGGGTCGTTATGCAACGGCCTTGTTTGAACTCGCCCGCGACCACAAAGTGGTCGATGAGGTCAAAGCCGATCTCGACAAGTTCGAGGGTCTGCTGAACGAAAGCGCTGACCTCAAGCGCCTCGTCCGCAGCCCGGTTTTTGCGGCTGACGCCCAGTCCAAGGCCCTCTCGGCCGTGCTCGACAAGGCGGGCATATCCGGCATTTCCGCCAATTTCCTGAAAGTGCTGACCGTCAACCGCCGTCTGTTCGCGGTGGCTGACGTCATTCGCGCCTATCGCGCCCTGGTCGCCAGGTTCAAGGGCGAGGCGACGGCGGATGTCACGGTCGCGGAAGCCCTCTCGGACAAGAATCTCGACGCCCTCAAGGTTGCCCTGAAGTCGGTGACCGGCAAGGACGTCGCGCTCAACGTGAAGATCGATCCCTCGATCATCGGTGGTCTCGTCGTCAAGCTTGGCAGCCGCATGATCGATAGTTCGCTTCGCACCAAACTCAATTCGATCAAGCACGCGATGAAAGAGGCAGGCTGATGGACATCCGCGCCGCGGAAATTTCCGCGATCCTCAAGGACCAGATCAAGAATTTCGGCCAGGAAGCTGAAGTCTCCGAAGTCGGACAGGTGTTGTCCGTCGGCGACGGCATCGCCCGCGTCTACGGTCTGGACAACGTCCAGGCCGGTGAAATGGTCGAGTTCGAGAACGGCACCCGCGGCATGGCGCTGAACCTCGAAACCGACAACGTCGGTGTCGTTATTTTCGGTGCCGACCGCGAAATCAAGGAAGGCCAGACCGTCAAGCGCACCCGCGCCATCGTGGACGCGCCTGTCGGCAAGGGCCTGCTCGGCCGCGTCGTCGACGCGCTCGGCAACCCGATCGACGGCAAGGGCCCGATCCAGGCCGACAAGCGCATGCGCGTCGACGTCAAGGCGCCCGGCATCATTCCGCGCAAATCGGTGAGCGAGCCGATGGCGACCGGCCTCAAGGCGATCGACGCCCTGATCCCGATCGGCCGCGGCCAGCGCGAGCTGATCATCGGCGACCGTCAGACCGGCAAGACCGCGATCGCGCTCGATACCATCCTGAACCAGAAGCCGCTCAACGCACAGCCGGACGAGAACATCAAGCTGTACTGCGTCTACGTCGCGGTCGGCCAGAAGCGTTCGACGGTTGCCCAGTTCGTGAAGGTGCTGGAAGAGCAGGGCGCGCTCGAATACTCGATCGTCGTCGCCGCCACCGCGTCCGATCCGGCGCCGATGCAGTACATCGCGCCGTTCACCGCCTGCACCATGGGCGAGTTCTTCCGCGACAACGGCATGCACGCGGTCATCATCTATGACGACCTGTCCAAGCAGGCCGTCGCCTACCGCCAGATGTCGCTGCTGCTGCGCCGCCCGCCGGGCCGCGAAGCCTATCCGGGCGACGTGTTCTACCTGCATTCCCGCCTGCTCGAGCGCGCGGCGAAGCTGAACAAGGACCATGGCTCGGGCTCGCTGACCGCGCTGCCTGTCATCGAAACCCAGGCCAACGACGTGTCGGCCTACATCCCGACCAACGTCATCTCGATCACCGACGGCCAGATCTTCCTGGAAACCGACCTGTTCTTCCAGGGCATCCGTCCCGCGGTGAACGTCGGTCTGTCGGTGTCGCGCGTCGGCTCCTCGGCGCAGACCAAGGCCACCAAGAAGGTCGCCGGCAAGATCAAGGGCGAGCTCGCGCAGTACCGCGAAATGGCGGCGTTCGCGCAGTTCGGCTCCGACCTCGACGCCTCGACCCAGCGCCTGCTGAACCGCGGTTCGCGCCTGACCGAACTCCTGAAGCAGCCGCAATTCTCGCCGCTGAAGATGGAAGAGCAGGTCTGCGTGATCTGGGCCGGCACCAACGGCTATCTCGATCCGCTTCCGGTCAACAAGGTGCGCGCGTTCGAGGACGGCCTGCTGTCGCTGCTGCGCGGCAAGCACGTCGACATCCTCAATACGATCCGCGACAGCCGAGACCTCTCCGACGACACTGCTGCCAAGCTGAAGTCGGTGGTCGAAGGCTTTGCGAAGTCCTTTGCATAAAACTGCCGCCATGGCCGGGCTTGTCCCGGCCATCCACGTCTATCGGCGTGTGAGGCGGCTGCGTGGATGCCCGGGACGAGCCCGGGCATGACGAATGGATAGGTTGCGGTCGGGCCGAAGGTCAGGCCGCCGGGGTGAACGAAGAATGGCGTCACTTAAAGACATGCGCGTGCGCATCGCCTCCACCAAGGCGACGCAGAAGATCACCAAGGCCATGCAGATGGTCGCGGCCTCGAAGCTGCGACGTGCGCAGACCGCGGCGGAAGCGGCGCGTCCTTATGCCGACAAGATGAGCGCCGTGATCTCCAACATCGCCAGCGCCGCGGCAGGTTCGCCCGGTGCGCCGGTGCTGCTGGCCGGCACCGGCCGCGATCAGGTTCACCTGCTGCTGGTTTGCACCGGCGAGCGCGGCCTGTCGGGCGCCTTCAACTCGTCGATCGTGCGTCTCGCCCGCGAGCGCGCCCTGGCGCTGATCGCGCAGGGCAAGGACGTGAAATTCTTCTGCGTCGGCCGCAAGGGTTACGAGCAGCTCCGCCGGCAGTTCGACAAGCAGATCGTCGAGCATCTCGACCTGCGCAGCGTGCGCCAGCTCGGCTTCGTCAATGCCGAGGATATCGCCAAGAAGGTTCTGGCGCGCTTCGACGCCGGCGAGTTCGACGTCTGCACGCTGTTCTACTCGCGCTTCCGTTCGGTGATCGCGCAGATCCCGACCGCCCAGCAGATCATCCCGCTGGTCGTCGAGGAGGACGCGGGCGCCAACACGACGTCTTACGAATACGAGCCCGAAGAGGACGAGATTCTCACCCGTCTTCTGCCGCGCAACCTCGCTGTCCAGATCTTCCGCGCGCTGCTCGAGAACAACGCCTCGTTCTACGGCGCTCAGATGAGCGCGATGGACAACGCGACGCGCAACGCCGGTGAGATGATCCGCAAGCAGACGCTGGTCTACAACCGCACGCGTCAGGCGCAGATCACCAAGGAACTGATCGAAATCATCTCGGGTGCCGAGGCCGTCTGACCAAGGCGCTTCAGTACCCATCACACGCAACATCGCGGTCAAGCTGATCGCGGCTTAGAAGTTCGGATCGAAGGAGACATTCAATGGCAGCCCAGGTCGGTCGCGTCACCCAGGTCATCGGCGCCGTCGTCGACGTGCAGTTCGAAGGCCACCTCCCGGCCATTCTCAACTCGCTCGAGACCAAGAACGGCGGTAACCGCCTGGTGCTCGAAGTCGCCCAGCATCTCGGTGAGTCCACCGTCCGCACCATCGCGATGGACACCACCGAAGGTCTGGTCCGCGGCCAGGAAGTGACCGACACCGGTTCGCCGATCCGCGTTCCCGTCGGTGAAGGCACGCTCGGCCGCATCATCAACGTCATCGGCGAGCCGATCGACGAAGCCGGTCCCGTCAAGACGGAAGGCCTGCGCGCGATCCACCAGGAAGCGCCGACCTACACCGACCAGTCGACGGAAGCTGAAATTCTGGTCACCGGCATCAAGGTCGTCGATCTTCTTGCTCCGTATGCGAAGGGCGGCAAGATCGGCCTGTTCGGCGGCGCCGGCGTCGGCAAGACCGTGCTGATTCAGGAGCTGATCAACAACGTCGCGAAGGCGCACGGTGGTTACTCCGTGTTCGCCGGCGTCGGTGAGCGCACTCGTGAGGGCAACGACCTCTATCACGAGTTCATCGAGTCCAAGGTCAATGCCGATCCGAAGAATCCGGATCCGAGCGTGAAGTCGAAGTGCGCGCTGGTGTTCGGCCAGATGAACGAGCCCCCGGGCGCCCGCGCCCGCGTCGCGCTCACGGGTCTCACCATCGCGGAAGACTTCCGCGACCAGGGCCAGGACGTGCTGTTCTTCGTCGACAACATCTTCCGCTTCACCCAGGCCGGCTCGGAAGTCTCGGCGCTGCTCGGCCGTATTCCTTCCGCGGTGGGTTATCAGCCGACGCTCGCGACCGACATGGGCGCGCTGCAGGAGCGCATCACCACCACCCAGAAGGGCTCGATCACCTCGGTGCAGGCCATCTACGTTCCGGCCGACGACTTGACCGACCCGGCGCCCGCGACCTCGTTCGCGCATCTTGACGCGACCACCACGCTGTCGCGCTCGATCGCCGAAAAGGGCATCTATCCGGCGGTGGACCCGCTCGACTCGACCTCGCGCATGCTCTCCCCGCTGGTCGTCGGCGAGGAGCACTACGCGGTCGCCCGCCAGGTCCAGCAGGTGCTGCAGCGCTACAAGGCGCTCCAGGACATCATCGCCATTCTCGGCATGGACGAGCTTTCGGAAGAGGACAAGCTGACCGTGGCCCGCGCCCGCAAGGTCGAGCGCTTCATGTCGCAGCCGTTCCACGTCGCCGAAATCTTCACGGGCTCGCCGGGCAAGTTCGTCGACCTCGCCGACACCATCAAGGGCTTCAAGGGCCTGGTGGAAGGCAAGTATGACCACCTGCCGGAAGCCGCCTTCTACATGGTCGGCACCATCGAGGAAGCCGTCGAGAAGGGCAAGAAGCTCGCCGCTGAAGCGGCTTAACTCCAGGTGTCATCGCCGGACTTGCTCCGGCGATCCATCGAACGAGAGCTTTGATGGATGGACCCGCGGGTCAAGCCCGCGGGTGACAAGCGGAAAACAACGGAAACACCATGGCCACCTTCCACTTCGATCTCGTCTCTCCGGAAAAGCTCGCCTTTTCGGGCGAAGTCGATCAGGTCGACATTCCCGGCGTCGAAGGTGACTTCGGCGTGCTGGCGGGGCACGCGCCTGTCGTGGCTGCGATCCGGCCCGGCATCCTCGTCGTCACCACCGCTGGCCGCCACGAGAAGATCATCGTGCTCGGCGGTCTCGCCGAAGTCTCCGAAAAGGGCCTGACGGTGCTTGCCGACGTCGCGACCTCGCTGGCCGAGCTCGACCGCGCCGAGTTCGCCGAGACCATCTCGGAGATGGAGGAAGGCCTGAAGGAGCACGAAGGCGGCGAGCTCGATCAGGCCATCGAACGGCTCGATCACTTCAAGAGCATCCAGCAGCAGCTCAACACCACGGCGATGCACTAAGCCCCGGTGCACCGCTCGGGGCTCAAAGCTCTAAATTCCTGAACAAGTTCAGCGCTCGTCATCACACATGGCGGGCGCTGAAACTTTGTTGCACCGCGCCGGAGATGGCGGCATTCTGCGCCCGCGGATGTGTTTCGGGGCGGTAGCAGATGAAACGCAAGATCGCAGCGATTTTCGCAGCCGATATTGCCGGTTACTCAAGGCTGGTCGCGGAGGATGAAGAGGAGACGCTGCGGCGTCTGGCCTCCTATCGTCTGGTCGTAGACGACTTCATTGCCAAGGCCGGCGGACGCATCTTCAACACCGCCGGTGACGCCGTGCTCGCCGAATTCCCGAGCGCAGTTGAAGCCGTGCGCTGCGCGATCGACATCCAGGAGTCCTTGCGAACCCGAAACATGGCCTATCCGGCGAGCCGGCAGATGACGTTCCGGATCGGCATCACCATCGGCGACGTCGTCGAACGTGACGGCGATCTGCTCGGCGACGGCGTCAATATCGCAGCCCGGCTCGAGGGCCTCGCTGACGTCGGCGGCATCTGCATCTCCCGTGCCGTGTATGAGCAGGTCGCCAACAAGCTGTCGGTGCAGTTCGCCGATATCGGTGCGCAGGAGGTGAAGAACATCCCGACGCCGGTGCACGCCTACATGGTGGCGATGCGGCGTGAGGACGGGACTTTTGCGACGCCGCAGCTGAAGAAGGTCGCCAAGCCGGGGCAGCGGCCGAACTGGATGTGGCCATTGGTGGTCGGCGTGGTCTCGGTCGTCGCCATCGCCGTCGGCGGTCTCCTTTATTTCACCAAGCTCGAGACCGGCAAGACACCAGATCTCGCGGCGTCAGCCACGCCTGCTCCGTTGCCGAGCGCGACGGCCGCAGCGACCCCGAGTCCAACACCCACGATGGCCGCGAAGGCGCCGATGCCTTCACCGACGCCGACATCGACACCGACCCAAATGGCTGCCGCCACGCCGATGCCCACGCCCATGCCGACGCCGGCGGCGGCACCGAACGGCAAGCTCCCCGTGGATGCAGTGCCGTTTGTCAGTGAGCGCGTGCGTAGCTATTTCGGCAATGATTATTCAGCCGCCGGCGATTACAAGGCCTTCGCCCTGAACATCACCGGCTTCACCGGCGCCTCGGTCAATCAGCCGAACGAGGAAGCTGCGCGCGCCGCCGCGCTCGATCAGTGCCAAAAGCGTGCGGATGCCGCGCAGTCGCCGCGCCGCTGCGAGCTCTATGCGGTCGGCAACAAGGTGGTCTACAGCCACGGTAATCCGCCGATGCCGCCGCCGCCCTGGGTGCGGCACGACAGCATGACCGAGCGCCCGCTCGTGCCGAAAGATTTTCCGCTGCTGCGCGACCAGGCCAGGACCCGCATCGAGAACGTCTACACGCCGGCGGCAAAGTCACGCGCGGTCGCGCTCGGGCCGGGCGGCCAGTATTTCATGACGCTGGGGGCGACCTCGGTCGACGAGGCTGCGCGGCGTTCGCTGGAATCCTGCGGCGCGTTCGCAGGCTCTGCCTGCATGATCGTGGCGCTTGACGATGTCTATGTCGTGCCAATCCCGACCCTGCTCAGGGCAAACGGCTTCTTCCACGCCGCGAGCAATCCCTCGATCGTGGCCGATGCCCGCCCCGATGTCGTGCGCAAGCTCGGCGACGGCATGGGCTGGAATGCGGTCGCGGTCGGAACCGCGGGCCGCCCCGGACTGGGCCTGAAGGCCGCCGACGAGCAGACCGCCGTGGACGGGGCGATGGCCGATTGCGGCAAGCACGACAGCGACTGCCACGTCATCGCGATCGGACCTTTTACGGTGGGCCCGATCAATTAATTCAATGATTTCCAACCCCGGCCTACTGTGCATGGGGTTGTTTTCGCGAAGTCAGCTTGCGAACGGCGCGAACTCCCGGGCGACCGCGCGATAGACGTCGCGGCGGAACGGCACCACGAGGTCGGCGACGCGGTCGAGCCGCTCCCAGCGCCACGCGTCGAACTCCGCAGGCTGGCCGTTACGCGGCGTCAGCGGGTCGATCTCGTCCTCCTTGCCGGTGAAGCGCAGCGCGAACCACTTCTGCCGCTGGCCGCGGAATTTGGCCAGCCGATGGGTCTGCGGCCCATCATAGGGCGGGAACTCGTAAGTGAACCAGTCGGTCTCGCCGAGATAACAGGCGCTGACGACGCTGGTCTCCTCCCAGAGCTCGCGCACCGCGGCATCGCGAAGGTTCTCGCCCTCGTCGACGCCGCCTTGCGGCATCTGCCAGTCGAGCCCCGGCAGGATGATCTCGGGGCCGTCGCCCTTGAAGCGGTGCCCGATCAGCACGCGGCCGCCGGCATTGAACAGCGCGATCCCGACATTGGGACGGTAGGGCTTGTTGTTGGTCACTAATGCATCTTTCGTCATTCCGGGGCGCGCGAAGCGCGAACCCGGAATCTCGAGGCTCCGGGTTCGATACTTCGTATCGCCCCGGAGCGACAGTGGATCAGTCCTTCGCGAGCGCGGAAAATTCCTTGACCACGCGCTCATAGACAGGGCGCTTGAACGGAATGATCAGCTCGGGCAGATTTTTCATCGGCTCCCAGCGCCAGCTGACGAATTCGGCCTTGTGGCCGCCGCCGCCGGGCTTCTCGACATTGATCTCGCTGTCGTTGCCGGTGAAGCGCACCGCGAACCATTTCTGGCGCTGGCCACGGTAGCGGCCCTTCCAGGCGCGTCCCGCCACCGTGCGCGGAATGTCGTAGATCAGCCAGTCCGGCACCTCGCCGAGCCGCTCGATCGAGCGCACGCTGGTCTCTTCATAAAGCTCGCGCTTGGCAGCGGCCCAATTGTCCTCGCCGGGATCGACCCCGCCCTGCGGCATCTGCCAGACATGGCCGTCGTCGACATGCTCGATGCCGCCGGCACGGCGGCCGATGAACACCAGGCCTTTCGGATTGATTAGCATGACCCCGACACAGGTTCGGTAGGGCAGATCCTCGTAACGCGCCATTCCGCCTAACCTCTCGGGTACTGCTGGAACGCTGCCGGGCACTCCGGCCCGTGGCGTACCAATTCTTTGATTTAACTGGATTTTGATTTCAGCATCGCGGTTGTCAATGGCACCAAAAGGATACCCCGGTCGCTCAATGTCTTGATCCAGGCGCCGACCCGCTCGATCGAGACGGGAAGCGCGGAGGCGGTGCCGATGGCGACGCCGCGTTCCCTCGCCATCGATTCCAGCTTGTTCAGCGCACGGTCGATCTCGGTCGGGGTCGGCACCGCATCGAGCGCGATGTCGCCCTTGCCGAACGGCACGGCGAGGCTGCCGGCCGCCTGGCCCGCGATGCTGCGCGGCGAGGAGCCGTCGTCGAAGAAGCCGAGACCGCGCTTGGAGGCCTCGCGGATGATCGGCTGCATTGCCGCGTCCGTCGCCACGAAGCGAGCGCCCATGAAATTGGTGATGCCGGCATAGCCCTGCATCCGGCTCAGGTGCCAGTAGAGGCGATCGGTGTTCTGGTCTGCCGTGAGCGAGGTCAGCAGGGTTTGCGGGCCGGGATCATTGTCCGGGAAATCGTACGGCTCCATCGGGATCTGCAGGAAGATCTCGTGGCGCTGGGCGCGGGCGCGCTCGGCAAGCTTTCCGGGATCAGATCCATAGGGCGTGAAGGCCAGCGTCACCGGGCCCGGCAGCTTCATGATGGCGTCGCTGGTCTTGGCAGCACCGACGCCGAGGCCGCCGATCACGATCGCCACCACGGGCATCTTCGCGGCCTTGGCCCGGTCAGCCTCGGCGGCGTAGACGTTGAACGGCTTGAGATCGCCCGATACCGCGGGGATCATGCCGTAGCGCGACTTCTCCAGCAGCTTGGGATCGATCCCGGTCATGACGGGCGGCGGAGCGGAAGCCGCCTCGCCCTTGTCGGCGGCGTCGCCCGGGCCGATCACCACGTCGTGGCGTGCGCCGGTCGAGCCGTCGATCATGGTGACGGTTTTCTGATCGCCGGAGGCGGCTTCCTTCGCCGCCTCCTTGACCGCGCGCTTGCTCTCCTCGCCCTGGCCGGTGGCGGGCTTCGCGTCCGTAGCCTTGAGATCGCCAATCGCAATCCGCGTCATCGGCTCGCCGCCGAGCGGGTCCTTGTTGAAGATGGCGAAGCCGGCGAAGGTCACCAGGAACAGGCCGAGCATCACAGCCAGCAACTGCATGGCGGTGAACGGCAGCCGCAGCTGTCGTTTCCGGCGCGGCGTGTCCTGTCCGAGCGGGGTGCTCAGATCATCGGCCGTTTCAGTCATGCGAGATCCCGAATCACTCCACCGACGATACCACGCCGCGGTCAAGCGGCGGCAGGCCGGGATAGGCCGGGAATGTCGGAAGTTCCCAAGCAAAAAGGGCGGCAGCAAAAAAGGGCGGCTCTTGGAGCCGCCCTTTTACAACAGATCGCGTCGATCGCGTCGATCGCGTTTAGTTCGCGGCCTTAGTTCGCGGCTTTGGGCTTGTCCGTCGCGGGCGCGGCCTTGTTGTCGCCGCCAGGCGGCGGCGCCGCGCTGGCGCTGTTCTTGATGCCGTGGAGCAGGTCGTCGGCCATCTTGAGCGCCTTGTCGTCCTTGGCATCAGGCGGAACGTAGGACTGCGAACCGGTCTTCTCGTCGCCGTCGTTCTTGAGATGGCCACGGAGCGAAGCTTCACCCTTGGTGTCGGTGCGCGACTTCAGCTCGTCCGGCACGTCCTGCAGCACCTCGATATCAGGAACGATGCCCTTGGCCTGGATCGACTTGCCCGACGGCGTGTAGTAGCGCGCGGTGGTCAGGCGCAGCGCGCCATTGCCCGAGCCGAGCGGGATGATGGTTTGCACCGAGCCCTTGCCGAACGAGCGCGTGCCGACAATGGTCGCGCGCTTGTGGTCCTGCAGCGCGCCGGCGACGATTTCCGACGCCGAGGCCGAACCGCCGTTGACGAGCACGATAACAGGCTTGCCCTTGGTGAGGTCGCCCGCATGCGCGACGCGGCGCTGGGTCTCCTCGGCATTGCGGCCGCGCGTCGAGACGATCTCGCCCTTCTCCAGGAAGGAGTCGGACACGGTGACGGCCTCCTCAAGCAGACCGCCCGGATTGTTGCGAAGGTCGATGATGTAGCCCTTGAGCTTGTCGCCGATCTGGCTCGAGAGGTTCGCAATCTCCTTCTTCAGGCCTTCGGTGGTCTGCTCGTTGAAGGTGGTGATGCGGATATAGGCGATGTCGTCAGCCTCGACGCGCGCGCGCACCGAGCGAACGCGGATGTTGTCGCGCACCAGCGTGACGTCGATCGGATTGTCCTGGCCCTTGCGGATGATCTTGAGCTTGATCTTGGTGTTGACGGGGCCGCGCATCTTCTCGACCGCCTGGTTCAGGGTCAGGCCCTGCACCGCCTCATCGTCGAGATTGGTGATGATGTCGTTGGCCATGACGCCGGCGCGCGAGGCCGGCGTATCGTCGATCGGTGAGACCACCTTGATCAGGCCGTCTTCCATGGTGACCTCGATGCCGAGGCCGCCGAACTCGCCGCGGGTCTGCACCTGCATGTCGCGGAAGCTCTTGGCATCCATGTAGCTCGAATGCGGATCGAGACCGGAAAGCATGCCGCTGATGGCGGATTCGATCAGCTTGGTGTCGTCGGGCTTCTCGACATAGTCGGAGCGCACGCGCTCGAACACGTCGCCGAACAGATTGAGCTGGCGATAAGTGTCGGCGGTCGCGGCTCGCGCACTGGAGCCCATGAAGACCGCGCGCGGCTGGGTCACGAACAGCGTCAGCGCCGCACCGGTGGCCGCGCTGAGGAGGATAACTGAAGTCTTGCGCATCATCCGCGAACCTTCTCGCCTTCATTTGCGGCCCACCATGGACCTGGATCGATTGGAGTGCCGTCTTTGCGGAACTCGACATACAGCACAGGTTGACTCGCGTTGGTGGCGAGAATGGAGGCGACCTGAGATGTCGACCCCATGGTCGCGACCGGCTCCCCCGTGAGCACAAACTGTCCGATGTTTACCGAAATGCGCTCCATCCCGGCGATCAGGACATGATACCCGCCCCCGGCATTGAGGATCAAGAGTTGTCCATAGCTGCGGAACGGGCCGGCATAGACCACCCAGCCGTCGCAGGGCGTCGTGACCTGCGATCCAGGCTTGGTAGCCAGCGAAATGCCCTTCTGAACCCCACCGATTCCGTCGGAACCGCCAAAGTCCCTGATCTTGTTACCGTTAACCGGCATGGGCAGGAGCCCCTTCGCCGAGGCGAACAAGATCGCCGGGCTGGTCCGGGAGCGGTCCTTGAACACGGCCGGCCCTGATTTGGCGTCGGCCGTCGCGTTTGCCGCTGCTGCCTTAGCCTCGTTGGCCTCGGCCTGCTTTGCGGCCTCGGCCGCTTTCTCGGCCGCCTTGGCGGCGCTTTGCAGGTCCTGCTCCATCTTGGCGATCAGCCCCTGGAGATCGCCGACCTGCTTTGACAGGGTGATGGCGCGCGAATTCTCGGCGTCGAGGTCCTTTTCGCGCGAGGATTGCTGCCGCTGGCGCTCGTCGACCAGGGCGGTGAGGCGGGTCTGGTCGCTGCGAATCTTGTCGCGGTCGGATGCGAGCTGATCGCGCTCGGCGGCGATGGTTTTGCGCAAGGCCACGAGGTCGCCGAGCTCGCCCGCGATCTTCTCGGCGCGGCCGCGCAATTCCGGCACGACGGCACCGAGCAGCATCGCGGTGCGCAGCGATTGCAGCGCATCTTCGGGCCGCACCAGCAGTGCTGGCGGCGTGCGCCGGCCGGCGCGTTGCAGGGCCGCCAGCACCTCGACGATGTCGGCGCGGCGCGAATCGAGCGAGGCGCGGGCCGCCTGCTCGCGGCCGTTCAGCGTCTTCAGCCGCGCTTCGGCCGCGTCGATCTTGGTCTCGACGGTGCGAACATTGGCGGCGGTGTCGATCAATTGCTGATTGAGCTGGGTGCGGTCCTGGCCGAGCGAGGCGATCTCGGCCTTCAGCTTGGCTTGCGCTTCCTCCGCGCTCTTCTGGCTGGCGCGCGCTGCCTCCAGCTCCTGCTCACGCTGCTTGATGGCGTCGGGCGAGATGGCTGCGGTCTGTGGCGCCGGTGCCCCCGTCTGAGCTTGCGCGAGGCTTTCTTCGGCGAAGAGGCTTGCGCCGGCGCAACCCGCAATCAGCAGCAAATTGAGGATCGGCGCTCGCATCTCGTCTGCAAGGTGCTCGTTGTGGCGCGAATCACGCGCGATGATAGGGGTGGCCGGCCAGAATGGTGGCGGCCCGATACAGCTGTTCCAGAAGCATGACGCGGACCATTTGATGCGGCCAGGTCGCAGAGCCGAACGCGATCGCGAGCTTTGCCTTACGGCGCAATTCGGGCGAAAGTCCGTCCGCCCCTCCGATCACGAAGATCGTATGCCCGGCGCCCTCGTCGCGCCAGCGCCCGAGATTCCGTGCGAATACGGTGGAATCGAGATTTTGCCCGCGCTCGTCCATCGCCACCAGGATCGACTTGTCAGGGATATGCGCGGAGATCGCCGCGGCCTCCTCGGTCATCCGCGTTGCGGCGTCGCGTGCGCGGCTTTCCGGGATTTCGTGGACGGAGAGCTCACGGAATCCGAGCTTGCGGCCGGTCTCGTCGAACCGCTCGAAATAGCGGTCGGCAAGCTCCCGTTCGGGGCCCTGCTTCAGCCGGCCCACCGCAATGACGGTAACACGCATAGCATCTCTTGAGTCGCGCGCACCATGCGCGCGCATGACGCTAGCATGCGCGTCAGCCGATGCGAAATCGGCTTAAGTCAGCCTAGATCGCCTTCGCCGCCCCCGGGCCCTGCGTGTACAGTCTCTCGAGGTTGTAGAACTCACGGACCTCGGGTCTGAACACGTGCACGATCACATCGCCGGAATCGATCAGCACCCAGTCGCAGTTGGGCAAGCCCTCGACGTGGATGTTCTTGATGCCGTTTTCCTTGAGGCCTTTGGCGACGTTCTCCGCGATCGCGCCAACGTGCCGGTTCACCCGGCCGGTGGTGACGATCATGTAGTCGGAGTATGCCGATTTGCCGCGAAGGTCGATGGTGACCGTCTCTTCCGCCTTCATGTCGTCGAGGCGGGAGAGGATCAGGCTCAGCGTCTTGTCGGCGTCGGGTTGCGCCTTCAAGGCCGCAGCTTTGGTCGATGTTTTACGCGCGGGTTTTGCCTTGGGTAAAACAGACTTGGACAATACAGATGTGGTCAGGGACCATTCCTTTCACTGTATCGCGAACGCCGAATCCAGCGCTCACTGGCTACACTACATCATGTGGGGTTAAGGGTTTCAATATGCCAGAGAGCCCCAACCCTGCGCACAATCCGTCTCACTTCGTACCTTTCCAGCTCCCGTCCGGGTTCCGCAGGCCCGTTGAGGAGAGATTCAGCTTCAATCCGGTCAGGAAGACCCAGGCCGGCGCCGTCTGATCCGCAAGCAGGGCTGCCTTATTCTCCGGCAGGCGGTAGCGCGCCAGCGCCTTGGCGGCGGGAGAGGCGAGGGCCCGAAAGCTCTGCGGCGGACGATCGATGACCGCAACCGGCACTTGGCCGGCGATACGCCGCCAGTCCTGCCAACGATGGAATTGAGCGAGGTTGTCGGCGCCCATAATCCAGACGAAGCGCAGGCCGTTGAAGCGGCGGCGCAAGGTGTTGATCGTGTCGATAGTGTAGCGCGTACGAATGACGGATTCGAGACAGCTCACCTCGATCCTGGGGTCCTCAGCGACGTCACGCGCGGCCTGCATGCGCTCGCCGAGCTCATGCAGATTGCCGTTCTCCTTGAGCGGGTTGCCCGGCGTCACGAGCCACCAGACGCGATCGAGTTGCAATCGCTTGAGCGCGAATTGGCTGATCGCGCGATGGGCCTGGTGCGGCGGATTGAACGAGCCGCCGAGCAGGCCGATGCGCATGCCCGGGGTCGAGGGCGGGGCCGCTTGCGCCACCGAACGCGGCACGACGAATTTGTTACTCAATGCCCCCGCCTTGCGACCACTACTTACGGCCGCGTCTGCCCGGTGCCGTGAACGCGATACTTGAAGCTCGTCAGCTGCTCGGCGCCGACGGGGCCGCGGGCGTGGAAGCGGCCGGTGGCGATGCCGATCTCGGCGCCGAAGCCGAACTCGCCGCCATCGGCGAACTGCGTCGAGGCGTTGTGGAGCACGATCGCGGAATCGACTTCGCTCAGGAATTTCTTCGCGGCCACGTCGTTCTCGCTGACGATCGCATCGGTGTGATGCGAGCCGTGGTCCTGGATATGCGCGATCGCGCCGTCCACGCCGTCCACCACCTTGGCCGCGATGATCGCGTCGAGATATTCGGTGTCCCAATCGTCTTCGCTGGCAGGCTTTACGCGCGAATCGGTCTTCTGCACGGCGTCGTCGCCGCGCACTTCGCAGCCGGCGTCGAGCAGCATCTCGACCAGCGGCTTCAGGCTCTTGCCAGCTGCGGCGCGATCGACCAGCAGCGTTTCGGCCGCGCCACAGACGCCGGTGCGGCGCATCTTGGCGTTCAGCACGATCGACTTCGCCATGGCGAGGTCGGCGCTGCCATCGATGTAGACGTGATTGACGCCTTCGAGATGCGCGAACACGGGCACGCGCGCTTCCTGCTCGACCCGCGCAACGAGGCTCTTGCCGCCCCGCGGCACGATCACGTCGACCGCTCCGTTAAGGCCCGATAGCATCATGCCGACCGCCGCGCGGTCGCGCGTCGGCACCAGCGTGATCGCAGCTTCAGGCAGTCCGGCTTCGCGCAAACCCTGCACGAGGCATTCATGGATGGCGCGGCAGGAGCGAAAACTGTCGGAGCCGCCGCGCAGGATCACGGCATTGCCCGACTTCAGGCACAGCACGCCAGCATCCGCCGCGACGTTGGGACGGCTCTCGAAGATCACGCCGACGACGCCGAGCGGCACGCGCACGCGCTCGATGATCATGCCGTTCGGCCGCTGCCAGCTCTCGGTGACGATGCCGACGGGATCGGCGATGCCGCGCACGACGGCGATGCCTTCCGCCATGCCTTCGACCCGCGCCGGCGTCAGCGTCAGGCGATCGATGAAGGAGGAGGTTGCGTTGCCGGAGGCGCGGGCTTCCGCGACGTCCTCGGCATTTGCGGCAAGGATCGCCGCAGCATTGCTGCGGATCGCCTTCTCCATGGCTTCCAGCGCCCGGTTCTTCTGTTCCGGCGGCGCCAGTGCCAGCACGCGCGCGGCCGCGCGGGCACGGGTGGCGAGATCGGACATCAGCGCCTGAAGATCGGCATTGCCGTCGACGGCTTTGAGGGGGGCGGCCATGGGGTGTCAAACCTTCTGCTAAGGCGGTGTCCTAGCACGGAAATCCCGCTTTTGCGAAGGGCGGGGAGGGTATGGCAGGTACGCCGGGTTGTGCGCGCCCCAGCTGGGTCACTGGCCCAGCGATCGGGCCGCAGCCCTACCCGCCCACCACCAGATCATCACGGTGGATCATCTCCGCGCGACCGCTGATGCCGAGGATGTTCATCACGTCTGGAGACGAGCGGCCCTTGATGCGCTCGGCGACCTCGGCATCGTAAGCGATCAGGCCGCGGCCGACCTCGCTGCTATCAGGGCCGCGCACGATCACGGCATCGCCGCGGGCGAACTGGCCCTCCACCTTGATCACGCCGGCGGGCAGCAGGCTGGCGCCGGCGCGCAGTGCCGTCACCGCACCGGCGTCGATGGTCAGCGTGCCCTTCGGCTCCAGCGTGCCCGCGATCCAGCGTTTTCGCGACGTGATGGGATTGGCCGGCGTCAGGAACCAGGTGCAGCGGCCGCCATTGGCGATCGCCTGAAGCGGATGCTCGATCTTGCCTGATGCAATCAGCATATGCGTGCCGCCAGTCGTGGCGATCTTGGCCGCCTCGACCTTGGTGCGCATGCCGCCGCGCGACAGTTCGGACTCGGCGTCTCCCGCCACCGCCTCGATCTCCGAGGAAATGCTCTCGACCACGGGGATCAGTTTTGCGTTCGGATTGTTCTTCGGCGGCGCGTCGTAGAGCCCGTCGATGTCGGACAACAGCACCAGCAGATCGGCGCTCGCCATGGTGGCAACGCGGGCGGCGAGACGGTCGTTGTCGCCGTAGCGGATCTCGGTGGTGGCAACCGTGTCGTTCTCGTTGATGACGGGGATCGCGCGCCACTCCAGCAGCTTGCCGATCGTGGAGCGGGCATTGAGATAGCGGCGGCGCTCTTCGGTATCCCCAGGCGTCACCAGGATCTGGCCGGCGCCGATGTCATGCGCGCCGAGCACCTCCGACCAGATCCGCGCCAGCGCGATCTGGCCGACGGCTGCGGCCGCCTGGCTTTCCTCGAGCTTCAGTGGACCGCGAGGCAATTTCAGCCGGCTGCGGCCGAGCGCGATCGAGCCCGAGGAGACGACGAGAACGTCGCGGCCCCCCTTGTGCAGCTTCGCCATGTCGTCGGCGAGCGCGGCGAGCCAGGAGGCGCGCACCTCACCCCTGTCGGAATCGACCAGCAGCGCGGAGCCGACCTTGACGACGATGCGGCGGAATTGACTGAGTTCGGGGCTGGCCATGGTGTTGTCAGGTTGCTCTGGAAACGGCGGAGCGACGGGCAGCGCCGATGAGGCTGCTTTTGCAGCAGGACGGTGGCCGGCGCAAGGCAGCAGGCCCGGCAAACGGCGAAGGTCGGCCTTGTCTTGCCGCCGAGCCCGGCTCTAATGCCGTCAACCAATCACGGGCTGGACGAGGACACGAATGGATCGCCGTAAATTCATGGCCGGATGTCTTGGAGGATGTCTCGGCCTGCCGCTGCTGGCCCAGGCGGGTGAGGCGCAAGCGCAGGCTGGGCTCAGCAAAATCATCTTTCCGTTCGCGGCGGGCGCGGGTGGCGACACGCTGTGCCGGCTGATTGCGCAGGAGGTCGCGCCAATGCTGCAACGGACCATGGTGGTCGAGAACCGCACCGGCGGCGACGGCCTGATCGGCATCAAATCGGTGAAGGGTGCGAGCCCCGACGGCAGCATGGTGCTGGTGACGACGGGGCCGACCATGTACCTGCTGCCGATGGTGGAGACGACACCGAGCTTCGACCCGGCCAACGATTTCATGCCGGTGTCGCTGCTCGCACGGTTCGAATTCGCCGTCGTGATCGGCCGGGAGATCGATGTTGCGGATTTCAAGGGATTTGTGGCGTGGCTGAAAGCGCATCCGGACAAGACGTCGTTCGGCGTTCCCAGCAACGGCACTATCCCCCACTTCATGGGCTCCAAGCTCGAGAGGGATCTCAGTATCCCGCTGACGCGCGTGCCCTATCGCGGCAGTGCGCCTGTTCTCAACGACGTCATCGGCGGGCACATTTCCTTTGGGATCACCACGCTGGCCGATGCGCTGCCGCAGCATCGTGCCAACGGCCTGAAGATCGTTGCGGTCTCGAGCGCGGAGCGTTCGCCGTTTGCACCTGAGGTTCCGACGCTGAAGGAGAATGGCATCGATCTCGTGGCGGACGCCTGGTACGGCATGTGGCTTCCCGCCGGCAGCCCGGCGGAATTTGCGAGCAAGTTAGGCGCGGCCGCGAGCGCGGCGCTGGCCAAGCCCGATGTCAAGGAGAAGCTCACGGCGATCGGCCTGATCCCGGTCGGCAGCAGCGCAGACGGGCTGACCAAGGAACTCGCCGCCAACACCGCGTTCTGGCAGCCGATCGTGAAGGCGACGGGATACAAGATCGAGAATTAAAGGCTCCCCACCCGTCATTGCGAGGAGCCCTTGCGACGAAGCAATCCAGAGTCCCGCCGCGGAGAGATTCTGGATTGCTTCGCTACGCTCGCAATGACGAGGCTCACATCTTCTCCCGCTGCGCGATCCCGTCCTTGATCGACGCCAGCTCGGCTTCGTCCCAGATGCCGATCAGGAAGCCGCCCTTCACCTGGAGCTGGTTGTCGGCATAGGCTGCGATCTTCTCGCGCGGTGTGGTGATGTGGCCGCTCGGATGTAGCGCCCAATCGAAGAGCTCGGCCTGGAGCCGCGTGATAATCGCAGCGCATTCAGGGTCATCGCCCCGATCGAAATATTCCTGTGGATCGGTTTCAAGATCATACAGCATCGGGCGGAAGCCGGAGGCGTGGATGTATTTCCAGCGGCCGTCGAACACCATGAACAGGCGGCAGCGTTCGATCGGCTGGTTCAGCTTCAACCTGACATCCTGCATGGCGTAGTCGTATTCGGAGAATGCCACCTTGCGCCAATCAGGCGGCGTAGGCCCGCGCAGCAGCGGCAGCAGCGAACGTCCTTCGAGGATGTGGCCCGGCACCTTGCCGCCGAAATAATCGACGAAGGTCGGCGCGAGATCGATGCCTTCGACCAGTGCATCGCTGCACGTGCCGCGCGTCGCGTCCGCCTCCTGCGAGGGGTCGATGATGATCAGCGGGATCTTCGCCGACTGCTCGTGGAACAAGTCCTTCTCGCCCATCCAGTGATCGCCGAGATAGTCGCCATGGTCGGAGGTGAACACGATCATGGTGGTTTCCAGCAGGCCGCGCGCCTCCAAGAACTTCATCAGCACGGCCATCTGATCGTCGATCTGGGTGATTAGGCCCATATAGGTCGGGATCACCTTCTCCCGCGCGTCGTCGCGCGCCATGTTGCGGGAGTAGCGCATGTCCATATAGGCGCCGAACACCGGATGCGGATCTTGCCGCTCGCGCTCGGAGCGGATCACCGGGATCATGTCCTCGGTCGCGTACATGCTCGCATAGGGCTCCGGCGCGATGTAGGGCCAGTGTGGCTTGATGTAGGAGAGATGCAGACACCACGGCCGCCCATCCGTTTCGGCTTCGCCGATGAAATCCATTGCGCGCCGCGTCATGTACGGCGTCTCGGAATGCTCGTCCGGCACGCGCGCGGCCTTGTCGGCGTGCACCAGCAGCCAGCCGTTCTGCAACGAGCCGTCTTCGGCGGCGGCCGAATTGGCCCAATGCTCCCACGGATTCGTCGCTTCAAACCCCTGCTGGCGCAGATATTCGTCGTATTTCGGACGCGGCCGTCCGGTCGGATGCAGGCCGTCGTCGCGCTCGTAAGGCTCGAAGCCGCATTCGGCGACATGCACGCCGATGACCGATTCCGGCGGGATGCCGAGCGCCTTCATGCCTTCAAGGTCAGGCGCCATGTGGGTCTTGCCGACCAGTACATTGCGCACGCCGATTTTCTTGAGGTGATCGCCGAGCGTGGGCTCGCCGACGCGCAGCGGCCAGCCGTTCCAATGCGAACCGTGCGAGCGCATGTAGCGCCCGGTGTAGAACGACATCCGCGACGGTCCGCAGATCGGCGATTGCACATAGGCCTTCGAGAACAGCACGCCGCGCTTGGCCATGGCGTCGATGTTCGGCGTCTTCAGCGTGGGATGGCCGGTGCAGCCGAGATAATCATAGCGAAGCTGGTCGCACATGATCCAGAGAACGTTCTTCGCGCGCGCCATGCGTCATCCCTGAAGTTTCTTGATTATCTGATGCTGCGCTATCGAAGGAGCGATGGCAAGCTGGTGATGCGCGCGCCTGTGGCCATAGACTCCACTGTCGTCCCTGCGAACGCAGGGACCCATAACCACAGAAAGTGGTTTGGCGAAGATTCGTCGTCCGGTACGACAACCATGCGCAATCGAGAGATCACGCGGTAGGGGTCCCCGCGTGCGCGGGGACGACAAAGGAGAGAGACTAAGCCGACCACGGCTCCGCTTCGGCCGCGCTCTTCGCCTTGGCCGAGACCGGCGCCTCGCCGATCACCTCCACCAGCGCGCGCAGCGCTTCCTTGACGCCGTCGCCGGTCACGGCGGAGAGCAGCAGCGGCGTCTTCTTGGCGGCGCGCTTCAGCCGGTCCTTCTGCTTCTTCAGCTCGTCCGGCTCGACCGCGTCGATCTTGTTCAACGCGACGATCTCGATCTTGTCGGTCAAGAGCCCGCCATAGGCGTCGAGCTCCTTGCGCACGGTCTTGTAGGCCTTGCCGGCATGCTCGCTAGTTGCGTCGATCAGATGCAGCAGCACGCGACAGCGCTCGACATGGCCGAGGAAGCGATCGCCGAGTCCGGTGCCCTCATGCGCGCCTTCGATCAGGCCGGGAATGTCGGCGAGCACGAATTCGCGGCCGTCGGCGTTCACGACGCCGAGCTGCGGATGCAGCGTGGTGAAGGGATAGTCGGCGATCTTCGGCCGCGCCGCGCTGACCTTGGACAGGAAAGTCGACTTGCCGGCATTGGGCATGCCGACGAGACCGGCGTCCGCAATCAGCTTCAGCCGCAGCCAGATCCAGCGCTCTTCGCCGGGTTGGCCGGGATTGGCGTTGCGCGGCGCACGGTTGGTCGAGGTCTTGAAATGCGCGTTGCCGAAGCCGCCATTGCCGCCCTCGGCGAGCACGAATTTTTCGCCGACATTGGTGAAGTCGTGGATCAGGGTCTCGCGATCCTCGTCGAAGATCTGCGTGCCCACGGGCACCTTCAGCACGATGTTCTTGCCGTTGGCGCCGTGCCGGTCCGAGCCGGAGCCGTTCTCGCCCTTCTGGGCCTTGAAGTGCTGCTGGTAGCGGTAGTCGATCAGCGTGTTGAGGCCGTCGGCAACCTCGATGATGACGTTGCCGCCGCGGCCGCCATTGCCGCCGGAGGGACCGCCGAATTCGATGAACTTCTCGCGGCGGAACGCCACGCAGCCGTTCCCGCCGTCACCAGAGCGGATATAGACCTTTGCTTCGTCGAGGAATTTCATCGGCCATAGGTAGGCCAGCCGGGCACGCCCGGCAACCCGGACTTGTCCGCAAATCGGCCGAATCCGGCGAATTCGTCGCCGTGCTTAACCAACCGGCCGCCGTCGGATCAGGAATTTCTGCGTCCCTTCGAGCACCAGCTCCTTGCGCTGGTTGAACACGGTGCTCCGAAGCGTCACCGCGCCGGTCGTTCGCCCCGGCACGAGCTCGATGACCTCGAGCGCGGGATAGATGGTGTCGTCGGCGTACACAGGTTTGAGGAACCGGCTCGATTGCTCGAGGAAGCCGACCAGGGATTCCTCGACCATGAACGGAAACAGGCCCGCACCGGGCGCGGTGTGGATCAGCGTCTGGAAGCCATGGGCGAGCAGATCAGGCATGCCGCGGGCGCGGCAATATTCGACGTCGTAGTGCACCGGATGGGTGTCGCCGCTCGCGGTCTGGAACGCCGCGAACACCGCCGTCGTCTGGGTCCGGCTCGGCAGCACGAAACGTTCGCCGACCACGAAATCCTCAAACCAGCGTTGCGCCGTGATCATGCGGTGCCGGGCGGGATCGAAGTCGGTCATGCCAAAGCTCTTTTCTCGGGACACCGTCTATCGCTACCGCGATGCGAACGGTGCGACAATCCGTTCAATTCGGCTCGCGCGGGCTTGCCCTGCGCGTCCGCGCCCTTAAAACGGCCGCAAGCCACACTATTCGCCGATTCCTGACGCTCTCTCCGCTCGTCATTGCGAGAAGCTCTTGCGACGAAGCAATCAGACTGCCGCTGCGGAGACAGTCTGGATTTGCTTCGCTGCGCTCGCAATGACGGTCCCAAATCCAGACTAGCCCCAATGCCCCTCTTCAAGAATCTATCCGCCTATGACGACCGCTCGGCGCGCCTCGCCGGCATCGGCCTCATGGTGCTGTCGATTTTCATGTTCTCGTTCGGCGACGCCACGGGCAAGTTCCTGGTCGGGACTTATTCGGTCGGGCAGCTGCTGTTCTTGCGCGCCTGCGCGGCGCTGCTGTTGCTGGCGCCGCTGATCTGGCGGCAGCGCCACCAGTTCCTGCATCTCGAGCGGCCGGGCCTGCAGCTGTTCCGCGTCGTGCTCTCGACGCTGGAGGTGGCCGCGTTCTTCCTCGCAGCCGTCTATCTGCCGCTCGCCGACGTCATCACCTATTATCTCGCCGGCCCCATCTTCGTCACCGCGATGTCGGCGATCTTTTTGGGCGAGAAGGTCGGCTGGCGGCGCTGGACGGCGATCCTGGTCGGCTTCTGCGGTGTGCTGATCGCGTTGCGGCCGTCGGCGCAGACGGTGAGCCTGCCGGCGCTGATCGCGCTCGGCGGCAGTCTGTCCTTCGCGACCCTGATGCTGATCACGCGCAGCCTGCGCAAGACGCCCGACATCGTGATGGCGTCGTCGCAGTTCATCGGCACGTTTTCGCTGGGCGCGGTACTCTCGGCCTACCATTGGGTGCCGCCGACTCCACGCAGCCTGGTGTTCTTCGCGTTGGCCGGGTGCATCTCGGTGACGGCGCTGTTCTGCGTCAACCGCTCGCTCAAGCTCGCGCCGGCGAGCGTGGTGGTGCCCTATCAATATTCGATGATCGTCTGGGCGGTGATCTTCGGCTTCGTCGTGTTCGGCGACGTGCCCTCCATCGCCACGATCGTCGGCGCCGCGATCATCATCGGCGCGGGCTTCTACATCTATCTGCGTGAGCGCGATTTGGGCCGGGCGAGCGAAGAGGTGACGCCGCCCGTCTAACCACGACGTCGTCCCGGGCGCGCGCAGCGCGAGCCCGGGACCCATACCCACAGGAAGATGTTTTGCGACGACTCGGAGTGGGCGCTTTTGCCGCACACTCCTCTCTGTGGTCATGGATCCCCGCGTTCGCGGGATGACAGCGGAGAATGAGGCGCGACCTTCCGCCTACCTCATCCTTCTTGCGCTGCTCCAGCTCTTGAGCGACGACCACACCCCGCGCGACAAGCGGAAGCAGTCGACCGGCGTCGACGAGCCCAGAGCCAGGAAGCGATGCAGCTGCACGCCGCTCCACTGGAAGCCGCACTTCTCCAGCACCTTGCGCGAGGCCGGATTGGTGACGCGCGCGCCCGCGTAGAGCTGGTCGTCCTCGAACTCCTCGAAGAAGAAATCGATCGCGCCGCGTGCGGCCTCGGTGGCAAAGCCCCGGCCCCAATGCTCGACGCCGAGCCAATAGCCGAGCTCGGCATTGTCGGGCGTGGAGCGGTTGATGCCGACCATGCCGACCGGCCCGGTATCATGCTCGATCAGGAACACGGTCTCGCTGCCGAGCGCGGCGGTGGCGCGGACGAAGGCGACGGCGTCATCCAGCGAATAGGGGTGGGGAAGGCGGCGGGTATTTTCAGCAACACGGCGGTCGTTGGCGAGAGTGGCGATGGCTTTGACGTCGGCAAGAGTCGGCCGCCGCAATGTCAGCCGCTCGGTGGCGACGACGCTCGGTCTCGCCTCCCGCAAGGTCACGCTCGAAAAGTCCTGCAACATGTCCGGCTCCGTCAAAGTCACCAAGTGAAAAGTGAACGCGACAAACGAAAAGGGGAGGCCGGTTTCCCTGCCTCCCCTGGAGCCTTCGATCTCTTGTGATCTCTGGACTCCGCCGGTTCGGTCAAGGACCCGGCGGACTCCAAATTAGATCCACCGTCTATTCAGCAGCCTCTGCAAGCGGGAGTACCGCCACAAAGGTGCGTCCGTTGGCTTTGGCCTGGAATTCGACACGACCCTCGATCTTGGCGAACAGGGTGTGGTCGGTGCCCATGCCGACATTGAGGCCGGGATGCCAGGTGGTGCCGCGCTGACGCGCAATGATGTTGCCGGGAATCACGCGCTCGCCGCCGAACACCTTGATGCCAAGACGCTTACCCTTGGAATCGCGACCGTTGCGCGATGAACCGCCTGCTTTTTTGTGAGCCATGGCTCGTCTCCGAAATCCTGCGTATGTCTAGGTCAATTCCTTGACGGAATCATTTCAAAACGTCGCACGCATCAATTCGTGAATTGGCGTGATCGGTCTCAGTTACTCGGCAGCTTCTTTCGCGACCTTTTCCTTCTTCGGACGCGGGCCCTTGGTGGGCTTGGCATTGTCAGTCAGGATCTCGCTGACGCGCAGCACCGTGATCTCGTCGCGGTAGCCCCGCTTGCGGCGCGAATTCTTGCGGCGGCGCTTCTTGAACGCGATGACCTTGGGGCCGCGCTTGTGGTCGAGCACCTCGACCGCAACGGAGGCCCCGGCCACCGTCGGAACGCCGAGCACCGGCGTGTCGCCGCCGACGACGAGAACTTCATTCAGCTGCACGATCGAGCCGACTTCGCCTTCGATCTTGCCTACTTCGAGAACATCATCCGGCACGACGCGGTATTGCTTGCCGCCGGTTTTGATGACTGCGAACATCGTTTTTTCTCCGTGTTCAATCCCGGCCTCGAGACGGACGTCAGGGGCCGGCTTTTTGATCAGTCGCTATGGGTTTATTGCGAGTTTCGTGCGGGCGGGAGTTATCCCTTTGAAAACCCACGCAAAAACAAGCGGCGCGAGAAACGCCCCGCGCCGGTTGTGGGATTTATAGCCGCCATCCGCTGGGAGTCAAGGAAAAGGCGGCGAAACAGCCTGGATTCGAAGGATTTGGGCCGCTTCCAGCGCCCGGCCCTGAATCTCGGCCCGCTTAGCAACCAACGGGTTCCCGCGCCGTTGTTCCCCCCAGATAGGCACGTGGGCAAGGGACTTCCATGGCAACCGACGAACTGGTCAAGACGACGACGGGCATCGCCCATCACGGCAGCGAGCGGCTGCCATCGGTGGACATCGACAGCTTCAACATCGAACTGAAGGACGAGGACGGCTTCCTCGGCGACCGCGCCAGCAAGGGCGCGTTCCGCGAGATTCTCGACCGCTGGCGCAAGCCGTTGCGCAAGACCGGTGAGGATCCGTTCGGCAAGGAGCCGTCGGAGAATATCAGCAAGAAGACGCTGGATTCGATCCTGGTCAGCGACGACGTCGAGGCCTCGGCGGTGGTGCACAGCGCGATCGAGGACTTTGCCCAGGAGCTCGCTCACGTCACCCGCCGCTTCCTCAAGACCAAGGCCTGGGCCAAGACCGAGCGCATCGTGGTCGGCGGCGGCTTTCGCGATTCCAGGCTCGGCGAGCTTGCGATCGCGCGCACCGAGATCATCCTGAAGTCGGAGGACTTCAAAATCGACATGATTCCGATCCGGCATCACCCCGACGACGCCGGGCTGATCGGCGCGCTGCATCTGGCGCCGTCCTGGATTTTCGAGGCCTATGACAGCATCCTCGCGGTCGATATCGGCGGCACCAATATCCGCTGCGGCCTGGTGGAGACCGGCTGGAAAAAGGCCAACGACCTGTCGAAGGCCAAGGTCGTGACATCAGAGCTGTGGCGGCATGCCGATGACGAGCCGACCCGCGAAGGCGCGGTGAAGCGGCTGACGAAGATGCTGAAAGGGCTGATCACTGAAGCCGAAAAGGAAGGCTTCAAGCTCGCGCCCTTCATCGGCATCGCCTGTCCCGGCGTGATCAAGGAGGACGGCTCCATCGAAAAGGGCGCGCAGAACCTGCCGGGCAACTGGGAGAGCAGCAAATTCAACCTGCCGGCGAGCTTGATCGAGGGCATCCCCGTGATCGGCGAGCACGATACCGCGATCCTGATGCACAATGACGGCGTGGTTCAGGGCCTCTCCGAGGTGCCGTTCATGCAGGATATCGAGCGCTGGGGCGTCCTCACCATCGGCACCGGCCTCGGCAACGCGCGCTTCACCAACCGCCACAGGGATAGCGGAAACGGCAAGGACCGGGATTCCGCGGACGGGAAGAAGAAAGCGAAGGAAAACAACAAGGACAACGGTAAAGGCGAAAAGAAGTAACCTTGACTGGTTAGGTTAAGCGACGGATTGCGTTGCAGGCGGCTCAATACACGCTAAAGTGGAATCGTCGCCTCACGCAGGCCTGCGAAGCCGCCCTTCCTGGCCAGCATTGTAATGAGCGGCACGGGACCGCCAGTGTTTACCGCGTCTGGCGGTCCCACCCCGTTTTCCTGCTGCATGATGGATGAGGCTGGCTCGCGCCCGGAAAAAGGTGCCGAGACAGGGGAGGTGCGCTCCCTCCCCCGCTTGCGGGGGAGGGTTGGAGAGAGGGTTTCTCCCCAACGGGACACTCCCCCAGGGGAGAGAACCCTCACCCGGCACGCGGAACGATGCTTCGCATCCCCCGGGACGCCATAGCCGAGGCTTTGCCTCGGCGTTCTCTTAGGACGGCCGCCAAGGGCGGCCTATGCTCTCCCGCAAACGGGAGAGGTGCATCGAGCCCGCAGCGGCTTGATTCAACCCAATCTCATCGCGCTCTAGGAAGGAGGAGTGGCCCAGGAACAGGTGCCGATTGTCGCGACACGACGACTCCAGAGCGAAAGCGGCAAAACAGGCAGCGGATTTTCCCCTTTCGCGCCTTGTCTGGCCCGCCATCCTCGCCTATTAACGCCCCCAACCACAGGGGCCCGGCTCCTCACATGGCGCCTTCAGGAGAGGTGGCAGAGTGGTTGAATGCACCGCACTCGAAATGCGGCATAGGTGCAAGCCTATCGGGGGTTCGAATCCCTCCCTCTCCGCCAGATAACCTGTGTCCAGCCCGGACACATCGGTAACGGATCGTACCTGAGACATGGGTGACAACTTCGTGCCGAACGGGTTGTCGAGGGGTTGCAGGGTTTTCTGCTCCAGGTCGCAGTATCCCAAATCGTAATCCATGAAGCCGACGCGCCAAATGCCGTCGTCGACCTCCTTAAAAAGCGCAAATCGGCCGCTCCTGATCGCGGGAGAGTTCAATCGTTGAACCCATCCCCGCCACAGCCCGACCAACATCCCGCGTCCGCCAGGGAGCCAGTGATCCACGTCAATGTTCGAGAAGACCTATCGGCAGCGCCTCGAGGCTGATCTCGCCCAATGGGAAGCCGATGGTGTGATCGCGCCGGCGGCGGCTCACTCCATCCGCAACGCTCTGCCGCCGCATTCACCTGGCATCAACATTGCCGTGGTCGTCGCCATCGTCGGCGGCCTGTTGATCGCGGCGGCCTTCCTTGCCTTCGTCGCGGCGCACTGGACCGAGATCGCCCGGCTGTTGCGGTTTGCGATCCTGCTCGCCGGCATGATCGTCGCCGGCGGCGTCGGGGCGTGGTTCGCCGCGACCGGCCGCACCGTCCTCGCCGATCTCTGTGCGAGCATCGGTGCCATCGTCTTCGGCGCGGGCATCGCGCTGGTCGGCCAGATGTATCATCTCGGCGACGATTTTGCCGGCGGCCTGCTGCTGTGGTCGATCGGCGCGTTTGCCGGGGCGCTCCTGACGGGCTCGCGTGGCGCGCTCGCGGTCGGCCTGGCCGCGGCCTGCATCTGGACCTGCATGCGCGTTTATGACGCGCCGGATGCGCTTCATCTTCAGTTCGTGGTGGCCTGGCTCATCGCGGCCGCGATCGCGTTCGCGTGGAACTCCCGCCTCGCCGCCCATCTCGTCGCAGTCGCGGTGATTCCATGGTGGATCGCGACGTCGCTTCGCTTCGACTTCGATGGTGCCCAGCCATCCTTCGTGCTGGCGAACGGTGCGGCCCTGCTGTTCGGCGCCGGCCTCGCGATGTCGGCCGCGCCGTCGCCGCGGGCGAACCTGCTTGGATCCGTTTGTCGATCTACGGCGCATTCGCGCTTGGAGTTACAGCCTTCCTGGAGGTGACGACAGTCGACGATCTCTTCCGCATCAGGACGGCCACGACGGCGGCCCAGCCGTCATGGGCGATCATGTGCGGCGTTGCGGGCGTGATTCTTGCGCTTGCGTCTGCCGGCCTCACGCGGCGCGCGGGTGAAATCCTCGCGGCGTGCGCGATCGGCCTCGTGCTGATCGCCGCGCCGATCTGGTCGGCTTCCACAGCCGGCGAGCCATGGTTCGCCTATGCCGCACTGCTCTGCGCCATGCTCTGCCTCGTCGTCTCCGGCGTGCTCGACGACGTGCGCCCGCGCATCGTCGCCGGCTGGCTCGGCATTGCCGGCCTCGTCGGTGCCATCACCTGGGCGGTCAAAGGCTCGCTGCTGCGCCGCTCGGCCTTCCTGGCGGTGGCCGGAATCATTGCCGTCGTGTTTGCGACCGCGCTCAATCGCATGCTGCCGAGGGCCGAGCGATGATCGGGTCCATCACACGATTCTGGCAGCGCATCCCGAAAGCCGTGCTGTTCGGCGCCGCCATCCTGCTGCAATGCGCGCTGCTGATCGTGATGGTCACCGATCGCATGCAGATCCTGCGCGAGGGGACGGAGGTGACCTTGCAGACACGGCCGGTCGATCCGCATGATCTCCTGCGCGGCGACTATGTCGTGCTCGGCTACGACATCTCGCAGCTGCCGGCAGGCGCGCTTGCAGGCCAGGCTTCCGCCGAGCGCAATCCCGTCGTGTTCGTCGAGCTGGCGCCCGATGCCAACGGCCTCTATCAGGCCGTTTCGGTTCATGCCGCGCCTGTCGCGGTCACCGCGCCCGAAGTGCTGATCCGCGGCCGCGTCAGTTATTCCTGCGGTTCGACCATCCGCACCTTCTGCGACCGGCTGACGATCAGATACGGTCTCGAAAGCTATTTCGTGCCCGAAGGCGAGGGCAGGACCCTCGAGCAGGCCCGCAACCAGCAGAAGCTGCGCGTCGTTGCCGCCGTGCTGCCGTCAGGCCGGGCGGCGATCAAACGGCTGCTGCTCGACGGCGAGCCGGTGTACGAGGAGCCGTGGTATTAGGCGGAGCTACCTGGAGCCCCTCTTCAAAGCGCGCCGCAGCACGTCCCACATCCCCGCGTCGTTCATATGCGCGACGTTGAAGCGCAGGAAATTCTCCGCGGTCTGTGCCACGCTGAACACATTGCCCGGCGCCAACACCACGTTCTCGTCGAGCGCGGCGCGCGCCACCGCCGTGGCATCCTGTCCGTCGGCAAGCCGGCACCACAGGAAGAAGCCGCCGCGGGGCATCAGCCAGGGTTCGATGCCCAGCGCGGCGAGTTTTCGCGCGGTGTCGCGACGTGTCCGCGTGAGCTTTTGCCGGAGCTCGTCCATGTGCTTGCGATAGCTGCCGCCGGCCAGAACCCTGGCGATGATCTCGGTCGCGACCGGGCTCGGGCCGCCGAAGCTGGTGGCGACCTGGAGGTCGACGAGATGCTCGATCCAGTCGGAGCGCGCCGCGATGTAGCCGCAGCGCACCGAGGCCGACAGTGTTTTCGAGAAGCTGCCGATGCGAATGACGCGGTTCAATCCGTCGAGTGCGGCCAGGCGCGGCGAGCGCTCCGGCTCGAAATCGCCAAAGATATCGTCCTCGACGATGGTGAGGTCGTGCGCGGCCGCCGCGGTCAAAAGCCGGTGTGCGGTCTGCAGCGAGAGCGTCGCACCGCTCGGATTGTGCAGCGCTGAATTGGTGATGTAGAGCCGCGGCCGCTCCTGCGCGAGCGTCTGCTCGAGGCGCGCGACGTCGGGGCCCGACGGGGTATAGGGCACGCTGACGATTCGGGCCTGATGCGCGCGCAGCAGGGCGCGAAAATTGAAGTAGCAGGGATCGTCGACCAGCACGGTGTCGCCGGGACGCAGCAGGAAGCGGCAGATGAGGTCGGTTGCCTGCGTGCCCGACCCCGTCAGCATCAGCTGGCTGATCGAGGCTTCGATCGCGTCCTCCGCGAGGCGCGCCAGCAGCAGCCGGCGCAGCGCAGGCGAGCCACCCGTGCTGCCGTAGTTCGTCAGCACGCTGGTCTCGGTGCGGGCAAGCGCGCGGGTGGCGCGGCGCAATGCCGCTTCCGGCATCCACGCCGGCGGCAGCCAACCGCAGCCGGGTTTGGGCACGGCCGCGTCGGTGTCGAGCGATTGCCGGGAGACCCAGAACGGATCGACCGCCCGGTCTCGGCGTGGCTCGACTTCGGTCAAGGCAAGCGGCGGCGTAGCGGTCGATGCGACATAGAAGCCCGAGCCGCGACGCGCGCGGATCAGGCCTTCCGCGGCGAGGCGATCATAGGCCTCGACCACGGTGGATGGCGAAACACCCATGCTGGCGGCAAGGCTGCGGATCGACGGCAGGCGGTCGCCGGCACTCAGCGCCCGGCCCGCGACCTTGGCGCGGATCGCGCTCATCACGTCGACGGTCCGCGTGCCGCCGCGACCTTTCGAGGGCACTTCAATGGTCAAGCCGTATTGCCTTCCATACCCATACAGAATGTTCGGATTGTACTGGATTGTGACTGGCCTCGCCACCGGCGATGGCCGAGGATCGCGCCCTCAAAAGCGTGGGACGGACATGCAATCTGCGGCCAGCGGCTGGGGCAACGGGCTTCTCGGCGTCATCATCTTCAGCGGGTCCTTGCCGGCGACGCGCGTCGCGGTCGGTGGCTTTTCGGCGCTGTTCCTGACCTCGGCGCGCGCGATCATCGCGGCGCTGATCGGTGCGGCTGTGCTCGCCCTGCTGCGTCAGGCCTGGCCGGAGCGAAAGGATTTCGTGTCGCTCACCATTGTCTCCATGGGCGTCGTGGCCGGTTTTCCGCTGCTGACGGCGCTCGCGCTCCAGCACATCACCTCGGCGCATTCCATCGTCTTCATCGGCCTCTTGCCGCTGTCGACCGCGATCTTCGCCGTACTGCGCGGCGGCGAGCGGCCACGGCCGCTGTTCTGGCTGTTCGCGGTTCTCGGCAGCGCCACTGTTGCGGCCTTTGCCCTCTCGAACGGCAGCACGGTGTCGGTCACCGGCGATCTGCTGATGGTGGCTGCGATCGTGCTGTGCGGGCTCGGCTATGCCGAGGGCGCTGCACTATCGCGCCGGATCGGCGGTTGGCAGGTGATCTCCTGGGCGTTGCTGCTGGCGCTGCCGCTGATGCTGCCGCTCGCGCTTCTCGCCTGGCCTTCGACATGGAATGGCGTCGGTGCGCCGGCCTGGATCGGGCTCGCCTACGTCTCGGTCTTCAGCATGTTCGTCGGCTTCATCTTCTGGTATCGCGGCCTCGCGATCGGCGGCATCGCGCGCGTCGGCCAGTTGCAGCAGCTCCAGCCGTTCTTCGGCCTCGCGCTGGCCGGCTTCCTGCTGCACGAGCCGGTCGCCTGGAGCATGATCGCCGCGGCCGCGCTGGTCGTCGTCTGCGTGTTCTTCGCGCGGCGATATGCCTGAGGCCCTGGCGCCTCACCCCCGTTCCATTACCGTTTGCGTCAGCGCGCTTCTCGCGAACTTCTTCAACGGCATCGGCTTGCCGAACAGATAGCCCTGCACGAGATCGAAGCCGAGCTCGTTGACAGCCATCAGGTCGCCGCGGCTCTCGACACCCTCGGCGACGGCGCGTGCGCCGTAGCCTTGTGCGAGCTCGACGATGTGACGGCACACCGTTCGCTTCAGCCGGTCGTTGCCGCAGCCGGTGACGAATTGCCGGTCGGCCTTGAGCTTGATGAACGGAATTTTGTCCAGCCCCATCAGCTCCGGCCAGTTGGCCCCGAGATTGTCGATCGACAGTCCGATATTGTGGAAGCGCATTTCGCGCGCGATCTCGGTGAGGAAGTCGAGGTCGCGGATCGCCTCGCCGCTGGCGATCTCGATCGTCAGGCCGCCGAACGCCGGATGCGTCGGCATCCTCCTGCACAGATCGCGCACGGCCTGCGGCTCTCTCAGATAAGGCGCAGGCAGGTTGATCGACAGATCGACCGCGCTCTGGCGCTCGAGAAGATAGTGCCAGTCCTGCAGCGCGCGCTCGATCACGAACTCCGAGAGGTCGCGGAAGTGCGGGTCGTGGCTCTCAGGGATGAAATAGGCCGGCGGCACCACGCCCCAGGTCGGGTGCCGCATCCGTACCAGCGCCTCGGCGCCGCGGCGGACCAGCGAGCGCGCCTCGATCTTCGACTGGTACCAGAGCTCGAGCCAGCCCGCATGCAGGGCTTCGCCGACATGCACGGCCGGGCTGGGCACAGGCTCGTCCGGCAGCAGCATTGCGACGCGCTCGCGCAGCGTCTCCGCGGCAAAGGGCGTGGTCAGTGGCGGCAGCATCGCGAGCCCGTATTCCTCGCCGACCTGCTGCACGGCTTTGACGATGATCGAGTCGCGTGCACCGACGGCGAGCACCTTGCCGTCGAAAGCCTCGCGCACCAGAATTTCCAGGAATCGGCCGGGCTCGATGCCGTCGGCCGCGATGCCGAGCAGGATCAGGTCCGGCAGCTCGGAGCCGAGGACGGCCTGCAACTCGCCCGCACCGCTGCATTCGCTGGTGACGAAGCCGAGATCCTCGAGCACCTCGCTCATGAAGGCGCGCAGGTGGCGCTTGCTGTCGGCCACGCAAGCGCGCGGCATCATCTTCCGCCTTCCGAAGGTTTTCAGGCTTCGTCCGGCGAGCTGACCAATCCCTTCCATCGCAAACCACTCCCGTTCCCTGCAGATGTGTTAGCGATGCGGGGGGCTTCAAATATGGAGAGCTTCGGCTTGTCCGCTGAATTGTCCCGATAACCTTAAAGCCCTCATCATTTCTAAAATTGTCTGGATTGCTTTGGCAAAGTCTTCACGCTCGTCCGCTTTCGGGACATTCGCGCGCGGAAAATCGCGCGGGCATTCTTGCCGGACCGTCCGTCGATGCCGGCGCGCGGTGTCCTGCAATTGGACGAAGCCGCAGCACGCTTTGCCCGATCGAATAATTCCGGTGTCGATTTCCTGCGGATTGTCGTGCCCTGCCGACCGCGGTCGCGTGTGACGGTGATGCGACTGCGACGATCTGCAGGTCGGGCGAGTGTGAAGCGCCTCACATGCGGATGGCCGCACATGCGCTATGGGTCCGCGGAGCCGGTGGTGGGCTGTCAGGGATTACAGCTATGACGACGCGGCGGTTGGTCTATTGGTGGTTCAGGATCGTGATGTCAGGGCGCTTTCTCGATCGCTTCCTGCGCCTGCCACATGCGCCCAATAGGGTGCAGGGGAATCAGGTTGCCCCGAGCAATTTGCGAAATGCCGCCGCGCCGTCCTGCACCGCGTCGCGGCCCTTCCAGGCCAGATAGCTCAGCTTGCCGCCCAGCGTGTCCGGGCTGCGCAGCCGCCGCGAGCCGAGGATATGACCGACATTGGCGGGGAAGCGGCTGACTTCGGCCGAAACCAGCGCTGCGATCGCGTCCATCAATTGTTGAAGCCGGACGCCCCATTCGCTCTGCTCGATGCCGTCGATGCGAAGCTTGAGCGAATGCTCGGCGTCGTAGATTTCGGTGAGCAGGTCGCGTGCGACGAGGAAGCGGTTGTGCCGGAGCGCGACCCGCAGCGCGAGGCGCTTGTCGTCGAGCCGGTCGAGCACCATGGGAATGACGCAAGCATAGGGCGTCGCGGCGATGTCGGCGGCATTCTTGCTCGCGGCCGCCTTGGTCGCGAGGTATGCGAGTTGCCAGAATGTTTTCAGGCGCCTCGCCACCAGCGCCAGCGCAAACGGCAGTGCATCGGGATGCGCTTTCTTGAAGGCGTCGAGCTGCGCCGTGATCTGGCTGACCTGGCCGTCGTCGAACTTCGCGATCGTCTCGGGCAGCTTCTCGTTGAACTTCGGCAGTGCCTCGCCGGCGCGCAGCACCCGCTGCATCTTCTTCACGTCCTCGAAGGCGGTACGCGAGGCCGTATATTGCGTGAGCTTGCTACGCGCGAACTCGGCGCTCTCCGCGGAGGCGAGCGTGTTCTCGAGCACCTTGAGCACCTTGATCTGAAAGGCCGTCGCGATCTTCTGCACTTCCTTGGGATTGTTGGCCGTGACCTGGTCGTTGATCGCCTTGACATAGTCGCGTGCCATGGTCGGCAGCAGGTCGCGGCAAATCCACTCCCAGATCGGCGTGAGCGTGTTGCGCGAGATCCGTCCCGCATTGGCGTGCTCGGGCGCGCCGTCGATCAGCAGCAGCTCGAGGGGGGCAAAGAAGTAGCGCGAAGGATTGGTGGCGCGCGCCTGGACCGAACCGTCCTTGCGGAACTCTGCGCGCAGCTTGGCCTGAACCCCGGCCGAGCCCGGCATGTCGATGCCGCACAGTTCGAGCCGCTCGAGCTCGCTGAGCAGGCAGCTGCGCGACAGCGGCGTCAGCTTCTGCAGGAACTCCGAAAGCTCGTCGATCTCGTCCATGGCACGCTCTCGCAACGATTCCAGCAGGCCACTCGCCCAATGCATGGACGCATTTGCGCGCTCACAATTGTGACACAGAGAAGCAAAGTCCCCGTTAATGAATCCGTAAAATCCGGCGGCGCCGGGGATTGTTGCGGAAGAAATCGTTAAGAAGGCCTTCAGCGGGGCGGCTTATCAACCACTGCACGTCCGGAGAGCTGCGCAAAAGCATAAATTGTGCCGAGATCGGGTTTTTCGCGCCAAACTGCCAAGATAGCCGTAGTCTTACGGAGCAAAAAGTTAATCACAGATCGCCCCGGGTTCCGCTACAGAGCCGCATGGGGTCACATAAAGATACGGCCGCTGATTCGCGGCCGGTGGGATGGTGCGAGAGAGGCGCTGCTCCGGTCGAAGAGCTCGAATTCGTCCGCTTGAATGCCGCGCGCGCCAAGGCGGCCGACGAGATGGCCGTGGCTATCGCCCGTGAGCTCAATGGCCCTCTGACCGCCCTGCTGCTCTACATGGGCGAGATCAAGCATCACAGCGACCAGCTCGCGCCTGTTTCGGCCGACCGCGCCTATTTGCGGCAGGTTGTGGAGAACGCGTTGGCGCAGACCGAGCGCGTCTGCACTCTGGTCAAGCAGCTCGCCGGCTCGCACAAGGGCGCCTTGCCCACGGCGCCCGCGACAGAGGATGCCGTGGTGAAGGCTGGCCGTGTGCTGGCGCCGCGCGCGACGGCCGAATTGCCGGGCGCGTTGGGCAAGCGGCTGACCAAGCGCGAACGTGAAGTGCTGCGGCTGATCAGTGAGGGCTTTTCGAACAAGCAGGGCGCGCTGCGGATGCAGATCAGTCCGCGCACCTTCGAGAGCCATCGTGCCGAAGCGATGCGCAAGCTCGGCGCGCGCAACACCGCGGACCTCGTCCGTGCGGCGCTGTTGCATTCGCTCGAATGAACCGTGGTCCCGGGCCGCTTTAGAAATAATCGTCGGCGAAGGGACGCAAGCGCGAGGTCGGCCGCGGCACCTTCGGATCTTCCTTCGGCGTATTCGGGACGATGGTGATGGTCCAGCGCTGCGGGACGGTCGATTCCTGCTCCAGCACAGAGCGAACGAAGCCCGTCACCGTGGACTCACCCGCCTTCACCGTGGCCATCCGTCCATTGAACTGGGCGATGCGGAAGCGACGGACCTCTTTCTGGTCCGCAGTCTCATAGGTGAACATGGAAACCCTCCTGGTTTCCGGCGACTATCGCCACCTATGATTAGTCATCCGTGAAAATCGCCAACCGTATAAGTACGGCGGGACTGCCGCCGGAATGGTCAGTCCTGCGGTTCCTGCGCCCGCGCGGTCGCAAACGCCGTATCCATCAGGTCAAGCAAATCGCCAAATTCGGTGTCGTCGAGCCCATCGGCCGTGCTCTCGAGCCGCAGCGCCAGCGCGGCGAGGCGAAGGTAACCGAATGTCCTGGCCGTGCTCTTCAGTGAATGCGCCTCGCGCGCGATCCGGCTGCGATGCCGGCCGAGGGCCAGCGTGCGAAACAGCCCGAGCCGCGCGCTGGTCTCGCTCCAGAACACGGCGCGCACCTCTCGGGCGCCATCCTCGCCGATCTCGTGCACCAGCGCTTCGAAGGCGCCAGGCTCGCGCAGCGGTTCAGGCTCGCGCAGCGGTTCAGGCTCGCGCAAGGCTGCGGTGTCGAGCGCGGCTGGCCCGGGCGCGAATGCGGTGTCGATCATGATGTCGAGGTCCCCCTTGTGCGCGCCGGCCTGCGCGGAGCGTAGGGGATGTCTATGCCATTCCGATTTCAGTTCCGGTCGCGAGACGCACCGTGTTTGCTGGTAGCGTTTAGCAATTGCTTTACCATGCGCAGCCCCGCGTGCCCCGTCAGGAGCCGAGCAGCCGATCGCACTGGGCTTTGACCGTGGCGTAGCATTCGCACGCCGTCTCGCGCAGGCCGTCCAGATTGATAATCTGGATATGTCCGCGGCTGTAATGGATGAAGTTGGCTTGCTGCAAGGTATTGGCGACCAGCGACACGCTGTTGCGCCGCGCCCCGATCATCTGCGCCAAGGCTTCCTGCGTCAGCAGCAGCCGGTAGTCCGCCGACAAATCGTGAATGTGCAAGAGGCAGCGCGAGAGCCGCGACTCCACGGGGTGCGCCACGTTGCAGCCTGCAGTCTGCTGCACCTGCGCATAGACCGCGAGCCCGTGACGTACCAGTAGCGTCCGCAAAGTCGGGCTCTGATCGGCGGCGAGGCGAAGCCGGTCGAGATCGATCACCGAGGCGGCGCCGGCAACCAGCACCACCGCTGTGTTCAGGGCGCCTGCATCGCCCATGGCCGAGAGTGCGCCGAGCAGGCTGTCGCGCCCGATCATGGCGACCTGCACATGCGCGCCCTTGGTGAGCTCCACGACGAGCGAGATCACGCCACGATGCGGGAAGTAGGCGCGTTTGAGCGTCTCGCCGGTCTCGACCAGCACGGTCTCTTGCGGCAGATCGACTGTGCGCAGATGTGCGCGGATCAGTTCATAATCGTCTGCCGACAGCGCCGACAGGAAACGGTTCGAGGGCCGCACCATCGTTTCCAAAGTTGCCTCGCGGAAATGCTGTCCTGCCCGGCTGCAAGCTCCATCTTGTTGCCCGCTGGATAAGTTGGCAATCGCGGACAGCGCCGACAGACCAATCTTTTCGTCTATATCTGTTTGGCGTGCATTCATTGATATGGCAAGCAAAGGTTGCGTTCACAGACGTTCCGCACCGCCACGCCAGCTTCGCTCAAGACATTCTCCCTGACCAATTCAATTGCGACGAGATGAGGACGCTGCAGATCCAGGTCCGCTGCGCCGCGACTGCAGCAGCTGGTTAGGCGGTGGGCCGCTCGCGGTCATGCGGGATCAATCCAGCGCGTTCCATGTGTCTCGCCGAGCGCCATGCTGCCGCGGCGCGCCTGGGTTAGCGCGTTGTTGTTCGCGACGAGCGTACGGTAAGAATCCGTTTACTGCGAGCACCGAACGCGCGGATTTCATGGGCACCTCGATAGAAGGCCGAACAGCGGTCCGAATGGCGTGTGATTTGATTCAGATCGCACGGCCCGTGGATATCCCCCGACATTGGCGCGATTTTTTCACCACTGCCCCGATGCCGTTATCCCGGAATTTACCTGTCGCGCTTCCCGGCTGAAGCCGAAAACCGCAGCCCGATGCAGTCGAACTGCAAACTTCTCTTCAATATCCGTATTAGCACGGAGGATGAAATTAACGGGACCGTGAAATGGGTTGCGTAACGATCTAGGTGCGGACTTCCGTCGACTCCAGGTGCGGCGCAGGCGTCGAGGTTCAGCTCAGTAAGGCGTAACCATGGATGATCTGTTGCGGGAGTTTCTGACGGAGACCAGCGAGAGCCTGGACACCGTGGACAATCAGCTGGTGAAGTTCGAGCAGGAGCCGAACA
>NZ_FOQM01000065.1 GCF_900113735.1 Bradyrhizobium sp. Gha
TCCCGGAACGCTTGCAGACGTCCAGAACCGACTAGAATCAACGCCATGCGCCTTGTCCACAAAATCTAAACCGGACAGCCGTGGGCTCGTCCCGGGCATCCGCGTTCTTTCGTCGGCGCGGAAAGGCGTGGATGGCCGGCACAAGCCCGGCCATGACGAGACACCTCACCTTGCCGCGCCTTCCGTGAACGCCGTCTCGATCACCGCCCCGAACGGCTGCCACGAGCGCCCATCAAATTGTACCAGCCTCATCTGCTTGATCGGCAGATAGCTGTCCGGCGACGTGTTCATCCTGATGTTGGGCAGCGCCACCGATGGGTGATAATTCCGCAGCGACGCCGCCTGGCGCATGATGTTCTCGCGTGAGAAGTCGTCACCGCATTGCTTCAGAACCTGCGTCAGTGTCTCGGCCGCGGCATAGCCGTACAATGCCGCGCTGCTGTTGGCGCTCTCGACCTGATAGAACTTGTCCATGAAGGCGAACCAGTCCTTCATGGCCGGATCGTCCTTCCAGGCGGGATCGCTCGGATCCTTCAGGAAGGCCGCCGAGATCACCCCGGCGGAATTCTCCAGGCCCGCGGGCGCCATCGCGTTGGCGATCGAGGCGGAGGCGTCGTTGACGATGAAGACCGGGTGCCAGTGCAGCGACGCCGCCAGCTGGATCACCTTGGCCGCGGTCGAGGGCACACCGAGAAAGACGAAGATATCCGCATCCGCGCGCTTGAGGATCGAGACGTGCCCCTCGAGATGCTCGTCGGTGATATCGAAGGCGACGTCGACCAGCACCTGGCGGTTCAGGTCGCCGAGCCCCTCCTGGATGCCCTTGTAGAGCATCCGGCCGAACTGGTCGTTCTGCCAGAGAACGACGATCTTCTTCCGGGGATAATAGGCCTGGATGTAATTGGCGTAGATGCGTCCCTCCGACCGGTAGGGCGGTTGCCAGCCCATGGTCCAGGGAAACGCCCTGGCCTGGCTCAGCTCCTCGTCGCCGGAGGCGACGAACAGCTGCGGGATCTTTCTCTCGTTCAGGTACCGGCGCGTGGCAAGATTGCCTGGTGTGCCGAATGAGCCGAACATCAGCTGGACGTTGTCCTTCTCGACGAGGTCGCGGGTCAACTGCAGCGCTGTCGCGGGATCGGAATTGTCGTCGCGGCTGATGAAGCGGATCTTGCGGCCGTTGATGCCGCCGCGATCGTTGATCATGTCGAAATAGGCGGCCTCCGACTTGCCGATCGCGCCGAACTCCGACAGCGGCCCCGAATAAGGCACGATGTTGCCGATGCGGATGTCCTTGTCGGAATCGGGATCGGAGCCGGGTTGCTCTGAACGCTGCTGCGACATCGCCCCCAGCGAAGCGAGCGCGGCGATCAAAACGAACAACAGTCTGCCGGTGACGCGCATGCTCGACACCTCGCCGTTGGCCCCCAACGAAGTCGGCTCGTTCTGCACCAAGGCAATTTGATCTACGTCAAGCGTTTGGCAATCCTGTGGCACCCCCAAGGAAGCGGCAGACGTGTTGACGCGCTGTCGAGAGAGTCGCGGTGTGGTACCCCTCTCCCTAACCCTCCCCCACAAGGGGGGAGGGAACGTACCTTTTGCTTGGCGAATAGCTCGATTCAAAACGCAAGCGATGAGCGCACATCTTGCCGCACGGGCCACTGCGCTCCCTCCCCCCTTGTGGGGGAGGACGGGGGAGAGGGGTAGCCCAGCAAACGGTGCGATTAATCGTCGAGCTACGGCAGCCCGCGCGCCTCCAACTGGTGCACCAGCAGCAGCGTCGGCTCCGCGAGGCTGTCGCCGGAGCCGTCCAAACCGAACGCCGCGGCGATGCCGTCGTGGCTGCGCAGCAGCTTGGTGCGCGGGCAGTGGCCGGCGCCGCAGAGCGTTTTCTTCAGCGTCTCGCCTTGTGCAACGAGATGCGCGGGATCGTTGGCGGCCCAGGCCAGCAAGATCGGCTCCTCGACATTGAGAATACCGGGAAATACCGACCGCTTGTCATATTGAGCGGGATCAGCGCCGAAATAGGCCTTCTCGCTGTCGCTGGCATCCTTACCGGCGCGGTAGATGCCGGAGACCAGCACCACGGCAGCGAGATCGGCGCGGTCGGCCTGCAACTCGGGATGCGCCAAGAGGCTCGCGACATGGAAGGCGCCGGCGCCATAGCCGACTGCGACGATCTCGCGGGCATCGCCGTTGAACAGATCGACATTGCCGTGGATCCACGACAGCGCCGCTGCCACGTCGGTCGCTCCCATCGGCCAGGTCGCCGCCGGCGCCAGGCGATAATTCACGCGCACCCCGATCATGCCGTTGCGCGCGGCGAAGCACATCGCAGCGTCCTGGATGTCGCGGGACAGCTCCGGCGCGCCGCGGTCGCCGGTGAAGGTGTCGCCCGCCACGAACAGCAGCACCGGCCGCGGCGTGTCCGCCTTGGTGGCCTCGCTGGTCGCGACGTCGAGCACATTGGCCTCGCTGTCGCCATAGCGCAGGCCGCGCGCGAAGGTGACCTGCTCGCACAGCCGCGCGACGCCGCCGGCAATGGTGTCGCTATCGGTGAGGCCTGTCAGGACAAGATCGGACGGTGGCCGCACCGGCAAAAGGCCATGCGCAGAAGCCGCGGTCACGGTCAGGAGGAGCAAAAATACGAGACAATTCTTCATCATGGGGTTGCCGGGCCTGACGCACTTCAAATTGGTAAAATTGGCGCGCCGGTTTGGCCTGTCTTTTCAATTTGCCACATTATTTTGTTGGTTTCTCTTGTTGGTCGGTCTTGCGGCGATTTCACGGCACCCTGGCCTGTCCTTTGCTTTAATCCGCCGGCTGGGCGTGCAGCCGGCGCCGCTGCCGTCCTTCCGCCCGATGGCATTGGGTCGATCGTGCAGCTCAGCTTGCTCAGGACTTTTTGCCGTTCGCGCGTCCGTGATGGAACCTGCTGGCGGCTGGTGCGACTTATCCATAGACGCTGGAGTAAAGCGCGAGGCTGTCATGGCAGAGAAGCGTACCGCCGACCCGGCAGAGATCATGCGGGCGACCGGTCATCCTGAGTTGGAATATGCCGCCGGCTGGACCATCGCTGGTCTCGTCACCATCGGCACCATTGTCGCCGCCTGGGTGTTTGCGATCTAGGCGCAGGAAACTGAAGCTCGAAGGCCACGCCCTCCTCGGAGGGCTCGAGCCTGATCGAGCCGCCGTGGCTCGCCATCACCGCACCTGCGATCGCGAGCCCCATTCCGGTGCCGCCCTGGTCGCGGCGCGTCGCATGCCTCTTTCTCGCAGCGGCCGAACTCGAGCCGACGCCTGGATGGTCTCGATGACGTTTTCGCAGGACAGCGCGGCAAGCTTGGCGCGGATATTGCGGATGTGGCTGACGATGGTGCGATCGGAGACCTCGATGTTGCGCTGATAGGCCGCCCGCATCAGCTGCTCGCGGTTGAACACCGAGGTCGGCCGGGTCGGGAACGCGCGGAGATTGCCGAGCTCGATCGCAGAACTTTCGTTTCCGGTCGAGAAGGGGTGCGATCCTTAAGGCGTCACCGCTCCGCGGGCCACCCCGCGCGGGGCGGTCAGCTCTTTCCAGGTCGAGTTGGCGATATGCACCGGCGAGAATGCCGGGCGCTCGACATAGTGCCCATCGCCCGCCTCGGCACGCAGATCGCCGTCCTTCCACACGATGCGACCACGCGAGAGTGTCGCAGCGGCGCCACCGGTGCAGGCGAAGCCCTCGAACACGTTGTAGTCGATCCGGCTCATTTGTCGCTTCGCGCTGATGGTCTTCGTCGCCTTGGGATCCCACACCACGAGATCGGCATCCGAGCCGACCGCGACCGCGCCCTTGCGCGGATAGATGTTCAGGATCCGCGCGATGTTCGCCGAGGTCACCGCAACGAATTCCTCCTTCGTCAGTCGCCCCGTGGCGACGCCGGCGGTCCACAGCAAGGCCAGGCGATCTTCGAGGCCGCCGGTACCGTTGGGAATCTTCCTGAAGTCGCCGAGACCAAAGCGCTTCTGCTCGGTGGTGAAGGCGCAGTGATCGGTCGCGACCACTTGCAGCGAGCCGGATTGAAGGCCGGCCCACAGGCTATCCTGATGCGACTTGTCCCGGAACGGCGGCGACATCACGCGCTGCGCCGAATGATCCCAGTCCTTGTTCTGATATTCGCGGTCATCAAGCAGCAGGTGCTGGATCAGCGGCTCGCCATAGACGCGTTTTCCCGCAGCCCGCGCCCGCGCGATGGCCTCATGCGCCTCACGGCAACTGGTGTGCACGATATAGACAGGCGTGCCTGTCATGTCGGCGATCATGATGGCGCGGTTGGTGGCTTCGCCCTCGACCTCCGGCGGCCGCGAATAGGCATGGCCCTCGGGGCCGGTGACGCCACGCGCGATCAGCGCCTCCTGCATCAGCGCGACGACATCGCCGTTTTCGGCGTGCACCACCGGCATCGCGCCGAGATGGGCGCAGCGCGCGAACGAGTTGTAGAGCTCGTCGTCGTTCACCATCAGCGCGCCCTTGTAGGCCATGAAATGCTTGAAGGTGTTGATGCCGTAGGTTTTGACCACCGTCTCCATCTCGTCATAGATCTGCTTGGACCATGACGTCACCGCCATGTGGAAGCCGTAGTCGGAAGCCGCCTTCTCGGATTTGTGTCGCCATTCCTGATACGCCGCGAGCATCGACTGGCCCGGATCGGGCAGGCAGAAATCCACCACCATGGTGGTGCCGCCCGCCAGCGCCGCCTTCGTGCCGGATTCGAAATCATCGGCGGTGACGGTGCCCATGAACGGCATTTCGAGATGGGTGTGCGGATCGATGCCGCCTGGAATTACGTAGGCGCCGCCGGCGTCGATGATCTCCGCACCCGTTGGAGCCGGGATCGACGCGCCGACCGCGACGATGCTGCCGCCCTCGATCAGCACGTCCGCACGGCGCGAATGATCGTGATTGACGACGGTGCCGCCGCGGATGAGGAGGGTCATGGGAGCTCCGAGAGGAGAGGGGGAGAGGACACGAGGAAGCGGAGGCTAAGCGTCCTGGTCGCGATGCGACAGGCGAAATTTTAGTCAGCCGCCGCTCGCGGCGCGCTCTCGCCTCTACGCAGCCCGCGCGATCAGTCCATCGATCATCGCGCGCACCAGGCCCGCGATTTCCTTGCGCAGCGCTGGCAGCGGCACGGCGACCAGCTTCTGCTCCAGTCCGAGCACCACCATGCCATGCACCGCCGAGAACAGGCTACGGGCGGTGATGCCGAGCTCCTCGGGGCTACGTTTGGGAAACAGCGCGGCGAGCGGCGCATAGATGTGCCGGAACAGCCGCATCTGGTCGTGGATCGACCAGTCGGGAACGATCTTGTCGGCCTCCATACGGTGCTCGAACAGCGCGCGCCAGAGCTCGAGATTTTCCGCGGCGAAATCGCAATAGGCGATGGCAATGCCGACCAGCCTCTCCTGCGGCGAGGGCTCACCGGCTTCTTCCGCGGCGCTGAGCGCGTCGTCCAGTCGATGCAGGGTGCGGGAGCCGACCCGCAGGATCAGCTCGTCGACGTCAGCGACGAGATTGTAGACTGCACCATTCGCGCATCCGATTTCGCGGGCGAGATCGCGGGTTTTCAGGCCCGCCAATCCGCGACTCGCGATCATCCGCTCCGCCGCCAGGATCAGGTCGGCGCGAAGTTTCTCTCGACGTTGCAAGGCCTTAGTCATATGCGATCAAATTTCTTGAGCGTTGCTCATTTTTTTTCTTGAGCGGCGCTCAAGATGTGTTACAAAGCATTTGTGAGCAATGCTCATAACAGGGAGCAGCCAATGTTCAAGACCGTCGTTACACTTTTCCGCGGCAGCGTCGCCGCCGCGGGCGAGGAGCTGGAGGACCGCACGGCCCTGCTGATCCTCGACCAGCAGATGCGCGATGCGGCCGCGGCCGTCGAGCGCAGCAAGCGAACGCTGGCGCTGGCGATCGCGCAGGATCAACAGGAGGGCCGCAGGCTCGAGGCGACCATCGCCCGCATCGCCGATCTCGAGACCCGCGCGGTTGCCGCGCTCGATGGTGGCCGCGAGGATCTCGCCAAGGAGGCCGCCGAGGCCATTGCGGGCCTTGAGGCCGACCGTGACGCGGCGCTGACGGCGCGTGCACTGTTCGCAACCGAGATTGCCCGATTGAAGCGCCATGTCGCGAGCGCGCAGGCCCGGATCACCGAACTCGATCGCGGCCGCCGTGTCGCCCGCGCTTCCGAAGCGGTGCGCTCGCTTCGTCGCGGCGGCATCGAGACGGCGCGCCCTTACGAGTCGACGTTGCCTGAAGCCGAGAGCACGCTGCGGCGTCTGCGCGAGCGGCAGATCGAGGCTCAGGCAGCCGACGATGCGCTAACCGAGCTCGATGCGGCCACCGGCCCGCTCGCCTCTGCCGAGAAACTCGCCGAGCAGGGCTTTGGCCCCCGGATCAAGCCAAACGCGGACGACGTCCTGGCGCGGCTCAAGTCCAAGCGCCCAGCGACTGCCTGATCTCAAACCCACTCATCATCAGAACCAGCAGGAGACGACCATGAACCAGAACGGCCAACCCCACAGCAGCGCCTGGGTGACCTTTAGTTACGCCTCTTTCGCAGCTTCCGCCTTCCTTGTCGCCATCGGCGTCTTCTTCCTGCCGATCGACCTCTGGATGAAGGGCTATCTCAGCATGGGCATCGTGATGCTGATCCAGACCTGCGTCACCTTGACCAAGACCGTGCGTGACAACCACGAGAGCGGCCGCCTCGTGAACCGCATCGAAGACGCCAAGGCTGAGCGGCTGCTGATGGAGGTTTCCAAGGCCGCTTGAGAAGTTGGCTTAACCGATAAGGGGGATCGGCGGAGCATTGCTCCGCCGCGAGAGCCACCGAGCCTCTGTTCCCGCCTGCGAAATGCAAACGAGCCATGACGGATCACGCGGGCGTGCACCCTTGCGCATCAGCGCGGGCAGGGGCACTCTGAGCAGGCGGTGCGCAAAGAACGCCGCCAATAAGATGACGCGAGGAAGCATCCATGGCGGTGACGCGGATCGACTGCGACATCCATCCGGCGGTTGGTGGCACGCGCACGACACTGTTTCCCTATCTCAGCGATCACTGGAAAGAGCAGGTGGTGAGCCGCGCGATCGACGGGCTCGATCTCACCTCCTATCCGCCGAGCATGCCGCTGTCGGGCCGTGCCGACTGGCGACCCGCCAATGGCGCCAAGCCAGGCTCTGATCTCGTCATGGTGCAGAAGGGCGCGTTCGAGCAACTCGGCGCCAGCCACGCCATCGTCAACGTGCTCTACGGCGCGCAGGCCGTGTTCGACGCCTACATGGCGGCCGACTTCTGCAAGGCCATCAACGACTGGATCGCCGCGGAATGGCTGTCGCGCGATCCGCGGCTGCGGGCCTCGATCGTGGTCCCGATGCAGGATCCGGATCTCACGATCGCGGAGATCGAGCGCCGCGCCAGCGATAGTCGCTTCGTCTCCATCCTGGTGCTGGCGCAGGGCGAGACGTTGCTGGGCCGGCGGCATTTCTGGCCGGTCTATCGGCTCGCGGAGAAATACAAGCTGCCGCTCGCGATCCACGCCGGCACGCAGTATCGGCAGGCGCCGAGCTCGGCCGGCTGGCCATCGCACCGCTACGAATACTATTTCGTCGAGGCGCAGGCGTTTCAGGCCCAGATCCTGAGCCTGATCTATGAGGGCGTGTTCGGCAAGTTCCCAGATCTCAAGGTCGTGCTCATGGAATCGGGCGTGAGCTGGCTGCCGGCCTTCATGTGGCGCGCCAACAAGACCTGGCGCGGCGTCCGCGTCGAGGTGCCCTGGGTCGAGCGCGAACCCGCCGCGATCATCCGCGACCATTTTCGCGTCACCATGCAGCCGTTCGATGCGCCCGGGGATGCCCGGAGCGTCGAGGAGATCATCGACCAGATCGGCTCCGAAAAAATGTTCCTGTTCGCGTCCGACTATCCGCACTGGCAATTCGACGGTGACGATCCCATCCCGCCGAACCTGCCGAAGAGCATCATCTCGAAGATGTGCGTCGACAATCCGCTGGAGACATTTCCGCGGTTGAAGCTCAATTAGTTCAGGAGGTTCGTATGAGTGAAATCATCGACCGTCCGTTGCGTGACGACGAGAAGCCCGCCGCATCAAAGCTGCGCATTGTCGATTGCGACGTGCATCCGAGCCTGCATTCGTTCGAGGACCTCAACGCGTTCCTGCCGAAGAGATGGCAGCAGCACTTGAGGGAGTATGGCAGCCATCTGCGCACGCCCTATCTTTTCACCACACCCTATCCGCGGTCATCGCCGCTGATCGCGCGCCGCGATGCCTGGCCGCCGACCGGCGGGCCGCCGGGCTCCGATCTCGCGTTCATGCAGAAGCAGCATCTCGATCCGCTCGATGTCGAGTTCGGCATCTTGCAAGTGCTCGATCTCTTCATCTTCTCGCAGCAGAACCTGGAATTCGGCGCCGCGATCCAGCGCGCCATCAACGACTGGCAACTGGCGTTCTGGTCGCACCGCGATCCGCGCCTGAAGGCCTCGATCCTGGTCGGGCAGGACGGGGTGGACCTCGCCATCGACGAGATCGAGCGTTGCGCCAAAACGGGCGAATACATCCAGATCAACGTCTCGCCGCGCGCCAACGAGCCGCTCGGCCGCCGCCGCTACTGGCCGATCTACGAGCGTGCGCAGGCACTCGACCTGCCGCTCGGCATCCATGTCGGCGGCTATGGCGGCCATGCGCCGACCGGCGGCGGCTGGCCGTCTTATTATGTCGAGGAGCATCAGTCGAACGCGCACACCATCGCAGCTCAACTTGCGAGCCTCGTGATCGAGGGCGTGCCGGAACGGTTTCCGAAGCTGAAGATCGTCTTCATCGAGGGCGGCTTCGGCTGGATTCCCTCGGCGGTGTGGCGCATGGACCAACATTTCGAGCGCTTCCGCAGCGAGGTGCCGCATCTCAAGCGCAGGCCGTCGGAGTATGTCCGTGATCACTTCTGGTTCACGACCCAGCCGATCGACGAGCCCGACGAGGCGCGACATCTGCGCTCGCTGATCGAGTGGGTCGGCATCGATCGTCTGCTGTTCTCGTCGGACTATCCACACTGGGATTTCGACGATCCGCGTTTCGCCTTCAAGACGCCGCTGACCGAGGCCGAGCGGAAGAAGATCTTCAGCACCAATGCCCGCGCGGTCTACAAGTTCTGAGATTGGTATGGCCCGTCACATCGTCGCCACCACCTCCGAGATTCCGCCCGGCGGCAACAAGGTCGTCGAGGTCGACGGGCGCGATATCGTCGTGTTCCACGTCAACGGCGAGTTCTTCGCGCTGTTGAACCGCTGTCCGCACGAGGGCGCGCCGCTGGAGAAAGCGGCTTGCGTGGCGCGGCTGACTTCGTCGGAGCCCGGCGTGTATGAGCGATCACGCGTCGGCGAGATGCTGCGCTGCCCCTGGCACGGTTGGGAGTTCGACATGCGCAACGGCCAGTCCTGGTTCGACCCGAAGCGGTTCAAGATTCGGTCATATCCGGTTGCGGTGGAACGCGGCGAGGATTTGCAGAAGGGGCCGTATGTCGCTGAGACGTTTCCGGTCCATGTCGAAGACTCCTATGTGATTGTCGATGCCTGACATCACATGCCGTCATTCCGGGGCATTCGCGCAGCGAATGAATCCGGAATCTCGAGATTCCGGGTTCGATGCTGCGCATCGCCCCGGGAATGACTGATCATGCATTGAGATTCCAACGCAAGTGCGATATGGCTCTCGCGCTTTCAAAGGCGGAGACGAGCTTTGTCGAAACAATCCCTGCGTGAAGAGGCCGAGCGCCTGATCCGCGAATCGATGGAAAAGAAGACCGTCGTCGTAAAGCAGGGCACCACCCGTATTGAGGCGGTCTGCGGCAAATGCGGCGCGCCAAACCGGGTCCAGGCGGAAAAGGGCCAGAGCCGGGTCAAGTTCGCCTGCAAGAATTGTGGGCACCAGCAAGAGACGCTGTAGGCGTCTCGCCTAGTCCTCGTTCACGAAATTCGCGAACGCCTCCGCATAGTCCGGATGCCAGCGCGACAGCGGTGGGCGGTTTTCGACGATATCGCCGGCGGCCCACAGCATGCGCTTCTCGTCGAGTGCGCGCGGCACGTCGTTGTCGGGGCACAGGATGTAGAAATCGCCGGCCTCAAGCCGCGCAATCATGAAATCCACCGTTTGCTCCGGCGTCCACGCGCTGTCAGGCTTTTCGGTGCGGCCCTTGGCGGTAAGGCCGGTGAACACGAAGCCGGGGATCAGCAGATGCGCGGTGACGTGGCAGCCTTTCGTGTTGCGCAGCTCGTGCTGGAGCGCTTCCGTAAAAGCCTTTACGCCAGCCTTGGAGACGTTGTAGGCGGGATCGCCGGGTGGGGTGGTGATGCCCTGCTTGGAGCCGGTGTTGACGATCAGGCCGGGCCTGCCGCGCGCAATCATGTTGGGCGCGAAGATGCGCGCGACGTTGATGATGCCCCACATGTTGACGCCGATGATCCGCTGCCAACTGTCAGGCTCTTCGAACAGCGTGCTACCCGGCTGGATGCCGGCATTGTTCATCAAAAGGTCGGTGCCGCCGAAATGAGCGCCCACGGCGCGTTCCAGTTCCGTCACGCTGTCGACCCGGCTGACGTCGGTCACTGATGTCATCACCTGTGCCGCGCCCGCAATCGATGACAGTCTTGTTGCGGCTTCGGCCAGCCTGGTCTCGTCGACATCGGCGATGCACACCTTCATCCCGGCGCGCGCAAAGGCCGTTGCCGCGGCGAGACCGATGCCGGATGCGCCGCCGGTGACGACGGCGACGTTGCCCTCGGCGATGACGGGATGTGGCATGGCTGTTCTCCAGGAGTGGATCTTGGTCGAGCTGTAACACGGCATTCGCGCGACCCTGCACAAATCGGCATGGCAGGGCTTGGTTCCACGCCGACTTTACGCGTTTCCGGCGCCCCTGTATCCTCCTCGACTTAACGATCCCGCACAGATCGCAAGCAATAATCACCTGAACAGGGAGTGCAGCCATGGCTGTGTCGCAGGCTATTCCGATCACGCGCCATCCGTTCGCCAACGGGTCCTACAAGCAGATGCTGATCGACGGGAAGTGGGTGGATGCTGTTTCCGGCAAGCGTTTCGAGACTCATAACCCCGCCACTGGCGAGCTGCTCGCAACCGTCGCGGAGGGCGACAAGGAAGACATCGATCGTGCGGTCGCCGCCGCCCGCCGCGCCTTCGAAGGCCCCTGGAGCAAGATCAAGCCGTTCGAGCGGCAGAACCTGCTGCTCAGGCTCGCCGACCTCGTCGAGAAGAATTTCGATGAATTGTCGCAGCTCGACACGCTCGACATGGGCGCGCCGCTCAGCCGCACCCGGGCCTATCGCCTGCGCGCCGTCGGCATGCTGCGCTATTACGCCGGCCAGACCACGGCGATTCACGGCGAGACGATCGAGAACTCGCTGCCCGGCGAGATATTCTCCTACACGCTGAAGGAGCCGATCGGTGTCGTCGGCGCCATCATCCCCTGGAACGGGCCGCTCACCGCGACGATCTGGAAGATTGGCCCGGCGATCGCGACCGGCTGCACCGTGGTGCTCAAGCCGGCCGAAGAGGCGCCGCTGACCTCGCTGCGCATCGCCGAGCTCGCGATGGAAGCCGGCGTTCCGCCTGGTGTCATCAACGTCGTGCCCGGCTATGGCGAAACCGCGGGTGCCGCGCTGGCCTCGCATCATGATGTCGACAAGGTCGCCTTCACCGGCTCGCATGTCACGGGCCAGTCGATCATTCGCGCCTCCGCCGGCAATCTCAAGCGCGTGTCGCTCGAGCTCGGCGGCAAGTCGCCTGATATCGTGTTCGCGGATGCCGATCTCGATGCGGCGGTCCCGGGTGCGGCGATGGCGGTGTTTGCCAATTCGGGCCAGATCTGCAGCGCCGGCACGCGCCTGTTCGTCGAGCAGGCAATCTACGAGGAATTCGTCGGCCGCGTGGCCGAGTTCGGCAAGAAGCTGCAGGTCGGCAACGGCCTCGATCCCAACGTGCAGATCGGCCCGCTGGTCTCCGAGCAGCAGCTCGAGCGCGTCACCGGCTATCTCGACGTCGGCCAGAAGGAGGGCGCACGCGCGCTTGCCGGCGGCGGCCGCGTCACCGAAGGCGCGCTCGCGAAAGGTTTCTTCGTCTCGCCGACGGTGTTCGCCGGCGTCCAGGACAACATGCGGATCGCGCAGGAGGAGATTTTCGGTCCCGTCATCTCCGCGATCGCGTTCAAGGACATGGACGAGCTGGTCAAGCGTGCCAACAACACCACGTTCGGCCTCGGCTCCGGCCTGTGGACGCGTGACGTCAGCAAGGCGCATGCGGTCGCGAAGCGCCTGCGCGCCGGTTCGGTGTGGGTGAATTGCTACCAGGCGATGGACCCGGCCGTGCCGTTCGGCGGCTACAAGATGAGCGGCTATGGCCGCGAGTCCGGCAAGCAGCACGTCGAGGAATATCTCAACGTGAAGGCCGTCTGGATCAAGACGGCGTAAGGCTGTTCTCTCCCGCGTGCCGCGCGAGGGAATATCCGGTTTTCATGGGGCGGCGCCTTTTCCGGTGACCGCCCCTCGCTATATGATCCGCATCCTTTCCGAGATATCCGGGGCTCCCATGAAATTCGAGGCGTTGTTTAGACCGTTGCAGGTCGGTCCGTACAAGCTTGCACATCGCGTCGCGATGGCGCCGCTGACCCGGATGCGGGCGGAGCGCGACAGTTTTGCTCCACGGCCGCTCAACGCCGAATATTACGGCCAGCGCGCGACGGAAGGTGGCCTCATCATCGCCGAGGCGTCGCCGGTCCTTTCACAAGGACGCGGCAACCCGGCGACACCGGGCATCTATTCGGAGGCGCAAGTGTCCGGCTGGCGCAAGGTCGTCGATGCCGTGCATGCCAAGGGCGGCATCATCTTTCTCCAGCTCTGGCATGTCGGCCGCGCCTCGCATTCCTCCTATCATGGCGGCGCAATGCCTGTGTCGGCGTCCGCGATTCCGATCAAGGCCGAAGGCATGAAGGCGATGACCGCCGACGGCAAGCTCGCCGACTACGAGACGCCACGCGCGCTGGAGACCGGCGAGGTCAAGGGCATCGTCGAGGCCTTCCGGCAGGGCGCGAAGAACGCGCTCGCCGCCGGCTTCGACGGCGTCGAGATCCACGGCGCCAACGGCTATCTGCTCGAGCAGTTCCTGCAGTCGCGCAGCAATCAGCGCACCGATCAATATGGCGGCTCGATCGAGAACCGCACGCGCCTGCTAATTGAAGTGACGCAGGCCGCAATCGACGTCTGGGGCGCGAACCGCGTCGGCGTGCGGCTGTCGCCGCACGGCATCGCCAATGATTCCGCCGAGCCTCATCCGATGCCGCTCTACACCCACGTGGTGAGAGCGCTCGACAAGCTCGGTCTCGCTTATCTGCATTTCATCGAGCCGCGCTCGAGCGGCGCGGGCCGCGCCGACGTCCATTGGGAAAACGTGCCCTCCGCCATGGTGCTGTTCCGTCCACACTACAGTGGCGTGCTGATGACGGCGGGTGGTTTTACCGGCGATACCGCGAACGCGGCGATCGCCGAGGGCCATGCCGACATCGTCGCGTTCGGCCGGATCTTCATCTCCAATCCCGATCTGCCGCGGCGTCTCGAGCACGATTGCCCGATTGCGCCATATAACCGCGCGACGTTCTATGGCGGCGAGGAGAAGGGGTATACGGATTATCCTGCCTATGACGAGCTGACGCCGGCGTAGGTCTCTCCGCGTCATTCCGGGGCGACATCGTCGCGCCCGGAATGACGATCTTGATTTGTGGCGCGACCGCCACCACAATTTCCGTCATTGCGAGCGCAGCGAAGCAATCCAGAGTCTTTCAGCGGAGGCAGTCTGGACTGCTTCGCTGCGCTCGCAATGACGACGGAGAAAGACATGGCCAAAGCCGCAGTCGCCGCAGGAACCGCCACGGGCCAATGCCTCTGCGGCAAGGTCACCTTCGAGATCGACGTGCCCGCGCGCTGGGCTTGGCATGATCACTCCTCGGCGAGCCGCCGCGCCCATGGTGCCGCCTACGCCACCTACGTCGGCAGCTGGAAGAAGCGCTTTCGCATTACAGCAGGCAAGACCGCGCTCTCCCGTTACGAGGACAAGGCGACCAGGACTGCGCGCAGCTTCTGCTCGCATTGCGGCACGCCGATCGCCTATGAGCGCCCGCGCGGTCCCCACATGGTCAACATTCCTCGCGCGCTGTTTAAGGAGCGCACCGGGCGCCAGCCGCTCTATCACATCGCGATCGAGGAGCTGCAGGAATGGGCCTATACCGGCGAGCCGCTGGTGCCGCTGAAGGGCTTTCCCGGCGTGGTCTGGCAGCGCTCGAAAAAGAAGAAGCGCGCGGGTGGCGAGGATCCGCTTGCGCTGGGGCGGGAGGAGATGTAGCGCGGCTCCCACGCAACACAGCCATGACCGCGCTTCCTTGCGCGCACGCCGAAATTTCGGCCATCATGCTATCCGTCCTTGCGGCAACGTCCGCTCCTGGAGGAAACATGAAGAACAAGATCACGGGCCGCTCCGCCTTTCTCGCGCTGCTCAAGGACGAAGGCATCACGCATCTGTTCGGCAATCCTGGGACCACCGAACTGCCGATCATGCATGCGCTGAAGGACCATCCTGACCTCACCTATGTGATGGCGATGCAGGAGAGCCTGGTGGTGGCGATCGCGGACGGCTATAGCCGTGCCTCCGGAAAGCTCGTGGCCTGCAACGTCCATGTCGCGCCCGGCCTCGGCAACGCGATGGGCTCGCTCTACAACGCGCAGTTCACGGGTACGCCGATGATCCTCACCGCGGGGCAGCAGGAGCAGGGCCACGGACTGATGGAGCCGGTGCTTTATGGTCCGCTCGTGCGCATGGCCGAGCCGCTGGTGAAATGGGCGGTCGAGGTGACGCGGCTCGAGGACTTGCCGCGCATCGTGCGCCGCGCCGCCAAGGTCGCGATGACGCCGCCGACCGGGCCGGTGTTCATCTCGCTGCCCGGCGACATCCTCAACAGCGAGGCCGGCATCGACCTCGGCCGCTCCACCCGTATCGATGCACGCACCAAACCGTCGGACGAGGCGCTCCGGGCGTTTGCCGCGCGCCTGCTGAAGGCCGAGCGCCCCGTCATCGTCACCATGGACGAGGTGGTCAAGAGCGATGCGTTGAGGGAGGCCGCCGAGCTCGCCGAACTGCTGGGGGCCGCCGCTTACCAGTCCTCGACGCCCTATGGCTCGCACTTCCTGTCGGAGAGCCCGAGCTTCGTCGGCACGCTGGCACGCGTGCAGAAGGTCGCGCGCGATACGCTTGCGCCGTACGATCTCCTGATCGCGCTCGGCGGCGATCCGCTGCGCATGTCCGTCCATAGCGAGGTGGATGCGCTGCCCGATGGACTCGGCATCGTGCAGATCGGCCTTGTCGATTGGGAGATCGCCAAGAACTACGGTGCCGAGATCGCGTTGAAGGCGGATGTGAAGGAAACGCTGCGCGCGCTGATCCCGGTGCTGAAAGAGATGGGCGGTGCGACGCTCGCGAGCCGCGCCGGGCAGCGCCTTGCCGAGCTTGCGCCGAAGAACTGGACCGCGCGCCGCGCGGCGCTGGTCGAGCAGATCGGCAAGAGCGCGGGCCGCTCTCCAATCGATCCGGATTATCTCGTGCTGCAAATGGTCGAGGCGATGCCCGACCATGCCATCCTCGTCGACGAAGGCCTCACCTCCAGCCGCCAGGTCACGGCGCTGCGCCCGCATCGCGACCGCTATGGCTATCACGGCCTCGCCTCGGGCGGCATCGGCTGGGGCCTGCCGGCGTCGGTCGGCGCCAGCATCGCCAACCCGGATCGTCCCGTGGTTTGCTTCTCCGGCGACGGCAGCGCGATGTATTCGATCCAGTCGCTGTGGACCGCGGCGCATCACAAGCTGCCGCTCAACGTCGTCATCGCCAACAACGGCGGCTACCGCATCATCAAGCAGCGGCTGCTCGCCTTCCATGGTGACGATAATTACGTCGGCATGGATTTCGCCGATCCGCTCGTGGATTTCGCCGGTGTCGCGAAGGCGCTGGGCTGTGAGGCGATCAAGATCAGCGATCCCGGCGAGCTGAAGGCGACGCTGTCCTCGGCCTTTGGCCGGTCAGGGACGAAGCTGATCGAGGTGATGGTGGATGGGAAGGTGTAGGGGAGGCTCCATCGACCGTCATTGCGAGGAGCACTTGCGACGAGCAATCCAGACTGCTTCTGCGGACGCATTTCTGGATTGCTTCGCGGAGCCTGTCATCGGGCCTCGCCTCGCGCGGACCCATTGGCTCGCAATGACGTGGAGGGAGCCTACCCCTTCGTCCCCACCCGATACCCCGCCGCCGGATGCGGCGCATCCAGCCTTGCACGGCCGCCACCAAACAGCTTCTCCCGCAGCGTCCCCTGTGCATATTCCTTCTTGTACCGCCCGCGCCTGGTCAACTCCGGCACCAGCATGTCCGAGATATCCTCGAAATCGCCCGGCGAGATCGCAAAGGCAACGTTGAGGCCGTCGACGTCAGTCTTTTCGAACCAGTCCTCGATCTTGTCCGCGACGCTTTCCGGCGTGCCGACCACGACCGGGCCGGCGCCGCCGATACCGACATGCTCGATGACGTCGCGCACGGTCCAGACCCGGTCGGGATCGCCGCGGGTGACGTTGTCCAGTGCGCTGCGGCCCGCATCGTTCTGGACGTGACGGACCTGCTGATCGAGCTCGTAGCCGGAGAAGTCGATGCCGGTCCATCCCGACATCAAGGCGAGCGCGCCTTCCGGATTGATATGCGATCGGTAGTCGGCATATTTCGCCGCAGCCTCGGCTTCGGTGTTGCCGAGGATGATCGTCATCATGTTGAACATGAGGATCTCGGCCGGGTTGCGGCCGAGTGCGGCAGCCTCCTGGCGGATCGCAGCGACGCGCGGTGCAATGATCTTGGCTGACGGTCCCGACATGAACACGCATTCGGCGTGCTTGGCCGCGAACTGCCGGCCGCGCGGCGAGGTGCCGGCCTGATAGAGCACCGGCGTACGCTGCGGCGATGGCTCACTGAGATGGATGGTGTTGTTGATGCGGTAATTCGCACTCTCATGGTTGATGCGATGAACCTTGCTGGGGTCGGTGAAGATGCCGCGCTTGCGATCGCGCAGCACCGCATCATCCTCCCAGCTGCCTTCCCAGAGCTTGTAGACCACCTCCATATATTCGTCGGCGATGTCGTAGCGATCGTCATGCCCGGTCTGCTTGTCCTTGCCGGCGCCGCGCGCGGCGCTGTCGAGATAGCCGGTGACGACGTTCCAGCCGATCCGGCCCTCGGTGAGATGATCGAGCGTCGACATCCGCCGGGCGAACGGATAGGGCGGCTCGAAGGAGAGATTGCTGGTGACGCCGAAGCCGAGATTTTTCGTCACCGCCGCCATCGCCGAAAGCAGCAGCAGCGGTTCGTTCGACGGCGTCTGTGCAGCATTGCGCAAGGCTGCGTCAGGGCTGCTGCCATAGACGTCATAGACGCCGAGCACGTCGGCCAGGAATAGGCCGTCGAAACGGCCCCGTTCCAGCGTCCTGGCGAGATCGATCCAGTAGGGCAGGCGGTTATATTCGGCGGTGCGGTCGCGCGGATGGGTCCACAGGCCCGGCGACTGGTGCGCGACGCAATTCATCGCAAATGCGTTGAGCCTGATCTGCTTGGCCATGCTGGTCCCTCGGCGCCCTGTACTGAGCGCTCTTCGAATGATAAACGTGCGCCCGAAACTGGCGACGTTCTTGCATATCACTTGCGCTTGGCAAGGCCAAAATCGGCGGCACATCTGCACTTGGCAAGCCAGGCTCGAGAGGGCAAGAAAGAAATCGCCGGTCCCCGCCACTTTCGAGCGCCCGCGTAGTCCGCTACGTTGCCTCGTTCCATCATTGAAGCGATACGAATGAGCAGAGCCGACGCCATCGCCCGCGCCCGGGACGACTTCAAATCCGGTGCGTTCCTCGCCGAACTCGACCGCCGCGTCGGCTTCAAGACCGAAAGCCAGAATCCGTCGCGCGGCGCCGAGCTGCGCGCCTATCTGGAACAGGAGATGATGCCCTCCTTCGCCGCGCTCGATTTCACCAGCCGTCTGGTCGAATCCCCGAGCGGCAAGTCGCCGTTCCTGTTTGCCGAGCATCACGAGAATGCGTCAGCCCCGACCGTGCTGGTCTACGGCCATGGCGACGTCGTCGATGGCATGGAAGGCGAGTGGCGCGACGGCCGCGATCCCTGGCGCACGACGACGTCAGGCATTCGCCTCTATGGCCGCGGCACCGCCGACAACAAGGGCCAGCACAGCATCAACATGGCCGCGCTCCGCGCGGTGCGGCAGGCGCGTGGCGGCAAGCTCGGTTTCAATGCGAAATTCATCATCGAGATGGGCGAGGAGATCGGCTCGCCTGATCTTGCCAAGGTCTGCGACCTCAACCGCGACGCGCTCGAGGCCGATTTGTTCATGGCCTCCGATGGGCCGCGGCTGTCGGCGGATCGGCCGACCCTGTTCCTGGGCTGCCGCGGCGGCATCCGCATTCATCTCGATGTAAACCTGCGAGACGGCGGCCATCATTCCGGCAATTGGGGTGGCGTGCTCGCCAACCCTGCGACCATCCTGGTCAATGCGATTTCAACGCTGGTCGACGGCCACGGCCGGCTCCAGCTCGAGGCGCTGAAGCCGCCGCGACTGACCAACCAGATCCGCAGTTATCTAGCCGATGTGCAGGTCGTCCCGACGGAGGACGAGCCACAGCTTGCGGAGAACTGGGGCGAGGACGGCCTGTCCGCGGCCGAGCGGCTCTATGCCTGGAACACGTTGGAAGTGCTGGCGATGTCCTCGGGCAACATCGAGAAGCCGGCCAACGCCATTCCCGGCCATGCCAATGCCGTGCTGCAACTGCGTTTCGTGGTGGGCACCAAGGTCGATGGCCTGATCGATGCCGTCCGCGCGCACCTCGTCGCAAGGGGCTTTCCGATGGTCGAGGTGCGGGCGGCCCAGAGCTTTGCCGCCTCCCGCACCGATTTCGACAGCCCGTGGATCAAATGGGCGGCTGAATCAGTGCAGAACACCACCGGCAAGGCACCGGCGGTGCTGCCAAACTTCGGCGGCTCGCTGCCGAACGACGTGTTTTCCGAAGTCCTGGGTCTGCCGACGATCTGGGTCCCGCATTCCTATCCCGGCTGCTCCCAGCATGCGCCCAATGAGCACATCCTGCTGCCATTGACCGAAGAGGCCTTGACGGTGATGGCGGGGCTGTTCTGGGATCTCGGCGAATTACCCAGGCCACTCGTCTCAGCCGGCATCCAGCCGAAAGTCACATTCTAATCCGGCCTGATTTGTGCTTGCATCTCGCCGCATCATCCTGAAAGGGGAACAAAAAAGTGAAACATTTCCGTAGCATCGGGCTCGCGCTCGCCGCGACCTTCGCCGTCAGCCAGGCAGGGGCCGAGGAGCTGACCGGCACGCTCAAGAACATCAAGGACACCGGCGCCATCACGCTCGGCTTCCGCGACTCCTCGATCCCGTTCTCCTATCTCGACGACAACCAGAAGCCCGTCGGGTTCGCGATGGACATCTGCTACAAGATCGTCGATGCCGTGAAGAAGGAGCTCAAGCTCGACAAGCTCGAGGTGAAGCTCAATCCCGTCACCTCGGCGACGCGTATTCCGCTGATGGCGAACGGCACCATCGACCTCGAATGCGGCTCGACCACCAACAATGCCGAGCGCCAGAAGCAGGTCGCCTTCACCAACACCCACTTCCTGACCGCCAGCCGCTACGTCTTCAAGAAGTCGAGCGGGCTGAAGTCGATCGACGACCTCAAAGGCAAGACGGTGGTCTCCACCGCCGGCACCACCAACATCAAGCAGCTGACCGAAGCCAATGTCGAGAAGAAGCTCGGCGCCAACATCATCCCGGCCAAGGACCACGCCGAAGCCTTCCTGATGGTGGAGACCGACCGTGCGGTCGCCTTCGTCATGGACGACATCTTGCTCGCGAGCCTCGTTGCCGGCTCGAAGTCGCCGTCCGACTACGTCATCTCGAAGGACGCGTTCTCCAAGCCCGAGCCCTACGGCATCATGCTGCGCAAGGATGACGCGCCGTTCAAGAAGGTGGTCGATGCGGCGACCGCTGCGCTCTACACCTCCGGCGAGGGCGAGAAGATCTACGACAAGTGGTTCATGCAGAAGATCCCGCCGAAGGGGCTGAACCTCAACACCCCGATGTCGGAGGAGCTGAAGCACGAGTTCGCCAAGCCCTCGGACTCGCCGAATCCGGACGACTACAAGTAAGATGCCGTTTGCCTCTCCCCGCGTGCGGGGAGAGGCCGGACATCAAGCGCAGCTTGAATTCCGGGTGACGGGGCTTTCCACGAGTCCGACTATCTCGCGGAGCGCCCCCTCACCCTAACCCTCTCTCCGTAAGCGGGGAGAGGGAAGACATCGGCCTTTCTGGAGAGAAGTGGTCGGACATTTGCATGGAAGCCCAACGACCATCTGAAGGGCGCGTTCGCGCGGGGGACACGTGAACTACCATTGGAACTGGGGAATTTTTTTCCAGCCGAACCCGATGGGGACCGGCACCTATCTCGACCTGTTGTTGTCGGGACTGGAGCTGACTCTCGAAACCGGGGCGCTGGCTTGGATCATCGCGCTCGTCACCGGCTCGGTGGTGGGCGTGATGCGCACGCTGCCGTCGAGGTCGGCCTCCTGGTTCGGCTTCGCTTACGTCGAATTCTTCCGCAACATGCCGCTGCTGGTGCAGCTGTTCCTGTGGTTCTTCGTGCTGCCGGAGCTGCTGCCGAAGTCGGCCGGCCTCTGGCTCAAGCAATTGCCGAATGCGCCGTTCTGGACCGCGGCGATCGGCATCGGCTTCTTCATGTCGGCGCGCGTCGCGGTCCAATTGCAGGCCGGCATCGGCTCGCTGCCGCGCGGGCAGAAGATGGCCGCCACTGCGCTCGGGCTGACGACGGTGCAGGCCTATCGCTACGTGTTGTTGCCGATGGCGTTTCGCATCATCTTGCCGCCGCTCACCTCCGAGTTCCTCAACACCATCAAGAACACGGCGGTTGCCATCACCATCGGCCTGCTCGAGTTGACCGGACAGGCGCGCTCGATGCAGGAATTCTCGTTCCAGGTGTTCGAGGCCTTCACCGCCGCGACGCTTCTGTATCTCCTCGTCAACGCCGTCGTCGTGACCGCGATGCGCTTCCTCGAGCGCTACGTCGCGATCCCCGGCTACATCACGGGGAAATAGCGCGATGTTCAGCAATTTCGATTTCAATGTCATCATCCGCGCGCTGCCCTATTTGTTCTATGAGGGCATGAGCTTCACAATATTGTTGACGGCGCTGTCCGCGCTTGGCGGCCTGGTTTTCGGCACGGCGCTCGCGCTGATGCGGCTGTCGGGCTACAAGATCCTCGGGCGGATCGCCGGCCTCTATGTCGATTTCATGCGCTCGCTGCCGCTGGTCCTGGTGATCTTCTGGTTCTACTTCCTGGTGCCCTATATCGGACAGTGGCTGACCGGCGCCTCGCGGCCGATCAGCGTCGGTGCGTTCGCGTCCTCGCTCGTCACCTTCATCATGTTCGAGGCCGCCTATTTCTCCGAGATCATGCGCGCCGGCATCCAGTCGATCTCGCGGGGACAGCCGGCTGCGGCCAGCGCGCTCGGCCTGACTTACGCGCAAACCATGCGCTACGTCGTGCTGCCGCAGGCGTTCCGCAACATGCTGCCGGTGCTGATCACGCAAACCATCGTGCTGTTTCAGGACACCTCGCTGGTCTACGTGCTGTCGATCACCGATTTCCTCGGCGCTGCCAGCAAGGTAGCTCAGCGTGATGGCCGTCTGGTCGAGATGTATCTGTTTGCTGCCGTCGTCTACTTCACCATTTCCTGTATCGCGTCCTACGGCGTCCGCCGCCTGCAGTCGCGCATCGCCATCCTTCGCTAGGGCCCGTCATGATCGAAATCAGCCACGTCGATAAATGGTACAGCCCGACCTTCCAGGTGCTGACCGATTGCACCACCAGCGTCGCCAAGGGCGAGGTGGTGGTGGTGTGCGGCCCGTCCGGTTCGGGCAAGTCGACGCTCATCAAATGCGTCAACGCACTGGAGCCGTTCCAGAAGGGCGACATCAGCATCGACGGGATCAAGGTCAACGATCCCAAGACCGATCTGCCGAAGCTGCGTTCGCGCGTCGGCATGGTGTTCCAGCATTTCGAGCTGTTTCCGCATCTGAAAATCATCGACAATCTCTGCCTGGCCCAGGAGAAGGTGCTGGGCCGCGCGCACGACAAGGCGATGACCAAAGGCATGGCCCTGCTCGATCGCGTCGGCCTGAAGGAGCATGCGAAGAAATTTCCAGCGCAGCTCTCCGGCGGCCAGCAGCAGCGCGTCGCCATTGCGCGCGCTCTCGCCATGGATCCGATCGCGATGCTGTTCGACGAGCCGACCTCGGCGCTCGATCCTGAAATGATCAGCGAGGTCCTCGACGTCATGGTCGATCTCGCCCGTGAAGGCATGACCATGATGGTCGTGACCCACGAGATGGGCTTTGCCCGCAAGGTCGCCAATCGCGTGATCTTCATGGACCGCGGCGAGATCGTCGAGGACGCGCTGAAGGACGACTTCTTCGGCAAGCCCCGCAGCGACCGCGCACAGAAGTTCTTGTCCAAGATCTTGTCGCACTGACTTTCTCCGTCATTCCGGGGCGATGCGAAGCATCGAACCCGGAATCTCGAGATTCCGGGCTCATTCGCTACGCGAATGCCCCGGAATGACGAATCATGGGTGCTTGCTCCGCTCATTTCGCGTATAAGCGCGCCAACCCCCCTTCCTCCCGGGAGACCCGCCTTGGACTCGATCGCCTACGTCAACGGCTCATTCGTCCCGCTTTCGGACGCGAAAATCTCGGTGCTCGACCGCGGCTTTCTGTTTGCCGACGGCATCTACGAGGTTTCGGCCGTGCTCGACGGCAAGCTGGTGGACAACGCCTCGCATCTGGCGCGGCTGGAGCGTTCGGTCGGCGAGATCAAGCTGAAGTTGCCGGAGACGGTCGAGCGCATCACCGAGCTGCAGAAGGAGCTGATTGCCCGCAACAAGCTGGTGAGCGGCCTCGTCTATCTCCAGGTCACGCGCGGCGCCGACAAGGGCCGTGATTTCGCCTTCCCCAAGGGCGAAATCGTATCGAGCCTGGTGATGTTCACCTCCGAAAAGGACATCATCAACTCAGAATCTGCGAAGACCGGCATCAACGTCATCACCGTGCCCGACATCCGCTGGGAACGCCGTGACATCAAGAGCGTAGCGCTGCTGGCGCAAGTGCTGGCAAAGCAGGCCGCGGCGGAAGCCGGCGCCGGCGAAGCCTGGATGCTGGAAGACGGTTATGTCACCGAAGGCGGCTCGTCGTCGGCCTTCATCCTCACCAAGGATGACGTCATCGTCACCCGCAAGAACTCCAATGCGATCCTGCCGGGCTGCACCCGCAAGGCGGTCGTCGCTCTCGCCGAAGAGCGCCAGCTCCGCGTCGAGGAACGCTCTTTCACGGTCGAGGAAGCGCTGGCCGCCAAGGAAGCCTTCGCCACCTCAGCCTCGTTGTTCGTGCAGCCCGTGGTCGCGATCGACGGCAAGAAGGTTGGCGACGGCAAGCCCGGCCCCATGGCCAGGCGGCTGCGCGAGATCTATGTGGAGTTCGCCAAGGCGACGGCGGTTTAGGCAAGGAGCCGCCAGCCATACCCTACGCCGTCATCGCCCGGCCAGTGCGCAATTGCGCACTAGGACCGGGCGATCCAGTATTCCAGAGACGGTTGTGATTGAATCGATAGGCTGCGGCGTACTGGATGCCCCGGTCAAGCCCACGGCTGTCCGGTTGAGCGCTTAGCATAGACTGAGGCTCATCTGTCTGTGATCTTGAAGGACTGGCTCGGGCGCGTCCAGATTTTGGATCGATCTGCGGTGCATGAGATTGGTGCGGACGAGCCTGGCGAAGACGAGCGGGCTCTGAACGGCTTTTTGGGCGGCCTGGGCCAGGCGCAGCAGCAGAAAGGCGATCAGGGCGACGGAGATCTGGATTCGCACGGCATTCTCGGAGGTGCCCACGAAGCGGGTGATCTTGAGGGTCTGCTTGACCCAGCGAAAGAACAACTCGATGGCCCATCGCCGGCGATAGAGCCCGGCAATGTCCTCGGCGGAGGCATCCAAG
>NZ_FOQM01000025.1 GCF_900113735.1 Bradyrhizobium sp. Gha
GGTCGCATCATCGATGAAGACGAGCAGGGTGCATTGTGGGCCGCGATCCTCGACCACCAGTGTTCAGAACCGTCGATCTGAATCAACTCGCCCACACAGTCGCGACGATGCCGTGGCTGGTAGACCCGTTTGAGCCGTTGCCGGCGATCCTGCCAGAGCCCGTCGGCCAGCATCCAGCGCCGCACCGTCTCAACCCCCAAATGCAGCCCGTGCCGCTCCGAAAGCTTCTCTGCCGCTAACGTCGGGCCGAAGTCGCCGTAATTGGCCTTGATCAGCGCCATCGCCTCGGTGCGGACAACCGCCGGATACGCCCGATTGCTCGGCTCGCCGCGCTTCTTGGAAATCAGAGCTACAGGGCGACCAGCGCGATATGCCTTGAGCAATCGGAACACTTGGCGTCTCGTCACGCCCATCAGCTGCGCCGCTTCGCTCGGTCGTATCCGCTCGGCCAGCAAGTCCTTCAGCACGTGAACCCGGTCGATCTCCGCTCGGCTCATCGACAGCACCGTCATCACACCAAAACTCCCAAGCCATCATGGCCGGGACAGTGACATCTGTAATGAGGACAGGTGTGACCTTTCTAACGGTGGTCTACACCAGGCCGGCTAGTCGGTCGGGGTGAGTCGTTTCCTCGCTCGATCTGAGTCTTTCTGCTCTGCCGCCGTTGCAAGTGGCCGCCGCGGTGCCCAGAAAAGGGCCTAACTACGAACGGCTACGCGCAATTACCTCACGCTCAGGTCCCAATCGGGCGATATCGCCCCTACTTCCCATCTACCGAGAACGCGAGCAGCACGTTGCCCGGCAATGTGCCGTAATTGGTGTAGCCCGAATTGACGTAGAGCATGCCGCCGGCAACAGCCGCGCCTGGACCATCGAGCGAGCCGCCATGCGCGGCGGCGCCATTGACGGTCATGTAGTCCTGGATTGTGTCGACGTCCCAGATGATCTCGCCGGTCTTGGCGACGTAGGCGCGCAGGTGCCCGTCGAGCCCGCCCGAGAAGACTACGCCGGGAATCGCCGTGACCGCGGCCGACTGGGCTGGACTGCAGCCGGGCCTGTCGTTACAGCCCGGATGCGGCGTGTGCCACACAACCTCGCCCGTGGCGAGCTTGAGGGCAAACAGTCCGCCGCCCTGGCGCGGATCCATCTTCAACTCGCCGCCCATGATCGTCTTCTGGGCTCCGGGCGTGCCCGGTGCCACGCGTTCGAGGCCGACGTCCGACACTGCGACGTAGACATTCTCGTCATCGACGGCCATGCCCCATTGCACGCCGCCAAGCGTGGAGCCCTGACCTATCCGGCGCTGCCACACTATCGCGCCGTCATGATCGGGATCGAGCGCGTGCACCATTCCCGACTTCTGTCCCGCGATCAGCTCGCGCTTGCCGTCCGCGAGATCGACCAGGATCGCGGACGAGCCGAAGTCGAAATCGGGCCCCTTGTTGTCGGGACAGTTCGCGCGATATTGCGAGGTGCACGCGACATTGTAGGCATCGCTCGTGGTCATCTGTCGCGACCATCTGAGCCTTCCGTTCACCAGATCGAACGCCACAAAAGCGTCAGACGTGTCCTGTGCAGGATGCGAATAGCTGTCGCCCGTGGTCGCATAGATCGTGTTCGTCTTGACGTCGACCGTCGGCGCGGACCAGATCGCGCCCCCTGATGGCCCGAAAAGCTGCACGCCCATCGAACTGGTGCCTTGCGCTTGCGCGGGCGGGGAGACGTAGCTGCGCCATTTCACCTCTCCCGTCGCGGCGCCGAGCGCGACGATCAGGCCGCGAAAGCTGCAGCAGCCATAGCGTGGATCGGCCGCCAGCGCCTCTTCGAGCGAGGAGACCGGCACATAGAGGATGCCGTCCGCAAGTGTCGGCGCACCGGTGATCATGGCCGCTTGATGCTCCTCGACCCGACGGGTCCACTTTAGCTTCCCGGTCTCCGCGTCGAGCGCATAGGCGTTGCCGCGCTGATCGCCGAAATAGGCCGTGACACCGCGCTCGTCCTCGCCGATGGTGACGGCGCTGCGCACGCCAAAGCCTGCATCGAACACCCAGCGCTGACATCCGGTGCTGGCGTCGAGCGCATAGACCTTGCCGCCGGCGCTACCGACGAACAGCCGGCCGCCCCAGACCGTCGGCTGCGCAAAGGCCCTGGAGTCACCGGGAAACCCAAAAGCCCATTTCAGCTTGAGGCGCGGGACATCGTCGGCCGCAAGCCGCGCGTTGTCGGCGGGCTGGAAGCGATGCTGGCGGATGTCGACCCCCCAACCGTTCCAGCGCGGCAGCGCGGCATCGGCGAGTTTGGGTCCATCGTCGCGGCATCTGGAATCGGGCAGTTCAGGCGCAGGTGCCGGCGCGGTGCCCTTCAAATAGCGGGTGATGGCGCCGATCTGATCCTTGCTCAGATCCCGCCCCTGCGCGCTCATGAGCCCGTAGGCGATCTGAAAGCCGATCCGCTGGTCGCTCAGCTGCCGCAGCGCGTTCCTGTCGGGTGCCCGCGCCACGCCGCCGTCATGACACGAGGCGCAACGTTGCTGATAGAGCGCCTCGCCGGACTGAGACGTTGCTTCCTCTGCCCCTGAGCATGAAATGCCGATCGTGGCGAGAAGCAGTCCAATCGAAAACTGCAACCAGATAAGGCCAACCGCTTTCTCGGATGACATCGTGCTCCCCCTATCGACAGGGTATCTTCCATTCAAGCCGGATCGCGAACACGGGTGACCGGGCTGCTTTCCTTCAACCCCGCTGGCAAATCCGTAGTCACGGCGGACACGCACGTAAGCTCGTCACGCTTCGCCAAGGGCGATTGATGTGCAGAAGTCTCGGTCGTTCAGAGACGAGCACGCGGCAATAGCCAGGTCATGATCTTTTCATACGGATCGCGATGACTGTGGATGAATGCATTTTCGTTCTGCTGCGCGGCAGTCCTGGCGAATTCAGAAATCGCCTCCATAGACTGCCGTTTATCCTTCGGAAGCTTCGCCCATTGACGAATGATCTTCCGGCGGGCTTCGCGCTGCTTTTCCCTTACGTCAGGCATCGGTGCACTCCTGAAGTGGATTTGCTCCTGCTCAGCCTATAGTAGCCAACATGAATGCCATGCGCGTGTCCAGAGCGCAGTTTGGATTCAGGTGAGATCGATCTCCGCGCGCTTTCACCGAAACCAGCGCAGCCGTCCGAGCCGCTCGACGAGCCCGGCGTCGGCCTGGATGGGGGGCCGGTCTCGATCCCGGCGCGCCGCAGCTGCCGCTCGCAGCGTCGCTTCAACGCCTTTGCGAGCTGCTCGGCGCTCTCACATCGCGCCGCAGCTGATTATATTATGCCGTTGATGACCGGCTGCGATAGGTTGCCGGCAATTTGCTGCGATGCGGTACTCCGATTCTCCGAATGTCCGCTTTGCGACAAAGCTACCCTCCTCGACCAGGCGCGTTGTGACCAGAGCGCTTCAAATGGAAGCGTAATGCGGCCAATCGGCTCCGATTGAACCGGGATTGACTCCGATCGAAGCCCAAAATGGCACCTGAAATCCCTGCCCTTTTCGCACGCCGAGAGTGAAAACGACAGATGAAGGTCGCGGAGATGCCGCTACTTCTTGGAGATCGCGGCTTGCTTGTCCCACTCGACCGGAATGCATTTCAGTAGTTGCGCGAGATCGAGCCCTTCCGGCTGCAGTCCGTTCAAGATGGCTTCGGTGAGCGCCCGCGAAAGCAGCGTCAGCCGCAGCACCCGGCAGAGATATGACTCGTTGATCTTCTCTGCCTTGGCCAGCTCGCGCACGGTGGTAAAGAGGTTGGATTCGAGCATGTTGCGCCGTCGGTGAGCGCGCACCAGAGCTTTGACAAGTGCATTGTTAGACTGCGGCGGAGGCGGCGCCCACGCTGGGGCGCCTGCGGGAGTTACCACGCGCTTGCGGCCGCCCTGGCGGCGGAATGAAATCGGGATGCTGATGACCATGGTACGACCATCCCGGCTCAGCTTGGGTCGGCTAATCTTGCCAAGCGTCATCGTCGTCGCGTGGTTCATTCGGCTGCTTCCTGGAACGTCGTTGGCGGTTGCAATTCGGAGGACAGCGACGTCAGCCCTTCGATCTTTAAGGTGATGTCGAGCGTCTCCGCTCCAAGGTCGACGCGCTCCACGAGGAGTTCGAGGACGCGCGCTTGTTCGGCAGGAAACAGCTCATTCCAGAGCTCGTCAAAGCCGAGGAGGGTGTGGCGGACCTCCTCATTGGCATCAATCCCCTGCTTGCGTAAAGCGCGCCTGGTCTGAACGATGATTTCCGGCGTTTGCAAAAGGAGACGGACTTGATCGACGATGATTCGTTCGAGCTCGGCGGCAGGGGCTAACTTGACCGGGCAGTCTGACCGTCCCTGCTTCATCGCTGTCTGGCTGATGCAGTAGCGACAGAGTCGTCCGGACTTGCGAGTGTGGGTCGGCGACATGGCTGCGCCGTCAGGTCCGAAGAGGAGGCCCTTCAGCAGGGCAGGGGTCTGTGCGCGCGCATGGCCGGCCCGTTTGCGTGGGCTCACCGCCGAAATTGCGTGGACCTGTCCCAGAGTTTGCGATCGATGATCGGCTCATGTTCGCCGGGATAGGACGTTCCCTTATGGACGGCTTCGCCGAGGTAAACGCGGTTATGCAGGATCTTGCACAGCACGCCCTTATCCAAGAGATGGCCGTATCGATTGCGCTCGTTGGCTGCGACCAGCTCGCGGACCAGCCGCGTTGCAGACTTGAGTTGAACGAAACGACGAAAGATCGCTCTCACGCGTTCGGCGTCAATGTCATTGGTGAATAATTTGCGATCGCAGACTTCGTAACCGAGCGGCGTCCATCCCCCCATCCATTTGCCGCGCTTACGAGAAGCTGCAACCTTGTCGCGGATCCGTTCCCCAATCACCTCTCGCTCGAATTGAGCGAAGGTAACGAGAATATTCAGCGTCATCCGACCCATGGCATCCTTCGTATTGAAGGACTGAGTATCTGAATTGGGAGCTGATAGCTGCCGTTACACCTTCGCGAACTGAATCGGTCGACGAAGCGCGCGGCACTATGACCCGGATGGAGTTAAATTCGATCGCAGCTAGATTGGGTACGCCTACCCGGAGAAGCTGCCAAGGCGCAACCTGGCGTCTCTCGCAGGCGGGTATCGAAGCCAAGGCTCCAGGATGCCGGCAGCTGAATTAATCATCGAACTCAATCGGCTTTTTGGCTCGGTAGGGAACGAAACGGAGTCATTGAAGTTTCACGAGTCTTATCCAGTGGAGGACAAATGCTATGGAATGGAATCGTGTTGAAGGTAATTGGAAGGAAATGAAGGGCAAGGTCAAAGAGCAGTGGGGCAAGCTCACTGACGATGATCTTGATGTCATCGCGGGCAAACAAGACCAGTTGGAAGGTCGTTTGCAACAGCGTTACGGTTACGCGAAGGACCAGGCGAAGAAGGAAATCGACGCCTGGTACGGACGCCAGAAGTGGTGAACAGTAAGGGCCCTGCCTAGGCGGGGCCTTCTTTCTTAGGAGCTATTCGGGGAGACAGACCGTGACCACACCAACCGAAGAAGAGATACGCGCGAAAGCGTATCAGCTCTGGAAGGAAGCCGGCGAACCGGAAGGGCAAGCAGAGAGATTCTGGCATCAAGCCGAAGAGGAACTAGGCCGGGAGTCAACCGAACTCGGCGAACTACCTCCCGGTATGACAGACAATCTCCCAATCTGATTCGGTGCGGTGAGACCCTTATGACCTACTAGCTTTTCTTGTCACTTGCAGCGTTCCGTTTCCTAAGGGTGGCAAAACGGCTTTCGCACGACGCCTGCGTTCTACCGAGTGCTTTCGCGACAACCTGCCAAGGCGAACCTTTCGAACGCAATTCCCACAGCTTAGCTTCGTCTTCCAAAGACCACACCTTTGCTCCATTTGGCGAGGGAGTAGCTTGAGTTACGGGCATCGGCTATCACCTGAAAAGCGACAGCGTACGCCGCAAGAAGATCCTCAACTGTTCACTTTGGAACACTGTCCGGCGGCGGACGCGCAGGCCTTTCTGACCGCCTTTGATGGAGTGGGATAAGCCGGGCTGTATCTTCTTGCGCGCTTACAACCGATCTGATCAAGATTGACATGGGACTTCTCAGAGACATCCATATCAGTCCGTCGAAGCAGGTGGTCGTGTCCGGCCTTACTTCAATTGCTCGCCAGCTAGGTTATCGCCTTGCTTGCCCAGGCTGTTGAAAGCGAGGCTGAACTAACTGTGCTCCGCGCTGCCGGTATCAAGCTCTTCAAGGATATTACTTCGCAAAGCCGGCGTTTATGTCCCTACCGATATAAGCAGCTCAAGCTGGAACCTTGCGATCGGCGAACACCTTTCGAGCGGGAACTAGATGAGAGCTTGCTATCGATGCCACCCTGCGAGGCAGAGGGCATTTGCCCTCGGCAGCACCAACGATAAGAATCAACGACTGCAATTCGGCTGCAAGGAAAGTTTGCGCATCAATGAACCGATGCCATCCGTTCGGCAGTCTTGCGTCTCCGCGACCTTTGTAGTGGAAAGATCCTTATGGGAAGCGCTTCTGGAACGCTCCGGCTTCGGCTTGATCGCACTGGCTGTGTCGTTCGGATCATGCCAGTGGCGAGGAATGAATTCTGGAGCTTCAGCTTTCGCAGACTTCTTTAGCTGAGACTGAGCCGGAATCGGAGGCTCGGGAGGAGATGCCAAGGTTAGGTCCCCTTTTTCTACCGTCGGCTGGATATCCTGCACGCTGACAAGCGACAGCCGATCGGCCTTATTGCCGGCTACAACAGGATAGGTGACTGGCGGCATCGGCATTGGGGCAGACTTGAAGGTGGCAGCAGCAATAGCTCCGACGCCACCGACACACAGCCCGAGCATGACGATCTTAATCAAAGGGATGGCCCACACCAGGCATCAAGCCTTATACGACTTTCCGCCCGGATTAAGGCGACTTGATTCTTTGGTTAATACTGACCGGTACTCCGCCGGGAGGACGATCCAGTGATGCATCAAATTCGCTTTTCGGACGACCAGCTAAAGGCCGACTTCTTCCACAACATCTGATAGGCGACTGGCTCGCCGGAAATTTGAGCGGCTCTGATAGAGCTGGGCTATTCTACACCGCCGATAGCCAAAAAAAGTTCCCAAAAGCCTCACCCTGCCCTCACGGCGAAATCCCGCTGCATCTGTTTCTGAGCCTGGGCAAGCGCTCTGCTTCGGCAATCGACCTCATCCCAACTGCTCTGCGCAAGGATCGGCTGGTACATATTGGCAGCGCCGCGAATGGCGTGAACCAGCGTGCGAGCTCGCGAAATTCAGACTTCTATAACGCTGTTACAGAAGGGCACTCGTAATTTCAGATCCAGCGAGTTGCATCATTCGGATTTGGCTGCGCGAGCCAAATGCTAGGCCGACGAAGCTCACCAACATCAAGATCCAGATGGACGCCACAGGTAGGACAGCAACTTAGAGGCTGGATCGAACCGCTGTGCGAGCTCTTCGGTGGCGAGTTCGAGATCCGCGAAGCGCCGGGTGAAGACGCTGTTGACCTGCACGCATCGCGGCTGTCCGTTCCAGCTGAGCTTTCTGCTTTCGCAACAGATTCGAAGCGTGATCGGCTGCAGAAAATCCTATCCCGACTATGCCCGTCAGTTTCTAGGCGACTATCGCAACGCACCGGACATTGTCGCCTGGGCTCGCTCCGAGGCCGACATCGTTGCTGTCTATGACTGCGCCGGACGGGTGAATGCGGCAGTGATACCCTTCGGCGGCGGCACTTCCGTATACGGTGGCGTGGAGCCAGAGGTCGGCAGCACGTTCAACGGTACCATCAGCCTCGACCTGACACAGCTCGACACGATTCTGGAAGTCGACAAGACCAGCAGGGCGGCGCGCATCCAGGGCAGGATCCGCTTGCCGGCCATGGAGAACGACTGAAATCCTACGGCATGACGCTGCGGCATTTCCGCTACGCATGGAACTGGCCACGCTGGTGGCATGATCGCGACCCGGTCGGGCGGCCATTTCAGGCAAAGGGGCGGCACGGCGCACTTGCAGAGCAGTGGCTGGAAATCAAGAGTCGCGCGTTTGATGAAGTGATCACCCATGGCGGAACGGTGACACGTCACCACGCGCTCGGACGTGACCACATGCCATGGTACCGTCGTCAGCGGCCCGACCTTTTTGCTTCCCTGCTACAGGCAGCGAAGGATCCGCGAAGGATCCGAAGGGACTTTTGAACCCGCGCGTGCTCTTGGCGGCACGGTCCTGAACCGCTCCAGTTCATCCTCCCTATTTTGGTCACCTTTTGATCGCGATGTGAGTAGTCCAAATTGCGCGCAGCAAAGGTGTCAGTGATTTCAACAGCAAAGCGGATTGCAGAATGCGAATGAAAAGCGCTGCACTATTTGCCGTCAGTTTGTTGTTTGTCAGTCTTTGGCTGCATGGCGGCGCTCGATGTCAAACTTCGCTGGCCCCGCCGCGTTCGGTGACCGACCAAGGTTCGCCACCAGCGGCTACGTGTCTCTGGGGCGGTCTCAATCTGGGGTGCAGGGCGACAGCCAAAGGTTCGTCGCCTCCGCCGACAATGGCGCCAGAAGTCCCGATGTATCCGCCGCCCGTTATCCTTGCCTCGCCGCCATCGGCGACCGCTAAGGGTTCGCCGCCACCGGCCACCAAAAACGTTTCGCCACCAATGGCGACCGACGACGCTCCTGCGCGAACAGCGACCGCCAAAGGTTCGGCACGATCCGCAGCCAAAAACTCGCCACCGCCTACCAATGACAAAGATGCGCAGGCACCGACCATCGACAATATTTTGCCCAAGCCGCGCATCGGCAAGCTGTCACCGTCACAGGCGCCCGGTCCCGATGGCTTTACCGTAGGCATCGACGATGGCGAAGAGACGGGCGAGCCGCTGCCCATTAGGCCTCGCCCAAAGCAGTCCAAGGTCAGGCAAAAGCCCGACGTTGCGGAGAGGCCGTCGGAGATACAGTCGCTGGGGGATCAAGCAGAAATTGAGAAACTGAAGCCCAATCTCGCGATCTGCCGAGGCTGCTAAAGGATAAGGTGCTGCCGCATAGCAGCCATCTGGACGCGCCGCCGCCATTAGCGATGACGGACGGACGCCCGGTCCGTTGTCACCACTGCCTCAAGAGCTTCCACTCGCGACGAGGATGACCCTCGGCGGGCGGGGGCCCCGAGCATCAACGCCACCGTGTCTCAGAACTGGCCCTGCACTATCGGGCCCAGCCGCTCATTCTGGGATCCTACCATGGTGAGCTCGGGGCGCTGTACACCACGGCGAGCAACCAAGGAACAAACAAAGGTCTACCCGCGCTTAACTAAGTCAGGAGGCCGGCTATGCTGCGAGGTCTCGTCCTATCCGCACGACGCTCATCTTGCCGATGCGAAGCAGGTGAAGTCTGTTCGTAGGCGCCTCAGGAGTCGCCCGCTGGATTGACCAACCGCTCATGGTTGTACCGTTTTTTTGGTCGAACGTAATTCGAGCAGCGCCGCCTAGCCGCAAAGATCGCTGTCATGGAAAACGAGCAGGATCTAAAGCATCAGATCGAGTTGGCTACACGCGCCGCCGCTTACATCAAAGATGAGACTACGGTGCAGCGGCTGTTGCGATTAGCTCAGGACCTTAAGCGAAAGCTCTTTGCGGTGCCGCGGCGGCCACAAATCAGAGCGCGGGCTTACGAGCTCTGGGAACAGAGTGGGTGCCCTTCGGGGCGCGATTGGGATTTCTGGCTCCAGGCTGAGCGGGAATCACCGACAAGTTCAGCCGAGATGACGGCACTAACTAGTCTTGCCATGGTGCCGTGGCTTTGGTCCCAACCCGCTTCTTCTAATCACGGGTCTGTTCTGCAGCGTGAGCATTCGCAGCGTTATGGGCTGATGCGTCGAGTAGACTGGCCAACCTTGCGAGGTAAACTTGGGTCCGGATTAGAGATATGAGCTAAGATCGGCACGCCTCGACCGATGGGCGACAGTGGTCGTAAGCCAGCCATGGCGATTTCGAATGCGCTTGCCGCAATGGATGATTGGAATCGGCGTGGCGGAGCTATTGATATCGTTGCGTGACGAATGAACTCGCGCGGCGGATCATCCGGCCGTTTCTGGCTGAAACCACTCCGGCGAGGGCCCTAGGATGGCCTCGACCTCAGGCACAAAGCTACGATCGAGTGTGGCGACGAGGTGAGCGAGATTGTCGATGATCTGTCGCCATCGATCGGGGCCGCCGATCGGAAACTGGCCAACGAACTCGACGTCGCCCACCATGCCTCGAGCCGCCTGGGGCGAGAGCGGCAAATTGAGAGTCGCCCGAAAACCGGGACTCTTCTCCTGGCCTTTCGAGAGCCCGATCACCTGAATGGAGGCGTTGACGGTGCTGCCCCAGCCTCGAATGTCCACGCGGAGCTGGACCACGAGGTTGCCCGGCGTGCGTCGCTGCAGCCCTGAACTTTCCATGTTCGCCCCGGCAGTCGTAACCCATGGGGGCGAAGGCCTTGACCAGCTCGGGCTTTTTGGGGAAGCGTTGGGCTGTGCGCCTCACTCTCGACGTGATGCGGCAAGTCGTGCGGCAGCTGCTGCAACAGCTCGGTCATTCTTTCGCGATGGGCGCGCACCACGGCCCGAATGGCTTCGCCCGTCTCCGATCTCAACGCCCCTTGCACAGCGGCTTCGGCGGCGGCGTTGCCCGCTTCTGTTGCAGCCGGCGCGGTTGCAAAGGGCACCTGTATGGTCTTTCGGACTTTGCCGCAGGCCAAGAACACGGCCTGGACGTTCGCCGGCGGAGCCGGGAGCTTTTTTGCCGTTGGATCGGCCTCGACCAGACGCAGCGCCGCGAGCGACGGCTGGCGGCCATTGACCCACCAAGAATCCGTCACGCTGACGCCTGCTGACGTCGGATGACCAGCGAAGACATCGACACCCGCGCGCGCCAGCATGCGGATGCTGCGCGGGTCGGCTGTGGGCGGAAGCTCCGGCCCGTCCGAAAACCCGGCGGCCTTGAAATGCAGCGTAATCCGGTGACATGGGAAGGACCTTGGAACCACGTGCGCGATCTCTCTGAGGATCGCGAAATCGATCGGCGCCACAGCGCCGCTGCCGGTTAGCGTAAAATGCGTCTGGCTTCCATCGCGGCGCGCATGGTGATTGACGTCCGCTCCGTAGGCTACAAAACGTTGCGTCATCTTTAAACGCTTGGCCGTGGGATGTCCCCGAGTGGCCCAAATATCTGGACCGGCAGGTGTTGGACGACGTATAGCGCGGTATATCGATAGTGGCTGGACCTTGATTTGGTTGTGAGTTCCACGCTCGCTCTTGATGCGATTCAGGAAAGGGAGTGGTAGGTCACCGGTTGATAGGCGCAATTTTTTCGACGTCACGTGCGTTTCATATAGTTGTTTATCGGGGATGCGCGGAGATGTACGTCCTTGCTCTGGTCACCCAAAAAGGCGGAAGCGGCAAGAGCACGCTGGCCGTCGGACTTGCAGTCGCGGCAATGGAGAACGGGGAGCGCGTCGCATTTGTCGAGGCTGATCCACAGGGGACGATTTCAAAATGGAAGGAGCGGCGCGGCAATCCCTTTCCGCGGGTCGTTCGGGTCGCCGATCCCGCCGATATAGAAAGGGCGCTGGTCCGCCTCGAAGCTGAGGGGATCTGGCTTGCGATCATCGATACTGCCGCCACGAACAATGCGCTGGCCGTGCACGCCATCACGAAGGCCGATCTTTGCCTGATCCCGACGCGTCCGAGTCCCGCCGACATCGAAGCTGCAATACCGACGCTGGTTGCTATTCGTAGGTTCAATCGCCGATTTGCGTTCGTCCTCAATCAGACGCCGCCGCGGGGCTGCCGTTTGAGCGAAGCTGCAACTTCGCTCAATTCGCTCGGCGTGCTAGCGCTTCCTTACGTCGGACAGCGCAACGACCACCAGGACGCGCTGGGGACGGGATTGGGCGTGACCGAGTTTGCACAAGAGGGAAGAGCCTCGGAGGAAGTTCGTGAACTGTGGCGCTGGGTTTTGAAAAAGCTTGTCGAGGGGTCGTTAGATCATGAGCCACGCGCAAAAAAAGCGGCGTGCTAGCCAAACGCGCTGTGCGCGACGCTCACTCGTGGAGCTTACCGCGGCGGCAAGCCGAGCCGTTGACGATGGTCTGTTTGTGTTGTCCAGCGGGATTGCTGCTTCCAATCCGCGATCGGAGCACACAGGCGAGAAGACGTCTGATCAAACAACCGTTGCAAGACAAGCGATGGCTACGAGTCCCGTTGCGGCGCTTGAATCTCGGAATGCGGTAGCGCCGCGCAAGGTCGAACTCCTAGATTCCGACACTACCACCCAGATGATGGTGAAGATTGCCAGGGACTATCAAAACAGAGAGTTTGCGAACATCAAAGCCAGCCTAACTGCTGCGTTGGACCACGCAAAGGGCTTTGTAGAGACGCGGGTGGGAGGCGAAGCGGCGTCGAAGGATATCGGCGGTTCCGGTCTTGAAAGCAATTCTTTGACAATTCTCAAAGAAGCTGAGTTCCGCGCGGATGCGGTCGAATCGACTGTGCAGAAGGAATCAGCCGATAGCGCAGGGCAGCCGCAACCCCGATACATGCGACGGCTCACTGACGAGGCGGTCAGATTGCTGGATGATCTTCGGAGCGGCAAGCTGGAGAATCAGGCGAACTTCATCCTGAGCGAATGCTTCAGAGAAGCCGCCATCGCGTTCTCTATGATCAATCAGCAACTCAAGCGCGACGGCTATGCCGCGAGCATTGATCCATCAATCTTCATTTGGCTTGCCAATATCACCGAGCCGGAGACGCGCGACACGGGGACCATGCGGCTTGAAATCGTACCCAACCACCGAGCTCGTCCGAGCACGTACGCGCGCCAGGTCGCTCAATTCATCTGGCACCTTGTCGAGGGGCAGGGCTGCCGGCGACAGGCCGCATATCGGGGGGCGCTCACGAAGTTCACCGTAAGCGCGAGTTTCGCCGAGAAGGCCTATGCCTTTTGGGAACCGATCTTCAAACGGGCTGGACCGCACGTGCAGATGCTGACCCGCATTTCAGATCCAGAAATGTAAAGCTACGCAGTGTGGGCATTTGGCGTCCGATTTGACTGAGGCCGAGGCCCTGGCGAGGACCGCCCGGCAACTTCGTCCGAGCTTTGGGGCGGGTACCTGCGAGCTCGACGGAAAGCCTGGGTCATGAGGTGTCGATCCTATCCGGCGTAGGACGCCACCTCGGCCGGCGCGCTCGTGACCGCTTCGATATCGCACGTCAGGAGTCGCCGACCGGCTTCTCTCCGGAGGAGAGGGAAAGAATACGTTTCAGGCCGCGTGGCCGTTTAGGGAATCATACCGCAATCGAACATCTTATTTGCGACCGGCGCCGCAACCTTGTTGATGAACTTGACTTTCACTGAAGGGTGATCCCTTAAGAATGCGACTGCTGCTCCAACAATTTCTGCTGGCGGCTCTCCCTTCTTCGCTTTCAGGTCCTCGCAGCTTGAAGATTCGTATTTTTGGATAACCATCCCCACGACCATCTCCAGAATAGGTCCGTCCGGTGGCGTCTCAGGCGGGGGTGGGGCGGTGGCAAAGCTTGAGCGATTGCGGAGACGGTGAACATCAGCGATATTGTGGCTGCGATCAAAGCTTTCACTGGCACGTCACAGCTCCCCGCAACAGACGAGACTGACAAGTACGGCGCGCCCATTTCCGTTTCGATGATCGAGCTCGACAAGGATCATCCAGTGCCATCGCACGGTTTTCGCAACGCATTCCATGTCTCCAGCCTTAAAATATACTATACGGTATAGTATCTTTATGGGCCGGTCAAGCCCAGGTGCGGCGCCTGAAGAACTCACAGGTAAGCGGGAAATCGTGCTTTCAACCGGTGCTCTATGCGTTCGTAACCGCGATTAACGCGAGTGGCAGGAACCTAAACATTTCGACAATGATCGGCACAGATCCCGACGATGCTCATCAACGCATATCCGGATGACGGCATCCGAAGCCGCCCCTGAAGGATGGAATTCTGTGCGATCTCAGCGAACCGGTGGATGAGGACCTCGAGCGTTGCATTCGTTCTGCGGTGTAATCGGGGGACGCCGGTGAGGCGGACGCGCCATGGCATTGGACGTTGTCAATGCAATGCGCGACGACGGAGTGCTGATCAGCACCACCGAGGCAAACGAAGACACGCTCAAGGTCCGCCCCCCGCTGGTCTGCCAAGCCGAGCACGTAGATCGTTTTCTCTCGTCGCTACAGGCTGCACTGGCGTCCTGCCGCTTCTGACGACGGCTGGCTTTCAAGCCGGCGCAATCAGTGCCAAACAATTTCCGGCGCGCTGGGCGCTTCGGAACTATCATGAAGCCATGGGAGATCTTGTTTCAATCGACCGACTCGATTTTATGATCCTTACTCACCTTCAGCGCAACGGCTACTGCTCGAATGTGGAACTGGCCGCTGCGGTCGGACTGACGCCGAGCCCTTGCCTCGCCCGCATGAAACGCCTGCAAGACTGCGGGGTGCTCCGAGGCTTCAACGCCGTGATCGACCTTGGACGATTGGGCCATTTCATCACGGCGTTCACCGAAAACACGGTCAGTGAGCGTCGGCGCGACAGTTTTCGGCTGTTCGAAGCGGCGGCCGAGCGCTGTCCCGAGATCATCGAGTGCTGCAATGTAACTGGCGGGTGCGACTACCGTCCAAGATAGAGCGGGCGATATGCTTAAAGTATCGACGCCGATAAATCACCGCGCTAGAGATGAAATGACCGGCCGTGGTTGATCCCGCCCTTCTCTCCCGGGGGCAGCAGGCTGACCGCGGAACGAGATAGGTCAGCTATCGCCGAGGCGTTCAGGATCGTCATTGCACGAATGACGAGGACCTTATCCAGGCGGCTCTACAACTCGCCTACATATATGCGGATCTACTGCCTGGGATTCAGCGCACTATTGAGACCATCGCCGATCAGGTTGAAGCCGATGACGAGAGCGATGATTGCCAGACCGGGGAATAGTGCCATCCACGGCGCCTCGCCGAGAAATTGTCGAGCCACATCCAGCATAGCGCCCCAGGAGGGAGCCGGAGGCAATTGACCAAGACCAAGAAAGGCGAGGCTCGCCTCGGCGAGGACTGCAATCGCCATAGTGAGAGTCGCTTGGACGATGGTCGGTGCAAGCACGTTCGGCAGTACTTGGCCGGTCAGGATCGCCAAATGACCAAGCCCTTGAGCGCGCGCTGCAGCAATGTAGTCCTCGGTACGAACAACCAGCGTCTCGGCACGTGCAACGCGGACGAAGACTGGAATGGCGGAAATGCCGATCGCGATCATTGCATTCTGGAGACTGGGACCCAGGAACGCGGCAAGCGCAATCGCGAGGACGAGAAACGGGCAGGCGAGGAGAGCATCCGCAATACGAGAGATCACCATGTCGGTGGCGCCGCCAAAATAACCGGCAACAAGACCGAACGGCAGGCCGATCAACATCGCAACGGTCACGGACACCAGGCCGGCCGCGAGCGACGCCTGAGTTCCAAAGATGACCCGAGACAGCACATCGCGGCCGAGATCATCTGTGCCAAACCAATGGGCTGCATTGGGTGCGGCACGAATCGCCATCCAGTCCGGCGTGTTTGGATCATAGGGCGAGATCCATGTCGCGAACACGGCCAGCGCAACAAAGAACAAGATTATGGTGCCGCCGATCACAGCGGACGGTTCGCGCAACAGGCGACGAATTTCGGAGCGCCCGCCTCCACGCATCTGAGCGGGCACCGGAGCGGCCTCGGTCGTGCTCATGACCTCAGCCTCGGATTGAGCAGCCCATAGGCCACGTCGGCAACGAGGCTCATAAGCAGAAATATCGCCGCGGTGCAAAGCACGACCGCCTGAACCACGGCATAATCGCGGCTGAACACGCCATCGACGACCATCTTGCCGAAACCGGGAATCGAAAAGACCTGTTCCGTCAGCACCGCGCCCGCCAGTAGCTCGCCAAATTGCAACGTACCCAATGTGACCACAGGGATAAGTGCGTTCGGTAGAGCGTGGCGCAGCACGATGGTGCGTTCGCGGACGCCCTTCGCGCGGGCGGTGCGGACATAGTCCTGCTTCATCGCCTCGATCATCGCGCCGCGAACATGGCGCATCATGATCGCAGCTGTGCCCGTGCCCAGCACCAAGGCAGGCATTAGCATCGAGATCAGGTTGTGGCCGATACTTTCAGATGGAGGCACGAAGCCTCCGGCCGGCAGCCATCCGAGGTTCACCGAGAACAGAAGGATCAACATGATCCCCAGCCAGAAATGCGGAATAGAAAGTCCCGCAAGTCCGAAAAGACTGGCGCCATAGTCGAGTGCCGTCCCGCGCCCCAAGGCCGCGAGGATGCCGATCGGCAACCCGACGAGCAGCGCGACCAGCATCGACAGGATCGCGAGCTCGATCGTCACCGGCAGTTTTTCGGCCAGCATGGTGCCGATCGGCAGCCTGGTGCGGACTGAGGTGCCGAAATCGGCATGCACCAGGGCCTTGAGCCAGATGCCGTATTGCACCGGAATTGGCTCATTGAAGCGATACTTATGCCGAAGATATTCAATAACCTCGGGATTGCGCTCCTCTCCGGCAAGTGCCAGCGCCGGATCGCCAGGCAGCAACTTCTGCAGACCGAACACCATCATCGACACCAGCAACAGGGTCGGCAGCAAGACGGCGAGACGGCGCAGAAGCAGGGTCTTCATTGGAGCGGACAGGTCCTCACCTGAGGAGCGCGGACGTTGCGCGTCAATTCGTTGGCTTGACACCTACCAGGCGAAGCAGCCCGTCCGGCACCATGACGATGCCGCCGACGGATTTGCGAGCGGCAAAGAACCAGTTGGGGTGATAGAGCGGAATCGACGAGAGTGCCGTCAGGTAGATATCGGTCGCCTTCGCGTAGAGCGCCTTGCGCTTGGCTTCGTCGGCCTCGCCGCGCGCTTGAGTCAGGATCGCATCGAGATCCTTGTTGCAATATTTGTTGACGTTCTGGGAGCCTGAGCAACTGAAGAAGGCGACCAGCGTGGGGTCCGGATCGGCACGGCCGCTCCAGTTGCCGATATAGGCTTCGAAATTGCCGTTCAAGTATCGCTCAATGGCAGTGGTCGTTTCCATCGGCAGCAGCTTGACGTCGAAGCCTGCCTCGGCCGCCATCGACTGCATGATCTGCGCGACACGGGCGTCGCCGGCCGTGTTCTCGTACTGAATTTCGATCGGGACGCGGGTCATTCCGGCTGCTGTAATCAGCGCCTTTGCTTTAGTAATGTCGCGAGCCGGCGCCTTGTGAGCTGAATCGTAGAACGGAGATGAGGGCGGGATCATCTGATTGTCCGCCAGGAACTCGCCGTTGAAGGCTACGCGATTGATGACATTGCGATCGATCGCGAGCTCGAAGGCCTGCCGCAGCGTCGCGTTCTTGCCGAGTGGCGTATCGGCGTTCGCGCCTGCGCCGACATTGAACATCAAATGCGAGACTGCAAGTCCCTGGCCGGAATGGAGCGTGAGGTTGGGGTCGTCACGCACGGTCTTGAGATCGGTCGGCGCTACGCGTTCCGCGAGCTCGAGATCGCCCGCTCGTACCCGCGACAATCTCACCGTCGAGTCGGGCACGTAATAGTAGACGACTTCGTCGTACCCGACGGCGCCGGCGTTCCAGTAGCCCGGGTACTTCTTGAGCCGAATGAGATCGCGTGACTTGCGCTCGACAAATTGATACGGACCTGCGCAGACTGGTGCAGCTGCAAAGTCGCCGGCTTTCTCCGTCGCGGCCTTCGGCGATACCATCATTCCGGCACGATCGCTGAGATTGGCAAGCAGCGGCACGAACGGTTCAGACAGGTTGAACGTGACCTTGTCCGCGCCGAGGGCTTCGACGCTGACGATCGGCGCGAGCTCGGCCTTGCGCTTCGAATCCGGCATCGTTTTCATGCGCTCGATGTTGAACTTGACCGCCGTCGCATCAAAAGCGGTGCCGTCGTGGAACGTGACGTTCTTGCGCAGGGTGAAGGTGATCGACTTGCCGTCCGGGGCCCAATCCCAGGCCTCTGCCAGTTGTGGCACGATCTTGAGGTCGGGAGAGATATCGACAAGTTTGTCACACAGCGCCGCAAACACGAACCGGCCGGAATAGGTGCCGCTGAGTGCGGGGTCGAGCGCATCGGGATCGTCCTGAATGCCGACCCGCAGTGTTGCCGCACTGGCCGACACAAGGCCGGATCCGATCATCAGAATTGCCGCCAACGCTGTGCCGATCCGCTTCATGCGAATTCCTTTCATCCCAAGGCTTCTGTGCCGAGGCTCCGCCGCCGAAGGAAGACAAGCACGCCGAATTAGATTTGTAAACGTCTAGAACAAATCGACTTATGGATTAGAAGATGGGTATATTTTATTACCTTTATGAAGAGAGAATGCCTCTCCTGCTGCCTCTTGACGGCAGGCTCAAGTCAGCATTAGTTCGGGTATCGGACGAAATAGATTGAGCTTTTATGCCAGATGCCCCCTCGTTGCCTATCGCGCGACAGCAATCCGTGCGCCTCGTCATCGAGCGCCTGTTACGTGACCGAGCAGTCTCGCGCGCCGAGCTCGCTCGCAGCACGGGCCTGTCCAAGCAGACAATTTCCGAAGTCATGCGCGACCTCGAACGCGATGGCTGGGTCCGCGAGGACGGACAAATCCAGGGTAGCGTCGGCAGGAGTGCGGTCACCTACGCGTTGCGGCCGGACGCTGCTTTCGTGCTGGGGGTCGATCTGGGCGGCACCAAACTGCACGTCGCTCTTGCCAATTTGCAGGGGGAGATCGTCGCCGAGAGCATCGAGTCGACGTCCGGCGAAGGTGGTGCTGCCGTGGTCGCTCAGATCGGACGGATGCAGGACTCGTTGCTGGAGCAAGCATCCGTGCCGGCACAACGTCTGCGCGGCGGCGTGATGGGAAGTCCTGGCATAATCGATCCGGCGTCGGGCAGCATCGTCATCGCGCCCAATATTCCCGGACTTGATAGTCTGGATGTGCGGGCCGCACTGCGCGAGCGCCTCGGGGTCGACGTCGCGATCGAGAACGACGTCAATCTTGCCGCGATCGGGGAGCACTGGCGCGGCAACAGCCGCAAAGCCCGTAGCTTCGCTTTTATTGCCGTGGGCACCGGTATCGGCATGGGGATCTTTTCGGATGGCTATCTCGTGCGCGGCGCGCGTGGCGCGGCCGGCGAAATCGCCTACCTGCCGCTTGGCGGCGATCCCTACGATACGCGCGGTCTTCGCTTGGGGACGCTGGAAACCGCCGTTGGCAGCGTCGGGATTGTCGAGCGTTATCTCGGACTTGGTGGCATCCCGGGCAGCACGGTGCGTGATGTCTTCGATCGGCTCGATAGCGATGGGGCGGCACGAATAGCAATCGACGAAGTCAGCAGAATCCTTGCGAGTGCGATCCTGGCCGTGCACAGCATCCTCGATTCAGAGCTTATCATCATGGGTGGCAGCATCGGTGCGCGGCCCGAGCTGAAGCTGCGGATCGACGAGTATCTCGGGCGATGCATGCGACAGCCGGTTCGGATCGAGCGCAGCGCGCTTGGCAATCGCGCCACGCTGATCGGTGCGGTGGGCAGCGCGATCGATCTCGTGCATCGCTCCCTGTTCGGCATCGGCAGGCACGCGGGCCCGCTGGCCCTTCCCACCGTGGCGGCGGATGTTGCGGCATGAAAGTCCATCCGTCTCACACCAGCGATCGGAGAACAGCATGAGCTGGGGAAAGCGTGATTTCATGCTGCCAGGACGCTCCCTGGCGGTCGGCGACCGGGGCATGGTCGCAGCCTCTCACCCCGCCGTCACGCTGGCTGCGGTCGAAATCCTTCGCAGCGGTGGCAACGCCGTCGACGCCGCGATTGCTGCAATCGCGCTTCAGGGCGTCATCGACCCGCACATGACCGGCATCGGTGGCGACTGCTTTGCGATATATGCTCCTGCTTCAGGTAAACCCGTCGCCATCAATGGCTCGGGTCGCGCGCCGGCGAAGGCAGAGCCAGGCTGGTTCCGGCAGTCCGGATTGACGTCGATCCCGGATGACTCGCCCCATGCCGTTACAATTCCGGGGGCGGTTGATGCATGGTGCCGACTCTCTGCCGACTATGGCTCAAAAGGTCTCGACGAAATCTTGGCGCCAGCGATCAAGGCAGCCGAGAACGGCTTCGTGGTGACGCCGCGCGCCGCCCTGGACTGGGCACGCTATGCCAATCGCATCGAACGGCATCAGACCGGAATGCCCGTGTATCTGCCCGGTGGCGCTGCGCCGGGCATCGGCGGCAAGCTCAGCCATCCAGCACTCGGCGCCACGTTGCGCCGGATCGCACGTGAGGGACGAGCGGCGTTTTACGAAGGCGCCGTCGCCGATGAAATCGTCTCGGTCTTGAAGGCGCTGGGCGGCCTCATGGAGGCCGAGGATCTGGCGACCGCACGGTCGGACTATGTGACGCCGATCAGTGCCGACTACCGTGATCATCAAATCTGGCAATGTCCGCCGAACGGGCAGGGCGTGGCAGCGCTGTTGATCGCGCGAATTCTTGCCGGTTTCGACATGGCCGATCCAGCGCTCGGCGAGGTAGATCGCATCCATCTCCTGGCCGAGGCGACCAAGGCGGCCTACCGGCAGCGCGATGCGCTCGTCGCTGATCCCTCATTCCGCCCGTTCGATATCGACGCGTTGCTCTCGGAACGATCAGTTGCGACATTGCGCTCTCGCATCAGCCGCGAACGTGCGAGCGCACCGACGGATTTCGACATGCCTGTTCATCGTGATACTGCCTACGTCGCGGTCGCCGATCGTGATGGAAACATGGTGTCTCTCATCAATTCGCTGTTCTTCGCTTTCGGAAGTGGGATCTATGCGCCTCGCTCGGGCGTATTGCTGCAGAATCGGGGTTCGGGATTCTCGCTCATCGACGGGCACCCCAATGTCATCGCGCCAGGAAAGCGTCCATTCCACACGATCATTCCGGGCCTGCTGGCGAGGTGCGGTAAACCCGTCATGGCCTTTGGCGTCATGGGTGGACAGTATCAGGCGACAGGACATGTTCAGATCCTGAGCGGCATGCTCGATCGCGGCTGGGACATTCAGCAGTCCTCGGATGCGCCACGAAGCTTTGCATTCGACGGCATGTTGACGCTCGAACCCACGATTTCCTCCTCGGTCGCTGAGGATTTGACCGCTCGCGGCCATCGTGTGATTTGGGCCGACGAGCCGCTGGGAGGTTTCCAGGCCGTCCACATCGATGTGTCCCAGGGCGTCATGTTCGGAGCATCGGATCATCGCAAGGACGGCATCGCGCTGGCGCCGTGACCGGGGCGAGGGAGGAACGCGATGTTGGATCGAGCAAAATGAACGACAGCGTCGAGCCGATCCTGTCCATTGAGCAACTGACGCTGGCACTGCCCGCCGGCTCGGATCGGACCTTCGCCGTCGAAGACGTCTCGCTTGCCTTGCACGCGCGCGAGATACTCTGTGTTGTCGGCGAATCCGGTTCCGGCAAATCAGTCTGCGCCTCTGCCGCGATGGGCCTGCTGCCGCAAGCAATCAGCACAGTTGCTGGAGCCGTTCGGTTCGAAGGGCACGATTTGCTGAAGCTGGCGCCGGCCGAATGGCGGAAATTGCGCGGGCGACGTATCGCAATGATCTTCCAGGAGCCGATGACGGCGCTCAATCCTGTTATCAGGATCGGTCATCAAATCACGGAGGCCTTCGAGGCGCACGAGCAGCTCACGCCGCCCGAACGGCAGGTGCGCGTGCGCGCGCTCCTCGAGGAAGTGGGCTTGCGAGATCTGGAGCGGATCATTCGCAGCTATCCGCATCAATTGTCGGGCGGCCAACGCCAGCGCGCCATGATCGCAATGGCACTGGCGCTCGAGCCGTCGGTTCTCGTGGCGGACGAGCCGACTACGGCGCTTGACGTCACCACGCAAGCCCAAATCCTTCGGCTCATCCGTGACATCCAGCAGCGGCGCGGCATGGCGGTGCTTTTCATTACTCATGATTTCGGCGTCGTCGCCGACATCGCGGACCGCGTTGCGGTCATGGAGAAGGGCCGGGTCGTCGAACAGGGCCCGGTCGAAGATGTTCTCAGGCGCCCACGCGACCCCTATACACACCGGCTTCTGGCCGCCGTACCGGGCGGAGTTCCGCCGGAGCGGACGCAAGTCAAGGACCAACCGATTGCGTGTGCCACGATCGGTCTTGCAAAGACTTACCGGGCGAGCGGATGGTTTGGCACGCGGACCGAAGTCGCGGCCGTCAAGGATGTAAGCTTTGAGATCCGGCGCGGCGAGACGCTCGGCCTCGTCGGAGAGTCGGGTTCCGGCAAGAGCACAATCGGACGATTGGTGATGCGCCTCATCGACGCGGATGCAGGCGTGGTCCGCATCGGCGAACTTGATTTTTCCAAGGCGCACGGAGCGCGTCTGCGGGCCGCGCGCAAACACATCCAGATGGTTTTCCAGGATCCGTTCGCCTCCCTCAACCCGCGCCGCCGCGTCGGACGGATCATCGCCGACGGTCCAATGGCGCACGGGGTTCCGGCGACACAGGCCTTCGCCCGGGCCGAGGAGCTTTTGGCTCTCGTCGGGCTCGATTCGGCCGCCGCGCGCCGCTTTCCGCATGAATTTTCCGGCGGGCAGCGCCAGCGGATCGGCATTGCGCGTGCGCTGGCGCTCGACCCTGAGGTTTTGGTCGCGGACGAACCTGTGTCGGCGCTCGACGTCTCGGTTCAGGCACAGGTGCTCGCCTTGCTCGAGACGCTGAAGCAGAAGCTGAGGCTGGCAGTGCTGTTCATCACACACGATCTCAACGTCGCGGCTCAGGTCTGCGATCGAATCGCCGTGATGCGCCTTGGCGAAATCGTGGAGATCAGGCCGACCGCAGATTTGCTCAATCGGCCGGAGCATCCTTATACGCAGGCATTGCTGGCCGCGGTACCGGGGCGGCAACGCAAAGCCCCGGACTGACCCAAGCCCATACCATCAGGAGGTCTGACATGCAAAAGCTCACCGAACTTCCGATACTGCGAGTCGGGCTCGTCGGGAGTGGCTTTATCGCCGCATTCCATCTGCAGTCCATGCTCGGCGTGCGCAATGTCAGCGTCGCTGGCGTGTACAGCCGCTCCGCGGAGCGGCGTGCGCGTATTGCCGACAAGGCGCGCAGCCTCGGCCTTGGACAGGCGCGTGTGTTCGACAGCATCGAGGCGATGGCCATGTCCGGCGAGGTCGATGCGCTCTGGCTGCTGACACCGAACGACACGCGTCTCGACATCATGCGAGAGATTCACCGGGTGACCAAGGCTGGAGCTCCTCTGCGCGCCGTCGCCTGCGAAAAGCCGCTGGCCCGGACGCTTGCGGAGGCGCGAGAAATGCGCAGGCTTGCCGAAGACGCGGGTCTGCTACACGGCTATCTGGAGAACCAGATCTTTTCGACTGCGGTGATGCGCGGCAAGGACATCATTTGGCGGCGGGCCGTGCCTGGCAGCGGCCGCCCTTATCTTGCTCGCGCGGCGGAGGAGCATTCTGGACCGCACGAGCCGTGGTTCTGGCAGGGCGACAAGCAGGGTGGCGGAGTGCTTTCCGACATGATGTGCCATTCGGTCGAGGTCGCACGCTTCATGCTGACTGCACCCGGCGCGAAGCGCGAATCCCTGCGGCTGGTCAGCGCCAGCGCCACCACGGCCAATCTGAAATGGACACGGCCCCGTTATGCCGCCGACCTCAAGAAACGAATGGGAATCGATTTTGCCAAGCGGCCCGTCGAGGATTTCGCGCGCGGCATCCTTACGCTGGAAGATTCGGACGGATACCAGTTGTTGATCGAGGCGACGACCTCGTGGACTTACGTTGGCGCGGGGCTACGTATCCAGCTCGAGCTGCTCGGCCCTGAATATTCGATGGAGTTCTCCTCGCTTTCAACTGGGCTCAAGGTCTTTCTTTCGCGCACGCTGACTGGATCCGAAGGCGAGGATCTCGTCGAGAAGCAAAATGCAGAACAGGGCCTGATGCCTGTGGTCGAGGATGAGGCTGGCATCTATGGCTACACGGATGAGAACCGTCATATGGTCGAGGCGTTTAGGCTTGGTAGGAGCCCTGCCGAGACCTTCGATGACGGAGTTGGAGTCATGGAAATGCTGATGGGCCTGTATCGCTCCGCTGAACTAGGCCGCGCGGTGCAGTTTCCAGATCCTGAGCTCGAACATTACGTGCCGCCAGTGGCTCGGTGAGGCCATCTCATTCCCTTGACCTCTATTTGAGGCAGAGAACACAGCCGCCGCTGCAGCAATCTGATAAGCCTTAGTACGAAGCGGAGCCAGTTAGGTGGATGCGTGATCGCACACGCAGCCAGTCGGCTGACTGACAAGGTTTCTGCCAAAGCGGATCAGTTCGCCGGCTGACAAGGAAAATGCCGAAACGGAGTCAGTTCGCCAACTGATAAGAAAACGCCACAAAAGCTTATCAGTCTGACGAAAAGCTTATCAGTAAGGCACGATATGCAGTCGCCAGTCCGCTTTTTTGATGGCCGAGGGGTCGTTTGGCCTCGGCGTGCGCGATTTCCTCTTGAGGGTTGTCGTTTCCGATGTCGGCTGCTGAGAGGGAAGCAGAAGGATACGAGAATACCAGTAGGCCCCTGAGCTGACCGCGCTCATCGGTGACAAATCCGAAGGCCGCTGCGCTGTTGAGGGAACGATTTCGGGTTCAGGACCCCGGAAGAGATCGAGTTAGGGAACGTTGCCACGGCAGGCCCATGCGATGTTTGCAAAGGATCGCGGGCCATCGGGCCGGCCGGCCTCGTAGGCATCGCGCACGGCGGCATCGGTGCGCGCTCGCTCCGCTGCGTCGAGCGCTGCCACATACTTGCCGAGCGGCCCTTCACCAGCGGCAATCGGAGCCCAATAGTCCGCAAAGCTTTGGTAGTCCATACGGATCATCAGCTCCATTTCCGCAATGTCCACGAGACCCTGTTCAGCAAAAGTCCGTCTCAGTTCGCCCGGCTGCATCATCGGTTGAAAGCAATAGCGACTGCGAAGCTGGCGCCCGCCTTCACCGAGTGCCGCCACCGTGTCGACCATCATGCGCATGCCGGGCATGCCGCCGAGATGGTCCCACACCGCTGCCGCGACCACGCCGCCCGACCGAACGGCGCGGCGCATCTCGGCTACTGCCTTGCCGGCTTCGGGAACGAAGTGGAGCACGAGAAGCGCCAAAGCGCGGTCAAACGTGCTGTCCTGGAACGGCAGGTCGCAGGCATCCGCCTGTTGGATTTTAATTCGTGGGTTTGTGTTGCGCCGGATCACCTCCTCGACAAAGACTGGTGAGTAGTCGACAGCGGCAATCTCGGCGAGGTCGGCGGCTTTGGCGAGCGCGAAGGTCAAGCTCCCAGTGCCGCAGCCGACGTCGAGAATCCTTTCGCCGTCGGCAACCCCTGTGAAGTCGATGAATAGCCGCGCGAGTCGTTGGCTCCAGCGGCCCATAAGCTGCTCATAGCCGGCAGCGTTGTGAACGTTGAATTCCGAGGTCATCGAAGCCTCCGTGCGCTCGCCAAATTCCAAAGACCTCGCCGGGTGGCTACCAAGCCGCCAAAGCAATCGCGCTGCAATCGAGGCGAGCGCGTCGTGCGGATGCGTATGAGAAGATCTGTCACGCGCGCTCCCATTGATGGCTACCATGCCTCATCGAGGCCGAGATGCTCGAACACCTCGCGACGAAGCTCAACGAAATGCGGATCGCCCCGGTGGCGGGGATAGGGCTGGCTGTTAACGACCTCGGCCTTGATCCGTGCAGGTCGGTCGCTCAGCACGACGACGCGGCCGGCGAGCAGGAGCGCCTCCTCGACGTCGTGCGTGACCAGCAGCGCCGTGAAGCTCGAGCGCTGCCAAAGTGATACAAGTTCCGCCTGCATCGTGATGCGAGTCAGCGAGTCGAGCTGGCCCAAAGGTTCATCGAGAATGAGCAGCTTCGGGTCGTTGACAAGCGCACGCGCCAAAGCCGCGCGTTGCGCCATGCCGCCGGAAAGCTGGTGCGGATAGGCATTGGCGAAGCCCGTGAGCCCCACCAGGCGCAACGCGTCTTCAATACGTCCGCGATGGGTGCGCAACAACCCGCGTGCTTCCAGACCAAGCGCAACGTTGCTCCACACCGTGCGCCATGGATAAAGCGTGGGGTCTTGAAAAACGACGACGCGCGATGGGTCGGGCGCTTCGATCTTTCTTCCCTCCGTTAGCAGGGAGCCAGCTGTCGGAGTATCGAGTCCCGCAACCAGCCGCAGCAAGGTCGATTTTCCGCACCCACTTGGCCCCAGGAGAGCGACGAACTCGCCACGGCCGACCTGCAGGTTGATGCGGTCCAATACGGGCAGGGGCTGCCCTTCGAAATTGAAGCGATGGCTCACTTCGCGGAGCGTTAGTGTCGATCCACGGACCGCATGATCGCTTGCGATCGCCGCTACCATCGCACCAGACCTTTCTGCCAGGATAGCAGGCGGTCACGCAAGCGGAACAGCAGCGTGATCAGCCCGGAGCACAAGAGCGCCATGAGCAGTAGCGCCGCGTACATATTGGCATAGGCCGCCCAACCCTGCGCCCATTGCAGATACCAGCCGAGCCCCGCCTTCACGCCCAGCATTTCGGCCACGACAAGAACCGCAAACGAGTTGCCCAGTCCCATGAACAGGCCAACAAAGACATGCGGCAATGCCGCCGGAATCGCAACCTTGAACACGAGGAAGCGCTGGGTTGCGCCCAAGGTCCGCGCAATATCGTAATAGGCGCTCTTCACGCAGGCGACGCCCGACCAGGTGAGCACGGTGACCGGAAACCCAGTGGCGAGCGCAATCAGGAAAATGCTGGCGCTGAAGCTCGATGGGAAAACGAAAAATGCGAGTGGCAGCCAAGCTGTCGCGGGCAGTGGCCCGATGAACCGCAAAACTGGGTGAATCCAATACCCGGCGAGCCGTGACCAGCCAATCGCTACGCCGGTCACGAAACCCACCGTCGCACCGATAAAATAACCAGTCGCGAGCAGACGAGCTGAGGCAAAGATACCTTCAGCCAGGCGTCCCCAATCGTCGATTGCGACTTCGAGGATGGCCTGCGGCGGCGGAAAGAAAGGTAACGGCAGCAATCCGAGCTTTGCTGTGACGGCCTCCCAGGCGACAAAAAACAGCGCCAGCGCAAACAGCCACGGAGAAAGCCGCTGGAGACGCCGAAAAGCAACAAATCGAACGCCGGCAAAGGCCGCTAAGGCAAGGGCAACGGCCAATACGCCGCAGGCAATGGCGAAGCTGCCCGTGTAGGCCCAATCACTTTCGAGCTTATCCGGCCAGAATGCAGTGAGCGCGGCGACCATCGACCATGCGGCGGCCGCGGACAGTCCGCCGATCAAAGAGCGAGGGGTTGAACTCTCAAAAGAGCCGAACCCCGATTTCTCTGATGGCCTCGGCACTTCATCGATGACCGAGCTCACTGCGAATCTTCCCAATTGGCTCAGCTTAGAACGTCAAGATAAATCCGCTCGGCGAACTTGGCCGGATCGGTGCTTCGCTTCATGACGTTCACTGCCTTGAGTTCATCGGTGTAGAGCAGAAGTTGCTTCTTGAGCGTCGCCCCGACCGGATGAGTGTGGTGAGTATGGCTGCGATACATGGTGGCGAGATCCTCCACGGATCCTCTCCCGCCGTATCCCGAATAGATTGCCGCGGCATCGGCGGGATCGCTGGCAACCAGGTCTGCCCCCTCCAGTATCGATCGAGTCAGAGCGGCCGCCACCGGCATTTCGCTTCGGGTGAGGCTGCCGCGTATCGCGAGAACGCAGCAGGTGCGGTCGGCGAATTCACCCGTCAAGTTCGTCGCGATCTCGTTGAGTTTGCCTTCCTTGAGCCAGAGGTAGGGCAGCGGATCTATCTCGGCTAGCGCCTGCACTTCGCCCTTGTCGACGGCAAGAGCGAGCAGATTGGCCGGGTACTGGCGCCACTCTACCTCTTGGGCCGGGTCGATACCCTTTTTGGCGAGGTAGATCGAAAAGAAGTTCTTCGCTGGGCTCGCCTGATCGCTAATCCCGATAGCCTTGCCGCGCAGGGACTCCAGGCTGTCAATATTCGCTGTCTTGGAGCCGAGGAGCCGGATGCAGCCGCCGTGCACACCCGCAGTGATCCGAACGTCGAAACCTTGCTCCAAAGGTTTGAGCCAGCGAAGGGCCAATCCCAAACCGGCATCCGCCTTGCCAGTTGCAATCGCCTCCAACAACTGGTCGGTGGAACCGCCGAAATTGACGAACTCGACACCGATGTTGTGCTTGGCGAAGATACCCCGCTCCTTTGCGACTGCCGCAGCGACCGTGCACGCCGCGTTCGCGTTCCAAGCGAGTTTGAGTTGGCGAGGTGGGCCCTGCAGCTCTTCACCATTCGCAGCGGTGCGGCAAATAAAAGGCTCGCCGGGAATATAAGACAGCGATCCAGTCCCGGATGCCGTTAGCGCACGAGCCGCTCCGAACATCCCTGGCGCCGCGGCGCCGAGAGTGCCCATTAAGGTGAGCACCGTGCGGCGGGAGAAGGCGCTTCGCTTCGCCTCGGGTAGACCTTTCGTTGAGTTGTCGCGCTTTTCCATGATGTCGCTCCCAAACTCGCGTGTGAGTGGAAGATTGGAACGGGTGCACTTCGCGGGGCCCTACCTCACCTCTTCGTGGGCATCATCCGAGCCCGCCTGCTACACAGGTGAAGGCGTTCACATTAACCCAAAAAATTGCGAGGAGGTAGCGGTGCGGTGATTAAGGCTCTTGTCAACCGTGTTGACCTACACACTGCGATTTGGTCGCGCTACGCGAGTAGATGATCAATATTCGGGTCGAGCGCACGCTCCAGCATGGTGCTTGCGTTGCGCGAATTGAACGACGCCTAGATCATCATGCAGGATAGGTGAACCTCCCAGTGCGAAGTCCTGCATGCTATGGAATAGTCGGCTGGTCGCAGCAGAACCGAAGCTACTGGTTAGGCTTTGCGCATTTTGCCTCATCGGCTTCCCGCTTTGCTTGCTTGATCCCGGGAATGCCATCAACGTTGCACCGGGGGACATACTTACGAGGACGCCGCATGATTATCGCCCTTGTACGATACAAGCTGCCGCCGCAGATCGACTGCGCCGCGTGTCGTGAGCACTTTCACACGATCGCACCCAACTTCCGCAAGGTGACGGGGCTGATCAGCAAGCACTTCATCTGGTCTGAAGGCGGCTGGGCCGGCGGGGTGTACCAATGGGAGCGCATCGAGGACGCCAAGGCGTTCTACACCGGGCCGTGGCTCGAGGGCATCATCAAACGCTACGGCATGAAGCCGCAGATCGATTTTTGCGAGGTCTTTGCGGTGACAGACAACACGTGCGGCAAGGTTGAGCTGTTCAAGGAGACCGTTGGCTCCAATTGACCCCTGAGCTGATCTCGCTGATCTGCTGTGCTAGCGCGTAGAGGTGGCGGTCCGTCGGGCAGGCGAACGCCGGTGCTCGCTTCCGCCTGTAGGGCGAGCTCTTGGCGCAATCCGGCACGCCGCAGGCTACGACCGCGACGCGCGGTGTCGTGGTGGCGGTTGCTCAACGTCGCGGACGTCAGCTTCGGATAACCAAGCGGAAATCTTACGATCAGTCAGAGCACTGCCGCTCGCAACCCACCTCCGACATGGCGACGTGTGTCGTCGCGCAACCGGTTAACTCGACTTTACCTGCATTAAAGCCTGCAAGCTGACGTTCGCCGCCGTGCCGCTGGTCTCAAGTCGAGTCGGCAGTTCTGGTGGATATGCGTGAACTTAGGCACCGGCTGCTAAAAGATTTGCAGGCTGCGTCCGGCTTCGAGTTACGTCAGGCGCTGAAGCAGGTTCATGAGGATCTGCGAGTAATCGAGCAAGGGCTAGAGCTACTCCGACTAGCGCGGCATTGGGTTGGTGCTTCACTGAAGTCAGACTGATGGTCGTCCGCGTCCGTTTGTAGTTCGGGCAACAGGGGGCACCTCGCCGTCTAACCACTGTTGCTCTTCGGCGAGAGCGCGCCAAGCATCAGCCATACGGCGATACCGAATGCGGCTCGGCTTATCCGTCGCTCTGTCTGCAAGTTGAGTGCAGTTGTCTGCGTTCTCGAGATATTTCTCGGCTTGTGTCATGAGAGAGAAGCCTCCTTACACGCCCTCCTGCTTAGAAGGAGCAAAGCCGCCAGGCGGGGGCTCGACGGCTCGACAGGTGGGCCCGACCCTGTGGGGAAAGCGCAGTGTGAGGACTGTAGCCTGCAGCGTGCCCGTCGCAACAGAACTCCAGCGTTAAGCTTGATGCCTGCGCTGCGGGTTAAATCTGGAACGCGCTTGGGCTACGAGGCGCTCGCGAGCAGGGCCACACCGGGCCGCTCTCATTGACTCTCGCCGTCGGTTCCAGGCCGTCCCGTGAGATCAGCTATGGTGTTGGTGATCGTTACAGTTTTTCCGCCCGCACGCTGAAGGCACCGATAGCAAGAATGCTTTCGATCACGACCGGCAGGACGCATTCTCGAGCGCGAGGAGCCCGAGCTTGCTCCAGAGATCCATCAACAAACCGCAGCTGATCGCTGGCTTTAGGTTGGGATCACATCCATTACGAATTGATGCTGCACACCTCGAAATGGCCCGCTACTCTATAACTGCGGACCAGAGAGTCCGACCTCTCGCTCAGCGCGAAGGACATTGCCATAAAGAGTGCTGATCCATTGTCTCCCGCTCGAGGTTACATTCAAATAGCGGATGGCAGTTTGGATGTGCGGTGCAACCTTGGTCCAGTAGAATTGAGGATATTTGTACACCACGTCCGCGGGCGTGGTGTATCCGAGCGACTTGTTAAGTCCTATCTCCTCGAACTCGTAGAACAGTGCATTTGATTTCTTCATGTAGTTCGGATCGCCGAGCTGACCTATCAGGTCGGCGGCGCGAAGCAACAAACCTTCCTCTTCGTCAAGATCGTCCTTGAGTTCGTTCGCTGACGCGTCTGCATAAGGAACGCGTGTGTATTCGATGGCTTTGGCAACGCGGGCGGCGTCAATTCCGTCAACTGCGTCAAGACGCTCCACGGCGAATAGTTTTGAGCGGTCGACATGATAGGGCGCGAGCGCTGCATCGGAGGAGCCGACCGGTAACTCTACGATTCGGCCAGTACCATCAACTACATAGGCACCGTCCTTGTCTCCGTGGACTAATCCCCGAACGTAGCCAATGTCGTGAAGCAGGCACGCCAGGATGAAGTGAGCATAGTCGGCAGCCGTCGTCGGCCTAAGAAGGGAGCGTCCGATCAGGATGTCATGCCCTGCCAGTGTGACCAACAAGGTGTGCTCGACGTTGTGGTAGAGTGCATCGCTATTACCAATACATTCCAGGGCCAGTTTTGCAGCATAGGGAAGTAATTCCGGCAGGCTGGCGTGGGACGAGCCGAAGCGACCACTTGTCTCCGAGATCAGGAACGCACCGAGCGCCTGGGACGTCAGTTCTGGGATTGTTATCATGAGCATTCTCTCACTTCGGTCGCCGAACAGTCGGATGGTCTTCTGGCAGGATCGGGAAGGGAGAGGACGACCGAGGTAGTGTGAAGCCAAAGGATGGGTGGTAATTGACTTAGATCAACAGCCGCGATGCTGGATTACACTCGTGCCCAGTAGCCCCCCGTCACCGGGATCCACCCTTGCAGAACGCCTGCTGACAATTGCGCGCACGAAAAGCTCGCGCAAAATCTGCACAATGTCGAGTTCGTCCGTGCTGACATCACGGCACTAAGCTACTCCGATGCTTCATTCGACGCCGTGGTGTCGGTGTTTTCGCTCTTCTTCGTGGCGGATATGGTCGCTGAGCTTCGCGAACTGTGGCGCGTGCTCCGGCCCGGCGGAAAGCTCGCCATCACCACCTGGGGCCAAGAATGTTCGAGCCTGTTCGGAAGCGTTCTGGTCGGCGGTGAACGAGTTCCATCCCGATCATGTCGCAACCGTCAGCCCTTGGGAGCGCATCACCCGGCCAGACGCGCTGCGCCAGCTTCTGTCGAAGAGTGGGATCAGCCGCGCTGAGGTCACCTCGGAAGATGGCCAGCAACGGCTTGGGTCTGTGGAGGATTGGTGGATCATAGCGCTCGGGTCAGGCTACCGCTGGACCGTCGAGCAGATGAGCGACGACAAAAGAGCGCGCGTCAAGGGCGCGAACCCGAAGAGGCTGCGGAAGAGGGGCACGACATCAGTCGAGACAAACGTGGTCTACGCCATCCCGCGGAAGACTTAGCATCGATGCGGCTCAAGGTAGAGTAGCCAAAGCAATCGGTCTCTGGTTTCTTCTTTTGGACCATCGCTGCCGCATCCCACGGTCGAGGATATGTCGGCTGTCAGAGTCAGCCGGGCCTAACTTAAGTCGTGCCAAATCGTCGCGATTGAGCCAAGCGGGATTGAGTCGCACTGATCGGACCGGACCAAATGCCGGCAATGATGAGGATCGCGAACGAGACGAGGACGGCCCCGGCGCGGCATTTATGTGCGATCCCCCGACACAGCGGCTTTCTCGCGGAGCCAAAATTGTGGTCCTCAGATCACCTCGCTTTATTCCGAGCCGGCTTACAACATGGGGCATGGTGTCGAGGCGCAGCAATCATGCCTACCGCACCGTGCGGCGAGATCCGACATGTTCATAACCGGCGTCAGATCATAGCCTAGAACGGGGAGCGTCATCTCGGCCGCTACTCTTAAGGAAGCCTGTCGCTCTCAATTCGGGGGCTCGATCGTGCCAAACGGATACTGACAATCCCGGCAGGGGCAGACCGAGACCCCTCGGGGTCGATAATCGACTCAGAGGTAGAATTTATCGATGTCTACCGTCGACTCGACGCCCAGTTTGGCGAAGTGTTTCGCGAGCCAGTCGCCCGCACATTTTCGCCCCTGGTCGCGAAGAAAAATGAGAAAGTTCCAATCGGCGTTATACTTGCTTGTGGGACTAAGTGCACCCATGAATTCATCATCGGCGATGCTGTGGATCAGCACACGCTTGAGCCCTCCATCGACTCGTTTTTGTGTGACAAGCTTGGTGACGAAACTGACCGCCCGCATCTCCCGCATCAGCGACGAATTGAAGCTGATCTCGTTGATGCGGTTCAAAATATCGACAGCGGCGCGCGGCACCTCAGTACGAATCAGCGGATTGATATGAACGATGACAATGTCGGTACTGTTGCAGTTGTAGATCAGCGGGAAGAGCGCCGGGTTTCCCATATAGCCGCCGTCCCAATAAGCTTCCCCGTCGATCTCTACCGCGTGAAACATCGTGGGAAGACATGCCGAAGCCATCACGGCAGAGATTGAAATTTCCTTTCCGGCGAAGACCTTTATCTTGCCAGTACGGACATTTGTCGCAGAGAGGAAGAGCTTGACCGGACAGTCCGGACGCCCCAACACGTCAAAATCGATCGATTGCTCGACCACTTCACGAAGCGGGTTATAGTCTGAAGGGTTGAACTCATATGGCGATAGGACGCGCGTCACGAACCCCATAAGAGAGAAAGCAGGCGACCAGGCCAGCTTGTGATCCCCCAGCATTTGATCGATGAAACTTGGCTGCAACGGTCCCAACTTGGCCGCGTCGCTGACGCGCTTCCAATAGTCCGTAAGCGCTTTGCGTGCCCCTTCGCGACCGCCGATCGCAAGCCCATAGGCAAAGACCGCCGCGTTCATTGCTCCGGCGCTGGTTGCACTGAGCCCCTCGAACGCTAGGTCTTTCTCGTCCAGGAATCGGTCGAGTACACCCCAGGTAAACGCACCATGCGCTCCGCCCCCCTGGAGGGCCAGATTGGTGGTCCGGACCAGGTTTGAGAATGCCGGTTCGTGACCGGCTCTCCCAGGGGCCCCAGGCGTTTCAGCCGACTTGTGCTCCGAAGTTTCTTCCATTGCCGTAACCCTGATCGCCCGCATGCACAAAGCATTCAATAACAACGATTGCAGGTGCGGAAACTTATGTCGATCGACGTCAGTCACATGATCGTTCATACCACAAATAGAGGGCAGCTGACGCGACGCTCGCCCATATTTTTCAGAGTCGGAAGCCGACAGGCGATCCCGGCGCCGCGGCTGGCACCGCTGGTTTGCCGGCGATCTGCATCGATGCGTGCCATGCTAAAGCGGCGCTTGACATAGCGGCGAACAAGACGGACGCGAATGACGCCGATGGTCTGGCGCAGCTCGTTGGAAGTCGGGTTCTTTCGTGAGGTGCGCGTGAAGGAATTCGACAGTATGCTGACACGCACGCTTGTCGCGGCGCGACGCGGCTTGTCCGGATCACTACCGAGCTCTCCAATTAGATCCGCGGTGTCATGAAGACGTTCGGTCTGCTGGTTCCCGCCGGAAAGGGAAGCACCTTCGAGAAGAACGTCCGGACCCTTCTTTGCCAATCAGGACGGACTTGCATCGATCGTGCTTCCGATGCTGGAAGCCTGGCGTGGCATTCGCATCCGCGCCGCCGAACTCGGACGCCAGTTGGTCCGGGAAGCGCGCCGGAGTGAGGCTTGCCGCATCCTTATGTCTATTCCCGGCATCGGTGCGATCACCGCAACCGCCTTCACAACAGCCATTGAGAGGCCGGACAACTTCAGGAATCTGTTGGCGCCTGGATCGGCCTGACAACGCGCCGCTACCAATCCGGAGAAGTCGATTATGACGGCCATATATCCCGACGTGGCGTCCACCATTTGCGAGGGCTTCTGTACGAAGCGGCTGCGGTCATTCTGACGCGCAGCTCAACCGACAGCACTCTGCGAACCTGGGGCCTGTAGCTCCGGGAGAGGATCGGCTACAAAAGAGCCGCCGTGGCCGTGGCGCGCAAACTGGCGGTGATAATGCATACGATGCTTAAAACCGGCGAGCTGTTTAATCCGAATGCCGGAGCTGCCGCATAAGTCCGGATAGCGTTCCGAACCTGAACGCCTAAGGCGCCCCTGCCTAGGCGTGAGCCGAGCCATTCCGCTGATGCTGTTGCACTGCTGACTCAACAAAGTGCGTCGTCCACATTGAAGGCTCGTCCCGCGAAGCTCCATTATGCGGCGGCTGATGCCGACCGCGAAGACAAAACCCGGCAGTGTCTCCTCAGCGATTAGATGCTTGACGCCCCGGTAGCGACTAGACAAAAGCATCAATTCCGGACAAGGGCTACAGGACTTTTCGCAAAAAATGCAGTCACGTTGACCTTATTCGAGTGCACGATCCAATGAACCTTTGCAGGTTTTTTCCCGACCCATAGTGAACAGCTTCACACAAACCATCCGGGGCCAGGGCTAGGCTGAGTATGGAATTCGAGTTGGGAATACCTCTAATTCAAAAAGGGTAAGTCCCATGAAAATTCTGTCCCTAATGGTAACCGCCATTGCTGCCTTCGGTGCAACCAATCGCGCCGACGCGTACGCATTACGCCTTCCAACTTTTGAACTTGCGGGCTTTCCGATCTCCCAGCATCAAGTAGCCGTGCTGGGCTCGGCCCAAGTGGAGGAGAGCGCGGTTAGGCCGACGCTAATGTTGGAAGGTATGCCGGCCTCTCCCCATCAGATCGCGGTTCTGACGCCACGTGCGAAAACACTGAAAATTGCCGAGGCTTCACTGGATCTCAGTCAACTTTCGGTTGGTCTGACAAGATCTAGCTCGCAGAGAAGCTCTGGGCAGGCGTTGTGCGCCTCTGAGTAATCTTCACGGCGTCAAGCAGAAAATCCTGCGGGCGAAACGCTTTTTACCGGTTGTCAGGAAGCAGGACCAATTCACTCTTGATGGAAACTTTCGGAATTTATGGCCGATCCAACTAATTCCAAGGAGCTTTTCCATGGATTATTTTAGTGAGGATTCCGCACACATCACCAATGGTTTTTCAACAAACGAACCTGCTGCAAGCACTCACGAAGACAGGATGACTCACAAGCGTTGGACTAAAGCCGTGCTGGGCTTCTATGGCTGCTTGTTCTTGGTTGGCGGGACCGCGATTGGTGTCCACCAGCGCATGACCACGTCAAGCGGCATAGAACAGCATGCCACCTTGCGCACCGACATTCGATCTAGCCACTAACGTCTGCCGCAGTTCACAAGTAAGGAGCGACTCGCCGTCATCTCGGCGCGCTTTTATCGCGCGCGAAACTCGAAGGAGTTAGGTTATGGCAACCACCGCATATACTCACACAGCGTCGTCAGCGCAGGCGACACGAGACTACGAAGGATGGATCACTGCTGGTTATGGCATTTTGTGAGCAATCGCGCTGGTTGCGCTCTCTTTACGTCGGGCGGTCCAGGAGACGGCGAGGCTGCCCTCGCCATGAGGGCGGCTATGCCTTGATATGAGTCGCTCGATCCGGGGGCTTTCTCATTCTGTATGTAGCTCTCTCGCTTACGTTGGCCGCACGAGGCCAGCTTCAAACGAAATCCGTACCGCGCCCGACCGCATCTATGCCACCAGCCAACGTGCCGTAGCTTGGACCTGGTGCCGCCTTCATGAAGTGGCTGGAGGGGGACTCCCTGCCGGTGCCCCGTAACCTGCGAATTAGGTGGTGCGTCCATGACAAAGGCGAGATACTTCGAGGTCGGGGTGGACTGCCTCGAAATTATTGCGGTGTTGCTTGCGCTCCTGTTGGCGGTATTCGTCTCCATCTGGGCCGGCCTTCTTCTGCTCGGAGTGCTCCTCCTGGGATTGGTCTCGCTGATCTGCAACTATGATGCCTGGATCGTGCGACGCCTGTCGACGCTGGAAAATCCGCTGATACTACCGTTGTGCAAAACTGGATTCGGTGGCAGGCACCGGCGAATGCTGAGGCTACTGCCGTCAGAGCCGCGATGCAGATTCTGCATGGTGCCGTTCGGTGGCCTCGGCAAAGTGTTCGGCATCAGGCCGTCGCCGCCCAACCCAAACTACTGCCGGAGCTGCTTTGAGGCCCTGCCGACAACAACTCACGAGCTGGAAGTCGGAGTGCTTTTCGCTGATCTACGTGGGTTCACCGCGTGGTCTGAGACCCACAGCTCGAGCGCCGCCGCTGACTTGGTGAGCCGCTTCTACGATAGAGCTAATCGGGTGCTTACCACCGATGACGCCTTGGTTGACTTCATCGGCGACCAAGTCATGGCTATCTACCTTGTCGATATGCCCTCGCTCGGCGCGCGAACGGCGGACATCATGGTCGCAGCCACGAGACGGCTGATCAACGCGGAGGGGAGGGGCACCGATTCGCTGCCGGTTGGTGTCGGAATCCACATGGGCAAGGCGCAAGTCGGATCCCTGGCCGCTGGAGCATCGAAGAATTTTACTGCTATCGGGGACGTGGTGAACACGGCTGCACGCCTTCAGAGTGCGGCCAACGCCAATGAGATTCTGGTCTCCGAGACGGTTTACGACGCGCTTTCTGAGAGGAAGGCGCGAGCAGACCGCACCACTTTGGAACTGAAGGGAAAGGCCGAGCGACTGACCGCTTTCATCTTACACTAGGGGCATCACTTTGCCGGGCCATAACGCCGCGTGGCTGCAGCGAAGCTGCTCAGTCACCGGCTGCGCGTTTGATTGCCCGCCCCAAGCGATTAAATCAGATATTGTGATGGCGTTGTAGCGGCGGGATTGGTTTCATGCAGACGCGTCACCGCCTGATTTGCCTCCGCGTCGCGTCCGAGAACGGCGGAAGCAGATGCGAGGTAGAATTAAGCCAAAAGATGCGAGAGGTTGTAAGTTGAGCTTGCCTTCCTGCGGGTCTCATATTTGCCCGCAGTGTCTGGATGGCCAGTCTGCGGCAGCCCAGCTTGCTATTTCAATCCAAGCTGCACCTGTCGATCAACGACGACCCAGGTAGCCCGGCCAAGTGCAAGCAGGTTCTTCTCTTCACCAAATAGCGCAGCTTCAGTGATAAGACGGCGGCCTTCACTACCAACTTTCCAGGATGTCACCACACATCGCTCACCCGGACGTGGCCGCCCATCGACGCGCACGGAAAAGACGCCCGAGCAAGATTGGTAAGACAGCGAAGCTGCCAGTTTCGGGATCGTACTGAGATACGTAGCCAGTCGGACAATCCAGCGCAGACCACACAAACTCGGGCGCAATCAGGCCGTCAGCGGCGATGAGCGTCTGGTATCCAGGGTACGGCGAATACTGCGCTGCGGTTCTGCCGCACCAGCGGCCAACGCTGCGGAATCCTGTTTTCACGGCCTGAATGTGTTGCTAGTCTTCCGGCTCGCAGTCTGTCCGGGAGGCCATGATGAGATGGTTTGACTGGCTGTTCGGTAGCGCGTCCCAGCCTACAAAAGGGCTCTTCGCGAAGTTTCGACGGAAATCGCGGGCTCCTACCGATCCTGATCTCCTGAAGATCGCCAAGGATCGGAAGGGACATCTCTCACGCAGAGCCGTCCGGGACGAATACAATAGGCTCGTCGTAGAGAAATACGCTCACGACAAGGCGTGACCATCCAAGTTACGCGCGCTCGCCGCATATCAGAGCAAGCTCGATGCGGCAACATCAAGCATCCGCCGCAAGAATGAGCCACGCGCGGCAATGCGCACGCGACCGGTGCATTAGGCGGCGCGGGTGAGCGAGCGCCGCTTGTGACGGAGGTAGCGCGTGATCTCCGGCAACGTCATCGCATTCAAGATCCTGTCGCCGGGGACGCCGCCCTTGCGAGTCATCTCGACGCCCCAGTGCATGTGGTCGAGCTCGGGAATCGAGTGCGCGTCCGGATTGATGCTCATCATGCAGCCGAACTCAAGCCGCCTGGTGCCATCGCCAATCGAGAACGAGCCGCCATGGATGGCCATTGATCTCGACGGCGACGTCGTGCTTCGCGCAGGCGCGAAGAACCTTCTGGACGTCGATTTCGTAGCCTGGCCGCCGCTGAAGCTGCCGCCCGGACATGTGGCCGATGATCGTCTTGTGACGATTGGAAATGGCCCGAAGCAGGCGCTGCGTCTGCGCCTTCCGAAGGGATTCCGCGCCTACTTATCTTCAGATCACGCACATTGAAAACGTGAGAGTGGCGGACCTGTACGCGGGAGATGAGCAGTTTAGGAAGCTGGGGCCGGAGCTGGGCTCTTCTGCAGCGCTTTGGCTTAAAGGCACCAACCCATTGAAATCGTAACTACGACCTCCGAGCGCGGCAATGCGGGTGATTGGGGATTGCGCGGCAAAAGCGCCGTCGTTCCGATCATCAGCTGCTTTGCCGATGTAGCAGGGTGAAGCGCGTGTCGATGACGGCTTGTTCCGATTCGGCACCAGAGTGCGCGAGCCGCGTGATGATCAGTCGCGCAGCTTCCTTCCCGATGAGGTCGCCGGGCGGGCGGATCGTCGTCAATGACGGATTTGCGGCCGCGCTGAAGCTCAAATCGCCGAAGCCCATCACCGACAGGCGCTCGGGGATCGCAATGCCAGAGCGCTGACATTCGAAGATCACGCCAAGTGCGATATGGTCGTTAGAGCAGGCGATCCCATCGACGTTTGGAAAGCGATGCACGGCCTCGCCGAGCAGCATGGCGCCAACTTCGGCGCTCGCTGGTGCAGGGTGCTGGATGACCTCTGCCGTGACGTCAGGTGCATTTCGCGCCGCTTCGACGAAGCCTTGGGCGCGCCGAGCCGCGCGGCGATCCTCATGCAGGCGGGCGCCGAGAAACAATAATCGCTTGCGCCCGCGTTGAAGAAGATGCGACGCAGCGGCATGACCGACCTGGTCATGGTGAAAACCGACCGCCATGTCCATGGTCGGGGAACCAAGCTCCCAGATTTCGACAATCGGCACCTTGCTGTCGCGGAGCAGTCTGCGCGTTGCGGCGCTGTGAGAAAGGCCAGTCAAGACGACAGCGGCAGGGGCCCAGGCGAGGGCGGTGCGGACGAGATTCTCCTCGTCGTGTTCCCTGTACTCAGTGTGACTGAGCATCACCTGCAGCCGCTGCTTGCTGAGCTCTTCCTGCAGGGCCGCGACGGTCTCGGCAAAGAACGCATTGCGGACGGATGGCACGATGATGCTCACGACGCGCGACGAGGCGGCTGCCAAGCCACCAGCCATCAGGTTCGGCACGTAGTCGAGCGCTTCGATGGCGCGTGCGATCGCCTCGCTCGCCGACGCCGAGACCGCATCGGGCTTTCTAAAATAGAGGGACACCGTGGAAGGCGACAGCTCTGCGCGCGCCGCCACATCCTTGATCGTAACCCGTTGCATCTTGCGACGGGTGCGTAGGGGCTTTGATGCGGCCATTGTCATGGTGGCTCAGTATAATAGCGCTATTATGTATCTGAAGCTCTGAAAGGCTACAACCGCATTCTGTTTATCGAGCGAAATCGTTTATTTTGTTCAGCTAGATAAGATAGTACTCCAGTCTTCATCCGCAGGATCCCGAGCCGGTGCGGCTCAATCATTGATTTCTAGAAATCGTAGCGCTACTATGAAACATCACGACGGCTGCAAGAACCGTCGGGACGGGAGAACGGGCTCATGGCTTCGGTCAGCCTGCGCAAGCTTGAGAAAAGCTACGGCGCGTTTCGCGTCGTCAAGGCGATCGACCTCGATATGATGGATGGCGAGTTCGTCGTGCTCGTCGGTCCGTCCGGGTGCGGCAAGTCGACCACGCTGCGCATGATCGCCGGCCTCGAACGCATCACCGGCGGCGAGATCCGGATCGGCGACCGCATCGTCAACGATCTGCCGCCGCGCGAGCGCGACATCGCCATGGTTTTCCAGGACTACGCGCTCTACCCGCACAAGACCGTGCGCGAGAACATGGGCTTCAGCCTGAAGGTGCGCGGTGCGAATGCGGCGGACGCTGACGCCAGGATCAGGGACGCGGCGGAGATGCTCGGCATCACCCATCTGCTCGACCGTCGGCCGGGACAGCTCTCCGGCGGTCAACGTCAACGGGTCGCGATGGGCCGCGCCATCGTTCGGCGGCCGCAGATCTTCCTGTTCGATGAACCGCTCTCCAATCTCGACGCAAAACTGCGTGGTCAGGTGCGTACGGAGATCAAGCGGCTGCATCAGACGATCGGGACCACCATCGTCTACGTCACCCACGACCAGGTCGAGGCGATGACCTTGGCCGATCGCATCGTCATCCTGCGTGGTGGCGACATCGAACAGATCGGAACGCCCGAGCAAGTCTACAATCATCCGGCTAGCGTTTTCGTCGGTGGCTTCGTCGGCGCTCCGTCCATGAATTTTGCGAAGGCCAGGGTCGCTCAAGGCTATCTCGACTTCGCAGACGGCAACCGTCTGCCGCTTGCGGGCGTCGCCGGCACAAAGCTCTCGGCGGCCGACGGTCGTGAATTCATCGTCGGCATCAGGCCCGAGCATTTCACGTCCCTGACGTCCGATGCCGGCCTAAACAGCCAGGTTCAGGTCGTCGAGCCGCTCGGCTCCGATACGCTGGTGCATTTTGCAGTGGGCGGCGCGACATTGACAGCGCGGCTGCCGCCCGAGTTGCGCCCGCACGCCGGCGAAGCGATCAAGCTGGGGCTGGACCCCGCGAAGATTCACCTGTTCGATCCGGAGACGGAGCGCGCCTTGCATTGAAGAGCGCGCAGCGAAACCAACAGCAGGCCAGTCAAGCCGCAACAAAGCGGCGATTTTTTCCGGGAGGACGGCATGAGTTCAGAGCGCATTTCAAGGCTGGCGGGATTGATGCTCGCGTGTGCAGCGACCGCATTCGCAACCAGTTCATCCGCCGATACCAATTTGAAGGTCTTCGTCACTAGCCAAGGGCAGCCCGCTATCTGGCGCACGCTGCTCGATCAGTATGAAGCGCGCAATCCGGGCATCAAGGTCGGTATCGAGCTGGGCGGTACGACCTCCGACATGCAAGCCCAGTATCTCAACACGGTGCTCACAGCGAAGGACTCTTCACTCGACGTGTTGATGCTCGACGTTATCCGTCCGGCACAGTTTGCGGCAGCGGGCTGGACCAGCCCGGTCGCAACCGACATGTCTTCCTATCTGCGTGCCTATGCCGAGGCGAACACGATCGACGGCAAGGTGGTGGCGCTGCCCGCCTTTGCGGATTCCATGTTCCTTTATTATCGCAAGGACCTGCTGGACAAATATGGGCTCCAGCCGCCAAAAACCTGGGACGAGCTCGCGGACGCCGCGAAGAAGGTTGCGGACGGCGAGAAGAATCCGAACTTGCAGGGGCTGTCGTTCCAGGGCAAGGCGATCGAAGGCGCGGTCTGCACCTTCCTCGTGCCGTACTGGAGTCAAGGCAAGGTGGTGACCAAGGACGGCAAGCTCGATTTCGATCGCGAGGCGGCGACCAAATCGCTCGCGCTCTGGAAGGGCTTTGCCGACAGCGGTGTTGCCAAGAAGAACATTGCCGAGGTCGCGACCGACGATACGCGCAAGGAATTCCAGGCCGGCAACGTCCTATTCGCGGTGAACTGGGCCTATGCATGGGCGATGTCGCAGGGCGCCGAGTCCGCGGTATCAGGCAAGGTCGGCGTCGCACGGCTTCCGGCAATCAAGGGCGGCGAACAGGCGACCTGCCTTGGCGGCTGGGAGTGGAGCGTTTCCGCTTTTTCCAAGCATCAAGACGAGGCGAAGAAGCTGATTGAATATCTGTCGAGTCCCGAAGTTTCCAAATACGTGGCCATCAACGGCTCGCTGCTGCCGACCTACGGCAAGCTCTACAAGGACGCCGACGTGACCAAGGCGGTGCCCTGGTTCGCCGAGGCGCAAGCCATCGTCGAGACGGCAAAGCCGCGGCCGGTGACGCCGCGCTACAACGAGGTCAGTGAAGCGATCCGGACCACGGTCAATGCGGTGCTCGCGGGTGCGACCACTCCGGCGGACGGCGCCGCCCAGATCGAGGCCCGGCTGAAGCGGATCATCCGCTAAGGCGCGTATTGCAATCCGGATCAGACCTGATGACAACGACATCGACGTTCAAAAGCGAGGCCGATCGCCCCGTCGTGCGGCGTCCGTGGCTGTCGCGCTGGTCCGATCCTGATGACACTACGCTTGCCGTGATACTTTTGGCGCCCGCAGCAATCCTGCTCGGCGTGATGATCGTCTATCCGGTGGGCCGGCTGATCTACACGAGCTTTCTCGACCTGTCCCTGACGTCGGGCCTGCCGGCGCGGTTCGCAGGGCTCGGGAACTTCAAGCAGATGCCTGATGATCCGGTGTTCTGGCAGGCGACCTGGAACACGGTGCTGATCACGCTCATCACCGTGCCCGGCTCGCTCGTTGTCGGGTTCGCACTCGCGCTGCTCGCCAATCTGCCGTTCCAAATGAAATGGCCGGTGAGGCTCTCCCTGCTGATCCCCTGGGCGCTGCCGCTCTCCTTTGCCGGTCTGATCTTCGGCTGGTTCTTCCATTCCGAGTACGGCGTCGTCAACGATGTGCTGCACCGGATCGGCCTGCCCGGCGTGATCTGGTTCAACTCGCCGCGGCTCGCCTTCGCCGCGATCTGCCTTGCCATCATCTGGAAGGCCTCGTCCTTCATGGCGATGATCATTCTCGCAGGCCTGCAAACCATTCCGCGTTCACTTTACGAGGCCGCCGACGTCGACGGCGCTGGGCGCGTGCGTCGGTTCTTCGAGATCACGCTGCCGCTGCTCAAGCCGACGATCGTCGTCGCGTTGATCTTCCGCACCATTACCGCACTGCAGACCTTCGACATTCCCTACATGATGACGGGCGGGGGGCCGGGTACCGAAACCGCGACGCTCGCCATGTACATTCATCAGAACACCGTGTCGTTCCTCGATCTCGGCTACGGATCGGCGCTCGCAGTGGTGATGTTCGGCCTGTCGATGCTGGTCACCGCGCTTTACCTGCGCATGATCCGCGGCAACGGGGCCGCATCATGAGCACGGCTGTCGCCTCCACGTTCGACTCGGCTCTCTCAGGCAAGCCGCTGCGGGCCATCGCCGCGTTCATTCTCATCGTCAATGGCCTGTTTCCGGCTCTGTGGATCCTGCTGACCTCGTTCAAGACCGAGGCCGAGCTCACACAAAAGCCGATCACATGGCTGCCGCAGGCAGCGACGCTGCGAAACTACTTCCAGGCGTTCTCCGATCAGCCGCTGCTCACCTTCCTGTTCAACAGCTTCATGGTCGCGCTGCTCTCGACCGCGCTCACGCTGCTGGTCTCGGTGCTCGCGGCCTATGCGCTCGCGCGGCTGAACTTGCGGTTCAGGGGACTGATCATGTCCGTCATCATCGCGGTCTCGACTTTTCCCCTGGTGACGCTGCTGGTTCCCCTGTTCGAGACCATGCGCGCGCTCAATTTGCTGAACTCGTGGACAGCATTGATCCTGCCCTACACCGTGCTGAGCCTGCCCGTATGCACCCTGGTGCTGACGTCCTTCTTCGAAGGCATTCCGCGCGATCTGGAAAACGCCGCCATGATCGATGGCTGCACGCGGTTTGGTGCGCTGTTCAGGGTGGTTGTGCCGCTGTCGGCGCCCGGCGTCTTCACGGCCGGCATCCTCGCCTTCGTCAACGCCTGGGACGAATTCTTGCTGGCCCTGTCGTTTAACTCCAATCCCGGATTGCGGACACTGCCGGTCGGTATTCAGCTCTATCAGGGTGAGTTTGCGTTTCCCTGGCCGGTGATCTCGGCGGCGCTCGTCGTCGGGATCGTCCCCGTCGCGATCCTGATCATGATCTTCCAGGAGCGTGTCGTCTCGGGGTTGACCGCAGGTGGCATCAAGGGCTGACGGAAAGACCGAGAGGAATGCACTTGAAACTCGAGACGACCCCGTCTGGCTTTGCGCTATCGATCTCGGGCCGCCAGATTCTCGCCCACAGTGCCGCGGCGCCATGTTTTTTCGTCGGCCGAGGCAACGACAGCATCGAAATGCACCGCGGCCGCTTCGCGATCGAGGATCGCCTGGCCGAACGCTGTCCGCTCGCGCATGCCGAGATCGACGGTAACACGATCATGCTGTCCTCGGCCAAGGGGCAGCCTGCTCGCCTCGCGGTGACGCTTGAGGGCGATGCGCTGAAGCTGCGATCGCTCGATCCCTCTGTGAACCGGTTCTGGCTGCGTGTCGTGGCCAACCGTAACGAGCATGTCTGGGGTGGCGGTGAGCAATTCTCCTATTTTGATCTGCGTGGACGACGGTTTCCGTTATGGAGTTCGGAGCCGGGCGTCGGGCGCGACAAGACCACCGAGATCACCTTCAAGGCCGACGCGGTGGGCCACGCCGGCGGCGACTACTATCACACGAACTATCCGCAACCGACCTACATCTCCTCGGCGCGTTATGCGCTACACGTCGAGACGTCAGCCTACAGCGTGTTCGATTTTCGCGAGGACGGGTTTCACGAGATCGAGGCCTGGTCCGTTCCTGAACGCATCGAGCTATTTGCGGCGCCATCGTTTGTCGCGCTGGTGGAGATGCTGTCCGCGCGATTCGGCCGTCAACCGCCGCTTCCAGAGTGGATTTACAATGGCGCGATCGTCGGCCTGAAGGACGGCGCGAACTCGTTCGCTCGCCTCGCGAAGATGCGTGCGGCCGGCGTCAAGGTTTCCAGTCTCTGGTGCGAGGATTGGGTCGGAATTCGGCCGACCGCCTTTGGCGCGCGACTGTTCTGGGATTGGAAGGCCAACGAGACGCGTTATCCGGGCCTGCGGCAGCGCATCGCCGAATTGAACGATCAAGGCATCCGCTTTCTCGGTTACGTGAACCCGTATCTCTGCAACGATGGCGTCCTATTCGAGGAGGCCGAAAATGCCGGATTCTTCGTCAAGGACGCCTCGGGACAAACGGCCCTGATCGATTTCGGCGAGTTCCACTGCGGCACCGTCGATTTCACCAATCCGGATGCCGCGGCGTGGTTCTCCGAGGAAATCATCGGCAAGAGGATGCTCGACTACGGCCTGTCCGGCTGGATGGCAGATTTCGGTGAGTATCTGCCGGTTGACGTACGTCTCGCCAGCGGCATCGATGCAAGACTTGCGCATAACCTCTGGCCGACGCTGTGGGCCGAAGTGAATGCGAATGCTGTGGCGAGCCGCGGCCGCACCGGCGAGGCCGTGTTCTTCATGCGGTCCGGCTTCACGGGTGTGCAGAAGTGGTGCCCGTGGCTCTGGGCCGGCGATCAATCGGTCGACTTTTCCAGGCATGACGGGCTGGTCACGGTGATCTGCGCCGCCCTGTCGTCGGGATTGCTCGGCAACGCGTTTCACCATTCCGACATCGGCGGCTACACTAGCCTGTTTGGCAATTTGCGCACGCCCGAGCTGGTGATGCGTTGGAGCGAGATGGCAGCCTTCACGCCCGTCATGCGCAGCCACGAAGGCAACAGGCCTCGTGACAATCTGCAGCTCGACGGCGATCCGGCGGTTCTCGAGCATTTTGCCAGGATGACCGCGATCTACGTTCACCTCTCGCCTTATCTCAGGACGTTGTCGCTGGAAGCTGCGCGCCGGGGCCTTCCAGTGCAACGTCCGCTGTTTCTTCATCACGAAGACGATCGGCGAACCTACGGCATTCAGGATTGCTACCTTTATGGCCGCGATCTGCTCGTCGCGCCCGTCTGGCAGGCGGGCCAGGATCAGCGGAGCCTCTACCTTCCGTCAGGGACCGATTGGACTCATGTGTGGACCGGCCAGTCATTTGCCGGTGGGCACGAGACATCGGTCGCCGCGCCGTTGGGGCGACCACCGGCGTTCTATCGGGCGGACAGCGAATTCGAGGCGCTCTTTGCGGGATTGCGCCGGGTGTAGCGGACCTGTCGGCGTCCAGAGAAGACGTCAGCAATGGGTCCAAGAGCCGAAGTAGGCGCCTCTGCACTTTAGAACCTCAGCCACTGCTCCCTCTAAGTATAAATGAAGAGCATTCCATGGGGCAGCGGTGCCTACGGCTTCGCCGCAACACGAGATGTTGGCCGACGTACGATCCGGGTCACAAGCAGGCATCCTGGTGCTGTCCGACCTGCGGCCCAGCACTAGATTGGGAGAGGAGAGTTCAACAGGAAAGCGGCGCTCGACTTACTCAAACAAACCTTCAGGCGGCATGCAGCGGCTCGGTCGGGCGGCCGCGATTTCGTTGCGTTGTGGTGAGCAGCACCAACCCTGGCGATCAAGCCTATCGAGAGTCACTCCGTCATCGTGGGCTCAGCGTAAGCCGAGAGTCGCTTCGGTCGAATTTCTGGATTTGATGAGCATCCATCGGGTAGAGCTTGGTTGCGCGATCCACTCAATACACAACCCCGCGGTTGGGGGCGCACCGTCCGGCGGACAAGTAGCTATTTTTCAGGGTTTTGTTAAACTAGGGCGCTAACCGGCACGCTTGGGAGGGGGCGAGATGTCCCAACCAACTTCGATTGCCGAATGGCTGACGACCGTCGGGATGCCCGAATACGCGACGCGGTTCGCCGAAAATGACATCGACGTTTCGGTGCTCGGCCAGCTCACCGATCGCGACCTGAAGGAGCTGGGCGTCTCGCTTGGTCACCGGCGCAAGCTGCTGGCGAACATTGCCGAATTGTCGGCGTCGGGCGCCCGTCCGATGGCGACCGCACCGGCGCCGCGCGGCGACGCCCAGTGCCGTCATCTATCCATCATGTTCTGCGACCTCGTCGGATCGACCGCGCTGTCGACCAGGCTGGACGTCGAGGACCTGCGCGCCGTGGTCGCCGCCTACCATCGGTGCTGCGCAGAGACCATCGAGCGCGAAGGTGGCTTCATGGCTAAGTACATGGGCGACGGCGTGCTAGCCTATTTCGGTTATCCGCAAGCGAGCACGATGCTGAGCGCGCCTTCCGCGCCGGCCTAGCCCTGGTCGAAGCCGTACCGGGCCTTGAGAGCCCCGCCAACGTGCCGCTCGGGGTCCGAGTCGGGATCGCCACCGGACTCGTGGCGGTCGGCGACCTACTGGGCCATCGAGGAAAACGCGCTCGAGGCGGCGCGGCTTTCGTGACCGGCGCCGCCAGTGGCATCGGCCTCGCCTTGGCCCGCGCCCTCGCCTGGAAGGGCGCGAAAGTGATGCTCGCCGACACCGAGAAGGTAGGTGCCGCCCTGCGCATCAAGGCGCATACGTGGAGTGTCAACTCGCTCAACTGACTGGCCTCAAAACCAGCGCGCTGACAGCATCGGTCCTGGGTCCTGCGCTGATCTTGGACCGCTGCCAGCGCTCGCCCGCTTCGAGCATTTACGTCACCGCAGATCTGCGAACGGACCTTCCAGGAAATCTTACGGTTGTTTGGATGTCCGCTCAGGGGCTCAATTAGTGACCTGGCGGGGACGGCAGGTCTTCGCGCAAAGCGGACATTCGGTCGGACTGGCAGTTCGACAAAGGTGGCCACTGTCAACCGACATTTTTAATGGCAAATTTTCGGCAAAGCGACCGCGAAACATGGATAATCCGCTGAATCACGCAGCCCGGCAAGGCTGCCACTATTCGATCAGAAGTGCTGTAAAAGATTTGACCCGCGCAGGTCTGGTTTCAATCGAAAGTTCGGATAAGCTTGCGGCAATTGCGGAAAGAACAAAAGTCCTTGGGAGGAAATGATGCTCGATACTACGCCTAACGCGCGCATCCACGCCTTTCTCGACAAATTCGAAGCGGCTCTCGTGGCAGGCGATCTGGACGCCGCAGTAGAGATGTTCGCACCCGAGTGCTACTGGCGCGATCTCGTCGCCTTCACTTGGAATATCAAGACCATGGAAGGTCGCGATCAGATCCGCGAGATGCTCAACTCTTGCTTGGCGCACGTAAGGTCACGCCATTGGCAGATAGCCGACGGGGAAAGCGCTTCTGAAGCCGACGGAGTAACCGAATGCTGGATCTCGTTCGAGACCGAGGTCGCGCGCGGCTACGGTCTAATCCGTCTCCAGAACGGCCAGATCTGGACGCTCTTGACGACGATGGTCGAACTGAAAGGTTACGAGGAAAAGGCGGGCTTTACCCGACCGCTTGGCGCCCGCCACGGCGTCAATCCCGGCGCCAAGACCTGGAAGGAATTGCGGGACGAGGAAGTCGAGCAGCTCGGCCTTAAAACGCAGCCGTACGTGCTCATCATCGGCGGCGGCCAGGGTGGCATCGCACTCGGCGCGCGGTTGCGGCAGCTCGGCGTGCCCACCATCATCGTCGAGAAGAACGCCCGTCCCGGCGACTCCTGGCGCAATCGCTACAAATCGCTCTGTCTGCACGACCCGGTCTGGTACGATCACCTGCCCTACATCGACTTTCCGAAGAACTGGCCGGTGTTTTCGCCTAAGGACAAGATCGGCGACTGGCTGGAGATGTACACCAAGGTCATGGAGCTGAACTACTGGACCGGCACCACGGCCAAACACGCCGATTGGGACGACGCCAAAAAGGAATGGACGGTCCTCGTCGAGCGCGATGGCAAGGAGATCACGCTCAAGCCGAAGCAGTTGGTTTTTGCCACCGGCATGTCCGCCAAGCCGAACATGCCGCAGTTCAAGGGCATAGATGCCTTCAAGGGTGAACAGCACCATTCGTCGCGCCACCCAGGTCCCGATCGCTACAAGGGTAAGAAGGTCGTCGTGATCGGCTCGAACAATTCCGCGCATGACATCTGCGCCGCGCTGTACGAGGCCGGCGTCGAGGTGACTATGGTGCAGCGCTCAACGACACATATCGTGCGCTCGGATTCGCTGATGGCATCCATCGCCGACCTCTATTCAGAGCGCGCCGTCCGCAGTGGCATGACCACAGCCAAGGCCGATCTGATATTCGCTTCGCTGCCTTACAAGATTCTGCATCAGCTGCAGAAGCCGGTTTATGACAAGATCCGCGAGGATGACGCCGATTTTTATGCAGGGTTGACGAGAGCCGGTTTTCGGCTCGACTTCGGCGACGACGAATCTGGCCTGTTCATGAAGTACCTGCGTCGCGGCTCGGGCTATTACATCGACGTTGGCGCCTCGCAGCTCATCATCGATGGAAAGGTTAAGTTGGTCGCAGCTCAGGTCGAGGAAATCACGCCCAACGGCGTCAGAGTCGACAACGGAAAGGAACTGGCCGCCGATGTCATCGTCTACGCCACCGGCTACAGTTCTATGAACGGCTTTGTGGCCGACCTCATCAGCCGGGAAATGGCCGACAGGGTCGGTAAGGTCTGGGGACTAGGTTCGAATACCACCAAGGATCCCGGCCCATGGGAAGGCGAACAGCGCAACATGTGGAAGCCGACGCAACAGGAAGGGCTATGGTTCCACGGCGGTAACCTGCACCAGTCGCGTCACTACTCGCAATTCCTTTCCCTACAACTGAAAGCTCGCTATGAGGACATTCCGACTCCGGTCTATGGCCTGCAAGCCGCCCATCACAAGGCGTAAAATTTCGTAGCGCATCATGGTGTTTGCGGATTGGCGTAGCCGATTGTTGCACGCGCGTGGCAAGCTTGCGCGCCCTCCGTATCGAGGATTCTCCGGTTGGCTGAGCTAGTTCCGATGCCCTGTCACCTCGACGGGTTGGGCCGGCGGGTCGGTCTATCGCCGACTTCGTCCATAACAACTGATCCGCGAAGTTGACTGGAGACGATGTTAGTCCCCCCGCCTGATGGGGCGACCTCGCTATCAAATGAGAGCAGATGGAATCCGCTCAGCACGCGGGTCGCTCCATGAGCGACATGCCGTCCGCAGCTAGGCGCGGTCCGTCAAACCGATGTTTGCGCCACTTGTTCAGTTCAGAGTATGGCCAGGGCCCAGTTCGACCATTTTCCGCTAAAACTTAGTAGCACGAACACGAGGTTGGCGCGACGTCAGAAAAGCTAGAGGCCCCGGCGCACTCTCCAACAATGTCAATGGCGCTCCCCAGGGCAAAATTGACGCATCTCTTAGGTCGGATTTCGAACACGTTGCTGGCCATGAGCAATTACCATCCTCCTATCATCTACTCAGATGGTGTATGGATAGGAGGACGACCTTACAAGACTTGCCCCGCGCCATTTACACGAAAGTGCAATCTGCTTGGCGGGGGCGAGAGTGGCTCTGCTCACGTGATGACCTACAGTACTCGTTCGGGGGAGCGCTGGCACAATAGAGACGGAGGCGACGGTTCGCGAACACTGGCGTGCGGATCGACTTGATCGGCTGGTCTGTGCGACCAAACTTAGCTTTCAGAGCCAGTGTTCCGATCTGACCTGCGCATTGGCACCAGCGTTCGCACACCATGCAGGCTACACAGCAAGCGATGAGGAGCCTGTGCTCATTCCCGCACCAATCGCCTATATAGTCCTTTAAGTCGCTCTCTACGCGGCGTTCGGCGCCGCATCTCCGTTCTGGCCCCAATTTTTTGAACCGCGAGCTCTGGCGTCTCAGCAGATCGGACGGATCCTGGCTGCCGCAATGCTGACGCGGCTCATTTTCGGACCGTTAGTTGCTATGCTGGCGGATCGGTTCGGGTCATTGCGCCTCGTGCTCGCGGGCTGTGCTGCCTTAGCGGCCGCAGCAGCCGTCGCATTGCTTTGGGTCGATAAATTCTGGTTCTTGCTTGTAGTCGCGTTGTTTCAGGCTGCCGCGCTTGCCCCCACCACCTCGATCGCCGATGCGTTATCTGTCAATACAGCGAGGCCTCAGTTCGCAGGAAGGCCATTTGAGTACGGATGGATACGGGGGAGTGCATCCGCGGCCTTCGTTCTCTGGAGCGATGCGGACATTAGCACCTCGGCGATTAGCTTCCTTCGGTCGGAAGCGGTGGTTGCTGAAGTGTTGGTGTTAATGCTGGCCGGTCCACCGCTCGTGGATAGGGTTGGCCTACGTGGCGCGGCTCTCTTGGCAGCTGCGGCCGGAATCGTCCGCTGGTCCGTAGCAGGCGTGACCACGTCGGTATTGCTGCTCTCGCTGATACAGCCGTTGCACGGAGTAACGTTTGCTCTGCTTCATCTCGCTTGCATGCGAATGATGGGGACGCTGGTGGCAGTAAGCGTGGCCGCAACTGCTCAATCTCTCTATGCGTTTTGCTCGGGGGTTCTAACGGCCGTGCTAACCTTCTTGTCCGGCGAACCGAGGACCGTAACGGTTCAACCAAGGAGCCGGCTTCGACTAAACATAAAACCGGTCGGTGTGAACCTTCTGGCTACCTCCAGCGCGCGCTTCTCGCAGCATTCAAGCGCGATCTTTTGGGAAAGCATAACATCTCCGACCGGCAGATTACCACGCGGCATGAAACACAGGCCGCGCGTAGGGCGGCCCTTTTCGTCGATCTCGCAGACGTTCGTCGAAGCGCCCGCGTAAATCCGATATTGCCTGCCAGTGTCGCCACCGATGACCTCGAAATAGCCTTTTCCCGCGAACTGCGCGCGTTGCGCCGGCGATAGCCACGCCCGCAAGAGCTGCAGCGAGCGGCCCTCCGGAGTTCTCTCGGCGCCGTGTCTGATGAAGAGTGCCCGAATGGCTCTCGCCCGCCAGCGTTCATGTCGGCGAGATGATCTGAAGCCCAACATGGCCCGCGCCGTTCACCCGCCGATCAGCCTAGGGAGGAAGACAGTTTCTTCCGCGTTCGGGTCAAACGATCGCATTTGCGATACTTGACCCGGGCCCGTCCGGACCGCCGCGGTGAAGCCGGCATCGGTCAGTTCGTAGAACCGCCGCTCCGCCTTCGCGAGTTCTCGTCCGTCGTCTGAATTGAAAAAGTGACGGGTGTCCCCGGTACTGTCCATCACGATCTGGATCGCCATGATCGTCTTCCTCGGAATGATGATGGCTAAGGACTTGATCTAAGTATCCGCCCGAAGTCGTGAAATTTCAAGACAAGAAGAGGTCAGCGCAACGCGGAGCTCGCCAAAAGAGGGGTACGCCGGTGACGCGGCGATAAGGCCCGCATGACAGTGCACCGGCTGCGAGCAGTAATAAATTCCGATCGGAATCTGAAGGGCGGCTGTGGACGATTTGGCGCTCCGAGCGGAGCGTGTGCCGGAGAGCCAAGTAGGAACCATTCGAAGAAGGAAGATTTGTTTTACCAAATGCATTTCAAAGGATTACCTATGGCGATCGCTGCTTTTAGAGGAACAACGCCGCTGTTTCTTCCCGAACGTTTTTTCATCGGGCGGTTAGAAGGTTGGGCAGTGCTCGAAAGTCTAGTTGGTGGACTACTGAAGCGCGCAACCATTGCTGGTCACGGCGAACTAGATGCGGACACTGATACAGTGCTTTTCATCGAGGCATATACATTTGACGATGGTCATAGCGACACTCTGCATTGGACGATCCGAAAAGGCGAGGAGGGCAAGTACACGGGCCTGGAAAATCGACTGGAAGGCGAAGCCATTGGGGAGCAAGCCGGCTGCGCATTCCATTGGAAATACACGCGCGATACACCGCAAGGGGACGGCAAATCGTTCAAGTTGAATTTCGACGATTGGTTTTACGGAATCGATGAACGAGCTTGCATAGTCAGGGGCCGTGCTGGCCGTGCTGGCATCCCATTTGCGACGGCGCACGTTACTTACCACAAGCTCTAGCTTCTGGTGTACGCCGCTGCCACGGTAACCGGCCAGTGGCGCAAAAGCGGCAGCTCTTGTGGCGCGAATTCTGCTCGCAGCGATCGCAGCTGCGTGGGGTTCTGAGCATCGGCGACGACCCGGAAATGATTGCAAAAACGATCATCAAGATCGCGCAGACCAGCATCAAGGACGCTTCGAAACATTTCGGCTCAGGCGATCAAGGAACTCGAAAGGCGCTGACGCATCTTGCGCCCCCAACCGCTTGGGAACTGAAACATTTCCGAACGTCTGGGAGTTAGAGTTGTGGGTTCGGGGCTTCGCTTCTAGGCGAGGCACGCTATGACCACTTTGCCGGCCGGCGATGCAGTTCTCACTATCGCCATCATGGGCTTCACCTTCCTAATTGAAGTTGCCTTTTTCGCTTGGATCGGGTTGTTCTGAATGACGCCGTCCGTGGCACTCCGTTGCCCGAGAGACGGCAGCAACGCTGCCGCGCCTGTTTTGCATCGGGATTGGTCCAGCGAGCAGCCGATTTATAGGACCTCCCCAGCCCGGATAGCTCGCGAGCAGGCTCTCAATGTAGAGCGCAACCTGTTGGCTATAGGCCGCAAACGGAGTACGGCTTGCCACGACCGCTGCTTGTGGCCCTGAGCCCGACTGTTCGGGGAGCCCGCCGCGCAACGCACTTCGACGAGCCGGACCCCACGTGGCGATTCGCGTTGATCTATGCGGCGCGTTCCTTGTCTGACTGTTCCTCGACGGCGGTCGCGGTCTCTTCCAGCCTCTTTTTGTAATCGCCCGCGAACCTCTCGATACTATCGGCGCACATCCTCAGCATTGAGACCTGAAAGTGCATAATTGGGTTCAAGGCATTCATGCCGATTGCTGTCATTGCGGCGATGCGCCTTTGTGGTTCGCGCGCGAAGTTTGAGTTGGCGGATTTGTCTGCCATGCTGCTCGCTCCTTCCTTCTAGCGTTCTTTGCCTGAAGCTAAGTGTCGGGTTGCGCACTGCGTGATTCTAAACATTCGGTCAAAATTTGATCTACCGCGAGTCTCGCAGATCGGTCGTCATGCAATCCGTCTAGTTTTTTCAAGTAAGCGACCGCCGCTATTTGCAAGAGATCGAAATTATCTTCGCCAGTATCACGAAGATTGACAACGTAGCGATAGAGGGCGGAGCGCCTGGTATCGTCCTCGCTGAGGTCGTTGTGAAGCAGCAAGTAGTTCCGCCAAGCGAACGCACAGGCGCCTTCTATGGTCTGAGAAGTCATGTGCACCACCTCCCAAGGGCAGAGAAAGACTGACGAGCCGTTTCGTTCCGCGAATCTCCCGGATGTAATGTTGTTCCATAGCTGCGCTGCAGGTTTCTTCTGCAGCGGGGTGGCGTCGATCCTGCAGCTAGCACTGACGATAGCGAATTCGGTCAATGCGACTTGGTTCGAACCGCCTTCGAGCACAGCCGAATTCCATTCAGCTGTGCGCAGAAGATCGGACATAGCCAGGCCCACCACCAATCCCCGGACCGGACCTCGTAAGCTCAACTGACGAGCTGTCTCGGCAACACCATCACGATGTTGACCTTGCGTTCCAGTATCTTTGAGGCGATGATCGATATGTGCAGCGCGAACTCGTCCTCGATCTGCGCTGCGGTCCCCTCGTCTTTGGCGTAGACGAACAGGATGTCGCCATCGATCTCATCGAACCGCACGCCAGCGAACAGACGGTCAAACGTCCTTGCGCCGACGATTAGAGCCATGCGTGCTTGGATTGCTTGGTCGTGGATGTCGGTGAGTTGCATAAATGGTTATATGGGGCCGAAGCACACCCGGACAAGAGTTTCAGAACCGTGTGCTAAGGTTCGATCTTCCTTCGGAGCGACCATCACGGCGCATCACCGGGCAACGGCCGTTGCAGCGCCTTAGCCTGATCCCACAGGCTGCCTATCCGTAGGCGTAACGGCAACTGACCGGCGTCTCACCACGGTGGATCGGCAAGACATCGCAACTTGAGCACCGTAGATATATTACGTGCTGCGATGATGGCGGCTCAACGTCGGACCTTATCCACGGGTGCAGGAATGGACTTCGCCCTGACGGTCTCCTGGGCGGACGCGCCCTGCGCGAGGGCACGACAACCAAAACAAAGAGAACGTTGATGAGGAGCCAGGATCCCCCAAACAGAAGGACAGTACGCATCAGAACAACGCCAAGGCATTCTGATAAGTGCCTGTCACAGTCTACACCGACGCGAAGACCGAAGTCTGTCCGTTTTCAACATTTATTGCTTCCGGTCGAGGATCAACAACCCCTTTGTCGGCCGCAACCTGCGAACGTAGTAGCCCTCTCGCTGAATGGTTGCTTTAATCTCGTCGCTGACTTTGAGAACTCGCTTTCTCCTCTTGCGCCACTTATCCTGAGAGCAAACTGCGGGTATCGCAGAGCCTGTGCTTAGAACGAGAAAGTCGCGCTTCTCATTGCGATAGACATCAAACACTTTCCGCCCCCGCTGTTCGCATTAAGTAAACATGAAATATGTTTCGGTCGTCGCAATGGACGGCACGAGCTTAGTATCTTGAATGGCGAAGCTGGTTGTAAATCTGCAACGGCCGCGAGTTTACTTCACCACGTTCCGGATTTGGAACGCGCGCGCCAGTGCGGACGACGCTACCGAATTCCGCCACAACACCGTGAGCAAATACACCGATGTACGAAATGCCCCGCTGCGATCACTGCGACGAAGAGTTCGCGCCAGAAGGGCTGACCATCCCTCAGCCGCCGCACGGGGCGGTGAACTGATCTGCGTCCACTGCATCGAATCATGTTCCGTCGAGAGATCGCGAAGCTACCGCGTGGGGATCATTGATGCATGTCGGTCGCGGCTTGCTCCCTGCGGATCTCTACCGCGTCACATCCATGATCTGTTAACCGCAGCTCTGCACACGCTCGGACAATTAGGCAATCCCGCTCCAGACCTTGCGAGATTGATGGCGAAAAAGTCGACCTGCCCGTTGATGATCTTGCGACTCAGCAGGCGTTCGAGGTCTCGAACCCGTTTCCTCCAGCCGCCGGACCTCGGACGCGGCGAACCACATTCTCGTCGGCCCGCACCGCTTCCTCGCCCCCTTCACTCATCAGCCGTCTCCACCGGAAGACCAGGCTCGGGGAGAGCCCATGGCGACGAGCAACATAGCTAGCTGATCGACATGCCCGGTTGCAGCGTCTCGTTGACGACCAAGAGCTTCTGCTCCGTCGTAAACCGCCGCCGCCGGTGATGACTTCGACCGTCGAAAACGTGTCGGACATAGGCGTATGCCTAGGACTAGGCCTAGCTCCTCCGGCTAACGCCGGTGTCCGGGGGGCAGTTCAACATGCTACTTGAGGAGTTGCAGAAGTTGGGCGTGATCTTCATGCAGATGGTGAGCATCAAGAGTGCGGCAGCTGGGGATATATCGGCGTCAGGTGTTAGGAAGTCCATTGGAAGAGGAGCCAAAGATCATCGCGGCATGCGATGTTTGGCTAGAAGATAAAGGAAGTTCTGGAGGACAACTTGCCGGCACTGTTCAAGAGCGGAGTAAATCATTTGAAAGCTGCTTTTTCGGCACTGAAGCAGGCGGAATTGCAAGCTCACTTCCTACTCAGAGCGATAAACAAATGCGTGGTCCAGAATTAAGGCGGCTCGGTAGGAGCCTGCGGACGAAGTCATATGCAAAACTTCAAATTCGAAAGTATCTGTCTTCTCTCTCAAAACCAGCATTGAGCCAGAAAGGTGACGTTCCTCCTTTCGCGCGGGTTCGTGGGTTGGGCCGCTGGGACACTATTAGGACACTCAAACAGCAAGGCATTGAAGTAAATGGGAAGAATCTGCAACTGCCTTCTCCCCAGGGGGAGAAGCCGCCCGTCGACGTTAACAGAGCGGGGCGGGTCTTAGCGCTGCTCCACCCTTGCGCGCCAAAGGGCATCGAAAGTGTTTCGGTCAGCCGGCGCCCAGGCTTCTGCGTCCATCGGATCCCTAGACTTTTCGGTAAGGTCAAGTTCTCTATCGGATTGCGACTGGGTGGAAGCTAGAGCGGGCCACTCCAAGAATGACTTCGAAAGCATGGGTCTGCCTTCGTACCAGCATCTTCGTCCGTCGATGATGATGCGCCAAGACCAATACTCCCGCGCATTTGGCGGCACCTCGGCGCTGCATTGTTGTTTCGCCTGCACAGTCGGCAGTCGAATCAACAGGAGCGCGGCGATGCAAGTGGCAAAACGAATTGATGGAAGGTGTTTTGCCATCTGAGCGCTATTTGCTGCAGCCGAGCTATGGCGACCACCAGATCGGGGCGCTCAAGAACCTCCACCAGCTTGTCGAGGATCATGCGCTCATTGTCGCGGGGGCGAGGCTGAAGGTGTTCGTCCAGTATGCATTGGGCTTCGCTGATGGCGTGAATAGCCAATTGCTGATCTGTCATTGCGTCTTACCTATTTAGATCGCATTCAAATCGCAGGAGCGCCGGGAGAGCAAGATGGAAGATCAAGTCTTGATTTTGGCTTATCCCATCAAGTTTTATTTCACTGCGTGTTAAGGCGTTGTGGTTCCTCGGAGCAAGCGCTGACAGGCCACGCCGAAACAACCGTGGAGGACGATTAGGGGCGGGACGTAGGTGGTCCCGGCTCCCTGGGGTTAATGGGAAAACCGGCAGAACTGAGCGGAGACCAAAAACTCGGGTAAATGCTGTCGGGGGAACGTAGGTAGCGCTCCCCCGACAGCATTTACTAGCCGTCTTACAGCAGGTTAGCTGGGTTGAAGGCCGCAGCTCAATGCGCGAAGCCTCCACCGTAGCCAAACGGTAGCAACGCAGCTCTTGTTTTCACCGGAAAGCCTAAGCTTCGGCTTCGGGCAGCGGCCCTTGCAATGCTGCAGAATGATCCGGCGTTGCCTGAGCGCGATGTAGTTGTAAAGGTTAAACGTCTTTATGAGGCTCGATCGGCCGTTCACGCCGCTCTGGTGCGAAACCGGTGCAGTGCGCAATTTGGCACGGGTCTAGGCCCGATCTGATCCGCTCGTCCGGGTGCCGGACAACCGCGCGCGCTTAATGAGCGCTTAATGCTTTTGCGCAACATATGGATCACCAGCGCGGAATTAGTCCTAGTTGCGAGTGCGAGCCGAGCTCCCGAGGAGGGGAATCGGATGGGACTGCTTTTTGTTGGAGTGCTGGCAGGAATCCTGATCGGCTTTGGCGTGTTTGCGCCTTCCCGAGGGTATTTCCTTGGGTGTGAGGCAAGACCCTGTTTCGACAGGGTTGCAGTCCCCCGGCCCGCGGAGGCAACGCCGGCGGCAATGGCGCCAGCTCCTGCGATCGCCAAATCGAATTCTGCAGCCTCGGTAAAGTCCGGCAAGCGATCGTCCCCGAAGAAAGGCGGATCGGCCGACCTCGCCAAAGCAGCGTCCCCGCGGACGAGGATCAGCGTCCCGGCCTCCGAACGCCCTGCGGAAATATCAGATCCTGTCCTGGACAAGGCGAAGGTCACGATCTCGGCGACGATGGAGACTCCAGGATCGGCCGAATTCACCGATATGAAGCGCGCAGTTCGAAAGAACACGCTCGGACGCCCCGTGGATACGATTTGCGGGCGTGTAAAAAGAAAAAGCGTTTCAGGCGATGAGACCGCAGAGAGACAGTTTCTTTATCTCGTGAAGGAGGATGAGGCATATGTCGTCGACGGTAAGTCAGGGTCGGCGGCGTCAACGGCGTATCGAAATATCTGCAATTAGCGGATGCGTCGACTGCGCCGCCGCGCCGTACGCGCCCAGATGATTGAGCGGAAAGAATTTCCGTCCAGGCGCCAAGTGACCCCGCAGTGGATACGGCACTAACGGCGGAACTGCGACGCGCCCGTGATGATGCATTCAGGAAGAATGCATCATCACGGGAGACGCAATACGGAATAGGAATATCGCGGAAGTTCTTTTCATCTCGAGGAAATCATGCACGACATAACCAACACCACCGCAAAACGCCTCAATGAATCGCTTCACTTGCCCGTTCTGGTGATCATCGAGCCGCTACTATTACCTCGCACATGCATTCTGAGCGTCCTCAGGAGGGAATTGGATGAGCTTGAGATCCTTGACATGGCAACGGTCCAAAGCCTGGGCTGCGCGTCAGCCCGCGATGTTCGTCTGGTGGTGCTGAGTATCGCGGGCAAGTCCATCGGCGATCCCTCGGTTGAGGACGATCTCGCCTTCGTTGCGGAGTGTTGTCCCAACGCCGCCGTTGCAGTCCTGTCAAACCATGACGACGAGCCGACCGTGCAGGCCGCGATGCAGCGGGGCGTGCGCGGCTTTCTTTCCACCTCGCTACCGATCGAGATCGCCATAGCGGGGCTGCGCCTTGTTCTTGTCGGCGGCGTCTACAGGCCGCTGCCCGTGGCCGGGATGACCAGGGTACCGGATTTCGAGCCGCCGGATGCGCGAGGACTTGCGCCCGCATATCTGATGAGCGACGGAACCGGAAGGGCTATCGACAAGAGCGTGGCCGATTTCACGCCTCGTGAGCGGCAGATTCTGGCGGAACTGGAGCTCGGACTGCCCAACAAGCTGATCGCCGCCAAATTGAGCCTCTCGGAAAGCACAGTCAAAATGCACATCCAGCATATCATGAGGAAATGTGCTGCGCACAATCGCACGGAAGCCGTCCTCCGCTGGCGCGGCCGGTTACCCGCGCAGGGGCGCGATCACGACCCCGGCACAGCGCCAATGTCGGAGACCTAGTCCTCTCTGAATGCACCACGGAAGCTGTCGAGCAAAGGCCTGAGCGCGTAAAGAGCCACTGTACCGCGTCCTGTCGTGATGAATACTTGAACCGGCATGCCGGGGACGATCTGGATGTCGTTTGCAAGGATCTGCGCGTCGTCGATCCGGATTTTGGTCGCGTAGTATGGCTGGTCGGTACGCTTGTCGAGGAGCCGGTCTGCCGATACCTGGACGACGGTTCCCTTCAGGCGAGGCACGCGGCGTTGATTGTACGGTATGAGGTGAACCTCGGCATTGAGGCCGGGATGAACCACATCGATGTCGTCGGGCCGCAGGCGCGCGGTCACGATGAGGCGGTCTTGCCGGGGTACCAGGTCCATGAGCGGAGCACCCGCTCCGATGACGCCGCCGGCTGTATGAATCCGCAAATCGGTTATCACGCCGTCCTCGGGCGCCTTGACCTCCGTTCGCGATAGCTGATCCCTGGCCGCAAGCAACCGCTCGCGGAGCTGAAATGTCTGGCTCTGTGCTTCACGAAGCGACTGTGCGATCTCGCTCTGTCTCTCGCTTTCGAGCTTGAATAATGTGGCCTGCTGTTCGTTGATGACTTGCCCGGCGCGGGCAATCTGCCCGGCGATCTCGCCGCGGCGGCCCTCAACGTCGGCCAGTTCCCGCTGCAGGTTCAGAAGCCTCGGCCGCCGTTCCAGCCCCTTGTTGACGAGGGTCGTGACCATATCCAGTTCCTCCCGGACGATGTCGATCCGTTGCCCCGTGGCGCTCTCCTGAGCCTTGAGACCTTCGATCTCCTTCTCGACTTGACGCCTTCGTTCGCGAATGACCGCAAGCTGCGACTCGTGAACCTGAAGGCGCGCCTGAAAAATGAACAGCTGCGCGGACACCGCAGCGGCGGCCACCCCGTTCTGCTTGCTGTCCTGTTCCAGCTCGTCCGGGACTGCGATCCTGTCGGATCTCTGCTGCTCGGCTTGAAGCCGCGCGGCACGAGCAACTGCATCCCACAATTGGCCTTGAAGGCTTTGCATCTCCGAGCTGGCCCGGGTGTCATCCAGCGCGATCAGCGTTTGGCCGCTTCGCACGATATCGCCATCCGAAACCAGGATCTTTTTGACGATACCGCCTTCGAGATGCTGAATTGTCTTGCGGCTCGATTCCGATTCCACGACGCCGGACGCGATCGCGGCGCTCTCGAGAGGCGCGAGGCTCGCCCATGTACCAAGCCCCAGCATGAAGCAGAGCACCAGGAGATTGCCTGCGACGATGATTCCGCGAAGCCTTCCGCGCGGAGAGGTCGGCGTGGGCGTCGAGCACCATGGAAATTCCAGAGGCTCGAAATCGTCGATGGCGGTCACCACGGCGCCAAGTCGCTGGGGGGGCGGGGGGGACGCCGCTGCTCGCATGAGCTGGCCCCAGACCATGGGGAGTCTCGAGACAGCGGGAAGCTTCCAGATGGTGAGAGAACTCCAGATCATGGCGAACGCTGCGAAGTTACCTCGGGTCGGCTCAGGTGCCGCTCAAAGATGTCCTCGCTGTCGCCGACCGCGGCGACTGCACCGTCTTCCATGATGGCAATCTTGTCCGTGGCGGCGAGGAGACCCATCCGGTGAGTGACAACGACGAGAATGACGCCTGCGAGCTTCATGCGCTCGATGGCATCCAGGAGCATTCGCTCGCCCCCGTAGTCAAGGCTGGCGTTGGGTTCGTCGAGAACGATGAGGCGTGGCCTGCCGAAAAAGGCGCGGGCAAGGCCGAGGCGCTGCCGATACCCGCGCGACAAGGTTGTCTCACTCTGCACCACCGTGTCGTAACCCTGCGGCAGGCGCATGATGGCCCCATGGATTCCGACGAGCTTGGCCGCTTCGACGACCTCCCGGCGGTCGGCATCTTCAAGACGTGCGATGATGTCGCTGATCGTGTCGCCGAGCAGGTTGATGTCCTGGGGAAGATATCCGAGGTGGTCACCGTTTCGGCCGTCGCGAAGCAGCGAGACGTCGGTATTGTCGAGGAGGACACGGCCATGCGTTGGCATAGACAGGCCTGCGATCACCTGGCCGAGCAAGGACTTGCCTGATCCGGACGGACCGATAATGCCAAGGCATTCTCCGGGCATGAGGCTGAACGAGACGCCGTTCAGCAGAAGATGGTTGGTCCCCGCAAGCCTTACGCCAACGTTGTCGACGAGGAGGCCGCTTCGCGCCCGCAGCGGAGAAACCTCCGCGTTTTGCTGCGCCGGGACGGGGAATGCGGCGAGAAGTGCGCCGAGCCGCTGACAAGCACTCACGGCAGTCACCAGTGATTTCCAGCCTGCGACTGCACTTTCGACCGGCGCGAGCGCCCGGCTGAACATCAGCGTAGAAGCAAAGATGATTGCCGGGCTCTTCCCGTTATCGAGGACGAGCCACGCGGCAGCTCCCATGATCAAGACCTGCGACAGCGCGCGAACCGGTTTGGTGATCAGCATGACGACCTCGCCTCGCCGGAGTGCCGCATCGTGCTCACTGCGCGCACGCTGCGCGTCACGGTGGATCATGCGCGCAGCGCTATCGAACATTCCCATGGCCCGGATCATGTGGATGTTGGCCGCGGCAGTCTGGAGGCGGCCATAGCTCCCGGACAGCGCGGCGCCGGATCTGAGCAAAATCTCTTCCGTGACCAACTCTCCGGCAACCGTGAGCGCGAACAGCACGGTGACGCAGCAGGCGCCCACCACGCCAAGCAGGGGATGGATCAGAAAGAGAACGAGGAGGAACAACGGCGTCCAGAGCGCGTCGAACAGCATGGGACATGCGCCGGACTCGACGAACTGGCGCAGCACGGTGAGATCCCGATATGCACCCGACGCCTGCATCCAATCGGTGCGAAACGCCGATTCGAGGCTGGCCGAGAGCACGCAAGGACGAAGGCGATCGTCGAGCCAGGCGCCGAGGCGTCCCAGGACTGCGCGCCGCAATGCATCGAACACGCCGCCGACGACCACTGTGATTGCGACGATGAGCGTGAGCAGGAGCAACGTATCGCCGCTTCGGCTCGACAACACCCGGTCGTAGATTTGAAGAAGATAGATGGAGGGCGCAAACAGGAGCAGGTTGTAGCTGCAGCTATACGTGAATACGAGACCGAGCGGTCCTGCGCAGGACCAGAGGGCCGTGTGCAGTGGCGTCCGGGTCTGCGGCAGGATGCGCAACCGAATGGGCGGCATCAGCATGATCGTCACCGCCTGAAATCGAGGTCCGGCGCACTTGACCGATGGCCAAAGTCATCTGCCAACGGTATTGGCGGGGTATTGGCTCGAACTTCGGGACCGATGGCCGGTGGCCACCGGTCCTGCCAGTCGGATGAGCCGGTGATCAGAACATATTATCGAGATGGAAGCTCACTTCTCCACCCAGCGCGGCGTTGCCGTCTCCGCCATTGCCGCCGATGCCGGCCAGGACCTCCTGGTGCTGGTCGACCGCGAGCTTGTTGATCTGGGTGGCATCCGTATTGGCATATACCTTGGAGGTATCGTGGCCGCTGTAGGATTCCTGGCTTCCGTTCGACTCGGCGCTTCCGCCATGGGCCTTCGAAAACCACGAGGCTGTCCCGTTTGCACCGCCGGCATCCCAGTCTGCCTTCTGAGTGACGTGATCGCCGGTGTTCACGTGCACGTCGGCACCTTCTGCCTTGTTGGTTGGGTCGAAGCTGAGCGTCGGCTTGTTGATGATAGCTCCCTTGAAGGTGCCGTCGCCGCCATTCCCGACACTTTGACCGCCGGTGTTGATCGATTTGAATTCGATCGAATCCGAGATGTGAATCGCCTTGGGCAACATTTGAGCCTCCGTATCTCTGTTGGCTGTCGTGCATCATCCATCCCGATCAGGCGGACGCGCGCGGCAAGTCTGATCTGCTCACGAGCGATGACGATAGATGTCAAATCGGACACCATCCGGCTTGGTCGACCTACGCACGAAAGTATGACATTCGTCGCGCAACATCGGACTCGAAATGTCGGGAGAGGGCGCCGCTGCGCGAGCTTGTATGCGCAGGGCTTCGACGGGGCCCGCCGCCTCGCGATCGATCGTGCGAGCGGTGTGATGTTTCGCTAACCCAGCAGGTGAAGATCCGAGAGAAGATGGGCCGAAAGATCGCCACCCAGTGCGAGATTGCCCTGGCCGCCGTCCCCGCCAACTCCGGCGATCTGGACCGCACTCTGGTCGATGTGCACGTTGTTGACCTGATCGGCCATGGCCGTCGAATGAGGACCTGCGATTGCGACATTGATGGGTGCATAGATCGCGACGCTGACATCGATCATGCTGCCGGCAAAATAGCCGTTGCCGCCATTGCCCGCGCCGTTCGAACCGGTCGCGATCGTGTCGGAGCCGCCCCACAAGCCGTGGGAGAGAAGGCTTGCATGGCCGCCCGCCGCGGCGTTGTCGCTCCCGCCGTGCCCGCCAATGCCGGCGATCTGAACTATCGATTGATCCACGGAGGCGCCATTTGTCTGCACCGCGTGAACGTTGGAACCATAGCCCGCGACTGCGATGTTGATCGGGTCGTACAGCACGAAGGAAGTATGGACGAGTCCGCCGTAGAACGCGCCGTCACCGCCATTGCCGGCCTGGCTCCCGCCGGCCGGAACGTCCCAGGCGCTCCCTCCGTTGCTTGATCCCCAACTGGGGTCGAGCGTGATGACGCTGCCGCCGGCGGCCACATTGGCATTTCCGCCACTCCCGCCGACGCCCGCGATCTGAGTGGCCGATTGATCGATGTCGACCGTGTTCGATTGATTTGCATGCGCGGTGCCGCCCGCGCCGACTACCGCAATATTGATCGGATGATAGATCACCACGGGAGCGTCCACTATCGAGCCGGAGAAATAGCCGCTGCCGCCGTTTCCGGCGCTGTTGTCGCCGCTCGCGATCAGGCCGGAGCCTGAAGGCGTACTGATACTCCCTCCCGATGCAATGTTGCCATTGCCGCCATGGCCGCCGACGCCGGCCATCTGAAAAGCGGATTGATCGACATTCAGGGTGTTGAACTGGTTGGCCAAGGCGACCGAGCCGTATCCCAAGCTCACCGAGATGTTGATCGGCTCATACATCAGCAGGGCCGAGTGAATGATCCCTCCGTAAAAATAGCCATCTCCGCCGTTCCCGGCCGTGTTCGCTCCGCTCTCGACCGTAGCAATGTCCATCCGGGGATGTGATGCGCCGGAAGCGGGCGTTGTGGACGAAACATCGAGGCCCGCCGCAGCGTGGTTGCCGGCGTGGCCGTCCGTGTCGCCCCCCGATATGGGATGTTTGGATTGAACCGGGTCCGAGTCATTGCGTTGGGTATTCGCGCTCTCGGGGTACGCTCCAAGACCTGCAAACGGGCCGGGACCAGGGACCAGGGTGCCACTGCCGACCACGTGCGCCGCGAACGGGGTACTCGGCGTAGGGCCCGATTCGTCGTCCCCATCGTACCCAGGGTGGTGATGAGAGGCGTGATGCAGCCGGATTCCATCCGACATCCGCGAAAAATCCATCGTAAGCCTCCCTCATCGCAATCGCTCTGCGCAATCGGATGCACTCCGGACAGAATGTCATCCCAGGAAGGTCGAATGCCCAGTCGTCAGTTCGGATATAGCGCTTCGTGTGGCAGCCGCAACATCGGCTACATCCCTTCGGGTGTGGCGACAAGCGCCGACGCAGCACACACCTGTATTGGTGACTGTCCGCGGAAGCGATCTTGAATGTATTCTCCCAATTGCAGTTTTGCGCTCAGCCAGTTGCAGAACCGAGTCCGTTGTTTCGGTCAAAAATAAGCGCAACTTCCATTCGTCTGGTCATTGGAGGATGTCTAGCGGGCGCAGCCGCGCCTCACATTGTCTGGCGAATTGCGAGCGCTCACGAGTGCAGTTGTTGAGGGATCATTAATTTGTCGAATTGAAACTATCGCTACAGCGCGGGACTTTTGCCATTTTGGGAGTTCCATGAATTGCCAAGCATTCACAGATCTAATGCATCATGCCGCTCTAGGTGCACTGGCCGTCGACGACGAGCTAAGTAGACTGCATCAAGAACGAAGATTTAGAGTGCGCGAGACACCCGACTGGATCAAGCGGATTGCCGAGTTGGAGGCAGAAATGTGCAAGCGCGGCATAGGCTTTCATGCGAAACGGACCCCGGATCGGTTATCTCCGATGTTGCTCAACTTGCCGGCCGAGATGGCGCGCCAAAGGACCCGACGGCTTTGACCGGAGGCGAGCGAGTCGAGAGCGCAGCGGTGCTGCGGAATGCGATTGCCTGTATGCTCAGGAAGAGATTCAGGATCGTTAGCGACGACAATGTCTCGAACTGATCAAAAAGAGCTTCTTGTACAAACGAAAAGCCGAGCGCAGTCGTATTTTGGGGCGGTGATCCCGCTTCGCTGGAATAACTCCTGATAAGTTGTTGCAGCTGTCGGCTCAATCAAAAACGAGCCGGCAAACGCATTGATTTGTCTTGCGTCGCAAAAATCCCGAGTTGAAACAAAAGAATCCCGAGTCGATTTTCCCGCAAACAAAGAGCCGCCAGTCGATGGGACAAAAGCACGCTATCTTGGGTTCTACGCGTACTGTTTTCTCCTAAATGTCGTAGGTCGCTGTCTCGTCTATTCAGCGTTCGGAAGCTCGCCATGCACTGGCTTACGAAGAGTAGGACTTCGGAGCGGTGGATTGTTAAGCAGCGAAGAGTCCAACTGTGCTGCGCCCACCCTCCGAGGACGCAGCGGCAACTGCCGCTTGAGACGGGCGGTCCAAGCGAGGCTGCGGCTCAATCCGAAGCTCCATCAGTGTGGCTGTGCAGCCTTCCAAGCTGAATACGAGGATTCGATTCCCTTCACCCGCTCCAGAGCGTTTTCGTCATTACAACCAGGCATTTACCGGCTCGCGGTGCGCGGATTGAGCCGCTCCTTCCCGATTTTCATACAACTCCGGTACAACCGCGCTCCAAGCGGACCATCGGTCGTTATCGAATCCTTGGTGCAGCGATGGCGATTCATCCGCAGTCGAATCCCTGGCGAGCCGGGATATACGGGCGGCTTTGGATGGCCGCCACGCGCACGAATCCAGACCGGCTCTGTCTCGATCGAGTCGGTACGTTTTCCGACACAGGGACGTTCGATCATGGCGACGGTGAGAGCAGACGCCCGGTTATGATGCGAGGCTTGTCGGACGGCGTGTACGGTCAATCCACGCAGTAGAAGCGAGGAACTGCACTGGGCTAAACCGAAGATGTCTTTTCCGCTTACTACGTTCGGGGCGAGGCCGTCATTCGGAATCCTGCAGTCATTGCGGCACGGACACTTCTCGTTTTGGCGCAAAAGCAGACCTTCAGCGTGCATCATCTGAGGCCGGCTGCGGCCCTTAGAGGCCTTCGGATGCCGCCACCGAATACACGGCGCGCGTTCCGCAGGAGGCGGACAGACATCCGTAACCCGTTACACAAACGGACCAATCCAGCTTGAGCCTCCCTCAACACCGCAGCTACCCGCGTGCCCGCGTACCTTCTCGGCTACCCACTGTTTGACGAGAGCTATTTGGTCGCGACTCCCGTCGATCCGACGAGTTAGGGTCAGCTCCTCAAGCCAGAGCCCTTCAGCGTATTCCAAGTCGACTGATTGGCTTGATCGAAAGCCTTGCGGGATTCGGCAAGCGCGGCGCTCAGTACGGTCCATGACTCGCTGCCGGCCTGCTTCAGCTTCTGCAGACGCGCTTCCGCTTCTGACGCATCGGATTTCAGCTGCTTGAGTGCGGCATCGAAATCCCCGGTATGCGTTGCTGCAACCTTGCCCGCGGCCTCACGGAACTTGTCGGCGGCCTCGCGCCACGCCTTTGCCTGCGCGGCGGCGATGTCCTTGAAGGTCGCTTGCTGCTGCTCGACCTGCTTGCCGGCGCTTTCGAAATAGGTCTTCATCTGCGCTTCGAAGCCGTTCCATTGCTTCTCGAGTTCAGTCCTGCTGCGGGCCCAAGCCGCTTCGCCGGCTTCGGCTTGCGCCTTGAGCTGCACCTGGAATTCGTCGCGGCGCTTCTTCAGATCGGCGATGATCTGCTCGGCTTTGACCTTGGACTCGGCTTTCGCCTCGCCGGCCCTGACCTCGAACGAGGCGAGCACGGCGTCCATCTCGTCGATGCGCTCCTTGGCCCAATTCAGGTAGAAATGCATGCTGCTCTGCTCTGACATGACCGTCTCCATTGACTGTTCCTGTTGAATGATCCCCGAGTTCGGCTTTGCTGGCGTTGACTTGGGTCAACGGCCTCGCCGTCTGGTCGAGGTCCCTCAGGCCCGCGAGATAGGGAAAAAGCCCTGCCCTTTCGGCCCCGGGTTCTTGGCCGAGTGCGCGATGCTCCGAAAAACATCGCCGCATAGAAGTCGCTCGGAGCCATCAGCTCGGTATCGCGCGGCAACACATCCGCATTGTAGGTGGGTAGGTGGCCTTCGCAGAGGCGCAGGCCATCGCGCAGGCCGTTGTCCTCCGCAAGTTTGAGCGGGAAGCACCTGGTCTGGCGGAAGGTGCCGGATTCCTTGAGGGAAGACATGATCGAATGCTCCGTGAGTTGAACGGGCTAGGCTGCCGTCCAGCCCCCATCCATTGAGAGGTTGGCGCCTGTGATCTGGGCGGCGTCGTCGCTGCACAGGAACAGCGCGAGCGAGGCGACCTGCTCGACGGTGACGAACTCCTTGGTGGGCTGCGCGGCGAGCAGAACGTCGCTGATAACCTCGTCTCTGTGCATGCGCCGGGCCGCCATCGTGTTCGGAATTTGCTTCTCGACAAGCGGCGTCCAGACGTAGCCGGGGCTGATGCAGTTGCAGGTGATCTTCGAGCGGGCGAGTTCCAATGCCACCGTCTTCGTGAGGCCCGCGATGCCGTGCTTGGCCGCGACGTAGGCGGACTTGAAGGGGGAGGCGACCAGCGAATGGGCCGAAGCCGTGGTGATGATGCGGCCCCAGCCGCGCTTCTTCATGCCGGGTACCGCCGCGCGGATGGCATGGAATGCGGCGGACAGGTTGATGGCGATGATCGCATCCCACTTCTCGGGGGCGAACTCCTCGATTGGCGCAACGTGCTGGATGCCGGCGTTGTTGACGAGGATGTCGACGCTGCCGAAGGTGTCTTCGGTGTATGCGACGAGCCAGGTAATCTCGCGCGGCTTGGTCATGTCCGCAGGCGAGTAGATCGCCTTGATGGCGAATTCCCGCTCGATCGCAGCGCGCTCTCTTTCGATATCGTCGGGTGCGCCCATGCCGTTGATCACGACGTTGGCGCCGGCGCTGGCAAAGGCCCTTGCACAGGCCAGGCCAATGCCGCTGGTCGAGCCGGTGACGACCGCGGTCTTGCCGTTCAGAATTCCCATCGAAGACTTCCTCGTAACACATAGAACCGGCGCGTCGCATCGGATGCGACGCGCAATGAAGTTAGAAGACCAGAGCTTTGTCACGCGCTTGAATGGAGCCGCGCGCCGGCTGCTGCAGATAGTCGTGCACCACCGTCCCGAGGCCGAGGGTGAGGTCGGCGCGGATGTGGACGGCGGAGACGATCTCCAGCACCGGCAGTTCGGCAACCGGCGCCAGGGCGTGCGGCGTCAGGGCCAGCGCCGCAGGCCCGGTCCAGGCGCCCTTCAGCACGATGTCCTCGAGCCGGTATTGAACCAGCTCGCAGATCCGCGGGCTGCCGTCGACGTGCGGGATGATCTTGAGAAGGAAGGTCGGCTCGTTGAGAGCAGCCTTGACCTTCACCAGATCGGCCTCGCGGTGCTTGTAGCCCATCGTCCCCGTCGCGACGCGCAGCGGGCCGTAATCCAGCGTGCCGATCAAGGTATCGATCTCGGTTCTCAGCGTCGGCTGCGCAAGCTTCTTCGGAAAGCCCCAGAGCTCGCGGCCGCCTGCAATGGGGCCTTCGTCATTGAGGAACATGCAATGCGTGTAGCCGCCCTTGCGGCCGCGGAAGGACACGGGAATCACTTGTCCGCTTTCCGTATAGTCGCCAAAGCCATTGGAATCGGGCATGCGGATGAACTCGTACTTGACGAGAGCCTCTCGCTCGTCGACCTCCAGCGGCTCCGGAACAACTGCACGCAGCTTGGCCGGATCGGTGCGGTAGGTGATGATCAGGTATTCGCGATCGACGAACCGATAGGGCCCGGGCGGATAGGCCGGGTTGGTCAGCGGCATGGCAAAGGCGCGTCGTTTCACATCAGTCTCACGCATAAGCGTTCTCCGTGTCGTCAGGGGACCGCTACTCGCGGCCGTCATGTTCCAGGTCGAAGGTGAAGACGCCGTCGGGGCTCGTAGGCCGTGCGAGCACCTCCGGATGGCGCAGCGTGCGCAGCGCATCGTGATAGCCGGCGCGCCAATGGTCTTGCATGGAAAGCCGCGAGAACTCGTAGTCCTTCGAGTGTCCCTCGTGATTGCGCGCGCGATAGATCAGATGCACGATGTTGTAGACGTTCCGGGAGACTGCGGTGCTGAGCAGCTTCACGTCCTCATGCTGGGTGAGATCGTCGGGCAACCGGCCGAGCAGATGCGTGAGCGCGCGACGCAGCCGCTGCACGCGCTTGAATTGATCGGTGCTGGCGCGCGTGCGGCTCGAATACTGGATCTCCTTGTGCCGCGTGACCACCTCAGCCATGTTACGGGGAAGTTGACCGCGTGCGCTCCAGAGGTCGACCTGGAATGCGAGCATGTCCTGCGGCGCGTCCGACTCGATCACCCATTGTAACGGCGTGTTGGAGACGAGGCCGCCGTCCCAGTAATGCTCGCCCTCGATTTCGACGGCCGGAAAGCCGGGTGGCAGCGCGCCGCTGGCCATGATGTGCTCCGGCTGGATGGTATGGGTCGTGTTGTCGAAGTAGACGAAATTTCCGGTTCGAACGTTGACTGCGCCGGCACTGAAGCGCGTCAGCCCGGCGTTGAGACGATCGAAGTCGAGCAAGCGCTCCAGCGTGGTCCTGAGCGCGCGCGTGTCATAGATGCTGGTCGCATCGCTGGCTCCGCCGGGCTGCATCCAGGGCAGGACGGGACGGGCGGAGAAAAAACCGGTTGCGCCACACGTGGCCGCCAGACCGGCGCTCATCTGATTGATGAGGTTACGCGTGCTGTCGGTCTTCGCCCAATCGCTGAAAGCGGACCATTCCCACGGCGCTGTCGAGGTGACCTGCGTCCAGAAATCGCGCAAACGGTCGACGCGGGACTCCGGTGGATTGCCGGCGATGATGGCGGCATTGATCGCGCCGATCGAAATGCCGGCGACCCAATCGGGATGAATGCCGGCTTCGGCCAGGGCTTCATAGACGCCGGCTTGATAGGCACCGAGCGCACCCCCGCCCTGCAACAGCAGAGCGATGCAATCGAAGGGCAGGCGCCGTGAGGCGGACGAGATCTGTGATCGAGGCTGGAAGTTCATCGTGAGTGCTTTCTTTCATTCTTGCGGGCGTAGTTCGCCGGCCTAGCGATGGATCGGGCCTTGCTTTGCGACCTTGGGCGGCTCGAGCATGACTTCCTTCAAATCGTCACCGGCGGCGACGACCACGACGAAGTTGAGCCTGCCGTCCTGCCTGACCAGCCCACCGGCAAGCGCGCTGCCGGCCGCGGCTCGCTCTGCGACCTGCACGGCGTCAGACAACTCCTGCTTGATCCATTTGAGTGCGATCATGTTGGCGAGGTCTTCGCGGCCGAGCTCCCGCAGCGAAGACGCCACTTCCTTTCCCGCGATGCCGCCGGAGTTCGCGTCGACGGTGTTCTCCCATACCTGTTCATTCCGGATCGTACGGACGCGGTAGACCGGGGCGCCGGCAGACTCGAAGCTGATGTCGGCCGTCTTCGAGCCCTCATGCAGACGTTCGGCGATCGCCATGGCGCGGCTGAGTGGGACGCGGACCGTGCGGAACTCCGTGAGTACGCGGCGGATTGTGGCGTCCTCGGCGCCGCCTGGCGCGGTCGTGCTTCTGGTATCGGTATCCGCACGACTCTGGACATCCGCGACGGCGCCGCTCGCTGTCAGCATGGCGGTCCAAACGATCAGGGCTAACAGATGTAGCTTCGGCATCGGATCAATCTCGGTCAGGTCGGTCGATGGCCTGCGCGGCCGCGTGGGCGAGGACGATCTCCTTGGCGGAGGGCGCGGGCAGCGACTGGTTGGTGTCGATCACCACGAGCTCCGGTCCCTTCATGGCAGAGTGGATGCGGATCGGAGGCCGCGCGGGATCCGGCTCGGTCAAGCGGCCGGGCGATGGCGCCGGCAGTATCGCGCCCGCCGCCCAAAGCAAGCAGAGAAGCGCGCCGCCGACCGACAGAAAGTAGCCGCGCAGGGGGAGGGAGGCTTCAGTTTCTCGGCACGCGCGCATGGCCAGGATGGAATGTCGGCTCACGGCATGCGGCTCCCGGCAATGACATCATTCCGTCGCATCATCAGATGCTCCACGGGCGCGGATGCTTGCGCGCAAGCTCGGCGTCGAGATAGCCGCGCTCGTCGAGCCAATCGGTCGGACAATAGGCCGCGATGTGCGGATCAATAGTGAATCCGTCACGCCTGAGCGCCCTCCGCGTACCGGTGACGCCCGTCCACACGGTTTTTCCGCTGTCGGGATCGACTTCCATCACGTCGAAGACTTCGATGAAGTTCAGCATGTCAGTTCCAGTCTTTCCCTTACGCCGTGTGCGTGAGGCGGTCGATTTCGTCAGGCGCGACGCCTCTGCGTTCGAGCTCGGAATCGATCATGTCGAACACGTATTCGACCGGCGCGATCCAGGCGTTGACCCAGTGGATGATGCAGCCGCGCGCGATGAGCAGGGCCGGCGTCATGCGATCGTCCTCCGCTTCAGCCGGACAGGGCTCGGCCGGCGTTCACTGAGCGAATGAGCCCAGGCCATCATCGCGATCGTGATCCCCAGCAACAGGCTCAACGCCACAAGGCACAGGGCGACGACGACATTGAGCGATGCGACGGCGAGCCCCGGTATCGGGTTTTCGCGCATCAAGGCGAACAACAGGCTTGACACTCCGCGTCTCCTTAATAAAATACACCGTATAGTTCATATAAATCACGCGCTGCGACCGAAGTCAAGGCAAAGGCCTCACAAGCGCGTGTGCAGATCGGGCGGGCAACGTCCGCTCACAAACCAGAGTCTCACGCAGAGAAGGGAAATGACATGACGAGATTGATGACGGCGCTGTTCGCAGCTGTCGCGGTTGCGCTCAGCAGCGCAGCCGCATCCGCGCAGGAAAACCAGGGCACGGCAGAGCAGAGGGCTGCGTGTACGCCCGACGCCTTCCGCCTGTGCAGTGCCTACATTCCCGACCCGTCGGGAGTCGAAGCCTGTTTGCGCCAGCGCAAATCGGACCTGAGCGAAGGGTGCAAGGCGGTGTTCGAGCATGCCGCCGCCGTCTCGGTCAGGGGCAGATAAGGATTGATGTTGCGACCGATGTGACGGGGTTCTTGCCCTGAATTGCATCCGCACCGCGACAAGACAGGAGCGATCTTATGAGCACGGTGTACATCCCGGCCCTGGCTGCCTTCGGCGGCTCTGCGTTCGGCGCACTCTCGACCATCGTCAGTGGATGGTTCAGCGGACGTCGAAGGCGGCGCGACCTTCATCATGCCCGCTCGTTCTCGAAGCGCGAACAATTGTACCACTGCTTCATCGAGGAGGCATCACGGCTCTATGCCGAGGCCCTGGTCAATGATCAGGCCGAAATTCCGCAGCTGGTCAGCCTCTATACGCTCATCGGACGCATGCGGATCTTGTCGAGCAACGAGGTCGTTCAGGCCGCCGAGAGAGCCGGGCACCTGATCATCGAGACGTATCTCTCGCCCAATCGCACATTCGTCGATCTCCCCAAATTCATCGAGGAGATGGATCCCTTGCGCGATTTCGGAGAGGCCTGTCGCCGTGAGCTGATGAACTTTCCGGCGGAGTGAGCGACGTTATGCGCGAGCAGATAGACGACCGAGCGAGGAGGGCGCGCCGCACGATCATCCAGGCCGCGGCCGACCTCTATCGCGAGATCGGTCACAACAAGACCACCGTCGCGGACATTGCACGGCGCCTGTCGATGTCCTCGGCCAATATCTACCGCTTCTTTCCTTCGAAGCGCGCGATCGAGGAAGCCGTGGTTGAGCGCATGCTCGACGAAATAATCGGCGCGGTATCCGAAGCGGCGGCCGGCACCGGGCCGGTGTTGCGGCGGTCGCGGCAGCCGGTCGAGATGACATCGCAGCTGCATTTCAAGGCCGCCGGCTGACGCTGACGTCTCCAGCCGTCCGTCCAAAGCGGACAGGCCCATGCTCCTACGACCAGTCCGTCTCGCAGGCTGCCAGGAAAAAACCGACGCGCTCGCGAACGAAGCCGGGAAGCTCCTTTTTCAAATCCCTCGGTGTCTCGCCGACGAGCGAGCGGAACAGCATCGGGAGCAGGATCAGGTCGAGGAAGATCTGGGCAGTGGCGCGGCTTCGCTTGGCACTGAAAGGTCCCTTTGCGCTGCGCGCGAGCTTCTGCGTGGCTTCGTCCAGCAGCTGCGATACCGCGTTCAGGGATCGATCACGCGCAGCGTCATGAACGTTGCGGCTCAATTCGGGAAACCGCTGCGATTCCGCGATCGTCGCGCGCACCATGCCTAGTGATTCTTCGATGACCCTGTCGACGATAGCTGTGCCGAGACTCATCAACTTGTCCTCGATGGTGCGGCCTTCAGGCGAAAACCCCTCGAAGTCAGTCAGGCCGTCGATGGTGCGGGCCACCACCGCCGCGAACAGCGCTTCCTTGCCGGGGAAGTGGGCATAGATCGTCGGCTTGCTCGCAGGCGCGAGCTCGGAAATGTCGTCGATGCTGGCGCTGCGGAAGCCCTTCTCGAGAAACAGCTGCTGTGCCGCATCGAGAATGCGCGCCTGCGCGTCGCCGGCCAGATCCTTGGGCGGTCTGCCTCGCTTCGTCTTCTTCATTCTTGCGCCTCCGAGTTCACGAGTCTGTGCGTTTCGCTTTCCCGCTTGACACGGCTCGCGAAGAAAGGCAAGGAAAAGAAAATATACGGTATAGTTTATTAATGGTTCAGGCCCTCGCGTTTCGCGAGCCTGGCGGGCGCCCCCAACGATCGGGGTCGCAAAGGTGAACGCTCGACGCCGATCGTCCGAGCCGAATGAGGAGAACCGTCGTGACTGTTTTGAGCCCAGCCCCGTCCGGCTTGCAGGAAGGCGTGCTGCTGCACGAGCTGAATCGCCGAGTCAGCAATGGTGTCGCTTTCGCCATCGACTTGGTCTCCGCCGCGGCCATCCGGGTCGAGGCGACGGAAGCCAAACGCGCGCTGAGCGATGTCGTCGAGCTGCTGCATGGCTACGCCGATGTGCATCGCGCGCTGGCCATGCCCGCGGGCGACACGCTGATCCACGCCGCCACCTCCATTCGCAAGCTCGGCGGCGGGATGCGCCGGGCCGTCCTGGACCGGATGAACATTCAACTGGCCTTCGCGACGCAGTCCATCGCGCTTCAGCCGGAGCGCTGCTGGCATCTGGCGCTGATCGTCCATGAGCTCGTGATGCATGCGGCAAGGCACGCTTGCTTTGATGCGCGGCCCGGGCAGATCAAGATCAAGCTGACGCGCAACGGGGCGCTGGTGAACTGCGTGATCCTGGACAACGGCTCGCGTCCTGCGCGGGACGTTTCCGATCGTGAGCTGCGGATTGCCAGGGATATTGCCCGGGCGCTCGGCGGCCGGATCGAGCAGGGTTTTGGCACCGAATTCACCTCGATCGTCCTGTCATTCCCGCTGACCAAGCGCGAGCGGGACGCAAACTGGACCATCGCAACGCGCCGAATCAAGGCGCCGCGCCGCACGAGAGCCATCGCACCAAATGCCGCAGCGCTGGTGTCCCGCCAAACCGCCGATGCGCTTGGCGGGCTGTTGACGCTTTCCCATCCGACGGACGCCCCATGATCAACCGATCTTCCTATCCGAGCAGGCCGCCGCGTGCGGCGAAGGTTCTCGCGGCAGCCGCCGCGCTCGTCAGCACGGTCCTGAGCGGCTGCAACGATCGAGCGGCGCAGATAGCCACGCGGGCGCCGCTGGTCCGGACCACGATCGTGCAGCCGCGCGACCGGCAAGGCGCCATCACCTTGACGGGAGAGGTCCAGGCGCGCTTCGTTGCCGATCTTTCCTTCCGCGTCAGTGGACGCGTAGTCGCCCGCAATGTCGAGGTCGGCGCTCACGTCAACAAGGGCGAGGTCCTGGCCCGCCTGGATCCGGCCGAGCAGGCGGCCGACGTGGATGCTGCCACCGCGGCAGTGGCCTCCGCCGAAGCTCAGCTGCGCGTGGCGAAGGCAACGTTCGAGCGCCAGAGAGCGCTGATCGCAAGCGGCTTCACCACCCGCACCGTTTACGATCAGGCCCAGGAGGGCCTGCGAACGGCGGAGGGCGCGCTGCAAGCAGCCCGGGCGCAGCTCGGCACCTCGCAGGATGCGCTGGGTTATACTGTCCTTCGCGCCGAAGCCGATGGCGTCGTGACCGCGCGAAACCTCGAGGTCGGCCAGGTCGTGCCGGCCGCGCAACCCGTCTTCTCGCTCGCGCAGGACGGCGAGCGTGATGCCGCCTTCGAGGTCTATGAATCCGTCTTCCTTGGCCAGACCGACAGCCGCCGCGTCACGCTGGCGCTCATCTCCGATCCCGGCGTGACCGCAACGGGCGAGGTGAGAGAAATTTCACCTGTTGTCGACGCGAAGAGCTCCACGGTCCGCGTCAAGGTGTCCATCGAAAATCCACCCGCCGCGATGACGCTGGGTAGTGCCCTCGCCGGAACGGTCAAGGCGAAGTCTCAGAACGAGATCGCGTTGCCCTGGAGCGCATTGATGGCTGCGGGCAGGAAAGCCGCCGTCTGGACAGTGGATCCGAAAACGCAGACGGCCTCGCTGAAGCCGGTCACGGTCGGCGCATACGAGGCCGGACAGGTGCTGATCAAGGCCGGACTCGAGCCCGGCGAGCGCGTCGTCATTGACGGCGGCAAGCTGCTGAGTGTCGGGCAGTCAGTCACTGAAGTGGGAAGCCAGTCATGAAGCGACCGATCATGATGATCGCCGGCACGTTCGCTGCAGCGTCGATGCTCGTCGGCTGCCAACAGGAAACGAAAGTGCCAGAGCCGGTTCGCCCTGTGCTCTCGATACTGGCCAAGCCGAACAGCGCAGACAACGCGGTTGCGGTCGGCTTCGTCGAGCCGCGCTACAAAACTAACCTTGGCTTTCGCGTGCTCGGACGGCTGACTTCGCGTCCGGTCTACGTTGGCGACATCGTCAGCGAAGGACAAATCATCGGCACGATCGATCCGGTCGCGCTGGATCTCGCCGTTCGCGCGGCCAAAGCCCAACTTGCGAAGGCCGAGGCGCAGCTTGCAACGGCCAGGGCGACGGAGGACCGGCAACGCACCCTGATCACCAGCGATGCGACGACGAAGCAAACGGTCGATAATGCCGAACAGGCGCGCGCCGGTGCCGAAGCGACCGTCGCGCAAGATCAGGCGAGCCTGACCAAGGCGGTCGAGCAGCTCGGCTATGCCCAGATCAAGGCCGATTTCGGCGGCATCGTCACCGCCGTTGGCGCGGAAGTGGGCCAAGTGGTCTCGCCCGGCCAGACCGTGGTGACGGTCGCGCGGCCAGACATTCGCGAGGCGGTCGTCGATATCGGGGAAGACTTTCCCGTGCCGCTCGAGGTCGGTCTTGCCTTCACCGTGAGCCTGCAGCTTCTTCCCGATGTTCAGGTCGAGGGCCGGATCCGCGAAATCGCGCCGCAAGCAGATCCGATGACACGGCTGCGACGCATCCGGATTGCGCTCGACGACCCGCCCGAAAGCTTCCGTCTCGGCGCGACCGTCACGGTCAAGCTCGGCAAGGACCAAGGGAAGGACCAGCGCAAGAACCTGCGCCTGCCCACATCAGCGGTGCTCGCCAAAGACGGCACCGATTTCGTCTGGGTGGTCGATCAATCCACCGGCACCGTCTCGCTGCAGAAGATCGATGGTGTTGTCGAACCGGCGGGCATCCGCGTCACCGGCGGACTTGCCGAGGGCACCCGCATCGTCACCGCCGGAATTCACAGCCTCAAGCCGGGACAGCACGTCCGCATCCAAGAGGATCAAGAACCATGAAGTCGTTCAACCTTTCCGATTGGGCGCTCGGCCACCGTTCGCTCGTCTGGTATTTCATGATCGCCTTCATGGCGGCCGGGCTGTTTGCCTATCTTCAGCTTGGGCGACAGGAGGATCCCGACTTCACCATCAAGACCATGGTGATTCAAGCGCAGTGGCCGGGCGCCTCGCCCGAGGAGATGACGCGTCAGGTCACCGACCGGATTGAGAAGAAGCTGGAGGAGCTCGAATCGCTCGACTACACCAAGAGCGTGACGGTCGCGGGCCAGACCACCGTCTTCGTCTACTTGCGCGATTCGACCAAGGCGGCCGACGTCAAGCCGACCTGGGTGCGCGTCCGCAACATGATCGCTGACATCAGGGGCGACTTTCCGCAAGGCGTGATCGGCCCCGGCTTCAACGACCGCTTCGGTGACGTCTTCGGCAATGTCTATGCGTTTACCAGCGATGGCCTCAGCCAGCGGCAGCTCCGCGACGAGGTCGAGGACATCCGCGCCAAGGTACTCACCGTACCAAATGTCGGCAAGGTCGACATTCTTGGCGCGCAGGACGAGGTGATCTACCTCGAATTCTCCACCCGCAAGATCGCGGCGCTCGGCCTCGATGTCCACGCCATCATGAGTTCGCTCCAGGGCCAGAACGCCGTGGCCCCCTCAGGCGTATTCCAGGAAGGGCCTGAGCGGATCAGCGTTCGCGTCAACGGTCAGTTCACATCAGAAGCGAGCTTGAAGGCGGTCAATCTGCGCATCAACGATCGCTTCTTTCCGCTGATCGACGTTGCGACCATCACGCGCGGCTACGCCGATCCGCCCTCGACTCTGTTCCGATACAACGGTCAGCCCGCCATCGCGCTCGCGATCGGCATGAAGTCCGGGGCCAATTTGCTCCAGTTCGGCGAAGCGCTGAAGGAGCAGATGACGAAGATCATCGCCGACCTGCCGATCGGCGTCGGGGTGCACCTCGTCGCCGACCAGCCCGTGGTAGTCGAACACGCCGTTTCGGGCTTCACCGAAGCACTGTTCGAGGCCGTGATCATCGTGCTCGGCATCAGCTTCCTGAGCCTGGGTGTGCGGGCGGGGCTCGTGGTCGCCATCGCCATTCCGCTGGTGCTTGCGATCACTTTCGTCGTAATGGCCTATTGCGGTATTTCGCTGCAACGCATTTCGCTGGGCGCCCTGATCATCGCGCTTGGCCTGTTGGTGGATGATGCCATGATCGCGGTCGAAATGATGGTGGCGCGGCTAGAGATCGGCGATCCCCTGGAGAAGGCGGCGACCCACGTTTATACCTCGACCGCGTTTCCGATGCTGACTGGAACGCTCGTCACGGTGGCTGGCTTCATCCCGATCGGGCTCAACAGCAGCAACGCCGGCGAGTTCACCTTCACTCTGTTCGTGGTGATTGCGGTCTCGCTGATCGTCTCGTGGATCGTCGCCGTCTTGTTTACCCCGCTGCTCGGCGTCACCATCCTGCCCGCGAAGATGAAGGGACACCACGAGGAGAAGGGGCGGGTCGCGCAGATGTTCGAGCGCCTGCTGCTGTTCTGCATGCATCACCGCTGGAGCACCGTCGCGGTAACGGCCGGCGCCTTCCTGCTCGCCCTGATCGGCTTGCAGTTCGTGCAGCAGCAGTTCTTTCCGTCCTCGGACCGAGCCGAACTCGTGATCGACTGGAACTTGCCGCAGAACGCTTCGATCACCGACACCAACACGCAGATGGTGCGCTTCGAGCGCGAGCAGCTGCAAGGCAACGGTTCAGTTGACCACTGGTCCACCTATGTCGGCACGGGTGCGCCGCGCTTCGTGCTGTCGTTCGATCTTCAGACCGCCAATACCTGGTTCGGCCAGCAGGTGATCGTGACCAAAGGGGGCATCGCTGAGCGTGACAAGCTCAAATCGCAGTTTGAGGACTATTTGAGGCAAACATTCCCGGGCACGGACACCTACGTCAAGCTGCTCGAGGTCGGCCCTCCCGTAGGACGGCCGGTGCAATATCGCCTGAGTGGCCCCGATATCGCAGAGGTTCGCGAGCTCTCACAGAAACTTGCCGGCATCATTCGCAACAATCCTGACCTCGGCAATGTAGTGTTCGACTGGATGGAGCCCGCACGCGTCGTCAAGGTCGACGTGCTCCAGGACAAGGCGCGCCAGCTCGGCGTCAGCTCAGAAGACATCGCCACTACGCTGAACTCCGTGCTCCAGGGCTCGCCGATCACGCAGGTGCGCGACAGCATCTATCTCGTCAATGTCACGGGGCGTGCGACCGCGCCGGAGCGCGCCTCGATCGACACGCTGCGCGATCTGCAACTAACGGGGCTCGGCGGCCAATCCGTGCCGCTCGGCGCCGTCGCCAATCTGCGCTATGAGCTGGAGCAGCCCACGATCTGGCGCCGCGCGCGAATTCCGACCATCACGCTGAAGGCCGCCGTCGTCAGCAACGTTCAGCCGAAGACGGTCGTCGACCAGCTCGCGCCGAAAGTGGCGGAGTTCACCAAGCAGCTGCCCGCGGGTTACTCGATCACGATCGGCGGCTCGGTGGAGGAGAGTGCGAAGAGCCAGGGCCCGATTATCGCGGTCGTGCCGCTGATGCTGTTCGTCATGGCGACAGTGCTGATGGTGCAGCTACAGAGCTTTTCGCGCCTGTTCCTGGTGTTCGCGGTCGCGCCGCTCGCGTTGATCGGCGTTGTCATGGCTCTGCTGCCGAGCGGCGCGCCGCTGGGCTTTGTGGCGATCCTCGGCGTGCTCGCCCTCATCGGGATCCTGGTCCGAAACTCCGTGATCCTGATCGTGCAGATCGAGGATCTGAAGAAGGAGGGTAGGCCGGCCTGGGATGCCGTGGTGGAAGCAACCGAGCACCGCATGCGCCCGATCCTGCTTACGGCTGCCGCGGCAAGTCTCGCGCTGATTCCCATCGCGCGCGAGATTTTCTGGGGCCCGATGGCCTACGCCATGATGGGCGGCATTATCGTCGGCACGCTGCTAACGCTGCTGTTCCTGCCGGCGCTGTATGTGGCCTGGTTCCGCATCGATCCGGATCATGCGGATGAATCACCTTCACACGATTCCGAAGTCGCTGCGAACGACGCGCCGGCCGAAGAGAGGCCCGCTCATGACGCCCCGGAGCCTGTGCTCGAAGCCCAAGTCTAGAATGGAGACGACGATGCTCTCGAGGAAGCTATCAATCCTTGCTGTCACTGTGACGGTCGCGGCAAGTTCGCTTGCCCCCTCCATTGCGTTTGCGCAGTTTCCGCCGCCACCGATGGCGCCCGTCGCTCCTTCGTCGATCGCGCCAGCAGGGCCCCCACCACTCGCAGCTCTCGGTTCTGCCGCTACTCTCTCTGGTCCCGGCCTTCGCCTGGGTCCAGCAGCCGGGCCGCGCGTTGATCTCGCCGCGCGAGGTGCTGGCGCCGGGCCGGCTTTCGTCGGCGCCGCGCGGACGTCGGTCAAAATTGGTGGTGCCGGCTATCGCTACGGCGGCGAGCACGGCTACGGCTATGGCGCGCGCGCCGCGACTTATGTCGGCGCATACGCAGCCGGCGCCTACGCTGGGTACGCCTATGGGGGGACGCGCTCGAGCGACACCTCCAGTAGCGAATGCCGTTACGTTTACAGCCGCCATCGCAGGTATCTTGTCTGCGATTAGCCTTTGAGCACGGCCCATCTGAATAGATGCGGCCTCGCCGATGGCATAGTGAGTCTCAGCATCAACCAGATTGCGGAAGCAAATATGAACTGATGTTTGTCATGCTCCGAAGCTGCGTGCTCGTCACCGCCATTGACCTGCCGGCCGACGGTGCTCGGCCGATAGCGATGTCAACCTGGCGTCAGCGTCATTCAACGCAAGGCGACCAACTAGCATGCTGCTGGACAACATTCCCAACTTTGATCACTTTGCAGCATTTTGAGAGCAAGAATGTTGGACCTCTTGAAGAGAGGCACCGAAGAAAGCTTCGGCCTGATCGAGCGTGAACTGCGATGCGGACTGTGGAGCTGGAATCTGCGTACCAATGAAATGCACTGGTCGCGCGGGTATTATGATCTTCTGGGCATCGAGCCGGGAAGGGTAACGCCATCCTTTGCGGCCATCCTCCAGGTCACCCATCCCGACGATCGCAGCGCGCAGGCGGAGGTTGAGCGGGTCATCCAAAAGGCCTCAACCATCAGGCGGAAATTCCGCGTCATTCGCCCGGGCGGCAGCATCGCCTGGATCTACTGTCAGCTCATCGTCTTCGTGGACTCGGAGGGGGCGGCAGAGAAGGCAATCGGCGTCTGCACGGATATCACGGCTCGCGAGGATCAGCTGAACCGGCTGCGGATTGCCGACGAGCGGTATCGTGCCCTCATCAAGGCTGCCGGAGCCGTGGTATGGATCGCCAAATTGGACGGTCGAATCCACGAACTCGTAAATTGCGATCATGGCAGCCAGCTCGTTGCGTCCGAATCTGGTTGGCTCCAGCTCGTCCATCCAGACGACCAGGAGAAGATGCTCAGAGTATGTGCGGCGGCAAGCCGGGAGAAACGCGGCTATGACGTGGTGCACCGCTTTCTCCAAGCCGACGGCACTTTCAGGTGGATGCGTTCCACTGGTCAACCGATGCTGGATGACGCTGGGAATATCAAGGAGTGGCTCGGCATCAGCGTTGATCTCGACCGCAATACGGCGCGTTCCGGCGCCCACCGCATCACCGGGGCGCAAATTAGGGCTGCGCGCGGCCTGCTGCGATGGTCGGTGTTGGATCTGGCGCAGGCTGCGGGCAGCACGCGTGCGACCATCCGTCGCCTCGAGGAGCTGGACGGCGCTCCATCGCACAACGACCCGGCGCTTCCTTTGATCGAAGCGGCTCTTGCAAGAGCGGGTGTCGAATTCCTGTTTCCAGAAGCAGGCAAGCCTGGCGTGCGTCCCCGCTAAATTGGCGTCTGACCTGCACCGATCATGCAAAATTGGTCGAGTTGTCGATCGCCAACGCGCCATCTCGCAAATCTGGCGTTCGGTTGCCCAGAATCGTGCATCGCCAATCCTGGATTGCCGCATAAGCCGAACCGCACGCGCCAATTTTGCCTAACAGAAGGTTAGCAGGGCCGGTATTATTGTTCGGCACGTTGGGCTCCGGCAAGGCGTGCGGGCATGATGACACAGATCATTCGGTACCTCAGAATCGACACGCGCACTCAGCTCCTTGCGGAGCAGCTGTGGAATTTGGCCGAGGGCCCAAGTAGCCAAATCATCGCTGAGTTCTACAGGCGAACGCGGCAGTCGCATCCCGGCGTTCTTCTGGATGAGCACACCGTCAGCCGGCTCATGATCAAGCAGAGGGAACACTGGCATTCGCTGTTCAACAGCAGAGTCGATCAGGCCTATCTGCGCAGGGCGACCAAGGTGGGGATCATGCACCATGAAGTCGGGCTCGATCCCAAGTGGTATGTCGCCGGTTACGCCCTGATGAAGGCGGGCCTCGCCGAACAATTGCTGTTCGACGCCTCGATTCCGCTGCGCTCAAACCAGCTCTCGTCGTCACGTCCGAACAATATATGGCCGTCGACATGGCGCTTACTCTCTCAAGCTATTCCGACTGGCTCGTCGACTAGCTGTTTCGGTGCCGAACTCCCAGCCATTTTTCGCAATCAGATTTGAAAGGACTTAACGATGACCAACCTAGCTGTGTGCCTCGCATCCGGCGAGGATCGCCAGGCCAGAATGCGGTTCATGGGAATCACATCTCGCAGCGGCGAGCTGTTGCGGGAATTCTGGGTTATCGCCGAACCTGCTGTGCCGTGCATTCTTGACGGCTTCTACCGGCACGTCACGAGCGAACCCCAGCTTGCCGCACTGATTGGGAGCGATATTCCCAGACTGAAGACGGCCCAGGGCACGCACTGGGCGCGGCTGTTCAATGGTCGGTTCGACGACGAATACTTGAAAGGGGTTCGTGCCATCGGCATGGTCCACAACAAGATCGGCCTTGAGCCGCGCTGGTACATTGGCGGATACAACTTTGTCCTGAACCAACTCGTCTCGCTTGCGGTCCGGCGATATCGCTGGCGTCCGGCGCACCTGTCCGAGTTGTTGAATGCTGTTAATTGCGCCGTGATGCTCGACATGGAGATCGCCATCTCCGTCTATCAGGAGGCCATGCTTGCCGAGCGGGAAAGTCGTCAAGAGGCGATCCGCGCCGCCATCAGAAGCTTCGATGCCCGGATGAAAACGGTCGTGGGTACGATCGGCGGCGCGGCCGGCAATCTTCAGAGCGCCGCCAATGCCCTCGCTGCGAGCGCTTCGCGGTCGACCCAGCAGTCCAGCGTGGTAGCCGCCGCCTCGGAAGAAGCATCGACGAATGTGCAGGCCGTTGCCGCATCGACCGAGCAACTGACCTCGTCAATTCAGGAGATTGGGCGTCAGGTGTCTGAATCGACGAAGATCGTCCAGACCGCGGTGGAGCAGTCGGCCCGCTCCGGCGACACGGTCCAGAACCTTGCGAGAGCGGCCCAGCGAATTGGCGACGTGGTGGAACTGATCAGCACCATCGCGGGGCAGACCAATCTGCTCGCCCTCAATGCCACGATCGAAGCAGCGCGCGCCGGCGAGGCCGGCCGCGGCTTCGCCGTCGTTGCTTCCGAGGTCAAAGCCCTGGCGGAGCAGACGGCAAAGGCCACAGGCGAGATTGGTGAGCAGATCCTCTCGATTCAAGGCGCAACGAAGGACTCGGTGGGGGCTATCCAGGACATCGGCCGCACGATCGGGTCCGTCAGCGAGATCGCTACCGTCATAGCGGCAGCCGTGGAAGAGCAGGGCGTGGCTACCGCGGAGATCGCGCGTAACGTGCAGCAGGCGGCCCTGGGCACGCACGAGGTGTCAAGCAACATCACCGGCGTGAGCCAGGCGGCCGCTCAAACCCGGCAGACCGCGGAAAAGCTTCTGGGCGCGTCTGAAGAGCTGTCCATTCAAGCTGCGGCCCTTCGCTCGGAAGTGGAGACATTCTTTGCCGAGATCCGGGCGGCCTAGCGTGTCATCAGAGCTTGACGACACAATGATTGGACCGACTATGGATGTGGAGATCGCGACAGTTGACATGGACAATGCGCTTTCAGCGTCGTGCGATCCACGTCGATTTGGTCAGCTTGCGAGGCGGAGCGTGCCTAAGGCAGAAGTAAACTGGGAGCAACTGCTCCACACCGCCATCGAAAGCAGCTCTCATGGCCTGTGTGTCTTCGACGGCCAATCCAGGCTGGTGATAGGTAATGAACAGCACCGCAGCCTCTATTCGCTGACATCTTCCGAGGTCTCGCCGGGCCGCTCAGTGGAGGATGTTCTGAAGGGCCGTCATGCCCGCGTTCTCGCAGCGATGAAAAATGTCCAGTTAGCCGACTACCTGGCGGCGATTCAGCGGGGCGAAGACTTCCAGACGACGTATGAATTGCAGATGGGTCGTTCATCGAGCTCGATATGCATCCCATGTCTGACGGTGGCTTCGTCGAAAGGCACCGAGATGTCACCGAGCTTCGTCTCGCAGAGCTCCGAGCCGAGGCGGCAAGGCAGGAGCTGATCGAGAAGCAATATGCGATCGATCAGGCCGTCATCGTCGCGATCACTGACGTCCGGGGTACGATCACTTACGCCAACGATCGATTTTGCGAGGTCAGTGGATACAACCGGGAGGAGCTGGTTGGAAACAACCACCGCCTCCTGAAATCGGGGCTTCATGCCCCAGAAATTTTTCGGCAGATGTACCGTCGCCTCGCCAAAGGGGGCGTCTGGCGGGGCGAGCTTTGCAACAGGGCGAAAAGCGGGGAGCTCTACTGGGTCGACACCGTGATCACACCCCAGCTTGGTTCAAACGGCAAGCCGGTCGCGTACATGGCGATCCGGGTCGACATTACTGCTCGAAAGAAGGCCGAAGCCCAAGTGTACTATGCGGCCCGTCACGATGCGTTAACTGACCTGTTGAACAGAGCCGCCTTGCTCGAAGATCTGTTGAACCGGCTCGCACACGCAAAGGCAAGCGAACAGGAGCTGATCGTCTACTTGCTGGATCTCGACGGCTTCAAGTCGGTGAATGATACGCTGGGGCATGCTGCCGGCGACGCCTTGCTCAAGCAACTGAGCAGGCGCCTGAAATCGGCTTCCTCCGATGGTGATCTGATTGCCCGCCTGGGAGGCGACGAGTTCGCAATCGTACAGTTCAGCTCTGGAGAGTGTCGCGAACAGGCGGAAAGACTTGCGATCACCCTCCTCGAAACCGTGGCGATACCGTTCTCGATCGAGGCACAGGACGTGTCGATCGGGGTGAGTATCGGATTGGCGTTCGCTCCGCTGCACGGCTCTACGGCTTCAGAACTGCTCTATAAGGCGGATCTGGCCCTCTACCGCGTTAAGGCCGAGGGACGAAACGGATATCGGTTCTTCGAAGAAGAGATGCACAGGAACGCTCAATCCCGCAATCGGCTCGTCAACGAACTTCGCGAGTCCGTGGCCCGGGGCGATTTCGAATTGCACTATCAACCCATCTTTGATGCGAAGACGCTGCAGCCAAGTGTGATGGAGGCCTTGGTGCGATGGCGTCACCCATCTCAAGGCCTGCTTTACCCGGACCAATTCATTGGAATCGCTGAAGAGACCGGCCTAATAGAGCCCTTGGGCCGGTGGATTCTTCGGCAGGCGTGCGCAGACGCCGCGTCTTGGCGTAAGGGGGTCAAAGTTGCCGTCAACTTGTCTCCTGAACAGTTCCGCGGTCCGGCGTTGTTCGACGTTGTCCTAAGAACGCTGCTGGAAACAGGTATGTCACCTGATCGGCTTGAGTTCGAAGTCACAGAATCCATGCTGCTGCAGGAGAAGGAGGAGAATCTTCTTCTCTTTCGTCAGCTCAAGAACATCGGGATATCAATAGCGCTGGACGATTTCGGTGTGGGATACGCTTCGATCCGTTCGGTCGTCTCATTTCCTTTTGACAAGGTGAAGATCGACCGTTCGTTCACGAGAGACGTGGTCAATCAACCGGCGAGCAGGACGGTTGTGGCGTCAATCATGACCTTGGCCCGAGGCTTAGGCGTCCAGGTCACTGCAGAGGGCATTGAGACGCCGGATCAGCTGGAATACCTGCGAAGCCAAGGAGTAGATCTGTTCCAGGGTTATTTGCTGGGTAGACCAGCACCGGCTCATCTGAGTGAGTGGATTAGCGCCAATCCCGTTAGGCCACCTGAGTGCGGCCATCCTCTGGCTCCGATACAAAGGGCGCACGCAATTTAAGCAAGCAGCGGGCCTCTCCACGGAAGCTGGCCCGTGCGTGAGAAGAGCAGGTCGAATTGCTGCGAGGCGCTAGGTGCTCTCTCCGGATTTCCGAATGACTCACATCCTGATTGCGTCGTTGCTGACAAAGCGCAGAAGGCTTTGCATCTTCACTTGCGGTCCGATCGTGGCCTGTATACTCTAACCATTCTCAGGTCTGGGGGCAGGCCAAGTGTAAACAGCCAACCCTTCCATTTCAGTTTGGCATAGTTTCAGCGCCTGCACCACGCGGCCGAAGAACGAAGCCGCCCTGCCGGAGTGACAACAGCGATCGAGACGTTGACGCTGCTCGGCGTATTCGGCGCTTCAACGATAGGCGTAGTGCTGGTGCTGAACCGCGGCAGCGTTCGGCAACTGGACCCCAGTGGAAGGATCCGCATCGGGGTCGACGCAAGCTCTAGAGGGACCCGAAACGTTGCTATCGAGCCAAAGCTCCCGAGGCGGGAGTTTTGGCATCACAGTGTAAAGTTTCTTAGCCGGTCGATTTGCGGGCGCCTGCTCATGTTAGAACGCGTCCGACGACGCTCGTGGCGTGTCGCAAAGCGGGCTTGCATCGCAGGGAAATACCTGGCGTCGCTGCCGGCCTGTCTTAATTCAAAAGATGAGGCGCAGGTGTCCTGAACTCGGTGGGCGGACATCATTCGAAGCTGCAACCAAACCATTATGAGCGGCGGGACATCGGCGAGCTTCATTGATTTTGCTGCGGTTTCGTTTGATTTCAATGGCGTTCGTCCCGTTTCGATCAGGCTGTTTCTGGTGCGAAACTGGCGCGGCCAGTCCGAGCTTTCAGCTTTTGTTCCCTTATCTTCCGCCTCCGAATTGAGCCGCGGGCAGAGCAAGGCGCCAACCTCCGATTGGCGCTATCGACCGCTGCGGCGCGTTGCGCGCCGCTTCTTGCGGGAGTCGGGCGGACTCGCTGTGGAGGCCCGCTGATCCTCCTGCAAACTGAGCATAGCCTGCACATGTACGGCCAGCTTCAACGCACTATCAGCGTTTGACGCGAGCCGGGACAGGAGCTGGGCCAGCATTTTGAACTCCTCGCGCGTCAGCAATCCAAACAGCGCGTCGTTGACCGGTCGCTGCAAAGTGGCAAGGCGGATCAACAGGCTCATTCCTCGCTGGGTGAGAGCAAGTTGCACCCGACGTCCGTCCTCGGGATGGGGGGTTTTCTCGAGAAAGCCATCGGACACCAGTTTGTTGATCTCGTTGGTGACGAAGGCGCCGCTCAGGTACAGCCGTTCGGCGACCTGATTCACGCCCATCGGTTCTTCCGCGCTCGAATTCTTGATCGCGATCAGGATCAAATATTGGGTCGGCGACAGGTCTACGAAGCCTGCGAATATTTCCCGGCAGGCTTCTAGACCGCGTCCGAACGCGAAATAGTCGTAGAGCAGGCCGCGAAGCGTGCGGTCTCCTTCCTTATCGAGCAGCTCGGGTTTCGACGCCGTCAAAAGCGCATCGGTCACGCGGTCAATCTCCTCACCAAATCATGGCGTTGCGGCTTGCTTAACAAGCACGCATGCGCCGGCCCAGCAAGTGGGCTTGACATTCCACACTAGCTTTGCGAGAAAGCTATCTGAGAATTATACGTCAGAACCAGGCGACGAGGCAGTGTCCATGGAGGATCGTGCATTCAGGCGTGCTCTCGGGGAATTCGCCACCGGCGTTGCGGTGGTGACCGCACGGGGGAAGGGCGAAGAGCTCATCGGCATGACCATGAGCTCGTTCAACTCCGTTTCACTCGATCCGCCGCTGGTCCTGTTCAGCGTCGACCGCAAGGCAAAAAGCCTGCCTGCGATGCTCGAAGCCAAGGGCTTTGCCGTCAACATTCTCGCGCGCGATCAGGAGCAGATCTCCAACCAATTCGCGCGCGCTCTCTCCGACAAATGGGACCAGGTGAAGACGTCGGTCGGCCATACCGAGGCGCCCCTGATCTCGGGCGCGATGGCGCATTTCGAATGTGCACCGTACGCGGTCTACGAGGGCGGCGACCACGTGATCTTCGTGGTCCGTGTCATCAGGCACGCGAGCCGCGCCGAAGCGGCCGCTCCTCTGATTTTCTTCCGCGGCCGCTACCGCGATCTCGTCGATGAAACCGAGCGCGAGCCGACCTGGCCGCTTCCCATTCACTACTAGCTTTGAACCGGAGATCTGCGATGCGCAGCGCAAAGGAATATCTGTCAGGCCTGAAGGACGGCCGCACCATCTACATCAACGGCGCCTCGGTCGGCGATGTCACGACGCACCATGCCTTCCGCAACCTCGCCACCTCCATGGCGGGCCTGTTCGACTTCGCGAGCGCGTCCGACAACACGGAGCTGATGACCTTCGATACGGGCGCAGGTCGCGCCAACCGCATCTGGCAGCTTCCGACCTCCTATGCTGAGCTCGTGATGCGGCGCAAGGCGCTGGAGGCATGGGCCTCGCTGCATGCCGGCTTCATGGGCCGTGCCCCGGACCACGTCGCGTCCTGCATTTCCGGGCTCTACATGGGGCTCGACGTCTTCAAGGCCTATGATCCCGCCCGCGCCGGCGCGCTCGAGAGCTACTACCGCTACGCCCGCGACAAGGACCTCTACCTCACTTACGTCATCATCAATCCGCAGGCCGACCGTTCGAAGAGTGCGGCCGAACAGGCCGATCCGTTCCTCACCGCCGGCGTCGTCGACCGCGACGCGGAAGGGATCACGATCCGCGGCGCCAAGATGCTCGCCACCGGCGGTGTGGTCGCCGACGAGGTGTTCGTCACGACGATCCAGCCGATGCGACCCGGCGAAGAGCGCTATGCGATGTCCTTCGCGATTCCGATGAACACGAAGGGCCTCAAGATGCTGTCGCGGAAATCCTATGAGGATGCGGCCGGCGCAGTGTTCGACAATCCGTTGTCGAGTCGTTTCGACGAGAACGACTCGGTTCTCTACTTCGATGACGTGAAGGTGCCGTGGGACCGAGTCTTCATCGAAGGCAATGTCGACATGTGCCAGAAGCAGTTTCACGCCACGCCCTGCCACGTCTACCAGAACTATCAGGCGATGGTCCGCCTGAGCGTGAAGCTCAAGTTCCTGACCGGCCTTGCCCATCGGACTGCCGACATGAACGGCGTCACCCAGTTCCCGCAGGTGCGCGAGATGCTCGGCCAGCTCGCGGCCGAGACCGGCATGGTCGACGCGCTGGTGGCTGCGATGGAGGCCAAAGGCACGCAGGTCGGTCCCTACTTCATCCCGGACCGGCATACGCTCTACTCCGCGCAGGTGCTGACGCAGCAACTCTACGGCAACGTCATCAACACGCTCCGCGAGCTCGCCGGCGGTGGCATGATCATGCTGCCTTCGTCGGTCGCGGATTTCGACAATCCCGAGATCGCGGCCCTGATCGGCAAGACCCAGCAGTCGCCTAAGGCTAACTCGCATGACCGCGTGAAGTTCTACAAGCTCGCCTGGGACGCGGTCGGCTCCGAGTTCGGCTCGCGTCACCAGCAATACGAGATGTTCTACGCCGGCGCGACTTTCGTCACCAAGGGTCACTCCTACCGCACCTACGATTGGGCCGGCGCCGACCGGTTGGTCCAGGCCATGCTCGATTCCTACGACCTCAACGGCGTCTCGACCGCCAGCAAAGCCGCCTGATCCGAAGGAGACAATCCATGCCCGTCAACAAGAAGCACGACGAATTCTACACTCTCGATATGGCTACTGGTTGGGAAGTGCCGGCGGGCTATCCGGCCGGCATCCAGCAAAAGATCATCTCTGGCGGATTGGACGAGGCGAACCGGCGCGGCACGCGAACGCGGCTGCTCCGCTTTGCGCCCGGCGTCTACACAACTGCGCCGTTCTCCCACGAATATTGGGAGGAGGTTTATCTGGTCTCGGGCGATTTGATCGTCGGCAACAATGCGAACGGCGAAGGCGGCAAGAGCTTCCCGCCGAACACCTATGCCTGCCGCCCGCCGCACGCGCCGCATGGCCCGTTCAAGTCGGTGAACGGCTGCCTGCTGCTGGAGATGCACTATTTCGATCCGGTGTGATCCGGATTCGCTGCTGCTCAACATCATTCGACCAGCATAGGGGGAAGAGAAGTCATGACGTCTAGAGGTATATCTATCGGAGTTGCACGTTGCCTATCGTCGCTTGAATGGCTCTTCGGGCTGAATCGCGGCGTGCCGCAGGGCAAAGTCCGATGGGTGGTGGACGGGCTTGCCGGGGCGCTCGCGCTCGGCGTCATAGCCGCCACGCCCGCCGCTGCGCAGGAGAAGCCGAGCGCATTGGGGCTCGGCATCTTCACGTTCACATCCGGTCCTGCCGCAGCCTACGGCGTGCCGGGCAAGAACGCGGCCGACCTCATGATCGACGAGATCAATGCAAAGGGGGGTATCCGAGGCGTGCCGGTCAGCGCGACCTATGTCGACGAGGCGCAGGGCGCGCAAGGCGTCATCGCGGAATATCGCCGGCTCACCGGCGACGCCAAAAACCAGGTCGTGATCGCAGCCTTGTCGAGCGCGAACTGCCTCGCGCTGGCGCCGCTCGCCGAGCAGCTCGAGGTCCCCACCGTCGGCTGGAACTGCGATACGCACCAGCTGCTGATGGACGGCAAGAGCAAATATGTGTTCCGCCCTAACGGCAACACCGTGCCGGAATTCATCGCCTACGCGATCTACCTGCTGGACCGCAAACCCGACGTGAAGACGGTAGCGATCATCAACCCGGACTATGCCTTCGGTCATGACGCGGCCAAGATATTCACCGCGGCGTTGAAGGCCCTCAAGCCGGACGTCGAGATCGTCGCCGAACTCTATCCGAAGCTTGGTTCGCCGAACTACCAGACCGAGATCTCGCGCCTTGCGACCGCGCGCCCGGACGTGGTCTTCTCAAATCTCTGGGGCGCCGACCTCGAGAACTTCGTTCGCCAGGCCGCACCGCGTGGGATCTTCACCTCCAGTCAGGTCATCCTGGCACTCGGCGAGACAGTGCTGCAGCGCGTGCCCTTGCCTGACGGTGTGATCGTTGGTGTTCTCGGCGACGGCTGGTGGATGTCGCCCGACGCCAAGGCCAAGCCGGAGACGGTGAGGTTTGCCGAAGCCTACAAGGCGCGCTTCGGTGAGTATCCGGTGTTCCCGTCGATCAAGATGGCCAATACGCTGATCTACGTGAAGGCGGCCTATGAGGCCGCGATACAGAAGAACGGCGGCAAATGGCCGACGCGTGCCGAGCTCGCCGCCGCCATGAAGGGCAGCCAGGTCGAAACCCTGACCGGCACCGCGCAGACGCGCGCCGACAATGACGGCCTCGTCGACCAGATCGTCGGCGTCACCACGAAGACACCGGCGCAGCAGTTTCCCGTGATCGGCGACATGGTCCGCTACAAGGGCGACAGCCTGATGCCGCAGGCCGGCCAGGACCCGCTCGCGTGGATTGCGACGCTCAAGCCCGAGTTCGCGAAAAGCCTGCCGAAGCCCGGCAGTTACAAATAGGGCGGATGACGTTCATCTGATTCCAGTCACGGAAGGGCCGATGTCGAATACAATCATACCCCTGCTGCTGGACAGTCTGGCCAGCGCGGCGTTGATCTTCTTCGCGGCGGTCGGCCTGACGCTGGTGTTCAGCGTCCTGCGCGTCCTCAACGTCGCCCATGGCAGCCTCTATTCGATCGGCGGTTATGTCGCGGCTTCGATCTGCCTGTTCATCGCGAGCCGGCAGCTCAATCCATATTTGTCGTTCCTTGCGCTGGTGTTCAGCGCGCTCTTCGTCGCGGCGATTTTCGGTCCGCTGATCGAGCGCGGCCTGGTCCGCTGGACCTACGGCAAATCGGAGGCGGTGCAGATTCTGATCACATTCGGGCTGTTCCTCATCTTGGAGGACCTCCAGCGCGTGATCTTCGGCGTCCAGTCCTTCTACGAAGACGCACCGATGCGATTGCTCGGCACCACGAGCATCGGTGGGGTCGTCTATCTCAACTACCAGATCCTCCTGATTGCCATGGCGCTCCTCGTCGTCATCGGTCTGCGGCTCCTGATCAATCACACCCGGCTGGGCCGCCTGATCACGGCTGTCGTCACCGACCGCGAGATGGCGCAGTCGATCGGCATCGACACCAACCGGATCTTCATCCTGGCGTTTTCGCTCGGCGTGTTCCTGGCAGCATTGGGCGGTGCGCTGGCGACGCCGACGTCAGGCATCGCACCAGGTCTCGGCGCCGACACCATGGTGCTCGCCTTTGCGGTGGCGGCGATCGGCGGCCTCGGACAGATCGAGGGAGCCGCGTTGGCCTCGTTGATCGTCGGCCTGGCACGTGTGCTCGCGATCTATCTGGCGCCGTCGCTGGATGCGGTTGCGCCCTATGGGGCGATGCTGGTCGTTCTCCTGATCCGCCCCTACGGCCTGTTCGGATCGGTGACGGCGCGGAGGATATGATGCCAACGATTATCGCCGCTGCGGCGGTCCTTGTCATTGCGCTGCTGCCTCAGGTCGCGCCCTGGCTTCAATTCGTCTTGACGCTTGCGATCGCCAAGGGCTTTGCGGCACTCGGCGTCGCCGTGCTGCTCCGCGCCGGGCTGATCTCGATCGGCCATGCCATGTTCTTCGCCGCGAGCGCCTATGCGGTCGCGTTCCTGGCGCGCGCCGGCGTCAACGACCTTGGCCTGCTGCTGATCCTGTCGGTGCTGGGAGGCGCGTTCGTCGGTGCCGTCGCCGGAGCGTTTCTCGTCCGCTATCGCGCGATCTTCTTCGCCATGTTGAATCTTGCGGTCTCCATGGTGTTCTACGCGCTGTGCGCAAAACTGTACGGCGTCACCGGCGGGACTGACGGCTTGCCGGTGCCGGTCCCGGCGGTCTTCGGCCTCGTGCTTGGCGAACCGGCCTTCAAGAGTGTGCTGTTCTATCTCAGTCTGGGGCTGATGGTGCTCGTCGGTCTTGCCGTGCGGCGCTACCTGAACAGTCCGCTCGGCCATGCTCTCTCGGCCGTCCATACCAACGAGATTCGGCTCGAATATCTGGGCATTCCGGTCTGGGCGGTTCTGCTGATCGCTTATGTCGTCTCGGCGGCGCTCGCCGGCCTTGGCGGCGCGATCGCCGGCTTTGCGATCGGCCGCGTGGTCCCGGATTTCGCGTTCTGGACCGCATCCGGCCACCTCGTGCTGATCGCCGTGCTCGGCGGCATCGGTGGCGTGCCGGGCGCGTTCATCGGTGCTCTGTTCCTGGAATTGCTGCATAGCGCCGCGGTCACCGTCACCGATTCCTGGAATTTGATCGTGGGCATGACGCTGATCATCGTGATCATGTTCATGCCGCAAGGGGTCTATGGGTTGTTCGCGCGCAAGGAGGCGACGAGCCTATGACGCCTCCCATCCTGGAAGCAAGAAACCTCCACGTCGCATTCAACGGCGTCAAGGCTGCCGACGATGTCAGCATCGCGATCGGTGACGGCGAATTCCTCGCGATCATCGGTCCGAACGGGTCGGGCAAGACGACGCTGCTCAACATCTGCACGGGCTACATCCGCCCCAGATCTGGTAGCGTCTTGCTCGACGGCCACGACATCACCCGTTTGTCGCCGCGCGCCATCGCGCGCCGAGGCGTCGCCCGCGCATTTCAGATTCCGCAGCTCTTCTCCGCACAGCGCGTGATCGACAACATGATGCTGGCCCTAGCCGCAACCGATGGTCTGTGGAGCGCGGTGCAGCCGCTCGAAACGGCGAGCCGGCGCGACGAGGCGAGGGCGTTGCTCGACCTCGTCGGGCTTGCCGACGATGCCGACCGGATCAGCAGCACGCTTCCTGAAGGACATCGCAAGCTGCTGGATATCGCGGTTGCGCTGGCCCTGAAGCCTCGGTTGCTGCTGCTCGACGAGCCGACCAGCGGGGTGAGCGCCCTCGAACGCTTTCCGCTGATGGAGGCACTGATGGCGGCGCTGCGCCAGCGCCGCATCACGGCGCTGTTCGTGGAGCATGACATGGACGTGGTCGCGCGTTACGCGAGCCGAGTCCTGGTGTGGAACGCCGGCAACATCATGGCCGAGGGACGGCCCGACGAGGTGTTCAGCAACGCGCAAGTGCGCCAACGAGTCGTAGGGGTGGCCTGATGCTGAGGCTCGACAAGGTCAGCGTCTCGATCGAGGGCGTTCGCGTGCTGCGCGCCGTCAGTTGCGAGATCATCGCGCGCAAGACGACGGTGTTAATCGGGCGCAACGGCGCCGGCAAAACCACGACCCTGCGCGCAATCATGGGCCTCATCGCGATGGACGAAGGCTCAGTTCGACTCGATGCCGAAGATCTCGGCAACAGGCCTGCCCACACCCGCGCCCGCGCCGGGATTGGCTATGCGCCGGAGGACCGGCGCCTGATTCCCGAGCTCAGCGTGGAGGAGAACATCCGCCTCCCGGCCCTGGCGCTGAAGCTCGACCGTGTCGAGATCGCGCGCAGGCTCGACGAGATCTACCAGCTGTTGCCCGAATTGCACGTGATGCGGTCCCGGCCGGCCGGAGGCGTTTCCGGAGGGCAGGGCAAGATGGTCGCGCTGGGGCGCGCACTGACGGTAGCACGCAAGGTTCTGCTGCTCGACGAGCCTTTTCAGGGGCTGGCGCCGGCCCTCGCGCTCGACTATGCGCGGACTCTTGGCGAATTGCGCAAGCATCGGCCGGAACTCGCCATGCTGATTACGGAATCGTCGCCCGCGCTGCTCGACCGGGTCGCCGACAGGACGCTGCAGATCGAGCGCGGCGAAATCCTGACCACATCGATCAAGGATAGGGAATTCCACGTTGCTGCAATTTGAACGCATCGCGAATGACCGGACCGACCGCATTGCTGTCGAGATCGGGTCCCTTGTCATCGCGGGCTGGGCGGGCAGGGATGCAGCGGCGATCGAGCATCATGTCAAGGAACTCGCCGCGCTCGGCATTCCACGCCCCTCGACGACGCCGCTCTACTACCGCGTCGCGGCGCAAACATTGACCCAGGACAGCCGCCTGACCGTCCTGGGGCCCGACAGTTCCGGTGAGGTCGAGCCTGTCATTGTCGCCATGGCTGACGGACTCTGGGTCGGCATCGGATCCGACCATACCGACCGCAAGGCCGAGGCGTCGGGCATCGCACTTTCGAAGCAGCTGTGCGGCAAGCCGGTCGGCCCGCAGCTCTGGTCTTATGCCGATGTCGAGGGTCATTGGGATGAACTGGTCCTTCGCTCGTGGTCGACGATCGACGGGAAACGGGTGCTCTACCAGGACAGCCCGGTCTCCTCGCTCAGGACCCCGCGCGATCTCATTCGTCGCTACACGCGCACGGACACGATGCCAGCCGGCACACTGATGCTCTGCGGAACGCCGGGCGCGATCGGCGGCATTCGGCCGGGGACGCGTTTTGAGATGGAGCTGAAGGATCCGGTGCTCAACCGGTCCCTGACCCATGGCTACGACATTGACGTTCTTCCGGTCGTCTCCTGATCTTTCCGTCTTGGGTACCGGCCATGTCAGCAATGCAGGATCGATCAATACCTTCTGCGGTCGCACGGCTCGAGGCGGCACTTATGCGCATCCATGCGCCGGAGGCAAAGAACGTCTTCACGACGGTCTTCGCAGACGCTGCCCGGTGGGAAGCCGAGGCGGCGGATCGGCGCGGAGCTGCCGGAGCATCTCGCGGCCCGCTCGACGGTCGTATCGTTTCTGTGAAGGCGTTGTTCGACGTGGCCGGCACCGTCACGAGCTCAGGATCGGCCGTGCTGCGTGCTCTGGCGCCGGCCGTCGAGGATGCTGAGATCGTCAAGCGGCTGCGAGCGGCAGGTGCGATTGTCATTGGCAAAACCCAGATGACCGAGTTCGCCTTTTCCGCGCTGGGCACGAATCCGCATGACGGGATGCCGGGCAATCCGCGAGATCGTACCCGCGTTCCTGGAGGATCGTCGTCGGGCGCTGCCGTGTCCGTCGTCGAGCGGATGGTCGACATCGCCATCGGCAGCGACACCGGCGGTTCTCTCCGAATCCCGGCTGCGTTGTCGGGCGCGGTCGGTTTCAAGCCGACCAGCGGTTTCGTGCCGACCGCAGGCGCATTCTCGCTGTCATCCACGCTCGATACGATCGGTCCGATCGCCGCCAGCGTCGAGGACTGCTTCGTGGCCGATCAGGTGCTTTCAGGTGAGGTCGCGCCATCGCGGCTGCGGCCAGCATCCCCCGGCACGTTCCGCCTTGTCGTGGCCCGCGGGCGCTTGTTCGATCGATGCGAGCCCGAGGTGCTCGCTGCGTTCGAAAACGCCATGGAGCGGCTTCGATCAGGGGGCTCGCAGATCAAGGATGGATCCATCGAGGCTGCTCTCGATGATGTCGCACGGATCGATAGGATCGGCACGTTTCCATCGATTGAGGTCGGCGCAACCTTGCGCAGTTTGGGGATCTCCGAGCTGGACGGGATCGATCCTCGAACGCGCGTACGCATCGAGGCCGGGGCCCGCATTCTCGGCACGGACTATGTGCGCATGGTGCGGCTCCGGCAGGCTGCGATCCGGTCCTTCGAACGGTGTTTCGGCAACAATGAAGCGTTCGTCGTGCCGACCACGCCGATCCGTGCGCCGCTGATCTCTTCCCTTGTGGAGGATGCGGCGTTCCATGAGCTGAACGGTCTCGTACTGCGCAATCCACGCGTCGCTAACGTGCTCGACTGCCCGTCGATTTCGCTGCCGTTGCCGATCGAAGGTCTTCCCGTAGGTCTGATGCTGATTGGCCGCAGGAATGCCGACCGGCATCTGTTGGAAATCGCCTCAAGCATAGAAATGATCCTGCGTGGCAATTTGCGCGGTACCTAACAATAATTTTGCCGTAGGTCAGTTGGTGCATTTTTGGCCTAGGAAGGTCGAAAATGCCTTATTTTTCAACGAGGTTTGACTCCCACTCTCTCCGCCATCTGCGCGATTTCGTGCGCCAAGCTACGATTTCGCGGGCTGGGGGACGCTAACTGGGCCGAATGCAGGCCAAAGCGTACGGAGAAGACCAATAGTAGCCTTCCTGCATCGGTTCGTCTTGAACCGAATGGCAGGGCTGTCTTCCACTCTGCAATGGTTTCGCAACGACCAGCCGCGAGATGGACGTGCGTTCCTACGGGAGCATTGCCGAAAGCTCGCCAGCCATCCCCCTTAGTTTGGAGACAAATTCTCCAGCCAATCTTTCCCCCGTTGGCGCGTGCGGAGCTGGTGCTGGCATTGAGCGTCGCGACGACAAGACCGGAACCGATTGAACACCGGAACCGAGACGCTGACCAGGCCGTCCTCCAACTCTTCGTAGTTGATGCACTAGCCTTTCGCCTTGCTATTGGCGATCAGGGAAAGGATCTCGCGTTTGAGCATGATCGTGTGCCGCGTATATCGAACGATCCTGGTTCGCGACAATACGTCGGCGTGCCGGTCGCGCGATGTCGCGCGGCAATAGGTTGCGCGCCGCGGCGTTGCCGCTGATGAAGTGATCGAGTGAAGCCTTGCGTTCACGCCGGCGCGAAATAAACCGCATCGCGCCGTCGCTTCTGCGCCGCGCGATGGTTGCATAACCCTGGGCGAAAGTTCCCTGGCCGTAGGTTCAGTGATGCGCCGAAACGCTCCTGACGGTCTCGGTGAGCATATCACCCGAGGTGGAATGACTGACGTCTCCCAGGCTGATGATGCCGACCATCCGCTTGCTCTTGTTGATCACCGGCAGCCTGCGGACCTGCAGCTTCTCCATGTGATGCATCGCCTTGGCGAGGTCATCGTCCTCGCGGCAGCAATGGATGCCCTCGGTCATCACGTCGCGCGCCTTCGTGCGGCCGGCATCGAAGCTGTGGCTCGCGAGTCCTTTGCAGACGATGTCGCGGTCGGTCACCATTCCGACCAGCTTGTCATCCTCGCCAATCGGAATGCAACCGATGTCATGCGCCCGCATCAGTTTGGCAATCTCCGTGATTGGGGTATCGGGGCTGACCCAATCGACCCCCTTGTGCATCACGTCTTTCACCTTCATGGCGGAGCCTCCATTCGTGGGTTTCAAGTGCATCGATCAATGCGGTCCCCGTTCCCTGAATTTGTACTTTGATCTGGCGCGTCGTCTTCTGCAGCCATTCAACAACCGCTTCGCGACCCGTGTTACTGCCCGGGATCGCCGAGCCAATGTGCGCCGTTTACAAAATCCTTAGTCGTGCGCGCTGAAGCGGCCGTGCGGCGCGTTGGCTGTCAGGCGCGAAAACTGAGCGCGACCCATGTGCAGCAGCGTCTCGTGATCGCCGGCTTCCATGTAGATGTCCGGCTGTGCGTCGATGCTGTTGTCGACGATGATATCCAGCCCGTAGCATTTGCCGACGGCAGGAACCGCACCGTGTTTACAGTCGGTGAATAGCCGACCGACCTCGGTTTCATCAGCCATGTGGACATTGTCGCCGAGGTTTGTCCTCAGGTCCGACAGGCGGAGATGATGCGACGCAGGCAGGACGGCCAGCAGATATCCGCCGTCGCGACGCAACACGATGGCCTTGGCGAGACGGTCGCCCGAGATGTGGCATGCCTCAGCCGTGCGAGCCGACGTCATGCTGAGTTCGTGCGGGATCACCTCGTATTGGATGTTTTCAGCGGCGAGGTATTTCTGGAGCGTGGGAGCAATGGCCATGACATGACCTCCGGTCCAAGATGCAAACCATCCACCGCAGGGCTTCCCGGCAGGCTATCGCCATACGGTGGGGCAGCTGTCCCGACTATAGACCCAACAGGGGTCTTGCGCTCGCAATTCTATGCGAGTTCGCGACTTTATTCGGCACGGCGCGCCAGGTTGCGTTGTTCCGCGATCGCGGCGATGCCGGTTCTGGAACGCGTGTCCTCACCTCGAGGTGCTAATCCCGAATCGAGCGGGCGATCGCCCGCCATTTCTGCTATAATGAAGCCATGACGATCCGGATTGCCGGACCCAAACTAAAGGTACCAAGGCGAAGTGCCTTGGGCAGCCTGATCGTTGCGGCCGTCGTCATCGGGGCTTGCCTCATCCCGCTCGCGCTCGCGAGCGACCTCCTGGTCGATTGGCTCTGGTTTGCCTCGATCGGTTATCTGCAAGTTTTCTGGACGACAATTGGCGCCGAAGGCGTCGTCTTCCTTGCGGTCTGGACCGGAACCGCGGCCATCCTTTGGGTGAACGGATGGCTCGCACTTCGCTTTGCCCGACCGCGGTCGGCGCAGCCCGTCGCCGCTCCGCCGTGGAGTCCTGCGGCCAACGCGCCGCCGGATCTGCTTGCGCTCGTGCGCGATCGACTGCCAGTGCCGCGGCTGGTCGCAGGCAGTGCAGTTGTGCTCGCGCTTCTTGTTGCGGCGGCCGAAGCCAGCAACTGGAGCGTCTTCTTGCAATTTGGCCCGTACGGCGCAGCCGATCCGCTCTTCAACAAGGACATCGGCTTCTATCTGTTCTCGCTGCCCGCCTATATTCTGATCAAGAACTGGATGATGCTGGTGCTCGTTCTGAGCGGGCTTTTCGCTGCAGCAATCTATTGGGTGCACGGCGACATCGAATACGACCTTCACGGCCGATCAATGTCGCCGGCGGTGATCGCGCACGGATCCGCTCTGCTTGGGTTTCTCTTCGCGATAAAAGCCTGGTCCTATGTTCTCGATCGCTATCTGCTGCTCTACGGCGACAACAGCGTCGTCGTCGGCGCAAGTTACACCGACTTGCATTTAGGGCTGCCGGCGTTGTGGCTGGGAGCGGGTGAGCGCGATCGCTCCGTTCCTCAGGCTCGATCATGATCCCTATCTGGTCGTCAGCAATGGGCGCTTGTTCTGGATACAGAACGCCTACACGACAAACGCCTATTTCCCCTATGCAGAGCCCGCACCGGGGCTCGATCTCAACTACATTCGCAATTCAGTGAAGGTCGTCGTCGACGCCTATAACGGGACTGTCGACTTCTACCTGATTGATTCCCGCGATCCGATTGCTGCGACCTACCAGCGCGTCTTGCCGAGCTTGTTCAAGCCTTTCACGGCGATGCCGCCGGACTTGCGGACGCACGTTCGCTATCCGGAAGACCTGTTCCTGATTCAGGCCCGGCTGTACCAGGCCTACCACATGGAGGCGGCCGACGTTTTCTACAACCGCGAGGATCTCTGGCAATTCCCGCGTCAGCCGGGCGGCGACGGCATCTCGACCATGAGCCCCTATTACATCATCATGAGGTTGCCCGGCGAACCGCAGGCTGAGTTCTTCCTCATGCTTCCATGGTTCCGAGCCACCGCGACAACATGATCGCGTGGCTCGCCGCGCGCTGCGACGCGCCCGATTACAGCAAATTGATCGTCTACGAGGACAAGCTCGTCTACGGGCCGTTCCAGATCGAGGCGCGGATCAATCAGACCACCGAGATCTCGCAACAGCTCACGCTATGGAATCAGATGGGCTCGCGGGTGATCCGCGGCGCGAATTTGCTTGCGATTCCGATCGACAATTCGATCCTTTATGTATCGCCGCTTTATTTGCGGGCGGAGCACGGACACTTGCCGGAGCTGAAGCGCGTGATCGCAGCTTATGGTGAGCGCGTCGTGATGAAGGAAACGCTCGCCAAGGCGTTGTCGGCTCTGTTCACGGAATCCGGTTCGACGCCGGTCGCCTCGAGCAGGACGGAGGAGAGGCCCCTGGCCAGCCCTACCGAAAATCAGTCCAGGGAGGCGCTTGATCGCTACAACGAGGCAATGGAGCGATTGAAGGCAGGGGATTGGAAAGGCTTCGGCACGCAATTCGATGCGATGCGCGAGCTCCTGGAGGACATGAACCGACGCCCAGTAGGCCAATAACGCCCGCGGCTATCCGCATCCTGACGCAGCACTCGGCCGCACACGCTATTTTGAGCGGTGCGGCAAGCCTCGCCTGAAGTAGGAGTGTAGGTGAAGTTTCTGAAAGTTTCGCGCGCGTTCGGATCTTTTCTCGGCGGCACGCAGAGGCGGTGCGGATCCATGCGATGCCGCCGCTCATTATGCCCCCTCGGAAAATTCAGTCTTGCTCACGCTCAGCCGAACACGGACTTGCTCAGAGCGAGAAGTGCTCGGGCATTCTCCCCGGCCTCAACCGCGAAAAATTCTCCCTGAGAATGTTCGGCAGGCATGTCGGCTTTGCCGTCAGGCGTGCCGAAGGTCTACTTGCCGTCGACAAAGTTCCCCCATGGCAATCGAACGCGCAGAAGTTGGCGACGCTGGCGCGTACCGCCCCTAAGTTCGACAAGGCGCCAGGAATGGCGGATTTTCGCAGCTATGTATCCGTCAGCAAGTACCCCGCTGCCCTTCGCAATCAAGGTTTGCCCAAGTTTCCTAGAGCGCCAGGCTTGATTAATTGCGACACGTGACGTATATTAAGCGACACGTGACGCGAGGACTACTATGACTGCTGCAGCCGAGAAACCGGCTCCAAAGGGGCCAGGCAATGATCTGCAGAAGGTGGCCGATTTGCTCGGCGGCCCGCGCATCCTGTCGCGCCGGATCACAAGCGCCCTCGACGCCCACGAACTGCTGCTGGACGGACTGCCAGGCTCTGCGTTGACCCACTTCGTCCGTCACCTCCTCATCATTCAGACGGACTCGCTGGAAAAAGCCTTCGGAATGAGCCTTCGCACCTTTCAGCGACGCAAGGACGCTCCGGACAAGCCGCTCAGCCAGGAGCAAAGTGGGCGGACCTGGAAGTTTGCCGAAATCCTCGCCAAGGCCACGGACGTGTTCGGTTCGCAGGAAGAAGCCGAGCAGTGGCTCGAGCGTCCGGCCATCGGTCTTGACCAGCGTCGCCCGATCGACCTGCTTGCCACTCCGGCGGGCATCGAGCTCGTTGAACAGTACCTCACACGCCTCGCATATGGCGTCTATGCATGACGCTTTCTGTAGAGCCATTGGGAGGCGGCAAGCTCATCGCTTGGCGCCTCGATCAGGCGCGCTTTGCGTCGACCTGGGATAGTGGCGAAGGCGCATTCCAGGTCGGCGGCCGGTGGAACGCCAAAGGCGTTCGCGTTGTGTATTGCGCGCTTGATCCAGCGACCGCGATACTCGAAGTGGCGGTTCACAAAGGCTTCAAAGCGCTCGACACTCTGCCTCACGTACTGACCGCGCTTTATATCTCCCACGTGTCTGACGTTCATATTGTTCGCCCTGTCGACGTTCCGAACGCCAATTGGCTGCGACCGGGAATCCCAGGCGCAGGCCAGCAGGCGTTCGGGGATGCGCTCTTGGCCAAGCACAAATTCGTCGTGATCCCAAGTGTAGTGTCCAATCACAGCTGGAATCTGATCTTCGACCCGACGAGGGCGAAAGGCGCGTACCAGCAGCACCTTCAGGAAGCTTTCGCGCTCGATACGCGCCTTCATCCTTCGACATCACCGCCCTAATTCGGCCCCGTAGCGGCGACTGACTGTCAATCGGCTTGCAAATTTGACCCCTCATTGGAGTGCACCCCTCTAGCCGGACAGGATCAAGCCGCGGATAGGACCCCTTGGCGGGCGTGATCATCCTCGAACTCTGCGGGACTCCGATATCCGAGTGCGGGGTGGAGCCGTCTTTCTGACCTTGGAAGGCCGGCGCTCTTCAGCCCAAGTTGTCTGGCGGCAAGACATGCGTATGGGCATCGCATTCGAATCGAGCATGTAGCTCCCGCGCATTGGCGGTTGGTTCAGGGCCGATGCCGACATCCTCAGCTCCGAACCGTGGCTTGCTGGTATCCGGTGAAGGCCGCCTTGCCGAATGAGGCGTGTTGTTGAGAACTGTCCTTATGGACAGTGATAGGCGCAGTGCCCAAGTCGAACGGCTTGAGGTGGTGGACACGGGTCGGCGGCGGCGCTGGTCCGAGGACGAGAAGCTCAAGATCGTCCTGGAGAGCTTACAGGCACCGCGCCAAGTCGCGGCAACGGCGCGGCGGTATGGCGTTTCGCGATCATTGCTACTGCGATGGCGACGCTCGTTTCGGCCGGAACCGAAGGATGCCGTCGATCAACCTGGCTTCGTACCGGCGATGGTGGTCGCGGAATCGGGGTCGACGCCTTGTCCAGCCACGCCGGCCAGCAGCGGCGGGGCGATCGAGATCGAGTTTGCGACCGGAGCTCGGATGCGGATCACGGGTGCGGTCGACGCGGCGACGCTGAAGGCCGCCGTGGCGGCGCTGGCAGATGGACGCCTCCGGTGATCCCCATTGCATCGGGCGTGCGGGTGTGGATTGCGACAGGCCACACCGATATGCGTCGCGGCATGAACTCGCTGGGCTTGCTGGTGCAGGAAGCCCTCAAGCGAGACCCGCACGGCGGCGATCTCTATGTGTTCCGTGGCAAGAGCGGCAAGCTGATCAAGATCCTCTGGCACGATGGGCTCGGGATGTCGCTCTACGCCAACTAATTGGCTTCATACTACAGCCCTTTCTTTGGGATCGACGCATTTTGAAGAGTTGAGCTGACGAATGATCTCAGCGCGGTGGGCAAGCTGATTCCATCGGCTGCATTGCTTGGCCGGAACGTGCGGTCCTGGCGGTTCATAGAGGCCGATATAGCCATTGTAGGCATGTCTTTTCACGATGCAGTATTTCGCCCATCTGACCAGGGTACTTTCGGTGATGCCGAGTTTGGCGCAGGCCTCCGCTTTTGTCAGCATCCCCCGTTCGCGCAGCCGATCATAGCGAGAGCGCAGACCATATTGTTTAACAAGATAGATGACCCGCAAATCAGTGAACTTCGCGTCGGCTTTACCACGGCGTGCTGAGCCGCCTGGGCGGATCCCTCGGTCATTCAGGATGTCCGCGATTTCGGCGCAGATATGATCGTCGAGAAGCTTGTCGACTAGTTCGACCACCTCGGGCCGGGTCTTTACCTGTTGCGCGGAGGATTGTGGGTTCTGAGTAGTCAATGTTTCGGTCTTTCCGCCTTTGAAGCGGATGTGGATCCGGGTCTCTCGCTCGGCCGGGAACTTGAGCAAGGTGACGTCTTCGACGAGATAGGCAAGGAGCCGCTTGCGTTCGCGGTTCGGCAAGGTCCGATCACACCAGACTGTTTTGAAGTCGGCCGTCATGGCGATCAATCGATCCCGGATCGCATCGTCGAGCGTCACCCGATCTTCGCACAGAGCACGTTCTCTTTCTTCTCGCGCATCAGCCAGGATGCGCAGTTTGTCGTTCCATTCGCCTTCAAGAGTGTCGGCAACCAGGCGGTTGTTCGGATCAACCAGCATGAACCGCCGTTGTGCAAGATCGGCGTCGATCTGGGCGCGTTCGACGGCACGGAGCCGGAGTTTGTCCGCTTCATCATGACGCGCTTCGATCTCTTTTCGGATCTCCAATGCCAACTCCACGGCGGCAGGCGTCATTTCGGCGGCGATCAATTCGCCGACCGCTTCGTCGATAGGCCAGCCTGCGATCGACTGACAGTGGGGTTCGCCGCGAGCGGCGTAAGCGCGGTGACAGACATACCAGGTGTCCACCTGGCCGCGTCGGGCCGCGTAACGGGCGCTCATATGACTGCCGCAACGCCCGCATATGACACGCCCTTGCAGTAAAGCCGCGCCTTCGCGCGGTGGCGAAGCGCGGACGGCTTGATAACCTTGGCCATTGGCCTCGAGTACCTTGAGGTTGTGCTGGAACTGCTCCCAGCTGATATAGCCGGGATGGGCGTCCGGAATGCAGGCGAGCCATTCCTTGGGATCCCGTTTGCGGAGCTGTTTCTTTCCATCGACGGTCCGGCGGTAAAGGCGCTGGCCATAGGCATAGACACCCGCGTAACGAGGATTGTGCAGCATGCGCATGGCGGTCGATGTGGTCAGCTGTTGGAAGACCACTTGCTTGCCGTTGCGCAGACGTGAGGGGAAGAGCAGACCTTCCCTGGTGAACGTCTTGACGGTCTGCGTAGCCGACCCGACCCGCGAGAACGTCTCGAAGAAGTGGGAGATCATCTCCCGGATTTGAGCGTCCGGATCGAGAACGACATCGCCAATCTCATCATAGATAAAGCCGGTCGGCAGAGGGCAACGATACTCACCGCGACGCACTTGTTGAGGATGCCGCCGCGTAATCGGGCCTTGATAACATGCAGCTCAGCTTCGCTCATCGTGCCCTTGAGCCCGAGCAACAGACGGTCATTGAAGTTGGCCGGGTCGTACACGCCGTCTTCATCGAGGATAAGCGTGTCAGCCAAGGCGCATATCTCTAGCAGTCGGTGCCAGTCTGCATTGTTTCTGGCGAGGCGGGATACCTCCAGCCCCATGACGATCCCCGCGCGCCCCATGCCGACATCGGACACCAAGTGCTGGAAGCCTTCGCGCCATGACGCAGATGCGCCGGATTCGCCCTGGTCGCTGTCGATGACGATGATCTGGTCGTCGCGCCATCCAAGTCCGATCGCGCGACCGCGAAGATCGTATTGACGCTTGGTGCTTTCGACGTTCTCCATGACCTGTCGCATCGACGACTGCCGGATGTAGAGATAGGCGCTCCGCTCGAGATGATGCGATTGGACCTTGAGCTTTTCATTCATGCTGTTTTCCGTTCAGGGGTCGCCATCACGATGGTGGCGAGCAAGTGGATGATTGTGTGTCGCTCGGAAGTTTCGTCCGCGATGGGCCGGCCAGCCCTCAGCGGCACGGCAATGGGTTGGCGCCGGCAAGGCTCACGCAAAATCGCACGCGTCCACGCCCACATGCCGCGGTGTAGAAAGATGGTAAGGCCGCTGCGCGCCTCCGGCGGCAAAACGGCGCCGAGCGCGGCTGCGCGCAGTATTTCGTATTGTTCGGTGGCGCTGGACTGCATCGCGCAATGCAGTCCAGCGCCATCGTTGGTCACACTGTTTTTTTTACGCCGAGCGCACGCTCGATCGTTCTGGGGTGGATATCGAGGCCGAACTCGGCCCGAAGTCGGTTCGCCAGTTCGCGCGCCCGAATGGGTCCGTCGGGCTCCACCTGTGCCTTGAGGAAGGCCAGTACTTCGCCTTGGATCTTGTGAGGTCCGCGCGGTCCGCGTTTCCTGGGCACCAAACCGACCAGGCCCGCGTCCTCGAAGTCCGCCTTGGCCTGGTAGAAAGTCGGCCGAGAGACGCCATATTCGTCGGACACCTCCGTTACCGACATTTTGTCGACGGATACGCGCCGCAGCATTTCGTACTTCACTTGCACGATGTCGCGCCGATCGAAGAAGCCGTTCTCCTGGAATTTCGGGTCGCCGACTTTCTCCGGAGCCGGATTGAGCACCCCATCCGCGGCCAGAGCGCTGACCTTCGATCGCTTGTGTTTGACGCCGTCCGACACCTGCGCCGCCGCTCTCCAAGCTCGACTCAATTAACGTAATTATTATTATGCCGCGAACGACCAAACCGTCAAGCACCGCATCGTCGCTTACTGGCGCATCTGAGCTGCAAATAAGCTGCATTTAGCGAAGTGTCCATGGGCTTTGCGGCGTTATTTCTCTTACAGCAGCGGCAGATTTTCCCTTACAGCCTTTCGGCGTCACGGACCTGCCTTGCAACGTGAGGCGCTCTACAAGATCGCTGAGCGCCAGTAGATCGGCGAGACCGCACAGTGCGCGCCCATCTCCCACCACACCCTCGAGACTGGGGCCTGCTGCATCGGTCCATTGCGGCGGAACAGAGCAAATTCGGCCATCGTCAAAGCGCAGCAGCAACAGCTTGCCCGCTCGGTTGCCGCGCCTCCCGACGCAGGCACCCCTCTGACCGGAATACGGATGAAAGGGATGGGTCACCGTCACAAGCTGCAACGGGACTGATGAACCGCTCGCATTTCCAACTGAGTTACAAGCGGCTGGAGCGCGGCCGCTTCCTGTGGCCGTCGTCGGCTGATGGCGTGGTGACGATCACACCAGCCCAGCTTGGCTACCTGCTTGAGGGCATTGACTGGCAGATGCCGCAACATACCTGGCGACCGCAGGCGGCGGGCTGATCGCTGGGATTTGAATCGGTGGCACGATCGGCGGCTCGGACAGAGACCGCTTCTTGTGATTCTCTGGTCGGCGATGGGCGCTGATGATTCTCTTCCCGACGATGTGACCACGCTGCAGGCGATGCTGCGCGCCGAGCGAGTGGCCCGGTTGGCCGCGGAGGCGGAAGCCCAGGCGGGGACATTGCTGATCGAGAAGCTCAAGCTCACGATCAAGAAGCTCCGGCACGAGCAGTTCGGACAGTCCTCCGAGCGAGGCGCATTGCTGGACCAGCTCGAGCTGCAGCTCGCCGACCTGGAGGAGAACGCGGCGCAAGCCGAGACCGCGGCGCAGATGGCAGCCAAGAAGATTGCGGTGCCATCGTTCGAGCGCCGCAAACCAGCTCGCCGGCCGCTGCCGGAGCATTTGCTGCGGGAGCGCCTTGTCTATCCGGTGCCTGCGACCTGCCCGTGCTGCGGCGACAGCCGGTTGCGCAAGATTGGCGAGGACGTGACCGAGACGCTGGAGCTCGTTCCGCGCCAGTGGAAGGTGATCTAGCACGTGCGCGAGAAGCTCGTCTGCCGGGCGTGCGAAGCGATCACCCAGCCGCCGGCTCCCTCGTATCCGATTGCGCGCGGGCGTGCAGGGCCCAAGCTGCTGGCCCATGTCCTGTTCGCCAAGTACGGCCTGCACCTGCCGCTTCATCGTCAGAGCGATGTCTACCAGCGTGAAGGCATCGATCTCGACGTATCGACGCTCGCGGACTGGGTAGGCGCCTCCGCGGCAACCCTGATGCCTCTGGTCGATGCGATCCGGGGCCACGTCTTCGCAGCCGAGCGCATCCACGCCGATGATACCACGGTGCCGGTCCTGGCCAAGGGTAAGACCCGGACCGGCCGGCTCTGGACCTATGTGCGCGACGACTGTCCGTTTGCCGGCCCAGCCCCGCCGGCGGCCGTGTTCTTCTACTCGCCCGATCGGGGCGGTGCGCATCCGGAGCAGCATCTGGCGGGCTATGCCGGACTGATGCAGGCCGACGCCTACGCCGGCTTTGGCAGGCTCTATGAGGCCAATCGCAAGGGCGGCCCGATCATCGAGGCCGCGTGCTGGGCGCACGGCAGACGCAAGTTCTTTGATCTCGCGCGGCTCAACAAGGCGCCGATCGCGGCCGAAGCGGTCAAGCGCATCGATGTTCTGTTCGCCATCGAGCGCGAGATCAACGGTCTTTGTGCCACAAGAGCGCCAGCGCGTACGCCAAGAGCGTAGTCGCCCATTGATCGGCGAGCTGGAGGCATGGCTGCGCGAGCAGCGCGCCAAGCTCTCCAGGAACAACGATACGACCAAGGCAATCAATTACTGCCTCAGCCGCTGGGACGCATTTACCCGCTTCCTTGATAACGGACGGCTTTGCATGTCGAACAATGCCGCCGAGCGCGAGCTTCGGGCTGTCGCCGTGGGCAGAAGAAATTGGACCTTCGCCGGCTCCGATGAGGGCGGCCGGCGTGCGGCTGCGATCTACACCCTCATCGCCACCGCCAAGCTCAACGACATCGATCCACAGGCTTGGCTCGCCGACGTGCTGGCCCGCCTGCCGGATCATCCCGCCAAGCGCATCCACGAACTCATGCCCTGGAATTGGCGACCTCAGAACGTCGCTCACGCCGCTTAAGCGAGGTCAGCCATCCGCTCAAGATGACCTAACCAGGGGCCGTCACCGGACGCGTACGCTTGCTGTGGCGTCGTTCAGTTGCTTCTTGCTCCAGCTACCGACGGTGCATGCATGCCTGCACGTACTCTTTGAGGGCGGGATCCCCCTTAGTTGCGTGGAGACCCATTGATCCCGCCTCCTCTTTGCACCGCTCTAGCTTTGCACCTAACTGCGGACGGTTTGCTTCGGCGCACTGCAAGCGGGCAGGGCCGGGCGGTAATTGCTTACAAATTTGTGCTTGGGCGGTTGTGCTGCCTAGAAGCGCAGAGACAATAATCAGCTTTCGGATCATATCATCTCTCTCCTCGCCCGATCTCGAAGGTGCCATAATGCTGGAGCAACCCCAGGGCGAGCGCAAGCGGCCCCACGAGGGCCTACGGTTGCGTCTCGGAGAGACTAGCTGCTCTGGATGCAAGCCCGAACGATTTCGACGACGGCAATCGTCAAGAGAACGAATAAGAACTGTGAGCCCATTGCTTCCGGCCAGCGGAGTCTCCGCTTGGTGTGGATCCATTTGTGAAATCGCTGAAGGGAGCGCAGGGGTTCTTTCGGGTAGAACTTGTGCGCAAGTTGCAGGGGGTCTGGCAGCATGCCGCCGATCGCGCCCAGCAGCACCGCAAGCGCGGCCGTCGGGGTCGCGTAGAGCCACATTGCAACAGTAAGTCCGACTACCGCATCAAGTGAGATCACAATAAGATCTCGGAAGAGAGATCGATTTACCGCGATCGTAGCACCACTGCGCGGGCGCAGCGAGATCGAGCGAAGCGGGTAGTCGGCGTGAGGAATCGCGTCAATGGCGAAGTGACTTCCTATCCCGCACACGAGGGCGAGGACAGGATGGCTCGGCATGAGGCTAGCGATCGCCCCGCCGACTACGGCGTGAGTGCTTAAGATCATGAAAGGCCTATTTGAACCTTTGGTTGGAGCTAACCTTCCGGCCACCGCTTAGTTTGACGCTCTGATGGGGAGGCCCGCCGGTTCACGCTGGCCGGCTTTTTTCTGCATTTGTGAACTGCTTCACAACCTGCGAACCGCGGCGGTTCTTCTATACTTCCCGCGGCCTCTGAGGTCGCGATCGATAAATGGGGGCAGGTGGATGAAGCTCATTCTTTCAATCTTCATTGATTTTTCCAGCGAGCGCTTTCGCCAACGATTGTCCCGGATTTTTAAACTACGTGAAGGCCAATTCGCAATTAATGCAGCGTAATGACAGCCAGATTCAATGCTTTATGACCAGGCCGTTCGAGCAGAAGACTAAGGTACACACTTTTTCGTCCGGCAACGTGACCGTCTCTACCGTCTCGCGATCTTATCCCTACCGACAGTTGTGACGGCGGCCGAAGCTTCGGGAAAGCGCTCAAGAACTAAGAGGCTCGCAAATCGTCAATCGGTACGGAACGCGCGCGAGCTACCGCGCGTCGTGGGTGTGGAAAAGAGGCCACCTCCTTGCACCCCTGGGAGGCTGCACTCCGTTTGATCACGTGTATCAAACATAAATACACGCTGATGAGGTTTCTCTCCAAGCTGGCTTGCGGGGCTTTGGTCGATTTTAGCCCGCCGCTTCACGCTGGCGGGCCATTTCGCTACCCCTCCTGGATAGCTTGCGGACCATCTCCGACGAGCTATACGATGCAATTTATTTAGAGCTCTGTGTCGGAGCAACCGATTGCCAACCCCCATGGAATCGATCGTTTCCGCTCATGTACGTTTGAACAACCGGAAAGCGCTGGAGGATATGCGAGACCTTCGCCGCCAGTTGCTAGAAACATCACAGAGCGCATCGAGCATTAACCCGGCTGTGTCGCGAGATTCCATACTTGAGGACCTTCGAGTGATCGAGAATGGACTGGAGCAACTCCGCCAGCCAGGCCATGACTGAAGGCGGTGACAAGAGGGGTCCGGCGGTTCACGCTGGCGGGCCTGGTTCGTTTGACAATCGAGTGCCCAAGCACGAAGCTTGCTTTCATTAAAACGGTGAAGTCTTTGAACTCTCTATTGTCCCATCGAATAGATTTCTGTCATTCATACGGAGGCCCCATGACCGACGAGATAATCGCCCGTCTTCGCGCCCACGACAACAATATCAGCCGATACCGACGCCTGCTCAAAACCAATCTGTCAGATCTGGAGCGCCGATTTTTGGAACGGCGCCTGAGCGAGGAAACGTCGGCGGTCGAGAGCTTGCCGCATCCTGGCTCGAATGGCTTCCAGCATGATCAAGCTCCGGCCAAAGCAGTGGCAGCGTTACTGCGTCCTAATCAAGGGATTTGATCCAACCGAACACCTGGCGAACGCGAACGGGCCGCCAGATGAACGCCCCGGGAAAAACTAGGCAAAAAAGGCGCATCATTTGGTGGCCTCTTTCCGTATCGAGCTCGCGAACTGCGGCGGCTTACCGCTCTCGAAACTAGGCCTGACCTCAGCTCCGCGGTTGCCGCAGCCGGCGGAGACGAAATGTGGATCGAGATCAGAGAGCCGCATCCCATCCGGCCAGCAATCAGCGTTCACTGCAATGTGGTGACCGCAGTGGCAGTAGACCAGCACGCCGCGCAGACCCATCTCCCGCATCTCGCCGAAGGTGATCTTGAGCGGCCGGCCATCAGTGTGCGTTGGCGTGTGGCGTCGAGGGCACGGCATGCCGCCATCCAACCGCCACGCCCGCGACAGTCAAATCGTCGATTACTGGTGGCTCGGACCGCGCGCGAGCTACTGCTGGTCGCGGGTGTGGAATGCGGGCTCGCGCGAACGGCTATTATGCGAGTTTCCTCCGGTACCCGCGCCCCCGAGGAAACTTTTATTCCGGCACGGAAGGACCGGCGTAGACAACTGGCGGTCGGTGAGAAGTCGGCCCCGGCAATCAAGTTCGCAAATTAAGCTTGATGTCGCGATCCCGGGTTAATTCGGCTAACCCCTAGAGGAAGCTTCGATGAGGACCACTAAAAGCCGAGGGGGCGCTTTTGACGGCGATAGGCGTCGCCCTGGTTCTTCTCTGCGGCCTTGGCCAATTCCAACAAATGTTGCAAGAAGGGTGGGATAGCTTGACCCTCGGCCGAGCGCTGCTGGAGTTCAGCGGCGACATCTGTCGTTACAACGCGCGACCTGCCCTCGGCAGTGTTAAAACAAACGATCCGCAGGGGCGCGTCATAGCCGCCATCTAAGAGGCGCAAATCAGTGTTTCGAATTCGTCCTTGTTGTACCGGGCGCGCCCCACCCAAACTCCGGAAGCGTCCAGCACGACGTAGGTCGTGGTCTAACTCTTGTCGCACGCGCGCTATGGAAGGATGGCTTCGAGTTTTATTCTTGAGCCAGTCCTTGGACCGGCCGCCACGATAGGGCCGATCGCTGCGCTTGGAAACCAAGCCCTCCAGTCCATGCGGCAGGCGGCGCGGAATAGATCTGGACCGATGGCGCCGGTTTCAAACGGGTTGATGAAGATCCCATCCGGCCTGCCAAGCAGCAGCCGCTCGAGGTTGGCCTTGCGCATCGAGAGCGGGAAGGCTCTGACATCTTCGCCGCCCACAGCAAGCACGTCAAAGGCACAGAGCTGCACTTCCTCGTTGTGCTTGCGGGAGTGAAGCGCGTTGAAGTCGGAAACCCCATCCACACCGAGAATGACGGCCTCGCCATCAATGACGAATTGCTTGCTCCGGTTCTTCCGGGCTGCTTCAACGATCCAGGGAAATCGGCGCGTCCAGTCATAGCCGCCCTTGGTGATCAGCCGCACGCGGTCGCCATCGCGTTCAACGCGCAGGCGATAACCATCGAACTTCACTTCGTGATACCACTCGGCGCCCGCAGGTACGGCCTTGGCAAGTGTCGGCAGGCAAAACTCAAAATTCATGGGCCGAAGATACGCATCCCGCTTCGGATTGCGAATCCGGCTGGCGATAGGTTCACGCGTAGTGTTCCGCTCCTGATCCGCGCTTGTTCGCTATTTGGAACGCTTACTACCCCCACAGGAGGATGTGTGTTCAGGTACGTTCCGCTTGACGGACTTTGCTTGGCGGCTGTCGTCGCTAGGAGATAACCATTCAGCGCAACTCGTTCTGGGGCTGCGTCACTTGTGGCAGTCGGAGTAGCTCTAGCCCTTGCTCGATTACTCGCAGATCCTCATGAACCTGCTTCAGCGCCTGACGTGACTCGAAGCCGGACGCAGCCTGCAAATCTTTTAGCAGCCGGTGCCTAAGTTCACGCATATCCTCCAACGCTCGCCGGTTCTTCAAACGCACATAAGCGGAAACGATCAATTCAGTGGTCGACGGCAAATGGGTGGCTCCTCAAATACGCTTGGCTGGCGAAGAGGCGCTGATGGGCTCGAAATACAGGCTCCAACACACCTTGCTCTACAACTACGTGTTGAAATCCCAATTGGTTTCGAATGTGCAATGGCCGTGCCACAGACGTGTGACACCGAAGTGCCTAAGAGGTACCTCTAACGAGTTAGAACGACCGGGAATAGGCGGCAATGAGCCGGGTTCGTACTGATGCTTCGGTCCTGCCCGACACACCATGACCGAAGCCGGTTGCGAACTTCAGCGGCCCCAGCTCGGGGCCGCTTTTGTTGCATCTGGCCAAAGGCGAGGCCTACTGTTTGGCAGGCTCTTCGGCGGGTGCTGGCGCTTCGGGTTCGGCTTCCGGGCTTCCCCTGAGTTCTGACGGTGCCACGCAATCGCCGGCCCAAAGCCTGGTCCCTTTGACCGTTCCAACTAGCTTACATCCCAGTGGGAGTGACTTATGCGGCTTGGCCGCGCCTTTGGGCATTGCGGGCGCCTTGGGCGCTGCGGTTTGAGCGAGGGCCGATGCCGAAAAGCCAAGGATGGCCGCGGCGAGAATAAGCGGCATCATGATTATCTATTCCCCTACCTTTGGCCTGGTGCAACTTCGTCGTCCACTTCAGAGACCCTCCGACGAGACCGCATTAGGCCCAGTGCGCCGATAAGCACCAAGATGCTCCCAGCGATTATCAGCCAATATCCAGGCTCCAGCGTCTGCAGCAGCCCGGCAAGTTCGCTCTCTGGCGTTGATCCTCAATAGAGGCTCCCTCTAGCGACGACCTAAGTCGAGACATTGGCGGACCCAATAGCCATTCACACGTATCAGTTGGCAGGTGCTTGGATATGGCTCTTTGATAATGGGCCATCCGTGAATGGTCGATGTCTGTTGGTGCGGTGATGCCGCGCCAATAGACCGCGCTTGCGTCGGTTATTGCCGTCACCGACGCAACACCAAGTATACGCAGCATGCCATCATCCTTTCACGAGTATGCTCGTTTATGTTTGCGGTGTGATCAGGTCTGGGAACTGGCTTTCTGCAGAAGCTTTGTTTGCCGCTCCATTTGCAACGCCAGCTGTTTGCGTTCCAACTTCAGCGCGGCTTGCTGCTCTACCGTGTTGTGGCCGTCATGCTCCAGAACACTGATTAGAAAGACCTGGTCTTCAATGTGCCGCTGGCGCTTCTTTATCTCGGTCATCAAGGCTTCCAGCTCGCCTCGCAGATCCAAATCCACAACGAATGCTCCCCTTGAAAAGTCTCGGCTGAAAAGGGGGACATTATTGAGCCCATCGCTTAAGAGCAAGGCTTGGCCTGAGTACCCCGCCCCTCCCTGAGATCAGGAAACATCACCCCCGATATGACCGATTGCGGCGGCAGAACTGTTTGATCGCGGTCTCGGTGGCCAGCTCGTTCTCGCAAACCTGCTTGCACACCCGCTCGAGGTGACGCAGCCGGAAATGTGGGTGGCGCCTCTCAAACTCGATCCGACGATTGACATCACTTTCGGAGGCTTCACCCATGCAGACGTTACCGATGTACGGCAGATCCTGCGGCCCGCGAGCGCAAGCCTCAAAATAGATCTGCACGAAATCGCAATCCCGCGCGTCCCAGCTTGCGGCGTGCACAGGCCCCGCCAAAAGCACCAGTCCAACAACTGCGGTTCGCATTCTGCTCCTCCGCCTGAGCGGAGCAGTGTATCGGGGGAGGGGCGTCCAACAATGCGCCGACTTCGGACTATCGTCTTCGACCCGGTGAGCTTCACCGTCGACCGCATCCGCGACGAAAACGAATACGGCGGCGTCCGGATCAACGGCAATGCCACAGTCGATAAGGCAATGGCGTCGCGATTCGGCAACATTCCCGGTGTCGTTTCGGGTCCGATTTGAGCCATTCGCGCTCACTCGGAGTTGGGCGCTGGAGACGCCCCATGATATCGATCAGCGAGAATGGCATCCAGAGAGTGCCGCAGGCTCTCAGCCTGATTGAGTTGACGACCGCTCTTGATCCGTGAACCAAACCGGGCGAGCCGGGCTTTAATCATTCTCATGCTATGTTGCGCGACTTTAAGCGCGAACAGCATCCGCCTTCCGAAGCTCGACGAGCGCGGTCGCATCGCTGACAACCGACGAGCAAAACATGACGCGAAATCTCCGACAGACGGCGTAGCCGGCATTCTGAAAGGGCGCCGCACGAATGCGGCCACGGCACATCTGATAGTCGATTGACGCCGATAGTTGCCGGAATGGCTAGCATCGAGCGCGGTGCGAATTCTTCTGTGAATTCAAGACTGAAAAATTGAGACGGATGTACCGTCGGCACTTGTCCGTCAGACCCGAAAAATTGTGCTTGCAGATCAACGGCGAAGCAATGTTCGAAATAATAGAGTGGGAGTAGTGCGAGCGGCGGCGTTCGCGTAGTTTGGCGTATTTTGGGGCGGGTTCCGTTCTCCTTTTCGACGTCGAAGTGGTCGACCAGAGTTGCGTGCTTCGATCTAATCCAACCGAAGCACGATAGTCTGCTGTTCGTATGCCAATGGAGTATTGCTGCGCATTGCAGAGTACGGAATGGCGAGTGCGTCTTGATCGCGAGCTCGATCACCGCGTAAGCCTTAGCGTAGCCCTAGCTGCACTCGTTGCATCCAGGTGCCTCCGACGTCCCTGCCTCTCATGGCGAGCGCATTTAGCTGGAGCCGGCCGCCAGCGAGAGCAGTGGATCTTGGGGGCCTCGCTTCACCCTTACCCAACTAGCTTGAAATGCGATAGGGCAGTATGTCCCTGCAATCTCGATCGATGTTCAGTCTACTCTTGAGCGGAGGGATAGCCCGCTGAGGACAGCTGGTGCGCTCACAGATGCGGCAAGAGATCCCGATGGGGTCATAAGTCCCCTTGTTCGTCAGATCGAGCCCGTCTGCATATACGAAGTCCTTCGCATAGGAGATTTCGCATCCTAGCGCTATGGCATATCGAGGGCGCGGTGATCCGAAGCCACCGCGGCCCTTTGAAAGTTCGGTCGCAATACAAAGGAATCGTACGCCGTCCGGCGTCTCGGCGAGTTGCCGAATAATTTGGCTAGGTGTCTCGAACGCTTGATGAGCGTTCCAGACTGGGCACGCCGCGCCGTAACGTGCGAATTGCAGCTTTGCCGCGCTATGTCGCTTGGTGATGTTTCCGGCGCGGTCCAGCCGCGCGAAGAAGACGGGCACGCCTTTGGAGCCCGGTCGTTGCAGGTTCGATAATCGATGGGCGACCTGTTCGAGACTAGCGCCGAACCTGGTAGCGATTAGCTCCAGGTCGTGCCGTAGATCTCGAGCGGATTGCAGAAATCGCTGATAGGGCAGAATGAGAGCGCCGGCGAAGTAGTTACGCAGTCCGGCCGCGCAAACATTCCGCGCGTCGGCAGATCGAAAAGCCGCTTGATCGGCAATTTGGCCAATGCGCTCTTCCTCCTCGAAGGCCGCAATTTGCAGCGCAAGCTGGAAGTTTCGGGTTGGCGTGGGAAGATATGGGCTCAGCCACAAGGTGCGCGATGCGCGATCGAACTGTCGCAACGAGGTTTCGTGCGGTCCGCTCTGGCGTATCTGCACGCCATGTCGGGAGTCCAGGTGGTTGACCAGTGCCGTAGACGTATTGTTGTCGGGAATGCCGAGGCGCTCGGCGAGGGCCTCGGCCGCGGTATCCAGCTCGTGGACGTAGTTGTCGACGACATGAAAGAAATCGCGGACTTCTTCGTAAGCGGTCGGCTCGCCAGCCCAATTGACGATCTGGCCGTCCAGACTGGCGAGCTGCTCGCTGTTGCGTCGGTACGCCTGGTGAGCGTTGAGGAGCGCTTGCGCAAAACCCGGCGCGTTCTGAACGACGAGTTTCAGCTCTTGGAGGTTAGGCGCATAGGGCGCAAAGATCGGATCGGCCAGTGCTTCTGTAAGCATCGACATGACCCTGTCGTTGTCGTTGACCGACAGCGAGCTGAGGTCGATCTGAAAGCGCTCGGCGAGAAGCACCAGGACAGAGGCCGAAACAGGCCTCTGGTTGTTCTCGATCTGGTTCAGATAGCTGATGGAAATTCCGAGCCGTTCAGCGAACGCCTTTTGAGTGAGCTTCTTGCTCTCCCTCACTTCGCGGAACCGTCGCCCGATAAATAGTTTTCCAGCCATTTGCAACTTCGCAATTTGCTATTTGCAATTTTGTAGCATGTTCAATTGTGCATGTTCAAGCCTTCTCAAGACCGGTCTTGGGGTTGTATCGCGGGAGAAGGGCCCGCTTACCGCAACGGCGGGCCATCGAGGAGAATTCCGTGATCTCGACCATTGAAGCCCTTGAAGACCGTCGCGCCGGCGCCCGGCTGGGCGGCGGGGAGAAGCGCATCGAGGCGCAGCATGCCCGCGGCAAGCTGACCGCCCGCGAGCGCATCGAGCTCCTGCTCGACAAGGGGTCCTTTGAGGAGTTCGACATGTTCGTCGAGCACCGCTCCATCGAGTTCGGCATGGAGAAGAACAAGATCCCCGGCGATGGCGTCGTCACCGGCTGGGGCACCGTCAATGGCCGCAAGACCTTCGTCTTCGCAAAAGACTTCACCGTGTTCGGCGGCTCGCTCTCCGAAACCCACGCGCTGAAAATCACAAAACTCCAGGACATGGCGATGAAGGCGCGGGCGCCCATCATCGGCCTCTATGATGCGGGCGGCGCCCGCATCCAGGAAGGCGTCGCCGCGCTCGCCGGCTATTCCTACGTGTTCCGCCGCAACGTGCTCGCCTCGGGCGTGATCCCGCAGATCTCGGTCATCATGGGCCCCTGCGCCGGCGGCGACGTCTATTCGCCTGCGATGACCGACTTCATCTTCATGGTGAAGAACACCAGCTACATGTTCGTCACCGGCCCCGACGTGGTGAAGACCGTCACCAACGAGGTCGTCACCGCGGAAGAGCTCGGCGGCGCCTCGGTGCACGCCACGCGCTCCTCGATCGCGGATGGCGCCTTCGAGAACGACGTCGAGACGCTGTTGCAGATGCGTCGCCTGATCGACTTCCTCCCCTCGAACAACACCGACGGCGTGCCGGAATGGCCGAGCTTCGACGACACCGCCCGCGTCGACATGTCCCTGGACACGCTGATCCCCGACAATCCGAACAAGCCCTACGACATGAAGGAGCT
>NZ_FOQM01000091.1 GCF_900113735.1 Bradyrhizobium sp. Gha
AGATAGCCTCGCGCCACCCCCGCCCCCCCAATGTAAAGTTCGCCGACCGCGCCGAACGGCACGGGCACGCCTTGGCCATCCAGCAGGTACACCCGCGTGTTGGCGATGGGGCGCCCGATCGGGACAATCGACCCATTAAAATCAGCCGGGCAGGTCCAGGTCGTGGCGAAGGTCGTCGTCTCGGTGGGCCCGTAGCAGTGAATGAGACGAACGGGGCCTTTTTCTTTCAGCAATCGCTGAAATGAGGCAAGATCACCGCGCTCACCCCCACAGAGGAGATACTTCAGCTGCGCCAAATTCGAAGCAATCGATGATGTATATTGGTTGAATAATGCTGTTGTCAGAAACAGTGATGTCACGCCGTGCTGTTTTAGCCCCCGGGCAAAACTAGGAGTATCCCTGAGGGTGGCGGCATGCATGACAACAATGCAACCACCGTTAAGCAGCGGCGCCCATACTTCGAATGTGCTTGCGTCGAAGGCTGCATTGCCAGCCCATGCCACCCGATCTCCTGCATCAATGTTCACATATCCATTATTGATCACGAGCCGGTTGACGGCCCGATGTGGAACAACAACTCCTTTGGGAAGGCCAGTTGAGCCGGAGGTGTACATGACGTAAGCGGCTGTTTCAGCGATCAACGCCAGCCCGGGATCGGAACTACATCCCGTTCCAGCTAGGAGGGGCCCAATAGCCAGGACAGGAATAGTTGTCTGAATCAGATCAATCCCGCAAAGCACTAAGCGTGCAGCACAATCGGCCATCAGCAATTCTTGTCGCGGCAACGGAAGGGCGCGATCGATCGGTACATATACGCCGCCCGCCTTGAGAATCGCCAGCTGCGCCGCTACTAGAGCGGCGGAGCGGTCCAGCACTGTGGCAATGCGATCCCCAGGCCTGACACCCAGAGCAATCAGGTGGTGCGCCAGGCGGTTGGCCCTCGCATTGAGTTCGCCGTAGCTCAGCCGCTCAGCTTCGCAGATCACCGCCATTGCGTCCGGCGCCTTGTGCACCTGCGCCTCGAACAGCTCGTGGATGCATCGCTCCGCAGGGTACGCCACCGCCGTCCGATTCAGCTCCTCCAGCAGATAGGTGCGCTCGGCTTCCGACAGCAGTTCAATCCGGCGGACCTCTTGCTGCGCATCGGCAGCCATCGCCCGCAGCAGTGCCAGCAGATAACCACGCTGGCGCTCGATCGTCGCACGGTCGAACAGCGCCGTGGCATAACCCAGCGTTCCGGCGATCTCCTCCCGATGCTCGCCAAGGCTCAACTCCAGATCAAACTCGACCTGATCAAGCTC
>NZ_FOQM01000055.1 GCF_900113735.1 Bradyrhizobium sp. Gha
CATCGTCATATGTGGACGGCCCCTATTGGCAAGCGCTTTTTGAAGTGTGGAGCGAGGTTGGTCTGCTTCGGTCATATGTCCGGCCTTTTGGTGCGGGCTTTATGACCGCTGGCCCTGATGAAATCCGATTGCCCTGGTCCCTATCATTGCGGCGAGCTTGGTGGCTCGTGACGATGTCGGGGTGTCCATGGTTTTCGGCGGTGACCGTATCGCTCATCACTTCTTTCGTGCTTACCAATCTTGAACCGGGATACTCCTCGTGAAGGCTGTTTGAGACGGTGAGGTGCGCTCACGCCTTGACATAGGTGTCGGTACGGAAGCCCTCGCCCGTGGTCATGATCGCCCAGCAGATCCTTGCCAGCTTATTGGCCAGAGCCACGGCGACCAGCCGCTCGGGCTTCCTGGCCCGCAGCGCGTTGATCCAGTCGGCCAAAGCGCCTGTGCGCTTGCCTACGACACGCAGCACTGAGGTTGCCCCCGTGACGAGCATTTTGCGGATGTAGCGGTTGCCCTGCTTGGTGATTGCGCCGAGCTTCTCCTTGCCGCCGCTCGAATTTTGCCGGGGCGTCAGACCGAGCCATGCCGCGAAGTCACGCCCCGATTTGAACACGCCCGGATCGGGAACACTGGCCGCGACCACCGACGCAACCAGGGTCCCGACGCCTGGAATCTCGTCGAGCACGCGGCTGATCGGGTTTTGCTTGTGCGCCCTGGCGAGTTCCTCTTCCACGGTCGTGATCGAGGCGTTGAGCCCTTCCAGATGTTGAGCGATGCAGGTCACTGCGGCCGCGGCAATGGGCGGAAGCGCAGCATCCGCCTTCGCCTGCGCCAGGAGTTCATCGACGCGGCCGATACCCTTGGCGGCGACAATGCCGAACTCGGCCAGGTGGCCGCGCAAGGCATTGACGGCCATCGTGCGCTGCTTGATCAGCAGCTCGCGGGTCTTGTGCAGCATCAAAATGGCTTGCTGCTCCGCGCTCTTGATCGGCACGAAGCGCATATCCGGTCGGGACATCGCCTCGCAGATCGCAGCCGCGTCAACCGCGTCGTTCTTGCCCCGCTTGACATAGGGCTTGATGTAAGTGGGCGGGATCAGGACTACCTCGTGTCCCATCGCGACCAATTGGCGAGCCCAATAATGCGCCGAACCGCACGCCTCCATACCGACCCGGCAGAGATCGATCTGCGAAAAGACCTCGTGCAGCTTCGAACGCTTCACCTTGCGCGAAATCGATCGGCCACCCTCGCTCTCGAGCCCATGAACCTGAAAATAGTTCTTGCCCAGATCAATCGCGGCTCTGATAAACTTCGTCATGGACAGTCCCCCTCTTTGTGGCGCTGCGGCGACCACGTTTTGGCACTTGATGCCGTTTAGGTGGGGCCGTCCACAACATCATTGCGAGCGCAGCGAAGCAATCAAGAATCTCTCCGCGGAACGACTCTGGATTGCTTCGCTGCGCTCGCAATGACGGGTTGTGGGGCGACGGCAGCGTCCCTCCAGTTCGCATCTTGAATCTCGGACACGCTTACGCGCTCTCGCGGCTGATTTCGCCCGAGCTCTGCTTGGGTCACTCCACCCTCTTGTCCAAGAGGGCGCAGGGAAGGCCGGGTGCCGACCTCGCACCCGCGGTCCGCTGCGCGAGATGTAGCGCAGGAAAAGACCGCACAGCAGCATACAGGTGGTGCCAATCACTCGGCCTTCCCTGCGCGATGGGTTGACGGCTTATGCCGTGCTCTTCCGGGAGCCGAATTCCTTCTGGCCTCCCTCGCCTCGCAGATTGACGATGCACTTCACCCGGTTGGGCTCCCTGCACCTCCGCGACCGGCTTGACCGTAGCGACGACGGCCGGAACCACACGGTTTTGCCGTACGCGCGCTCGCCTGATGCCACAGGGTCTGGCGGCAGGGTGCACACGCGCCGCAAGAGTGTTGGCGAGACGAGCTTCACAGCGCCGTTCGTCCGCACGCGGTTTCGAGCTCACAGGGACTACCCGCCCTGCCCGCACCTCTCGTGCCGACGCTGCCGCGTCCACCGCATCCCCGGCTCGCAATTCGTGACGACGTACGATCGCCCCTCAAGGATGAGCCGGGATGGGCGACACATACGCCATTTCCGAATTTCGGTAAAGTGGAATATTTTCGCCGGCTTGGCTTGACAGCCCGCGCCGCTCGTTTTGCCCGTCGGGCAGGCGTTATTGCGCGCCCGATCCGCCCTGCACGATTTTCTCGTTCAGCTTCTGGTCGACGATGTCGACGGTACGGTCGATCTCGACATTGGGCGTGCCGAGTTGATGCGAGATCAGCTTCACCAGCAGGTCGACGCGCTCGATGAAGGGCGCGCCGCTCGCAACCGCGCGCGCCGCCGACGACGGCTTCAGCAGGCTTTCCGCAGCCTTGGCGTATTTCGCGAACGGCACCTGGTCTTCGGGATCGGCGCCGAGACGGCGGGCGATGGCATCGACATGGTCGTAGATCGTCTGCGAGCGTGCGAGATCGCCGTGCACGGCGTCGCGGATCGACTGCGGTTCGTTCGGCGTGATGCAGCGATAATTGCCGGTGAGCAGCATCGACCATTTCGCCAGCGGCACGAACAGCGACGAGAACACCTTCAGCTTCACCGGCACGTCCTTGCCGTCGAGCGTCACCGCGTCGATGTCGGCCTCCAGCTCGCGCAGCAGCTTGTTGTGCATCTCGTCGGCGAAGGCGGAAGCCTTGAAGTTGGTGGGCAGGCCGACATGCAGCACGTTTGCGGCTTCCTCCGGCGGACGGAAGGCCTGCGGGTCGGGCGAGCACAACGTCACGAGACCGGGCTCGAAGCGCTCCCACACCTGCGCATTGGTGTAGGCCTCCTCGAGATCCATGTCTGATAGCGCCGGGATGCGCTTGAGATAAGGCAGCGGCGGCATGTTCATGATCGACAGGCACGGCAGCTTCGCCGCGGCGATCTTGACCATCAGCACGCGGACCGTGTGGTTGGTGTATTGCGGCTCCTGCATCGCGAGGCCGACCATGTCGTAGCGGGAGAGATCGACGTTCTGCGGCGTCACCGCATCCAGCTTGCCGGGCAGGTCGCGCGACAAGATCGCCCGGTGCACCGCCTCATCGCGCAGCTTGATCCGCACCTCGGTACCGTCGCGGTTGATCAGCTCCGCGGTCTTGGCGCGGCAGACCAGGGTCACGTTGTGCCCGGCCATCAAGAGCTTGGTGCCCAGCAGCGAGCCGTAGGAAGCCCCCAGAATCAGAACGTTGCGCGCCATGTTCGTCCCCTCGATCTTCACGTGATTTGAGTCCCGGCCGTTCCCGCGGGTGCGTTGCAGCATGTAAGGCAAACCGGCCGAGGATGGCAACTGGGATAATGCATACAAGGCCCGCCGGATATACTGATTGCGGCTTAACCGAAATAATGAGGGTAACGCGGACCCGCCTGCGTTCCGGCCCCACACTTCTACGGCCTTCAAATCTCAGCTGAAATTCCGCCGTGGGCAACACGGCGTGTTGCCAGCTGTTTCGCTCGACGCATCTCGCTTCGATTGATAAGCCCCTCTCCGCGAATGACGGGGCTTGAGTCGGGGACATGACGGTTGCGATCGAGATGGGGCTGACCACGGCGGGCGCCGGGGCGGCCATGGACCTCGAGGAACTCCTGGCGACCCGTCTCCTGGTGCAGGGCAATTCCGGGTCCGGCAAGTCGCATCTGCTCAGGCGCCTGCTGGAGCAGAGCGCGCCCTGGGTGCAGCAGGCCATCATCGACCCCGAAGGCGATTTCGTCACGCTGGCCGACCGCTTCGGGCATCTCGTGATCGCGGCCGAGGATCATACCGAGCGCGGTCTTCAGGTCGCCGGCGAGCGCGCCCGGCTGCATCGGGTCTCCACCGTGCTCAATCTCGAAGGGCTGGATGCCGAGAACCAGATGCGGCGCGCGGCAGCCTTCCTCGGCGGGCTATTCGATGTCGAACGCGACCATTGGTACCCGATGCTGGTGGTCGTCGACGAGGCGCAGCTGTTCGCGCCGGCCGTCGCGGGCGAAGTCTCCGACGAGGCGCGCAAGCTCTCGCTCGGCGCCATGACCAATCTGATGTGCCGGGGCCGCAAGCGCGGACTTGCCGGCATCATCGCGACGCAACGTCTGGCCAAGCTCGCCAAGAACGTCGCGGCCGAGGCCTCGAACTTCCTGATGGGCCGCACCTTCCTCGACATCGACATGGCGCGGGCCGCCGATCTGCTCGGCATGGAACGGCGGCAGGCGGAAGCCTTTCGCGATCTCGAACGCGGGCAGTTCATGGCGCTGGGACCTGCGCTGTCGCGGCGCCCGCTGCGGCTGAACATCGGCCCGACCGAAACCAGCCCACGCAATTCGACCCCGCGGCTGATGCCGCTGCCGGAGGCCACGCTTGAAGATGCACGCGCGGTGATCCTGGCGGCACCGCCGCCGGATGCCAGCCGGCCGCAGCGCCGGCCCGCGCCCGACCTGCTCGAACAGCTTCGTGCGGCCAAGGCGGCAGCGCCTGAGACCAGCCCCGAAGTGGTCGAGGAGCCGGTCAGCGCCGAAGAGCTCGCCGAGCGGCGCGAGCGCGTGGATCGCACGTTGCGCGCCGTACTGGCCGCGCCTGACGCCGGCTTCCGCGCCATCGGCGTGCTCTATCAGGAGTTCGTGGTCCGCTGCCGCATCGAAGGTCTCGGGGCGTCCGTGCCCGACTTGAGCGAATTCCGCCGCATGCTGACGCATGCGCGCGCCGGGCTCGGCACAGAGATCGCCGACGACGATGCCTGGCAGGAGGTGAGCTTGCGCGCCTCGATCCTGCCCGACGACATGCAGGGCGTGTTCATGATGATCGCGCGTGCCGCCAAGGAGGGCTGGCCCTGCCCCGGCGATGCCGCGATCGCCCGGGCCTACGGCTCGCATTCACTGCGCCGGGCGCAGCGCCTGCTCGGCTACATGGAGGAGCAGGGCCTGATCGTGGTCCAGCTCGACGGCGGCGGACGCCGGTTCGTCACGCTGGTGGAACTCGCCTGGGCCACCGCGCCTGGTGATCCCAATGGCGACGATCAGCCGGTGGAGCCGATAGCCAGCGCGGCGTCTGCCTGAGCCGGGGGACTTTGCGGGCGTCTCTTCACTTACGCGGCCTCGGTCGCATCGAGTGCATCTACCGCTGCGCCTCGCGCATCCGCAAACATGCGGCGGTAGAGCATGCCCGAGACGAGCCAGGCGATCACGAACAAGGCGATCACCGCGAAACCAACATTCGCGAGCGACTCGTTGAGGGCGTCGACCAGCGCCCACACACCACCCGAGAGACCCAGCCGATCGGCGATCAGCCCGAGCGCCTCGATGCCGCCGATGAGCAGCGCCACCGCAACGGAGGCACCTGTTATCGTGAGATTGTACCAGAGCTTGCGCATGGGATCGACGAAGGCCCAGCGATAGGCGCTGACCATCAGCGCGGAGTCGGCGGTATCGACCAGCGCCATGCCTGATGCGAACAGCGCGGGGAAGACCAGGATATCGGCAAGAGATGCGCCGCGCGCGGCTTCGCTGGCGGAGATGCTGAGCAGGCCGATCTCGCTCGCGGTGTCGAAGCCGAGCCCGAACAAGAGGCCGAGCGGAAACATGTGCCAGGGTTTTGTCACCAGGCGGAACATCGGCCCGAGCAGCCGCGCGAGAAAGCCGCGATGGGCGAGCAGCGCCTCCAGCCCGGCAGCGTCATGAACGCCCTGCTCCCGCGCCGTGCGAAACGTCCGCCACAGGCCGGCGAAGATCGCGAGGTTGATGGCGGCGATCACCAACAAAAACAGCGCCGACACCGAGGTGCCGATCAGGCTGCCGATATCCTTCAGCAGGCTGTCGCCGCCGAGGCTGACGACGCCGAGCGCGAGCAGCATGGTTGCGACCACCACGACAGTGGAATGGCCGAGCGCGAAATAGAGGCCGACGCTGCGCGGCGCATCGCCTGATTGCATCAGCTTGCGCACGACATTGTCGATGGCTGCGATGTGGTCGGCATCGACGGCGTGGCGCAGGCCGAACACCCAGGCGAGCAGCGCGGTCGCCATCACCGCCGGCCGGTCGCCGAACGCCGCAAAAGCCCACGCCCATGCGGCCATGTTGGCCGCGACAAGCCCGCCGAACAGCAGCATTACACCGGGCCCGACCGCCCGCGCAGACCATCTCGTCACGACACGCCTTCCGCCGCACGCCCCCTTGCGCCAACGGTATGATCTTTTCAGATAATTGTCACACTGACCAGCCCCGAAAAGGCCGTCATGCCCGGGCTTGTCCGGGTCAAGCCCGGCCATGACGAACGGATAGATCGAGCTACGCCGCCTCTGCCCCGCCGAGATAGGCATCGCGCACGCGCGGATCGTCCTTCAGCGCCCGCGCCGGACCCGAGAGCACGATCTTGCCGGTCTGCAGCACATAGGCCTCGTGGGCGATCTCGAGCGCGAGGCTGGCGTTCTGCTCGACCATGAAGACCGAGACGCCCTCCTGGTTGATGGTGCGGATCAGCTCGAGCACGCGGTCGACATAGAGCGGCGACAGGCCCATGGTCGGTTCGTCCATCACGATCAGGCTGGGACGGCTCATCAGTGCACGCGCCATCGCGACCATCTGCTGCTCGCCGCCGGACAAGGAGCCCGCGCGCTGCGACAGCCGCTGGCCGAGCTTTGGAAACAGCGTCAGCATCCTGTCGAGATCCTGCGCCACCGCATCGCGGTCGTTGCGCACGAAGGCGCCCATCAGGATGTTTTCGCGCACGCTCATGTCCGCGAACAGCCGCCGCGCCTCCGGCACCGAGGCGATGCCGCGGCGGACGATCTGCGGCGTGGTCAGCCCGATCAGCGAGGCGCCGTCGAACGTCACCTCGCCCGAGCGCGGCTTCACCAGGCCCAGAATGATCTTCATCGTCGTCGACTTGCCGCTGGCATTGCCGCCGAGCAGGCACACGATGTGGCCGCGGCCGACCGTGATCGACAGGTCGAAATGTACCTGCGCCTGGCCATAGAACGTGTTGACGTCGGACAACGCCAGCAGAGGTTCGGGTGCGCTCGTCGTCATGCCGCGCTCTCCTGCTCTGCCCCGCCCGGCAGGCCGTGGCCGAGATAGGCTTCGATCACCTTTGGATCGCCACGCACCTCTTCGCCCGGCCCTTCCGCGATCTTCTGGCCCTCGTCCATGACGATGACGCGATCGGAGAGGCGCATCACCATCTCCAGCTTGTGCTCGATCAGGAGGATGGTCAGCCCTCCTGCTTTCAATTCGGCGACAAGCGCCTGCATCTCCGCGGTCTCGCTCGGGTTCATGCCGGCGGTCGGCTCATCGAGCAGCAGCAGGCGCGGCTTCAGCGCCAGCGCGCGCGCAATCTCGACGCGGCGGCGGTTGGCGTAAGAGAGGCTGTAGGCGGGCTGATCGATCCGCGGCAGCAGCCGCTCGCCGAAGCGCGCGAGAATGGCTTCGACCTCCTCGCGTAGCCGCTCTTCCTCTGCCTTGACGCTGGCAGGCCGCAGCAGCGCCAGTCCCAATTCGAGCAGCGGCCCGATGACAGGCACCGCCGGCTTTACCGCACGCAAGCGCGTATGCGCGCCGATCAGGACATTGTCCATGACGCTGAGATTGCCGAAGACACGGCCGAGCTGGAAGGTGCGCGCGATGCCCCGCGCGGCGAGCCGTTCGGGCGAGAGACCCGTGATGTCCTGTCCTTCGAAATTGACAGTGCCTGCATCCGGCCGGTCGAGCCCGGTGACCAGGTTGAACAGCGTCGTCTTGCCGGCACCGTTCGGGCCGATGATGCTGACGAGCCCGCCCTTGGCGAGATCGAGATCGATATTGTCGACCGCCGTCAGGCCGCCGAAGCGGCGCGTGAGCCCGCGCAGGGACAACAGCGGTTCAGTCGCCTCCGCCATCAGATCGTCCCCAACAGGCCCTGCGGCCTGAATCGCACGAGCAGCAGCAGGACGATGCCGTAGATCAGGATGCGGTACTCGGCCGCGATCCGGAAGATCTCGGGCAGGCCGACCAGCGCCACCGCGCCGACGATGGCGCCGACGACATTGCCGAGCCCGCCGAGGATCACGACGGTCAGCGCCAGGATCGATTGCTGCGTGTTGAAGGTCTCGTGGTTGATGTAGGAATAGAGATGCGCGGCGATGCCGCCGCTGACGCCCGCGGCGAACCCGCCGAAGATGAAGGCCAGTGATTTATAGCGGTTCAGGCTGATTCCATAGGCGCGCGCGGCAATGTCGTCGTCGCGGATGGCGCGAAAGCTGCGGCCGAGATGCGAGCCGAGCAGGCGCGCCTGGAGCAGCGCGAGCACGACCATCACCGCAAAGGCGAACCAGTATACCGAGGCCGGGCTGATCAGATCGTAGCCGAACAGCGACAGCGGCGGGATACCGGAAATGCCAATGGGCCCGCGCGTGACGCTCTCCCAGTTCAAGATCACCAGCGACACGATCTCGCCGATGGCGAGCGTCGCGATCGAGACGTAGTGCCCGCGCAGCCGAAACGACGGCGAGATCAGCAGCGTGCCGAGCGCGGCACTCATCAGGCCGCCGGCGATGATGGCGAGACCGACCGGAACTGACAACGTCAGCGACAGCAGCGCGGAAGTATAGGCGCCGATCGCAAGCAGCGCGGCATGTCCGAGCGAGACCTGCCCGATCGTGCCGGCGACGAGCGTAAGACTCAGCGCGAGCATGCCGAGCAGCCAGGCATTGATCAGGGTCTGCAGCACGTAGAACGACACCGGCAGCAGCGGCAGGATCCCGAACAAAGCGACTGCGACAGCCAGGCCCCAGCGCGGAATTCGCACGGGCCGGCTCGGCGCGATGAAGGTGCCGGTCAGCGGCTCCGGCGGCGCCTGTCGGGCGCTGGCGAACAGGCCGTTCGGGCGCAGCACGAGAACGACGACGAGCAGCAAGAAGGCGAACAGGTTTCGGTAACTGGTGCCGAACACGGCGACGCCGTAGCTCTCGACCAGTCCCAGCAACAGGCTGCCGACCACCGCGCCCGGCACATTGCCGGCGCCGCCAACGACCTCGGCGACGACGCCCTTCAGCGTCGCCTGCAGGCTCATCGCGGTGTCGATCTGGTTGTAGTACATGCCGACCAAGAGACCCGAGACGCCGCCGAGCGCAGCCGCAATGCCGAACACCGTCTGGTTGACGCGGTTGACGTCGACGCCCATCTGCATCGCCGCGTCGCGGTCCTGCGAGGCCGCGCGCACCGCCCAGCCGAGCTTGGTATAGCGCAGGAACACGAACAGCAGCAGCGCGCTGGAGATGCCGACGCCCGCGATCAGGAGATCAAGCGGGCCGATGGTGCCGCCGCCGACCTGGAAGCGGACATCCGGCAACTGGCTCGGCAGCGCGCGCGGATTGGGCGAGAAGGTCAGCATGACCAGCTGATCGAGCACGAAGCTGATGCCGATCGTCGCCAGCAGCGGCGCGATCCGCACCGAGTTCTGCAGCGGGCGTAGACCGAACCGTTCGATGATCAGTCCGACCAGCGCCGCCACGGCCGCGACGAAGATGATGGTGAGCGGCAGCGGCGTGTGCAGCTGCACCACCGCGACCCAGCCGATATAGGCGCCGACGAGATAGATCGAGCCCTGGGCGAAGTTGATCAGCCGGCTGACGCCGAAGATCAGCGCGAGCCCGACCGCAACGAGGGCGTAGACGTTACCGACGATCAGCCCGTTGATGGTGTAGTCGAGCCAGGAAGACACGCAGGGTTCCTAATGAAGGGAGAAAGGCCGGAGCGAAGGGCTCCGGCCAAGAGATCAGGTGGGCTTGCCGTCCCAAAGGGCGAACTGCCCCTTGCGCACGACGAGCTCGGCATTCATCGCGCCGTTGATGCGACGGGTCGCGACGTTGAACGTCGCGCTGCCGAAGATCACGCTCGGGACGTCCTTGACCTTGGCGAAGGCATCGCGGATCGCCTTGCGGTCGGTGCCGCCGATCCTCAGCACGGCGGCTGCCATGTTCATGGCGTCATACGCGTAGGCGTTGAAGGCATCGGGCTCGAGCCCGTTGTACTTCTTCTTGAAGCCGGCGATGAATTTCTGCACCTCGGGCCGCGGGTCCTCCGGGAAGTAGCGCGTGCCGACATGGACGTCCTCGACGGCTTCGCCGCCGAGCTCCAGAAATTTCGGCGAATAGACCGAACTGGCGGCGCAGATCACCTGCTTCAGCCCGACCTGGCGGGCCTGGCGCGCGATCAGGGCACCATCGGAATAATAGGAGATCAGGACCAGACCATCCGGATTGGCATCGCGCACGCGCACCAGCGTGGAGCGGAAGTCGCGCTCCTCGGCGATATAGCCTTCGGTGATGACGATCTCCGCGCCATATTCCTTGGCGGCGTTGTTGAAATAGTCGCGGCTGGTGCGGCCCCAATCGGTGTTGAGGTGCAGCACCGCCAGCTTCTTCAGACCGAGCTTCTTCACCGCATAGCGCGCCAACAGCGGCTGCTCGTCGGCCTGGCTGACCGACGTGCTCCACATGAAATCGCCGCCCTTGGTGAAGTCAGGATGCGAATTGGTGAAGCCGAACTGCACGAGACCGCCGCGCTGATAGATCGGCGAGGCCGCCATCGAAGCGGGGCTGGAGAAGTCGCCGAGCTCCATGACGATCTTGGGATCGGACACGAATTTCTGGGCGATCGCGACCGACTGACGCGGATCGCTCTGGCTGTCCTCGAACTGATAGGCGAGCTTGCGGCCGTTGATGCCGCCGGCGGCCTGGATCTCGTCGAGCGCGAGATCGAAGCCCTGCTTCCACTGCGTGCCATATTGCGCGTTCGGCCCGGTGAGAGGACCGCTGACGCCGAGCAGGATGGGATCGGTGCTGTCAGCGAAGGCAGCGCGCGAGAGGGCTGTTCCCGCGATTGCGGCGGCGAGCGAGCCCTTGACCAGGGTTCGACGATTGATGTTGCTCATGCACGGCTCCATCCAGTCAGGTGTTGAAACAGATTACTTCGAAGGTTCGCCGAGCGACAGCATCAGCCGGTTCGCCCAGTTGAAGAACGAGGCTCCGTTGATGACGTCGACGATCTCGGCGTCGTCGAGGCCGACGCTGCGCAGCTCCGCGACATTGTCGGGGCCGAAGGCGATCGGCGTCGACGCGAGCGCCACCGAGGCCTTGACCACGGCGTTCCAGCGCTCGCCGAGATCGGCATTGACGCCTTCGTCGAGCAGCTTCTGAACGTCGTCGCGGCGCTTGGAATAGGTGCTGGCGAAGCGCGCATGCACCGAGGCGCAATAGATGCAGCCGTTGTAGCGCGAGGTCGCAGCCGCCGCGAGCTCGCGCTCGGCGCGCGGCAGGCCGTCCGCGACGTTGTAGAAGATGTCCTTGTCGGTCTTGGTGCGGGCTTCCAGCACCTCGGGGTCGCGCGCCAGCAGGCGGAAATATTCCGACTTGGCGCGGGCGCGATCGACCAGGCCAGCATAATGCCGCTCGGTGAGCTCTGCTTCGGGCAGCGGCTCGATCCAGGAGACCCAACCGAGCTCATCCTGGGTGAAGACGACGGGCTGATTGACGGTGGCGCTCATGATTGCAGCCTCCTCTTAGGCGTTCGCGTTCGCGGCCGCGAGCGTGCGCAGGCCGCTGACGACCCGCACCTGGAACGACAGGAACGCGACGAGTTGCGAGAAGGTGACGATGCCGGTCTTCGACCAGCCGGCGGCCAACAGCGCCTTCATGTCGGTGGAGGCCGCGTCGCGGGGCCGAAACACCAGCAGGTGCGCGTGCTCGAGCGCCGCGGTGAGCCTGTTACCGAGAACGGACTTGCTCGCCGCGCTCACGCGATAAATCAGACCAGCCGTGTTCTCGACCGACAGCGGGCCGGCCGGATACGAGCCATAGGGACCCGACGTCTTGCCCCGCGCGATCTCGGCGTCAACGGCATCAAGCAGGGCCGCTCCCCCCGCGCTCGTCGCAAGCTTGTCGCGATAGAAGGTCGCAACGGGAGATTCGCCATGGAGCCCGGTCACGACGGCTGCGACCGCCGCGCGTTCGAGCAGCGAAAAGTCGCCGGCATCGATCGGCTCGAACAGCGAGAGATAGCTCTTCTGCGCGTTCTCGCGCGCTTGCAGGCGCTTGGCGCGGATGGCGTCCAGCGCCGATCCTGGTTGGATGCCGGCTAGTTTGTCGATGATATCAGTCGTCACCATCATTCAGCCTCGTGCAATTCCCTAAACCGACTAGCCAGCCAGCGCCACGTCGCGCGCGGTGCGGGCCCAGCCCAGCGCCGGCGCGACTTTTTCTGCCACCAGCTCGATCGAGCGCAGGACGTAGGGATGCGGCGCATCGACCGAATGGACCTGGAACACCAGATCAGTCACCCGCTCCAGCGTCGCATCCGTGCGCAGCGAGGCAATGACCTCGCCGGCTCCGCCGACATGGGTATCGAACGCTGTGATCATCTCCTCCAGCGTCTCGCCGGGAGGAAGATGGCCGCTCTTCATGAACTGTGGCAATGCGCGCCGCAGGCCGATATCGGCAAGCCGCATCGCGTCGCGATGCTCGTCGGCGACGAACACGCTGCGCGACGCCATGATGCGCGGTTCGGCGCCCTGTGGCAGCGCGGCGAGATAGGCGTCGATGATCGGGTTCTGGATCTCGGCGAGCGTGGCGTTCGGCGCGTCCTTGGCCCGCGGCTGGGTGCGCGACAGCAGCAGGCCGTCGCCGGCCTTGCCGGCGCGCGCGCCGCCCGCCACCGAGAATGTCGCCTGCCAGATGCGCTTGTCCAGTTGCGGCCGCTGCGGATAGAGCGTGTCGCCGCCGTCGAGTTGCTTGCCGGTCAGCGCCCTGCGCACGACCTCCAGATTGCGCGCAAAGATCTCGTTGCGCTGGGTGCCGTCGAGGCCGAACGCGGCAAAGGCCGACGGATTGCCGCCGGTTCCGACGCCGAGCTCGAACCGCCCGTTGCAGAGCAGATCCAGCACCGCGGCGTCCTCCGCCACGCGTACCGCGCTCTCCAGCGGCAAAGTGACGATGCCGGTGCCCAGGCGGATGCGCGAGGTCTGGGCTGCGACATAGCCGAGGAAGGTGAAAGGCGACGGCAGTCCGCCCTCCCGCTCGTGAAAATGGTGCTGCGCGATCCACGCGGAATCGAGGCCCGCCTTCTCGGCGCGGACGATCTGCTCGGCAGCGAAGCGATAGCGTTCCGCCGGGGGGGCTTCATCGAGAAGCCGCGTGAAAAATCCCAGGCGTTTCAGGTTTGCAAAACGTTTCATACGACCCCTGTCGGGCGAGGATGGCCCTCGATGATGTCGGTTGCCGCGGCCCAAGACAAGCGGGCAATGCGCAGGGCTGCCCGCCGCGAGCGCACCTCCGCGCCGGCCCCGCGATGGGCAGACTGCCTACCAGCTCGGCAGCACCGCGCCCTTGAACGTGGTGAGGATGAACTCCTTCACCTCGGGCGTATGGTAGCTGTCAACCAGAATCTTGACCCAAGGCTTGTCCTTGTCGGCGCTGCGCACCGCGATCAGGTTGACATAGGGGCCCTTGGGGTCCTCGCGCAGGATCGGATCCTTGACTGGATCGAGGCCCGCCTGGGTTGCATAATTGGTGTTGATCGCGGCTGCGTCGACGTCGTCGAGCGCGCGCGGGGCCTGGGCCGCGTCGACCTCGATGAATTTCAGCTTCCTGGGATTCTCGGTGATATCGAGCACCGTCGGCTTGAAACCGACCCCGTCCTTCAGCTTGATCACGCCCTTGTCGCGCAGCAACAGCAGCACGCGGCCGCCATTGGTCGGATCGTTGGGGATCGAGATCTTGCCGCCGTCGGGAATGTCGGCGAACGCCTTGTGCTTCTTCGAATAGACGCCGATCGGGAAGTTCACGGTGAGGCCGACCGGCTCGATCCGGTAGCCGCGATCAGCCTTCTGGTTGTCGAGATAAGGCTGGTTCTGGAACGAATTGGCCTGGATATCGCCGGCATCGAGCGCGGCATTCGGCACCACATAGTCGGAGAATTCGATGAGCTGGATGTCGAGCCCCTGCTTGGCCGCGATCGGCTTCACCGCCTCGAAGATCTGCGCATGCGGCCCGGGCGTCACGCCGATCTTGATGGTCTCGGCGAAGCTTGCTGCCGACCATGCGGCAAGCGCGGTTGCGAGGATCAAAGCGGGACGAAACGACATCTTGGTCTCCATGACTCATCAAGACTGAGTGGAACCGTATTCGCTTCTCTGCCGGGCGAAATCAATGAAATGAAAATCCATATTGACCGGCTAGCACGGGCAACGCTTCTCCGTTCGCCGCCAGACGGGAAACGAACGCAGATTGAGGCAGGCGCGGACCGCCCGCAAGCCAGCTAGGCGCGCGGCTCGGCGCGCCATGTCGAGGGCGAAACCATGATCAGCACGCAGATCACGGCGGAGGCCGCGAGCGACACCGTGACCATGGTGGCAAGCCCGGCCATTCCCGCGCCGACATAGGCAACCGCTATCCAGCCGCCGCCGGCCGCGATCAGGATGCGCGCGACCCCGGATGCGAGCGGGCCCATCGCCCGACCCGCGCCCTGCGCGGCGAACGAGGTGACGAAGCCAAAGCCCAGCGCCGCATAGGCCGGTGCCACGATGCGCAAGTACGTCATGCCTTCGTTGACGACGTCGGCGTCGCCGCTAAAGAGATGCAGCCACGCCGTCGGGAAAATCGCGACCAGGAGGCCGATGGACCCCGTCATGATCATGCCGGCGGCGCCGCTGACCCAGCCGATCCTTTGCGCCCGCGCGGTCTGGCCCGCGCCCATGTTGACGCCGACCATGGTCAGCGTCGCCGTGCTGATGCCGAACAGCAGCGGGATCATGATGTAGTCGAGCCGCGAGGCGATGCCGTAGCCGGCGAGTGCCGAGGTGCCGAACAGGCCGACCGCACCGGTGACGAGGATGACGGTGAGATTGGTCAACACGGCGTTGAACGCGGTCGGGATACCGACCTTGAGCATGTCGCCGAAAATCTTTGCGCGCAGGGGCACGATGTGCAGCCGCAAGCCGGATGCACCCGAGGACATGTAGCGCAGCAGGAACAGCATCGCCGCGCCGTAATAGAGACCGAAGGCGAGACCGGCGCCGGCAATGCCGAGGCTTGGAATCGGTCCGAAACCGAAGATCAGCAGCGGCGAGACGGGAATCGTCACGATCGCGCCGATCAGGGTGACCAGCGCAGGCACCTTGACGTTGCCCGAGCCGCGCAACGCCGCCGCCTGGAGATTGACGATCCACGCCGGAATCGCTCCGGCGAAGAGATTGTCGGAGTAGGTAATGGCGGCGTCGAGCGCGCCGTCGCGGCCGCCGAGCAGGCGAAACAGCGGCGGCCCGCCGAGGTTAGCCCCGAGCGTGAACAGCGCGCCCGCGATGATCGCAAGCACGATGGCGTGGAACAAAGCGGCGTCGGCATCGTCGCGGCGGCCGGCGCCGACCGCACGCGCCACCGACGAGGCGACGCCGGAGCCGAATCCGCCATTCGACATCATCGTCATCAGCATGAAGATCGGGAACACCATCGCGGCGCCGGCCAGCGCATCGGTGCCGAGATAACCGACATAATAGGCCTCCGCGATGTTGACCGCGGTCTGCGCCACCAGGACTGTCACCGTCGGCAGCGCCAACTTGAGCAACGTCGGAAGGATGGGCGCGGTCAGAAGCGCGGTGCGACGCTGATCGGCGGTCGCGGCCGCCGGACGAGGCGCGGCCGGCTCGCGCGCCGGGGCCTCCAGCGCGGACAAGGGCGGGGCGGCGTCTTCGACTGACATTGCCGTAATCCTGTTTGGTTTCCGGGGCCGCCGCCGATCCGACGACCATTGCATTATGATCATAATCTATTATTATGATCGTAATGCAATAGCAAATCGCTCACGATCCCGTGGCCGCCGTCCAGGCTGACCATGGGAGGGGATTGAGGCCCATGCGCTACGACAAGGGACACAAGGACGAGACCCGCCGGCACATCCTCGATGTCGCCTCGGCGCAGTTTCGGGAGAGTGGCATTGCCGCCGTCGGCATTGCCGGCATCATGGCGGAGGCGGGCCTTACCAATGGCGCCTTCTACTCGCACTTCGCCTCCAAGGAGGAGCTGGTGCGAAAGGTGCTGATCGATGCGCTCACCCGGCGTGAGGAGCGGCACAGGGACAATCTGGAGAACGGCGTGGCGCTCGAGGCCACCATCCGCGAGTATCTTTCGACGCGGCACCGCGACCGCGCCGGCACGGGCTGCCCGACCGCGGCGCTGGCCGCCGAGATCGCACGGCATCCGAAGGCAACGCGTGATGCCTTCACCGGAAAGCTCGCCGACATCATCGTGCTGATGGCGGAGCAGATCAGGCAGGGCTCGCCGGAACGGCGGCGGCGCAAGGCGATCACGATCTATGCGACCATGGTCGGCGCGCTGCAATTGGCTCGGGCCGTCAACGACAAGCCGCTGTCCGACGAGATCCTGGAGAATGCGGTGGAAGCAGCGATTGCGACCGCGAACGCGCGTTGACGCGTCCGAATCCGTTACACCGGATCGAACGCGCGGATCGGCGGCAGATTGCCGGTGAACTTCTCCACCTCGACCGTGGTGAGCTGGCCGGTACAGCCTTGCGCAAAGGACGAGGTGCCGACATCGCGCGTCAGCACGTTCGGATTGCCGTGGACGCAGAGCGGCGCCTCGTTCTCCGGGTCCATCGGATCGTACCAGGCGCCGGTCGGCAGCTGCACCACACCGGGTGCGATGTCGTCGGTGACATGCACCGCGGCCAGGCACGCGCCGCGTTCGTTGAAGAGGCGGATGATGTCGCCGTCCACGATGCCGCGCGTATCAGCATCGCGCGGATTCATGCGCGCGACCTCGCGGCCGCGATGCTTGGCTTGAAGCGAATGGCCGCCGAAATCGAGCTGGCTGTGCAGCCGCGTCACCGGCTGGTTGGCGACGAGGAAGCACGGCGCGCCCGAGTTGGGCATATCGCTCTTTTCGAGCCAGACCGGATGGCCCGGACAATCCGCATCGCCATGGCCGGCGATCTTCGCGGAATAGATTTCGATGCGTCCGCTCGGCGTCGGCAGCGGATGCGCGGCCGGATCCTCGCGGAAGCTGCGCAAGCGGCCGCCATCGTCGGGCTGTTGCGGCACGACCAGGCTGCCGCGCCGCCAGAATTCCTCGAAGCTCGGAGAGTCCAAGCCGCGCTTGGCGAGTGAGGCGCGCGTCGGCTCGTAAAGATGCTCCAGCCATTGCCGCGAGGTGCGACCCTCCGTGAAGGGTTCCCGGGCGCCGAGGCGATCGGCGAGATCAGCGAAGATCTCGTAATCGTCGCGCGCGAGCCCAAACGGCTCGGCGATGCGATGCATCGCGACCATCAGCGGATCGTTGCTGGAATAGCCGATGTCCTCGCGCTCGAGCGTCATGGTCGAGGGCAGCACGATGTCGGCGTGGCGCGCGGTGGCGGTCCAGGCGAGTTCGTGCACGACCAGCGTATCGACCTTGGCAAAGGCCTTGCGCAGGCGGTTGATGTCCTGGTGGTGATGGAACGGATTGCCGCCGGCCCAGTAGACCAGGCGAATGTCCGGATAGGTGCGCGTCTCGCCGTTGTAGCGATAGGTGCTGCCGGGGTTGAGCAGCATATCGGCGATGCGCGCCACCGGAATGAAATCGCGGATACCGTTGCGGCCCTGCCCCAGCGTTGGCCCCGGCGCGTCGTTGACGCGCCGGCCGTAATAGCCGATCGCGCCGAGCGAATAGGCGTATCCGCCGCCGGGAAGACCGATTTGGCCCAGCGCTGCCGCCAGCACCATGCCCATCCACACCGGCTGCTCGCCATGTTCGGCACGCTGCAGCGAATGCGAGACGGTGATCAGCGCGCGCTTGCCGGCCAGGCGCCGCGCCAGCATGCGGATCGCATTTGCGTCGAGGCCGCAGATCGCGGCCGCCCACGCGGCATCCTTGGCCTGCCCGTCGCTCGCACCGGTGAGGTAGCGCAGGAACACCGGCCAGCCTTCGGTGTAGCGGTCGAGGAAGGCCTGGTCGTGCAGACCTTCGGCTACCAGCGTGTGGATCATCCCGAGCATCAGCGCGGTGTCGGTGCCTGGGATGCAGGTCATCCATTCCGCGCCGGCCTCGACCGGCAAATCCTCGCGCAGCGGGCTCATCAGGATGAACTCGCAGCCGCGCGCCCGCGCCGTCGCCATGGCACCGCGTTCGACATGCTTGCTGATGGAGCCTCCGGCCACCATCGAGTTCTTCAGCGCCATGCCGCCGAAGGCGAGCACGATCTCGGTCTCGTCAGCGATCTGCTGCCACGTGACGTTGCGCTTGGTGATGTCCTCGTAGCCCGCCATGATCTGCGGCAGCAGCACCGAGGACGCACCGGAGGAATAGGAATTCACCGAGCGGACATAGCCGCCCATCGCGATGTTGAGAAAGCGGTGCACCTGGCTCTGGGCGTGATGGAAGCGGCCGGCACTGGCCCAGCCGTAGGAGCCGCCGAACACGGCGCCCGGGCCCCGCGTATCGCGGACGCGCGCCAGCTCGTCGCCGAGCAGGTCTAGCGCCTTCTCCCAGCTGACGGAGACGAATTCATCGCGGCCGCGGCGGTCGTCGGGACCAGGCCCGCGCTCGAGCCAGCCACGGCGGATCGCCGGTTGGGCGATGCGCGCCTGGTGGCGCAGCGCGCCGGGAAAATTGTCGATGATACCGTTCGGATCGGGATCGCCGCCATACGCCCTCACCTCCAGCCCGGCAGCGCCGTTGCGCGCGGAAAAGACGCCCCAGTGCGAGGTGTGCGGCTTGAATCCATCCGACAAATCGAGTCCGGAGTCGGGGAAGCCAATCGTATCGTCCATCGCGTGGCCCTCATCGCGGAGCACCGTACAGGCGGCTCCGGTCGTCAGCATCGGGCCAATATAGTGAGAGCGCCGCGTGCAGGGCAACGGATTACCGATGTCAGGAACCGGACGCATGGCGGCGTCCCGCGAGTTGCAGGCCTTGAGGGAGCAAAAAGGCCTCCACACCGTCATTGCGAGCGCAGCGAAGCAAATCCAGACTGTCGCCGTCGAGGGATCCTGGATTGCTTCGTCGCAAGAGCTCCTCGCAATGACGGAGCAAGGTGCAACAGCACACCCTTCTGCTAGCGTTCGAAGTTGCAGCGACGCCTTCGCGTGGTCGGAGTGCGGAAAACACGTACGCTCCACGGCCGCCATTTCGCCGCAGGGCTTTCGGCTTTTATCGGCATTGCCGCCTCGTCCATCATGCAACATGATGGCTCTCAGCCGGTGACGACTGTTCTTTGACGGCTGGAGGTCAACCTGCCCTGACTTGATTAGGCACTTTCGGCGGTTGGAGCCGTTGCAGATGGACGATCAGCCGCACCAGCTTCAGCTCCGGCGATGAATCGCTGCGCGCGGCCCATCTCCTGCCCTCAACTGAAGGAGCCGACATGAAGATCCTTGCGATGGTCGCACTCGGAGCGGCCGTGATCACGACGTCGCCAGCCGGCGCGCAAAGCGGATCAGGTGCATCCGGCAGGGGCTCCAGCATCAACTCATCCGGCACCGGCGGCGCCACGGGCGCGGGAGCTTCGAGCCTGAACACGCCGGCGGACAACAATGGCGGCGGATCAAGCGCGCCGGCGAAATCCACGCCTGCATCGCCAGGCGGCGCCGTAGCCGGCTCGACGCAGGGAAGTGCCGTCCCAAATGCCGGCATGTCGGGATCCGGACAGAAATAGGGGCCGCAACATCTCATGCGCGACATGACTCCAGCGTGTGTGCTTTGGGTCACAGCCGAATCGAGCCCGATTGCCTAGAACGGCTGAGCATGGCCGCAAACAAGGTAACGGCGGTACGCACCAGGCTGGGAGGCGATCAACAGCTGCGGACTTGCGAAGCCGCCGCGGTGAGGAACCCGGCGGCTCTTTCTTGCGCGTGCCTGCGTTCCATCGAAGCGCTGATGCTCTCAATGCCAGATCGTATCCGCTTCGACGATCACGGCCCTGATCTCCGGGTCTTCCGCGGTGTTGCACGTGCAGGGCATGCCTGCGCCGCACCGGCATCCGCCCGCCTTTTCACTCCAGACCCGCAGTGGATGGTTTTCACAGACCCATCCCAGACCGCGGCAGAAAGGGCATAGCTTGGTCACAGCGTATCCGGCGTCCTCAAGGTGTTCGATCTGTCTTCGTTGCGCAGCTCCTGCTCGGCCGCGTGCCAAAACTCGTCCTCACGGCCCTCGGGCTTGCCGGCGCGCTCCCACAATTGGTGCGCCCGCTCCCTGATCTCTTGCTCATTCGGCTCGGACAATTGCATCTCCTGTCATGAAGCGCGGCCTCGCCCCGAGGTTTTTGGGGCTGGAAGGCGGGGCCGCGCCGGCCAGCCATCGGCGACGACGCCGGCCCGCCGATTCAAGCTTTGATCTGGCGCACAGTTCCTCTCCCCGCGTCACCATGGACATCTGGCCGGTGAAGTTTGCGAGCGCCGAATTGCAAGCAGCAGGCGCGCCGCTGCATTCTTGACTGATTGCGCCCGCTCGGGCGTGCGACGACTTCATTGTCGCAGTCAGCAATGACCGACGCGCGGAGCTGCGGTGCCATCTCCCGGACTTGTCCGCGGGCTGTGTGGCGGGCTAATTCAGGTTCGATCCGGAATGCTGAACGGGCCTCGGTGTCAATCGAGGCCTTTTTCGTGCCCGGACGTGTCCCCGTTGCAATCGCTCGACATGAAGCCTTACGACAACAGAGCCTGGTTCCTGGTGCTTCCCGCGCTGGTCATTGTGACTTTCGTCGGAATCCTCCCCCTGGTCGCCGTCACCAATTACTCCTTCCAGGACCTGTTCAGCTTGACCAACCCCTATTGGGTGGGTGTCGACTGGTACAGCAACATCGTGAGGTCTGAGCGGTTCTACGCCAGCCTGGCGCGAAGCCTTCTGTTCTCGGCCATCGTGCTCTCGGTCCAGCTGCCGCTCGGCATCTGGATTGCGCTGTTGCTGCAGCGATCCCGCCAATTCATCGTCAGCGCGGTTCTCGTCCTGATTACCGTGCCGCTGGTGGTGCCCTGGAACATGATCCCGGTGATCTGGCTGAACTTCATCAATCCCAATGCCGGCCTCGCCGGGCGGATGCTGGCCTGGATGGGTGTCGGCTTCGACTACAAGTTCAATGCCCTGCACACCTGGATCGTACTTGTCGTGATGGACACCTGGCATTGGCTCGGGCTCGTGGTCGTGCTGGCTTATGCCGGCATCTCCAGCATTCCGCCCGCCTACTATCAGGCCGCAGCCATCGACTCCGCGTCGCCATGGCAGGTGTTTCGCTTCATCCAGCTACCGAAAATGAAGCCCGTGCTGTCGATGGCGGTGCTGCTTCGCTTCATGGACAGCTTCATGATCTATATCGAGGCCTTCCGCATCAATGCCGGCGGACCCGACAGCGCCACCGCATTCCTCAGCCTCGATCTCGGCGAGGAGATCCAGTCCTTCAACTACGGACCATCTGCGGCCCGTTCGATCGTCTATTTCCTGATCGTCCTGACGGTCGCGTGGACGTTCAAGGCGGCAACAAGCACGCGGGCGCCTGATGCCATGGAGCCGGCCAAGTGAAGTCATCGATTGGGCGGATCACCCTCTTCGCCGTGATAGCCGCCTTCGTCCTGGTGCCGCTGGCGCAGACGATCATCACAAGCTTCGTCTCGACGTTGCCGCGCGCCGGGATCGCGGACGGACATTTCACCCTGGTCAACTACCAGAACATCCTCCAGTCACCGGTCCTGAAGCAATCGATCCTCAACTCCATCATCTACGTCGTGCTGAACGTCGCCCTCTGCCTTGGCGTTGGCCTGCCGGCCGCCTATGCATTCGCGCGCTACGGGTTCGCCGGTGATCGCCAGCTGTTCTTCCTGCTGCTGGTGTTCCGCATCACGCCGACCGTCGTGCTCTCGCTGCCGATCTTCGTGCTGTTCGCGCAGGTCGGCCTCGCGAATACGCCCGTCGGCATCGCGCTGGTTCATTGCGTCTTCAACATCCCGATCTCGATCTGGATCCTGGAGGGTTTCATCGCCGCAGTGCCGCGCGAGTTCGATGAAACGGCGTTCCTTGACGGCCATTCGCTTCGCAGTTTCTTCTTCCGTCATCTCATTCCCGCCATCGCACCGGGCATCGGCGTCGCCGCGTTCTTCTGCTTCATCTTTTCCTGGGTGGAGGTGGTGCTGGCCCGCATCCTGACGACAACAGGCGGCAAGCCGATCACCATGGCCATCAACGCGCTGTTCGGCTTCCGGACCGATCTCGGCCTCGTCATGGCGATGACCGTGCTCGCGCTCGTTCCGGGCGTAGCGATGATCTATTTCGTGCGCAATCACCTCGCCAGAGGCTTTGTGATCCGCACCTGAGCCGAATCGACTAGATGCCCCAGCGTAGCGCCGCGGTATGCACCGGGGCGTCCCACAATTCCATCGACGCGCCGTCGAGCACGGAGACGGTGATCGATGCACCGGCCATGTCGAGGGAGGTCACGTAAGACCCGGTCAGGAATCGCTTCGCCGTGATCCCCGCCCCGTGCAGAATGCGCTTGGCGCTGTTGGCCATCAGATACAGCTCGATCAGCGGCGTTGCGCCGAACCCGTTGACCAGAAGCAGGACTTCGCTGCCCTTGCTCGGTGCGAGATCCCCAAGGATCGCATTGAGCATCTCGGCCGCGATGTCATCGGCGGATGCCAGCGGCACCCTGCGGCGACCCGGCTCGCCATGAATACCGACGCCCATTTCCATTTCGTTGTCAGCCAGCGTGAAGTTCGGCCGGCCCGCCGCCGGAACCGTGCATGGCAGCAGCGCCACGCCCATCGAGCGGGTGCGCCTGTTGACGTCATCGCCGAGCGTCTTGAGCGCGGCGAGCGGCAGGCCCTTTTCGGCCGCCGCGCCCAACATCTTCTCCACGATCAGCGTGCCCGCCACACCGCGACGCCCCGTCGTGTAGGTCGATTTCTCGACCGCGACGTCGTCATTGGTCACCACGCTCGCGACCTCGCGACCGGCCATCTCGGCGGCCATGGTGAAGTTCATCACGTCGCCTTCGTAGTTCTTGACGATGAAGAGCACGCCCGCCCCGGTGTCGACGGCCTCGGCTGCCTCGATCATCTGATCCGGCGTCGGCGAGGTGAAGACCTGACCCGGACAGGCCGCATCGAGCATGCCCTGGCCGACGAAGCCCGCATGCAGCGGTTCATGGCCGGAGCCACCGCCCGAGATCAGCGCGACCTTGCCCGGCTTCAGATTGCGGCGGCGCACGAACTTCCTGTCAGCACCGAGCAGCAGGATATCGGCATGGGCTGCCGCCAACCCGTCGAGACTCTCTTCGAGCACCGTATCGGCGCTGTTGATCAGCTTTTTCATGGCGTCCTCCCGATTATCTATTTTGAGTTTCGAATTCGTCAGCCGATGCTCTCGGTGTAGCGCGCAAGCTGGGCGGCAAAGTCGACGACGAGCTGCTCGAGCGCACGATTTTTCTTGTCGTCGCCGAGATCTGGAACCGTCACGGTAACCATGCGCGTGCGCGCCTCGCGATGGGCACCGCGCAGCCGTCCCGGATGCGCGCGCCCATAGGCTTCGAGGAAGGCCGCCCGCTCGGCGCCCGAGAGATGGCAGACCTCGAAGATGATCGCGACATGCTTCGCCGGAATCGGCACCAGATAGGCCGGATTGGTGATCTGGCTGACGAAGGAGCGGTTCTTGCCCAGCGCCGCCGCGAGCTTCAAACGCGTCCCGGATGGCCGGTTGTCGAGCGCCCGCCGCAGGATCAGCTTGTAGTCAGCGACATTGCTGTCGCCCGGCCGGCTTGTGTCTTCGTCGTTATCATCCGTCATGCAGTCACCCCGGCGATGGCGGCCTTGAGGCTGGCCACCGCAATCGGCGAGACCGAAAGAGTCGTCAAGCCTGCCGCCAGCAGCGCCTTGGTCAGACGCGTATCCGCCGCGGCATCGCCGCAGAGCGAGACCTCGACGCCGCGCTTGCGCCCGGCTTCGACCGTTCGCGCGATCAGCGCCAGCACGGCGGGATGGCCGGCATCGTTGAGGTCGGCGACGGCGCCGATGTCGCGCGCAGCGGCCATTGTGTATTGGGTCAGGTCGTTCGACCCGATGGAATAGAACGCCGCGCCGAAGTCCTCTGCACATAGCGCCGCCGACGGGATCTCGACCATGATGCCGAGCAACGGACGGGCGCAGGCGGTGCCCGCAGCCTTGAGTGCTGCGAACTCCGCATCCAGCATGGCGTTGGCACGATCGAGCTCCGCAGGGATCGCGATCATCGGCAGCATCACCTTGAGCGTCCCGTGGACAGCCGCGCGGCAAAGCGCCCGCAACTGCACGCGAAACACCTCCGGCCGCGCCAGCGAGAGCCGGATCCCGCGCAAACCCAGGAACGGATTGCGCTCGTCATCGACCGTGACGCCGGGGATCGGCTTGTCGCCGCCGGCATCGAGGGTGCGGATCGTGACCGGCCGTCCGGCGGCCCATTCGAGGATGCGCCGGTAGACCGCATATTGCGCATCCTCGCCGGGAAGCCCCCTCGATCCCTCGAACAGAAACTCGGTCCGGACGAGGCCGATGCCGTCGCAGATTGCGGGATCGAGGCCTTCGACGTCTTCGGGCGCGGCGACGTTGAGAAGGACGGCGATGCGACGGCCGTCCGCCGTCAGCGCCGGTTTGAGACGACCGGCGTCGGCAGCGATCCGTGCAGCATTCGCCGCCGCCATGCGGTCCTCGAAAAGGCGGCGCGTCTCGGGCTTGGGATCGAAGATCACGGTGCCGGTGTCGCCGTCGACCAGCGCCAATGACGGCGGTTGTCCGTTCCACGGCAATGGACCCAGTCCAACCACCATCGGGGCACCGCGCGAGCGCGCGAGCATCGCGACGTGCGACGACGGCGAACCGCTCGCCAGCGCAATGGCACCGCCACGGGTCCAGTCGACGGCGAGGAAGGTCGAGGGCGAGATATCGTCCCCGGTGACGACGGAGTCGCCAGATATCTTTGCGATCGCATCCGCACCATTCAGCCCGGCGAGCACGCGATCGCGAATGTCGACGAGATCCGCGGCGCGTGCGCGGAAATACTCCTCGTCGGCCGCGCGATAGCCTGCGATCTCCGCATCGAGTGCCGTGCGCCAGGCTTCGTCGGCAGCCGTGCCGGTGGCCACAGCTTCATACGCACTTTCCGCAAGCGCATCGTCACCGAGCATCGCGACCTGGAACTCCAGAATCTCCGCGGCCTCGCCGTGAACCTTCGCGATCAGTTCAGCGAGTTCGACTGCCGCCCCCTCGATGGCCGCCTTCAGCGCTGCGGCTTCCTGAGCCGGATCGCCCTTCGTCACCCTGCTCGCGACTTCTCTCGTCAGCACCGCGACCGGGCCGATGGCGAGGCCGGGCGAGGCGGGATGGCCGGTGAGATGGATCTCGCCCACGATTCTACGCCTCGCCGAAACCGTCATGCACCAGCGCCAGCATGGCCGCGAGCGCCGCGTCGCCATCGGGACCGGCGACGCGGAAATGCAGCGTCGCGCCCTGCGGCGCCTTCACGCGCATCACCTTCACCGGGCTCTTGGCGTCGGTCCAGGGCCCCTCGGCGGCAAGCGCAATTTCGATTTTGGCGGCAAAGCCTTTCGCGCATTGCGTGAGCTTCACCGACGGCCGCGCGTGCAGGCCGACCGGATTGACGAGGACCGCCGAGGCGGTCAGCGGCGCGAACGTGTGAGCCGCCCGGTTGGCGTTGGCATCATGCATAGAATTCCTCCGCACTGCGCTTGACGGCGGTCAGCGATGAGCCGCCCGAAGATTCGGTCGCGGCGATCACAGCCCCCTCGACCACCGGGGCATTACAGACCAGCACGCGCGCGCGCCGGTCTTCGGGCAGCATCTCCACCGCCATCTCTGAATTGGTCTCGGCACCGCCGAGATCGACGAGGATCGCGACGCCGGCGGGCGACCAGGCGTTCTCGATCGCCTCGAGAATCCCGGCGACGTTCGTACCGAGCCCGCCATCGACATCGCCGCCGGTCCAGGCCAGCGGCACCGCGTCTCCCACCATCTGGCGCACCATATCGGCCGCGCCCTCCGCGATCTTCGGCGAATGCGACACGATGACAATTCCAACGTTGCTCATGGGGTGACCTCGAACTCCAGTGTCTCGACTGCTGCGCCGATCAGAAGCGACGCCGAGCGCGAGCCCGGGTCCATGTGACCGATCGAACGTTCGCCCAGAAACGACGCGCGGCCGCGAATCGCCTGCATCGGCGTGGTGCGATCGGCCGCTTGCGCAGCCTCGGCTGCGATCGCCTTGGCATCGCCGCCGCCCGCCAGCACGGCGTGCACGGGCACCAGGACATCGAGCAGCGTCTTCTGTCCCGCCTCGGAACGGCCGCGCGCCTTGACGGCCTCGATCGCCTTCTCCGTCGCCGCAACGAGATCGGCGCGGCTCGGCTGCTCCGGAAGCGCCTTGCCCAGTTCCATGAAGAACGTTCCGACCAGTGGCCCCGACGCACCGCCGACCTTCATGACCAAGGTCATTCCGATCGCCTTCAGCATCTCCGGGAGCGACTTGTCGGCAAGGCCGGGCAACGCCGCGAGCACCGCCTCGAAACCGCGCTTCATGTTCAGCCCGTGATCGCCATCGCCAATCGCCTGATCGAGGCTCGTCAGCTCGTCCGCGTGTTCAATCACCGAGCCTGCCAGCGCTCGCACCAATTTTTCCCTGGCACCCCGATCGAGGCTCATGCCGCTACCCTCCCGCCCTTCGCATCGAAATACAGCGGCTTGTTCAGACGGAGCGACACGACGTCTCCGGCGTCAAAGCCCGCCTCGGGATCCGCCAGCGTCACGACCGGTCGGCCGGCGAGATCGAGATGGAGATGGCTTTGGTCGCCGAGGTGCTCGACCCGCTTGACGGTTGCCGAGATATCGCCGCCGCCGCGCGCAATCGTCAAATGCTCGGTCCGCGCGCCGATCGTCTCGACCCCATCAGGGGCCCGGCCGAACAGCGCCGCGGGCAGCAGATTGATCACCGGCTGGCCCAGCCGCGCCGCGACATGCGCGTTAACAGGGTTCTCGTAGATCTCCCGCGGCGTGCCAATCTGCATCAGCCGCCCGCCTTCGATCACGCCGATGCGCGAGGCCATGGTCATCGCCTCGGTCTGGTCGTGCGTGACATAGAGGATCGTCGCGCCGAGATCGACCTGGATCCGCTTGAGTTCGAGCCGCAACTCGCCGCGCAGCTTGGCATCGAGCGAGGACAGCGGCTCGTCCATCAGGTAGATCGAGGGCGAACGGACCAGCGCCCGGCCGATCGCGACGCGCTGCATCTGCCCGCCCGACAGCTGCGTCGCCTTGTTGTCGAGCTTGGTCTCGATGTGAAGCAGACGTGCGATCTCCTGCACCTTGGCGCGAATGTCGGCTTCCGCGACGCGGCGGGTCGGCGCTCGCAACGAGAAGGCCATGTTCTCGAACACGGTGAGGTGCGGATAAAGCGAATATTGCTGGAAGACAAAGGCGACGTCACGATCGGCCGGTGCATCGCCGGTCACGTCGCGCCCGTCGATGCGGATCGAGCCGCGATCCGGCTGCTCCAACCCGGCTATCAAGCGCAATGCCGTTGTCTTGCCGGCGCCGGTCGGCCCAAGCAATGCGACGAACTCGCCGTCGCCCACCGTCAGCGACAGATCGCTCAGGGCTTGAGTCTTGCCGAAGGCCTTCGAGACAGCGTTGATCTCGACCTCAGCCATGCACACCTCCGTCATGCAGCGCAGTGCGTATCGCCCGGCCCGATGCCTTGTCGAAGATCGACAGCGTATCGGGCCGGAAGTCGAGCCCGACAGTCTCGCCGGTCCGGAACGATCGGCTGCTGGGTGAGCGGGCTTTGAGCGCGCCGTAACGGGTCGTCACGGTCACGATCTGCATCGTGCCCAGATATTCCGTGCCATAGACCTCGCCGCGCACCATGCCGCGATCGGTGAAGCGCACATGCTCGGGCCGCACGCCGAGCACGAGCTCGCTTTCCGTCATCGCTTCGCGCGCCGCAGGAATGGCCACGTCGCGCTCGCCGAGCCGGATCGCCTCTGCGCCGGTCTGCAAGCCGCTACGGAACGGCAGGAAGTTCATCGGTGGGGAGCCGATGAAGTCGGCAACGAACAGCGAAGCCGGCCGGTCATAGATGTCGCGCGGACTTGCGACCTGCTCGACGACGCCGTTGTTCATCACCGCGATCCTGTCGGCCATCGCCATGGCTTCGAGCTGGTCATGGGTGACATAGACGGTCGTCGCTCCCAGGCGATCATGCAGAGCCCGCAGTTCATGGATCATGGCCTCGCGCATCTCGGTATCGAGTGCGCCGAGCGGCTCGTCCATCAGAAAACATTTTGGTTTGCGCACGATCGCACGCCCCAGCGCGACGCGCTGCCGATCGCCACCGGCAAGGCCCGAGACGGAGCGGTCGAGAAGATGGGAGATCCGCAGGATGCGCGCGGCCTCGACAACACGTCGGTCGCGTTCGGCTGCACTGATCCCTTCGCATGTCAGGGGAAAGCCGATGTTGCGCCGGACATTCATATGCGGATAGAGCGCGAACAGCTGGAACACGAAGGCGATGTCGCGTGCCGAGGCGCGATTCATCGTCACGTCCTCGCCGTCGAGCCGGATGGTGCCCGCCGTCGGCAGCTCCAGGCCTGCGATCATGCGCAGCGTGGTGGTCTTGCCGCAGCCGGACGGTCCCAGCAGGCAGAGGAACTGGCCGTCCTCCACCGTGAAGCTGGCAGACTTGACCGCATGAAAACTACCAAAGGATTTGTCGAGCGCCTCGACCTTGATCTGTGCCATCGCGCGCTACTCCCGGACCTTGGACACGATGGTGAACATCACCGTGCCGAACAGGGTCGTCGCAAACGACCAGGAATAAAGTGTCAGAGACAATGGCTGCATCAGCATCACCACCCCGGCGGCGATGATCGTCGTCGCGATGGCTTCGAGTGGAGCGCGGCGCAGAATGCGGTCCGCAAGACCACGACGTGCGATGGAGGGGGTGAGATCGACGCTCATTTGCGCACAGCTCCAAAGGTGATGCCGCGCAGCAGGTGCTTGCGAAGCAAGACCGTGAACACCACGATCGGCACCAGGAACAGCGTCGTGCCGGCGGCCACCGCGGGCCAGTCCTGCCCGCCCTCCCCGATGATGATCGGAATGAAGGGCGGCGCCGTCTGCGCGTTGCCTGAGGTGAGAAGCACCGCGAAGGCGTATTCGTTCCAGGCGAAGATCAGGCAGAAGATCGCGGTTGCCGCAATTCCCGTGGTCGCCTGCGGCAGCACCACCTTCACGAACGCCTGAAATCGGGTGTAGCCGTCGATCATCGCCGCCTCCTCATACTCGCGCGGGATTTCGTCGATGAAGCCTTTGAGCAGCCAGACTGCGAGCGAGACGTTGACCGAGGTGTAGAGCAGGATCATCCCGAGTCGCGTATCCGACAAACCGATGGTGCGGTACATCAGATAAATCGGGATCGCGACCGCGATCGGCGGCATCATCCGGGTCGACAGGATGAAGAACAGCAGATCGTCCTTCAGCGGCACGCGGAAGCGCGAGAAGCCGTAGGCCGACAAGGTGCCGAGCGCAACTGCGAGCACGGTCGAGCCGAACGCAATGATCAGGGAATTGACGAAGCGCGGCACGTAATTCGAGGGACCGGCGACCACCATGTTGCGGTCGCGCGCGATGCCGTCGCACAGCCCCTGCGGCGGTCCCAGCGAGCGGATGAACTCCGGGGTCTGGCGCGAGCGCGTCGTGAACAGGTTGCAGAAGCCTTCGAGCGATGGCTTGAACATCACCTTGGGCGGATAGGAGATCGCATCGTCAGGCGACTTGAAAGCGGTGAGCATGATCCAGACCAGCGGGATCATGGTGATGATGGCGTAGAGCACGACGAGCGAGCCGGCAAAGCGCCGCGTCGTAACCGACGGCTCGACGACCGAGTGGGCTGTGGTGACTGATGTCATCGGCTTTTCACCTTGTTCAGCGCCTTCACGTAGATGTTGGCGAGACCGAAGACCGTCACGAACAGGATGATCGCGAAGGCCGAGGAATAGCCGGTGCGCCAGCTCTCGAACGCCGCACGCTTGAGCGTGATCGAGGCGACTTCCGTCGTCGATCCCGGCCCACCGCCGGTGAGCAGATTGACCATGTCGAACATCTTGAAATTCTCGATGCCGCGGAACAGCACCGCCAGCATGATGAACGGCAGCGCCATCGGCAGCGTGATCGACCAGAACTGCCGCCATTTCGACGCGCGGTCGACCTCGGCGGCCTCATAGATGTAGTCAGGGATCGAACGCAGGCCGGCGAGGCAAATCAGCATCACATAGGGCGTCCACATCCAGGCATCGACGATGACGATGGCCCAGGGGCTCAGCGTGACGTCGCCCAGCATCTGGAAGGACGAGGCGGCGCGGCCGGTAAAGAAGGCGACGACGTAATTGAACAGGCCGATCTGCGGCTGGTACAGGAACGTCCAGAAATTGCCGACCACGGCCGGCGACAGCATCATCGGCAGCAGGATGATCGTGGTCCACATCCCATGGCCGCGGAACTTCTTGTCGATGAGATAGGCCAGTCCAAATCCGAGGACGGTCTCGATCACCACCGTCCAGATCACGAAATGCGCGGTGACCTGCATTGCCGCCCAGATGTCAGGGTCGGTCAGGATCGACTGATACCAGTCGGCGCCGAGCCAGATCGTCGGCACGTTGGCCCTGTTGGCGCGGTAATTCGTGAACGACAGATAGATCGTCCAGAGCAGCGGGAAGATGTTGATCGCCAGCAACAGCACGATCGTCGGCGTGATGAAGAGCCAGGCGAGCATCCTGTCCGACAGGCCCCGGATACGACGCGCGAGGCCTGGCCGGACCATGACGGCCCGATAGGTGATCCGCGAAGAGGCACTCAATTCATTCATTGCAGCGACCGATCCTGGCACCCGGCGTCGACGATGCGACCGTTCCCGGTCATCTCGAAGGAACGGCCGGAGCGCGAGCGCACGCGCTCCGGCCAGCGTGCTTTCAGAACTTCTTGCCTTCTTCCTTGAAGATCGCCTTCCAGTCCTTCACCAGACCGTCGAGCGCTTCCTGTGCGGTGCCCTTGTCGGCCACCACATAGTCGTGCACGCGCTTCTGCTCCGCCTGCAGCAGTTGGGCGTAGGACGGCTCGGCCCAGAAGTCGACGACCATGCCCATCGACTGCAGGAACTCCTTGGCGAAGGGCGCGCTACCGGGGAAGCTCGGATCGTTCAGCACCGATTTGGCGCAGGAATAGCCGCCGAGCGCCCACCACTTCTTCTGGACGTCCCCGCCGGAGAACCACTTGATGTATTGCAGCGCTTCGGCCTGGTTCTTGGAGTAGGAAACCACCGAGATGCCCTGGCCGCCGAGTTGTGTCGCCTGTCCGGCGGGACCGGCCGGATTGACGAAGAAGCCGATCTTGTCGCCACCGACATTCGGGTCCTTGTAGAGGCCCGGGAAGAAGGCGAAGAAGTTCATCTGCAGCGCCACCTGGCCGGACTTGAAGGCATCAAGCCCCTCCGACATGTAGGAGTTGGAGGCGCCGGGCGGCGTGCAGCACTTGTAGAGCTCCTTGTAGGCTTCGAGCCCCTTCACGGCACCGGGCGAATTCACGAACCCGTCCATCGCATAGGGCTTCTTCGGATCGTCGTATTTGAAGCCGTAATCGTAGAGGTAGTTCGAGACACCCATGGTGATGCCTTCCGAGCCACGCTCGGTGTAGATCGAGGCGCCATAGACCTTCTTGCCGTCGATGTCGCGGCCCTGGAAGAATTGCGCGATGTCCTTGAGCTCATCGAGCGTCTTCGGCACGCCGATCTCGCGGCCGTACTTTGCCTTGAAGTCCTTCTGCACGTCCGGCCGCGCGAACCAGTCCTTGCGGTAGGTCCAGCCCACCGCATCGCCCATCGCCGGCAGCGCCCAATAGTTCGGCGTGTTCTTCGGCCACTCGGAATATCCGACCACGGTTGCCGGCATGTAGTCGTCCATGCTGATTCCTTCCTTCTTGAAGAAATCGTTGAGCTTGACGTATTGGCCGTTCTCCGCGGCGCCACCGATCCATTGGGAATCGCCGATGATGAGGTCGCACAGCGAGCCGTGCGAATTGAGTTCGTTCAGGAAGCGATCGGCGTAATTGGTCCACGGCACGAACTCGAACTTCATACCGATACCCGACTTGGCGCTGAAGTCCTTCGACAATTCGACCAGCGCGTTGGCGGGGTCCCATGCGGCCCAGCACAGCGTGATGGTCTTGCCCTGCGCCTGCGCGGGCGTGGTGCCCGCTCCGACACCGAGCGCGGCGGCGACAGCCCCGCATGACACTGCAAGCGTCTTCATCGTCCGTTTCATTACACGTTCCCTCCGAGTGGGCCGGCCATCGACATGGCGCGGCGTTCCTACCCGCTCGAATGCTTCGAGCAGAGCGACACAGTCCGTGACGAGCTGAGTAACTAAACTAACGTTTCCTCGCGCCACCCGGATTCTATAGGCCCGGCAGGCTCGATTTGTTTAGTGAACCACCATTTACTAAACATTGCAAGCGACTTTGCCGGCTTCGCGAGACGATCTTTCTGAAGCCATCGCACGATCCGTCTGGAGGACTCGCTCTGGCCCGCGATTCCGATTTTTAGAATCTCGCCGTTAAGATGCGCCTTGACCGTCGACTGTGTTACGGTTGCGAGCCGCCTTTTGTCTTTTTTCGATCGTGTGCTGAGCCGATATCAGTCGCAGCTGTCCTAGGGACATGTCGGGCTCCTCATTGCCGAGCCCGGCGTGACCATCGTGCATATCAAAGATCTTGTTTTCCGTTCATGAGCGCTGCCCGCGCAGTCTTGGTGAGGAGCTATTGATGTCAAGCCTGGCAACACCTGAGAATACCGAGCCGACTTTCAATCCGTTCTCGCCAGCCTTCCTCCAGGACCCATACTCTCATTACGCGCGGCTGCGCGGACTCGATCCGGTTCATCTGGCCCGCTTTGGCGCTTATGTGATCAGCAGGCATGCGGACGTCGGCTTTGTCCTGAGGGATCGGCGTTTCGGCAAGGACTTCATCGAACGCAGCCAGCGGCATTACGGTCCTGAGATCATGGCGGAGACGCTGTTCGATCACATGTCCCGGACGATGCTGCTCTCCGATCCGCCTCAACATGAAAGGCTGCGCGGCCTCGTCGTCAAGGCGTTCACGGCTCGACGGGTCGAGGCCATGCGGCCACGCATTCAGCAGGTCGTCGATGACGCCATCGATGCCGTCCTCGACGTCGGGAAAATGGATCTGGTCGCGGACTTCGCCTATCATCCTCCGGTCGCCATCATCTGTGACATGCTAGGAATTCCCGAGGAAGACCGGAAGCTCTTCCACGCCTGCTCGGAAGACAGCGTCAAAATCCTGGAGTCGGCTCCGTTCACGCCCGAGGAGCTCGCGACCGCAAACGGTCGCGTTCAAACCGTCCGGAGCTATTTCGAGCGACTCTACGAGCAGCGCCGCCGCTGTCCCTGCGATGACCTGACAACGCAGCTCATGCAATCCGAGGAGAGCGGCAGCAAGCTGACGAACGAGGAATTGACGGCCAGCATCATGCTGCTGTTCGTGGCGGGGCACGAGACCACGATCAATCTGATCGGCAACGGCTTGCTGGCGCTGCATCGAAACCCGCAGCAACTCGCGTTGCTTCGCGAAAGGCCGGATCTGATCGGCTCCGCAGTCGATGAATTTCTTCGCTACGAGCCGTCGATCCAGTTCACGGGTCGCGTGGCGCTCGAGGACGTCTGGGATCTCCACGAAAAAACGATCCCGAAGGGCGCCAGCGTGTTGTGTCTTCTGGCGTCGGCCAACCGCGACGAGGCGGCCTATCCGGATCGGCCGGAACAGCTCGACATCACGCGACATGGCGGAAAAAACTTGTCATTTGGCGGCGGCATTCACTTCTGTCTCGGGGCTCAACTTGCGCGATTGCAAACAGAGATAGCCATCGTTACGCTGCTCCGGCGAATTCCTGAATTGCGGATCGACAACACCGAAAATCCCGATTGGAAGCCGAAGTTCGTCATGCGCGGGCTGAAGACTTTGCCCGCGAGCTGGTAGTTGACCGCCTCTTGGTGGACGCATCCGGATAAGGGAAAAACGCAGGGTTGATGCTGGAGTTGCCCGGGGGATCCGTGAACGACAAGAAGTGGCTCATTCTCACGGCGCTTTTCCTTGGGCGCTGCATCATGGGCATGCAGTTCCAGAGCGTGGGCTCGCTCGCGCCGCTGCTGAGGGCCCAGGACATCGATTACGGCCAGCTTGGTCTTCTCATTGGCGCCTATCTGGCGCCGGGTGTGTTGCTGTGTCTCCCTGGCGGAATTGTCGTCTCGCGGCTCGGAGACCGGGTGGCTGTCATTGGGTGTCTGGTCCTCATGGCCTGCGGCGGAGCCCTCGAGTTGCATGGCAGCTGGATCGGTTATCTGGCGGCGAGATTGATCGCGGGGGCCGGAGGTGTCGTGCTCACCGTCGCCGCGACCAAGATGATCGTCGATCGGTTCTCCGGCAGGAATCTCGGGCTGGCCATGGCCGTGTACGTCAATGCATGGCCATGCGGCATCGCGTTGTCGCTCGTCTGCCTGCCGCCGATCGCTCAATTGTTCGGGCTGCTTCAGGCCCGTGCGTTCCTGCTCGGTCTCGTTGTCGTCGTGCTGCTTCTGAACGTGCTCCTGATCCCCAACGCCGCCCGGCCCGGCGTGGTCGCGCCCGTGTCACTGCCGCGAGGGCTCACCCTCCTGGCGATCTCGGTGATCGGCGTGCTCTGGGGCGTTGCGAATGCGGCCTTTGCCACCGTGTTCGGCTTCGGTCCGGCGCTGCTGGTGGAGAAGGGTTTTGTCGCCAGTGTTGCAGCCTCCTATGTCAGCATCGTCTTGTGGATGTCGCTGCTCTCGATCCCGGCCGGAGGGCTCATTGCGTCCAGGCTGTCGAAGCCAGGCGGCCTGATCGTCCTGTCCCTGGCTGTCGCCGCGGCAGCGCTGGTGGCGGTGCCGCACATGCACGCCAATATCGGGCTCTTCGTGCTGATCGGGATCGTTTCCGGCTTGCCCGGCGGCGCCATGATGACATTGCCGGCGCAGGTGCTGACCACGGAGATCCGGGCGGTCGGCATGGGTGTCTTCTACACGATTTCCTACGCCATCATGCTCGGTTTCCCTGTGCTGCAGGGTCTGCTTGCCCGCTCGGCCAGATCGGCTTCCATCACCTTCGATACCGCGGCTGTCGCGATGCTGCTTGCCATTCCGGTATTTGGTGTCTTCGCGATGCTTGTCCGGCGGCCTGGCGGCGCTCTCGCTGCCGAGCCAAGCTCCTGACGCGGAGCGGCCAGCATCACGTCAACGCAGTTCGCGATACTCAGCGAATTCAACTAGCGGGGGTCTCCATGAGAAGCCAAGGTTAAGCTAGCGCGTGCCAGACAACACGCAACTTTCCCCATATCGCATTTCGATCAAACGCGCGCGTCGGCCTTGATCAGCGCCTGCGGGTGCCTTGCCTTAAGTCGGCCCACTCACATGCAGAGCGCGTTCGGCAACTTGCGGCCGATGCCAAGTTTGCCGTGGCATGCTCTCAATGCAGCCGCTGGTGAGGAGGATGAACCTCACTCATCTCCTCCAATCGCTGCTCGAGCCGCTCGTTCAACAGCATCAGCGCTCTAAGCGCAGCGCGCAGGTCACCGTCACAACCGGCGACGATTTCATCGACCGCCAGCTCATATTCATCGAGAGCAGAGTTGGTGCGTTGGCGTGGCATACGAACAACATCCAAGCAGAAACCTAAGTAGATCGTGCCATCATACCGGCATTTTCCCCGCAATTCACAAGAAGCATATGTTGTTGCAGAGCTGCAACCTGCGCGACGATCCTAGCCGCCAAGTTTCGTTCATTGACGCGACCAAACGCACTTCATTCTCGTTTCAATTAATAAATCGCGGGGCGGAAAGTGTTTGATGTCTATCGCAACGGGACACGTGACCTGCTCGTTCTAAGTTTAGGCTCACCGATACCGGCGGCCTACTCCGGCAAAAGATGGCGCAAGAGCAGAAGGAGAATTCTGAAGGTCAGCGACGAAATCAAGTCAGCCGTTCGAAATCAGGGCTATTACGTTCGCAGCTTGCGGGTCACCAAGGATCGGATGGTCTAAGCCGAGCGTGAGCTTGCGACACTCTTCACAACGGCATCTCTTCGCAAATCGTGTCCGGCAGCCGTCAAATCGAACCCTACGATTAGACCGAGACGCCTCAACGTCAGGAGGGCGAGAGGGTCGCACAGTTCAATGGAAAGTCCGGCTCCCAATACAGCAACGGTGCGCTGCTCATCGCTATCTAGATCAGCCCATGAGATGTCCATCACGCGGCTCCGCGCTAAACGATTATCTAAAACCCAAATGCATGCTTGATTTGCCGCAGCATAGCCATGGCCGCGTCGGTGTACCGACCGTTGGTTAGGTAGTGATCCACCTGCGCTATGCTAATCAGCGCGATAATTGCCACTGTGAAGCCCTTAAACATTGGGCCTCTCCTTCAAGAGACCGCCAACTGGGCGTGTCGAAAAATTAAAGCGTTCTTGGAATTGGCTGCCGCCTATGGCGACCTAATAGGGAAATGGTGACAGCAACTCGTAAGCAGTTCCTTAATGGGCAATGTGTGGAGCGCCGACGTAGGAGCTGGAGGCGAGAGAACGCTCGCGAGATCTGCGGCAAGATTACCGGTGCCGTTGGGTGGCGTGACGGATGCGATTGGCAGACGCGCCGGTCGTCATCCGTACATCAACATTCGCGCGCCAGGATGATCGCGAGGTCCGGTGCGCTCACTGGATGAGCTGGGATGGACGACCCATACGCCATTTCCGAATTCGGTAAAGTGTAATATCTTTTGCGAGGAGGGGTCGGTGCGAAGGTGTTTGGGGCGACGGGCAATGACCGCAATACCACGCCAGGGCGGCGTTGTTGTTGAAACCGGCACCAGTGGGCTATGGGAAGCGAAACCAATTGGAGTTTGGCAGGCCTTTCCGCGAGCTCTCGCCCCGTCCACAAACTACGTCCGCCCGATCACCTGCGCGATCTCCCAGACATGACCCGAAGGGTCGGCGAAAGCCGCGGTTCGGCGTCCCCATGGACGGTCGATCGGGCCATTGAGCAGATCGACACCAACAGCCCCAAGCGCAGAGCACACCGCATCGACGTCAGCGACCCTGATCGTCAGCAGCGCGCGGGCGCCTGCGGACGACGGCCCGACCGGCAATGGCTCCACGAGCGGAGGCGCCCGGGATGCGTCGAGAAGATTGATCAGGAGCCCGCCGAATTTCAGCACGGACGAGACGTCATCCGCCCAGACGGTCTCGGCTGCGAAGACCTTGGCGTAGAACGCCTTCGACGACGTGATGTCATCGACGAACAGCGAGATGACCTCGACTTCGCTTGGCAGACCATCGACCATGCCGCCCCACTCCCCACCGTACGGCGCGTGCTATGCGCGGCGCCATGCATCAGGATGGGCTGAGTTCTGCCGAACGATCAAGCGGGGGCTTGGGGAGAGAATGGTAGCGGGGGAGCGCTACCGCCTTTCCCCACACCAACCAATCTACGATATCTCATCCAATCCTTCGCGTGAGGCAGGTTGATGAGTCCGCGGCGGGGCGCAACTCCTATGGGCCCCGCCGCTCTTCAGGCTGGATGGCTGCTGAGTAACGGCCGCTTGATTGGGGCTGCGGATAGGGCGACGATGGATGTCGTCTCGCCGCTGATGGACGCGTGCTCACAACGATCGCAAAGGAGGTCCATCAGGTACGGTCTGGGAGGGGCAAGTTAAGGCCATTCAGGACAAGACGACGGTGTCCAGGGTGTCCAGGCATTGCTTAAGCAGTGGCTGGTCGGGACGTGCCGAAGCGCAACGTCGGCGTGGTTGGGCGCTGCGCGAAGGCAAAGACGAGGCACAGAAGGCGGGCTGCCCGGGAATCAAGCACGACGTCTCGGTCGCAGGTGCCTGTGTCCATCGCTACCACGAGGCAGTGGAAGAGCTCGGACCGGCTGCCCTGACGCTCGCTTAGGCGAATCGTCGAAGCAATCAGCAGCAGGCAGGCCCGCGAATAAATTCGGCTACCTCGGCTCTTGAAGATTCCTTTCTCAGCGCATCGATGGTGTAGCTGTTGGCGCAATAATCCTGATAGTGCAGAGCCGCCGTCCCCGCCTCGATCTCGCGGTTACAGCGGAACTTCGTTGAGCAAAGTGCGCATACCAACGTCAAGTCGCGCAGCACACCCGGCTCCTTGCGCGCGATCGCACACTCGTCAATCCCGAGGCCCTCGAGCACTGCGGCAGTTCGTTGGCGGCTTGGTGGTTATGGACGACGAGAACTTCGAGCTCGGCTCGCGAGATGCGAAGATCGTGCGCTATGGATTCGACCTCCGAGGCGCTCATCGACCGGACGTCAGCACAATCGTGCCCCCGCCAGAGCCAGTCCGCAAAGCTTGCAATCAACCTGCTCGCGATCGATGCCGAATCTGTGACCAACGATGTCATGGCGACCTCCGGAAGGATTGAATTAGCTCAATATCCTGTCGTCGGGCAGCGTCTGCATTGCGCCAGATCAAATACGACGGCATTCGCCGCGGCCCACTGCTCGCCGGCGTCAAGTCGCGCCGCTACCCACCGGCACAACAATGCGGCGGTAAAGATGCCAAGTGGTGTGACCAAGCACCGGGAGTGTCACCACCAGGCCGAGAAAATACGGGATAGCCGAGACCGCTAACAGCGCGACGGTAACCGCGGCCCATCCGATCATCGGCCCAGGACTGGCCGCAACCGCGCGTACGCTGGTGATCATAGCAGTAACGAAATCGACATCCCGCTCAAGCAGCAATGGGAACGACACCACCGTAAGCGCAAAAAGTATCAGTGATAGGGCTGCGCCAACCGCGTTGCCGACAACTAAGAACAACAGTCCTCCGTTGGTCGTGAGCACAATCGTCATGAACTCGTGAAAGCTGGAAAACGAGGCATTAAGCCCAATCAGCAGCGCCATCAGCAGCCGTACCTGGTACATCCACACAACGAAGACGAAAAGCGTGACGAAAGCCATCCAACCGATCTCGCCCCGGGACTTCACAGTGGACCATATCGCCGCGGCCGAAATCGTCAGCCCGTTCTCGCGTCGACGGCTCACTTCATAGATCCCGGTGGCGACAAACGGGCCGATCATTGCAAACCCAGCAGCGAGCGGATAGGCCAAGTAAACGAGGTCGAGCCCCAGCAGGCAGAGCAATATTGCGATTCCGCCCGCAGCATAGAGCGCGCCGAAAGCCAGCCCGTAGAGCGGCGCCGCCTGAAAGTCGCGCAAGCCCTCACTCAGCGCTTCCACAATGACCGCAGCCGCAATGCACCGGACCACGGGATCAGCCTTGCCGGATACCGACGTCATGGATCCCTCTGCTCACCGATTTATATCGAGGCAGGCCCCCACTTTTCTCCGCCTTCGCTGGGTCGCCATCTGTTGCCGCCGGCTGGCGCGATCGGCGGCTCATCATCGTCCTCCGCGATCGCCCGCCAGGCTGCACCGTCGAGATCGTCGTATTGGCCGCTGCGGAGCGACCAGAGGAAGGCGGCGAGGCCCGCACCGCCGAGCATCAGTGCCAGAGGCACCAGGAAGACCAAAATCTCCATCACACGGTCTCCCGCGAGGCGCTGCGGGCGCGCAGCGAATTCAGCATCACCAGGATCGAGGATCCGCTCATGGCGGCCGCCGCGATCAGTGGCGTCACGACGCCGCTGATCGCGACCGGCACGGCCAGGACATTGTAGCCGATCGCAAGCCAGAGATTTTGCCGCATCAGATGCAGCGCCTTGCGCGCGGAATCGATGGCCGCGACAACGGGCGCCAGCGGTCGGCCGAGGAAGACGAGATCCGCGGTGGCCTGGCTCAGATGCGCCGCCGAGATGGGCGACATCGAGACGTGCGCTGCCGCGAGCGCCGGCGCATCGTTCATGCCATCGCCGACCATCAGCACCTTTGCACCACGCCGCTTCAGCTCTTCGATCCGCGCAATCTTGTCGGCCGGCGTGACGCCGGCGCGCCATTCGGCGATCCCGAGCGAATGAGCCGCCGCGACCACTGCGGGCTCGCGGTCGCCGGAGAGAATCTCGATACCAATGTTGCGATCCTTCAACGCCGCGATCACGGCCTGCGCATCCGGACGCAGACCCTGGCGCACCGAGAGGACGAATTTTGCGTCGCCCTTGCTGAAGGCGACGACCGAGGCTTCGGGATCGAGATCGGCGCCGATCACCAACGCCTCCGCTCCGCAGAAGGAAGCACGGCCAAGGCGGAGCTCAACACCATCCACCGCTGCGCGGACGCCCCGCCCGGCCTCTTCGACGGCGCCGACGATCGGCGATCTCGCGCCGGCAGCCTGCGCAACCGCGGCGGCGACGGGATGATGGCTCGACAATGCGAGGCGTCCGGCTAGCTCGAAAATTTCGCCGGGAATGTCGGCGGCGTTGCTCACGTCGAGATCTGGCAGCGTCAGCGTGCCGGTCTTGTCGAAGATGACGTGGTCGGCTTCGGCGAGGCGCTCGATCGCATCGCCGGAGTTGAGCAGCACGCCAGCCCTGAACATCGTGCCCGAGGCCACCGTCTGCACGGTCGGGATCGCAAGCCCGAGCGCACAGGGACAGGTGATGATCAGAACCGCAACCCCGGTGACAACAGCATCATGCCAGCTGGCGCCCGCGATCACCCAGCCCAGAATCGTGACCAGCGCGGTCGCATGCACCACGGGCGCATAAAGCCGCGAGGCGCGGTCGGCCAGCCGCATGTAGCGCGAGCGCGCCTGGAGCGCATTGTCGAGCAGCCGGGCGATCTCGGCAAGCAGCGTCGCCTCCGATGCAGCAGAGACCCGCACCCGCAGCGTGCCGGAGATGTTCATCGAGCCCGCATAGACGGGCGTACCCTGCTCGGCCGTGACATAGAGCGTCTCGCCGGTGATCAGGCTCTGGTCGATCTCGGAGCGCCCCTCGATCACCGTGCCGTCGACCGCGCAGCGCTCGCCGGGCCGCAGCAGCACGATGTCGCCGGGATGGATCGCTGCGACCGGCACCTGCGAGATTTCGTCAG
>NZ_FOQM01000053.1 GCF_900113735.1 Bradyrhizobium sp. Gha
CACCGTGTTCGATTATCCGGATGGGCGGCTTGTGATCAAGCACAGGGGCCGTGCGTTGCCCTACCGGACATTCGACAAGGTGCGACAGGTCGACCAGGCGGCGATCGTCGAGAACAAGCGGTTGGGACCGGTTCTGGCGTACATCGCCGAGCAGCAGAAGCTGCTCGACGTCAGCCGCAGCCAGAAGGCCCCGCGCCGCCGCGGCCAAGGTGCGAGCCTGTTCAAGGCGGGCTAAAAATCCCGCATCGACCAGTCGCCGTCACTGGCACTCTCATCCGGGCGCCCGGCCGCTGCGCAACCCCGGCCAGCTTCGCGTCCGTGCGCCCTCCTCGCCGGGTCTTGCAGTGACATTGCTAACGAGCGCAATCGGCGACTTGTCTATCGAGTTCCAACATTTCGGCAGCCCTTGTGAAGGTCCGGCAACCGACTTCCTAACGACCATGACTTACGCAGGGCTTTACTGTTCGCACTCGATCCCCACATCATTAGCTTTTAGGAGGCCCTTAAGAGACACATAAATGGCAACGCTGATCTTGGCTACCGCGCGACAATCAGTATCCCTAGTATCGCGAGGTGCGGGTTGGAGATCGCAAGCAGAGTCGACGAGCGGAGCCGCCACTTCACATTAGCAAGTGCACCCTCCCCGATTGCTCGCCTCTTTGAAACGGGTAATTCGGGGCGTTCAGCGCTATGATGGCAGGACCGCTGTCTGCGGCCAATCAGGTACATAATGACCTACAATTTCGAATTGTCCGCGATCTTCGGCTGAGCTCGTCGCGCCAAGAAAGAGGGTACTAGGTAGTCGAGGTCAGGCTAGCGATAGCTGGCTGAGCTGAAGACCGCAAGCTCCGGGCTCGCTGTTTGGCGGCGTCCCCCCTTGGAGATCGGTCTCAACAAGTTGCCACGCGCGTGCTCGACGAAGATCCCCTCCTCCGACCTCAGGCATTGCGCAAGACTTGCTCGAGCTGCGCGACGAGCTTCGGCCGGAGCTCGGCAGGAAGCTTGTCCAGATTGATCTGCTTCCAGCGCACGGCCGGCAGCTCCGCCGCGCCAGCGACGCCCAGCAGGCTCCAATCGGGCTCGCCGCGCTTGAACCCTATGAGGAAATCCTTATGAACTTGCGGCATTTTTCCTGCAATCTCGGCGATCAGCGTTTCCCGGGCTTCGAGCAACTCGTCCAGGCTTACTTCATCGGCGGTCATGCCCTCGAAGCCATGCGTGAATTCGTGCTGGATGTCCTTGCGACTAGGAACCACGACCTCGGAAATCGGCCTGTCATGGCTGATGAGGTAGACGATGAACGCCTTACGAAGATCGTCCGTGATGCCCTCGTTGGCGAGCAGATCGCGGACATCGAAGAGGTCGCGCGGATGTTGCCGGTCGAGCGCCGCGACGAGCTTTCCGGCGTATAAGTCGGCGAACGAAACGACTTTCATCTGTGCGAAGCCGAACGTTTCTTCGACGCTCGGCGACACGTCGCGCAGCTCCGGCTCGAAGACGCAGCCCCTGATCACCGGGGTGACCTCGATCTTGATCTGCGCGTCGCCTTTCTGGACGGTCAGCTTGGTAACGATCTTTTCACGAGCGTTGACGACTTCCGTCACCCGTACGCCCGGCAATCCTTTCCTGATGGCCGCCGCCACGCGCTTCATAGCCGCATCGATTGCAGCAAGAGATTCGGGGCGCGGAGCCACCGGCAGATAGGTCAGGTCGATATCGACCGACAGGCGCGGCATGTGGCGGTGGAAGAGATTGATGGCGGTGCCGCCCTTGAGCGCAAAATCAGACTCCGCCGCGACGAACGAGATCGTCTCGATCAACAAGGGCACTTGATGCCGATATGTTTCAGACAGGGGCATTGAGGTCGTCTGGGATGGTTATGAGGTATTTGGTGTCGAGTTTACCGCCCTTGACGAGCATGCGCTTTCCTGTGCCGAGATTGACGTTCGACTTGTCGATCTGTTTGAGCCAGGCATGCTGATGCCGCTCTGCGAACCAGAAGAACAGCCGTTTGACCTTAACGCTTTTGCAGTCGTTCAAAAGCGTTTGCAGCCGCCGGGGACTTAGGCTCCTCAAGCCTTCCGCCAACGCATCTATCTGATGGAAGCTTTCGTGGCGGGGCAATTCGTCGAGCAGTTCGAGAAACGCGCGTTCGGGCGTCGATACTGTGAGAGGCCAGTCAAATGGTCCCGGTATTTCCCGCGTCGTCCCCGACTTTGATCCGGGCGTGCTCTCGTGCGTTTTGAATAGACTTTGCGTGCGGTGAACGCGGAATTTCTGTTTGAGCGGGAGTTTGCCGAGCCAGCCAGGAGCAGGCCGCGTTCCGTATAGATGTACGGTCGAAGGACCCTTCTCGTTCAAGTAGTGGCCGAGGCCTTGCGCTTCGATGGCCGTGCGTCCGCCGACGACGAGGTCGGAGCCGAGCAACCGCTGGAGTGAAACGACGACGCTCTGCCAGGAAAGTTCGCCGAGCGGGCGCTTGAAGGTTCCCCGCGCCGGCTGATCAAGCCAGCCGGCCGCTACGTATTGGCTGCGCAGACTGGTGGAATATCCATGCCGCTCCATCCAGGCAGCATCGACTACAAGTCCTTGCGGGAGAGTCCTTTCGAGTTTGTTTAGCTTTCTGTCGTTTTGCTCAGCCATACTAAGTAAACTAGCATCTCTTCAAACCAACGTCGAGGTTTAAGATGTGTCCGTTTCCCGTAGCCATACTAAGTAAAATTACCAAAACACAAACTCTCGCCATTCAGATTTGACATATGTTCCTATTTTGTTCTAATCTGAGATTACCCTCCTGCGAGGCTGCTCGCGCACGCGTTCGGGTAGATAGACCTATCGGTGGAAAACCCGCCGGCAAAGTCGAAATCGTCGACGCGTATGTGGACATTGAGCCGAGCGACATCGCAATCGCGAACAGATCATGTTGAATCCGGTTGCAACGCTGAAGGGGAGTTCATGAGTTTCAAAGCAACCGGCGCTTCACACGAGGCGACCCTGCATTGCCCCAACTGCAATCACGAGATTCGGCTAACGGAGTCGTTGGCCGCTCCCCTCCTCGCCGAAACCCGTCAGCGCTTTCAACAGCAGCTGGCCACCAAAGATGCAGAGATGGAGCGTAAGACCGAGGCACTGCGGCTGGAACGGGAGCAGGTCGCTAAGGATCGCGAGCAAATCGAGGACCACATTGCGAAGCGATTGACCGCCGAACGTGCCCAGCTGGTCGTCGCCGAAAGCAAGAAGGCGCGAGAGGCGGCCGCAGTCGAGCTGCAGGCGAAGGAAGCGGAAGTCGCGGAGCTGCGAGCGAACCTGCTTACCAACAACGCAAAGCTTGCCGAGGCCCAAAAGCAGCAAGCCGAACTGATGCGACAGCAGCGCGCACTCGAAGAGGAAAAGCGCGAACTCGACCTGACAATAGAGAAGCGCGTGCAGGCCTCAATCAGCGAAATCCAGATCAAGGCCAGGCAGGAAGCCGACGAAGCAGCGCGCTTGCGCGTTGCCGAAAAGGACCAGACCATCGAGTCGATGGCTCGAACTATCGAGGAGCTCAAGCGCAAGGCCGAACAGGGATCGCAGCAATCCCAAGGGGAAGTACTCGAGCTCGAGCTCGAAGAGCTTCTGCGCGGACGTTTTCCATCCGATTCGATTGAGCCGGTTGGGAAAGGTGAGCTTGGAGCGGACGTTATTCAGCAGGTAAATGGTGTTATTGGCCAATCTGCCGGCATCATCCTTTGGGAAACCAAACGCACCAAGGCATGGAGTGATGGGTGGCTCGCTAAATTGCGTGACGACCAGCGTCGTTCCGGCGCCGATATAGCTCTGATCATCTCTCAGGCACTACCGAAGCATATCGAGCAATTTGACTTGGTCGACGGTGTATGGGTGGCTCATCCGCGGTGCGCATTGCCGGTCGCCGTGGCGCTCCGCCAGGGTCTAATCGATGTAAGCAGCTCGCGCCTCGTTCAGCAGGGTCAGCAGAGCAAGATGGAGCAGGTTTACCACTACCTGACCGGCATGAAGTTTCGGCAGCGGGTAGAAGCAGTGGTTGAGAAATTCAACGATATGCGCGACGACCTAGACAAGGAGCGCAAGTTCATGGGCCGGCAATGGGCCAAGCGCGAAACTCAGATTCTCGCAGTGGTTGAGTCGACCGTTGGCATGGTGGGTGATTTGCAAGCGATCGTCGGCAAGGCCATGCCCGAGATCCCGAGCCTGGATATGCCGCTGCTTGAGAGCCACGCCGCACCTGAACGGAAGGTGGGATGATGGCGGAAGCTGATGGCGAGCTCGGGTCGGCAATATCTCGATCTCGCCGTCCGCCGCCTCCACCCAGGCCGGCGGACGAGGCCTCACCCCCGGGGCTGCCGAGATGAACCGGAATCGCGTAGTCGAGGCGCGATCCGGGAACATGAACTGATGCACCGGCCATTCGGTTCCCAGTGCTTGCAACGGCGGTCCCAATTAAGTGATGCCAAGTTCTCGCGTAGCCACCTTCGCGATCTCGTGCGGGTCATGAGTGCCGGCCGCGTCGATCTCGATCACCTTCCGCGCGACGATCTCGCAAACCGGATCATTGCGATCAACCAAATGCAGTGTTTTCAGTGTAGCAGCGAACGCCCGCTTTAGTCGTTCAGCGTCTGCCGAGCTGGCATTCCCCAAAAGCCGATTGATCGGCATAGCTTGTAGCCCCCGGTTACGCCACCTTCCCAGGGATGGCCCTTGGGCACACCCTTTCAGCGATCTAGGACACTTCCAAATCCAATTTTGAAACATAAGCCGGAACACACACTGCCGGCCGGTACGCCCTGCCTTGCCTTTCGTCGGCTGTGGGTGACAAGCGGACAATCTTGCGACGGCCGAACGATGAGGTCGCTACGGCCCAAGGCACCTTGTTTGCATCGAGATTGCCGCCCAACGGCGAGAGCCTGCCTCCAGAGAGATAGTCCACCCGTAAATTTCCCAACTGCCGGTCATTACGCTCGCTGGTTAACCGGTGCGGATCGAGCGCCGCGTCATGAAAACACCGAAGCCAAAGCAATGGGGCCATCCAAGAGGTCCGACCGATTAGTCGGGCTCGCCCGGCAGGGAGTTGGCACATCGCGGATAGCCGCCGTCTCGGCCACGCCGGATCAGTGAAGCGAATGGCGCGAACGGTCGGGAAAGAAGGAGTCCCCGAGCGCCGACTTACAGCCCAAAACTCGGCCCCCCGCCGCGAGCTGGCCTGCAATTCGCGCAGAGCTAGAACTTAGATCGCTTGCAACAATATCATCCCGACGACGGTCACAACGAAACCGATTGCCGTCACTGCGGCGAAGCACCGCTCTACGTTATCCATGAACGACCCCCCTCAAAAGAAATAAGTTCGTCTCGCAAAAAGTGAGAGCTGGCTGTCACCGTCGAGGAGACTTTGAGCAACCAAAAGCGCTCACGCCGCCATACCTGCGCCGAGGGCGTGATGTTCGCATCATCTCACATTGCTGGGAACGAGAAGCTAAATGTGCACGGGTGATCGCGCACCGCATCGTTGGCTAAATGCTCCCAATACTCAGCTTCGGCGAGCAGTTTCCAACTTCTATCGGGATGATGCGCGGCAGTCTGACGGCACAGTGATGCCATCGCGCGCAGGCGAACCGCAGTATCCACCCAATCCTCCCAACCCCATGTTTTTGTGTTTTCCACCCTATTTTCTATTTTTGCGTCGGAGTCATTATAGTTATAGCTCAGAACGAATTTTACTTTCCAAAGCGCGATGCGGCTTTCGTGGCGGCTTCAAATCGCAGCGCGATCACAACGGGCGCAACCCAGTATGTTGATTGGCACTTAGGGGTCGAACCCCGCGCGGCCACGAAGTAAGCCGTATTTGCACGGCAAAGCACCGCCATGGACTGTAGTGGTACGGAGACTGCCCCAGGCTAGTCCTCGGCGGTATCGCTGTGTTCACTTGTGTGCGGGACCAGCTATTCATAATGTTCCTGCATTGGAACATCGAGGCCGCAGATGAAAGACATGCAGGCCCAGTTCGAAAACCGGTTGCCCAAGCTCCATCTCGTATTCAGGCGGCGAATGCCCTTTTTTCCGCATGCGTTCCTTTGAGTTTTGCCTGCCGACCAAGGGCACAATCGTGCCAAACGTCCCCGATTGGCTCCACGAAGTGAAATACGACGGTTATCGCCTCCTCTTGGAGCACGATGGCGACCGCGTGCGCCTGATAACGCGAGGCGGCTACAATTGGGCCGACCGAAACCCCTGGATGGTCGAGGCCGCACGGAAGGTGCGCCAGAAGCAATTCGTGCTGGACGGCGAAGCGGTCGTGTTCGGCGTCGATAGCATCTCAGATTTCAACGCGCTGCATTCGCGCAAGCACGATCGTGCAGTTCTGTGCGTTCGACATCCTCGCGGAAGAAGGCGACGATCTGCGGAAGCTCCCGCTGCATCTCCGCAAGAGCAATCTGGGACGCCTTGACGCCTTCTTGCGCACCGGCCGGAAGGGCATCTTCGTCAATCCGTTCGAGCGAGGTGAGATCGGCCCTGATCTCTTTCGAGCCGCGTCCGAGATGGGTCTAGAAGGCTTGGTCTCTAAGCGTCGCGAGCGGTCCTACGTCGCTGGCCGCTGCAAGTATTGGATCAAAGTCGCGGCGATGGAGCGGGAGTTGTAAATTCCAAAATCCCTGAGAGGGTCAGACAAAACAGGATGGCTGGTCAGTAGCCCCTAACTGTTTGAGCCGTTCGCAGGCAAGCGCCATGCTGTTTCATTTCAGAATTGCAATTAAATTTTGTGCGGCATCGCTCATCGAACGATGGTTAGCTTGTAATCAGTCCGGGCGGAGACGTTTGATCCCGATCGATTTTGGCCCGGCGCCTTGCACTAAAAACGACCGTCCTTTAGGCGGTCTTTTTTCGTCGCATTCTTTGCAAACACCCCGGCAAGCACAGCCAGCCGGGGTTCAAGACGGATCATTGAGATCAGGTACTCATTTGTGGGCAACGGCCCAGCATTCCACTCGAGTTGGGCACCCAGAGCTAGTCCGCTCACCCCAAAGGCAGACCGAGCAGGGAAACGGTCCGGTTTGAAATGGGTTGCGTATATCTTATCGAACGCATCCAATTTGGACTGTCTGCAAGCATCGCAGTGCATTGAACACGTCATCGAACGTCAAGCCACTCGCTCTCAAGATATTGCCGATGTTCTGCATAATCTGGGTGGTCTCGGGTTCAATTCCTCCCGGAGCCAGCTCCGGTTTACCCGGCAGGACGCCGGTGAATCCGGACAAATACAGTATGTCCCCGACCCGCACGGCAAGACTGATCGGAAACTTTGCAGCGATTGCCGGAGGCGCGTTATAGAAGTAAACCTGTTCGTCTCCGGCAGCTACCGGTGTTGCATAAGCGAGCCCAAGGACGGCCATCAAAACCAATGCAGCTTTCGAAAGTTTATTCATTTGGCGCTCCCTTCAAAAGTTCATTGCCCGCGCCCCGTCCACCCCCCGCCTTCCGCTCGGGGCAGCTTAAAACCCTAGCAGGGCTGTTTGGGGCGTCTGTCCAATTCCAGACGGCGGGAAGCGTTGTTCGGCTAAATAATTAGGCTAGTGCCGCGAAGAGGAGCGTCGGAACAGGCCGTCGAGGCCGCGCTCAAGAACAGGATCAAGCAGTTCGTGATCGATGGCGAGGCCGTAGTGCGCGGCGTCGATGGCATCTCAGATTTCAACGCGCTGCATTCGCGCAAGCACGATCACGAGGTGCAGTTCTGCGCATTTGATATTCTCGCCGAAGGCGCTGACGATCTGCGCATGCTCCCTCTGACGATGCGTGTTTCGAGCGGCCTGTCAAATGGGCTTGGAGGGGATCGTCTCGAAACACCGAGAGCGGCCGTATCAGGCCGGCCGGTCCAAGCACTGGATCAAGGGTGAAGAACCGTAGTCACCCGGCGATGGAGCGAGTGCTTAACGCACGCACATGACGCCCTCCTACGCGTAGCGACGACTTGCCTTTAGCCGTGCGGTCTGAAGTTCATTTTCCCCGGTTGAACTAGTGCTACGCTGTATTCCAACCGGAGGCAGCAACATGCTATCTACCGAATAATGCAGAATCTACCTCTGGGCCCAGACGAAATCGACCGGCTTTCGACGGCTTACGAACAGGCCCGGCACGCCATCGGCGGAGAAGATCGGAACGACCCTCTCACCGAGCTGATCGCCAAGAAGATAATCGAGATCGGCCAGACCGGTCTCAGAGACCCTGCCCAAATTTGTAGGCGGGCCGTCGAAGCATTGGACCTGCCCAAAGGATAGTCACCTAATGGCCATTTAATTCCACCGCGCCGTCATATGGTTGTTCGCGAAATCGGACATGCTGCAAATGGGCATAAGGGCTCAAGCCGCAAGCGCACTTCGCTCCATTTCAGAACTGCAACTGTGTTTGTGAGACAGCGCTCGTTGAACGATGGTTAGCTGTAATCGGTCCGGGCCGAGCGGCGGACGGCCACGGACGCTTCGGCTCCGAGCCGTCTCTGAACGTCAAAGCCCGGGGCGCGGATCTGGGGCTGCCGGCACCAGAGAGAGGCTACGCTACTCGGAGGCATCCGCCTTTCGCCGCCGAACTCCTTCACCATTCGAACGATCTCATCCGTTGCAAACATGCCGCCTCAAGTTTGGGCGTGCTTCCTCGAAAATCACTCGCCGACCAAAGCCAGCGGGAGGCAATCGAGATTGCAGATAAGGTCCTATCTACTGCTCCGATCGGCTGAATTGCTATGCATCGAGCACGCGCGTGAAGAACCAATAGCTGCCGAGCACTGCAATCAGCGCCGACAGCGCATAGACCAAAGCTGCGGGCCGCGCCGGTTTGGCTCTGTCGATCGCCACGAGCCCATCCAGGGCGATCAGCACCGGAATCACCGTTGCGGCGATCGCGACTTGGCCGATCTCGACGCCGATATTGAAGGCGGCGAGCGCCGAAAGGACCGCATGCGATGGCAGACCGATCTCCTGAAGCGCGCTGGCAAATCCGAAGCCGTGGACGAGCCCGAACACGAAGGTCACGCGCCACCGCCGATCGATATCCCGCGAAAAGAAGTTCTCAACTGCGACGAACACGATCGACGCCGCGATCGCCGGCTCGACGATCCGGCTCGGAATGACGACGACGCCGAGCGCCGCCAGAGACAGCGTGATCGAATGCGCGATCGTGAATGCCGTCACGATCTTGATGACGGGCATGAGCCCGCGCGCCCACAGCACGACGGCCACCAGGAAGGCGATATGGTCGTAACCGAGAAAGATGTGCTCGATGCCGGTGACGAGGTAGCGCTGCATGGTCGAGGCGAGCGGTGGCGCCGGCGCCGACAGCGTCACGCTGGTATTGTCGGCGTCGAGCAGCGCCTGCGCCTCGCTTTTGCCCTGCGCGACCAGTACGACCTGCCGCGCGTTCGGATCCTTCTCGGTCAGCACCCTCGAGCGATAGATGATGTCGCCGGCGACGGTGGCGCAGAAATACGTTTTGCGGAAGATGACGCCGTCGCCATCGGTGACGATCGCGGCATCGCTTGCGGGGCACGCGATGCCAGCGGCGTTGGTAACTGCCAGATGCGTAGTCACATAGGCGAGGATCGCCGGCGTAGCGGCAGCGACCGCGGCGGGATCGACCGCGTCCTCCTTCGCGTCATAGAGCTTGGTGCCGACCAGACGATCGACGTCGCTGCCCTTGAGCCCGATCTCGACGGTGACCGTGCGGTCGTCGTTCAGGGCGAGGCGCGCAGTCGCGAGATTGATCTGGTGCGCCGCGGCCGGCAGGGCGGTGGCGAGCAGGATTGCAGCCGCCAGCCGGTGGCGCGTCCATCTCACGACCCGGCTCCGACCGCGCGCAGTAGCTCGGTCAGCCGGCGCATCTCGAACTCGGCAACGGTGACCACGGCGCCGTCAGGCGTAAGTCGCGCATAGCGGTCGAGGGGATCGGCCGAGGCACCGAATTCTAGCCGTGCCAGCGGCGTCGAACTGTCGCGCGCGAAGACCAGCAGGATCAGAGTCGGCAGGTTGAGCCCATACCCCGCGAGCTCCGGCGAACCGGCCCGGTCGATGCGCGTCTCGATGGCAGCTGCGTCGAGCGCGCGCAGCGCCGTATCGATGATGCGGGCTTGCGCGGGGTCGGCGACATGGGTGACATTGCCGGCGACATGGCTATGTTGGCCGAGATGACGGAACCAGTTGCCGTCGACATCCCGCTCGAACCGGGTCAGCTTGCCGGCGAACACGATCTCGATTGCCCAGACCTGCGCTATCGAGACCGGCAACAGCAGGTCCTTCCCGCGGCTCGCCGCACTCGCGCCGGCTTGGTCGCGGAAGCGGCGCGCGATGTCGAAGGCCACGCGCCACTCCTCGGCGACGTGGCGCGGCATCAGCGCGACCGTGGGCCGGCCGGCTAGCCGGACATAGTGCGATGTGCTCGCCGGATTGAGCGCGCCGAAATTGATGGTGGCGGCAGCCCCGCCGCGAGCCTCGATGGCAGCGACGACGGCCGGAGGATCGAGGCCGAATTCGGCGAAAGTCGCCGCGGTCAGCTCGCTCGCCGGAATCTCGCGCGCAACGTCGCTGACATTGATCAGGCGCAGCGCGGTGTCGAGATGCTTGCCGAGTTCGGTCGGCGCAGCTGCATCGACAGAGTCGATGCCCCAACCGGTCGCCCGGCGGACCAGCGCGATGCTGTCGCTGCCGGAGCGGATCGCCACGCGGCGCACGTCGGCCGGCGCAATAGCCACCAAGCCCTTTGGCGCGAAGGCGATCTTGCTGCGCAACTCGGGCCATTGCCCGCTGATCACCAGCGCGGCGAGCAGCACCAGCAGCGTCGCGGCCAGAAACGGCATCCGCCAGCGCCCGCTGCCGCTCGCGGCCGCCACCCTCACCGCCGCCTCCACCACATCACCATGCCGAACATTGCGGTGCTCAGTGGCAAAAGCACCTCCAGCACGATGAAGCTGTCGCGCATCTGCCGGCTCGTCAGCACGATCTCCGGCAACTTCAGCGGCTGCGGCGCGACGCTCGGGCTTGCATCGTCCTCCGCAAGCCAGCGCAGCATCGACAGCGACATCTCGCCGTTGGAGACGTAAGGAAAGTATTCGTTGCTGGCGAACTTGCTGGTGCCGGCGACGACGAGGCGGAAGCGCTTGTCCGCGCTCCCTCCGGGCCAGTTTCCCTCGAGCGCGACCGCGAGCGGCTGTGCGCCGCGCTGCGCGCTCCGGGCTTCGCCTGTCGCGGCAACCGTTGCCATTGACGACTTCACATAGCTGTCCTGGCTGCTCGCTGCGAGCACGATAAGGCCGACGCCGAACGGCGGCTGCGCCACGAGAAGCGGCCGCGCCTGCGGAAACACAGTCAGCGCTAGGCGCTTTGTGATGGGATGACTTGGATAATAGGGCACCGCGACCTTGTCGGCGTCGGTCCGGAAATGATTGAGGGGGTCGACGACAATCGCGGCCTCGCTCGACAGCCCGACGGGCCTGAGCAGCAGCCGCTCGAAATCGCCTGATATCTCTGACAGGGGATCGAGTAGCAGGAGGAGCCGGCCTCCGCCTTTTAGGTAGCCGCCGAATAGCTGCACCTCATCTGAGGTGAACGCGGTGCGCGGCCCGATTTCGGCGACCACGGAGCAGTCCGGCGGGATCGCCGGGCTCGTCGCAGTGAGGAGCTCACGCATTTCGAAGCCGACCTCGTTCAGCGCAAGCTGCAACCGGTCGAGCTGTTCGGGCGCGGCCTCCAGCACGTCGCCCGCGCCGGGCGTCTCATGCCCCTTCAGCGTCTCGACATGGCTGTAGTGGAAATGCGATGGCATCGGACGGAAAGTCTCGCCATGCCCGGTGACGAAGCAGACCATCTCGGTGCGCTTGCGCAGCACGCGTAGCGCGGCAAAGCCGAGGCGCGCGGGATCGATCACGTTCTCGACCAGGACCTTGCGATCCTCGGCCTGCAGCACGGCGGTGTTGTAGGCGCGCACGCCGAGGTCGCGCGCCGTGCTGGGCTCCTTGTCGAGATCGATGGCTCGGAAGGCGAAAAGCGGATGGTTGCGCGCGGCAATCTGCACGAGATCGCGCAGCGCAATTGCGTTGGCATCGCCGGCATTGTAGAAATAGGTGAGCGCGAGCGGGGTGTGCAACTGCGCGATGACGTCGGTTAGCTGCCGCGGCGGCGTGTTTGCCGCCTCTCTGCTGACGTCAAGATGCACGTCGTGCCTGTAAAGCGCGACATTGGCGCCGGCCACGACGGCAATCGCGCCCACCACGATGGCCGCATTCGTAGCCCAGGCCGACCCGCACGATCCGCTGCCGCGCAGCGGAAGCCGGACCGCCAGCATGAACAGCGCAAGCAGCAGGAGGAGACAGGCTGCGAAGAGAAAGCCGTTCGACATCGTCTCGCCAAGTCCGGCAAAGCCGAGCACGCTGCTGGCGACAGCACAGGCCACAAGCGTCGCCAAGGCGATGTCGGCTCGGGTCAAGTGCGCCATCATCGCCGTGCCAGCGCCCGCACAGTCAACAGCAGCGTCAAGAGCGTAACGCTGATGAAGAAACCGACGTCGGACAGATAGATCGAGCCGATTGCGAACGGGCGAAAATGAACCGACAATGACAGGTTCACCACCAGCGTGTCGACGGGGCTCGGCAGCAGCCAGCCGAAATTGTCGATGATCCACAGCAGCAGGAACGTGCTGAGCGAAACAAGCGCCGCGATCACCTGGTTCGCCGTGAGCGCCGAAGCCAGGAGCCCCGTGCCGACGAGCGCCGAGCCGAACAGCAGGAGGCCGAGATAGCCGCTGTAGATCGGGCCGAAGTCGGGGTCGCCGAACCAGGCGAGCGCGGCGGCGTAAGCGCTTGAAAGCAGCAGCATGACCAAGACCAGGCTCATCGCGGCGAGATACTTTGCCAGCACGATCGCGACTTCCGACACCGGCGCGGTCAGGAGCACCTCGAGCGTCTTCAGTTTCCGTTCTTCGGCGAACAGGCGCATGGTGATCAGCGGCGCGGTGAGCCCGAACAGCACGAACATTTGGAAGAAGATGTGCACCATGCTGGGCTGGTGGCTGAGGAATAGCGTGAGCGTGAAACTGTAGCCCATGATCAGCAGGAACACGGTCATCAGCACATAGGCGACCGGCGAGGAGAACAGCGCCGTCTCTTCCTTTCGGAGCAGGACTGCAAAGCTTCTCATGCGACCTCCCCGCGGCGCCTGGTGAGATCGAGAAACACGCGCTCGAGATCCGGCCGCAACTCCGTGAGCGCCGACACCGCGACATCGGCGGCGACGAGCGCGGCGACAAGATCGGCCGCGAGCGATGCGCGGCGTGCCGCGCGGATCAGATATTGGCCTGCGCCGGCGTCGGGATCGTGCGCGACGTCGCGCACGCCGGCGACGCCTTCGGCCGCATGGCGGACGGCAGCCTCGGGCGAGGGCGTCGATAGTCGCAGCGCCAGCTCCTGCGTCATCTCCGTCATCGCATTAGCCGTCAGGAGCCGGCCGTCGAGCAGGATCATCACGCGGGAGGCGATTTTCTCGATCTCGGGCAGGATGTGGGAGGCCATCAACACCGTGTGGCGACCGGCAAGCGACCGGATGAGGTCGCGTACCGCGATCACCTGATGCGGATCGAGCCCGCTGGTCGGCTCATCCAGCACGAGCACGTCAGGATTCGCCAACAGCGCCTGCGCGATCGAGACCCGCTGCCGGAAGCCGCGCGACAGCTTTCCCGTAGCCAGCGTCATGACCCCTGTCAGGTCGAGCCGCTCGGCGGCCTCATCGACTGCGGCCCGCGCCTTGGCGCCGGGCAGCCCCTTGATGCCTGCCATGAAATGCAGGAACCCGCCGACGCTCATGTGATCGTAGAGCGGCGCATCCTCCGGCACATAGCTGATGGCGCGGCGCACGCCGAGCGAGTCGGCGACCACGTCGCAGCCCGCCACCTCGATCCGACCGGAGGTCGGCACCAGATAGCCGGTGAGCATGCGGAAGATGGTGCTCTTTCCCGATCCGTTCGGCCCGAGCAGGCCGACGATCTCGCCCGGCTCGATCGCAAAGGATACATCGGTGACGGCGCGCCGCGGCCCGTACCACTTTGTCATATGCTGCGCCAGAACGACCGGAGGCATGAACCCAAAACACTCCTCTGGCGGCCGCGCCGCGCAGAGCACCGAGTAGAATCCCGGACCCTAAGGCCCGGGATGGTGACTCGGCGCTCGACGACCGAACGTCGTCAGCCAATCACTCATAGAACTCGGGCGAGTGCTTGTGAGCCTTGAACGTATCGGGATCGTGGGCATAGATGATGTCGGCGCCCTCGGTGTCGCGAAGCCGCTTCACCCAGGCGTAGGCATCGAGCATGCCGACGGGATCATACACGCTGCCGACGCTCGGCAGGATGTTCTTGTCGAGATTCTCCTGCAGATAGACGGCGTCGGAGGTCAGCACCACCGTGCCGGTCTTCGGCAGCCGCACTACCAGGATCTGGCTTCCTGGCGTGTGCGACACCGTCCGGTGGATAAAGACACTGTTGTCGCCGAACAGGTCGAGATCGCCGTCGAGCTCGATGGTCTTGTACTTGGCAGGCATGCCGCCGCCGACGCTGTTTCGCAGCATGGAAAAATCGTCCGAGATGAAGAACGTCGCATAGCCAGGCGCCGGCCAGAACGCATTCCTGATCTCATCGCGCTGGAAGACGAAGGTCGAGTCCAGGAACTTGCCGATGTTGCCGGCGTGGTCGACATGGAAGTGGCCGAGCACGACATATTTAATGTCGGATGGCCTGACGTTGATCTTGGAGAGCTGGGCGTCGATGGCGATGTCGGGATCGCGGCCCGGATCCAGCGCCTTCACGAATGGACCCCAATAGTCCGGGTCTTTGATGATCCGGTCGTTGTTGCCGCAGTCGAACAGCACGTCACCCTTGGGATGGCGGATCAGGAAAAACCCAACGGGAATCTGGACTTTGCCGCTAGAGCCGTTTTGAATTATTGACTTGTCGAGATTAAGCGCCCCCGAGGAGAAGACGTAGAGCTTCATCTCTTTTGGAGGCTCCGCCGCCATAGCCCCGGCGGCTGCCCAAACCAGTCCTATGATCACTAAGCCAAGGACTCTCGCACAGCGCATCAGCATGTCGTCCTCCCGGTTTTGACCGATTTTGCTTGTGTTTTGTCTTTCCGTCGTGATTGGACAGTCTAAACGTTTGTCGGACGCCGGCTTCATACCACAAACTGGGTCGATTGTGCAGATCCTGGCCCACCCACTCGACGAATTGCGCGAACGGTTTTGCTGCGCGGCAGCAAGATCAGGATCGGTCTGGCCGACTGACTTAGTTCACTGGGCCAGATATTGCCGGCTCACCGGTCACCTCCTTCGCTCGCCCAATAATGGCGCAGAAGCGACCAGCCGCCTTCAATCATGGTCGGCATCGCTCGACCTAGCGTCGCAACCGCGCCGCCGTTACTGGTTGGGCCAGTCGCAAATGTCAGTTGATCAAAAAGCGACCGCCGATCTACAGTCCACGCCTGAATAAGAACAGCCGGGTGTCTTCAAGGCAGTCCCGGCAACGAGTCTATGGGAGGTGCGGTTCAATGAGCGCAGTCATCACGCGTCGCACTGTGCTGGCCGCTGGTACCGCCAGCTTGCTGGCGGCTCCTTGGGTGGCAAGGGCACAGGCCAACACCTTGCGCATCGGGATGCAAAGCATCCTGTCGGGGCCGATCGCGCTGCTCGGCACGTCGTCGCGCAACGCGCTGATGATGGAGCAGGACCGTATCAACGCGGCCGGCGGCTTTCTCGGCCGCCAGATCGAAATCGTGTACCGCGATTCGAAGGGCCAGCCGCAGGAGGCCGCCCGCATCGCGCGCGAGCTGGTGAACAGCTCAGGTTGCGAACTCCTGATCGATGCCGAGGCGTCGTCGGCCTCTTTCGCAGTCCAGGAAGTCGTGCGCAGTCTCGACGTCGCCTGTATCCACACCAACAGCGAGACCTCGTCCCTGACCGCCGATCCCAAGATCCGGGCGCCCACCGCGTTCCGCGTCGCGCGGCAGGGCGTGCACGACGCGGTCGCCGGCAGCATTTATCTCGCCGAATACGCCAGCGCCAAGAAGCTCAACAAATGGGCGACTTGTTCGCCTGACTACGCCTACGGCCGCGACACCACCGCGCAATACCTGCAGTTCTTCAAGCAGTTCAAGCCGGACCTCGAGGTGATCACCGAGGCTTGGCCCAAACTTGGGCAGCCCGACTTCACCGAAGTGATTACCAAGCTGATCCAGGCCAAGCCGCAGGCGCTGTTCACGTTGCTTTATGCGGGCGACCTCTCAGCGTTCGTGAACCAGGGCAACATCTATGCGCTGTTCGCGCAGATGGCGGTGGCGACGCCCAATGTCGATTATCCGGTACTGGCTGCGATCAAGAACCTGCCGGCCGGCATCCAGTCGGCAACCCGCTATCTCGAAACCTTCCCGGATACGCCCGCCAACAAGGAATGGGGCCAAGCCTACTTCAAGAAGTGGAACGAGCGGCCGACGAATTGGTCGTGGCAGAACACGGTGGCTATGCAGTTCTACGAGCAGGCCATCAAGAAGGCGAACGCGCTGGACGGCAAGGCGCTCGCCGCTGCGCTCTCCGGGATGAGGATCTACACGCCGTTCGGCGTCGATGGCACGATCACCATGCGCGACGACCACACCACGATAGGCTATGCCATCGGCTGGGGCCAGACCATACCGAAGGAGCCGTTCATCGTCGACGTGAAGGCCGCCGATTGGGGTAAGATCATTGAGCTCGAGACCGAGTGGAAGAAGCAGCAGAGGTACATCTGAGCTCAGATGGACCTCCACGCGCTCGGCGCCTGCCTCACAACATCAGCCTGTGTGGTGACCCAAACCACCAGCGGGCTGATTGTGGGCATGCTGCTGTTCTTGGTGGCGGCAGGCGTGACCCTGATCTTCGGCGTGCTGAAGATCGTGAATTTCGCCCATGGCACCTTCTACATGCTAGGCGGCTACGTCGCCTATACGACACTCGGCGTGACCGACAGCTATATGCTGGCGGTGCTGGCGGGCGCGCTATCGATGGCGCTGTTCGGCGTCGTGTTTGAGCGCGCGCTGATAAGTCGCGTCTATGGCTCCAATGTCCTGATGCAGCTTCTGATCTGCTACGCTGTCGTGTTGATCTTCGACGATCTCGTGAAGATCGTCTGGGGGCCCGAATTCCATGCCATGGGTATGCCGCAGGCGTTCCAGGTGCCGCCCCTCTTCATCGCGGGTGGTGTGGTGCCCCCATTTTACGCTGTGCTGATCGGCATCGCTGCGCTGATCGCGATCGTTCTCGGCCTCGGCTTGTCGATGACGCGGCTCGGTAAAACCGTGCGCGCTGCGGCGATCAACGCTCAAATGGTATCCGCGCTCGGCGTCAACACCACGCTGCTGTTTGCGATCGTCTTCGCGGTGGGCGGCGGGCTCGCGGGGCTCGCCGGCGCGCTCGCAGCCCCGGTGCGTTCGCTGTCGCCAGGCATGGGCTTTTCAGTCCTGATCGAGAGCTTCATTGTCACTGTGATCGGCGGCATGGGCTCGATTGCGGGTGCGCTGGCTTCGGCGCTATTGATCGGGCTGGTCCGCGGCTTCGGCACGATCGGCTTCCCCCAGTTCACCGATGGCCTGATCTACATCGTGATGATCGCAATCCTGCTGCTCCGGCCGCAGGGCCTGTTCGGCCGGCGGCTATGAAGGGCAACCGCCGCTCAGGGACGCGCGAGACGGCGATTGCAGCAGTGGCATTGCTTATCGTGCTTGTAGTCCCGTTCGTCCATCGCAGCCCCGCGTTCGAAGATTTCGTCATCCGATTAAGTTCGATGGCGCTGTTTGCGACCTCGCTCAACCTCCTGGTCGGCAACACCGGGATGGTCTCATTCGGGCATGGCATGTTCTATGGGCTGGGCGCCTACGCCTTCGCATTGATGATGCAGATGACCGAGCTCTCACTGCCGGTCGCCGCCATGCTCGCGGTGCTGTTCACGACGGTTGCCGCGCTCTGCGTCGGTGCTATCTGCGTCCGCCTCAGCACGGACTATTTCGCCTTCATCACGCTGGCGTTCCAGATGCTGATTTACAGCGTCATCATCTCCTGGCAGAGCCTCACCGGCGGCGATCAGGGCCTGCGCGGCGGCCTGCCGCGCCGCGAGATCTTCGGCTTCGACCTCGCCTCGCAGCTTCATCTTTACCAGTGCTGCGCCGTCGTCGCGGTGCTCGGCCTGCTCGCGCTACGCCACATTTCCGCAAGCCCCTTTGGCCAGACGCTACGCATGATCCGCGACAACGAGAGTCGCACGGGCTTTCTGGGCGTGGTTCTGTGGCGCGCCCGGCTGTGGGCCTTCACCATCGCCGGCGGCTTCGCAGGGCTAGGCGGCGTGCTGGCCGCACTGTTCGTGTCGGGGGCGTATCCCGAACTCGCCGATTGGCCGAATTCGGGGCAAGCGATCTTTGCCGTCATGCTGGGTGGCATCAACAGCTTCCTCGGACCGGTTCTCGGCGCGGCGATCCTGCTTGCATTGAATGACGCCGTAGCACGCGTCACCGAATATCAGGGGCTGGTGCTGGGGATTGTGATCCTCATTTTCGCCCTAGGCTTGCGCCGCGGCGTGCTGGATTTTCTCCGAGTTGCCTGGTCGAAAGATTCACAATGAAGCTCGAGATTAGACATCTCACCAAATCGTTCGGTGGCGTGCGGGCGATCGACGATGTGTCGCTAACCTTTCCGTCAGGCTCGCTTTCGGCGGTGATCGGCCCCAACGGCGCCGGCAAGAGCACCTTCTTCAACCTGATCAGCGGCGCGTTCGCCCCCGATGCCGGGGAGGTGCTGCTCGAGGGTCACGACGTTGTCCGTCGCTCCAAGACTGAACGCATGCAGCTTGGCATCGGGCGGGCGTTTCAGGTGGCGAGCTGCTTCCCGAGCATGACAGTGGCGGAGAACCTAATGGCCGCCGTTACGGCCCGTCTCGGCGAGTGGGGCAACATCGTTCGCCGCTTTCCGCCGCCCGGCGTGCGAGAGCGCGCCGGAGAGGTGATGGACTTAGTAGGCCTGACCCACGTCGAGAATGTCAAGGCTGCCATCCTTTCCCACGGCGACCAGAAGCTGCTCGATATCGCAATCGCGCTTGCGCTCGAACCGAAGGTGCTCCTGCTTGATGAGCCAACGGCCGGCATGGGCCCCGACGAACGCTGGCGCATGATCGAGCGCGTTCGACGCTTATGGGACCAGCGCAAGCTGACGTTGGTGTTCATCGAACACGACATGGACATCGTCTTCCAGGTCGCGAGCACCATTCGCGTGCTGTGCTACGGCCGGGTCCTGGCCGAGGGCACGCCGGACCAGATCCGCAACAACCAGGCGGTGATCGACGCGTATCTTGGCAAGGAGGAACATGCCGCATGACGGAGCTCCTGCGCGCCGAAGGATTGAGCGCCTTTTATGGCGCCAGCCAGATCTTGTTCGATATCGACCTCTCACTCCAAGAGAAGCGTACGCTGGCGCTGCTCGGCCGCAATGGCGCGGGCAAGAGCACAACCATGAAGACGCTCGCGGGAATCGTGCCGGCCGGGAGCGGCCGCATCGTTTTCGACGGCCGCGACGTCACCCGCGCGCCGCCGCATACGCGCGCCAGGCTCGGCCTCGCCTATGTGCCCGAGGATCGCCAGGTCTTCCCCGAGCACAGCGTCGAGGACAATCTCCTGATCGCGGCTAAGAGCGGTCCCGATGGACGGCGCGACTGGACGCTGCCGCGCATCTGGGACACCTTTCCGCTGCTCGCAAATCTTCGGGCGCGTCATGCGGACCGCCTCTCCGGCGGCGAGCAGCAATTACTGGTAATCGCGAGGGCTCTGATGGGCAATCCTCTGGTTCTCTTGCTCGACGAACCGAGCGAAGGGCTCGCGCCCATCGTGATCGCCACCATCAGTAGGATGCTGCGCGAACTGGGAGCAAGCGGAGCCACCATCCTGCTTGCAGAGCAGAACATGCATTTCTGCCTGCGGATTGCGGACGAGGCCGTAGTCATCGATAAAGGTAAAGTGGTGCACCACCAGGATACGGCCGGTCTCGCCAGGAACGAGGATATCCGCCGGCGTTATCTTGCCATGTAGCAGTCATGCTGGGACTGGCGATGGAACTTCACCCAATTGGGTGAGAGAACACCGGATGATGAATCTCGAATTGCTCCGCTCAGACCTCGACCTCTCCTCCGCCATCACCGAGGGCAATGCGCGGTTTCCTCCCTTGGAGGCTTTCGGACGCCGGCCGCTCGAATGTGCCGCGCCGTCAATCATGCGGCCGGCATCCGAAACCCTTCACATAAGCGGACCTCCATCAGGCACGGCGTAACTTCGCAGATGCGGCGCGATCTCGCTTAGGCCGCTAGCGCGGCCGGCTCCTGATAGCGTTCGTTCCTGGCCATCATCGCCCAAGCCATCCTGGCGAGCTTATTGGCGAGCGCGATGGCCGCGACCTTCGTGGGCCGCCGGGCCAACAATTGCGTGGGCCAGGGCCGGTGATCGGTGCCATGGATTTTGGCATAGCGGATTACCGCGAGCGCACCAGCCGTGAACAGGCTGCGCAATTAGCAATCGCCCTGCTTGCTGATACTGCCAAGCTTGTCCTTACCCCCGCTCGAGTTCTGCTTCCGCACAAGCCCAACCCAGGCCGAGAAGTCTCGCCCGGATCGGAAGCTTTGGGATCGGCAATACTGGCTACCAGGGCTGTTGCCAATGCCGGCCCAACGCCAGGATCGCGTCCAGCCGCTTGCTCGCCGCGCTTGATCGATGCGAAGCGATGATGCGTCGGTCGAACTCAAGGATCTGGGCCTTCAGGGCGCGCAATTGACTACCAAGAGCAGCAAGGCACATCCGGGCGACCTCCCGAACCCGGTCTTCGGCGTTGTCGACGACCACTTCCAGCAGCTGCTCGACACACCTGCGTCCGACGGGCGCTACGATCCCGAACTCGGCAAGATAGGCGCGGACTGAGTTGATGACAGCAGTCTGCTGTCTGATGAAGAGGTGGCGCGCGCGATGAAGCATCAGACAGCTCTGTTGCTCGACCGTTTTGGTAGGCACGAACCTCATGTTTGGCCTGGCAACCGCTCCGCAAATCGCCTCAGCGTCGGTGCTGTCGTTCTTCTGCCGCTTGGCGTAGGGCTTCACATAGGCCGGCGGCATCAAGCGCACGGTATGCCCCAACGCCTGCAGCTCGCGCGACCAATGGTGTGATGAGGCACACGCCTCGATACCCACCAGGCATGGCGCCAGTTTCTGGAAAAAGGCCAAGAGGTGCCGGCGCTTCAACTGACGGCGCAGGACCACTTGGCCCGATCCATCAACGCCGTGCACTTGGAAGACCGACTTCGCAATATCCAGACCGATGGTCGAAATTGACTGCATAGGGTGCTCCTCCGATCGCGGGAGCCTTAAAACGGCACCCACTCCTTAGCACTCTCGTGCCGGCGGAGGAGCCGTCCACATGGGGTAATCGCGGGAGCGAGTCACCCTGAATCAGGCCCAACCGATAATGGAAGCTGGTGACTGTTCCCCGATAGGATGGAAATACGGGCTCACGAGTGGACGCCGGGCCCAAACATCGAATGGAGAACAGCCATGGAAGAATATATCGGTCTCGACGTGTCGATGAAAGAGACGACTGTCTCGATCCGCCGAGCAGGTGAACGGATCTGGCGCGGCAAGTGCGCATCTGATCCCACAGAATCATAGCCGAGCTCATCCGCAAGCGGGCGCCATCCGTGAAACGCGTCGTATTCGAGACCGGGCCGCTGTCGGTGTGGTTCTATCATTCTCTCCGCATCGAAGGGTTGCCGGCGATCTGCATCGATGCGCGCCATGCTAAAGCGGCGCTCGATGGCGAATAAGACGGACGCAAACGACGCCGATGGCCTGGCGCAACTCGCAGAAGTCGGCTTCTTTCGTCAGGTGCGTGTGAAGGGATTCGACAGCATGCTAACCCGCACGCTTGTCGCAGCGCGGACGCGGCTGGTCCGAATCACTACCGAGCTTTCCAACCAGATCCGCGGCGTCATGAAAACCTTCGGTCTGGTCGTTTCTGCCGGAAAGGGAAGCACCTTCGAGAAGAACGTCCGGAGCCTTCTTGCCGATCAGGACGGACTTGCATCGATCGTGCTTCCGATGCTGGAAGCCTGGCGTGGCATTCGCATCCTTATGTCCATTCCCGGGATCGGTGCGATCACCGCAACCGCCTTCGGTCTGAAGCTCCGGGAGAGGATCGGCTTCAAAGGAGCTGCCGTGGCCGTGGCGCGCGAACTGGCGTGATAATGCATACGATGCTTAAGACTGGCGAACTCTTCAATCCGAATGCCGGACCCACCGCATAAGTCCCGATAGCGTTCAGAACCTGAACCCCCAAGGTGTCCCTGCCGGGACGTGAGCCGAGCCCTTCCGCTGATGCTGTTGCACTGCTGACTCAGCAAAGTGCGTCGTCCACATTGAAGGCTCGTCCTGCGACGCTCCATCATGCGGCGGCTAATGCCGACCGCGAAGACAACCATGCACCCGGCAGTATCTCCTGAGCGAAATTATAGACGCCTCAGCAGCGATTAGACAACAACATCAGCAGCGGACTCGCGGCAGAACTCCGAAAGGACCGAAAGGTGACGGCGATCACAGACCGTGACGCTTCTTTGCCCGACTTATGCGCGCCTGGCCGCGTATGGCCGGTCATCCGCAACAGGAGATAATGATCATGCCTACGAATAACGAGTTTGAAAAGCGTCCGCTGGCTGACAAAGAGTTGGAGAAGGTAAGCGGTGGCTTCACGAGGACGGGAGACTTCTACGGTGAGCCAGTCGTATACACCGTGAAGGATTACGCTACTGTGTGGAATACGGTCTCTCAGCTAAGGTGACGCGTCGGCCAGCGCGGGAGCGCACTGCGAGGCGCAGTGCCCTCCCTGCTGTGTATGTGCCGGAAAGGATGTTTGGGGTCATCAATGACGGTTTCAATCGAAGCGTTGCGAGGCTCGCATGTCTGCTCCTGCACGGGTCTAGCCACCCGTAACATTGTTCCGGTACTGAAACGCGCGCGATCATCGAAAGTCCGCTAATGGAATGGTCCGGCCGTGCTCCGGCCCCAGTGCGAGAAGCTGGCAAAGGTCGCTCAAGTCAAGGAGCACGCCATGTCTCAGAACCTCAACACAGCGATCGCGGTGATCGGCGTCGATATCGGCAAGAACTCGTTCCACCTCGTCGGTCATGGTCACCGCGGTGCCATCGAGCTGCGGCAGAAGTGGTCACGCAGCCAGGTGGAAACACGGCTCGCCAACTGCTGTTCCGCCAACGGGCACACTGGGCTTGCTTTCGAGCTCACAGCTCGACCATCTCAAGCTCGCAGGCGTGGCCAAAATATTCGGCTTGGGAGAACATGATGAGGCATCCGAAACCGTGGAAAGCGCAGCGCGGGTCTCGGCGTGTTTCTGGTCGGCGTCGGTCATCTCGCCGAACGACGTTACCACCGTCGTCGGCAAGGTATAGCGATAGCAGGACGCCTCGATCGAGCATGGTGAAGCCGTCAGTCATATCGCGGATCCTACGATCAGGATGAACAACGCAGAGCCACTATTTCAATAGGCGCGTGCGAAGTCACCCTCCTGTTTGATATCGGTGAACACCGGAAAGCGGGCTTTCCACGGTATGCCCTTGGCTGTGGTCAGGTTGTTGAGACGTTCCAGCACGCCGAGACCATCCTTGCGCAGGCTGGCCGAGACGGCGGCGCGGTCCGGGAAGTTCTTCAGGACGGCATCGAGCCAGATCGTACGACCGGCCAGGAAACCGCTTGCGCCCGCAGCATAGGAATAGTCGAGCACGCGCTCGAACTTTTCGGGCGCGGCGCCGCCCGACAGCAGCACCCAGGGGATGTTGCGGCCGCGGCAGATGTCGCCGATCGCATCGAACTCCTTCTGCGCGGCCTTGGCTTCCGCGCTGCCGTCGCGGGCCGGCAGGCTGTTGGCCGCAAGCGGGCTCTCCAGCTTGAGGAGGTCGACGCCGTACTCCGGCTTGGCGAATTCGCGCACGCTGTCGATGACGAGACCGGGCAGCTTGCCGGGCGATTCCACGTAGTCTGCCGTGTGATTGGCACTGCCGAGAAACGGATAGACCAGCAGCTCGAGCACGTAGGGAATGTCGTGCCGGGCACAATCCTCGCCAATCTCGCGCACGAACTTCTTCTGATGCGCGTTCACCGCGGCATCGGCGTCCGGCCGGTACCAGGCCAGCACCTTGACGGCGTCGCCACCCATGGCGCGGATCTTCTCCACGCTCCAGTTGGTGATCGCACGCGACTTGCGGCCGCCCGCGGTCTCCTCGACGCGATGCTCCTCCAGCGTCATGATCAGGCCGCAGCGCGGCGGCAGCAGATCGATCGCGGCGGGCACCGCGAAGTTCGGGTCGAACAGCATGGAGCTGCAATGCGGCGCGAGGTTCTCGACTAGGAGGCGCTTGGCCGCCGTAACGTCGGAATATTCGACCTGCTCCCGCGTGATCCCTTTTGCTTTGGCGATGGCATCGAACAGCGGCGGCCGCTGATCCAGCGCGACCATGCGAAAGTGGCCATCCGCGTCGGCAAGCCGTGCCAGGCCGCGGTTCTTTCCAATCGTTCTCATGGCGTCGTCCTCATGAATGCAAGACACTCGTTGATATCGGGGATCCCATTGCGGCCACCGGCGTGGCGGCATTTAATCGCGGCTGTCGCTGCCGAAAACGCCATGGCGGCCCGCACCCCGAGGCCGGCGCCAATTGCCAGCGCATAGGCACCGTGAAAGACGTCCCCCGCCCCCGTGGTGTCGACGACATCGACGGCATAGGCGGCCTGCCGGTGGAGCTGGCCATTCTCGTACCAACTCACGCCGCCCTCGCCGCGGGTGACTGCAATGACGCAGCAGCCGAAGCGCCCAAGCGCTGCAAGGCCCTCACCCTGGGACGAGCCGGCAAAGGCCGTGAGCGCGGGCTCGGAGAAGATGGCGTGGTCGGTCAGCGGCAGCAGCCGCTCGAACACCTCGGCATCGGCCATGTCGCCATCAAGCACCGTCGGAACGCCGCGCGCACGTGCCTCCCGGAACAACGTGGCCGCGCCCTCGACCCAGCGCGGGTCGGCTAGCACGGACGATGCTCGCGCGACACCTTCGAGCGGAAGCCAGTCTGCGGATTCTGGATAGAGGCCCCGGAAATTCACGATCTGCCGCTCCCCGCCGCTATCGACGATGATTCCAGAGACGGAGGAGCGGCCGTGGGGAAACAGCCGGAAACTCTCGACATCGACGCCTTCGGCGGCAAAAGCCGACTTCATTTCGTGGCCGGCGGCATCGTTCCCTGCTCGCCCCCAGAAAGCGACCGACGCCCCGAGCCTTGCCACCGCAACGGAGGCGTTGGCCGCCATGCCGCCGCCGAGCGTGCCGTACTCGAGGGCCCTGATCTTCTCGCTTCCGCCCGCGAACGGCCGATCGACGCGCCAGACCTGGTCGAGCGCGGACAGGCCGAGGCAGATCACATGCACGGGCTTCGCTTTAGACGCGACCTCCGCCAGCGCCGAGAGATCGCCGATGTCGACCGATGCGCTCACCACAGGACCTGTCCGTTGCTGGCATCGAACAGATGTGTTTTGCCCGGCTGCGGATACAGATTGATGCGATCGCCGACCTTCGGCCGCAGGGCCGGATCGACCCGCGCAATCGCCGAGCCTCCGGCGAGATCGAAATGGATCAGCGTATCCGAGCCGAGCGGCTCGACCAGCTTGACGTCGATGGCGATGCTATCGGCGGAATCCGAAGCGACCGCGAAATGTTCGGGACGAATGCCGAGCACGGCATTGCCGGCCCTGCTCAGGCGGGCCGCGGTCTCGCCGTCCAGCGGCACCATCCTCCCAGCTTGCGAGAGGATCGCACGTTCCTGCCGCCATTCAACCGGGAAGAAGTTCATCGCGGGCGAGCCGATGAAGCCGGCGACGAACTGGTTGGTCGGCCGCTCGTAGATCGTCTCCGGCGTATCATATTGCTGGATGGTGCCGCTCTGCAGCACCACGATCCGGTCGGCCATGGTCATGGCCTCGATCTGATCATGGGTGACGAAGACCATGGTGGTCTTCAGCTCCTGCGACAGTGCCTTGATCTCGGCGCGCACCTGCCCGCGGAGCTTGGCGTCGAGATTGGACAGCGGCTCGTCGAACAGGAACGCCTTGGGGTTACGCACGATGGCGCGGCCCATGGCGACGCGCTGGCGCTGACCGCCGGAGAGCTCTTTCGGCTTGCGCTCGAGATAGGATTCGATGTGGAGCAGCGCGGCGGCGCGTTTCACCCGAGCATCGATCTCGGCCTTCGGCGTGCCCCGCAGCTCCAGCGCAAACGACATGTTGTCGTAGACCTTCATGTGCGGATAAAGCGCGTAGTCCTGGAACACCATGGCTATATCGCGCTGCGCGGGCTGCACGCCGTTGACACGCTTGTCGCCGATGTAGAGATCACCCGACGAAATCGGCTCAAGGCCGGCGATGATGCGCAGCAAGGTCGACTTGCCGCAGCCAGACGGGCCGACGAACACGACGAACTCGTGGTCCGCGATCTCCAGATTGAGATCGGGGATCACGGTGAAATTGCCGTAGCGTTTGACGAGGTTGCGGATCGAGATCGAGGCCATGATCGATCAGTCCAGCGCCAGCACGGGCTTGATCAGCTCGCCCTTGGCGAAGCGGGCGAAATTCTCTGGGAGCGCCGGCAGGCCGAACTCGCCGTCGACGAGGACGCGATATTCGTCCTTGTACTTGCGCAGCAGCTCGACGTTCGGCTCGAAATCCGAGACCGGGAAATAGAAGGTCCGGATCATGTAAAAATCCTTGCGGCGGAACACCTTGCCTTCCTCGATGGTCCAGGGCGCGGCGTTTTCGCCCACCAGCACCAAGGCGCCGCGCGGCAGCACCAGCTCGATGCCGAGATTGCGCGCCGCGTGTGCGCCCGAGCATTCCATGATGAGGGCAAAGCGCCTGGAGGTATCACCGACCGGGTGCGCCTTGGCGCCGAAGGACTGCGCGATCTTGAGACGCGCCGCGTTCGGGTCGGCAACGTAGATGTCATTGTAGCCAAGTGCGCGGAGCGCCAGCACGACGCCGAGGCCGATGGGCCCTGCTCCCATCACGAGCACGGGGCCGGCCTCGGTCGGCGGCACCACCTGGCCGACGAAGCGCACGGCGTGACCCGAGGTGCCGATGGTGTCGAGCAGCAGCGGCGCGAGGCTGTCCTCGATATCGTCGGGCACCGGCAGCAGGCAGTTTTCCGGCACCGGCACGTATTCGGCATACCCGCCCGGCCTGTTCCAACCGATCAGGCTGGAGACCTCCAGACACATCTGGGTGTCACCGCGCTTGCAGGCGGCACAATGGTCGCAATGCAGGGGGATGTAGACTGCGCAGCGGCGGCCGTGCAGACGATGGGCGGGCTGCTCGACCACGCCAAAGATTTCGTGGCCGGCGGTGAACTCGGCGCCCTTGTGCCAGAGCTTGAAGTCCGAACCGCACAGCGCGGTGCGCGAGACACGCACGAGCACCTCACCGGTGCCGACTTCGGGCATCGGCACGCGCCCGATGGTGATGCGATCGTTGCCGTGGAAGACCGCGGCCTGCATGATCGAATTCGGACGGGGAGACAAGCTCATCAGATGCCTAGCCTTTCACCGCGCCGAGCGTCAGTCCGGACACCAGCCAGCGCTGAACGAGGGCGGCCAGCACCAGCGGCGGCAGCGCGATTAGCGTCGCCGCGGCCATGAGGGCGCCCCATTGCGTCGAGCCTTCGCCGATGAAGTTGAAGGCCGCCGCGATCAGCGTCTTGGTGTCGCCATTGGAGAGCACGAGCGCAAACAGGAAGTAGTTCCACGAAAACACGAAGGCGAGAATCGCCGAAACCGCAACCCCGGATGCCACAAGCGGCAGCGCGATGCGCCAGAGAATGCGCGTCACACTGCACCCGTCCACCTGCGCGGCCTCAAAGACGCTACGCGGGATGCCATCGAAGGACGGCAGCAGAACCCAGATCACGATCGGCAACGTGATCACCGCGTGGCTGAGGATCAGCGCGGTGTAGGAGCCGATCATGCCGATTTGCCGGAACATGACGTACCAGGGCAACAGGAACAGCGTGCCCGGCGCCATGCGGGCGGCGAGTGTCAGGATCGCCGGCCACGAGATCCGCGTCCAGGACACGGCGAACGCCGCAGGGATTCCAAACAGCAGACCTAGCGCGGTCGAACCGAGGGTGACGATCAGGCTGTTGAGTGCGTAGCTCAAGAACGGCGTCGTCCTGGTCAGTTCGACGTAGTTCTCCAGCGTCGGCGAGAAGACCAGCGTCGGCGGATAGGCTGTGACCTCGAAGGACGGCTTGAACGAGGACAGTACCATCCAGACCGTGGGCGCCATGATGAGCAGCCCGGCGAGCACGAGCTGCACGGTGTTGAGCCAGCGGATCCAGCGGTCTGTGTTGGCGGCGTCGCTCATGACATCACCAAGCCACTGCGCCACGAAGACGATTGAAGGCGAGCACGGCGCCGAACACGATCGCCGTCAGCGTCAGCATCAGGGCGCTGGCATAACCGATGTTGAAGAACTCGAAGCCGACCCGGAAGCCGTAGATATTGAGCGTGTTCGAGGCGTTGCCCGGGCCGCCCTGGGTGGTGATGTAGATGATGTCGAAGAAGCGCAAGAGATCGACGCTGCGCAGGATCGCCGCGGTGACGATAGTCGGCAAGAGGAGCGGCAACGTGATGCGCTGGAAGGTCTTGAACGGGGATGCGCCGTCGATCTGCGCGGCCTCGTAGACGCTCGGCGGCAGCGACTGCAGGCCGCCCAGCACGATCAGAGCGACGTAAGGCGTCCACTGCCAGCTGTCGATCAGCGCCACGGTCGGAATGACCCATGTCGGCGAAGCAAGCCAGTCCGACGGCGGCAGGCCGAGCGCTTGCAGGATGTAGTTTGCGGCGCCCAGCGAGGGATCGAGGATCACCAGCCACATCATGCCGGCGACCACAGGCGGCATCATGAAGGGCGAGATGAACAGCGAGCGCACGACGCCCGGCAGGCGCTTGGCGTGGAACAGCACCAGCGCGAGCCAGACGCCGAACAGGAGTTGGAGCGCCAGTGACAGCACGTAGAGCGCGATCGTGACCCATAGCCCGTGCCAGAATTCGTAGTCGGCGACCAGCTTGGAATAATTGGCAAGGCCCGCAAAGGACTGCTTGCCGGTCGAGGAGAAAGTCTGGAAGCCGAGCCAGATCGTATAGACCACCGGGAACGCGATCATTCCGACCGTGAAGATCACGGCCGGCGCAGAGAGCGCCGCCATCTCCAGCTTCTGCCGGTCCTGCGTGAGTGTCGCAGCCGTGTCCGACATGCGTTGCATTTCCTAGGGGATGGGTGCCGGCAGGCCGCACACCTGCCGGCGTCGAGCCGTTACTTCTGGGCGATCAGCGCGTCGAGCGCCTTGTCGGCATCGGCGCAGGCCTGCTCGATCGGCTTCTGCTTCAGGATCAGATCCTGCACAGCCTGGCCGATGAACTCCCGCGATTCCGGATTGGCGACAATGGGATAACCGACCTCGGAGGAGCCCTTGGTGGCGAGCACGTCGAGCGCAGCCTGCCATTCCTTGCGGACCGGCTCCTCGTCGATCCACCTGCGATACTCCGGGTCCTTCGCGACCGACGGGCGCGGCGGAGCAATGCCCTGGAGCGCCATCTTCTTCTGCACCTCGGGGCTGGTCGCCCATTGCACGAAATACCAGGCCGCCTCGGGCCGCTTGCTGTGCGAGGACACCGCCATGCCCCAGCCGATCGTGGTCGGCACCTGGCCGGCCTCACCCTCCGGGAACGGCAACAGGCCGGTGTCCTTCAGGCGCGCGCCGCCTTCCATCACGGTGCGCAGCTCGTTCGAGGATTCGAACGCCATCGCGGCGCGGCCGCTGCGGTAGAGTGCGGAGATCTGCTGGAAGCTGTAATTGACGACGCCGGGCGGTCCGAAGTCCCGCAGCAGCCTGCTATAAGTCTCGAGAGTCTCCTTGCCTTTGGTCGAGCAGAGGTTCGACTTACCGTTGGCGATGTAAGTGCCGCCGATGTTGTGCAGCATGTTGCTGAAAGTGTAGGCCACCGCGGGCTTGAGGCCGCGCGAGACGAACGGCGTCACCGCGCTGTCGCAAGCCTTGATCTTTTCGGCGGCGGCCTCCACGTCCTTGATGGTCTTCGGGGCCTCGAGGCCGCACTTCTTGAAGACGTCGGTGCGATAATAGAGGATCGGGCCCTCAATGTTCATCGGCATGCTGGTCAGCTTGCCGTTGAATGTCGCGGCCTTCAGCAGGGCCTGGCTCAGCCCGTTCGGATCATAGTCTTTGGCGACCTCGTTCTTGGCCATCGCGGTAAGATCGCCGTACCAACCCGCGGCGGCGAACTGCTCGCCCTCGCGCGAGGGCAGCGTCATGAACGCGTCGATTTCGTCGCTGCTCGCATTCATGACGGTGACCAGACGCTGGCGCATCTGCTGCTCCTGATAGCCGTCGACCTTCAGGGTCATGCCGGTCAGCTTCTCGAAATCGGCCTTATAGGTGAGCAGCGCTTGCGCAACCGGATTGTTGTTGGCGAGAAAAGTGACGGTCTTGCCCTTGAACTTCATCCAATCGAAGTCGGCGGCGCGCGCCTGCCCATTGACGACGGCAATTGCGAGAACGGGCAGCGCGACATGTGCCGCGAGCATCCTGGCCTTCATCGAACTCTCCTCCCGGCTGGCCGCCTTAATTTGGCGGACCTTTTTAAACGCGCTTGAACACATTTGAAAACGGTTACAAAATAGACCCCAAGCCATCGATGTCAAGCGATAGACAGGCCGCACAATCTGCGGCAGATTTCGCAAAGGCGCCGCTATGACCTGTTCGCGCCGCGCAATGTAACGTTACACATCATGGGACTGACGGCCCCCAAGTCGATCAACAAGTCTATCAAGCAGGGCATCCGCGCCGTGGCGGCCCGCGCTGGCGTTTCGACAGCCTCGGTCTCGCGCGCCCTCAACAATCCCGATGCGGTTAGCCCCTCCTTACGCGCTCGCATCGAGCAGGCCATCGACGCACTCGGCTACATCCCGCATGCGCCGGCGCGGATTCTGTCGTCGCGGCGCTCGCGCACGCTCGGCGCGATCGTGCCGACCATCGACAACACGATGTTCGCGCGCGGCATCTCCTCGCTGCAGCAGTATCTGTCGTCGGTCGGCTACATGCTGTTCCTCACCACGAGCGGCTACGATCTCGACGTCGAATTGCAGCAGGCGCGCAATCTGATCAGTCGTGGCGTCGACGGCCTGGTGTTGCGCGGCGACTGCCACCACGAGGGTCTGCGAAAACTGCTCGCGGACAACGCGGTGCCGTTCATCAACGTCGGCATCTATCAGCCTGACAGGCCCTACCCCTGCGTCGGTACCAATAACGAGGCCGCGGCCCATCGCGCGGCAGCGCATGTCATCGAGCTCGGCCACCGCCGCATCGGGATCGTCTCGGCGCTCCAGCGCAACAACGACCGCGCCAGCGCCCGCGTCGCCGGCTTTCGCCGTGCGCTCGCGGAGAACGGGATCGAGCTCTCGCCGCAATGGCATGTCGAGGTTCCCTACACCCTGGACGACGCGCGCGAGGCGGCCCGCCATTTGCTCAACCTCAAAGACCGCCCCACGGCCGTGGTGTGCGGTAACGACGTCATCGCCTATGGCGTGCTGCTCGAGGCGGAGCGGGACGGCTTCTCCGTGCCGCGCGATCTGTCAGTGGTCGGCTTCGACGACCTCGACTGGAGCCGGCATCTGCGACCGAGCCTGACCACGATCCAGGTGCCGACCGGAGAAACCTGGCAGCGCGCCGGCGAATATCTGGTGCGGAGCCTCGCCGGCGAGCAGACCATCATGCACCGCGAGATCGACTTCTCTCTGGTGGTGCGCGAATCCACTGCTCCTCCACCGAAATCCCTGACGTGAGACCTACCGGATGACTTCGAATTTCTCCCTCGCACCCGGCTTTCATGCCGTCGTGATCGGCGGCGCTGGCGACATCGGTGCTGCGATCAGCAACCAGTTCTGCGACCTCGGGGCGACAGTGACTGCGACCGGCGCGAACAAGGCCGACCTCGCGCGTACTCTCCTCAAGCCGCGCGCGGGGCTGACGCTCGCGACGCTCGATGTGACCGATGATGCTGCCGTCACCTCGTTTGCGGGGAAGCACCAGCGCGTCGATGCCCTGATCAACTGCGCCGGGATCCTCGCGCGCGACAAGGAATTCGAAATCGGGACCTTCATGAAGGTGCTCGACATCAATCTCACCGGCACGTTCCGCACCTGCATAGCGTTTCAGCCGCGTCTCGCGGAGACGAAGGGTTCGATCGTCAACATCGCCTCGATGAACGCGACGCTGGCGCTGCCGCGGATTCCCGCCTACTGCGCCAGCAAGGGCGGCGTCGTGATGCTGACCAAGGCGCTGGCCTTGAAATGGGCCGAGCAAGGCATCCGCGTCAACGCGGTGGCGCCCGGCTATGTCGAGACCGCGATCAACGCCGCCGGCCGCACCGATCGCGCGCATTATCAGCGCATTGCCGACCGCACCGCGTTCAAGCGTTGGGGACAGCCGGAAGACATCGCCGGCGCTGTCGCCTTCCTCTGCATGCCGGCCTCGCAATACGCAACCGGGACTGTCGTTGCCGTTGATGGCGGGTTTCTCGCTGGATAATGGACGGACTTAACTTGATTCGGATTTCCTTTCACAACGGGGACTTCATCGGAACTCATAGGGCGCCGGGATCATTTCAGATTTTTTGCCAGAACCATCATGTAGCGATCCGCCATGCACCGACGATTTATCTAGCAAACGTGACAATGACAGCGATGAGCTCCCGCCTTCGCGGTGGCGCCGCATAAACATAGATTATGGCATAATCCGGTTTCCCAAAGGGAGAACCAGCTAACGGCTTTCGTTGTGGGATAGCGTTATCGGCAAAATCGCAAATTAGCTCCTGGATTTTTTTTCCGTGGCAGCGGCAATTTTGTGCTCTTCGCTGACCAGAAGCGCTTCAGCAAGCTCCGCGGCTGCTTTCTTTTCGCGCTCGGACTCGGCCAGCGCGTTCGCGAGCCTGTCACGCTCTTTTTCCACAGCGCGACGATGCGCCGCGCTTGGCCGCTTGCCGGCATCGGCGGTGCGCGTGCGGAACCAGTGGCTGAGTTCGTCACCGATTCTCGTGAAGCATCTGCAACTCTGCGATGCGATTGTCGGCGCGACGAAGCCGCCGACAAAGCTCGGTTGACATTCTGCATTACCATCACACACGCGTGGAACGTGGCCGGGCGAACTCGTCGCGAGAGACGCGGTTCGCGTAATGAACCTATGCGAAGACCACCCTGTGTCGTTGCGTGTTGTTGTCGTCTCGTGTAGCGCTCACCATACTCCTGCATTCCAATCACACCATTCCTGCACGCGATCCCTCCGGTGCCCTGCCGGCCGCCGTAGCAGGCTAATCAGAGCTCCACATCCCCTATGTCTTATGCGAAGCTCACGGTTTCCGAGCGCGTCGAGCGTTTGGCGAACCCGCTGAAGGACGGACGGCCTCGCGCATGAAAAGGAGAATGGCGCCAATTTCGGCGAATTCGCTGTGTTGAGGGCGCTGAAGGCCAAAGGTGGAGAAGCCCCCTTCTCCGAACTGGCGATCGAATTGCGAGGCATCCCGCCAAGACAGCATCGGCAGCTCAGATGTCGTCCCGTTGACTAGCGGACGTCACTTGAGGACCAGCCGAATCTAGCGCCCCAATGATTTCTTTACCGAGCATCTTGGCTTCCTCGATACTGATGGGCCCGGCAGCATGATCCTTGAAGAACTGGCAGATCGCAGCAGTGATGATGGTGTTCGGTTGGTGAGGGTCGTCCATTCCGAGTCCCCAAGGCGGAATTACGCCAACGAGCTCGGCTCGTTCACTCTTAATTCAGCGAGGGCCGCCTTCTCTAGCGCGACTTCCTTTGCAATCGCCGCCAGCGAGGGGCCGATCTTCTGGACAATCCGCGCGAGATCGCCGTCGGTTATCTTTAGGCGCTTTTTCACGGATCTGACCTGCCTCGCATCCGCTAGATCCAGTGCCGTTCTAATCGGACGTCGTGGCTTCGTGAGCATGACGGAGACCCTCATTACACAAACAAATCCGACGATTGCCATTTGTTCCTACTCGCAGGAAAAACCTTGATCGTGATGCATTCTATCGAGGCCGGGGTCCATCCCAAGGTCAACAGCAGGATGCGCCTTCAGAAAACTTTTCGGCTAGCGCCTAGCGCGCCGGTGGATCTCTGAAGCGCTGCGCTGACTTCCGGTCTCTCGAGCCAGAGCATCAGCGGCGCATATCCGTCCTGCTGGGGATACACTTGTTCGAAGAGCTCCGCGAGCTGCCCTTGCTTGAGTCAGCCTAATGCAGGGGAATGATCGAGGATGATTCACTGGGCACGCGCTGGCGGCGGTCCTTCGCGAAATAGCTTCAGGACCGGGAGACGGCCTTGCTGTAGGCCGCCGATATCAAAAAAATTTAATTGTCGCGCGATTTCAATCGCTCGTTGCGAATTTGCCAGATAGTCTCGCGCGCGGTCAATCACGTAGTGGCCGCCGAAACCAGACATCACTCACTTCGTCACCGGCTCTCGTGATGCATCTGCAACTCGGCGATGCGATTGTCGGCGCGACGAAGCCGCCGACAAAGCTCGCGGTTGACATTCTGCATTACCATCACATACGCGTGGATATCGGCCTTGTAATAAGCGTAAAGTTGTCGAGCCGTGAGCTCGTACAGCAGAGTTGGGCTCAGCGCGACGATGGTCGCTGACCGGTTCTGCATTTCGATAAGCGTCATTTCGCCGAAGAAGTCTCCGGGCCCCAGACTAGCCATTGGAATTACGCGCCCCGAGCTCGCAAGCTTGCTCACGACGAGCTCGCCGGACTGAACAACGAACATCGAGCGCCCCTGCTCTCCTTCCGCGACGACGGTGTCACCGACGTCGAAGCGGCGCTCGACCAGCATCGAGATCAAGAGATCGCAACTCGCGTCTGACAGACCACCGAAAAACGGTGTGGCAAGCAAGAACGCTTTCAGATCCGGCGAACTGACAGCCATCGAGAAAATATACTTTCGCGCCCGACGGTGGCAAGCGGCGAAGCTCAGCGGACATTTCCGCCATAAGTATTGCGGGGGGAGCCTCGGGTTGCCGATCAAGCACGCAGACCGGCCTGATCATTGTGAAGTAATCACTGCAGTTGTGGCGTTTGCGCGTTTAGTTTTCGTCCCGGCAGACCCAGGTGGATCGGCCGGAGCACCGAGACGTTCACGCTGCTGCCGCAGAGGCGCGGTGATCACACTTGGGGAACCGGTCATCATCCTCGATTTGCATCGTCAGGGTCTGCTGGTGAGCGCCATCGCCCAGCAACCTCGATCAAAAGACCGTCGGGGCCTACATGGCCGGACGCTTGGAGCCGGCGGCTTACAAAAAGCGGCACTAGCTTTTCGACGGTACTTCGCTACTGACTGGCTGATCGGGGCACCTGTGACTGCCGGGTCTAGAGATTGCTCGCTGCGCGAGCGCTCAAAGGCGACCTCGAATCGAAGCCAATATGCCTGTCGTCGTGTCGATGACGGTTACTGCCTGATCAATCTTGCCTTGCCCCAATGGGTATTTGGTACACCGCTCGGAGATCTGCACTAATCGTTTTCGTTCGCTGATCAGGATCGTGCTGCTCTTGTCGACGGCAAACTTGAGGACGTCCCGCATCGGACTCTCGTCGCCGAAGTCGGTCAGATCTTTCTCCATGGTGATCAGATACTCGTAGCTTGCGAGTTCGTCGGAGATTTGCAGAAGTTCCCGGACAGTCGTGTTGACACACTCGGCGTCGCCGCTGGAAACATCAGGACGCTTGGCTGTTGCGACAAGGTCGTTCATGAGGTTGGCAAAGAGCGGCCTAAGGCTCTCCGCCTGCCGAAACTCGCTCTCGGAGAGGACGCCCGCACTGCACACGCCGGGCAAAACCAAAGCAAGCCCCAAGCCGGCGGCCCGTAGCTTTCGGTGCGCTCGCGCTGGGAACGAAAACATCGTGGTGCCCGTCAGCCCGCGCATTCCAGCTGCTCCTTCCCTGCTCGCCCCTTATTGTTGGACGTTTGATTCTGTGCAAAGATCAGCCATCGTCGACTTCCGTTCACACTGGCTTTGCGTGCAGACATGTCGGCGTCTGAACCGCTCCCAAAGGTGGAGCATAGGAGCATGACCGACGGGCCGCAACGGGCGTTTCGCGCCGCGGCCCTTGACCGGGCTGCGTCTCCCGAGCAGCTCGATCATCTTGTTGTTATCACCAAGCCCGCTGACTGGATTCTGACCCTCGTGCTCTGCATTGCGCTGGTGGCAGCCGTGCTGTGGGGCATCTTCGGGCGCGTGCCCACTCGCGTCTCGGGCGAGGGTATCCTGATTGGCAGCGGCGGTAAGGTGGTCGACGCTGTATCCGCCGCGGCCGGACGGCTGCAGTCGGTCGCAGTCACGGTCGGCGATCACGTCAAGAAGGACCAACCCATCGCTCAGATCGTTCAGACCGAGATCCAGCAAAAGCACGACGCGGCTACCGAGGTCTTTCATGAACGCGAGCGGGAGCATGCCGATCGGGTGTCGAAAGCTGCAAGCGAGCTCGCCGCGAAGAGCCAGAACTTTGCAAAGCTTGAAATCGCCCTGCAACAGGTGATCAAGGCAACGACCCAACGTCTCGAGTATCTCACCGTCGACGTCAAAAACCTGGAGGATTTGCTGGCCAAGGGATATACGACGCGGCGCAATCTGGAAGAGCGACGTCAGGAGCTGACCGATGCGCAACAGCGCCGCACTGATGCCCAGAACGAGATCTTGAAGCTGCGGTCGCAGAAAACGGACCTTGAAACGGAGCGCGGGCGCGAAATTCAGCAGTCCGAGTTTGCTCTCAACGAGGCCCGGCGGCAAATGAATGCCGCCGCCGAACAGCTGAGCCAGAACACTCAGGTGATCAGCCCGATGGACGGGCGGGTTTTGGAAGTGAAGATTTCGCCTGGTTCGGTGCTAGCCATCGGCACACCAGTTATCGCGATCGAAAGCGAAGGCACCAAGCTCCAAGCCGTCGTCTATGTTTCTGCCGAACGGGGCAAACAGATCAAACCTGGTATGCAAGTGCAACTGGAGCCGAGCACGGTGAAGCGCGAGGAATTTGGCATGATGCTGGGCAAAGTGGTCAGCATCTCCGATTTCCCGATGACGCCGCAAGGCATGGGTGCGCTGCTGCATAACGACAGCCTGGTTACGCGCTTCTCGCGCGACGGTGCGCCTTACGCCGCGATGGTGGCACTCGATGAGGACACCTCCACTGCAACCGGATATACATGGGCGGTTGGCGAGGGGCCGAACATTCATCTCACGAGCGGAACGTTGGCGCGGGCCGAGATCACAACACGCCGGCGCCGCCCGCTCGATCTGGTGATACCCCTGCTCAAGCACCTCACGGGAATTGATGGATAAGCCCTCTCCAAACCAGCCAACCAACGAACGCGGCCGACCAAAATCTTACGTCAGCCGCATGGCGAGCTGGTTGCCGGACCGACGCATCCGGCGGACACCCATCCTACTGCAGATGGAAGCCGTCGAATGCGGAGCGGCAGCGCTTGGCATCATCCTCGGCTATTACGGTGCGTGGATTCCGTTGGAGCAGCTTCGTATCGCATGCGGCGTATCGCGCGACGGCAGCAAGGCGAGCAACATCATCAGAGCGGCGCGCCGATACGGGCTGACGGCGAAGGGCTACAGCGTCGAACCTCCGGCGCTCGCAGAGATTCCAACCCCATGCATCATTCACTGGAATTTCAATCATTTCGTGGTCCTGGAAGGAATTGACAAGAAGCGCGCCTATATAAACGACCCCGCGAGCGGACGCCGGCGGATCGATCTGGTCGAGCTTGACCTCGCCTTCACCGGCGTCGTTCTCGTGTTTGAACGGGGCGAAAGGTTCGAGAAGGTTGGCAGCAAACCTAAGGGCATAAGCCTGCTCATGCAGGAGCTGCGACAGTCAAAGCAGGCGGTGGCCCTGCTGGTTATTGTCAGCACCGCCGCGGTCTTCCCCAACATCGTTGCCGCAGGATTCTCAAAAATCTTTGTTGATGAGATCTTGATCCAGCACACGCGCAGCTGGCTTGTGCCGCTCCTGATCGGCATGGCGCTGACGGCTACCTTGCGGGCCGTTCTGATCATCCTACGCCAATCGCTTCTATTGCGGCTACAAACCAAGCTCGCCGTCGTGATGACCAGCCGCTTTCTATGGCGCCTCATGATGCTGCCGCTGGAATTCTTCACCCAACGCCACGCCGGAGACATTGCAAGTCGTATTGCAGCCAACGAGCAAATCGCCCGGCTGCTTTCAAACGGCATTGCCGCCAATGCGCTGAGCCTAATGTCGGTGGTGTTGTTCGCCGCGGCCATGGCCGTCTACGACGTTAGTCTTACCGCGCTTTGCGTCGCAATCTCTTTGATAAATGTCCTGCTCCTGCGGCTTGTCGCTTCTCGCCGCCAGGAACTGAGCTATCGGCTGGCGCTCGATCAGGGAAGACTGCTCGGCGCGACCGTGAGCATGGTACGGACTATCGAAACCATCAAAGCAAGTGGATTGGAAGACGACGCTTTCGGCCGATGGGCCGGTCTTCAAGCCAGGAACCTCAACGCCGAGCAAAGACTCGGCGCCTCCGCCGTCATATTGGACATGGTGCCGACCCTGCTCTCGGGCCTCATGATCGCGGCGATTCTTGGCGTCGGCGGCCTGCGCGTCATTCAGGGCTCCCTGACACTGGGAAGCCTCGTGGCCTTCCAATCCTTAGCATTGAGTTTCTCCGAGCCTTTCGCCAACCTCGTGAACTATTTCGGCGGCCTGCAAACGATCAAGGGAGCGCTCGAACGGCTCGAGGATGTCTACCGATACCCGCTCGTGCCGCAACCGCCGACACATGCGGCTGCGTTGCCCCCCAAGCTTACCGGCCGCCTCGAACTTCACAACGTCAGCTTCGGCTATTCGGTGCTCGAACCGCCGCTTTTGGCGGATCTTTCGCTGGTGATCCGCGCCGGTTCACGCGTGGCACTCGTAGGGGCGTCGGGCAGCGGAAAATCGACCCTCGGGAAACTGATCTGCGGACTGTACAAGCCCTGGTCCGGCGAGATTCGTTTTGATGGGTGGAAGCTGACCGATGTCCCTGCGGACGTTTTTGCGAACTCCGTCGCTTATGTCGACCAGGACGTCTTTCTGTTTGAGGGAACCGCGCGAGACAATCTGACCCTCTGGGATTCAACCACTGATGAGCGTGACCTGCTGACGGCGGCCAAGGACGCACTGATTCACCAAGACCTTGCGACCAGACCAGGCAACTATGACTGCCACGTCAATGAGGGCGGCACGAACTTCAGCGGTGGTCAGCGTCAGCGCATCGAAATCGCCCGAGCTCTGGTTTGCAATCCCTCGATCCTGATTTTGGACGAAGCGACGGCTGCGCTTGATCCAATCACCGAAAAATCCATCGACGACAACCTGCGGCGCCGAGGCTGCAGCTGCATTATCATCGCCCACCGCTTGAGTACGATACGCGATTGCGACGAAATCATCGTGCTCGAACGCGGTCACATTCTTGAGCGCGGCACTCATGAAGAGCTCCTTGCGCTTAACGGCTCCTATGCCAAACTGGTGGCGCGCGAATGACGGATCGATTAGTCGGCGAGAATTCCGGTGGGTATCAAGACGCGGTGCACCGAACCGCGCTCGATGCCCGTCGCCCGATGCTTCTCAGCGACCACGAACACGTTCTTCAGGTGGCTGCCAGCCACGTCGATTTGTTTGCAGTTCAGCCGACAGGCATGCGCCAGCATTTATTTCGCGTCCAAAACGGCGAGAGCATTCTGGACCTGCATCATGCTTGCGAAACCTTGGGCAGCCGATTGCAAGTCATCGCCGTCGGCCCTCCTGGCACTGTGCTTGTGCAGGTGCCGCGCAGTGCAACGTCCTTTGGCCCTGTGTCTGGCTGGATTGCCCATTTGGCAACGTTCATGGTTCGCTCGGCGGCGAACGAAGTCATTTCCGAACTGGTGATCGGCGAGGCGGTTGAACTCCGTCCGGGCGAGCGCCGTCGCGGTCCGATGCGGGGCCTCCTGTGGGCACACCTCGAAACCGGGTCAGCAAGGCTCATGGACCCCGGCTCGAGCTTCGCTCCCGGGCAGCCTCCCTTCCCTTTGACTGGTGGGATGTGGGTGGAAGCCGGCGAGCACGGGTGCAGATTGCGTCTGGACCCGAACCCACCCGATGCCCCGGTTCTCTGGCCCGCCATTGACGGATTCCAGATTGCATTCATTTCCCATCTTGAGCGCAGCCTCGCAGAGGGCGTCACGCGGGAGCGAGAACGCCTGGTCCGGCGTGGTGAACTCATTGTGTCGCAAACGCTCGACTCCTTTGAGCGGCTCTCTGACGTCGTGGTCAGAAGAGCGGATCGCGCGCAATCCGAATGGGATCCGGCAGACCCGCTGCTTTGCAGTTGCCGTGTTGTCGGAGAAGAACTGGGAATACCGGTTGCGCTTTCGCAGCGCGCTCAACCCGCAAGACAGGCCTTCAGCGAAATTCTTGAGATCGCTCGCACAGCCCAATTGCGGATTCGTCGTGTGCTCCTGCGCGACGTCTGGTGGAAGACCGATGCCGGACCGCTCCTCGGTTGGCGTGGAGACGAACGTACTCCAGTGGCCCTGGTGCGCAATCGAGCGAACACCTACACGATGTTCGACCCAAAGGTTGGAAGGCGCCGCTCGGTCGATCGCTCCGTTGCCGGCGAGCTCAAACCCGAAGCTATCACCTTCTATCCAGCGTTGCCATCCCGCGCGCTCCAATATCGCGATCTGCTTGCCTTTGCCATGCGAGGCGTTTCCGACAGCATCGCGCGCATTGCGTTGGCCGTTATGGTAATCGGCCTACTGTCGCTGATGCCGCCACTGATCACCAATGTCTTGGTCAATTCGGTTATCCCGCGAACCGAGATCGACCAGCTCGTTGTTTGTGCGCTTGCGCTGACGGTCACCGCTGTGGCGATCGCCAGCGTGCAGGTGATGCAAGGTCGGGTCACGTTAAGGCTCGAAGGTCTGCTCGACTACAAGCTTCAGGCCGCGCTGATCGACCGACTGCTCCGGCTACCCACCTCTCTATTTCGCGAATATACCAGCGGCGATTTGGTTGATCGCGCCATGGGCATCGACGCCACGCGTCGGATCTTCACCGGACGTGTGCTGGGCGGCTTTACGGCCTCGTTCTTTTGTCTCTTCAGCATTGGGCTGATGCTCTACTATGACCTCCGACTGGGCAGCATTGCACTGCTGATCACCATGCTTAGAGCGGCTGCAATTCTTGCCGCGAGCGCCGTGCGGCTCTACTACGAAACCAAGCATTTCAACCTGCAAGGCAAGGCCAGCGGCTTTGTCCTGCAATTGATCGCGGGAGTCGGCAAGCTTCGTGTGGCAGGCGCAACGGCGCGCGCGTTAGCGCGCTGGTCGCAACAATTTGCCGTACAGAGGCGGTATTTCATCGCCTCGCAGCAAGCGGCCAACGCGCTGAGCACCTTTGACACCGCTTTTCCGATGTTGGCGACGTTGACCATCTTTGCGCTTGCCTCCTACACAAACAGTCATATCCTGCTCGACCTCGGCGCCTTTCTCGGCTTCCTCGCAGCCTTCGGACAGACAACGGCCGCGATCGGCAGTTGGGCCTCGAGCGTCAGCGAATCCCTGGTGGCCATTCCTCACCTCGGCCGCCTGAAGCCCGTGATGTCCACTCCTGCCGAGATCTCCGAAGAACGACGATCGCCCGGAGAACTATCTGGAGAGATTGAACTTTCCGGCATCGTCTTCCGCTATATGGAGGGTGGGCCGAAGGTCCTGGATGACGTCAGCCTAAGCATTGCGACGGGTGACTACGTCGCGATCGTCGGTCCTTCAGGCAGCGGCAAATCGTCGCTCTTTCGTTTGCTGCTCGGTTTTGAGCGAGCCGAAGCCGGCACCGTGTTTTACGACGGCAAGGCGCTCAACACCCTCGACATCAGTGCCGTACGCCGGCAGCTTGGTGTAGTGCTGCAAGATACCAAGCTTGCAACCGGGAGCCTTTACGAGAACATTTGCGGCGGCGTTGATTTGCCGCTCGAGAAGGCCTGGGAAGCCGCCCGACTGGCGGCCCTGGATGCCGACATCGCGCAGATGCCGATGGGCATGCATACGCTGGTTTCGGAAGGCGTGAGTACTCTGTCAGGCGGTCAGCGGCAACGACTGTTGATCGCCCGCGCCCTTGCTCGCTCACCACGACTTCTTCTGTTCGATGAGGCAACCAGCGCACTCGACAACCAAACCCAAAGCATTGTCGGCACCTCGCTGGAACGATTGAGCATCACGCGGATCGTAATTGCGCATCGCCTCAGCACTGTGCGCAATGCAGACCGTATAGTCATGCTCTTGCGCGGCAAGGTCGTGCAAGCAGGGAGCTACGCAGAACTCATGAGTGAGCGGGGGCCGTTTGCGGAATTTGCCGAACGGCAGTTGCTTGAACCTCACCGCTAGCCTACCAGCGGCGGGGCGATACGAGCGCACTTTTCGATCGAAACGACGACCCGCACACTCCAAGGGCGCAGCCAGGGAGTGTGCGGGCATCCGTGAGTTAGCCGATCGAACTGGTGTTCGTCTGCGCGAGCAGCTGGGTGACGGCAGCGGCACCACCGGCACCGAACACACTGGAGCCGCCCTGAGCCACGCCAACCTGCGTCGCGGAGTTCGCCTGCGCGACGATGTTGTTGGACAGATTGTTCAGGTCGAAGATCCCGCCGGACACGGCGTCGAGTTCCATATCGATCAGTTCGTACGCTTCAATCATGACGTTTCCTCCTCAGTTGGGTTTGACTTAGCCGATCGAGCTGGTGTTGCCCTGCGCGAGCAGCTGGGTGACGGCAGCGGCACCACCGGCACCGAAGACGCTGGAGCCGCCCTGAGCCACGCCGACCTGCGTCGCAGT
>NZ_FOQM01000049.1 GCF_900113735.1 Bradyrhizobium sp. Gha
CCACGAAATTCCCGCACCTGAGCGGTTTCCAGGACTGGGAGTTGGTCCTTGACGTCAGTCGCGGCTGAACGAAGCACTTCGATGTCGAGCGGCATGTCCTTCACATCGAAACTCGCTCCCAACGATTGCATATCGAAAAATTGGGGCCTTTCCTCGTAGACGCCCCAAAGCAAGCCACCGTGACAGGGACGCGCATACACGGCGGCATCCATGATCCGAACCATGGGCAGATCAGCACGCACGCCATCCAAAGGCTCCGTGATGATCAGTTGCTGTCGGGTCGGCACCAACGGCACGCCAATCCCGCTTGCCTCCGCTACCTGTCGCGTCCATGCGCCGGCTGCGTCGACGACGATCGGGCCTTGAATGATGCCTTTCGCAGTGGTTGCGCCGGTCACCTTCCCGGCAGTGATATTGACAGCAAGTACGTCCGTCTTCGGGAGCAAGGTGACGCTCTGAGCTGCTCTGGCAAACCCGACAGCCACCTGCGCCGGATCGAAATACCTGTCGTCACCGATCCTCATCGCCGCTACGACACCTGTCGGCTTCAAGAATGGATTGAGACGATGGGCCTGCTCTGGGGAGATCAGATCGACATCAAGCCCCATGCGGCGACCGCGCTCAAGGTCGTCCTTGATAACCTCCGCATCTTGCGGGCGACGCGCGATCCTCAGGCTGCCCGAATGCACCCAATCCAGCGGTTGCCCGGTTTCTTCCGTGAACGTTTCGATCTTCCGGCATGCGTCCTTGATGAGGCCGATCATCAAATCGCTCTTGCGAACGCAGCTCACCATACCCGCGGCGCGAGGCGACGTTTGCGATCCGATATCGTGCTTGTCGATGAGGACGACGCTGAAATCTTTGCGTTTACTCAGGTAGTAGGCAGTCGCCGCGCCCAGGGCGCCAGAACCAATGACAATCGCGTCGGCCTTGCTAATCATGGTGCAATGCCCTCGAAATGCGATGGCGACGACCAAAGGCTAACACGCGGCGAGGGCGCTGACCATTGCGATCCCCTCAGTAGGTGAGGTCAGCTGTTCGCCCGGGCCGGGCCTCTGCCCGGAGCGCGGCGATGTCCGCTTCTGAGAGATGATCCGACCACTGGCATGCTGGCTTCCGAGGGCCGTCGCGATTGACCCAAAGCCGACCTCCGCAGGGTTCCAGCTGAGGTCCGCTGCGTACCCTCAGCGAACATGGGCAGCTGAGGCCATGGCCACATGGCCCTGAGCCTTTCGCCGTTCAATTGCACTGCGTGGCCGTTAGCCGTAGGCTACCCAGTGACCCAGACTGCGGGAAGCCATGGTTGTCGAGACGCGCTATGTGACCAGCGGCGAGGTCTTCGTCGCGTACCAGATATCCGGACAGGACGGTCCGGATTTGCTCATGACGCCGGGCTTTGTATCGCATCTGGAGCTGTCGTGGGAGAATCCCAACGCAGCGCGTTTCCTGAACGACCTTGGCTCGTTCGCGCGACTGATCCGATTCGACAAACGCGGCACGGGTCTCAGTGATCGTGGCGTCGGTGTCCCGCATCTCGATGAAAGGATCGACGATATCCGCGCCGTCCTCGACGCCGCGGGTTCTAAGAGGGCCTACTTGTTCGGTGTCTCGGAAGGCGGGCCGATGTCGATCCTGTTCGCGGCGACCTACCCCGAACGGGTCGCCGGTCTCATCCTGTTCGGCACGTATGCGCGCACGGTTGGCGCATCTGTTCCATTTGACGATTTTTCGGGATTGGAGCGCGATATCCGGTCCAACTGGGGTACCGGCAAGAGTCTGCCCAGTTTCTCCCCGTCGGCAGCCGCAATTCCCGGGGCCATGGAGCGCTTCGCCAAGTTCGAGCGCTCCGCGGCCAGCCCTTCCGACGTCATCAACCTGATGCGTATGAACCAAGAGATCGACGTAACTGACATCCTGCCGTCAATCCGTGTTCCCACGCTAGTCATGCATCGGCGCGATGACGTACGCATTCGTGCGCTCGCCGGCCGCGAGCTTGGGGATAGAATTTCTCACGCGCGCTACATCGAACTACCGGGTAGCGATCACCTCGCATGGTCAGGAGATCAGGATCGGCTTGTCGAGGAGATCAGACAATTCATGGGTGTTTCCGCTACTGAAGTCGACGTTGACCGCGTCCTCTCGACTGTGCTGTTCACCGATATCGTCGACTCGACAAGGAAAGCCTCCTTGGTGGGCGACAGGCAGTGGCGTTCAACTCTGGAAGCGCATCATGAGGCGGTGCGTTCGGAACTGGAGCGGCATCGAGGACGCGAAGTTAAGACGACAGGCGACGGATTTCTGGCACTGTTCGACGGCCCAGCGCGCGCTGTCCGTTGCGCCCAGAGGATCGTCAGCGCGGTGCGACCGCTCGATATCGAAGTTCGAGCGGGCGTCCATACCGGTGAGGTCGAAATGATGGGCGACGATGTGGGCGGCATTGCTGTGCACATCGCAGCACGGGTCGCTCAGCATGCGAAAGCGAGCGAAGTTCTGGCCTCGAGCACGGTAAAAGACCTAGTCGCAGGTGCTGGCCTCAAGTTCGTCGATCAGGGACCGGCCGCTCTTAAGGGTCTTGCCGAGCCGATGCGCCTTTTTGCAGCCGTGACCTGAATTAGTTTTTGAGGCGCCGATTACGCTTAAAAGCTGAGACGCTATCAAACAAGCCCAATGTCCACTTTGCCGAATGGCCGAACGGGCATCCGTCGTTTACACCGACTTTTGTAACACAATCGGCCCATCTGCGAAGTTGCGCCGGGTCTGACGGAGATCCGCTCATCGCCGCAGAGCGGCCACTTGGCGTTAGACCAGACAAACGGCGGGGCCCTACGTCCACAGCCGTTTTTGATGCATCAATGGACAATGCGATCAGCAGGAGCCAAGACGTAATTGCGGGGTCTGCAAACGTTTTGAGGACAGATCATTCCTCGACGTCAGCAATTCGCCTTAGGACGATCACGACGGCGATGACCAATCCAAATATGCCGCCAGCAATTCCGGCGAGACCGGAACCAAATGCGCCACTCACATCGCGGTCGGATAGAGCGAACACAAGGATTTCAGACGCGAAGCCTGTTCCCAGCGTCAGCGCACTTACGATCGCAATGGACTTGAGAAATTCGACCGCAAATCGAAGGGCCATATCTTTCTCCGAGGTCGCCTCAGTTGGCTGCTCTTACACATCAGGCGCAGCCCGAAATGTCGCCTATTGGCCCCAAACCAGACCTGTGGATGTCACTGATCATGGTCGCATCGTCAAATCGGCACTTCTAACCCGAAGCGAACCTTCGGATTCACCAGGGCGGCCCCCGCAGATCCAACCTCCCGGCGGCGGGAGCCAAGCAGATGCCATCCTGCACCATCGCGGGATTGAGGGTGAACTCCATGGCGACCCCGCGATGTACGACCAGCGGCGTGTCAGCAAATAGCCGCCAATCGAGCTTGCCGTAGAAAGCGCGCAGATTATTCGCGCAGAACATCAATGAAAACGCTACCTGCTGATCGTCCACGAGATAGGAACGCATCGCCGCAAGCGCGGCTCGTGCGAACCCGCGCTCGCGCGAACCCGGGGCTGTCATCACGCCACCAATCCCACCGACTCGAACTTCGTGGCCATCTGTGAGTGCATCCCGGATGAGAGCACCAACATGGCAAACCAATCGCTCATCCTCCCACAGCATCGCGCGGACGGTTTGCGGAGCCCATTTCGCCCAAGAGCCCCAGTCGGGTACCGCTCCGGGCGGATATACGGCATCTGAAAGGTCGCTAATTGCTCGCCGTTCCACTGAAGTGAGTAGGTGGTCGAGTTTAAGATCAATGCGCATAAGTGACAGCCCCCGACGCTATCGCAGGCTAGGATTTCAGAGGAGTCGACTTCCGGTTGTGGCCGATTGCGAAGTCAGCGTGAACACGTGGGGTGCCTCATGGTGAAGTCGCAAATGTCCCGGGCGCGCCGCCGTAACAAAGCGTTGCGGATCAGCTGTTGTGCCGGCTCCTCGAATAACGATGACTAAAATACGAGGCCAGCAGCATCGTGCCGACAAATAGCTAGAAGAGGGCGCGCCCGCGTAAACGAAAAGCGTAACAGCGCCAATCCCGGAAGCTTGTTTGATCTCATTGCGCCAGCCGCTGGTTTCATTTCGAGTCGCATGAGACCGATGCTCCCATCACAACGGCCTTGTTCCAAAGCTGATACCCGGCGGCGTTCAGGTGTACTCCGTCAATCGTGTGCGGCGTCGGCAGCGGGGGCAAGGCAGCAAAGGTCGCGCCGCCGCGGACGGCGAGTGCCGGCAGAGCGGCATTGTAGCTATCGATGAGCGGCGCCGCTTTCGTTTGCGTCTCGGCGGAAAGACGAGGTGAGGCATCGAGTGGCGTAATCCCCAGCGTGATCACATGGGCCGTAGCCTTCGAAAGCGTAGCTACGAGCGAGCTGTAGTTGGCCTCAAACTGCTGCAGATCCCGTGCCGCCCCCAACGCGTCGTTGATCCCCAGCGCGATCACGATAGCGGCCGCGGGCTTGCCGTCGAGCACATCCATCAGCCAGCCGCCCAAATCGCTTGTCGTCGAGGCACCCTCCAGGCCGGCGTTGATGATCGCATGTCCGCAGAGCTCGCGCGGCAGGGTCGACGCTTCGACAATGCTGTCACCGAGAACGATGATGGGATTATCGGTCCGGCTCAGCGTGTAATAAAGGATGTTTTGCCGGCTTCGACGGTGCGACTCCGCAAAGGCCTGCTTTTTGACAATGGAGATCCCGATCGAAACAGCGCCGATCGCGAGGACTGCAAAGCCGAGAATCATTCGGTTCATGGGCGCACTCGAACACACCGATGGTTCAAACCGCGAATGATAGGCCGGTGAGGGTTAAGACAATCTGCCAACGACCAGCAAAATGATCGTGACGGACCCACAGCGGTCATGTGTAGACCATCTATCCTCGTCAATGTCCCATAGCCGGCCTTGTGTAGACGCTCTCGTAACGCCCGTATGCTCCTCCTTCCAACCGCGCTTTGCGACGAGGAACCGCCTCAGTTGTTCGTGCCCCCAGCCACAACACGGCGTCGATATGGTTTTTTTTGAGGACGTCATCCCAGGTGCGTTCATCGACCTCCCAGTGAACGAGCTGAATAGTCCTGCAACAGTTCGTCGGGATAGGCGGTCGCGGCCCGCCCGTCCACGAACAGGAGGACTGATCCATGGGTGAGGAGGATCAGATAGCGTCGAACGTCCATAGTCGCGTTGGCGTCAGCTCTTGGGGAGAGACCGGACCTAAATTAACTGGGTCCAAACCGTCGCGATTGACCCAGAGCCGACCTGCGGTCTCCGCCGCCCGGTTCATTTCACTGGGTTGCACTACTAGAACCCGGTCTGATCCTTGCAGCGGTTGAGATTGGCCCATAGAACCGACTCGGCCAAGCCGCCAAATTGCCTCGGGAAACGGGACGCGCTCTCCATGACAGCCAGCAACCGCATCGTCCTCTCCAGTGACCACACCGCCATTCAGCTGCGACTGACCATTGCCGCCCATATCGCAGCCCATGGCTGGGAGGCGGTCGACATCGGACCAACGACACCCGAGAGCACACACTATCCAAAGCACGGCGAAGCCGCGGCGCGACTCGTCGCCTCCGGCGATTGCCGATTTGGCATTATCCTATGCGGAACTGGCCAAGGCATCATGATGGCGGCGAACAAGGTCAAGGGTGTCCGGTGCGGCGTCTGCGTTGACACATTCTCAGCCCGCATGATCCGCCAGCACAACGATGCCAATATGCTGTCGATTGGCGGCCGCGTGGTGGGCGAAGGGCTGGCGCTCGACATCGTGGATGCGTTCCTGACTGCCCAGTTCGACGGTGGCCGGCATGCGCCTCGAGTGGCGATGATTGAGGCTCTGGAGACGAAGGACGGCCCCGCCGTTAGAAGGGGCACATGAAGAGACCCTTTGAGCTGAGTTTGGCTAGATTGAGAAATATCGCGGTGGCCGTCACAGCCAATAACGTCCCGGACGAACAAGGTTCGGCGGCGATCGTCGTGAAATTTTCAGATGGAACCGCAGCGAGGCCGAATAATCGCTGTCCTCACTGATAAAGAGCCTAGCCCTTGGTGACAGTTGGTGCGTCGGCTATTGGATAAATAGCGAACGCTAATATCAGCGGTCGAGGCCGCCGCTTTTGACCCTGGCTGTGTGAAAACGGTTAGAGCGATGGAGGACTAAAGCACCTACCAATCCGACCAAGAAACAGATTCCGAGCGTGTAGCCTACTGGATTAAGCAAGCCCAACCTATCCGCCATAAGGACAAGCGCGGTCGCGACGAACACCTGCGCGATCCAGACGCGCCACACCGCTCTCAACCCTTTGCCAAAGACAGCACGATTACGATGCAAGACAATCCACGACGGTGTCCAAAGCACTGCAAGCAGCACAGTAATCACGAACACCGCAAACATGAGTGCTTATTCCGTATAACGAAGGCCACTTGGTTGGTAGCCTCTTGCATATCAGGCCAAGCGAGGGATGTCTCCTGTTGGCCCTTCGCTGCCGCATCCGACGGTCGAGGATATGTCGGCTGCCAGGGGTAGACCGAACCTCACTTAAACGGGCCTAGACCGACGCGATTGACCCGTTGCGGACTTCCCGAGAAGCCGTAGGATCAGCCCGCGGACGAGAGCGCATCAGTTCTTCAGGGATCACAGTGACCCGTATAGCCATCATCGGAAATGCGGCTGGCGGCAAGTCGACTTTGGCCGACAAAATCTCCGCCGGGCGAGGCCTGCCTCGCATCGAAGTAGACAAGTTGCTTTGGGAGCAAGGATGGAAGCTCGCCCCCGCAGATGTTTACGAGAATAGGCATTCAGCGGCTATCGCCGGCGATAAGTGGGTCATCGAGGGTCTGGGTAGTCAAGCCTCGATACCGGCACGGATATCTAGGGCGACCGAGATTGTGCTGATCGACCTGCCTCTTTGGGTACACTTCGCGCTGGCAGCCGAACGTCAAGTCCGTTGGCATCAGGAAGAGATGCGTCCCGCCGGAATGGATGCCAGACCTCCTACAATGGCGCTGTTCAGGACCATGTGGGAGGTGGATCAGAACTGGATGCCTGCCATTCGCGAACTCTGCCGTGAGAGCGAGCAAGCAAAAAAGCTAACTCGGCTCTGTAATCTGGAAGAGCTAAACGCCTATTCGCTACAGTTCGATCTGCCCAAGGAATAGATAGCGGTCCCCAGTGGCTGTCCAAGTTGCGCCGCGTCCGAAGGATGTCGGCTCGTCGGGACACAGCCGACCGACGCGATTGACCCAAACCGGAAATCTACTCCAGTCTGGCGTCAACCTGCTATGTTTCGCGGAGACTTTGTTTCGGACATGGTCCGGGTGTCGAACCCGCGCCGCAATTGTCCGCCGCAGCCGTTCCAAATCCAACCGAGCGAGCTTCTCATGACGAGGCGAATCCTGTGTTTTGGTGACTCTCTGACCTGGGGATGGATTGCTGTTGACGAAGGAGCGCCAACGACAAGATTCCATTATCCAGAGCGGTGGACGGGAATCATGGCCGCCAAACTTGGGTCCGATTACGAAATCGTGGAAGAGGGCCTGAGTGCACGTACGACGACGATCGATGATCCAGTTGATCCGCGCCTGAACGGGTCGGCCTATCTGCCAACCGCTCTGGCAAGTCACCTTCCGCTGGACCTCGTCATCATCATGCTCGGGACAAACGATGCGAAGAGTTACTATCGTCGCACGCCGTACGATATTGCGGTCGGAATGTCGAAACTCGTCGGCCAGGTGCTCACCTCGGCCGGTGGCGTGGGGACTGTCTACGGAGCACCTCATGTGCTCGTGGTCGCACCGCCTCCACTTGCGCCCGTACCGGATCCTTGGCTCCAGGGAATGTTTGAGGGTGGACGCGAGAAGACCATAGAGCTTGCAACACACTACAAGTCCCTGGCCGACTTCATGAAGGTTGACTTCTTCGACGCAGGACGTGTGATCTCAACGGACGGTCTTGATGGCATCCATTTCTCCGCAAGTAACAATGTCGATCTCGGCAACGCCCTGGCCGACAAAGTTCTGGAAATATTTTCGCGCAGGGCTAGCTAAGGCGGCCAGGCAAATCGGTGATGTCATGCTCGCTGGACTGCCCTCGATCCAGCGCTTTACGCGGATGAAGCGATGTGCATGCGGAGCTGATTTCTTCCACAGGCAATGGCTGTCGCAGCTTGCGAAGGCTCAGCCATCACCTCCGCGATACAAGATCGCCTGGCTAGTCCGCACATGGCCCCCAAGTCGAACCACGCACCAGCCGCCGCCATGTCGGCTGCTGCGGGAGACCGGACGTTGCATGATGGCTGCGGTGACGGCGGCTCGTGACCCATTGCCGACCAACGATGCGGCCCAAGGGTCGCCATCAACTCGAATGCAGATTGATTGAAACGAGCTTCGCGCCTCGTCAGCAAGGCAAGGCGATCGCCCATCGGGTTCGATGGGTCTCTGCGAGCTTGGTTGATTGCCTCGCTAGAGCGAGGGGGTGGTATTGCGCCGCTGCCTGCCGTAGAATAGTCGCGCTTGAGTGGCAGGGTGCGGCCATGGGCCAAATCCTTCTGGTTGATTCGAAAACACTGGATGGCTTTGAAGGTCTTCACCAGGCCGTTCACGGTTCTCATGTCGATGTGATGCAGCTCGGCCGCGGGCGGCTGCACGGGACATTGTCGCACGTTGGAATCGGCGAGTTTTCGCTGAGCATCGGCACCTTCAACGTCGGCATGCGCACGCAGCGCGTCTCCAGCGACGACAAGCTGATCATCGGGATGTTGCTCGCGGCCGAGGACCGCGTCGCGCATTGGTCGTTCGACATGCAGCTCAACGATGTGCTCGTGATTCCGCCTTTGCTCGAGCACGACGGGGTCTTTCACGGCGGCTCCGCTTACGCCGCAATGCGCCTCGATCTCAACGACGTTGCGTCTTTGTTTGGTGGCGAAGCGAGGCTCAGTGATCCCGACACTTGGCGCAGCCGGGGTCATTTCAGGGCCGACGCTGTGAACGGGCAGATCGCCACGCGCCGCCTTGTCGCGATCATGTCGCATTTGCGCACCAACAGATTGGGCCTGACGTGGTCGACGGCCGAATACTGGAGGAGGGCGATCGCGGAGTGTATGGCGGTCAACGTCATGTCGTCGCTTCCCCCAGATGACAGCGGATGGCTGCCTTCAGCCCGACGGCTGGTCCGCAGGGTCGAGGATTATCTCGACGAGACCGGCACCCGCCCGGTGCACGTGTCGGAAATTTGCGCAGCGCTTGGCGTGTCCCGGCGGACGTTGCACCGCGCCTTTCAGGAGGTGTTCGGCCTCGGCCCGGTCAGCTTCCTCAGACAAAAGCGGCTCTGTGCCGCCCGCTCGATGCTGCACCGGAGCGCGCCCGGTTCGACCACCGTCGCTGCCGTCGCGATGGGCCAGGGCTTTTACGAGCTCGGCCGGTTCGCGCAGTACTATTTCGCGATGTTCGGAGAGCGCCCCTCGCAGACGCTCGGAGCTGCAACATTGGACACCGAAGCGAACGGCATCGGGAGTGCCTAGCGGCGCCACGGCTGGCGGTCGACAGGGCCGATCAGAACGGCGCCATGATTGCAGAATGCCGGTGTTTTGCCCGACGTGTCAAACGGCTTTGCCGACGAGGCAGACGAGATCGGAAAAATCCTCGCGAAAACAATGCTCCCCCTACTGTGCATGGGGTTGTTTCGTTGCTTGGAGTTGGCTGCGCTGTGCAAAACGGCCTGGGCGAGGCACCGGGCGATTGCCCTACGTGCTACCCTCGTCGTACGGACTGAACGCATATGGCTCCTCCCGCATCCGCACTCCCCGTCGAATTGCCCCAGGCGTTCCTGGGGGTGGCGCGCTCGCTGACCGACAAGCTCTGGCGCACCCGGCTGGATGCGCGGGGCGCGGCCACGGCGCTCGCCATCGTGCAGCGCCACCAGCTGCCGGAACTGCTCGCGCGGGTTCTGGCAGGCCGCGGTGTCGACATCGACGCCGTCCCCGACTTCCTCGATCCGACCATCCGAAAGCTCATGCCGGATCCGTTCACGGTGACGGAGATGGAGGCCGCGGCGAAACGTATCGCGGATGCGGCAGCGAAGGGCGAGACCGTCGCGATCTTCGGCGACTACGACGTCGATGGTGCGACCTCGGCGGCGCTGCTCGCCTGGCATTTGCGCCATTGTGGGCTCGATCCCCTGATCCACATTCCCGATCGCATCTTCGAAGGTTACGGCCCCAACGTCGAAGCCGTGCGGGCGCTGGCCGCGAAGGGCGCCACGCTGCTCGTCACCGTCGATTGTGGCACCACCAGCATCGAGCCGCTCGCTGAGGCCAAGCGCCTCGGCATGTCGGTCGTCGTGATCGATCACCACCAGGCCGGCACCGAGCTGCCGGAGGTCGACGCGCTGGTCAATCCGAACCGGCTCGACGATCTCTCCGGCCTCGGCCATCTCGCCGCCGTCGGTCTCGTGCTGGTGACGCTGGTCGCGGTTAACCGAGAGCTGCGCCAGCGCAGCTTCTGGAATGCGGAGATGCCGGAGCCCGATCTCCTGGGCACGTTGCATCACGTCGCACTCGGCACGGTTGCCGATGTGGCGCCGCTGATCGGCCTGAACCGCGCCTTTGTCGCGAAAGGTCTGATCGCGATGCGGCGGCGCGACCATGTCGGCCACACCGCGCTGATGGACGTGGCGCGGCTCAACGGGCCGCCGGAAGCCTGGCATCTCGGCTTCATGCTGGGGCCGCGCGTCAATGCCGGCGGCCGGATCGGCCGCGCAGATCTGGGGGTGCGGCTCTTGCTGGAAGGCGACAGCGTCGAGGCCGCGCGGATTGCGGCCGAGCTCGACCGCCTCAACAGCGAGCGCCGTGTCATCGAGCAGGCCGCCGAAGCGCAGGCCGAAGCCGAGGCGCTGGCGTCAATCGGCTTGGAGGACAAGCTTGGTGTGATCGTCACGGCCTCCGAAGGCTGGCATCCCGGCGTGGTCGGCCTCGTTGCCTCGCGACTGAAAGAGAAGTTTTCGAGGCCCGCCTTTGCGATTGCGCTGGAACCCGGCGGTATCGGCACCGGCTCGGGCCGCTCGATCGCCGGCGTCGATCTCGGCAAGGCCGTGCGGCAGGCCGTCGCCGATGGCATTTTGCTCAAGGGCGGCGGCCACGCGATGGCCGCAGGCGTGACGCTGCGGAAGGAAAAGCTCGCCGAATTCCGCGCCTATCTGGAGAATGCCCTGGCGCAGGACGTCGCCGAGGCGCGCCACGTCAACGAACTCTATATCGACGGCGCGATCTCGGCACGCGCGGTGACGCCGGAACTCGCGACCACGCTCAATCGCGCAGGGCCCTTCGGCAGTGGCAATCCGGAGCCGGTCTTGGCGCTACCGGCGCATCAGCTCGTCTTTGCCGATGAAGTCGGGCAGGCGCATTTGCGCTTGCGCTTCAAATCGGGCGACGGCTCGATCGTTAACGGCATCGCGTTCCGTTCAGTCGGACAGAAGCTCGGCAATGCGCTTGTGGCCAATCGCGGCCAGCAACTGCACGTCGCGGGCTCGCTGTCGGTCGATCGCTATCAGGGTATCGAACGCGTGCAGTTTCGCATCATCGACGTCGCACTACCGGACCAAGGGCCGTCCGTGATTAGGTAACAGCCTCAATCAACAAAAGAAAGGGAGCGAACATGGCAGGGCAGGTTGAGGGCAAGATCGCCCTGGTGACGGGCGGCGCCTCCGGTATTGGCGAAGCCATCGTCGAGCTGTTCGCGCGCGAAGGCGCGACCGTCGTCGCCACCGACATCGATGAATTGCGCGGGCCCGAACTCGCCAAGCGGGTCACAAAGGCCGGCGGCAACGCGATCTTCCTGGAGCAGGACGTCACCAGCGAGGAGCGCTGGATCGAAATCGTCGCCGAGATCGCCAAGCGCTACGGCCGCCTCGACATCATGGTCGCCAATGCCGGCATCGGCATTGCCGTACCCTCGATCACCGACATGACGCTCTCTGACTGGCACAAGCAGAATGCGATCAACCTCGATGGCGTGTTTCTTTCGGTCAAGCATTGCCTGCCCCTGATGCGCAAACATGGCAGCGGTTCGATCATCATGATGTCGTCGCTCGCGGGCCTGCGCGGCGCGCCGGGTCTCGCGGCCTATTCGCTGACCAAGGGCGGCGTACGCTTGTTCGCGAAATCGATCGCAATGGAGTGCGCGGCTGCCGGCGACGGCATACGCGTCAATTCGGTGCATCCCGGCATCATCGACACCCCGATCTGGGGCAAGATACCGACCGGAGCGAGTGGCGCCGGCCAGAACGCCCCGATCGATCCGGAGGAACGCGCCAAGGTCGCAACCCCGCTCGGCCGCGCCGGCCAGGCTGCGGAGATTGCCTCCGGCGTGCTGTACCTGGCGTCCGACGCCTCGCGCTATGTCACCGGCACCGAGCTCGTCATCGATGGCGGCATGAATGCCGGCGGGGTGCCACGGCGGGCGTGAAACGCGCAGGGCAGGGCGGCCGCCGCTGGGGCTGACGCGCAGGCGTCGGCCCTGTAAAACGCTGCCGTCCCCCGTCCGAAAGAGGTTCTCCTTCGCCATGGCGCACAGCCTTCACGCCTCCTCACCCGCAGCTGTTCGCTCGAACCGGCCGGACCTCGCCACCGATGCCGTCCGCGCCGCGCGCGAGGATCTCGCAGCCTGCTTCCGCATGGCCGCCCGCAACGGTTTTGAGGAGGGCATTTGCAACCACTTCTCGGCCGTCGTTCCCGGCCATGAGGATCTCTTCCTCGTCAATCCCTACGGCTACGCCTTCCGCGAGCTGACCGCGTCAAAGCTCCTGATCTGCGATTTTCACGGCCACGTTCTCGACGGCGAGGGCGAGCCCGAGGCGACCGCCTTCTACATTCACGCCGAGATGCACAAGCGCCTCCCGCGCGCCAAGGTGGCGTTCCACACCCACATGCCCTATGCGACGGCACTTTCGATGACCGAAGGCGATCCCCTGATCTGGGCCGGGCAGACGGCGCTGAAATTCTACGGCCGCACCTCGGTCGACCGCGACTACAACGGCCTCGCGCTCGATGCCAGCGAAGGCGCGCGCATCGCATCAGCCGTCGGCGATGCGGACATCATCTTCATGAAACATCACGGCGTGATGGTGCTGGCGCCGACCATTGCAGAAGCCTGGGACGATCTGTACTACCTCGAGCGCGCGGCCGAAGTGCAGGTGCTGGCAATGTCGACCGGACGTGAGGTGCAGCCGGTCGATCCTGCGATCGCGGCCGCGACCTACAAGCAGATGCGCGAAGGCGACTCCGAATCCGCGCGACTGCACCTCGCCGCGATCCGCCGCCAGCTCGATGCGGAAGAGCCGCAGTACCGGCACTGAGGCGGCTCAAGATCCCTGTCGCAGCTTCGCAAGCACCTTCAGCCCGCCATATCCATCGGCTGGCGTGATGCCGGCGCGCTGCTGGAAATCCTTGATCGCCTTCATGGTGTCGTTACCGACGCGACCGTCGGTGCCGCCGGTGTCAAAGCCGGCCTTGGTCAGACGCGTCTGCATCTCCTGCACCTCGGCGAGCGTCAGTACGCGCTCGGAGCCGGGAAAGGGTTGGATGAACGGCGGCGCGCCCAGGCAGCGGTCGCCGAGATGGCAGATCGCCAGTGCATAGTTCATCGAGGGATTATAGCTCTTCACTGAATAGAAGTTCGGTCCCAGCAGGAAGGTCGGACCGCCTGCAACAGGCGTCCACATTTGCGCGGACGCGTTCGGTTGTGGGAATGGCTGGCCATCAGCACGGGTGACGCCGGCTGCTTGCCACGCAGAATACGTGCGACTGCCGCTCATCTCGCCGGACGCGCGCACCTCGTAGCCCCAGTGCTCGCCGCGACGCCATTTGCCGCGATTGACGAGATATTTTGCGGTCGATCCGAGCGCGTCGTCGGGCTTGCCGAACGGCGAGACCTTGCCGTCGCCGTCATAGTCGATGCCGACATTGAGCCAGACCTCCGGCATCCATTGCGAATTCCCCATCGCGCCGGCCCATGAGCCGCGCATTTCCTCCGGTGTGCTCCAGCCCTTGTCGACGATGCGCAGCGCATTGATCAACTCGGCTTCCCAGTAAGCCTTGCGGCGCGGCTCGTTCCAGGCGAGCGCGGCGAGCGAGGGAAACACCGGCGTCATGTGGTTCTGCTGCACCAGCGGATCGCCGTAGGCGGACTCCACGCCCCACAGCGCCAGCAGCGTGCCGCGCTCGACGCCGAAATCGCGCTCGATCCGCGCGAACAACGCCTCGTTGTTCTTCAGCGCGATCTTGCCGTTGATGATGCGCCAGTCGGAGACGCGGCGGTTGATGTATTGCCAGAGCTGCTCGTGAAACTCCGGCTGGTTGCGCATCTGCTTGAACACGCTCATGTCGGGCTCGACCCGTGCCATCGCGCGCTGCCAGGTCGCAGCCGAAATGCCTTTCGCCATTGCGCGCGCGCGAAATCCCTCGCGCCATTCGTCGAAGCCGGGAGGCGATGCAAAGACACGTGTCGGAATCGCGAGCATGGTGGCCGAGCCGAGCGTGGACCTGAGCACAGCACGGCGGCTGACGGGAGTGGCCGAGGAATCAGTGTGTTTCATGCGGTTATCCTAGCCGGAATCCAGGTCCCTGTGAGCCGGTTCCGGGGACGCGGGGAACAGGCGGTTCCCCCGGAACAAAGTGTCGCACTGCTGCATTGCTACCCACGACTTCAATGGAGGAGGACAAGATGAGGAAGTACCTGTTTGCCGCGGCCATGATCACCGCTATCGCAACGCCTGCGTTTGCGGATGAGGTCGGCGTTCACGTCGGTCCGGTCGGTGCGGGCGTGACGGTCGGAGAGTCGCACGAATATCGTGACCGCGATCGCGACCGGACCACGGTTATCAAGGAGCGAGAGCCCGCTGACCGCAAAACCGTGATCAAGAAGGAAGATGAATTCGGTAATCGCAGCAAGACCGTGATTCATCACGACAACGACTGACGGAACAGGGCCCTGGCCGAGCGCCGGGGCCCACGTTCGCCGACGAGACTTCGGGGTGCAATGAAGATACGCGCACATGCGGAGAGCCATCTCGTCGAACTCGACGACGGATCGTGCTGGCAGATTTTTGCCGGCGATCTCGCGGCGACGCTGAGCGGGAAGCCTGAGACTGAATTGGATCTGGAGCCGAGTGGCGACCGGATAAGTTCGCACGTGCTGGTGAATGGTGCGGACCGAAGCCGCGTCCGGGTCATTGCGGCAGGCGCGAACTGGCCCGATGGCGAAGTTAAGAAAGCGTTGAAGGGCGGATAGCGCAGCCGCTCAAATCCCCGGCTTCAATATCCTTTTACGGTCGGTTCGCTTGCATCTGCACATTCGGTTCGCTTGCATCTGCACATGATGTGCCCATGCGAGAGCTGTTCGACATCATCCGCGCCAATCCCTGGCCTTTTGGCGCAGGGCTATTGGTCGTCATCATGATGATCATCGCGGAAAACTTCGGCCGCGGCATTCAAGGTGACGGCGATGTCGGGTTCGGCTGTTTCGGGGATGGTGATGGGAGCGACGGCGACGGCGATGGAGGAGGCGACTAAGCTTCGTCTTGCAGATCGGCCGCGATACCTGCAAGCCAACGGCGAATGCTTGCCTCCGCCTTGGCATCGAGGCCACTGGCCAAGCGCTTCTCCAATTCGATCACGCGTCCCCGGCAAGCCTTCACGAGTGTGTTACCGCGCGGTGTCAGCGTCCATTGCTGGATGCGGCCGTGGATGGGATGCCGCGTCATTACGATTGCGCCGTCGCGCTCGAGGTTGCGGATGATCACTCCGACGGTTTGCGGCGTCAGAAAGGTGAGGCGGGCGACGTCGGCACCTGACAGGCCCGGGTAGGCGTTCAGCATGGTCAGCACGGCGAATTGCGGCGAGGTCACGCCGAGATCGACGAGCGTCCGTTCCATCTTCAGCCGGACCGCAGCGTGGGCCTGGCGCAGGAGATAGCCGAGATAGCCATTCTCGCCGCGCTTGCCTTCGCCGGGGGCGGGCACGCGCATCGCAGGCTCCTCTTTGGCTGCCCTCTGCTCCGGTTTCGATTTCGTGATGCCGGCTGACTTGCGCATAATATAAGAGCTCTTGTAAGATGTAAGTAGTCTTATAATAACACGAGGTGCACGGCAATGTCACACGCCCGCAGCGAATACGAGGATTTCAAGAGGATCGCGCCTGACGCCTATGATCTGGTGCTGGCGCTGGGCCAGGTTGCGGCCAAGGCCGGCCTCGACAAGCAGCTCCTTGAACTCGTCAAGTTACGCGCCTCGCAGATCAACGGCTGCGCCTTCTGCGTACAGCATCACGTGCTCCTCTCGGAGCGATTAGGGATCCCGGCGGACAAGCTGCATTTGGTCGCAGTCTGGCGAGAGGCGCCGATCTTCTCGGCGCGGGAGCGCGCTGCATTGGCCTGGACCGAGGCGCTGACGTTGCTGCCGGATGGGTTCGGTGACGAGGTCTATGCGCAGGCGCAGAGCGAATTCTCCGAGACGGAGCTGACCTATCTGACGTCGGCGGTCGCTTCGATCAACGTCTGGAATCGGTTCGGCGCGGCCTATCGCTGGACGCCGCCGAAGCGCCCGGGCGCTGCTCAAGCTGCATCCTGATTGGCCAAAACGGAGATTGTCATGAGCGCAATGAATTTGGCCAACATGCAGCATTCGATGCCATTGCGCTCTATGGCGCTGGCCCTTGTCGGGGGGCTTGCCTGCGCGCTTGCGATCGGCAGGGCGCTACCGGTGACGATGGACACCGTGTCAGGCGCACTCGCGCCGCTCTGCGCCAACGCTGCGGAAAGCTCGCCACTCGACAAGGTCGAGCCGATCGGGTCCTACGCGTTGCCCAACGTGCCGGGCAAACGGGTGACCATCGTGCGCGTATTCTATGGTCCGGGTGGATTTTCGCGGCCGCACCGGCATGCTGGCTCGGTGACCGCCTACATCACCAAGGGTGAGATTCGCTCCCAGCTGGGGGGCGGTCCGGTCGAGACGTTCGGTGTCGGTCAGTCTTTTTTTGAGCCACCGGGGGCGACGCATCTGGTCTCCGCCAATGCCAGCACCACGGAGCCTGCCGAACTAATCGCCGTGTTCGTGGCGGATGAAGGTGCGCAGCTCACGACCTATCTGGAGTAGTTCGTCAATCCCATCACGGATGTCGCTTTGACGATCCGGGATACAACAACCGCGCTCAATTCTCGTCGCTGCTCGATCCCTCACGCTGATCGGGCTTGAGCACGTCTTCGGGCAGCGCATGAGCGACCGGCTGCGGGGTGCTCGCGATCTCCGGGCCGATTTCGCGCCCGCGGGCGCGGATCAGGCGCTCATAGGCCGAGACCAGGGTGACGTAGGGGCTGACCCAGATCCAGCCATCGCGTGTGAACACCTGGACGTCGAAATGCAAATGCATCGACGTGCCCGCAGGATGATCGAGATAGTTCGAGATCACGCCGATCTTTTCGCCTTCGGTGACGATGCGGCCATTGAGCACCCCATTGGCATTCAACGCCTGCGGATTCATGTGCATATAGCGGAAGCGAATGTGCTCGGTGCGGCTGTTGACCTCGAGCGTCGCGGCCTGGTCCTGGGGCGCACGGATCACCACGGCGTCGCGCACCGCTACGACACCGCGCTGCTTGGGATCGCAGGGGCTGCGGCTGTCACCGGGCGGGGGACATTCGGCGGCCCGGATGTCCTCGCCCTGATGGCCATAGCCGCCGCCGCACTGCCAAACCTCGAAGCTGCGTGACTCGCAGAAATTGTCGCGCCAGGGATAGGCGGTCGGGCCCTCGTCCTTGTCGCGCTTGGAATAGGACTGCGAATGCACGAAGGCCGGCGCCGTCTCGAGCGGGAAGCGCATCTGCGCATAGGCCATCGGATCGGGATGGCCGCCCTGCCTGCGATAGCCGGTGTTCGGGAGGATGTCGCCGCTCGGGCGGTAACTGAAATCCGCCGAACGCCCGGTGGGACGGTCGATCACGACGGAGGCAACGTCCATCAACGGCCGCGCGCGCTGGCCGCCGGCGACATGCAACGCCTTCAGGAAGCGCTCGGCCACGGGATAGGCCTCCTTGCAGGCCAGCCGCCGCGGTTTTGCGACACTGTCGAGGCACTGGACGGACACTACATAGGCGGCGCCGAAGCGTGTGAACGCGTAGCGTACATAGCCTTCGCGGATGAACCTGCGCAGGTCTGGATAGACGGTCGCAAGCGGCTTGGCTTGCTCGCCCTTGCCGCCGGCGGGATCGGCGATGTCGTAGACAAGTGCCGATCCAGTGATCTGAATTTCGACTGGCTTTGCGAAGGTTCGTGTCGGCATGCCTTCGCCGGCGCCAGGCTCAAGTGAAAAGCTCGCACTATAGCCGGCAGGGCCGGCATCGAACATGTCGACGGGATTGAAATCGGCCTGATAGCGAGACAGCGCGAGCGCCGTGCCCGGCGCGCCATTGCGTTGCCCCTCGAGATAGGCGGCCGCATCGAACGGCAGCAGCACGGGAACGGGGCTGCGGGAAATGCCGGTGAAGAATTGCGACGAGACGGCGTTGAGCTGCACCAGCGCCGGCATCGCACGCGGATCGAAGCGCGACACTGAACGACGTGGCACGAAGATGAAATCGTCCGCGATCTGCGGGTGGCTGCTGATCTCGGTGCGGAACTGGTCGAGCGCTGCGCGCCAATCGACGCGCAGGGCCGTGAGGGAAGGGCTGCGGATTTCGTCCGCAGCCGTCGGCGTGGCGGTGAGGAGCGAGAGCGACGCCAGAAGCAGCGAGACGAAGCGGAAACTCTTCCCAACCACAGTCTCGCCCCCCGGCGGCACCTATGCTGATTCCTCGCTTAGTCCTTGGCGCGCTCGGAGTAGGACCCGTCTTCGGTCATCACCACGATGCGGGTGCCGACCGAGATATGGGGCGGAACGGTGGTGCGGACGCCGTTTGAGAGCACGGCGGGCTTGTAGGACGACGAAGCCGTCTGGCCCTTGGTCACCGGCTCGGTCTCGACTACTTCAAGTGTCACGCGCTGCGGCAGAGCGAGCGAGACCACGTTGACGTCGTGGGTCGACAGCTTGACGGTCATGTCTGGCTGAAGATAGGCGGCGGCATCGCCGACGACGTCCTTGGAAACCTGGACCTGGTCGTAGGTCTCGGGGTTCATGAAGTGGAAGCCGTCGCCATCTTCATACAGGAAGGTGTAGTTGCGCTCTTCGATGGTGGCCTTTTCGACCTGGTCGGTAGTCTTGTAACGCTCCGAGATCTTTACCCCGTCCGAGATTCGGCGCATTTCGATCTGGCTGACCGGCGTGCCCTTGCCGGGATGGATGTTCTCGGCACTCACGACGACATAGAGCTTGCCGTCTTGCTCGATCACGTTGCCTTTGCGAATAGAACTGGCGATGACTCTCAAAGCTATATTTCCTGCTTGCTTGGCCCGGCACCGGCCAGGACGTGGTCAAATCGATGGGGGACTTGGGGCCTCAAATCAGACCTCTGCGCCCGTTTCGGGCCGCAACATACTGATTTTGCCGCTCGATGCCAGCATTTTGCTGGTCGAGGGGGGCGTCGGTTAATGGCTGGGGACAAGCCGATCTCACCGTTCTGGACGCCCAGCCGGCACCTCGACCGGCGGCCGTTCCTCCAGGCGAGGGGAGCCATTACCGGCGCTGTCAGGGGCTTTTTCGCCGAGCAGGGGTTCGTCGAGGTCGAAACCTCCGTCCTCCAGGTCTCACCGGGCAATGAGACCCATCTGCACGCCCCCCGGACCGAGATCATCCGGCCGGACGGCAGCCGCGCCAGCCGCTACCTGCGGACTTCGCCCGAATTCGCCTGCAAGAAGCTTCTGGCGGCGGGCGAGGAGCGGATTTTCGAGCTCGCCCGGGTATTCCGCGACCGCGAGCGCGGTGACCTGCACCTGCCCGAATTCACCATGCTGGAATGGTACAGGGCCCACGCCCCCTACGACGCCATCATGGCCGACACTGTCGTGGTGATCGCCCACGCCGCGCAAGCAACCGGAATCGGGACCTTCTCGTTCCGGGGCCGAACCGCCGACCCCTTTGCAGAGCCTGAGCTGCTGACCGTCGCGAGCGCCTTCGAGCACTTCGCCGGCATCGACCTGCTGTCGACAATCTCGGGCAATGAGGGTAACCGTGCCGCGCTCGCCGGAGCGGCCGCCGACAAGGTCAGGGTCGCCCAGGACGATACCTGGTCAGATATCTTCAGCAGGATCCTGGTCGAGCATGTCGAGCCGCATCTGGGGCAGGGACGTTTGACCATTCTGTTCGAATACCCATCACCTGAGGCGGCGCTGGCGCGGGTGAAGGTTAGCGACCCCAGGGTCGCGGAACGGTTCGAGGTCTATGCTTGCGGTGTCGAGCTCGCCAACGGCTTTGGCGAACTCACCGACGCAGAGGAGCAGCGCGAGCGCTTCACCGAATCCATGGCGGAGAAGCAGCGCCGCTATGGCGAGGCCTATCCGCTGGACGAGGATTTTTTGGCCGCTGTTGCCGCGATGCCTGAGGCGAGCGGCGTCGCGCTCGGTTTCGACCGGCTGGTGATGCTGGCAAGCGGTGCAACACGGATTGATCAGGTGGTGTGGACGCCGCCAGCAATTGAAACGTTGAGTGAAGGATGACGAAGCCCAATCTTGCACGGACATTGCGCGACCCGGCCGAACTCATGGCGGCCGGCCTTGCACCTTCCACGGCACTGCCCGCCCTGGAGCGCGTCGCTGCGCGATATGCGGTGGCGATCACGCCGGCGCTGGTCGATCTGATCGACAAATCCGATCCCGAAGATCCGATTGCGCGCCAATTCGTTCCGACCGCCGCCGAGCTCGATATGCAGCCGGGCGAAAGCGTCGATCCGATCGGCGACCATCCGTACTCGCCGGTTTCCGGGATCGTGCATCGCTATCCCGATCGCGTGCTGTTCAAGCTCGTTCACGTCTGCGCGGTCTATTGTCGCTTCTGCTTTCGCCGTGAGATGGTGGGGCCCGGCAAGGAGAACGCGCTCTCGGACAGCGCCTATCGTGCCGCGATCGACTATATCCGCCTGCATAGCGAAATCTGGGAGGTGATCCTCACCGGAGGCGATCCGCTGATGCTGTCGCCGCGCCGCATGAGCGAAATCATGGCCGATCTTGCCGCAATCGATCACGTGAAGGTCATTCGCCTGCATACCCGCGTACCCATCGCTGATCCTGCGCGTATCAGCGACGAGATGGCCGCTGCGTTGAAGATCGAGGGCGCGACCACCTGGGTCGCCGTGCATGCCAATCATGCACGCGAGCTGACCGGCCCGACCCGGGCCGCTTGCGCGCGGCTGGTCGATGCAGGGATACCTTTGGTGAGCCAGTCAGTGCTGTTGCGGGGTATCAATGACAACCTCGCTGCATTGTCGGATTTGATGCGGGCTTTCGTCGAATGCCGGATCAAGCCCTACTACCTGCACCACGGCGATCTCGCGCCGGGCACTTCGCATCTGCGCACCACGCTGGCGCAGGGGCAGGACTTGATGCGACAGCTGCGCGGACGGGTGTCAGGGCTGTGTCAGCCGGATTATGTCATCGACATACCCGGCGGTGCCGGTAAGTCCCCGGTCGGGCCGAATTATGTGTTGGCGGCACAAAATACCGCAGCCGATGCCGGTGATGCGGAGACCGAAACGCGCTATCGTATCGTCGACTATTGCGGCGACGTTCATCTCTATCCGCCGGGCAATTGAGCGGACGGAGAATGCCGGTTTGAGGAATGGAGGATCGGACATGAAGAAGATCATGGTGGCAGCATCGCTCGTGGTCTTGCTCGGCGGAGCTGCGATCGCGCAGACCGGGACCAAGGAATCGACATCCGGCGGCGCGACCTCGGGATCGGTGCCCCAGGCACCGGTCGGTCATCGTCAGCCGCGGGCCGGCGACGTGCCGAATGAAAAGAATCTGAGCGATTCGAACAATCCGGTGAGCAAGGAAGACGCCCTGCTCGACAAGAAGATCAAGAGCATCTGCCGCGGCTGCTAAGCCCGACGGGCAGGGCGCGAACAGCATCGCCCCGCCCGCCTTGTGGCCTCACGCGGAGCGCTCGTGTCGTCCGGCTCGCGCAGTGTTGCGCCGGATCTCTACCGCATCGGCGAGTTGCTCGAGCACGGTCGCCGTGGTCGCCCAATCAATGCATCCGTCGGTGATGCTCTGGCCGTAAGTCAGCGGCTTGCCCGCGACCACGTCCTGGCGGCCGGCGACGAGATTGCTCTCGATCATCACGCCCATGATGCGGTTCTCGCCGCCCGAGATCTGGGCGGCGATATCGGCCGTGACCAGCGGCTGGTTTTCCGGATTCTTGCGCGAATTGGCGTGGCTCGCATCCACCATCACCAGCGGGGCGACGCCGGATCTTGCCAGATCGTTGCATGCGGCCGCGACGCTTGCCGCATGGTAGTTCGGCTTGCTGCCGCCGCGCAGGATGATGTGGCAGTCCTCGTTGCCAGCGGTCGAGGCGATCGCCGAGCGGCCGAGCTTCGTCACTGCCATGAAATGATGGGGGTGCGAGGCGGACTTCACGGCGTCAGCGGCGATGCGCACGTTGCCGTCGGTGCCGTTCTTGAAGCCAACGGGGCAGGATAGACCCGAGGCCAACTCGCGGTGGATCTGGCTTTCGGTCGTCCGCGCGCCGATCGCGGCCCAGGAGACGAGATCGGCGATGTATTGTGGCGTCGTCATGTCGAGGAATTCGGTGCCGGCGGGCAGGCCGAGATTGTTGATGGCCGAGAGCACGTTGCGCGCAAGCCGCAGGCCCCTGTTGATGTCGAAGCTGCCATCGAGATCCGGGTCGTTGATGAGGCCTTTCCAGCCGACCGTCGTGCGCGGCTTCTCGAAATAGACACGCATCACGATCTCGAGCTGGTCGGCGAGATCCTCGCGCAGCGCGGCAAGACGCTCTGCATACTCGATGGCGGCCTTGGGATCATGGACCGAGCAGGGCCCGACGACGACCAGAAGCCGGTCGTCCTGGCCGTTGAGGATGGCGTGGATGGCGTTTCGCGCCGCCATCACCACGCGGGTTGCCGTGAGGGTGCGCGGGACCTCCCGCATCACCTCCTCAGGCGTGCTCAGCTCTTTCAGTTCGCGGATACGCAGATCGTCGGTCGTGCTCAGCACGGCGGGCTCCTGTGATTTTGAGAACCTGCCGGCCAATAAAAAAGCCGCCAGGTCTGGCGGCTGTTCGGACGTTTGCTTCAATATTTCAGATTGAGCGCGATCCTCCTGCCGCCAGCGAGCTGTCGTAGCTAAAGTACCAAAAATAGCTGGTGGCGACGGTGATCATGGACGGTCATATAGCGCGCCATCGGCGCCTTGTCATCCCCCAATAGGAGCGAGGGGCTTCGAGGCGCCTCAACTGTTGCTTTTGCGTGCCGCCAGCGCCATGCCGATCAGGGTGGCGCCGCCGAACACAAGGTTGATACCGACGAGCAGGCCGATCGCCCATTCCGCCGAGCTCGGCAGGCCCGTGATCACCATGAACGAGATCGCGATATCGACGAGGCCCGAGATCAGGAGCCACGACCAACGCCCGCTCAGTTCCCGGCGGTGCTCCAGAGCATACATGATGGTGGTGACGCCCTCGGCGAGGAAATAAGCGCCGAGCACGAGGGTCAACGTCAGCACCGCCTGCATCGGGCGGGCCAGCAGCAACATGCCGGCGAGCACGGCGAGCGCCGCGGAGATCAACGACCACCAGAATCCCGGCGTGGTGCGCGCCCAGTAGGTCGCGACCAATCCGCCGATGCCGCTGACCAGAAACATCCATCCGAGAAAGATCGTGATCGCGAGACTTGCGAGCGGCGGCAGGATCAGCGCGGCGACGCCGAGAACGGCAAGCAAAATGCCTTCGAACAGGAAGGCCTTCCAATGCGCCTTCACCGCTTGCCTCATCGCAGATTGCAGCCGTGAAAACTCCTCGGGCGCTGTCATCGGCAAGCTCCAGATCGAAAGATGTGCGCCCAATCTAATACGCGCGCACCCGGCTTGCCATGCTGCGGATCAACCGCCGCCGTGCGCTGACGAGAAACCCTCGCCAGTGGTGCGGATGCGGTTGCGGCCAAGAATGTAGATCGCCGTCGTGACGACCAGGAGCGCAAGGCCGAGCAGGATGGAGACGAAGCCGATCGGGATCAGCGCCAGCGTCAGATTACGTTCGGGGTTGATGAGCCAGTGGTGGATCGAGGTCAGAACGAAGGCAAGGCCGAGGAAGCCGACGCCACCGCCGGCGAGCAAAAGGGCCCACATGCGGCGCAGCTGGCTGAGGCGCTCCCGCGCGATTTTGGTGCGGGGCGCATGATGGCGGGCGACGCGGCGCACCAGGCGCATTGCAAAAGCGATCGAGCTGAAACCGATCAGCAGGCTCGCCCCGCCCAGCCACATCCTTAATGTCGGGTCGAGATCCGGCATGCGCTGCAGGGTGAGCAGCGGGAAATCGAACGCGGAATGCAAAGCGAGGGGACCCATCAGCATCAGCAGCCGGCTGGAGAGACGGGCCCAGTCACGGTGATGACGGTTCGCACCGAGCGCCGTGCCGGCGCGCGCGATCGTGAGGTAAGCGCCGGCGATGATGCCGAGCGCGCCGTGGAACGGCACCGTGAGAACACTACGCAGCGCTGCCAGCGAACGCCACATCTCGGCATGCTGCACCAGATAAGCGAGGTTCTCGTAGGCGGCGAATCCGAGGCCGACGGCAGCGCCATAGACAACTGTGTCCATCGGGTTGGCGAAGGTCCGCCGCTTGGTCGAGGAGACCAGGACGACTGCGATCACCTTTACGGCCTCCTCGGGCAGTGCGACGCCGAAGACCGAATGCATGGCGAGCGCCGCCCAGGGATTGTCGGGGGCCGCGACCATCTTCGCGAAGGGGGCCCGGGCGAGACCCAGCAGAGAGATGCTGGCTGCGCCAAGCAGGAACGCGGTCCAGACCTGGGCCGGCGGCCCCGGGCGTTCCTCGGCAGCAATGACAAGCCACAGCATCAGCAGCGCCGGGGCGATCGCGGCCGTTCCGATGACGGTGGGTAACGCTTCAATCAGGTACATCGGCGCCGAAAATAGGTTCCCTTGGTCCGCTAATCCACGCTTTCCGATGCGACCATCTGTCATGCGCCTGCTGTCCCGTTGCTTAACAAGCGCGACAGCTAACCTTCATCAGGACCGCAAAGTGCAGAACGCGAGCGCAATCAATTGCATGACAAGCCGTCTTCGTCGACCACAGCGGATAGACGAGTCTCGCTGGTTAGCGATTGACAAGTCAGATCAAGGCAATGCGCAGGTTTCTTCGATTTCACGATGCACGGACGAAAGCGACGAGTCCAGAGGCGTGGTTCGTCACGAAGCGCCCCTTTCTGCGCCTCGAACCGCGGCCTTCCGCCGTGGGACCAGTGACCGTCAATGGGTGGTCTGCCGCGTCGGACCGTCGGGGGCGATATCGAAAGCGCCGAGATGAAATTCCTCGCCGACGGTCTCGGTGGGCTCGGCATGGTGCGCCAGCAGCGTGAACGCGGCTTGCGGGTATTGCTTCCAGATATCGAGGTCGCCGGCGGTGATGGTGAGCCAGCCGAACGTGTACATGTAGCGCCCAGGCTCGGTAACCCGGCCAACCCTGTCCCAAGTGATTTTATCGACTGTGATTTTATCGACTGTGATCTTGTCGAGTGTGGTCTTGTCGACTGCCATTCGGTCCCCCGATCGCAAATCCGCCAATGACGCCCGGCCCACGGCACGGATGTCCAGAAGCTGATCCCGCAATTGGGCCGCGATAGGGCAGCGATGCGGAGGCAGCACGGCCGCGCCGCGGACGCTGCCCGCCGACCGTTAGCGTGCCGTCGAAGCCGCCTCCGCTTCCGACGCCAGCTCCAGCTGGCGGTGCGAAGCGTGGAAGACGTCGTGGACGAGGCCGATCTTTTCCAGGCCCAGAATGATCAGACCGTTGAGATCGATCTCCCACCAGGCGTGCGAGATATAGGCGTCCCGCGGGAAGCGGTGATGGTTGTTGTGCAGACCCTCGCCGAAAGTGAGGATCGTGGTCATGAACTCGTTGGTCGAGGCGTCGTCGACCTCGAAGCGGCGATAGCCGTAGGCGTGGCAGACCGAGCCTGTGAGCTGGCTGACCAGGATCAGCAGGTAGGCGCGGAGCAGGCCGGAGAACAGCACACAGCCGATCATGGTGTGCACGCCGCCGAAGACGTAGCCGATCACGCCGGGAATGAAGACCGCAGACATTCCGTACCAGACCCAGCGAGTGCGCACGAAGAACATCGCGATCGGATCGGCGAGGATGTCCTTGGCGTAATATTCGTTGTCGGTGGTCGCCTGGTCGAACACCCAGCTGCCCTGCGCGTGCAGGAATCCTTTGAACGCACTGACGTAGCGATTGCCGAAGCCGTCGAACTGCGGGCTGTGGGGATCGCCGATGTGGTCGGCATAGAGATGGTGGCGGCGGTGATTGGCGACCCATTTGGCGATCGAGCCCTGCACCGCCATCTGAGCGATCGCACAGAAGAAGACGCGCATGATCGGGCCGGTGCGGAAGCTGCGATGGACGAACAGGCGGTGCATGCCGGCGCCGATCCCGAATGTCGTCAGCGCGAACATCCAGCCGAACGTAAACAGCTCGACTTTGCCGACGCCCTGGGTGACAGCCCAGATGATCCCCGCGACAGCACCGACATAGAGAATGCCAAGCAGCAGGTAGCTCTCGCGCAGCTTGGCCCGGACGAGCGGGCCTTCGGTGACGACGCCGGGAGGAAGCTGCGGCTTGGCCGCAGGGACGGTGCTCTGGGCGATCTCTGCCGGCGTGAGCCCGGCATCAGCGATGGACATTCCAGCACTTCCAACATTTCGGGGAGCCCGCAATGATTGCGGACGTACTGGCTCACACCCTATCGCGCAGGCGCCTCGACCTCCAGCATTTAGTTAAAATTGAGTTAAAATCAGGTCCGCAGGGTTTATGCCGGCTGCGGTATTCCCTGGCGCACGACCAGGCGAACGAGGTCGTCCCGCTGCTGCCTCTCGGCGAATTTCACCGCAAAGCCGTGTTCGAATTTGCGGATGACCCGCCCGACGCAGGCTCCGATGGCCAGCGGGGTTCCGACCGGGGGGTCATATTCGCAGGAGATTGCGACGCCGGCCGTAGAGACATCGATGATGAAGCAGCGATGAGAACTGCCGTCGGCCAGCGTCAGGACGGTGTGGGAGGCCTGCGGAACGAAGCGAGCCTCGCCCCGCAGCTCTTGAATTCTGGCGTCTTTCTGCTTTTTCTCGAGCCATGTCAGCTTTTCCGACATCCAGGCGCGTCGCGCTCGTGTCATCTCGAGCTCCATCAGGAAACCCGATTTCAGCGTCGCGCTGATGGTGCACTGGAATTCGCCGAAATCCTGGAAATAGGAGGTCACTCGCTCTCCTATCTTGCCGACGACCGGCACGTCCACGATCATGCGGAACGGCGAGACGCGTTTGGTACGGCAGGCGAAGTTTCTCAGCTTGCCCTCGCAATCGTACCAGCGATGCAGCGAATAGCTGCCGCTCACAGTTACTTCCACTGCTCGCTGCCTGAGGAACTCTGCGACGGACATGGGCGCCAAAATCGTGTTTCGGATTATTTCCGTAATTCCACGGTAGCGATCAAATTCTAAGCAAATGACACCGACGCCCGAGAGCAGGGGTAAATTTCCGGTAAATGGGCGGGCCGGTAGTGTGCCGGGGCAGGGGCAAAACGTCCCGATCATCGGGCGCGCTTGCTTCCTGGAGCAGCTGTGAGGGGACTTGAGCTGCCTGGCGCTCCCTAGCGGAATCGAACCGCTCTCTCCACCGTGAAAGGGTGGCGTCCTAACCGATAGACGAAGGGAGCAAACGCAAGGCCTGACAGCATTTGGCGACAGCCCCGCCGGCCAGCCGAGTCGTGCCCGGCGGCTTGCAGCGGGCGAACGTATAGTGGCCTTTGGGCTCGCGGGCAAGCCGTCCCGGCAGGCTGTTTTGGCCCCGGTGGATAGCAGGATCCCGGATTCATTCGGGCGGCGATTTCAACCGTTTTTTAGGGTTCCCGGGCTAGCGCTGGGGCGGGAGATCTTTTGCCGATGCCACAGCCCAAGAAGCGCGCAGCCCGCAAGCTGCTGTCGCAGCATGCCTGGATAACGCTCGACGGCGGATTCGCGGCGCGGCATTGCCTGGTCCAGGACATCTCGGCCTCGGGCGCCAAGATCACGATGGACGACGATGCGAGCGGGCTCCCGGGCGTGATCCGGATGGCGTTTGCGCGGGATGCGCGGACCGGGCGGAGCTGCCAGGTGGTCTGGCGCCGCGGCAAGTCGGCCGGCATCAGGTTCCTCTGACGCCACCGGATAGCGCCCGGCCCGTCGGCGGGGTACAAGCGCCCATGCGCCTCACCATCCCCTTCCTGATCTTGCTCGCACTGAGCTCCGCAGCCGGGGCCGAGGGCTTGCGCCTGCCGCCCACCGAGGCGCCCCAGTCCGCCAAAACTCTGCCGCTGAAGAGCGGCACCGGCTCTGCCCGGGCCAATGGCTGCGCCGCCTATGGCCTGGGCTTCACCATGGTCGGGGCGACCTGCGTGAAGATCGGCGGCGCCATCAGGGTCGACGCCGTGACCGGGCGCTGAGGGCGCCTGATGTCGCAGGACCTGATGCGGCTCGATCTTCTCGTTCCCGTGCTGATGTATTGCGCGTTGCTCTGGTGGGTCGGCCGCGGGCTGTCCTGGACCGCGAAGCTCGCCACGGCCGTCGTCACGCTGGCGCTGATCGCCATCGTCGTGACGGTCGAGCGCGGCTGGCACTAGGCCTGCAACCCCAAACCGCGAAAACAACCCCATGCACAGTAGAAGCCGGGCGCGGGCCGTTTCGCGCGGCCAGCGCGATTCCGCGCGCGCGCACCGGGCCTTGACCCGCGCCGGCGGCTCACGACATCGGCGGGGCCACGTGCTGCGCGAATCCGGGCCGCTTGCCGAGCGCGGCAAGCCAGCGCGTGAGGTTCGGCTGCGCCGGCCGGGAGATCCCCTCGACCCCGAGCCAGCGCCGCGCATAGGCGCCCACGGCGATATCGGCGAGCGTGAACGCGTCGCCCTCCATGTAGGGCCGCGTCGAGAGCAGCCGGTCGGCGATCGCCCAGACCTCGGCGGCCGCATCGGCATCCTTCTGCACCTTGACCATGTCGCGCTCGGCGGGCGCCGTGCGAACGATGCCCCAGAACACCGGGCGGTCGACCGGCTGCACCGTCGACAGCGTCCAGTCCAGCCAGCGGTCGACGCCGGCGCGCAGCTTCGGCGCCTCCGGATAGATCGGATTGCCGCGCCCATGCGCGAGGCAGAGATAGCGCATGATGGAGTTGGACTCCCACAGCGAGAAGTCGCCCTCGACCAGCGTCGGGATCCGCGCGTTCGGATTCATCGCGAGATAGTCGGCCTCACGGGTCTTGCCGTATTGCATGCCGGCATCGATGCGCTGATAGGGCAGCCCGAGCTCGGTGAGGCACCACAGCACCTTCTGCACGTTGACCGAATTGGCGCGGCCCCAGATCGTCAGCCGTGTGTCAGTCATCGAGCGTCTCCCGCAGCGTTGATGTGCCGCGCGTCATAGCGGAATTCGCCAGCCGCAGCGACGCCGTTTGCCGCGCGCCTCTCATGCAAAAAGCTCCGCTTCGAGAAGCGGAGCTTTCATTGCAGCGCGAACCGTCCGCGCGACATCAGCAAAATGCGTTGGCGCTGGCGAAACGCAAATGCGTTTGCGCCGATATCAACGGCCGAAGAACAGCCACAACAGAATGATCACCGGGATCGGCACACCCAGCAGCCACAGCAAAATTCCGCGTCCCATCGCGTCCTCCTCCAATTCGTTTTGTCGGAGGGGCAACGCCGGCCGCGGGAGCTTGTTCCTGCTATCTGGGCCTACCAATGGCCGGTGTTCGGCATCGACGCCCACGGCTCGGCCGGCGCCTTCGGCTCGCCCTTCTGCAGCAGTTCGATCGAGTGCAGATCGGGCGAGCGGACGAAAGCCATGTTGCCGTCGCGCGGCGGCCGGTTGATGGTGACGCCGGCCTTCATCAGCTTCTCGCACGTGGCGTAGATGTCGTCGACCTCGTAGGCGAGATGGCCGAAGAAGCGGTCCTCGCCATACTTCTCCTCGTCCCAGTTGTAAGTGAGCTCGACCAGCGGCGCGCCGCGCGTTTGCGGCTGCTTCTTAAGCGCCTCGAGATCGTCAGACGAGCACAGGAACACCAGCGTGAAGCGCCCCTTGTCGTTCTCGATCCGCCGCACCTCCTTCAGCCCCAGCGCATCCTGGTAAAACTTCAGCGCGACATCGAGATTGCGCACGCGCAGCATGGTGTGGAGATAACGCATGTTTCTTGCTCCCTTGGATGATCAGAGGGTTTTGCTTTGGGCCGGAACGGCGGAGGAGAGATAGCAGGAAAGTGGGAGGAGGGGCAGGGGGCGGGGGAAATGTGTGCGTGAGGGGGAAAAGCTCAGAAGCACAGAGCCTGTGCGAACCAAGCCGCCACGTCGGCAGACGCCACCTTGCGTGCGGTCGCGCAGCAACTCTGCCCATATTGCAAGAGCGGACTACCCTACCGGCTCTGCCACGGAAGGAAGAAGAAGCTGTTCTCGGGACGACCGTGACGGCCGCGCCCGTCGTGAGCAGCGGACTGCAGCCCCGGGGGAAGTGGACGAATAAATGTCAACGAACCCCAAGCAAGCAAAATCGAAAGGCTCGTTGGAGAATACGACGAGTACCGGCCGGTCGTTGTAGAAACGGATCTCGATCATGGGACGCTCACATCGACCGATGACACGGCGATTGACTCCTTTTGTAGCGAACAGCTGATCCAGAGTATGTTTCCCTTCTGGATTAACCCGAAGTAGGCGCCTCCGCCGGACTTTCCTCCGTCAGACTGCCAGAGATGGTCGCCGTTGGTTTGCGCGGCCGCGATCTGCGCCGTCACCGCAATTGCAGCTCTAAGAGTCGAATGATCAATCGAGGTGCCGTTTGCTGCGGTTTTAAAACAAGCGGCGCTTAAACGTCCGCGACTGGAGGGCAAACTTATGGTGGATGAGAAGCGAAGACTCCTCTGGCATGGCGCAGCCTTGTTTCTGATCGGATTGCTGACGGGGTTGGTCGAGCAGCATTTCACCAATGTGAGGATGGCGTTGGCTGCTCATTTGGAGGGCGTGATGAACGGCACGTTCTTGCTGGCGGTCGGCGCCATCTGGAGCGAGGTCAGGCTATCGGCACGAACGAAGGCAGTTGCCTATTGGGCACTGCTCATCGGAACATACGGCAATTGGATCATGACGACGTCGGCCGCCGTGCTTGGGACGGCCGCGCTCTCGCCAATCACGGCGACGGGGCATGAAGCTGCGCCTTGGAAGGAGGCAATGATCACCGGCGGCTTCGTATTCATCGGCTCTGCCATCGTCCTGGCCGTTGTCTTGCTCATGCTCGGGTTGCGCACCAAAGCAAAGCCGGAGTGAGGGGACGGAAGGACCATGGCCCACTACGGAATTACGGAAATTGCGATGACCGGAAACGAATTACCGTGACAGAATTACGGTGACAGTGCACTTATCTCCAGGCGGCACGACTGGTTGAGTGCACTGTCACCGTAATTTCGTAATTTCAAAATTCATTTCTTTTTCTTTTGCTTCTTCTGCTTTTTTATGGTGTCGGCCTGAGCCCGGAAGGCTTCCGCGAGGCTCTTCATCTGGTCGGCCACAAAAGCGTCAGCCGTTCGGGCGGCGGCCTGCTCGGCCACGACAGCCTGCTTTTTGATTTGCTTCACCACACCCATAAGGACTCAATGTGCGCACTGTTGTGTTGTTCCCTTCCGCATTGCAGCGACAGCGGACCCAAGGGACTCAGGCTGCGCCGAGGCCGCCGAGCCCAGGTGGCGGCCGCGAACAGATTTAGTGCGCCGCCACCGTAACTCCCTACCTGCACTCAAAGCTCGCCGCGCTCTCCGGATCGCCTTGCCCCTTGTACTGCGCATGTTGCGGATAGGCGCAGAGTGGCCGACTGCGGCCGGGAAAGGCTGGTCCCGTCGCGACCACCGCATCGGGCGCCTTGCCGTCTTCCACCCAGTTCACGACCGCGCTGAGGAGATCGAAATGATCGAGCGTTGCGCCGCTCGAGCAGTGACCCATGCCGGGCACCAGGAAGGCCCGGCTCGATTTCTCCCGCACCAGCTCCATGCCGCCGGAATCCGCCGCCATGCGCTCGTAGTAGTTCACGGTGTCGTTTGCCGAGAACCAGGGGTCGCTCACACCGTGGTAGAACAGCAGCTTGCCGCCATGGCCGAAATAGCTCGAAAGGTTGGTCCAGTAGGCGGTGTTGGCGAGGCGATCCATCCCGCTCGCGTTGACCCGGTCTTCGAGTTGATCGACGTTGATGCTTTCCCAAACGGGCGGCCCGACCGGACTGCGCGCGCCCGTGGTCAGGATGCCGGGAATGGCGACGCCTTCGGCTGCCACGCCGCTATCCCAGGGGAATGGCGGGTAGACCTGCGTGCCGCGTGAATTCTTCGGCCCGGCAAAAGCCTTTTTCAAGGCATCGACCTGCGGCTGCGGCAGGCAGGAATCGGTCTTGTCGCCCTTGCAGGTGAGGACCGCGGGTTCGAATTGACAGGCCTTGACGTCGAAGATCAGGCCGTCCTTGATGCCGTCCTTGGCGTCGCAGGCATCGAGGATCGCGTTCGTGATCAGCTTGCGCTGATCAGCGGAAAAAGTCTTGGCGGGCTCCGGCTTGCCGGACGCATCTTTCGGCGCGATCTGGCTGAAGGCTGCGTTGGCCCAGGCGAGACCGATGTTGGAGTTGCCGGTGCGCATCGCAGGTGCGCCGGCGACGATGCCGTCGAATTGCTCGGGATAGCGCGCCGACGCCAGCATGCCCTCGCGGCCCCCGGTCGAGCACCCCGTGAAATAGGAATGCTTTGCGGGCTGGCCATAGTAATGCGCGACGATCGCCTTGGCTGATATCGTCACCTTGCCGACGGATGCGCTGGCGAAGTTGAGCGCGGCTTCCTGGTCCTTCAGGAACGAGGCATCGAACACCGCGCCCTGATGACCGCTATCGGTGGAGACCACGGCAAAGCCGCGCGCCAGCGCCGGCACCTCGCCGGCCGCCTGATAACCCAGCGGCGGCCGGATCGAGCCGTTCAAACCGCCGCCGCCCTGAAACAAGAACCGGCCGTTCCAGCGATCGGGCAGGGCGATGGCAAAGCCGATCGCGTAGGACTTGCCCTCGACGCCCACGCGCTGATCGATGACGCCATCCACGCGGCAGTTCGGCGGCAGCGCCACCGATACGGTGGCCGGCGCCGGCGGCGACGGCTGCACGGTCCCCGGCGGCGCCTCCGGCACTATTTCGGCCTTGGTGACAGATGCCGTCGATCCCGGCACCTTCCAGCCGGTCAAGTCAGCGCATTTGAGCGCGGGTGGGATGTTGGTTGAATCGTCGGCGGTTGCCGGCGAGATCGCAATGACGATGGAGGCTGCTACCAGAGCCAGGCAAGCGATCGCACGGTCAAGCGCCCCATTTCCTTTTCGCTGCATCGTTCCTCCCTGCCGTCTTCCGAATTTTATTGCCGTGCACTCAACTCGCGCTGGCCGCCGGACGATCTGGTGCACTGACACTGAAACTATCTTGTCTTGTTCGGGAGGTGCAGTCCAGCGGCGAACATTGCGATAGCAGTACACTCAGTCTCTTCGCACCATGCGAATTCGCTGCAAGCGGGAATTGAGTGCACGGTCACGATTCGAGGTCGGACGTGTCGAACGGGAATTGTCGCCACCGGCGGGCGCCGCAAAACCGGCGGAGCTCGATGTCACCGCATCCATCATCGCGGCATTGAACCGCATCAGCAGCAGCGCGCGTCCGGGGATCAAAAATCGGGGCCGGGCGAGATGGGCGGCGCTGTGAGAGCGCCAGCATGAGGCTGACGTCTCGCACAGCGCCAAGGCTGGTCCATAAGGCTAGTCTATGTGGCCGATCATCCAAACGCTGCCGCAAAGAACGACACCACTCGAACGGCCTAAAGCAAAAGTACAGGCAGAAGCGCTCTTAGTTGGACGTACAGACCTTGACGGTCTTCATGCCGGTTTCGGCTTCGGCGCGGGTCTTGTAGACCGTGTCGCCGCTGACCACCGTCGTCTCCGACGTCGTCGGCTTCGATTCCGTGATCGTGCACTTCTTGGTCTTCACGTCTTGCACGACGTAGAATGACTGCGCGAACGCGGGAGCCGCCACTGAACTCAACATGGCGACGGCGATCATCGTTTTGAATTTCATTTTGTCCTCCTCGATCAGCCCGGCCAGCGGGCCCGTTTTCAAAACTCCGAAATCTACCACTTGTTCCCGGATGCCTCGAACCATCCTGCCGGCGCTGCGTTGTCGCGTCGTGCAACAGGAGGCTTCGATGCTCGACCTACGGCTGATGGCAACTTTGATCGCGCTCTCGATTGGTTTGATGTCGGTGGCATCAGCCGAACCGACGAAGGACCAAGCCGAGCCTGCGGTTCAAAGCTCGCGCGAAGCCCGGCCCGTGCGCGTCATCCTCCCGGCGCCCTGGCAGCCCAGCGAGAGGCAAGCCGAAACGCAGTCGGCAAAGTAAAGAGTGCCTCGGCAGGCGCGCTCGTGGATGCCGAGGTCTGACGAATGGCATCGCGCTGGAGCGCTCTGATGGACAGAACTTCAATCTATGACGAGTTGGCTCGCGTCGAACGCGATGTGGTCCAGGGTGAGCGCCGGCTCGCAGAACAGGAGCGCCTCATCGTCGACTTGAAACGAGAAGGTCAAGATACGGCAAATGCCGAACTGGAGCTGGAAACGTTGCGCGAAATCCAGCGCCAACGCGATCAAGACCGGCAACGGCTCCTGTCGCTGCTTCAGCCGTGAGTTAGCGCAAAAAGCGCGGCCGGATGACAGCGATGCGATCCGGATTCTTCCGCGGAGACAGCCTGGATTGCTTTGCTGCGCTCGCAATGTCTGTGTTGAGAGAGCGTTGGCTTGCGCTGACGACAGTCTCGCCTCAGGAGCCCGATGCCGCACATCCCGTGCGCTACGTCCACCGGCACGACGTCAGGTACGTCAGCGAGGACATGAGCCTGGTCTTGCAAATTCAGTTAGGGCTGAACTTTGCGCTGGTCGTGTTTGCTGGGTGTCACTTCGCCAGCAGGGATGTTGGAGATGGATATTGGCCAGGCAGGATCGGCGAGCCTTAGCGCCTGCAGCATCGATTTCGCCGCCCGTGTTTAACGAATGTGAATGCCGGAACCCTGCGCAACCAGGATGATGCGCCTTTCAGTCGAGGGGGCGTTCCCATGTTTGATGCCGGTACCAGAGCCTTGCTGCGCACGATTTTGGACGAGGTGTGCGGGCAGATCGACCCGTCTCAGACCGCCACGCGGGCTCACGTCGCCGCAGAGATCCTTGCTGCTGCCGGTCGTGAGGCCACGCCTGAAAACATCAAGGCAGCGGGCAGGGATGCACTGAAGAGCGCTCCCACGATGTGGCGGTAGGCGGCGCGTCGATCATCAGGCGAACGCGAACCACGCCAGCACCGCAAAGACCGGGATGACGGCAAGGCCGAACAATAGCAGCGGTGCAGGCTCATTTCCGGTGCGGTCATCTCTCATGTTCGCTCCCTGGCAATTGCCCGGCGACGTCAAAGGCGCGCGGATCAGGAAATCTCTTTCGGCAAGTCCCATTCGGCCTTGGGCTCGAACGGCTCCGACTTGAGCCGGCGCCGATAATCCCGCGCCGCATCGAGGAGGTTTTGCCTGACCTCCTCGTCTGCGGTTTGTGCCGCGAGGGCTTCGGCCCGCTCTGCCTGCTCCGCGAGGGATTCTCTGCTCATGCACCGCCAACTCTGCGACGCGACGAGCGTTCCAGGCTCTGCTTCCTCATGAACCGGGGTGGGGGATTGAAGCGGCATGAAAAACCGCCCCTGGCAGGGCCAGGAGCGGTTTCTCGAAATCGGTGCGGCGAGGGCTCAGTGACCGGTGCCGGGCTTCGTCGTCTTCGGCGGCTTGCCGTCTTCGACGCGGCCTTCGTTCCTGAGGTCGCGACCTTCCTGGGCCTTCCTCTGGCTCTCGGCTGACTTGCCGTGTTCGTTCATCTCTTCCTTGACGTACCCGGCAGCTTCTTTCGCCTTGCCTTGAACGCTCATCGCAATCTCCTCGTTTGGAGATGAGTCAACGCGCCTGAGGATGGGCCGTTCCTGCGGCGGTTGATCCGCAGGCCGCAACGGAAAAGGTGCATCTGCCGGGAACAGGTTAGTCGTCAGCGCGTACCGATGCGTTGATGTCGCGGGCAGAAACCGGAAAAATGCTCCGCGTCCGACATCCCTGTTGTGTCCGGTTGCCACCCGGCAGTGCGCTCGATAACGCGCCTCTGCCCAGCCGGTTCAACTCAGCCTGAACCAACGTGGTGAGCGGGGTTCCGCCCCTTCGACGCCTGTCGAGGCTCGGCTTATGCGGCGATGCGCTGCGCGGCGGGCGCCGTCAAATATTTCAGCACTTCGGCATGCTCGAGGTCGGGAACCGCGATCGCGGTGTGGCTGTAGATCGCGTGCGAGCGCGATTTTGCGATCTTGTCGAGGATCTCTTTGCCCTTGATGACATGGAGGCCCATTCCGTCTCCGGAGGGGAAGATCGCAAGCACCACGTCATAGGCGCCGATCACGGTTCTGAGCGCTTCGGCCTTGTCTTCGGCGACATCGACAAACACGCGGACATCGGCTGCGAGTTCACGCAGCTCGTCAAAATTCAGCACTGTGGGTTACTCCAACGCAACGAGACTGATGAGGAGAGTGGCGGGGTTGGGTTACCAGAGTCTGAACAACATCGATCGGATCGAAAGTTTCACGGTGAGGTGACAGGTCATGTGGAAAACTCCGCCAGCAGCCAGCGGAGGCTCACACGACCTCAGGCGCGCCAGCGCATCGGAAGCACGCCATCCTCTCTGAAACTGCCGAGGAAGGCGAAGCGATCGGCTTGCGGATTGATGCGGGCTGCGATCGAGACGCCGAGGATCTGCACGACGTCGCGCTCATCGTAAACGGGCCAGGGCGGCAGGCCTGATGCGTTGGGGTTCCCGGTCGTCGCAAAGTTCACCCAATAGCTCATCATCGTCTCCGCCATCGCGCGATCGGCGTCTGCAGCCGGTGTGGTGCAGCCGATCACCCGCTGCGGCGTCAGGGTGCCGAACACGAAGGGAATCTCGGTGACGTGCGAGGCGATCGGCGTGTAGGGCGAGGTGTAGACGAAGTGATAGCCGTAGACGGGCGCGCGCGTGCTCGCTCGATGCAGCCGCAGCCACTGCCAGCACTGCTCGCCAATGACCATGTCGCCCGTGAGCGCGGCGGCAGACGCCCTGGCCTGCGCGTCGGTGTCGGCGGGATAGAGCGCGAGGAAATCCGTCAGGCGGTTCTGGCCGAACGTCTCTGCCGCCGCCGAGCGAAAAGCTTGCGCCGAATGAGCAGGCAGCGAGCGCGCCATGAAGGGGAATTCCTCCGCGCCGTTCCACCCCGAAAGCAGGGGGATCTGCATCTGTTCGCCACGCAGGAACCGGCGCGCGGGAACGTCGGGCACCACGTAACGGTCGATGCTCGGCGAGAACGCTTGCGCGACATGGTCGTCCTGGAAGCGCCACGGCGCAGCGGCGTTCAGCTGCTCGGCCGGCATCGCGCGCAGGGCTGCGATCGAGGCCTCGCCTTGCCGGCGCGCGAAGGCCACGCCGCGGGCGCGAGCTTCCTCGAAACTTTGCAGCGGTCCGTGCCGGCCATCCCAGAAGGCGCCGCTCTGGCCGATCGCTTTGTGAAATAGCCTGCGTGCAAGCGGCGAAGCCATCAGAAGGCCGACGGCCATCGCGCCGGCGGATTCGCCGAACAGCGTGACGTTATCAGGGTCTCCGCCGAACGCCGCGATATTGGCCTTCACCCAGCGCAGCGCCGCGAGCTGATCCTGCAGGCCGTAATTGCCGGACGGCGATGTCACATCGAGCTCGGGATGGGCGAGAAAGCCGAGGACGCCGAGGCGATAATTGAAGCTGACGACGACGACCCCCTTCGCCGCCAGCAGCCGGCCGTCGGTGGCGGGATTGGCCGACGAGCCGAACTGGAAGCCGCCGCCGTGAATCCACACCATCACGGGCCGCTTCTCGTCGGTCGCTCTCGCGGCGGTCCAGACGTTGAGCGTGAGGCAGTCCTCGCTGCGCGGTTCCGGCCTCGGATCATTCTCAAGCGACGAGAGAGCCGCCGCGCCAAAGGTCAGGGCATAGCGCACCCCATGCCACGGCGTTGGCGGCTGCGGTGCACGCCAGCGCAGCGGACCGACTGGAGGTGCCGCATAGGGGATACCCTTGAATGCGATCACGCCGCATTCGTCTCGTGGCTCGCCGCGCACCAGGCCGGCTTGCGTGCGAACCTGTCGGCACAGTCGGGCGGTTCCAGAGGTCATCGGGCCATGCACGGGCGCGTCTCCTTGGCGAGGGCGCAGCGAGATTTATCGACTTTGTGGCTCGATGAATTTATGCATAATTGCAATTGATCGCTAAAAACCGTCAATGTCCCGGCAGAAGCTCCGTTATCCTCTTCGTTATCCCTGGGTCGACCTGGACGTCGACGACCGGTCGGCGCCTGTCATTGCCGTATGCGTCGACGCCGACGGAACCAAAGGCGAGGTGCCCGAGCACAGGCATCGCAAAGGGCAGCTCGTGATGTCGCTCGGAGGCGGCGTCACCTGCCGCGTTCGAAGCGGCCTGTGGATGGTGCCGCCGCATTGCGCGGTCTGGATTCCCTCTGACATGCCGCACAGCAATCGCGCCACCGCGAACGCGCGGCTGTTCTTCGTCTACATCGAGGCGGAGCTGGTCGATCTGCCGGATCGCTGCTGCACCATGTCGATCTCGCCCTTGCTGCGCGAAGTGATCGTGGAGCTCGCGGACGGCACGCCGCATGACGAGGCACGGCGGGAGCGCCTGATCGCCGTGCTGCTCGGCGAGCTGCCGCTCATGCGTGTGCAGCATTTACATCTGCCGCTCTCGCGCGAGCCGCGGTTGAAGCGCATCGCCGCCGTGCTGGCGGATAACCCGGCCGACCGTCGCACGCTGGCAGAGTGGGCCGATCACGTCGCGCTCAGCGAGAGCAGCCTTGCGCGGCTCGTCGTGAAGGAAACGGGGCTGACATTCGGACACTGGCGTCAGCAGCTGTATCTGATCGTCGCGATCCGCGAGCTTGCCGCGGGCGCGAGCGTGCAGCGGGTCTCCGCCGATCTCGGCTATGAATCGGTCACGGCTTTCATCACGATGTTCAGGAAGGCGCTCGGCAAATCGCCGGCCAAATATCTCGGCAGCATTGCTCGGGAGACCTAGTCGCGTTCGCGCGCGGACAAGTCGTCGCTCCGGCAGAACTCTCTCGGGATGCTGTTGAATTCGATTTGTCGTTGCAGTCCAATGGTGCGGCAGCCGCAATCGTCAGACGAAAGATGACGGAACTTATCCAGAACTGCTGCTTGCGTTTTCGCCCTCAATGGGTTCTAAGCCCGGCTGCTTCGTGGCCGACAGGCACGAACAGACGCGGCGCGCGTGGTTTTACCGTTTCCGGGACAAGGCTACGTCGCAGCTCGCGCGCACCCCATTCAGAGGAAATCCAGACATGGCGAAGATGACCAAGACCCAGTTGATCGATGCGATCGCCGAGGGCACACAGCTTGCGAAGAACGATGTGAAGTCGGTCATCGAGTACATGGCAACCGTCGGTTACAAGGAGCTCAACGAGTCCGGTGAGTTCGTGATTCCCGGTTTCGTGAAGATGTCGGTCGTCAACAAGCCTGCGACCGAGGCCCGCATGGGCGTCAATCCCTTCACCAAGGAGCCGATGCAGTTTGCGGCAAAGCCGGCGAGCAAGTCGGTCAAGGCTTCGCCGCTGAAGGTGGCCAAGGACGCCGTCTGAGTGCGCCGTCCGCAATGCGATGTCTTCAAAAGGGGAAAACCCCGCCTGGGGGAAGCGGGGTTTTCTGATGGGGTGAAGCTTGGGGGAAGCTTCATTGGTGAGACGCGCCAGCGCTGAAGAAGTTCATCGCGCGACGAAGAGAGCGTGCGCGGCAAACGGTCGCTCCACCAAAGAAAAACCCCGCGCTTGCGCACGGGGCTCTCTTGCCGGCGGCGTTGGGATTTCAGCGCGTGCCGCGCAGCGCCTCTCACTTAAGGTTGCAGATCCCAAAAGCAACAGCGCCGCGGTGACGGAATATGTTCGTCCATCGCGGCGCTGTCATATTGACTGGGCGCTGAAATCCCCAGCTTCAATCAGTCCACGGCGCAGCGGAAAGGTTCAATGCGACGTGCACACGAAATGCCGGGCAAGGGCTGGACTCCTTGTTCTCATTTTGTTCTAGTGAATCATCCGATTTGGAGATGATTCATGACCGTCGAGAAACAGCGCGAAGTGATCCGGCTCTGGAACCAGCTCAGGAAGGTCGAGGGCCCGGCAGCAGAAGAGCTCCGCATCCAGATCCTGGAATGCTTCTCGGAGAAGGGCAACGCCAAGCGCGCGGCTTGAGCACTCTCGGATCGGCCGGGCGTTTATCGTTCGTTTGCCTAGCGCTTGCCGCCGCGGACCTCATCATCGGCGGGGACCCGTGGGCAGGCGACGCCGCTGGTCGCGAGTGCGACGAAGCCGGCATAGCCGGACAAGTTGAGCAAGACTTCGAGCCAGGCGGGCATGGCGGCCTCCTCGTGCGGAATGCTACCACAACGTGTGCCCGGGCACTTCGTTCCGGGCTTGCAAAGGGCCGCCACTCAGAGCGGTGAAGTGGGGTCGAGCCGTCGCCCGAGCGCCGCAACCGATTCCGCGGAAGGCGAGTCCTTGAGGAACTCGGCGATCGCGCTGGCGAGCTCGCGGTCGCTCATCGGCGTCGGCGGCGGACGCAGCGCACCGACACCGAAATTGCGGACGATCTCGTCGTAATGCTGCGTCTTGTTTCTTGGAACGAGCCTTCGGATGCGGTTCAGCAAAGCGGATATCGGCAATCTCTCCTCCTCGACCTCCGCCCCGTTGGCAGCTCTTGGGGTGTGCTGCCAGCTTTGCCGTTTGAAACTGAAAACCCCGCCAGCACCGCGGAGATGCTGACGGGGCTTCGTGCTGTCGCCTCTACCGGATAGCGGAGGCTCCGCACTTCCGAACTCCAATTCGCGCATGGTGGTGATCGTTCCCCCCACGTCGGCCTTTTTTTCTGAGGCGCCAGGTTCCATGGGATGCGAACCATCACCCATGATCGGCGTTGTCTCCACGATTTGCGAAGGAGGAGAGACCATGAGGAAGACACTCGCAGTTCTGGCCACCGTCGCGGCTGTCGGCGTGACCGCGATTGCGGCGCCCGCACCTGCGGAGGCGCGCGGCGTTGGCCCGGGCTTGGCGTTCGGCCTCGCCGCCGGTGCAATTACGGCGGGCGCCATTGCGGCATCCCATCCCTACGGCTACGGCTATTACGACCCCTACTATGGCGGCCCGGCCTATGCTTACGGCCCTGGCCCCTACGCCTATTATGGCGGGCCGTATTATCGACACCACCATTACTATCGCCGCTGGTAACAGCTGACGAAACGAAAAGCCCGGAGCGATGCTCCGGGCTTTTTTCGTGCGCACTCGTTTCGTGCGCACTCGGCCTACGCGACGTCGTTACGGCCAGAGCGAAGGCCGTTCCACCTTCCGCGCGTTCTCGAGGGTCGAGACGAAATATTCCTCGCGCTCGCGCCTGAATCTCTCCTGCGTGGCACGGAACGCGGCGACACGTGTTGCGATCTCTTCGCGTTCGCAAATCTTGCGTTGTTCGTCTTCGGTCATGACAAATCCCCACCATACTTGAGCATGTGTACACGTCTGAACTCAAGCACTGCCGCCGCAATTACGTTGAGTCGCGTCAATACATGCATTGGCGCTTCTGATTGGGGCGTCAATGGGGAGGAGGCATTGCAGGATTGTGATAAGCGAAAGGTCGGAAAATATTGCCGCCCGTGCAGCTCGCGCCTTGCGTGGCGGTGGATAACAGCGTCAACAATCTTGTCGCTTGCACCTCTTACAGCTAGCGCGAATTTTGAATCGGAGGCGACGCATGATTGCAGAGGACCTTCAGAGCGGCGTCGAACGGCTCGGCGACATGATCGCGGATGCAAAGGTCATCGTGCCGTTCACCGGGGCCGGCATCTCGACCGAATGCGGCATCCCGGACTTCCGCTCGCCCGGCGGAATTTGGACGCGCAACCGTCCCATCCAGTTCGACGAGTTCGTCGCGAGCCAGTCAGCGCGCGATGAATCGTGGCGGCGGCGTTTTGCGATGGAGGAGGTGTTCGCCGCAGCGAAGCCCGGACGCGGACATCGCGCACTCGCTGCACTGCATCGCGCCGGCAAGATCCCCGCGGTCATCACCCAGAACATCGACAATCTGCACCAGGCCTCAGGCTTCGCGCCTGACAGCGTGATTGAACTTCACGGCAATACCACTTACGCGCGCTGCATCGGATGTGGGCAGGTCTATCAGCTCGATTGGGTGAAGCAGCGGTTCGACCGGGATGGCGCCGCTCCCAACTGCACCGCGTGCGACGAGCCGGTGAAGTCAGCGACAATCTCGTTCGGGCAGGCGATGCCCGAGGGCGAGATGCAGCGCGCGACCGAGCTCTCGCAGGCCTGCGACCTCTTCATCGCGATCGGTTCCTCGCTCGTGGTGTGGCCGGCCGCGGGCTTTCCGATGATGGCAAAGAACGCCGGCGCACGCCTGGTGATCATCAATCGCGAGCCGACCGAACAGGACGACATCGCCGACCTGGTCATCCGTCACGACATCGGCGAAACGCTCGGGCCCTTTGTCGCTAATTGAGGCATCAATTTGATTCGGCTCTGCGCAAGCTGTTCATAGGTGCCGGCGAATCTCTTTTTTTGTCTATGCCTCGCAACCGGGAGTGTTATCTTTTGATTCGAAAGATTCGCGTCGCGTCGAAGTGAGAAGATTCTCTTAAGACGCGTGATTCGAGCGCCGCCAATGTGGCGGGTTGCATGGCATGTGTGGGGTCCGGGGTTATGGGGTCGTCGGACGGATTTGAGTCCAAGAAGCTGGGAGTTCCTGCGTCGGGCGAGCACGGCGCCGGTCGCGATAGCGCGCTCAGTCCCTTCACCGGCCTAGGTGAGGGCAGCGCCAACCTCGTCGAGGTTCATGGCGTCATCAAATGGTTCGACGCCTCAAAGGGCTACGGCTTCATCGTCCCTGATAATGGATGGCCTGACGTACTGCTGCACGTGACCGTGCTGAGGCGCGATGGCTTCCAGACGGCTTACGAGGGCGCCCGCATCGTGGTCGAGTGCATCCAGCGCGCCAAGGGCTATCAGGCCTTCCGCGTCGTCTCGATGGATGAGTCCACCGCGATCCATCCGGCGCAGATGCTGCCGCCGCGCACCCATGTCACCGTCACCGCGACCAGCGGCCTCGAGCGGGCCCAGGTCAAATGGTTCAACCGGCTGCGCGGCTTCGGCTTCCTGACCTGCGGGGAGGGGACCCCCGATATCTTCGTCCATATGGAGACGCTGCGCCGCTTCGGCATGACCGAGCTGCGGCCCGGCCAGTATGTGCTGGTCCGCTTTGGGCCCGGCTCGAAAGGCATGATGGCGGCCGAGATCCATCCGGAGACCGGGTCGCCGGGCCTCCAGTCGCACTAGCGGTATCCCATTGTCCTATTCGTGAGCAGAAGCGCGCGTCCCCGGGGCGCGCGCTTCTGGCTTTTGCCACGATGGCCGCGTAAGGATGCCGCAGTCCCTCCGTCGTCAGGCGACCAGCGCATCCCGAGAATCCTGCCATGAGTTTTGATCGTAAGGCCGTCCGGTCCCCCATCCGGGGCTGGCTCGTCGCCGTCCTCGTCATTGCCGGTTTCGCCGCCGCTGGCGCGCCGGCCCGTGCCGCCGACTTCCAGCCGCTGGAAATCGTCACCAGGAACGGCGTGCAGGTCTTCTCGGTGGAGATGGCGACCACGGATCAGGAGAAGGAGACCGGGCTGATGTACCGCAAGGAATTGGCCGACGGCAAAGGCATGCTGTTCGACTTCAATCCCGAGCAGGAAGTCTCGATGTGGATGAAGAACACCTATGTGTCGCTCGACATGATCTTCATTCGCGCCGACGGCCGGATCCTGCGCATCGCGGAAAACACCGAGCCGCTCTCGACCAGGATCATCTCGTCAGGCGGCCCCGCCCGGGCCGTCCTCGAGGTGGTGGCGGGAACCGCACAGAAATACGGCATCCGTCCCGGAGACCGCGTCGGTCATCCTCTGTTCGGCAGCAAATAGGCCGTGCAGGAGGATGCCCCCGGTCGCTCGCCTTCAGGGCCATGTCGGCGGTTTGCAAAGCTTGATGGCCTTCATGGAAGCGTGTATCGACGGGGCTCGCCGGACATTCGGGGTATAGCGCAGCCTGGTAGCGCGGCAGTTTTGGGTACTGCAGGTCGTTGGTTCGAATCCAGCTGCCCCGACCACTTCAGAAATAAGACAATAAAACCAATGACTTGCTTATTTCAACCATCCAGAAAATGGTGCAACTCGTAACAGTTTGCCGGCGCATTTAGCCGGAGCGCGGACACATTATTGCCACAGTTGTCCCGCAAGGTTATGTCGATCTAACGCGGCTTTGCGCAATTATCGATCGCGCAGCACGCCAGCACAGCAGAGAATCGCTCCCAGCTCGCTCAACCGGCGGGCCAACTCTGACGTGCTGACTTGACTCTTGCGACCCGCCTAAAGTCCTTTCTCCGAATCGAGACCAAGACCGCGCCCAGCCTCGCTGACGCGAGCGGTTTCTATTTCGACTTGTTCGGCGCGACCCCGACCCTGGCCGGTGTGACGGTCACGCCCTACACAGCCATGACGTGTGCGCCAGTCGCGTGCGCCGTGCGCTCGATCTCCGAGGCGGCGGGCTCGCTTCCCCTCCACATTTACAAGCGGCTCCCGGACGGCGGCAAAGAGAAGGCCACCGGTCATCCGCTTTACAATCTCCTCCATGACGCGCCGAATAGCTTTGCGCCGGCCGCGTTGTTTCGCACCCAGCTCATGGCCGACGCGCTGCTCCAGCCCTACGGCGGCTTTGCGCAAATCGTCCGCGTTGATGGCAAGCCCTATGAGATCCTCCGGCTCGATCCCAGGCTGTCCTCGATCGTTGTCGATTACTCCAACTTCGAGCCGCTCTATGTGATCAAGGCGGACGGCAAGAATCCGGCCCGCGAGATCCCGGCAGCGGACATCCTCCACATTCCGACGCCGGCCTATGATCCCACGCGCGGCCTTGTCGGCGAGGGCCGCAACGCGATCGCGCTGGCGCTCGTGCTTGAGCGCCATGCATCGCGGCTGTTCGGCAACATGGCGCGCCCCAGCGGCGTGCTGAGCCTCAAGGGCAACGTCACACCGGACGCACTCCAGAAGGCAAAGCTGGCGTGGCAAGCGTCCCAAGGCGGCGACAATGGCGGCGGCACTGCCGTGTTGCCCCAAGACGCTTCCTGGACGGCGCTCACTCTCAACTCGACCGACGCGCAATTCCTGGAGATGCGAACGTATGCCGTGGCCGAGATCGCACGGCTCTTTCGTGTTCCGCTCCACATGCTGATGCAAGTCGATCGTGCCCAGCCGCGTAGCGTTGAGGCGATCGGTCAAGAATTCCTCTCCCAAGCTCTGTTGCCCAGGCTGAAGGCCTTCGAGCAGGAGTTGGAGCTGAAGCTCCTCACGCCAGAGGAGCGCAACCAGTATTGCATCGAATTCAATATCGACGGCTTCGCTCGCGCCGATCTCCTCGCGCGCGCCCAGGCGCTCAGCGCCACCGTGTCCGCGCGAATCCTGAATCCGAATGAAGCGCGCCAGATCGGCTTTGGGCTTCCCGCCTATGAGGGCGGTGACGTTTTCGAGAACTTCAACACATCATCCGCGCATGCCGGCGGCGCACTCAATGCCAACGAAGAGGCCGCCTGATGCTGCGCAACGTCCATCTCCACGGCCAGCTCGGTAAAGAGTTCGGCAAGTCGCATCGCTTTGACGTGATGACTGCCGGAGAAGCCTTGCGCGCGCTCAACTGTGCCTTTCCTGGTCGATTCGTGAAGGCGATTGAGCAAGGCGCATACAAGATCGTGCGCGGTGACAAGCGCGCTGGCATGCAGCTCGACCTGGAACTGGTCACTCAATTCAATCTCGGTCTCGCTGACCTGCATATCATCCCGGTCGCAAAGGGCGCCGCATCGAATACCGCGAAGGGCACCACCAAGATCGTGCTTGGTGCGGCCCTGGTCGGCGGCGCGATCTTCATGTCGGGTGGACTGCTCGCGACCCCGCTTGCGGCATCTGGCATTCTCTCGGGCACCACCTACGGCACCGTTGCCGCAATCGGCCTAGGCCTTGCTCTGTCCGGCGCTTCCACGCTGCTGACCAAGCCAGCCGGACAGCAGACCCAGCCGTCCAATGGTCTCAGCGTCAATGGCGGCAACATCGGCAACTCCGGCAAGCAAGGCGATGCTGTCCCGCTGATCTATGGCGAGGTCATGGTCGGCACTACGCCAATCGAAGCCTGGTCAGACGTGGAAGACATCAGCGTCTATGCCGACAACGCCGGCTCTATTGAGACCGCGTTCGGGGAGCGCGACTGATGGCGATCACCGCATTCTTTGGCGACCAGGAATATACGTTCAAGCTCACGCCGGCACTGATCCGCGAGCTGGAGGCCAAGTGCGGCCCTATCGGCGCAATCGCTCAGCGCGTCTTCGCCCGCGCCTTTAGTCAGGCCGATCTCTCCGAAGTAATCCGGCATGCGCTCATTGGTGGCGGGAACGTCACGCCCAAGCGCGCCGCTGAAATGATCGCCGCATATGCGGACGGCCGCCCTCTGATCGAAATCTATGAACTCGCCGCGAAGATCCTGGAGCGGACGCTGTTCGGCAATCCCAACGAAAAGGAAACACCCAAGTGAGCTTCGCTACCGGAACACCCATCACCGACAACAACCCATTGCCGGTCACCGGAAACAGGGCAATTGTCGCTGCTAATTTCACCCGTCCGGCCGATACCAATGCCTACGCTGTTGGCGACCTGGTAGCGAACAACGTCGCGGCGGGCTCAGTTGTGCCGCTGGCGTTGGCTGCGTCTCGCATGCCCGATGGCACCGGAGTGATCCGTCGCGGTCGTCTCACCAAGAGCGGCACTGTCACCGCTAACGCGATCTTTCGGGCGCACCTCTACAAAGACCCGCCGACGCCCACCAATGGCGACAACGGTGCATTTCAGACCGGCGGAGCGCTAACCTACGTCGGCTCGCTGGATTTCGACATGACCAGCACGAACGCCCGCGCGTTCACGGATGGCGTGAAGTGCATCGGCACCCCGAACGTCGGCTCGGAAATCATCTTCGATCCGAAGGCAGGCACGCAAAACATCTACGCTCTGATTGAAGCCCGAGGGGCCTACGTGCCTGTTAGCGGCGAGACCTTCACGCTGGCTTTGGAAGTGTTTCGGGACTGATCATGGACCGCCTCGAAATCAAAGCAACCCTGAGCGTCACCGATGCCGGCGAGATCGTTGGCACGGCATGGCCCTTCAATGCCGGTCCGGACACCACCGGCGACATCATCACCAAGGGCGCCTTCAACTTCATGTCGGCGGACCTTCCAGTCTTGTTTCAGCACAACCCGGCCGATCTCATTGGCACCTGGACCGAGGCCGCGGAAACACCTGATGGCCTCATCGTGAAGGGCAAACTGCACACCGATCAGCCCCGCGCTCGCACTGTGCTCGGCATGATCAAAAGCGGCTTGGTCTCCGGCTTGTCCATTGGCTTCAAGACGAAGGCCTCAATGCAGCAGGGCCGGAACCGCGTGATCAACGCGCTGGATCTTTACGAGATCAGCGTGGTGCGCAATCCGGCGCATCCACGCGCCCGCATCTCTTCAGCGAAGGAATATGACCGCGCATCCGCCGTGGCGTCGGTCATCCGCGACTTCACGGCAAACATCTGAACCTCATCACGTCAAAGGAAGGCTCGACTACCAAATGAAGCATCTCACTACCCTCGAATTTAAGGACGCTCCGGAGCTGTCTCCGGAAGAGCTGGTCAAGAAAGAGCTGGCCGACTTGCAGGCTAAGCTCGAAAAGAAATCTGCGGACGAGCACGCCGCACTCAAGCGTCGAATTGACGAACTTGAGGCGAAGGCCTCGCGTTTGCCCACCGGCAACGGCAACCAGGACGCCGGCCTCGAAACCAAGGCGTTTGATGCGTTCCTGCGCCGTGGCGCCGACAAGCTCGACGATCTTGAACGCAAGACGCTGACTGTCACCGGCAACACTGCGATCACGCCGCCGGAGTTCGGCAAGGAAGTGATCAAGCTTCTGCGGCAGTTCTCGCCGATCCGGCAGTTTGCGCGCGTGGTCACCGTCGGTTCAAGCTCGGTGAAGTATCCGCGCCGCACCGGCAGCACCGCCGCAACCTGGGTGGATGACACCGCTGATCGCACTGAGAGCGAGCCCTCCTATGAGCAGGTCACGCTGACGCCTTACGAGGCCGCGACCTATACGGACATCAGCAACCAGTTGTTGGAAGACAACGCATACGATCTCTCCGGCGAGCTGGCCTCCGATCTTGCCGAGAGCTTCGGTATCGCTGAAGGCTCCGCCTTTGTGACCGGCGACGGCAACGGCAAGCCCAAGGGTATCATGAATGCTACGGGCATTCAGACCTTCATCACCGGTGCCGCTGCCAACTTCCCGACCAGCAATCCGGCCGACGTCCTGATCAACATGTTCCACAAGCTGCCGGCCGTTCACGCCCAGAACGGCGCCTGGTTGATGAACCGGAACACCCTGAGCGTCATTCGCCAGTTCAAGGACGGCATGGGTCGTTATTTGGTCCTGGATGGCCTATCCAGCGGCGCGCCGGTCACGCTGCTCGGTCGCCCGATCGTTGAGGCGGTCGACATGGCGGACATCGCGGCCAATGCGTTCCCGATCTTGTTCGGCGATCTCGCCGGCTATCGGATCGTTGATCGCGTCAGCTTCGAAATGCTCCGCGATCCCTACACGGTCGCGACCAAGGGGCAAACCCGCTACCACGCTCGAAAAAGAGTGGGCGCAGACGTCACCCATCCCGATCGTTTCGTGAAGCTCAAGGTCTCGGCGACCTAAGAGGACATGAACATGCAGCTCGCAACGTTTGCCCTCCAGCTCGGCGACAGTGACCGGACGTATGTCCTGCGCCCCACGTTGCGGGCTGCATTCCACCTACATCGCAAGTATGGCTTCGCCGCTCTATACGAAGCCGTCCGCGAAGGCAGTTTCACCGCCATCATGGATCTGATCACCGCGACCAGCGCAGACGTTCCGATTGCATCCATGCAAAGCGTCCTAGACGCGCGCGAACAGCTTCTCGAGTTTGTCCTGATTTTGAGCGGCGCCCGCACCAGCAGCACTGACAAGCCGGTATCGGGCAGGCCCATGCCGTTCGATGAATACTTCGCTCAGCTTTTTCAGATCGGCACCGGCTGGCTTGGATGGGCTCCCGCCGACGTTTGGGATGCGACGATCTCTGAGATCCTCAACGCTCAACAAGGTCGCATGGCGATGCTCAAGGCCATCTTCGGCAGCGGTAGGGATGACCAGGAAGAAGGCGGTCTCGACAGCGTCCGTGACAAGCTCAACGCCATCGGCGACCTCAACGTCCATTCGCTAGGAGCAATGTGATGCCGTTCAAACCCCGTCGTGTCTGTAGCTGCGGCAAGGTCGTCTGGTCCGGCGAGCTATGCGCCTGTCAGATCAAACGCAAGGCAGAGAACGATCGGCGCCGGCCGAACGCAAACGATCGCGGATATGACAGCCGTTGGTCCAAGGCTCGCCGCGCGTTCCTGGACAAGCACCCGGATTGCGTCATGTGCGGTAAGCCTGCTGTCGTGGTCGATCATTTAAGCCGCACAAAGGCGACCAGAAGCTTTTCTGGGATAGCCGCACCAACTGGCAGTCGCTCTGCCAGCATCACCACAACAGCACTAAGCAATCGCAAGAGCGCCAACGATGACCGCTAAGACCAACCCTCGACGTTCTACCAAGACGTTCGCACAGTCGCTGCCTGCGCTGATGGATTACCAGCGCGACATGCATGCTGCGCACAGGCAGATGACCCGCTCAGTCCGCGCGTTTGTTCGCCAGATGGAAGCGCAGATGGCTGAGCTACGTCATGGTCTCGACCAGCACTTGGCTGCACAGCGCGACGAAGCGGAACGCGCCATCTTGGCCTCGCATACCCGGGGGGTGGGTCAAAGCTCTCAAGAAATCGCCGGGGACCGGTTGTCCCGGGTCACGCAAGAGAGCGTCTAATTGGAGTTTTTTCGACTATGCCCGGCATCACTTTGGACCAAGCCAAAACCCATCTCAACGTCACGCTCGACGCCGACGATGACCTCATTTCCGGCAAGCTGGCGACTGCGAAGGCCTGGATTGGCGCCTATACCGCGTCAGATCCCGACGCCGACACCGCGCCCGCACCGATCGGCGAGGCCGTGCTGCAATTGACGGCACACCTCTACGAAAACCGGGAAGCCAGCTTGGTTGGCGTCACCGCGTCCGCTCTGCCGTTCGGTTTCCTCGATTTGTTGGCCCCTTATCGCGCGTTTGCCTTCTAAAATGACCGTTTCCGATCCTTCTTTGGCCCTTCAGAAAGCCATCCGGAGCCGCCTCATCGCGAGCCCGGAACTGCTAGCGCTCGTCCAGGCTGACCACGTGATGGACGCAAACGGGCGGCCGGAGATCATGCCGGCCGTCTATATCGGCGAGGGCCAGTCAATATTTCGGCGCTTCGACGCGACCAGCCACGCCACCTTGCACGTCTGGTTTCAAGAGCCGGGCTTGGTCCAGTGCAAGGAAGCCGTCTCCGCGATCGTTGCGGCGCTGCGGATCGACGCCCAGGCTGACGGCGTGCTGCCGATCGACGGCTTCGTCGTCTACGACATGCAGGCTACCCAGACCCGCTACCTTCGCGACCCCAACGGCTCATTCAGCCATGGCATTGTCTCGGTTGCGGCCATCGTGAAGGCGAACTGACATGCGCGGTGGCAACCTCGATCGCGTCATTGAAATTCAGCGCCGCGGCACCGGCCTGGACCTCTACGGAACGCCCGTTGAGACCTGGACCACTGTGGCTACCATGCGCGCCCAGCTTCTGAAGAACGGCACCGACACCCAGGAAGGCCAGCGCGGCGAGACCACCAACGCTGTGTTGACGTTCCGCACCCGCTACCTGGATGGGGTGACGCCGGAAAGCCGGCTCACCTACCAGGGCCAGCAGTTCGAGATCATCGGGATCAGCGAGCTAGGCCGCCGTCGTGGCCTAGACCTCGTTTGTCGGAGGGTTGGCCCATGATCACCGCCGAACGTCTGCGGCAGCTGGTCGTCTATGACCCCGCCACGGGCACGTTTACTCGCGACGGGAAGCGCGTCGGCTCAACGAACCCCGACGGCTATCTCGTCATCCGGCTGGACGGCCGGACCTACCTCGCACACCGGCTGGCTTGGCTCTACATGAAGGGCGAATGGCCCCAGCGCAGCGTTTCCTTCCGCGACCATGATCGGGCAAACCTCCGCTGGACCAATCTGCGGCTGGCATCACCCCGGCAGACGGCTTGCAGCCGGAAAGCGAGCAACAAGCTTGGCGTGAAGGGCGTCCGCGCCGCAGCCAACGGCAACTTCCGCGCCTCGATTTACGTCGACCAACGGCATGTCAACCTTGGCACGTTCGCCACGGTGGAAGCGGCCGGCGAAGCCTATGCCATCGCCGCACGCGTGCACTTCGGGGAATTTGCGAGGAGCGATTTGCCGTGAAGCTAGATGGAATACCGCATCAAGTGGCGCCAGTGCCCATCGAATTTCTCGACGCCACGCCAATCTACGCGCCGATGGCGCGCTCGGAGATTGGCAACTGCCGCACCGTAGCGTTTCAAGGCTTCGTGCGACATGTGACCGGTTCCCGGAATCCAATTGGCATCAATTTTGAACCGAGGCTCATACTCACGCAACGTGATGACGTTGCCTTTCGGCGGCTCAATAGCTTCCACCAGTTGGTCAATGAGCTGTTCCGCAGTGATCATCTCAGTCCCTCTAGCTCTGGGGAGACGGCTTAGTGAAAGGCCGCAAACCCGAGATTTACATGGACATTAACGCGCTCCCTTCGACTATGAAGGCACCGACTTGGCTAAGCAAGCATGCCAAAGTTGAATGGCGCCGCGTCATGCCGTGATCTTCCCCCGAAAAAGTGGACAGGGTTCAAGCCGATTTTAGCTCCATCTCGACCGGGCTGATATAGCCGATGGCCGAGTGTCTGCGGTGATGATTGTAGAAGCCCTCGATGTAGGTGAAGATGTCGCGCTCTGCTTCATTGCGGGTAGCATATTGGCGGTGATGGACCAGTTCGGACTTGAGCGTGTGGAAGAAGCTTTCCATAGGGGCATTGTCGTAGCAGTCGGCTCTGCGGCTCATCGAAGGCAGGAAGCCGGCGGCTTGCAGCGCTTGGCGATATTCGGTTGAAGCATATTGGGTGCCGCGATCGGAGTGATGGATCAGGCCGG
>NZ_FOQM01000026.1 GCF_900113735.1 Bradyrhizobium sp. Gha
CTGCCCGCCGCAAGCGGAATGTTGGTGCAGTCGTGACCCTCGCGACGACCGAATGTGAGTTTGATCTGGCATGCAAACCAGATTGCCAAAACCGGCTCGACCCTTGGATCGCAAACCGAAAGGAGCTTCCGCCGCTACGCCCGACCACACCAGCCTGATGGCGTGCTCGGTCAAGTCAAGGTCAAGCCGCTGCGCGGCGGCCCTCCGGGCCGACCTTGACGTGACCTGCGCGCGCCATCTTCACACTGCCACGGTCGGGACGAAGAGCTGGCCTGCAATCGAACAAAGAGCTGATCAAACACCTTGACACGCAAACTCCCCATGTGAGCAATCCAGCCTGCCGCCTCAGCAACAGTCTGGATTGCTTCGTCGCACCAGCGCAAAATTGCTACGCAATTTTGTCGCGGGCTCCTCGCAATGACGGCGGAGAGATCGGGACTCGCTCCTACGCCTTCTCCACCCCGCACCATTCCGCAATGAACAGCGCCATCGCCTTGGTGGTCTTCTTCAGCGAGTCCAGCTCGACATATTCGTTGAAGCCGTGCATCGCGCCGCCGCTGGCGCCGAAGCAAAGGCTCGGAATGCCGCAGTTGAGGCCGTAGAAGCGAGTGTCGGTCAGAGCGGTGAAGACGAGATCCTCGACCGCACCGCCATAGACCTTGTTGAACGCCTTGCCGAACGCGGCTTCCGGCGCGGCGGAATCGGTCAGCTCATAACCTTCCGAGAGGAAGCCCGACCATTCGACCTCCGGCGGGTTGTTGGCGAGGAAGCGGTGATTGCGCGAGGCGGCTGTGACGCAGGCAAGGATCTCCTTCTGGTGATCGGCGACCGACCAACCGGGCAGAACGGCGATGCGGCAATCGACGTCGCACCAGGCCGGCACGCTGGAGGCCCAATCGCCGCCCTTGATGATGCCGGGGTTGAAGTTGATGGGGTGGTTGAGCGTCTTGAAGTGACGATGGGCCTTGGCGCGCTCATTCCACTCGATCTCGAGCTTCTGCAAGGCTTGGACAAGGTGATAGGCCGCCATGATCGCATTGGAGCCGGAGCCGGCAAACGCAACATGCGTCGGATGGCCCTTCACCCGCAGGCGAAACCAAATCACGCCGACCTGCGAGCGCACCATCTTGCCGCCTGTCGGTTCCGGAATGAAGCAGGCATCGGCGCGATAGCCGCGCTGCAGCGTCGAGAGGGCGCCGACGCCGGTGCTCTCCTCCTCGATGACAGACTGAAAGTGAATCCGCGCCGTCGGCTTGAAGCCAGCCGCTTTGATCGCGTCCAGCGCATAGAGCGCCCCGATGGTGCCCGACTTCATGTCGCAGGCTCCGCGGCCGAACATCTTGCCGTCCTTGACGATCGGCGAGAACGGCGGGGTATCCCACAATTCCAGCGGCCCCGCAGGCACAACATCGCAGTGGCCCTGGAGGATCAGCGATTTGCCGGCCTCGGTCGTCGGGCGATAGGTGCCGACGACGGAACGTGCCCTGGAGAAATCATGCTCGATCGGTCCGAAGCCGCGCAGATCTCGCAAATCGTCGACATTGATGTGCCAGTCGTCGACCTCGTAGCCCCGCGCGCGCAGGAGATCGCCCATCATGTCCTGGCACGGCCCCTCCGCCCCACGGGTCGAAGGGATCGCGACGAACTCACGGGTGGTCGCGAGCTGGGCTTCGAAGCCGGCGTCGACCGCGTCAAGAATCCTCTGCTGCGTTTCGGCATTCATTGGGCAACTCCGCGCATCCGTTGATCAATTGTGCGCGCAAGCTAGCCGATTTCAGCCGTTCGGGTACTCCGCAAAATAAGCATCCCGCAATGCATCTTCGAGCAGTCGGCCTTCCGAGTAGCCCTTGAGTGTCGCAGGCCGGCTCACGCCATCGAGCAGACGCGAACAAGGTTCCGGCGCGCCGAGAACGGTGCGGACCGGAATGCGCTCGGCATAGATGGGCAATTCGTAGTCCTCATCGTCGTCGGCAACGCCCTTGGCGCGGACCTTTGCGGAGGCCTCCTCGATTTGCATCGCGATGAAGGAGGTCGCCTTGACCTCCTGGGTGCTGCTGGCCCGCAGGCTCGCCGTGCGACCCGGAAAGAAGCGGTCGACCATGGCGACCACGGCCCGCTCCTTCTCCGCGGGGTCGGTGACCAGATAGGCGGTGCCAAAGGCCATGACCGCGCGATAATCGGCGGAGTGATTGAAGCCGCAGCGCGCCAGCACCAGGCTGTCGAGATGCGCGACCGTCAGGCACACCCGGTCACCCCTGGTCTGGTTGCGCAGCATGCGGCTCGCGCTCGAACCGTGCCAATAGAGTTTTGTGCCCTCGCGCCAGAAGAAGGTCGGCGTGCAATAGGGCTGCCCCTCGATCACATAGGACACGTGGCACATCATCGAGGAGTCCAGGATGCGGTGAACGGTGGCATGATCATAGAAGCCGCGGTCGTGCCGGCGCTTCACCTGGTTGCGTGCTGACGTCGGATAGGACTGTTGGCTTTCAATCTGGCTCACGGCCGCTCCTGTCATGCCCCGAACAATTCCAGAAGAGTTGTAGCTGCGCATTTGGTCTGCGATAGTACCAATTCCATGCAAATAATTCCGACCAATTCGCCTGGGAAAGCCGAGCTGCCGCTCGATCTGACTGGCCCCCACATCACCGCCGGCGCCTCCTCGGCGCACCGGCTCTATCAGGCGCTGTGCGAGATGATCGTCTCCGGCCTGGTGAAATCAGGCGAGCCGCTGCCGCCGTCGCGCAGGCTGGCAAAGCAGACCGGCTTTCGGCGCAACGCCGTCGTCACGGCATACGAACGTCTGATCGCCGACGGATTTGCGCAAGCGACCGTCGGCTCGGGGACCTTCGTCGCCGCGCGCATTCCCGCACGCGCCGTAGCCGCAAACAAGCCGATGGTCATCGTCGAGGCGCCCAGGCAAGGCGCGCTGGCGCTCGGCTGCACTCATATTGACGCGCGCGCTGTACAACGTTTTCGCGCTTTCGCCGGCCGGCGGATGCGGGCCTTCGGTGGCGAACATCTGCATTACGGCGACCCGCGCGGCAGCCGCGAGTTGCGCGTTGCGATCGCCGATCATCTGCTGTCGGCGCGGGGGCTGCGCTGCGATCCTGATCAGATCATGCTGACGTCAGGAACGCTGCACACGCTGCGAATCGTTCTCAGCGCGATCCTGAAGCCCGGCGATCAGGTCTGGTGCGAGGACCCTGGCTACCCCATTGCGCGCAGGACCATGGCGCAGTGCGGCTATCGCATTGTGCCCGTTCCGGTCGACGTGGACGGACTGCAGGTCGCCAGGGGCCGCGCCGCCGCGCCGTCCGCGCGCGCAGCCTATGTCACACCGTCGCATCAGTTTCCGCTGGGCGTGCAGATGTCGATGCCGCGCCGGGTCGAGCTGCTCGACTGGGCCAAGCAGGCCGGCGCGTTCGTGTTCGAGGACGACTACGACAGCGAGTTCCGCTACGACGGCGCGCCGCTGATGTCGCTTGCTGGCATCGATCAGCTCCAGCGCGTGATCTACATGGGCACGTTCGCCAAGACGCTGTTTCCGGGCCTTCGCATCGGCTATTGCGCCCTGCCCGAGAACCTGATTGCCGACGTCACGGCCGCACGCGCTGCGCTCGATCGTTTCCCCGGGACGCTGATGGAAGGCGCCGTCGCTGACATGCTGAACTCCGGCGCGTTCGCGGCCAATCTGAAGCGCGTACGAAAACTCTATCGCGAGGCGCGCGACGTCTTGGCCCAAACGCTCGAAGCGACGTCAGATGGTACGCTGTCGGTCCCGGTGCCGTCGCAGGGCTTGCACCTGGTCGCGCGGTTCGATCCGTCGGTTGCCCCGGCGATTGCGGCCGAGGCGAAGCTGGCCGCGGGCGCGGAAGGCTGGTTGCTCGCCGACACCTATGCGCGGGCACGCCCTTTGCCCGGTTTCGTGCTGGGATTCTCGGGGCACGCGGTTCCAGACCTCGTCTCCGCCGCCGAACGGCTGGCCCGGGAAGCGCGCGCCGCCTTGCGCAGCAAAGCCAAATCGGCTCGTCGGGCGTGACGAAGGTTGACTATCAGAATCGCGGACCGCTCCTTAACATCGCGGCAATCGATTCCGGGATCTCTCATCGTGTCAGACGCTACGTCATTTGCCCGCGCAACCTGCCTTGCGCTTCTGATCTCCACCATCCTTGCCTCGACGGCCTACGCAACGACGGTCGGCCGTGAGCAGGATATCGTCGATCTCAAGCTCGGCCAGCGGGTGCAAGTGGATGACGGAACTTGTCCGGCCGGACAGGTCAAGGAAGTGCGCGGTTCGAAGATGACGGACAAGGGCGTCGTGCGAACAGCCAATTGCGTGGCGCGATTCGGCCCGAAGTCGAGGTGACGGCTCAAGACTTCGCGGGGTCGAACATGCACTGCAAGGTCGGCTTGGCGATCTTGGTGAAGGTCGCGCCGATCTCGCTCTGCTTCGCGGCCGGCACCCAATCGGTCTCGATGGTCGGAACACCGGTCTCGCTGATGCCGCGCAGCAGTGCTTCGCGGAGGTCGCGATCCTCGACCACGGCGGCGGCATGATCGTGCAGGCAGCCGCAAACCTCTTCCGGATGCTCCCAGCGTCCGAGCATACGCGGAGCACATTGCCGCACGAACTCGTTACGCGCGTCCGGCAACCGGCTCGGTGCGCGCACCTGCGCCTGAGAGGAGCCGATCGTCAGAAGGAACAGGAACGCCGCAGCGCCGAGACGAAGGTACATGATGGCCTTTGACGGCTGATTTTCTTATTTGGGATCAGACGCGCGACGCCAGGACGACCGGCTGCGGCGCAGTCGTGGTGATCGGCGAGCCACTGTACTGGAAGGTGCCGATGCCGGGCAAAGTGCCGTCAGGTGCGCCGGCAAACGAGGAACCGGCGAGCACGAAGCCGAAAGCGAGGATGAAGCTGAGCGCGCGCATGATCTGTCTCCGAATTGCGGGGCCGGCGGTGTGCCGTCGTCGTTGTCAGCCTGATAACCATCTGCGGTTTCTCCCGTGATGCGCCAAAAGCCCAAAATGATGTCGTTCCCGATGAGAATTGTTTCGTCGCCCTCGCGCGACGAAACAATTCCCCGAAATCATCAATCATTTCAGATGGGGGCGCGCGATGGCTTGAACCAGCTTGGGAGCAAGCGTCCACGCAGCGCGAGCACTGAGTGAACGCCAGCGCGTCACTGGTGAACGCCAGAGCGTCACTGCGTGAAGAAGTCGCCGCACTTCTGGACGTTCGCGTCAGCCGGCCCCCACGGCATGATCGGCACGGTCGAGGTCGAGTTCTTCGGCGATCCCTCGATCAGCTTGTCTGAATAGACCATGTAGACCAGCACATTGCGCTTGGCGTCGCAGCCACGCACGATCTGCATCTTCTTGAAGAAAAGCGAGCGGCGCTTGCGGAACATGTCGTCGCCCTGTTCCATCTTGTCCTTGAACTTGATCGGACCGATCTGGCGGCAGGCCAGCGAGACGTCCGAGACCTCCTCGGCAAGACCGAGCCAGCCCTTGAACCCACCCTTTTCCGGCACGGTGAAATGACAGGCCACGCCCTCGACTTCTGGATCATCCAGCCCATAGGTCGCGAGCTTGTCATTCGGGCTCATCCATTTGAACACCGTGGAGCGGCGGAAGATGAGATCGGGCTCGTCGGCGGCGGAGGCGGACGCCAGCGGCACGGTCAGAGCGAGAAGGAATAAAGCAAGGCCTTTCAAGCGGATGCCGGAAAGACCGGGGAAACGAGATGACATGAAGTTCTCCGGTAACAAGTCCTCGCAATGTAGGCACGAGGCGGCCGATCAGGAAGGTGACGGAAGCCGGCCGCGGCCGCCGTTTACCGCTCCGTGAGGCTTTTCTGCTACGTCCAAAACAAAAGTCGCTGATCGCAGAACTGCCGTGCTGGTGAACGCGTATCCCCTCTGCGACACTAACGTCTGAATAGGATGCGGATTCGAGGAATGAACAGCGTGAACGGGTCCCATGTTTCAGCCGCATCGGCACGGCTGTGGCAGGTCGCTCTTCTGGCGGCGGCCGGTGCGATCGGTACGGCTGGTCAGGCTGAAGCAGCGTTCTATTATTATCCCGATTATTCCGACGGAGCGTACGGACGGCAGGAGCGGTATCCCGAGGAGCCGCGCGTGAAGCCGCAGAAGCGCGGCGCGGCAGCCGCAAAGACCAAGAAAGCGTCGCACCTCGAGAAGGAGACCAACGCGAAGCCGCAGGGTCCACTCGTCATCGTGGTCTCGATCGACCGGCAGAAGGTGACGGTCTACGACTCCAACGGCGTGTTCGCGGAGTCGCCGGTGTCGACGGGCATGAAGGGCCATTCGACGCCGATGGGCGTGTTCAGCGTCATCCAGAAGCACAAATTCCACCACTCCAACATCTATAGCGGCGCGCCGATGCCGTACATGCAGCGCATCACCTGGTCCGGCGTCGCCATGCATGCCGGCGTGCTGCCGGGCTATCCGGCCTCGCACGGCTGCATCCGCATGCCGATGGCGTTCGCGGTGAAGATGTGGAACTGGACCAAGATGGGTGCGCGCGTGATCGTATCGCCCGGCCAGATGACACCGCAAAGCTTCTCGCATCCGTTGCTCGCCTCGCTGCGCGCTACGCCGCAGCCTGCGGCAAGCCTCGAGCCGACGACCAGCGCCGGCGAGAAGGCGGACAAGGGCGCGCCGGAGACCAAGGTCGCGGACGCCAAATCTGTCGAAATCGGGCCTGTTGAGACCAAAACCGCCAGCGCTGAAGGCGTGCCGGAGCTGCGCTCCACGGTCGGCCATATCGTGATGTCGGATGCGACCACGGGCAATGCGCCGATCCGCGACGAAGGCGCCAAGGCTGAGGTCGAGACCGACGTCGAGGCCTCCGAGCTGGCCAGGCAGCCCCAGGCCACTGCCAAGGCGGACGAAACGGCTAAGCCCACAGATGCGGCGAATACTGCAGCGAAGCCAGCCGAGGCCGCGGAAGCGCCCAAGGCAAGTTCGGATGCAGAGCCGACCAAGGCCGACGCAGCCGCGATCGAGCCAAAGCCCGACGCCGCGTCGGCCATGGCCCCCGCGCAAGCCGCTTCTCCGGACGTGACGAAAGACCCGACCCGTGTCGCCGATCCCGCGCCGTCGGTGAAGCCCGAATTGCCAAAGCGGGGCGGCCAGATTGCGGTGTTCATCAGCCGCAAGGATTCCAAGCTCTATGTGCGGCAGAACTTTGCGCCGCTGTTCGATGTGCCCGTGACGATTGCGGCGAGCGACCGGCCGCTCGGCACCCATGTCTTCACTGCCGAAGCCGACAAGACCGATGCCAATGCGCTGCATTGGTCAGTGGTGTCGCTGCCCGTCGCCGTCCGTGCCGCCGCGCGCGACGATGACGGTCACGTCCTGCGCCGCCAGCGCGGCGCCGCGGTGATCCCCGTTGCCGCAAAGCCCGTCATCACGCCCGACAGCCCGGCCGAGGCACTGGACCGGATCACGATCCCTGCAGACGCCATAGCCAAGATCAACGAGATGCTCACGTCGGGCGGCTCGGTCATCGTGTCCGACCAGGGCATCAACCAGGGTGAAACCGGCGAAGGCACCGACTTCATCGTCCGCCTCTACTAGCCGGGCACCGCGATAACGCGGTGTTGAGCAGGCCAGTCGCCGCGGCGGAGTAAGCTTCGCCCCGGATCACATCCGGGGACGCCGCCATGTTGAACCGCAGAACCGTACTCACGACGGCGCTGCTCGCAGCAGCCGCCTCGGCAACGCGCGCACGGGCCGGTGGCGGGATGAGCCGGATGCCCGCGTACCCATTCTCTTTCCCCGCGCTATCAGGTGACGACATTCGCCTCGCCGCCTTCACTGGCAAGCCGCTGCTGATCGTCAACACGGCCTCGCTCTGCGGCTACACCCCGCAATATCAGGGGCTGCAGGAGATCTGGAGCGAGTTTCGCGAGCGCGGCTTTACGGTCATCGCTGTCCCCTCCAATGATTTCGGCGGCCAGGAGCCCGGCGGCACCAGCGAGATCTCGGAGACCGCGCACCACCAATACGGCGTTACCTTTCCGATCGCCGCCAAGGCCGTCGTGGTCGGACCAAAAGCGCATCCTTTCTACAAATGGGCGGCCGAGGCGCGCCCCAAGGAGGTTCCGAAGTGGAACTTCCACAAATACCTTATTGGCCACGACGGCTACATCGCCGAGGTATTTCCATCCGCCGTGGAGCCAGCCGACACCCGCATCAAGACCGCGATTGCCCGGGCGTTGGCGGACAGCTGATGCGCCCGACTCAAACAGGGCTGGGCACAATTGTCGTGGAGCGTCAAACAGCCGTTGCAATGGCGATGGAGCACCATCTAGGCTAGGATCAGCGCTAAGATATTTGGGCAGGATGGGTTTTGCCGGAGGCGAAAAGCCGCGGCGGAACAACGGGATCAATCTCGAGGACAACACCATGCGTGTGGCGGCAAAACTGATTTTGGCAAGCGCGATCTCCGTTGCGCTGACAGGCGCGGCATGGTCGCAGACCCCGGCTGCAAAACCCGCGGCCGCGACGCAGGCGGCTCCCGCGGCCACACCGGCTGCGGCTCCGGCAGCCGCGGCCCCAGCAGCGGCTGCGGCGCAACCGAACGCCGCCGCGTTCCCGCCTCCGCCGCAACAGGCGCCGCAGCCGGCGCGCGCCGCGTGCACCAATCCGAACGCGCTGGGCGTCGCCCGCACCGTCGAGATCGACACGACAGGCGGCCCCGGCTTCGGCTTCGAGCATTTCAAGGAGCTCGACTTCCTGCGCGACAAGGAGGTCGTGCTGACCTTCGACGACGGCCCCTGGCCGCGCAACACGCCTGCCGTGCTGAAGGCGCTCGCCGACCAGTGCACCACCGGCATCTTCTTCTCGATCGGCAAGCACGCCACCTACGAGCCGGAGCTCCTGAAGCAGGTTTACGCGGCCGGTCACACCGTCGGCACCCACACCTGGTCGCACGCCAACCTCAACGACAAGAAGCTGTCCGAAGCGCAGCGCAAGGAGGAGATCGAGAAAGGCATCAGCGCCGTGAAATGGGCGCTCGGAGGTATCTCGCCGGCCGCATTCTTCCGCTTCCCGGCGCTGCAACATCCGCCTGAAATGGTCACCTATCTCGGCAACCGCAATGTCGCGATCTTCTCCTGCGACATCGACTCCTTCGACTTCAAGGCGTCGAAGCCCGAGAAGGTGATCGACACCGTGATGAAGGGGCTCGAGAAGAAGGGCAAAGGCATCATCCTGATGCACGACTTCCAGAAGCACACGGCGGAAGCCCTGCCGGAGCTGCTGAACCGCCTCAAGGCCGGCGGCTACAAGATCGTGGCGATGCGCGCCAAGGCGCCGGTCGCCTCGCTGCCCGAATACGACCAGGAACTGATGAAGGACGTGAAGCTGCCGACGGTGAGCACGCGTCCGGTCAATTCCGTGGTGACGACCGTTTCCGAATAGCCGTCACTTGTCGTTCCATTTCGAAGGCTACGTCATTGTCTCGGCGGACGGCATGCTTGCCGACGCCAGCCATGTCATGCCCGACAGTCTGAGGTTCAAAGGCGACAAGCTGTTCTTCGAGCAGGCGCTCGACGGTGCCGCGCTGATCGTGCACGGCCGCAACTCCTATGAGGCGCAGGCGAACTCGCCCAAGCGCAAGCGGCTGATCCTGACCCGCAAGATCAAGACCCTCACCGTCGATCCGGAGATGCCGAACGCGACGCTGTGGAATCCCGCGCATGCGAGCTTCGAGGAAGCCTGCGCCTTTGCCGATGTCGCTTCGGGACGGGTCGCCGTCATCGGCGGCCCCACCGTGTTCGACATGTTCATGGACCGCTACGACACGTTCTGGCTGTCGGAAGCCCCGCATGTGCGGCTGCCCGGTGGCGAAGGCTGTTTTGGGGATGTACCCAAGCGGACGCCGCACGAGGTGCTGACGTCACACGGACTGAACCCGGGCGCGCCGTATCTGCTCGATGCGGCGCATGATGTGACCGTCACGCCTTGGCGGCGCAGCTAGCGCCTACACGTCCCCGTAAGCCGTCTCGGCCGAGCGCGTGGCGCGGCCATAGCCCATGATCATGAACAGCGCGCCGATGATCGAGAGATTCTTCAGCGCGTCGATCACGACTGCCGCGTTCTCAGGCGCCGCCTGATTCCAGAAATCCGAGAACAGGACCGTCGAGGCCGCGACGTCAATCACCATCAGCATCGCAAAGAAGCGCGCGCCGAAATTCAGCGCAATCATCAGCCCCGCGATGACCTCGAGGCCGCCGACCGCGATCGCCAGAAGTTGCGGCGTGGTCATGGCGGTCGCCGCCTCGACCTGCTTGGCGTAGGGCGCGATCACATCGGGGATCACGAGCTTGCCAGCGATGAAATTCGCCGTCGCCTGGATGGCGAAGAGTTTGGTCGCGCCCGTGTAGATGAACAGCACGGCGAATAGAATTCGCCCGAAAGTCACGAACGCTGGCATGGTCGGCCTCTTGGCAAAATACTGGGCACGGGGTGCGCCTGCGGATTATGGAGAGTCCGATTGCGGTTTTCAAACGGGGAAATGGAAAACTGCGCGTTATTCGAATCTGGTGGTGTGGGCGGACTCCTGCTCCCCTTGTGGGAGAAGTGGCGTAGGCGGCCTTCGGCCGCCGTACTTAGCAACGCCGAAGCGAGCTTCGGCTACGGCGCTGGATGAGGGGTTCTCTCCACGACTTCAATTCAGAGAGGCGTCGCGGAGAGAACCCCTCACCCGTCTCGCCGCTACCGCGGCGAGCCACCCTCTCCCGCAGAACGAGAGGGAAAGCAGGACCTGGCCCTTACGTAAACAGGGTCGGCTGCTGCCGGGCCGCACGCTCCTGCGCTTCCACGACCGCCACCGCGGTCATGTTGAGGATACCGCGCGCGGTCACCGACGGCGTGAGGATGTGCGCGGTCCGCGCCGGACCGATCAGGATCGGGCCCACGGGGAGCGCGTCCGCCAGCGACTTGATCATCTGATAAGCGACGTTGGCGGTATCCAGGCTCGGCATGATCATGATGTTGGCCTCGCCCTCGAGCTTGGAGTGCGGCAGCACCATCTTTCGCGCGGCAGCCGAAAGTGCGGTGTCGCCCTGCATCTCGCCGTCCGCCTCGATCTCGGGATGCTTCTCCCTCAGCAACTGGGTCGCCCGGCGCATCTTGCGCGAGGAGTCGGTGTCGTAGCTGCCGAAATCCGAATGCGAGACGAACGCGATCTTCGGCTTGATGTTGAAGCGCTGGACGTGGACCGCTGCGAGCGAGGCGATCTCGGCGAGCTCCTCCGGGCCCGGATTCGGCCGGACCTGGGTGTCGGCAATGAAGAAGGCGCCCTTGCTGGTGATCAGCAGCGCCAGTGCGGCATAGTCGCTGACGCCAGGCGAAAAGCCGACGATCTCGCGGACATGACGCAGATGGCTCATATAGCGGCCCTCGACGCCGCAGAGCATGGCGTCCGCCTCCCCGCGCGTCACCGCGAGCGCCGCAATGACCGTGTTGTTGGTGCGCACCACCGTGCGCGCCGCATCCGGCGTTACGCCCCGCCGGCCGGCGAGCTCGACATAGGACTGCACGTAGGAACGATAGCGCGGATCGTCCTCGGGATTGACGAGGTCGAAATCCTTGCCGGCCTTGATGGACAGGCCGAAGCGCTTGATGCGCGCCTCCACCACCGAGGGACGGCCGACCAGGATCGGCGTCGCCAGCTTCTCCTCCAGCACCACCTGCGTGGCGCGCAGCACGCGCTCGTCCTCGCCTTCGGCGTAGATCACGCGCACCGGCTGGGTCTTGGCCTTGGCGAACATCGGCTTCATGACGAGGCCGGAGCGGAACGCGAAGCGCTCGAGCAGCGCGCGATACTCGTCGAAATTGGTGATGGGGCGCGTCGCGACACCTGATTCCATCGCCGCCTTGGCAACGGCGGGCGCGATGCGGAGAATCAACCTGGGATCAAACGGGCTCGGGATCAGCGAGCCGGGCCCGAAGCCGCCCGCCTCGCCGGTGTCGAGGCTGCCCTGGGAGACCGCGTCCGACGGTGCCTCGCGCGCGAGCTGCGCGATGGCCTCGACGGCGGCGTGCTTCATCTCCTCGTTGATGGCGCTGGCGCCGACATCGAGCGCGCCGCGGAAGATGAAGGGGAAACAGAGGACGTTGTTGACCTGGTTCGGATAGTCCGAGCGCCCGGTGCAGATCATGGCGTCGGGACGTACTTTTCGCGCTTCTTCCGGCATGATCTCAGGCGTCGGATTGGCGAGCGCCATGATCAGCGGCTTCTCGCCCATTGCCTTGCACATCTCGGGCTTGAGCACGCCGGGTGCCGACAGACCGATGAAGATGTCGGCGCCGCCGATGACGTCGCCAAGCGTGCGCTTCTCGGTCTTCTGCGCGTAGACGGCCTTCCAGCGATCCATCGTGGTATTGCGGCCCTCATGCACGAGGCCGTCGATGTCGCAGACCCAGATGTTCTTGCGCTGCGCCCCCATCGAGACCAGCAGGTTGAGGGTCGCGATGGCCGCGGCCCCTGCTCCCGACGCCACGATCTTGACCTCCGACAGCTTCTTGCCGTTCAGGCGCAAACCATTGCTGATGGCGGCGGCGACGATGATCGCGGTGCCGTGCTGATCGTCATGGAAGACCGGAATCTTCATGCGCTCCTTCAGCTGCGCCTCGATCTCGAAACATTCCGGGCCGCGGATGTCTTCGAGATTGATGCCGCCGAAGGTGGGCTCGAGCGCCGCCACGGTCTCGACCACGCGCTCGATGGTGTCGGCGGCGATCTCGATGTCGAACACGTCGATGCCGGCGAATTTCTTGAACAGGACCGCCTTGCCCTCCATCACCGGCTTGGACGCCAGCGGGCCGATATTGCCGAGGCCGAGCACCGCCGTGCCGTTGGAAACGACGGCGACCAGATTGGCGCGGGTCGTCAGGGTCGCGGCTTCCGCCGGGTTCTTGGCGATCTCGGTGCAGGCGGCGGCAACGCCCGGAGAATAGGCAAGCGCGAGGTCGCGCTGGTTGGCGAGCGGCTTGCTCGCCTGGATCTCGAGCTTTCCGGGGCGCGGCAGACGGTGATAGGCCAGTGCCGCCTGGTGGAGATCATCAGAATAGGACGACATGCGGTCTCTTGCCTCGCGTTACCGGCCTCAAAATGCCTCATCCGGAGCAGCCGTCCAAGCGGACAGTATTTCCGGGTCATGGAAACCGGATGAAGCACGGCCGAAGGCCCGGTGGCAACATCCGATTGCATCCCCATCAACAGGGCGCGCCGTCAAACATCTGATTGCGCTAGCTTTCCCTGGACCTTGCGACGTTTCCCGAATATGCCAGGTTGCGCAGCGCACAACGAACAACTGGAGCTGGGAATGAAGCGAATCCTGATCGGCCTGATCGTGGCAGCCGTGCTCGCGGCGGGCGGATGGTTCGGCTTCAACCTCTATGTCGAGCATCGCGTCACCACCGGGATCGAAGCGGCTTTGGAGCAGATCCGCAGCCGAGGCGGCAAGGCGAGCCACGGCAGGATCGGGTTCGATCTGCCGAGCCGCACCCTGACGATCGAGAACATCAACGTCGAGCCCGCCGAGCCGGAGCTGGCCAACATCAAGATCGCAAAGCTCGTGGCTGTCGGCGTACGCCAGCCGGACGAGGCTCATTTCGCGGCGGACGGCATCGAAGTGTCCGGGGTCGAAGTCGCCTTCACCTATACCGTTCGGGCGAAGGTGAAAGCCAACTACAAGATCCCGCAGATCACCGCTCGCGACTTTGCCGGTCCCACCAGAGCCGCGAGCGCTCAGCTATCCGGCTCGATCATGGACGTGTATCGCTTCATGCTCGCGCAATTCGCAGCCGTCTCGGCGTCCTCGATCGTGGTGCCGACCGTCATGGTCAATATCGATGCCGGCCCCAGTACGGCCGGCAGCGGAGACTTCGTCTATTCCGGGCTTTCGGTCGGGAACGTCAATCGCGGCAAGATCGAAATGACCAAGACAGATCGCGTCGCTTACTCCCTCGACGTGAGCCAGCCGGGCAAGCCGGAAAAGATGACCGCCGAGCTGTCGGGCCTGGAGGCGAACGATTTCGACGCAACCGCGATAACGGCCGCACTCGATCCGCAGGGATCGGGCGACGACGGCTTCCACAGGATTTATCGGCGCATCTCGGTCAAGTCGTACACGGTGATGATGGCCGCGGGGGTGCGCGTGCTCATCGGCGGCTTTTCATTCGACGACATCGCGATCCAACCGTCGAAATTCCGCCCCGCCGAGATCATGACATTGATGCCGGCAGACCGCTCGGTCCCGACGGCGGCGCAGTCGCGCGAGATGATCGCGAAGGTGGCCGACATCTTCGAGGGCTTTCGGATCGGCAAGGCCGAAGTCGGCCAGCAGACGGTCGAGACGCCGCAAGGGACGGGAAAGCTCAACGCTGTCAGATATGATCAAGATAAGATCGTGCTGGAAGGCCTCGACATGCCGACCCCGCAGGGTCAGTTCAAGATGGAGCACTTCGCGCTGAAGTCCTTCAGCATGCCGAGCCTGATGCGCTGGGCAGCTGGCCTCGTCACGCCCGGGCGAGCGCCCGCGCCGGACCAGATGCTGGGGGTGTTCGGCGTGCTCGCGGGCGCGGAGATTAAAGGCGTGACCGCGCCTTTCAAGAACACCAGGAAGCTGGTCACGATCGATACGCTCAGCCTGGACTGGGGGCAGCTCGTCGGCGCGATCCCGAGCAAGGCGCATGTGGTGGCGAAATTTGTCACGCCGACCGATCCATCCGATCCGAAGCAGCTCCCGTTGCTGGCCGCCGGCATCGACAAGCTCGCGATCGACTTCGATCTCGGCGCTGCCTGGACAGAACAGTCAAACAGCTTCGCACTGGCGCCGGCGATGCTTGACATCGCAGGGATCGCAAAAGCGCAATTAGGCATCACGCTCGGCAACGTACCCCGCGAGGTGTTTTCGACCGATCCCGCGCAACTGATGGGCCAGGCAGCAAGGATCGAGGCTGGCGCGCTCGCGTTCTCGCTTCGTGACAATGGCGGCGTCGAGGCCGCGTCGACGCAGTACGCACGTGGCAAAAACGTCAGCCGCGACGCTGCGCGCCAGGCGCTTGCCGACAGCGTCAGGGTCCATCGGGAGGAGATCGCCTCCGCCAATCCGGAGGCGGGTGCGGCGGTGGACGCCATTGCAAGCTTTATTGAGACGCCGGGCCAGACGCTCGTGATCAAGCTGACGCCCCGCGCCAAGGCGCCGCTGATACGGATGATGCAGCTGTTGCGGACCGATCCGCAGAGCGCACTGGCGCAGTTCAGGATCGAGGCATCGACGGGGTTGTAGGACAGTCAGGAGCGCACGCTCTCGCCCCGTCATTGCGAGGAGCGAAGCGACGAAGCAATCCAGACTTCCTCCGCGGAAAGATTCTGGATTGCTTCGCTACGCTCGCAAGGACGATGTGGAGGTAGCGTTGCCCACCACTCACTTCTGCGGCAGGTTCACCCGCACATGCAGCTCGCGGAGCTGCTTGGTGGTGGCTTCCGACGGGGCTCCCATCAAGAGATCCATCGCCTGCTGGTTCATCGGGAACAGCGAGATCTCGCGCAAATTCGTCGTGCCACAGAGCAGCATCACGATGCGGTCGACGCCTGCGGCCATGCCGCCATGCGGCGGCGCGCCGTACTGGAAGGCGCGGTACATGCCGCCGAATCGATCGACCACCTCCTGCTCGCCGTAGCCGGCGATCTCGAACGCCTTCACCATGGCTTCCGGGACGTGGTTGCGGATGCCGCCCGAAGCGATCTCGTAGCCGTTGCAGGTGATGTCGTATTGGAACGCCTTGATGGTCAGCGGATCCTGACCCTTCAGCGCGTCGAGACCACCCTGCGGCATCGAGAACGGGTTGTGCGAGAAGTCGACCTTCTTGTCGTCCTCGTTGTACTCGTACATTGGGAAGTCGACGATCCAGGCGAGCTCGAACCGCTCCTTGTCGGTGAGGTTCAATTCCTCGCCGACCTTGTTGCGCGCATGGCCCGAAAACTTCCAGAACTTGTCGGGGTCGCCGGCGACGAAGAAGGCAGCATCGCCTTCCTTGGTGCCGATCTGGGCGCGGATCGCAGCGGTGCGCTCCGGCCCGATGTTGTTCGCCAGAGGACCCGCACCCTCGCCGCCTTCGCGCCACATGATGTAGCCCAGACCAGGCTGGCCTTCACCCTGCGCCCACGAGTTCATGCGGTCGCAGAAGGCGCGGCTGCCGCCGCCCGGCGCCGGGATCGCCCAGACCTGGTTCTTGGGGTCTTCGAGCATACGCGCGAACACCTTGAAGCCGGAGCCGCGGAAATGCTCGGAGACGTCCTGCATCTCGATGGGGTTGCGCAGATCGGGCTTGTCGCTGCCGTATTTGCGCAGCGCCTCGGCAAACGGAATCCGCCGCCAGCCCTTCGTCACCGGCTTGCCCTTGGCGAACTCCTCGAACACGCCGGTGATGACGGGCTCCATCGCCGCGAACACGTCTTCCTGCGTGACAAAGCTCATCTCTACGTCGAGCTGGTAGAACTCGCCCGGCAGACGGTCGGCGCGCGGGTCCTCGTCGCGGAAGCATGGCGCGATCTGGAAGTAGCGGTCGAAGCCCGACATCATCAGCAGCTGCTTGTACTGCTGCGGCGCCTGCGGCAGCGCGTAGAATTTTCCCGGATGGATGCGCGAGGGCACCAGGAAGTCGCGCGCGCCTTCCGGCGAGGACGCGGTCAGGATCGGCGTGTTGAACTCGAAGAAGCCCTGCCCCTCCATGCGTCGGCGCATCGACTTGATGATCTCGACGCGCGTCATGATGTTCTGGTGCAGTTTTTCGCGTCGCAGGTCGAGGAAGCGATACTTCAGGCGGATGTCCTCAGGGTATTCCTGGTCGCCGAACACAGGGAGCGGCAGGTCGCCGGCAGGTCCCAGCACCTCGATCTCGCTGACGTAAACCTCGATCTTGCCGGTCGGCAGATCGTCATTGTCGGTGCCTTCGGGGCGGCGGCGGACCTTGCCGTCCATCTTGACCACGAATTCCGAGCGCAGCTTTTCGGCCAGCGAGAATGCCGGCGAATCGGGATCGACCACGCACTGGGTCAGTCCGTAGTGATCACGCAAATCAATGAACAGCACGCCGCCATGATCGCGAACGCGATGGACCCAGCCCGAGAGGCGAATGGTCTCGCCGATGTTGCTCTCGCGGAGCGCGCCGCATGTATGTGACCGGTAGCGATGCATGGTCGTCCCAAAATCAATGTCGGAGGATACGAATCGGACGGCCTGAAACGACCGGTCCGAAGCTGCGGCAGGGTTTACCCGACGAGACCGGGTGCGGCAACCAAAGGAAGGGCCTGTTTCGGGCCCGAAGGCCCCTTTTTGGGCCATTTGGGCCCAAGCCTTTGCCATCAGGTGTTCCAGCCCTATCTTGAGCCCATGACGGTCCATTTCCCCTTCCAGAACTCCTATTCGGCCCTGCCGGACAGCTTCTTCGCCCGCGTCGCGCCGACCCCCGTATCCGCGCCCCGGCTGATCAAGCTGAACCGGCCGCTGGCGGTCCAGCTCGGACTCGACCCCGACATGCTGGAGACCCCTGAAGGGGCGGCCATCCTGGCCGGAAAGACAGTTCCCGATGGAGCCGAGCCCATCGCCATGGCCTATGCCGGCCACCAGTTCGGGCATTTCGTGCCCCAGCTCGGCGACGGCCGCGCCATCTTGCTCGGCGAGGTCATCGATAGAGACGGCGTCCGCCGCGATATCCAGCTCAAGGGCTCGGGTCCCACCCCGTTTTCCCGCCGCGGCGACGGGCGCGCCGCGCTCGGGCCGGTCTTGCGCGAATACATCGTCAGTGAAGCGATGTACGCGCTCGGCATCCCGACCACCCGCTCGCTCGCCGCCGTCATCACCGGCGAGCCGGTGATCCGCGAGACCGTGCTGCCGGGCGCCGTGCTGACGCGCGTCGCCTCCAGCCATATCCGCGTTGGCACCTTTCAGTTCTTCGCGGTCCGCCGCGACACCGATGCGATCCGTCGGCTCGCCGATCACGTCATCACCAGGCACTTTCAGGACCTGCTCCATGCCGAGCGGCCCTATCATGCCCTGCTCGCCGGCGTCGTCGCGCGCCAGGCCGAGTTGATCGCTCGCTGGCTCTTGATCGGCTTCATCCACGGCGTGATGAACACCGACAACAGCTCCATCTCAGGGGAGACCATCGATTACGGCCCCTGCGCCTTCATGGATGCCTACAATCCCGCCCAGGTGTTTTCGTCGATCGACGAAATGGGCCGCTACGCCTACGCCAACCAGCCGCGCATCGGCCTGTGGAATCTGACGCGCCTCGCCGAATGCCTGCTGCCGCTCTTCTCCGACGACCAGGAGAAGGCGGTCGCCGAAGCGCAGGACATTCTCGGCGCTTTCTCCGAGACGTTCAGCGCCGCGTATCAGGCCGGCCTGCGCAAGAAGGTCGGCCTGTTCACGGAGCGCGACGGCGACGAGGCCCTGATCCAGGACCTGCTCGATGCCATGGCCAAGAACCAGGCCGACTTCACGCTGACCTTCCGCAAGCTCGGCGATGCCGCTGGCGATGACGGCGCCGATGTCCGCGCACAGTTCATGGAGCCCGCAGCCTTCGACGAATGGGCCGGACGCTGGCGTGCGCGTATCGCGCTGGAGCCGCAGACCGCAACTGAGCGGCAAGCCGCGATGCACGCCGTCAATCCGCTCTTCATCCCGCGCAACCACCGCGTCGAGGCCGTGATCCAGGCTGCCGTGAACGACGACAACTACGCACCGTTCGAGGAGCTGGTGAAGGTACTGGCGAAGCCATACGAAGACCAGCCCGAATACTCCGCCTACGCCGATCCACCGCTGCCGGACCAGCGGGTGTTGCAGACGTTCTGCGGGACGTGACGCCAACCGGTAACGTAAGGTGGATGAGCCGAAGGCGTAATCCACCACTTCTCTCCGACAGGCGGAAAGCAAAAGAGGCGCTTCGCTAATCCAGCCTACGCACCAGCGCTCTGCGGATTTTCCGATAATGCCATCATGCCGCTGTTTTGCCCGACGTGTCAACGGATCTCGAACAGCATCCAAGCCGCTTGTCCGGCAACCATCGGCTACTGTGCATGGGGTTGTTTTCGAGATTTTGCATACTCGGGCGGCTACCGCATCGCGAGATGAGCGGATTGACCACCGCGGCCGTTCTGCCCGACAATTTGCCGCGTCGGCAACCACTGTCATCAAACTGAAACACTCCCACTCTAACCGGCTGGCGGGCCGTCTTGCCGGAGGCGACCGTCCTCCCAGAGACCTGACACGCGCGCATGCCATTCAAATTCATCCACCTCACCGACACGCATCTCGCGGGCCCGGGCCAGCAGCTCTATGGCCTCGACCCGCGTGCCCGCCTCGACGCGGCCATCGCCGACATCAACAAGCACCAGTCCGACGCGGTGTTCGCGGTCGTGACCGGCGACCTCACCCATTGGGGCGAGCCTGACTCCTACGCCAATTTCGCCGAGGCGATGGCTGCGCTGCAGATCCCCTACATCGCCATGGTCGGCAATCACGACAAGCGCGTGGCCTGCCTCGACGGCCTGAAGGCCGCACCGCGCGATCCCAACGGTTTCGTGCAGGGCACCCGTGCCACCGAGCACGGCCTGTTCGTCTTCCTGGACACACTGGACGAGACCAGCCATGCCGGCGAGATCTGCGCCAAGCGGTTCGACTGGCTGGCGAAGACGCTGGCCTCTGCGCCTGACGACCAGCCCTTCGTCGTGTTCATGCACCATCCGCCCTTCCCGGTCGGCGTGCACGCGATGGACGAGATCGCGCTGAAGCAGAGCGCGGAGTTCGCCGAGGTGATCGCGCCCTATCGCGCGCGCATCCGCCATCTCTTCTTCGGCCATGTGCACCGGCCGATCTTCGGCAGCTACGGCAAGATCCCGTTCTCGACGCTGCGCGGCACCAACCATCAGGTCTGGTTCGAGCTCGATGCCAATCCCGCGGACCATTTGGCGAGCCGCGAGCCGCCGGCCTATGGCGTGGTGCTGATCGACGACCAAAACCTCGTCGTGCACAGCCACGACTTCCTCGACACCAGTCTGCGCTTTCCCTTCGACCCACCTGCGGGAATGGACGGACGCGACTATGCGCTCAATTTCCCGGCGCGGTGACATGAGCCTCGCTGAACCCGCGGCTCTCCCGGTCGCGGCATCGGCGCCGCCGCGCCTGCACATCGTGACGCGGTTCACCAGCCGCTTCAAAGCCTCGCTGCCGGCCTATCTGCTGCTGCTGCCTTCCCTGATTTTCCTTGCCCTGTTCACCTACGGCGCGATGGGGCGCGTGCTGATCGATGCGCTCTATCAGCGCGCCACGCCGAAGGCGCCGCTTCGCTTTGTGGGCCTCGACAATATCGCCGCGGTGCTGGCCGACCCCGCCTTCACCGGGGCCGTCGTCAACAACCTCATCTATGCCGTCGGGACCGCGATCCCGAGCATCGGCCTTGCGCTGCTGTTCGCGCTGGCGCTGGCGCGCACCAATGCCGTGACCAGCGCGCTGCGCGCTGCGCTGTTCCTGCCGGTGCTGATTCCAATGGTCGCGGCATCGGCGCTGTTCCTGTTTATCTTCCTGCCCAATGTCGGCCTGCTCGATTACTACATCGGCCGGCTGCTGCCGGTGCTGCCGAACTGGCTCGGCGACCCCGACATCGCGCTCTACGCGATCATGGTCATCACCATCTGGAAGAACGCGGGCTACTACATGCTGTTCTTCCTGGCCGGCCTCCAGGCCGTGCCTGAGGACGTGATGGAGGCCGCGCATCTCGACGGCGCCGGTCCCTTCATGCGGCTGCGCTACATCATCCTGCCGGAGCTCAAGCCCACCTTCCTGTTCGTCATCGTGATCGCGACGCTGAACGCGGTGACACAGGTCGACCACGTTTTCGTCATGACCAAGGGCGGCCCGTCGAATGCCACCAATCTTGTGCTGTTCTACATCTACCAGCAGGCGGTCGAGCATTACGACATCGGCATGGCCTCGGCGGCAACGCTGCTGACGCTCGCCGCCCTGATGGCCCTCACCGCGCTCTCCTTCCGGACCATGGCGAACCGCGAGGGCGGGCGATGAAGCTGATCGACAAGCTCTACAAGGACGCCCCGCTCGCCACGCGTAACGAGATCACGCCGAAGCTCGGCTTCGCGCTGACCGTGCTGCTCGCGTTGGCCTGGCTGATCCCGTTCCTGTGGATGGGCGTGGCAACGCTGCGTCCGGCCGCTGACGGCATCAATCTGGTGGCCGAGTTGGTGCCGAGCCTGAAACCCACGCTCGACAATATCAGGGATGCCTGGGAGATCGGCGATTTCCCGCGCTACTTCCTCAACACCACGATCATCTGCTCCGGCATCCTCTTGGTGCAGTTCGTCACGATCACGCTCGCGGGGTTCGCCTTTGCGCGGCTCGACTTCGCGGGCAAGACGCTGATCTTCTATCTGTTCCTGATGCAGCTGATGCTCGTGCCGGTGCTGCTGATCGTGCCGAACCTGCGGCTCGTCGCGCAGCTCGGTCTCTATGACACGCTCGCCGGCGTCATGATGCCGTTCTTCGCCTCCGCCTTCGGGACCTTTCTGATGCGCCAGGCGTTCGAAGCCATTCCGGCCGAACTCGAGGACGCCGCCCTGATCGACGGCGCCAGTCTGATCCAGCGCATCCGTCACATCTATGTGCCGCTGTCGCTGCCGAGCTTCTCGGCGTTCGCCATCATCTCGGTCACCAGCCACTGGAACGACTTTCTGTGGCCGCTGATGGTGATCAACTCGCCGGACAAACGGCCGCTCACGGTTGGCTTGTCCGTCTTCACCGCGACGGCGGAGGGCACGCAGGCCTGGGGCACCATCGCCGCCGGCACGCTGATGGTGATCGCGCCGCTGCTCATCACCTTCCTGATCTTCCAGAAGCGCTTCATCAGTTCTTTCGTCACCTCAGGCATCAAATAGGAGATTTGTCGATGCTGTTCTCCCGCAGGCTCATGCTCGGCCTTGCTATGGCGGGCGCCCTCGCCTTTCCGGCCCTCGCCGGCGAAGGTCCGACCGACATCGAGCTGTTCTTCCCCGTGCCCGTCGACGGCAAGCTCGCCCGCGACATGAGCACGTTGATCAAGGAGTTCAACGACGCTCACCCCGACATCAAGGCGACCGCCGTCTACACCGGCTCCTACGACGATACGCTGATCAAGACGCGCGCCTCGATCAAGGCCGGCAAGCCGCCGGCCGCGGTGATCATGTCGGCGAACTTCCTGCTCGACATGCAGATCGAGAACGAGCTCACCAATCTCGACAGCCTGATCGCCGCCGACGGCAGCAGCAAGGACCAGTTCCTCGGGCAATTCTTCCCTGCGCTGAGCGGCAACGCGGTGATCAACCGCTCGGTTTACGGCGTCCCCTTCCAGAATTCGACGCCGCTGCTCTACATCAATGCCGACAAGGCCAAGGAAGCCGGGCTCGATCCGAGCAAGCCGCCGCAGACCTGGCTCGAGCTCACCGATTGGGCCAAGAAACTGACCAAGCGCGACGGCGACAAGGTGACCCAATGGGGCATCGCGATCCCCTGCGCCTATGACTATTGCGGCTGGATGATGGAAACGCTCACTATGAGCAATGGCGGGCGGTACTACAACGAGGAGTTCGGCGGCGAGGTCTATTACGACACGCCCTCCATGCTGGGCGCACTGACCTGGTGGAGCGACCTCGTCAGCAAATACAAGGTCCACCCGCCCGGCGCCACGCCGGGACCTGCCGTCAGCACCTCCTTCATCTCGGGCAACGCCGCGATGATGATGCTGTCGACGGGCTCGCTGACCTATGTGCGCGAGAACGCCAAGTTCAACTACAAGGTCGCCTTCATCCCGCGCAACGTCCGAAACGCAGTGCCGATCGGCGGCGCCTCGCTGATCATTCCGGCCGGCGTCGAAGCCGACAAGCAGAAGGCCGCCTGGACCCTGATCAAGTGGATGACCTCGCCCGAAAAGAGCGCCTGGTGGAGCCGCGCCACCGGCTATTTCGCCCCCAACATGGCTGCCTACAAGACGCCTGACATGGTCGAGTTCCTCAACAAGAACCCGGACGCCAAGACCGCCGTCGAGCAGCTCGACGTCGCCAAGCCGTGGTTTGCGACCTACAAGACCGTCCCGGTGCGCAAGAACCTGGAGGACGAGGTGATGCTGGTCCTCAACGGCAAGAAGCAGCCGAAGGAAGCCCTCGTCGCCGCCCAGAAGGCAGCAGATGAGACGCTCAAGCCGTACAATGCGGAGACGTCGCTGAAGCTGCCGTAAGGCCGGATGCAACGGCAATCGAACATCGGCGCTCCGTCATGCGGGGCGCCGAATTCGGTTTGGACAGTTGCCGCCATTAACCCCCCGTCCACCATCCTGCCCGGCCCGCCGCCGGTAACCACGAGAATTAACAGACCCTCAACGGACGGCCGACAAATCTAACGATGTTTCTGGAGATTTCCGTCGTGGATCTGTTGGTTTTCGAGTTCCTGGGTCTGGCATTGGTCGCCATGTGCGTGCTCGTGGTGGCACTCCCCTGCGCCCGGAAGTCCTCTCAGCGCATCCGCTACGAATAGGATTTCGGTCGGAAAACAGCGATTCCGGTCCAAATGCAAGGCTCGAATTCGCTTAGAGCCCCTTGACATCACAGCGCTTTCGGCAGAACGGCTGGTACCACGCGTCATGGGCCGTTCATGGATTTGATTACCACCACCGCTGACCTCGCGGCTGCCTGCAGCCGGCTGGCCAAGCACCCCGTCATAACAGTCGATACCGAGTTCCTGCGCGAGACCACCTACTACCCGCTGCTGTGCGTGGTGCAGATGGCCAGCCCCGAGGAAGCGGTCGTCATCGACACGCTGGCCGACGGCATCGACCTCAAGCCGTTCTTCGAGCTGATGGCCAACGAGGGCGTACTGAAGGTGTTTCACGCCGCGCGCCAGGACATCGAGATCATCTGGCACCAGGCCAACATCATCCCGCATCCGGTGTTCGACACCCAGGTCGCGGCCATGGTGCTCGGCTATGGCGACAGCATCGCCTATGACGCGCTGGTCGAAAAAGTCACCGGCCATCGCCCGGACAAGACCCACCGCTTCACCGATTGGTCGCGCCGGCCGCTGACCAAGGAGCAGATGCACTACGCCGTCTCGGACGTCACGCACCTGCGTGACGTGTTCGCAGCGCTCGACGCCGACCTCAGGAAGCGCCGCCGCAGCGAATGGGTCTCCATCGAGATGGAGGTTCTGACCTCGCCGAAGACCTACGACTTCCACCCCGAGCGCGCCTGGGAACGGCTGAAGACCCGGGTGCGCAAGCCGAAGGACCTCGCGGTGCTGATGGAAGTCGCCGCCTGGCGCGAGCAGGAGGCGCAGAGCCGGGACGTGCCGCGTGGCCGCGTGCTGCGCGACGAGGCCGTCAGCGACATCGCGACCCACGCGCCGAACACGATCGAGAAGCTCGCCCATCTGCGCTCGGTGCCGAAGGGTTTCGAGAAATCCAAATGGGGCGCGGACATCGTTGCGGCGGTCCAGCGCGGGCTGGCGCGAGATTTGTCGACGCTGCCCAAGCTGGAGAAGCCACGCAACAACAACAACGGCGCGGCGATCGTCGAGCTGTTGAAGGTGCTGCTGCGCATGACCGCCGAGCGCCATGCCGTCGCCAGCAAGGTGATCGCCACCGTCGACGACCTCGAGGAGATCGCGGCCGACGACGAAGCCGACGTCCCTGCGTTGCGCGGCTGGCGCCGCGAGCTGTTCGGCGATGCCGCGCTGAAGCTCAAGCGCGGCGAGCTGGCGCTCGCGATCGAGAAAGGCCGCGTGATCGGGGTTCAGCGGGCTTAGGCGGTCCGCAACCCGAGTCTTTCCGAGTGGCAGTCTGGATTCGTCGCAAGGGCTCCTCGCGATGTCGAGGAGAGAACGAGCCCCTACGCCTGCGGCAGCTTCGCCACTTCCGGCTTCATGTCATCGAGCACGCCAGTGATCGTCGCCACGAGCTCCTCGATCTGGTTCTTGGTGCTAATCAGGGGCGGGCAGATGGCGATGGCGTCGAGCATGTTGCGAGCGATCACGCCGCGTTCCTGCAGCATGCGGCTCGCCATGCCGCCGACGGCGCCTGGCGTGGCGGCAGCGGTCTTGCGGCCCTTGTCGAGCACGAGCTCGAGCGCAGCGATCATGCCGACGCCCCGGATCTCGCCGACCAGCGGATGGCTCGTGAGCTCGCGCAAGCGGCCCTGCATGTAGGCGCCGAGCTCGGCCGCATGCGCGACCAGGCCGCGCTCCTCGATGATCTTGAGATTTTCCAGCGCGATCGCCGAGCCGACCGGATGGCCGCCCGCTGTGAAGCCGTGGCCTAGCACGCCGATCTTGTTGCTCTCGTCGGCGATCGGCTCGAACATGCGATCGTTCATGATGATCGCCGATAGGGGGAAGTAGCTCGACGTGATCTGCTTGGACACCACGATCGCATCGGGCTTGATGCCGTAGGTTTCGCAGCCGAACATCTTCCCGGTACGGCCGAAACCGCAGATCACCTCGTCGGCGATCAGCAGGATGTCGTACTTGCTCAGCACTTTCTGGATCTTGTCCCAATAGGTCGCCGGCGGCACGATGACGCCGCCCGCGCCCATCACCGGCTCGCCGAAGAAGGCCGCGATGGTATCAGGTCCTTCCTTCTGGATCAGGGTGTCGAGCTCTTCGGCCCGGCGCGTCGCAAAAGCCTCCTCGCTCTCGCCGGGCGCACCGTCCTTGTAGAAATGCGGCGAGCCCGTATGCAGGATGTTCGGCAGCGGCAGGTCGAACGAGCGGTGATTGTTGGGCAGGCCCGTGAGGCTGGCAGATGCAATAGTGACGCCGTGATAGGCGCGCATACGGCTGATGATCTTCTTGCGCTGAGGCTGACCGAGCGAATTCGAACGATAGGCGATCAGCTTCAGAACGGTGTCGTTCGCCTCCGAGCCTGAATTGGTGAAGAACACCTTGCTCATCTGCACCGGCGCGAGCGACACCAGCTTCTCGGCGAGGTCGATCGAGGGGCCGTGCGATTTGGCAGAGAACGTGTGATAGAACGGCAGCGCCTGCATCTGCTTGTGCGCGGCCTCGACCAACCGCTTCTCGTTGAAGCCGAGCCCGACACTCCACAGGCCTGCCATCGCCTCGAAATAGCGCTTTCCCGACGCGTCGAACACGTATGGCCCCTCACCGCGCTCGATCACCAGCGGACCGGCCTGCTGATGGGCGCGCGCATTGGTATAGGCGTGGAGCTGATAGGCCACATCCCGGGCTTCTTGCGAATTCGGCAGCATGGACATTTGCGGGATCCCTTACGTCATCACCTGGCCGGCGCGGCCAGCATCGTTCGCTTGATTTGTCGGGTTACTTGGCTTCGGGTTACTTGGCTATTGCGATGTGCCGAAACTTGCAACGCCAATTCGTCGGCAGCAAGCGCTCGGCAGCGATGCACAACGCCGCATATGACACGGCGCTCAGGCCGCCCCGTCGCTATTCCCGTCCGCTTCGGCTGCGGCTTCCCTCACTTCCACCAGCGCCATCGACAGCAGATACACGGTCGTGGGCAGACCAACCCGGCGTGCCCTCTCGACGGCACGCGAGAGGTCGCTCACCAGCTCCTTCAGCTCGTCCTCCCGAGACAATGTCCCACCCCATCCATCCGCCGATCGCGTCGGCCTAGACCGCGACGGCACCGCTGGCCCTGATCAGTTCGGCGCTGGACTGGAGTGTAGCAAAGTTGGCGATGACATTCACCACCGACTCTTTGTAGACGGCCGCCTCGCCCGCGCCCGGCTCCCGGCAGGCCACGGCATCGGTGATCACCTGATAGCGGTGGCTGCGATGAAACCCCTCGACGACGGTGGCCAGGATGGTCTCGTCGAGGGAAAAGCCCGTCAGCACGCAGCGCACATTGCGGATATTGGACATGTAATCGGCGAAGCGCGAGGAGCTGTAAGCCGATGGCAACGCGTGCTCGAAGGTCATCTCGCCGGGCCGAGGCTTGGCTTCCGCAATCCAATCGGTCAGCCTGGATGACGGATTGAACCACGCCGCCTCCGCGATGCGTTTCAAATGCATCACTGGCCAGCGATTGCTCCGCCACAATGCCAGCAACGCCAGGCAGCGCGTGATTGCGGCGTCGGCGTCGAGAATGACGTGGCCGCGCCCCGGGGGCAGATATTCCATCTGGAGGTCCGCGAAGACCAGGACCAGCGGATTGTCGTGAGAGACCGGCATTGTCTTGCGCAGACCTGCATCAATTTCGCCGATCGGCGAGAGCGAGGTCCCGCAGCGGTGATGTCACTGCCCTCCCCGCCGAGGCGTCGAGCACGCCCGGACGGTCCCAGTCGCCCTCGGGGCGAATGATCACATAGGGATCACTGTCCAGCGTGATGGCGTCCGGCCCCGGCTCGATCTCCAGCAGCATCTCCGTGTACGAGAAATCCGAGAAGGTGATCTTACGGTTATGGCCGAGCGGCTTGGCGCCGAAATGGGCCCAGAAATCCACCAGCCGGTCCTGCGCCTGGCCGTAGATCTTGCGGAACCCCTTGCGCTTCACATAGTCGACGCTGGCCTGCACGAGTTTGAACGAGATGCGCGAGCGGCGATATTGATGCCGCACCGCAAGCCGCTCCACCTTGGCGAAATCGCCGAAGAACCGTACCCGCAGACAACCCGCTGGCTCGTTGCCGATGTAGCCGATGAAATGCGCAGCGACCATGTCGTTGCCATCGAACTCCTCCTCGAATGGACAATCCTGCTCGGCGAGATACACCGCGGAGCGAATGGCCGTGACCAGCATGAGGTCGGTCGGATCGCGCGCGAGGCGGATGGTGATGGCGCGGGAGTCGGGCTTGGCGAGGGGAATCCTAGTGCCGTGCATCTGCAAAACTCCTTGCTTGGAAGACTGCCTCCGGTATGTGCATCGGCCGCCGATGCCAAGGGCGCTCGTACCGCCAGAGGTCGGGCTGGAAGCTCGAAATGGGTTCGAACCCGGTCGCCCTCATGAGCGCGCGTCCGGCCACGGTTGACGGCTGCGCATAGCAATCTGCCTCGCGGAATCTTATCTGACGCAGATGCGCCGCAGCCCTGCCAAGGCCGGCGACGCCGCGCCCCGTCGCTGCGATCGCCCAAATGTAAACTGCTGCGACATCCTCGTTCGCGGAAGCGAGATAGCGCCTCTCGGGTGCTGTCAGGCAGATATCGTCGAGCAACAAAGCATCATGCCCGCGGTCATTGAGAAACAGGAATGCCATGCCGCCGAGCAGATTGCCCTTCCGAGTGAATGTCAGGATGCTCTGGGGATCGAAAGCGAAATATTTCGCAAGATCGACCGCCCCGATCTGCACGCCCGGCACCAGCCGGTGCGCCATCTCCGCGAGCGCGGCAATCTCCCCTGACTGCGCGCAACGAACATCGACGTCTGGACTCAGCGGCAAGGAGTCGAAATCGTGCCTCGCGGTCAACGAGCCCCTTTCCATACCCATGCCATCCCTCTATCGTTCAGGCGGTTTTACGCGCTGCTATGGGGACGAGCTTAGCGGCTGGAGATCAGGAGTATGCAGCAACTATTGCACCGGGGTGCTGCAATGATGCAGCACCATGAAGAAGCACTGAATGCGTCCTGGGACGATTTGAAATTGTTTTTAGCCTGCGCGAAATTTAAAAGTTTCCGAAACGCCGCCGAAGAGCTCGGGCTCACCTCTACCACATTGATGCGCAGGATGGACCGGCTCGAAGAGAGCATTGGTTGCAAGCTTTTCCTGCGCGACCAGAGCGGCCTCACGCTCAGTGACGAAGGCACCGAGATGATCGCCGACGTCGCGCGTATGGAACATCACGCCTTTAATGTCTTTCGCCGCGCATCGCGTTCGTCCGACGACACCTCGGGCACGGTGCGCGTCGCGGTGACGGAGGGCCCCGGCAACTTCTGGATCCTGCCGCGGCTGATCGATTTCCAGAAAACCTATCGCAAGATCACCGTCGACCTGCGCTGTGCAATGGAGCAAGCGGATGTCGCGCGACTGGAGTCGGACATTGCGATCCAGCTCGAACCACCGATCAATCCCGACCTCATCGTCGCCAAGCTCGGCCGGCTTCACATCTATCCCTTCGTGGCCAGGAGCTATGCAGATCTCTACGGCGTGCCGGCGACGCTCGCCGAATTGCCGAACCATCGCATCGTCAAGCAGAACGCGGCACAGGTTGACGACAGCGCCTATGCCCGCATCCTCGGATTGCCCCTGGAAGGAATCGTCGGGATCAAGACCAACTCTTCCGTCGGCGTGCTCTATGCGGTCGAGCGCGGTGCCGGCATCGGCTTCCTGCCGACGGTGTCGATCGCGCTCGGTGCACCGCTCGTCGCCGTCGACCTCGGCGTCAGCCATCATGCCGACCTCTGGCTGACTTATCACAAGGAGTTCCGCGCCTCCGAGCGGCATAAGATCGTGGTCGACTGGCTGAAGAAGATTTTCGATCCCAAAACCTATCCCTGCTTCCGGGACGAATTCATCCATCCGAACGCATTGGTGCCGATGATGACGGCCGCGCGCGAGGGCTTTGGATTGTCCGGATACGTTGCGGCGACGCCGGCGTAACCGCCGGGCGATTGTTTTCGGCATGATCTCCGCGCAAGCGCGTTTCGCATTTGCCGCGAAGGAAGCCGTGGCATGCTTTTCCGGATCGTGCTCGCCTTACCACCGATATTCGAAACCGGCCGTGGCCTGGTGCGATGTCAGCTCGTTGCGGAACTTGCCGTCGTAATTGACGTAGAGCCGCACGGTGTTGCTCAGGCTCAACGAGACCGAAGCGCCGGCATCCGTTCCATAACGGCTCTCGCCGATGCCGGGGACGACGATGTTTTGGGTCCCGAGACTCACCTGCACCGAGCCCAGGTCCTGATAGAAATTGTCGACGAACTTGCCGTAGGCCGAGAGGTCGAGGATCTTCCGGTCGAAGATGAAGTAGCGTCCGATCTCAGCGCCGATCATGACGCGCGCGCGCGAGATCGCGCTCGAGCCGACATTGAGGGGATCAAGTCCTCCGGCTTCCTGGAACGACGCACTGGTGGCGCGCACATATTCGAGCGCACCCTTGGGCACGACGCGCATCTGGTCCTTGGTCCAGTAATAACTGATCTCTGTCAACGCACCATCGACCGTAGCGCGATAGCCCGCCGTCGCAGAGCCAAACCCGGTGTCCCTGCTGGAATGGACCTTGCCGAAGCCGTGCACCAGCGCGAAGGCCCACGTCCACGGTCCCTTGTCGACGGAGCCGTTGAAGCCGATCTGGGTCAGGTCGAGCGTCGCCGACTGAAGCGCGAGCGGCACGTCTACATCGGTATGACTCTGGTCGACGGAAAATCCGAGATTGACGCCCGGCGCGAGCCGCGCGCCGAATCCGGCAACGCCGCCGAACGTCTTGCGCTTGTCGCCGACGAAATCGCCCTGCGCATCGGTCCGCACCGAAACGCCGTAGCCCTCATACCAGGTGCGGTAGCGCGGATCCTCCGCGCTCTCTGATGCACCGCCGCCCGCGGGATTGCTGCGCGACGCCCGGTTAGTGCCGCTCGAGGCCTGGTTACCGAGCCGCTCCAGGAAGCCCGAGCCGAGATCGAGCGTGCTGTTGCCGGCAGACCGTTCGTCATTGGCCGATGTGGGTTTCGGGACTGGGGTCGGCGACGGCGTGGGTGTGGGTGCGGGTGTGGGTGTCGGTGTGGGAGACGAAGTCGGCACCGGGGTTTGCGCGAAGCCGGATGTCGCCGGCATCATCACGGCGGACGCGACGGTCATGACGATCGCCATCACGATCCGGCGGACACGGTCCAACCCGATCGTCCGCCGTATTCCGGTCGGCTGCTGAATGCAGCACATGACGATACATCCCAAAGCAAATGGCGGCTCGCAAAAATGCAACAGAAACCGCGAGCAGGTGCGACGATTTGTGCCGAACTGTCACGAGGGGTCAACCGTTTGGCCCACTATCGCCGCGGCGATTGCCCTCGATTGTTGTTCCGCAGCCACAGGTCGGAAATTGCGTCGTGACAGCTCCGGCGCGGTCTTGAAATCCGCGCACAGCTTGCTAGCGCGCGATTTTCGTGTTGGAATACCTTACACAATCGGAATTGACCGCTCGGCTGTGCGTTTCGCGACGATGAGACTCGAACAGACTTCCGGAAGCCCGTTTGTGACGTGGCACGCGAAAAGCGGCCGCGTCTTTTTTGTATCTAGCGGAGGAGACTAACGATGCCACAAAAGGGCACCGTCAAATGGTTCAACCCGACCAAGGGTTACGGGTTCATCAAGCCGAACGGCAGCGACAAGGACGTGTTCGTCCACATCTCGGCCGTCGAGCGTGCCGGACTTTCGACCCTGAATGAGAACCAGGTGGTTGAATACGACCTCGTGGAGAACCGCGGCAAATCGTCCGCGGAGAACCTCAAGGTCTCCTGATTTCTCTCAAAGCCACGCGCGAGAGATCATGACGTTGCCCCCGGCCCTGCCGGGGGATTTTGCTTGGGGCAGCGAGACGCCTCGCGCTTCAGTTCACCGCAGGCGCGACCAAAAAATTATCCGACGCCGCGCTGCCCGCCGTCTTGCAGACATCGCCCTCGATCTTGACCTTGCCGGTCGCAAGCAGGCTCAGCGCCGCGGGATAGATGCGATGCTCGATTTCCAGAATGCGCTCTGACAGCGTTTCAGCCGTGTCGTGATCGCTGACGGGCACCGCGCCCTGCATCACGATCGGACCCGCATCGGTCTCGGGGATCACGAAGTGCACCGTCGCGCCTGACAGTTTGACACCGGCGCGCAAGGCCTGGCCGTGCGGATCGAGACCCGGAAAAGACGGCAACAGCGAAGGATGGATGTTGAGCATCCGCCCATACCACGCCTTGGCGAACTCGGCCGTGAACAGGCGCATGAAACCACCGAGGCAAATCAGCTCGATCCCGTGCTGATCCAGGGCCGCCTGCAGCACCGCCTCGAACCCGGCGCGATCCTTGCCGAACGGCTTGCTCTCGATCACCAGCGTTTTCGTGCCGGCCGCCTTGGCCCGTTCGAGGCCGAGCGCATCGGCCTTGTTCGAGATGACGAGGGAGATCTCCGCCGGAAAATCCGCAGCAGCCGCGGCCTTGATCAGCGCGGACATGTTGGAACCGCGGCCGGAGATCAGGATGGCGACGCGGCGCTTCATCACAGCGCCATATCGAGATGGCCGTTATAGACGACGCGGTGCTCGCCCTCGGCCGGGATCACGGTGCCGAGCTGCGCGACGGTCTCACCGGCGTCAGTGAAGACCCGAACGACCTCGTCGACCTTGTCAGGCTCGACGATCGCGATCATGCCGATGCCGCAGTTGAACGTACGTAGCATTTCGAATTCGGCGATCCCGGCTTGTGCCGCCAGCCATTTGAACACCGGCAGCACCGGCAGGCGCGCCAGATCGATGCCGACTCCGAGATGACCCGGGAGTACGCGCGGAATGTTGTCGGTGAAGCCACCGCCGGTGATATGGGCGAGCCCCTTCACCGCGCCGGTCTCGCGGATCGCGCGCAGGCAGGACTTGACGTAGAGCCGCGTCGGCGTCAGCAGCGCGCCGCCGAGCGTCATGACGGGTGCAAACGGCGCCTGCGTCTCGAAGCCGAGCCCGGACTGTTCCACGATCTTGCGCACCAGCGAGAAGCCGTTGGAGTGGACGCCCGACGAGGCCAGACCGATCACGGCATCGCCTGCCGCAATGTCCTTGCGCGGCAGCAGCGTGCCGCGCTCGGCGGCACCGACGGCAAAGCCGCCAAGGTCGTAGTCCCCATCCTTGTAAAGGCCCGGCATTTCGGCGGTCTCGCCCCCGATCAAGGCACAGCCGGATTCCCGACAACCCTCGGCGACGCCGGCGACGATCGCCGCCGTCGCCTCCGGGTCGAGCTTGCCGCAGGCGAAATAGTCGAGGAAGAACAGCGGCTCGGCGCCCTGCACGACGAGGTCGTTGACACTCATGGCGACAAGGTCGATGCCGATCCCGCCGTGCAAGCCCGTCTCGATGGCAATCTTCACCTTGGTGCCGACGCCGTCGGTGGCGGCGACCAGGACGGGGTCCTTGAAGCCGGCCGCCTTGAGGTCGAACAGGCCGCCGAATCCGCCGATCTCGGCATCGGCGCCCGGCCGTGCGGTGGCGCGCACCATCGGCTTGATCAGGTCGACGAGGCGATTGCCCGCGTCGATATCGACGCCTGAATCGGCGTAAGTGAGGCCGTTTTTGCGGTCGGTCATGCCCGATTTCCAGTGGGTTTGCGGCTGGTTACGTCGAATTCCGGGGACGCGCAATGGCAAGCGTGGCGCCCCGCCCTATACTATGTAGAGATATCAACCGGTTCAGCCTCTAAGAGGCCGATTCGAGGTCAGGTCGGGTGCCGGGAAGCGCCGTGTGAGTATTCCGAACATCATTACCCTGGGCCGCATCATGCTGGTCCCGATCATCGTCTGGGCCATCGTGTCGAGCCAAATGGAGGTGGCGTTCGCTGTCTTCCTGATCGCGGGGATCAGCGACGCCGTGGACGGTTTTCTGGCCAAGCGCTTCAACATGACGAGCGAGCTCGGTGCCCTGCTCGATCCGCTCGCCGACAAGGCGCTGCTGGTGTCGATCTACCTGTCGCTGGGGATCCGGGGCGACGTCCCGCGCTGGATCGTGATCCTGGTGGTCTCCCGCGACATCATGATCGTCACGGCCGTGATCGTATCCTGGCTGTTCGACAAGCCGGTCGAGATGCGGCCGTCGAAAGTATCCAAGCTAAACACAGCCGCACAGGTCTCTTACGCGGCCCTGATACTGGCTGCGCTTGCCTTCGGCTTCGGAGCGGCGCCCTATGACGTGATCCTGATGGGCTTCGTCACGCTGTTCACGCTCTCGTCGGTGTCGCTCTATCTCGTCGAGTGGCTGCGGCACATGAGTACGATCGAGGCCAAATGAGACGGGAGGCGGCCCCGCAAAAGGCCAACTCCCGATCCAATAACTCGAATCTTTCGGACAACGCCGGCACGCCGGCACGGAGCAAAGCAAGCGTGGCAGGCCGCGTTCAACCCCGACAATTGGCGTTCTCGCTTCCGCACGCGGAAAGCCTTAGCCGGGACAATTTTCTCGAAGGTCCCGCTAACGCCGCCGCCCTCGCGCTGATCGACGGCTGGCCGGAATGGCCAAACCGGACCATGTGGCTCGCCGGTCCCGAAGGTTCAGGCAAGAGCCACCTGGCCACGATCTGGGCCGAGCTATCTGGTGCCCGCTCGACAACGGCCAGCGCGCTGAGCGCCCCAGCCGTCCCCGGAGCGCTCGCGACCGGCGCGCTGGTGGTCGAGGATCTGAAAGCCGGTGAATTTGACGAACGCGCCCTCTTCCATCTGATGAATCTCGCCCGCGAGGATGGCGCCCATGTGCTGTTCACCGGGCGCGAGACGCCGGCGGCGATAGCGGTCGAGCTCCGCGACCTGCGCTCCCGGTTTCGGACCATTCCGGTGATTTCGCTGCGGCCGCCCGACGACCAGCTGTTCCGCGGCCTGATCGTCAAATTCTGCGCCGATCGCCAGCTCAGCGTGGACGAAAGCGTCGTCAGTTACCTCGCAACCCGGCTGGAGCGATCCTCGGCCGCCGCCCGGCGCGCCGTGGAGCTGCTCGACGGCGAGGCGCTGCGGCTCGGCCGGCCCGTCACCCGGGCGCTCGCGGCCGAGCTGCTCCGCGACGCCTGACCGCCAGACGCGTCTTAGGCCCTCTCTTGGGCTCCCCTTGGACTCCCCTCGGGCCCGCTTGACGCGGCGCGGCGGCGGAACATCAATGTCATCGAAACGTCATCGCACTAACACATGCTCCGGCCGGATTTGCGCATAAGCCGCAAAGTGGGGCGAACGAGATGGACCGACTTCTTATGGATTCCGCGCAAGCTGTTGAAACGAAAGAGAAAGCCACGGAGGCCGAGCGCCTGCCGGCGATTGCCTCAAGCCCCGAGCGATTCATCAATCGCGAGCTGTCCTGGCTGCATTTCAACCGCCGCGTCCTCGAGGAGTCGGTCAATCCCAGCCACCCTATGCTGGAGCGGGTGCGATTCCTGTCGATTTCGGCGAATAACCTCGACGAGTTCTTCATGGTCCGCGTCGCCGGAATCAAGGCGCAGGTCCGCGAGGGCATTGCCGAGCGTGCCCCGGACGGCCTGACTCCGTCCGAGCAGCTCGCGCTGATCAACCGCACGGTCTCGCAACTTGCCAGCGATCAGCAGGCGATCTGGCGCGACCTGCGCGGCACGCTGGCCGATGTCGGCATCGTGCTGGTCGACGGCAAGGAGGTCACCAAGGCGGAGCGGACCTGGCTCGAGGACTATTTCCTCAACAACGTGTTCCCGCTGCTGACGCCATTGGCGATCGATCCGGCCCACCCCTTCCCGTTCATCCCGAGCCTCGGCTTCACCATCGCGCTGCAGCTCACGCGCGAGGCCGACGGCAAGCAGATGAACGCGCTGATCCGCATGCCCGGCAAGATCGACCGCTTCATCCGCCTGCCGGCCGAGGGCAAGGTCCGCCTGATCTCGCTGGAGCAGGCCACCGGCCTGTTCATTAACCGTCTGTTCCCCGGCTACAGCCTCCACGGCCAGGGCGCCTTCCGCATCATCCGCGACTCCGAGCTCGAAATCGAGGAAGAGGCCGAAGACCTCGTCCGCCTGTTCGAGACCGCGCTGAAGCGCCGCCGCCGTGGATCGGTGATCCGCCTCGAGATCGACGCCAAGATGCCGGAGGAGCTGCGTAGCTTCGTCCAGCACGCGTTGTCGGCGGCCGACGACGAGGTGTTCCTGGTCGACGGCGTGCTCGCCATGAACGAGCTTTCGCAGCTGACGCGTCTCGACCGGCCCGACCTCGAATTCACCCCTTACGTGCCGCGCCACCCCGAGCGCGTGCGCGAGCATGGCGGCGACATCTTCGCCGCCATCAGGCAGAAGGATCTGATCGTCCATCACCCGTACGAGTCGTTCGACGTGGTGGTGCAGTTCCTGCAGCAGGCCGCCCGCGATCCTGATGTGGTCGCGATCAAGCAGACGCTCTACCGCACCTCCAACAATTCGCCGATCGTGCGCACGCTCGCGGAGGCCGCTGAAGCCGGCAAATCCGTCACCGCGCTGATCGAGCTGAAGGCGCGCTTCGACGAAGAGGCCAACATCCGATGGGCGCGCGATCTCGAGCGCGCCGGCGTGCAGGTCGTCTACGGCTTCCTCGAGCTGAAGACGCACGCCAAGCTCTCGATGGTGGTACGCCGCGAGGGCGGCAGCCTCACCACTTACGTCCACACCGGCACCGGCAATTATCATCCGGTCACCGCACGTATTTACACGGATCTCTCCTACTTCACCTCGGAGCCGACCATCGGCCGCGACGCCGCGCGCGTGTTTAACTTCATCACGGGCTACGCCGCGCCGAGCGATCTGGAAAAGATGGCGGTGTCGCCGCTGACCTTGCGCAAGCGCATCATCGAGCACATCCAGGGCGAGACCGAGCACGCGCGTCACGGCAAGCCTGGTGCTGTCTGGATGAAGATGAATGCGCTTGTCGACCCCGACATCATCGACGCGCTCTACGAGGCCTCACAGGCCGGCGTCCAGGTCGAGCTTGTGGTGCGCGGCATCTGCTGCCTCAGACCCGGCATCCCCGGCCTGTCGGAAAACATCCGCGTCAAATCGATCATCGGCCGCTTCCTGGAACATGGCCGAATCTACTGCTTCGGCATGGGCCAGGGCCTGCCGAGTGCGAAAGCGGCTGTGTATATCTCCTCGGCCGACATGATGCCGCGCAACCTCGATCGCCGCGTCGAGGTGCTGTGTCCGCTGCAAAATCCCACGGTGCACCAGCAGGTTCTCGAACAGATCATGGTCGCGAACCTGAAGGACAATGAGCAGAGCTGGCAATTGTTGCCGGACGGGTCCTCAACGCGTATGAAGGCCGCGAAGGGCGAGGAGCCTTTCAACGTGCACAACTACTTCATGACAAATCCGAGTCTGTCTGGCCGTGGAAAGTCGCTCAAGGAATCTTCGCCGCGTCGTCTCACGCGCCGCAACGAACGCCATCAGTCCTGACCGGAGAACTTTACCTTGAAACGGCCGCGCAAGCGTGGCGCCAGCGTCGCGGTCATCGACATCGGCTCCAATTCGGTTCGTCTCGTCGTCTACGAGGCGCTGGCGCGGAGCCTGCTTCCGATCTTCAACGAGAAGACCCTGTGCGGCCTCGGGCGCGAGGTGCAGAGCACGGGCCTGCTTGCGCCCGACGCCGTCGACAAGGCGCTGACTTCGCTCAAGCGCTTCCGTGCGCTGTGCCGCGTGATGCAGGTCGGCCGCGTGTTCGCGATTGCGACCGCGGCCTGCCGCGACGCCTCGAACGGCCCCGACTTCATCGCGAAAGCCGAGCGCATCTGCGCCGTGAAGATCGAGATCCTGTCGGGACCGCGCGAAGCAAAACTGTCGGCGCTCGGCGTGGTGTCGGGCATTCATCGCCCCGACGGCATCGTCGGCGATCTCGGCGGTGGTTCGCTCGAACTGATCGAGGTGCGCGGCAATGGCGTGCGCAGTGGCGTGACGCTGCCGCTCGGTGGCCTCGCACTCCAGGACCTCGCGCATAAATCGCTCAAGCGCGCCGACCGCATCGTACGAGAGGCGATCGACGAGGTACCTCTGCTCACCGCCGGCCGCGGCCGCACCTTCTACGCCGTCGGCGGCACCTGGCGCGCGCTTGCACGCATTCACATCATCCAGAGTGGCTATCCGCTCCAGGTGATGCACGGCTATTCGATCCCCGCGACTGAAGCGCTCGATTTTGCCCGTCGGCTGCGGCGCCTCGCCGCCGTCGGCATGCTCGCCGACATCGAGGTCGTCGCGGATGCGCGGCGCCCTCTCCTCACCTACGCAGCGCTCGTGCTCGAACACATTATCCGCGTGGCGCAGCCGAAGACCATTGTGTTCTCGACCTTCGGCGTCCGCGAGGGCCTGCTGCACGAGAAGCTCCCGGAGACCGAGCGCAACAAGGACGGCTTGATCTGCGCGGCCGAGGAGCTGAACCAGCTGCTGTCGCGCTCGGCGAAGCACGCCCGTGAGCTGATGGCCTGGACCGATCGCCTGGCGCGCGTCGTGAAGCTGCGCGAGACCGAGGAGGATCGCCGCCTTCGCCACACCGCCTGCCTGCTGTCCGATATCGGCTGGCGCGTCCACCCCGATCATCGCGGCGAGCAGACGCTCAGCCTCGTGGTCAACGCCAATTTCGGCGCGATCGATCACCGCGAGCGCGCCTTCGTCGGACTGTCGGTGTTCTACCGCTATGCCGGCCTCAGCGAAGAGAACCAGCCGCCGCTGACCATCCAGGAGCTGCTGACGCCGGCGCAGCTCGAACGCGCCCGCATGTTAGGTGCGGCATTCCGTGTGGCGCATCTGATCTCGGCGGCGCGTCCGGGCGTACTGCCCGCCACGCATTTCAGGAGCCAGGGACGCAATCTGATGTTGGTGTTCGAGCACAGGCTCGGCGACCTCGTCGCCGACCGCGTCGGCAGCCGCTTCAAGCAGCTCGCGCGCTTGATCGGGCGATCGGGCGCGATCGTGCGGCGCTAGAACTACTTCGCCGAGACTTTCGCGTGCTGCTCGGAGGCCTCTAACGCCCCGGCATTCAGGCGGCGCCGCCGCCAGATCGCGCCGACCAGCAGCACGACGACGACGCCGAGCGAAGCGCAAAGATATTCTGCGCCCTCGCCGCCATGGGCGAATTGCGGCGGGATATGTAGAGTGCCGAGCATCCGGTCCAGCGAGACGCCGAACGGACCTTCGGAGAGCGAATGCAGTTTCGGCGCGATGCCCGGGTCGGTCGCGATCACCTCGCCAGCGATCCAGCCGAGCAGTGCCGCGCCAGCCCAGACCAGAATCGGCAGCTTCGATAGGAGCGCCATGATCAGCGCCGCACCGGCAACGATCAGCGGCACGCTGACGGCAAGGCCGAGCACGAGCAGCGGCACGCTGCCATTGGCGGCGGCAGCCACCGCGATGACGTTGTCGAGGCTCATGATGATGTCGGCGACGACGACGATCTGCACCGCCTGCCACAGATGCGAGGCGGACTCGACGTCTTCCTCGTCGTTATCTGGCACCAGCAGCTTGGCCGCGATCACGATCAGCGCGAGGCCGCCGACCAGCTTAAGGTACGGCAGCGCCATCAGGCTGGCGACGATGCCGGTGAAGATGATCCGCAGCAGGACGGCGGCTCCGGCGCCAAGCACCATGCCCCACAGCCGGTGCCGCGGCTTCAGGCCGCGGCAGGCAAGCGCGATCACCAGCGCGTTGTCGCCGGAGAGCAGGACGTTGATCCAGATGATCTTGCCGACTGCGACCCAAAAGGTCGGCCCGGCCATCTCATTGCGGAACTGGGTGACGAATGCCCCGATCGTGGCGGGATCGAAGATCTGCCCGAGCCAGTTCACAATGAGTCACCTGTCGACTTATGCTATCGGCCGGTCAGCCGACGATCTCGTTGCCCGAGAAGAACTGCGCGATCTCGATCGCGGCGGTTTCCGGAGCGTCCGAGCCATGGGCCGAGTTCTCGCCGATCGACTTGGCGTACAGCTTGCGGATGGTGCCCTCGGCAGCCTTCGACGGATCGGTCGCGCCCATCGCATCGCGGTACCTGGCGATCGCGTTCTCGCCTTCCAGAACCTGGACCACGACCGGGCCCGAGGTCATGAACTCGACCAGTTCGCCGAAGAACGGACGGGCCTTGTGGACGGCGTAGAACGTCTCGGCCTGTTCCTTGGTCATGCGGATACGCTTCTGCGCGACGATGCGCAGGCCCGCCTTCTCGATCACGGCGTTCACGGCGCCGGTGAGGTTACGCGCGGTGGCGTCGGGCTTGATGATCGAGAAAGTACGTTCGATGGCCATGGTCTTGTCCTTCAAGAGAAAAAGCTGGTTCGGAGTTGCCGGGCTTATATCGGCGCCTTCGCGATCCGGCAAGCGAGTGCCGGCGTGGCGTGGCGGCCGCTCCGCGGCAGGGTCGGGACCCGGCCCTCCAGCACGGATTACGACGATTTCACCCAGATGAACCCAATCTGAAGGCTCTGTCAGGGTTTGGTTCAGCCTCCCTGGCATAACCTCAGGTCCATCGAAACCGAAGCCTTCTTCCGAGGCACACAGTTTCGGCGGCCTTTCCATCGACGCGATAGCCCCGCGCCGGCAGTTTTGAGGAGATCACCATGTTGAGGAAACTTTCGCTCGCTGCAGTTGCCGCGGTCGCTCTGGGTGCCGCGCTGGCGCCTACCTCCGCCTCTGCTCACTGGCATGGCGGCTGGGGCTGGCACGGTGGTGGCTGGCATCGCGGCTGGGGCTGGGGCGGTCCGCGCTTCTACGCTGCTCCCGTCGCTTACGGTTATGGCGGCTGCTATGTGCGCCGGCTGGTCCCGACCCCCTGGGGACCGCGGTGGCGGCTGATCAACCGCTGCTACTGAGCCCGACAGCACCTTCCCACATACATTTCAGAGGTACCGTTCCCCCCTGCGGTACCTTCCAAGAGAGGCCCCGGCGTTCCCCCCGTCGGGGCCTTTCATTTGAGCAGATATTACGAATTCATACAATTTTTACTAGAATGCCTGATGCCTCCGACACGGGGCGAAACCATTTTGAGGCCAATGACTTGGTAACGTGTCGTTACTTTCAACTCACGGAACCTTGCGATGGCTGGCCTTTTTGCCAATGACAGCGAACAGATCGACCGGCGCACCAGCCGCTCGATTTGCGATGCCGTGGGCGAGCGGCTCCAGCAGAGCCTTCGTCCCGAACCCCGGCTCCCGACCCATCTCGAGCAGCTTCTCAAACAGCTGAAGCAACGCGACCGCGACTCCCACTGAGGAGCGTCGCGGATAAACGGGTTGCGTTTGATCCCGCCAGCGGTGACAAGGCGGCATGCTCTCCCTCACCGACCTCTCCATCCGCCTTGCCGGACGCCTTCTGATCGACAATAGCTCCGTGCAGATCACGCCGGGCTCGCGCGTCGGCATGGTCGGACGCAACGGCACCGGCAAGTCGACGCTGTTCAAGGTGATCCGCGGTGAGCTTGCGGCCGAACACGGCTCGGTGACCTTGCCGCCACGTTGGCGCGTCGGCAGCCTGGCGCAGGAGGCACCGAACGGCCCCGAAAGCCTGATTTCGGTCGTGCTCAAGGCCGACCTCGAACGGGCCGCCCTGCTTCATGAAGCCGAAAGCGCGACCGACCCGCACCGGATTGCGGAGATCCAGACCCGGCTTGTCGACATCGACGCGCATTCCGCCCCAAGCCGCGCCGCCGCCATTCTCTCCGGCCTCGGCTTTTCCGCAGCCGATCAGTTGCGCCCCTGCGCCGAATTCTCCGGCGGCTGGCGCATGCGCGTCTCGCTGGCGGCAACCCTGTTCGCAGCCCCCGACCTCCTGCTGCTCGACGAACCCACCAACTATCTCGACCTCGAAGGCACGCTGTGGCTGGAGGATCACCTCGCGCATTACCCGCGCACCGTGATCGTGATCAGCCACGATCGCGACCTGCTGGAAAGCTCGGTCGACCAGATCCTGCATCTGGAGCGTGGCAAGCTCACGCTCTACAAGGGCACCTACTCCTCCTTCGAGGAGCAGCGCGCCGCGCGCGAGCTGCTCGATGCCAAGCAGATCAAGCGTCAGGAAGCCGAGCGCGCGCACCTGCAAGCCTTCGTCGACCGCTTCAAGGCCAAGGCCTCGAAAGCGCGCCAGGCCCAATCGCGCGTCAAAATGCTGGAACGGCTGAAGCCGATCAGGGCACTGGTGACCGAGGATGTGCGCGAGATCACCTTTCCCGCGCCCGAAAAATTGCTGTCGCCGCCGATCATCGCCGTCGACAACGCATCGGTCGGCTACGATCCGGCCTCGCCGGTCCTGAACCGCATCACCTTGCGCATCGACAACGACGATCGCATCGCGTTGTTGGGTGCCAACGGCAACGGCAAATCGACACTGGTCAAGCTGCTCGCCGCGCGTCTTGCCCCCTTCTCCGGCAAGGTGACGCGCGCGGACAAGCTGTCGATCGCCTATTTCGCGCAGCATCAGCTCGACGAGCTGAACGAGGACGCCTCCGCTTACGACCATATCCGCAAGCTGATGGGCGATGCGCCCGAGGCCAAGGTGCGCGCCCGCGCCGGCGCGATCGGCTTCTCCGGCAAGGCGGCCGATACCAAGGCCGGCAAACTCTCGGGCGGCGAAAAGGCGCGGCTGCTGTTGGGACTGGCAACCTTCTTCGGCCCCAACATGATCATCCTGGACGAGCCGACCAACCATCTCGACATCGACAGCCGCGCCGCGCTGGCCGAAGCGATCAACGAGTTTCCCGGCGCGATCATCATGGTCTCGCACGACCGTTATCTGATCGAGGCCTGCGCCGATCAGCTCTGGATCGTCGCCGACCGCACCGTGACCAATTACGACGGCGACCTCGACGAGTATCGCCGCCTGGTGCTGTCCTCGCGCAACGCCGAACCTGCGCCCCGGGAGCGCAGCGCGGCGAGCGAGAAGCCGCAGCGTGCGAAGCCGGACAATCGCGGCTCGCTGAGAAAGCGCATCGCGGAAGCCGAGACCGAAATCGCACGCGTCAGCGATATCATCGCCAAGATCGACGCCGCGCTCGCCCTGCCCGACATCTTTACGCGCGATCCCAAACAGGCCGCGCAACTGTCAAAGGCCCGCGCCAATGCCGCCGACGCGCTGGCGCGCGCGGAGGAGCAATGGCTCGAGGCGAGCGCGCAGGTCGACGAAGCTGCGAGCTAAATTCAAAAACTGAAAACAACCCCATGCACAGTACGGGCATCATGATACCTCAATGATTCCATCTGTGATTGTCGAGCATCTGCCCGCCCGCGCCGGGCCTCGAATCAGGCCCCGGTCGGATTGAAGACAGGGCTGCTACGCTGGCGCGGGATGCGCACGCCGCGCTCGGTCAGGTCGCGCAACTGCACGAACATCATCGCCGTCATCAACGCATCGTTGAAGGCATCGTGCTGTCGGAGCGGCGGAATGCTGAGGTCGCGCAGCATCGCGGCGAATGACAGATCGATCGAGGTGTTGGGCGGCGCGTCGCCGTACTTGCGATCGCAATAAAGCCGCGACACTTCGATGCGTTCGTTGGGCAGCTCAATGCCCACCAGCGGCAGGATGTACTTGTTCAGCATGGCGATGTCGAAATCGACATAGTAGCCGATCAGCGGGCGAGGCCCGATGAAGTGCAGAAGGCTCGGCAGCACCTTCCAGACGATCGGCGCGGCTTCGACGTCGGACCGGCGCAAGCGGTGAACTCTGATCGCCTCCGCCCCGAGCTCCCTGTCAGGATGGACGATGGCTTCGAAATGCGCGCTGGTCAAAATTCGACTGCCGCTGATCTTGATCGCGGCAATCGCGACAACGTCGTCCGTGCGTACGTTGAGACCCGTGGTCTCGCAATCGATGACGACGAACTCGTCGTCAGGCGCACGGCCGAACATGAAGCGGTAGGATTGGTCGCTCAGGGTGGCCTGGTGCAATAGTCGCTTGATCGCGCGAGGCAGCATTCTAGAACATGCCGAGCTTGAAGTGGTGACCGACGATCTCGCGAAGCCTTTTCACCACCTGGAGTGCGTCACGCAGGAGGTGGCGTTCCATGCTGGACAGGTGCGCCGGGCGCACCAGTGTCCCCGATGCGCCGGCGGAGGCGGCCAGCTGGCCGTCGAGCCGAAGCATCAACAGGAACCGGAAGGCCTGTTTCAGGTCGCGTCCAAAGTCCGCTTGCAGCACGCCGAGGTCACAAAGCCGGGAGATGCGCTTGTCGGTGGAGGTCTCGCGCAGCCCCTGTCCGAGTGCCAGGCTGCGAATGCCGTGCACGATCGGAAAGATGCCGCCTTTCTTGAGGTCGAGCGCGTCTCCCGTGCCCTCGGACGTGATCAAATTGTTGAAAAGGCCGATCGGCGTCTCGAATGCGTCGACCGCGCGCGCAAAGTGGGCCATGAACGCCTGCTCACCCCGGGTCATATCGATCAGCGCCGTCTTGACGTCGTCCAGGAGTTGCTCATCGCCCGCGATCGCCTGCGCATCGTAGATGATGGCCACATTCATGTGCCCGGCCTGGTCGGGAAGCACGATCCAGCGGCGCAGATCTGCGATATAGTCGGAGAGCGGCCTGGACCATGCCGGATTGCGCACCATGATGTCTCCAGGACACGGTGGAAAACCGAAGCTCTGAAGAGCGTCGAAGAAGTCGTGACGGAACGCGTCCAGGATTTCACCCTGCACCGGGGCGCCCAGGATGAGGCCGTTGTCCTGATCGGTCCGGACGGTCTGCTCCCCCCGCCCCTCGCTTCCCATCACGATGAGACAGCTGCCGGTGCGCAGCTTCGCCGGCGCGACCATGTCAAACAGCCGCGACAGCAGGCGGCGGTTGAGATCGGAGACGATCTCCGCAATGACCTCCACCTTGACCCCTTGCCGCCGCAGCACGCGCGTTTGCGTTTCGACCTCGCGCGCTGCGGTGGCAAGATCCTGCCGGCTTGAGGCACGATCGATGCGACCGGCCGTGACCTGGGCGCTTCCCGCCAAAAATCCCAGCAGGTCGATCTCCTCCAGAATTCCGACGAACTCCTCATCCTCCCGCACGGCAAGCCGCCGCTTGTTGTGCTTGGTCATCAGCAAGAGAGCCGAGGATACGAAATCGTCGCGTCGCAGGGACACGATCTCGTAATTCGCGAGCGTGCCCACCGTCGTCTGGATGGACTGGCGCCCCAGCACCACCGCCTTGGACAGATTCATGCCGGTAACGATGCCGATCCGCTCGCCGTCCCGCACGAAGAGCGCATTGCTGTTGATCTCCCGCATCAGGTGACCGGCGGTCTCGATCGTGTCGCTGGCCGCCAGAAACACCGGCGGATGCAGGAACAATTCGCTGACCTTGGCGTGCATCAACGAGCCGTAGCGTCGCGCCTCCTCGTCGTTGGCGAGTTCGTCCAGCTTCTGGGATATCTCCCGGTAGAAGAACGCGGCAAAGCGCGGATTGGCCCTGATCAGATTGAGAGCGAGCTTCCGGGGGATGACATAGCAAAGCGTCTCGTCGCGGGCGAAAAACTGGTGGCCATTATGATCGTGAACGAGCGCGCGACTGTCGAACGTGTCCTTGGGGCCGAGCAATGCGAGCAGGTCGACCTCGCTCCGCTCTTCGACGATGCCCTTGATCACGACATAGAGCGCCTCCGCCGCAGCGTCCTGCCTGATGATCGCTTCTCCCGGGCTGAAGTAGGCGATGTCGAGCGCGGCCCGCAACGTCTCGGCTTCGCTCGGCGTCAGACGATCGAACGGCGGGTTGCTGATATCGAACGCCTTGGGCATTTCGGCCTTTCGAGGACACGGACGACCCGAGGACCCGGCGATTGACCATCGAACGAGTCGCACCGGCGGGGCCAACTGACCCGGCCGGTGCCGAAGTCCCCGGACCCTCGTTCAGTGAGCGGTCGCCGATGCAGCTCCGATGCCGGTCTGGGACCGGACATATTGCGCTTCATAACCATAGCGATCGACCGCCGCCCGCTTGCTGCGATCCAGAATGGAGACCAGCCAGATCCCCGCAAAGGCGATGGCCATCGAGAACAGCGCCGGATTGTCCAGCTTGATCGGAGCCGAGCCCTTTGCGAAGCCGAGCGTCACTTCCCAGACGGCTGGCGAGAGCACCACGCCGACGACCGCGCTGACCAGGCCCAGGAAGCCGCCGACCACGGCTCCCCGCGTCGTCAGGCCCTTCCAGAAGATCGACATCACCAGCACCGGGAAATTGCAGGAGGCCGCGATAGCGAAGGCAAGGCCGACCATGAAGGCGACGTTCTGGTTCTCGAACACGATGCCGAGGAAGATCGCGAGCACGCCGAGCACCAGTGTCGCAATCTTCGACACGCGGATCTCGTCCTGCTCATTCGCGTTCCCGCCCTTGATCACCATACCGTAGAGATCGTGGCTGATGGATGAGGCTCCCGCCAGAGCCAGCCCCGAGACGACGGCGAGGATCGTGGCGAAGGCGACAGCCGAAATGAAGCCAAGGAACAGATTGCCGCCGACCGCATTCGCGAGGTGAATCGCCGCCATGTTGGAGCCGCCCTTGATCGCAGCGATTCCGCTCTTGGTCTTCTCCAGGATGCTGCCGTCCAGGAACATCGCGTCGGTCGAGACCAGTGTGATCGCGCCAAAGCCGATGATGAAGGTCAGGATATAGAAGTAGCCGATGAAACCGGTGGCGTAGAACACCGACTTGCGGGCAGCCTGGGCGTCCTTCACGGTGAAGAAGCGCATCAGGATGTGCGGCAGGCCCGCCGTTCCGAACATCAGCGCCAAGCCGAGCGAGATAGCCGAAAGCGGGTTGGAGATCAGAGTGCCGGGCTCCATGATCGCGAGCTTCTTGGGATGCACTTCGGTTGCCTTGGTGAACAGGGCTTCCGGGCTGAACCCGAACTTGTAGAGGACGGCTCCGGCCATGAACGTCGCACCCGAGAGCAACAGCACCGCCTTGATGATCTGCACCCACGTCGTCGCTTTCATTCCACCGAACGTCACGTAGATCATCATCAGGCCGCCAACCAGGACGACTGCGATCCAGTAATCGAGACCGAACAACAGCTGGATCAGCTTGCCGGCCCCGACCATCTGCGCGATCAGGTAGAATGCAACGGTCACCAGCGAGCCGCATGCCGCCAGGATCCGGATCTCGGTCTGCCCGAGCCGAAACGACGTAACGTCGGCAAAGGTGAATTTTCCGAGATTGCGCAATTGCTCCGCGATCAGAAAGGTCACGATCGGCCATCCCACGAGCCAGCCGACCGAGTAGATCAGACCGTCGTAGCCCGAGGTGTAGACGAGACCTGAGATGCCGAGGAACGACGCCGCCGACATGTAGTCGCCCGCGATCGCAAGTCCGTTCTGGAATCCCGTGATGCCGCCGCCGGCCGAGTAGAAATCTGCCGCCGACGCGGTCCGTTTGGCAGCCCAATAGGTGATGACGAGCGTCAGGCCGACGAACCCGACGAACATGCCGATCGCCGACCAGTTGATCGCCTGCTTCGAGCCGCCCTCGACAGCGCCGGCCGCGAGCGCGATGGTGGGCACGCTTGCGAGCAGAATTACCGATAGAAAGGCGAATCTCTTCACGAGCGGTTCTCCTCGACAATTTTGCGGATGAGTACGTCGTAGCTGGAATTGGCCTGACGGACGTAGATACCCGTCAGCACGAAGGCGAGCACGATGACGGTCAATCCGATCGGAATACCGATCGTCGTCACGCCGCCACCCAGCGGTATTCCCAGAAACTTGGGGGCGTAGGCCACCAGCAGGATGAAGCCGAAATAGACGACAAGCATAACCGCCGAGAGCAGCCAGCCCAGCGACGAACGTCGGCGCACCAGCTCCTGGTAATTCGGATCGCGTTCAATCTTTTCGAGGTTGCTCACGTCGATGATCCCCTGGATGATCCTCTGAAATTTCTGCCACGGCGGCAGCCCCTTCTCTCGGGGAGCCGTCGCAGCCTGCACCGGCTGCCGCACGAGCTCCATGATCCAGATCAAGCGCGGTCGATCCCGTGCGAATGCGTCTGCAGGCGGAGCGTCGATCGGAAATATCCGCATCGGCAATGCGGAAGCGCCCGCGCGCGAGCGCAGTGCTCAAATCGAAAAGCCGCAGCGTGTAAAATCAGATAATCGCGGCTCGCTGAAGAAGCGCATCGCGGAAAGCCGACGCTGAGATCGCCCGCGTCACCGAGATCATCGCCAAGATCGACGCCGCGCTCGCCCTGCCGACGTCTTTACGCGCGATCCGAAACAGGCCGCGCAACTGTCGAAGGCCGGCGCCAATGCCGCCGACGCGCTGGCACGTGCGGAGGAGCAATGGCGCGAGGCGAGCGCGCAGGTCGACGCCACTTGACGCCGGATCAAGGCGAGCGCGCAAACCGGACGAAGGTTTGGAAAGCTAACCCGGCCGGACGCTTGGTGGGCGCAAGTAGTAGATGTCCCACTCGGCTTCGTCCGTCTGCCTGAAGCCGTGTCGCTGATAGAACCGGTTCGACTCGCTGCCACGTAACGCACCCACCCGGATGGAGACGCGGTGCGCATCGGCATCCGCGAAGATCTGCCGAAGCACCGCTGCTCCGATGCCTTTTCCCTGATGCTCGGGCACGATGTACAAATGGTCCAGCAGCCAGGGATCCTGCTGCGGACGAAGCGAGACAAAGCCCACTCTGACACCACCGGCCTCGATGAAGCGACAGAACGCCGGATCAAAGGACGTCAAGAAGCGATCCCGCGCGCGCCGAGGATCAAAACGTCCAGCGCGCTCCAGGCTCTCGTGCATTGCCGCTATGCGAATGGCGACCAGGACATCCGCATCCGACGGCGTGGTGGGCAGGAAAACCAGATTCACGCGAAAGCCTGATATGCCGCATGCGAGACGGCGCGCGGCGCTTACGTCGCCGCCTTCTTCTTCTTGGCCTTCGGCTTCACCGGCTTCGCAACGACCGGCGGCTCCGGCGTGCCCTCGATCGCGGAGAGGCGCCCCGAAGTGAAGGTGTAGATGCCCGCGCGCGGACCCGTGGTCCAGGTGACTACCGCGACGCGCCGGCCGGCGCCGTCGCTGGAGAGGTTGACGTTCGAGGGCGCGCCGATGCCGCGCACCACGTCGCATTCGGTGTGGCCGAGCGCGACCGTGCCGCCCACGGGCGCCGGCGCCGTCGACGCATTGGCATCGGCGGGACCAGGCGACGGTGCCATGCCCGGGCATGCACCGTCGGCGCTGACGAGATCCTCAGCCCCCACCGGCTTGTCGGGCGTCAGCGGCGGCGACTCGATCGAGATGTTCTTGATGAACAGGCGGCTCGGCTTGTTGAACCACTCCGCGTCTTTGGCAGACGCCAGAAAATCGGTTCCGCCCGAGCAGCCCGCGATCAGCGGCGCGACAGCGGTCAGCGCAACGATGAGCGACTTTGGAAGCTTTTGATGTCGCACGATAAACTAAAGTCCCCGCATGAAGGAGCAGCCCTAAGCGATTGTACCAACATCACTTTGCGGCACGAAGGTGGCCGAAACCAATCTGCCCGAGAAAGTCCAAATTATCATTAATTGCGAGCGGCCGCTAATTCCGCCGCTGCCACCGGCCCCGTTCGTCAGCCTGCCAATAGGTGACCTCAAATCCCCGCGTCTTGCAATCCGTCCAGGTGCTGCGGGCGGCAGCAAGCGCGTCCGGATCATCGCCGTCGAACAGCAGCACCATGCGCTCGTAGCGGTCCGCGTCCTCGGGCAACGCGGCGTTGTCGACCAGGAAACGAACGTTGGCGCCGTTCGGGTTGTCCGCCTCGACCGCCAGCACGATCGGCTGCTCGGCCACATCGTTCACGCGCCATGTCGCGTGCGGCAAAAAGGAATCGTCGCGATAGGTCCACAGATGAGCGTCGAGCGCATCGGCGCGCTCCGGTGACGTCGACTGCACCACGACGCGCCAGCCGCGCTCGAGCGATTTCTCGAGAAGCGGCGGCAACACGTTCTCAACCGTCATGTTTTGCAGATGGTAGAACAAAACTTCAGTCATCTCACGTCATTTGCGCTCGTAGTGATCTGCCACCAGACGATCGAGCAGCCGGACGCCGTAGCCGGACCCCCAGCTCTGGTTGATGTCGGTCTTGGGAGCGCCCATCGCGGTGCCGGCGATGTCGAGATGCGCCCAGGGCGTGCCGTCGACGAAGCGCTGCAGGAATTGCGCCGCGGTGATCGAGCCGCCGTGGCGGCCACCGGTGTTCTTCATGTCTGCGAACTGGGAATCGATCAGCTTGTCGTATTCGGGGCCGAGCGGCAGGCGCCAGACCTTCTCTCCGCTCTCGATGCCGGCCGCGTGCAGCCGCTCGGCAAGCTCGTCATTGTTGGAGAACATGCCGGCATGATCGGTGCCGAGCGCGACCACGATCGCGCCGGTCAGCGTCGCCAGATCCACCATGAATTTCGGCTTGGTCTTCTTGGCCACGTACCAGAGCACGTCGGCCAGCACGAGCCGGCCTTCCGCGTCGGTGTTGATGATCTCGATGGTCTGTCCCGACATCGAGGTGACGATGTCGCCGGGCCGCTGCGCGTTGCCATCGGGCATGTTCTCGACGAGGCCGATGGCGCCTACCACATTGACCTTGGCCTTGCGCGCCGCGAGTGCGTGCATCAGGCCGACGACACAGGCCGCACCGCCCATGTCGCCCTTCATGTCCTCCATGCTGCCGGCCGGCTTGATCGAGATGCCGCCCGTGTCGAAGCAGACGCCCTTGCCGACGAAAGCCACAGGGGCCTCGCCTTTCCTGCCGCCGTCCCAGCGCATGATCACGGTGCGGCTCGGCCGTGCAGAGCCCTGGCCGACGCCGAGCAGCGCGCCCATGCCGAGTTTCTGCATCGCCTTGACGTCGAGCACCTCGATTCTGACGCCGAGCTTGCGCAGCAGACTGGCGCGGCGCGCGAATTCCTCGGGGAAGAGCACGTTCGGCGGCTCGTTGACGAGATCGCGCGCGATGATGACGCCGTCGACGACCGCACCGGCCGACGCAAAAGCCTTCTTGGCCGCAGCCGCATCGCCCACCGCGAGCGAGACTTCGGCGCGCAAAGCGCCCTCCTCGCCGTCCTTCTTCCTGGTCTTGTAGCGGTCGAACTTGTAGGCGCGCAAGCGAAGGCCCGAGGCAATCGCGACCGCCTGCTCGCAGCTCATGGCGCCGTCAGGAAGCTCGGCCATGATGGTCATGGTCGCGGAGCCCGCCTTCAGCTTGCTGGCCGCCATGCCGCCGAATTTGAGGAAATCGTTAGTTTTGAGGCCTGAAGGCTTCCCGGTCCCGATCACGATGAGGCGCTCGGCCTTCAAGCCTTCGGGGGCCAGAATGTCCAGCGCTACGCCGCTTTTGCCTTTGAAAGATGCGGCCGACGCCGCCCTCTTCATGAGTTCGTTCGCGCCGCCAAGCGCCTTGGCCGTCGCCGGCCCGACCTTCAGAGCCTCGTCACAGAACACGACCAGGATGCCACGGGCGGCGGAAGCCAACGGGACAAAGCCGACCTTGACGGCATCGGACATGGGTAACTCCTCAAAAACGTGCAGCTTTTGCCGATCACCGGTCGGCCAAAGGCGGAACCTGAACGGCGATTCACTTGTGGTTGTCCCACTATGGGCGAGAAGCCGGGTCGATGCCAAGCACCGCCCGTGGCCGGGAATCCACATCGAAGGAATTATTAACCATATATTGACGGTGCCACGTGTCAGCCATTTTGTTGACGGATCAAAGGGATGGTAGTGAGAGTAAGCGGCCGGACGGTGGTTGGCCGACCTTGGGGATCCCTGTCAGGGATTGGTCGGACAGCTGGAGTTCCGGTGCACGTTGGGGCTTTGGTGGGTTCGTGCGGTAGCGCATGGGGTCGATCGACAGGTATATTTTCCGCACGACGCTGGCGTCGTTTGCGCTCGTCTTGGTCAGCCTCACCGGCGTGATCTGGATTACGCAGGCATTGCGCGGCATCGACCTGATGACGAGCCAGGGTCAGACCATCTTGACCTTCCTCGGCATCACCAGCCTCGTGATTCCGGCGCTCGTGCTGATCATCTCGCCGATCGCGCTGATGATCGCGATCTCGCACACGCTGAACAAGCTCGCGACCGACTCCGAAATCATCGTGATGAATGCCGCCGGCCTGTCGCCGTTCCGGCTGTTCTATCCGTTCTTCTGTGCAACCTGCGTCGTGGCGCTGCTGGTCGCCTTCATCGCGGCCTACCTCGCTCCCGACGGCATGCGGCGGATCAAGCAATGGGACGCGGAGATCACCGCCGATGTGCTCACCAACGTCCTGCAGCCGGGACGCTTCGCCCAGCTCGACAAGAACCTCACGATCCGGATTCGTGAGCGGCTGCCCGGCGGCATCCTCGCCGGCATCTTCATCGACGATCGCCGCGATCCGAATGAGCGCGTCTCGATCGTCGCCGAGCACGGCGAGGTCGTGAAGAACGAGAACGGATCGTTTCTGGTGCTGAAGGACGGCAATCTCCAGCGTTTCGAAGTCGGCAAGCGCGACCCCGCGCTGGTGGCCTTCGGCCGCTACGGATTCGACATGTCGAAGTTCGGCAACCAGGGCCATGACGTCGCCCTCGGCATTCGCGAGCGATATCTCTGGGAGCTGTTCTCGCCGTCCGAGGACGATCCGGTCTACCAGCAGATACCCGGGCAGTTCCGTTCGGCGCTGCATGACAGCCTGCTGGCCCCGATCTACCCGTTCGCGTTTGCGGCGCTGACCTTCGCCTTCCTCGGCGCGCCGCGCACCACGCGTCAGAGCCGCAATTTCTCGATCGGCTCCTCGATCCTCGCCGTGTTCGGCCTGCGCATGGCCGGCTTCGCCTGCTCGGTGATGGCTGTCAAATCGCCGGCCCCGGTGCTGGCCCAATACGCGATGGTTTTCGGCGCGATCGGCGTCGGCATGTGGATGATCATCGGCGGCATCGTGGTCGAGCCGCCGCCCGGGCTCATGGAAGCCATCAACAGGTCGAACGCGCGCATCGCGCGGCTGTTCGGACGGCCGGCCACCGCATGAGCATGCTCACCAATACACTCGGGCGCTATTTCGCCGGCCGCTTCGTCGTCGCGGCGCTCGGCGTGTTCGCGAGCATTTTCCTGCTGCTGGTGCTGGTCGACTACATCGAGATGGTGCGCAAGACCTCAGGGCTCGCCTCTGCCTCCGCGATCATGGTGGCCGAGACTTCGCTGTTCCGGGTGCCGCAGCTGCTGGAGAAGCTGACACCGTTCTGCATGCTGATCGGCGCCATGATCTGCTATCTCGACCTGTCCCGCCGCCTCGAGCTCGTGGTCGCGCGCGCCGCCGGCATCTCAGCCTGGCAAATTATCGCGCCCGCGCTCGGCAGCGCGCTCGTGATCGGCGTGCTCGCCACCGTCGCCTACAATCCGACCTCGGCGAATCTGCGTGAGATCTCCAAGCGCATGGAAGCCGAGCTGTTCGGCTCGGCGCCCGGCGGCGGCATCCAGGACGCCTCCGGCTTCTGGCTCAACCAGGTGACCAGCGACGGCCAGACCATCATCAATGCGGCGCGCAGCGAGCAACAGGGCGTCCGCCTGACTGGACTCACGCTGTTCCGGTTTGACACGGAGCAGCACTTCAAGGAGCGGATCGAGGCACGCGAGGCGACGCTGGAGACCGGTCACTGGCTGTTCAAGGGCGTGCGCCGTTTTTCGCTGGGCTCCCCGCCGGTCGACCAGGCCAGCCTGGAGATTCCGACGACGTTGACCGAGGCGCAGGTCCGCAACAGCTTTTCCACACCCGAGACTGTGTCCTTTTGGCAACTACCGAGCTACATCAGTTCATCCGAGAGCTCAGGGTTCGCGACAGCCGGATATCGACTCCAGTATCACAAGCTACTGGCACAGCCGTTTTTGCTCGCCGCCATGGTGATGCTCGCGGCCTCCGTGTCGTTGCGCTTCTTCCGGATGGGTGGCGTACAGAAGATGGTTTTGAGTGGCGTGGGCGCAGGCTTTCTGCTCTACGTTCTGTCGAAAGTGACTGAAGACTTGAGCAAGGCTGAGTTGATGCATCCGATCGCTGCGGCGTGGTTGCCCGTAGTGGTGGGCGGCCTCACCGGCTTTTTGGCCTTGCTGTACCAGGAGGACGGTTAGTGACTGCCGTCCATCGAGGACCTGTTTCTCGTTTGACGCGGCGCACCGCAGTGCGCGCGAACGGGGTCCGCTTGTCCATTCGCGGGCTGCTGATGGCCGTCGCCGCCGTGACATCGCTCGGCGCGCTGATGGATGTTGCCGCCGTGGCGCCTGCCAGCGCCCAGAGCTTCACCTACAATCCGCTGCCGCCACGTCCGAAGCCGCCGAAGGCCGCAAATGACGGGCAAATGCTCGTGCAGGCGACCGAGGTCGACTACGACTACAACAATTCGCGCGTCTCCGCGGTCGGCAACGTTCAGCTGTTCTACAACGGCACCAGCGTCGAGGCTGACCGGGTCATCTACGACCAGAAGACCAAGCGGCTGCATGCCGAGGGCAACATCCGCATGACGGATGCCGACGGCAAGATCACCTATGCCGAGATCATGGATCTCTCTGACGATTACCGCGATGGTTTCGTCGATTCGCTGCGCGTGGACACCGCCGACCAGACCCGCATGGCCGCGACCCGCGCCGACCGCTCCTCCGGCAATTACACGGTGTTCGAGAACGGCGTCTACACGGCCTGCGCGCCCTGTAAGGACGATCCGAAGAAGCCCCCGCTCTGGCAGGTCAAGGGTGCCCGCATCATCCACGACCAGCAGGAGAAGATGTTGTATTTCGAGACGGCGCAGCTGGAATTCTACGGCGTGCCGCTCGCCTACATGCCCTATTTCTCGACGCCCGACCCGACGGTGAAGCGCAAGACCGGCTTCCTGATGCCGGGCTTCACCTCGAACACGCCGTTCGGCTACGGCGTCGAGGTCCCGTTCTATTGGGCGATCGCGCCCGACATGGACGCAACCTTCAACCCGCGCATCACGTCCCGGCAAGGCGTGCTGTTCCAGGCCGAGTTCCGCCAGCGCCTGTTGGACGGCGCCTACCAGGTTCGCGTCTACGGCATCGACCAGCTCGACCCAGGCGCGCTCGCCGGTCAACCCGGCGACCGTCAGTTCCGCGGTGCCATCGACACCAAGGGTCAGTTTGCGCTGAATGACAAATGGGTCTGGGGTTGGGACGGCGTCCTGATGTCCGACTACTACTTCTTCTCGGACTATCGGTTGTCGCAGTACCGCGATCCGCTGGGCTCGTTCCTGTATCTGCCGACCGATGCGCTGTCGCAGCTCTATCTGACCGGGGTCGGCAATCGCAGCTTCTTCGACGCGCGCACGATGTACTGGCTGAGCTACTCGGGCAACCAGCAGCAGGTCCCGGTCGTCTATCCCGTCATCGACTACTCGAACGTGCTGAACTATCCGGTCTTCGGCGGCGAGTTCAGCTACAAGACGAACTTCGTCAACCTGACGCGTAACGACGCGGCGTTCGATCCGATCACGACGACGGCCAACACCTCAGGCCTCTGCGCGATCGCCTCGGCCGACCCCGCCGCACGCAGCATGCCGAATGGATGTCTTCTGCGCGGTGTCCCCGGCACCTACACCCGCCTGACCGCGGAGGCGCAGTGGCGCAAGTCCTACACCGATCCGTTCGGCGAGATCTGGACACCGTTCGCGATCCTGCGCGCCGACGCGATCAACGCTGACATTTCCAACCAGCCGGGCGTGTCGAACTACCTCCCCGTCGGCGACACCCAGGCGTTCCGCCTGATGCCGACCGTCGGCCTCGAGTACCGCTATCCCTTCATCAACGTCCAACCCTGGGGCTCGACCACGATCGAGCCGATCGCGCAGGTCATCATCCGCCCGAACGAGTCCTATGCCGGCAAGCTTCCGAACGAGGATGCGCAGAGCATGGTGTTCGACACCTCGAACCTGTTCAACGTCGACAAGTTCTCCGGCTATGACCGCGTCGAGGGCGGTGGCCGCGCCAATGTCGGCGTGCAGGCGACCACGCAGTTCGACAGAGGCGGCGCCGTCAAGGTGCTGTTCGGCCAGTCCTACCAGCTGTTCGGGATGAACTCCTACGCGGTCCAGGACACCATCAACACGGGCCTGGATTCCGGCCTGGACAAGCCGCGCTCCGACTATGTCGCGAGCGCCGCTTACTCGCCCAACAGCACCTACACATTCAGTGTCCGCTCCCGCATGGACGAGCAGACCTGGAACATCCAGCGATTCGAGGCGGAAGGCCGCGCCAACTTCAATCGTTGGTCGGTCAGCATGATGTACGGCAATTACGCGCCGCAGCCGGAGCTCGGCTATTTGACGCGCCGCGAGGGCATCCTGACCTCGGGCTCGATCAAGGTCGCGACCAACTGGGTGGTGACGGGCTCGGCTCGCTGGGATCTCGAGGCCAACAAGATCAACCAATATGTGCTCGGCGCGGGCTATGTCGACGATTGCTTTGTGCTCGGCGTCAACTATGTAACCTCGTATAGCTATTCTGCGGGCTCGGCGCCGCCGGTGCTGAACCACGCGTTCATGTTCCAGATCGGCCTGCGCACGATCGCGACCTCGTCGACCACCAGCAGTCCCGGCGGCGGCCTCCAGTGATCGGTCTGAATGTGCCGGTTGCCTGTTCCCAATCGCAGGATCATCCAGGCTGATATGCGAGCGACAACCATGACGATCCGATTGCCTGTCTTCCGCCTTCTCCTCGTGCTGGCCTCCGTACTGGTTTTAGCCGGCGCGCCGGCACGGGCGCAGAACATCGTCGTCATGGTCAACGGCGATCCCATCACCGACTTCGACATCGAGCAGCGCTCCAAGCTCGACCAGCTGACGACGCAGAAGACACCGAGCCGGCAAGACGTCATCAACACGTTGATCGACGACAAGATCAAGATCAAGGAAGGCAAGAAATACGGCGTCGATCCCACCGTCGCCGACGTCAACCAGTCCTTCGAGGGCATGGCGCAGCGCATGCGCATCACGCCCGATCAGCTCTCCAAGTCGCTCGAGGTCAAGGGCGTGCGTCCCGACACCCTCAAGAACCGCATGAAGTCAGAGATGGTCTGGACCAGCCTCGTGCGCGGCCGGTTCAAGGAGAAGCTGATGGTCGGCGAAAAGGACGTCGCCGACAAGGTGCGGGAAAGCGGTGACGAGAAGCTCCAGGTCGAGGGCACCGAATACAAGATGCAGCCGGTCGTGCTGATCGTGCCGCGCGGCTCGACTGCGGCTTTCCAGGAGACGCGGATGAAGGAAGCCGAGCAATACCGCGCGCGCGTCGGAAGCTGCGAGGAAGCCAATTCGCTGTTCCGCTCGACGCCGAACGCCACCATCCGCGAGACCGTGACCAAGACGACCGCGGACCTGCCCGAGGCGCTGCGCAAGGTGCTCGACGATACGCCGATCGGCCATATGACCGCCCCCGAGGTGACCAGGTCGGGCATCGAGATGGTGGCGCTGTGCTCGCGCAAGCCGACCACGATCGACACGCCGAAGAAGCGCGAGATTCAACAGAAGATGTATGCGGAGAAGTACGAGAAGACGCAGAAGGCCTATCTCGACGAGCTCCGCAAAGCCGCGATGATCGAGTATCGCAACCGCTGATGGGGGCTCCCGACCAGGCGCTGATCCCGATCAAGACCGTGGCGTTCGACGACTCCGTCAACCTCACGCTCGGCCTGCCCTTCATCCGCACCTCGCCCGATCACGGCGCCGCCTTCGACACCGCCGGTACCGGCAAAGCCAATCCGGCGAGCCTGATTGCGGCACTCACGCTCGCGAGCCGCATGGCGGCCGCAAACAGCTGATGAGCGCGATCGACGACCTGCCGCCGCTTCGCGAGGTCATTCGCCAGCATGCGCTGTCGGCCCGCAAATCGTTGGGCCAGAATTTTCTGCTCGACCTCAATCTCACCGCGCGCATCGCGCGCGCGGCCGCGCCTCTCGAAGACTCCACCATCGTCGAGATCGGCCCCGGTCCCGGCGGGCTGACGCGCGCGCTGCTTGCGCTCGGCGCCAGACGCGTGATTGCGATCGAGCACGACGAACGCGCGATCCCGGCGCTTGAGGATATTTCCGCGCGCTATCCTGACAGGCTCGAGATCGTGCATGGCGACGCCATGACCTTCGATCCGCGGCCGCTGCTTAGCGGCGAGCGCGCCAAGATCGTCGCCAATCTGCCCTACAACATCGCGACCCAGCTCCTGATCAACTGGCTCACCATCGAGCCCTGGCCGCCCTGGTACGACATGATGGTGCTGATGTTTCAGCGCGAGGTCGCAGAGCGCATCGTCGCGCACGAGGACGCGGAGGCCTATGGCCGGCTCGGCGTGCTCGCCAACTGGCGCGCAGAGACGAGGATCCTGTTCGACATTTCGCCATCCGCTTTCGTGCCGCCACCGAAAGTCACCTCGTCCGTCGTTCGCCTCACGCCGCGCGCGGAGCCGTTGCCCTGCGATCGCAAGCTGCTCGAACAGGTCGCGGCCGCAGCCTTCGGGCAGCGCCGCAAGATGCTGCGCCAGAGCCTGAAATCGTTGGGTGTCGATCCGGCGCGACTTGCGCAGGCCGCCGGCGTCGATGCGACGCGGCGCGCCGAGACTGTTCCGATCTCGGGCTTTGTTGCCATGGCGCGTGAATTGGCGGATATACGCGGCGAAGCGCAATAATCCATATTCCGGAGGAAAGAAAATGGCGTTGATGCGTCGTCAATCGCTGGTCAAGTTCGATGCGCCGCTGTGCGAGACCATCGTCGACACACCAAAACCGCAAGGCGCCGAGGTTCTGGTGCGCATCGAGCGCTGCGGCCTCTGTCATTCCGACTTGCACATCCAGGACGGCTATGCCGACCTTGGCGGCGGCAAGAAGCTCGATACCACCCGTGGCATGACGCTGCCGTTCACCCTCGGCCACGAGATCGCCGGCATTGTCGACGAAGTCGGCCCCGACGTGCCGGCGGGTCTCGTCGGTACGAAGAAGGCGGTGTTTCCGTGGATCGGCTGCGGCCAGTGCCGCGACTGCAAGAACGGCGACGAGAATCTGTGCGCGAAACAGCGCTTCCTGGGCGTCTCCATCGATGGCGGCTTCGCCACCCATGTGCTCGTGCCCGACGCGAAATATCTACTCGACTATGATCCCCTGCCCGTCAACCAGGCGGCGACGTTGATGTGCTCCGGCGTCACCGCCTATGGCGCACTCAAGCGCCTGGTCGACCGTCCGCGCCAGCGCAACCTGTTGCTGATTGGTCTGGGTGGCGTCGGCATGATGGGCCTGTCGTTCGCGCAAGCCATGTTCAAGCAGCCGATCACGGTGGCCGATCTCTCGCCGGCCGCGCGCGAGACGGCGCTCGAGAACGGCGCAGCCAATGCCTACGATCCGTCCGAGCCCGATGTGATCAAGCGCATCCTCAAGGAGACCGACGGCGGCTTCGACGAGGTCGTCGACTTCGCCGGCAACGAGAAGTCGATGGCGTTTGCGGTCGCGGTCGCCGCGCGCGGCGGCAAGGTCGTCGTCTCCGGCCTGATGGGCGGCCAGTTCACGCTGCCGATGGTGCAATGGGTCTACAAGCGTCTCACCGTTGAAGGCTTCATGGTCGGCACGCTCGCGGAGGCTCACGAGCTGATGGCGCTTGCCCGCGCCGGCAAGATCAAGCCGACGCCGATGCGCGAAGAGCCGATGGCCGACGTGCAGAAGTGGATCGACGAACTTCGCGCCGGCAAGGTGGTCGGCCGTATCGTGCTGAAGAACTGAGTTTCAGCCGGCGGCGAGATGCATATCTAGCCGCCGCTCACGGAACGCCTGCCGCCGCGCGGCGTTGGCAGCGCATGTCCATTCGTTGCACGGTCGAGAGCGCATTCTTCATCGCCTGGAGCTTCCTCGAGAAGAGCGGCGAGCTTGGCCCGCCTGACATCTCGGCAAACGTCATTCTCGACGCGATCGAAGCGCAGCTGAAGACCGGTGAGCGCCGTCCACTGATGCTCGCCAACAGGGCGATCGACACCTATCGCTACTTGAACCGCGAGCCTGCCGCACGCGAAGCGCGCCTCGGCTAGCGGCGTCAGCCCATGCCCTCGCCCCGCGGCTTGCGGTGTGACTTGAGGAAGGCTGCATAGTTCCGCGGATGACCGCCGCTGCTGGACGCCGTGATCGGAAAGTACCGCAAAGCGCGCCGAGTCGGCAGCCCACGGGCTCCGCATCCGGGAGAGTTCGTCCTCAGGCGGAGAAAACCTATTGCAGCACCAACGCCGGCCCCATCACTTCGGATCCAGGCTTAGGAACGTCCCGCGCCCCGAGTGCGTTGGCCTCTTGTCAAACGCAACGACGGAGTCCGAGCGCATGACGAAGACAAAAACGGTCCAGCCCGTTCCCGACGAGAACCAGAGCCACAAAGGCGCCGGCAGCGCGCCGGACGCTCCCGTCGACACCACCAAGGGCCATCGCGACGACGAGAAGCAGAACATCCGTGAGCAGGCAGCTCACGGCAATCTCACCCAGAACACCAGCAACCGGCGCATGGGATAGGCGCAGAAACCAGGGGGATGAAGAGGAGATACGAACGTGGTGACGCCGAGCAAGTGGTACGACCCGATCTCAGAGCGCTGGATCGCACCGCGCGAACAACATTCCGAAGCAGCATCTCTTCATTCCAGCGAGAACCACGTGCTCGAGCTGCAGAGGTCAGTCGAGATCCAGCGCATCTGGCGCCTGTTGGTCGATTGCTGCGCCACCAAGTGACGTCTTCGCCCGCCGCTTGACCGCGGCGAAGCGCCGGGCGGCCCGCACGATTATCATCCCGCATGAATGAGCCCGCATTTTCGCCAGGGCCATCGCAATTGCGATCCGCTTTCTGTCGATCACAGCCGGCGGCGCCTGTCTGCTGCTCACCGCGATCCGAAACTGGCCAGTTTGTGGAACCGCGAACCACCAAACGCCCCCGAAATGACTTAATTCGGATGGAACGAACACGTCGCAGGCCCGATTCAAGCCACATCCTCTCCGGATTTGGGGCTCATTGCCACCTAACTCTTTGTCGAGAAAGCGCCCGTAACGAGTTGCGTCATGCGTAACCGGGAGACCAGAATGGGCAACCGCACCGCAAAGTTCATATCCGCGCTGATTGGCAGCATCGTCGCGGGCGTACCATTGGCCGCTGTCTCCCAGGACGCGCCCAGCGCGCCCCCTGCCACAAGCAGCGCGAATGCCGCGGGCGACTGCCTGGCGTCGCCCAAAGGCGTCGCGCCGCAGGGACAGCACTGGCACTATCGGCTCGAGCGCGCGACCAAGCGGCAATGCTGGTATCTGCGTGCCGAAGGCGGCAAGGTCACACAAACTGCACAGGCTGCGCCTGCGCCCGAAAAGCCCGAAAAGCCGGTAGCAGAGTCAGCCGCGCCGCAGCAGCACGCGGTGCAGGACGCGCGCGCTGAATATGTGACGGCGCACAACGCTCCTGCGCCGAGCACGCCAAGCGCACCGGCTCAGACACAACCGGCGCCGACGCAACAAGCGGCATCTCCCTCCGCTGACGCCAACGCGCAGCAGCCCGCCCTCGCCGGACGCTGGCCCGACGCCTCCACGGCGTCCGCCGCGCCCGCGGCGGAGCCGTCGCCCGCCCCGGTCGCGGTCGCCGCGCAGCCGAGCGTGAAGCCGGCGAAGTCTGCGATTGCTCTGGCCGCGGCCGACAGCGCCGCCGACAAGCCGACCGGCTCCCTCCAGATGCTGCTGCTCGCGATCGGCGGCGCGCTGGCGCTTGCCGGCATCCTCGCCAGCATCATCTATCGCTTCGCCAGCGGGCGCAGCCGCCGCCAGGCCGCCAACCATCGCCGCGTCAACTGGGACAATTTCGAGCCGCAGGCTCGCGACGACGGCCATGCGCCCTGGCTCGCCGCGATGCCGGCCGCGGTGCCGCACGCGCGGCAGCCGCGCCCGGTCGATTTCGATGCCGCACGCCGGCAAGGCGCGCAGCTCGAAGCGATCGATCGCGAAATCGATGTGATCGACGCGCGCGTACCGCCAGCCCGCAACGCGGCCGCAGAGCTGGACGAGGCCAATATCTTCAACGGAGAATTCGAGATCGAGCCGTCAGCGCCGCGGCTCGCGGCCAACGCACCCCACGACGAAGCGCCGGCCGATCGTGCCGAGGATACGAGAATCCAGGACGCCGATGTCGACGTGATCACGACGATGCTGGAACGGCTGCTGAACGAAGGCCCGCGGCTGTCGCAGCCTAGCCCTGAAGCTGAGCTTGCAGACCACGCACGAAGCCGACGAGGCCCGTCCGCCGCTCGCGCTTGAGGCGTTCGGCCTTCAGGATCGACTGCACCTCGGCGAAGGCCTCGTCGATGTCGTGGTTGATCACGATGTAGTCGTACTCGGCCCAGTGGCTCATCTCGTGGCTGGCGCGGCTCATGCGCTTGCGGATCACCTCGTCGGAATCCTGCGCGCGTGAATGCAAGCGCTTCTCGAGATCGCTGGCCGACGGCGGCAGGATGAACACGCTGACGACATCCGCACGCGCCTTCTCGCGCAGCTGCTGCGTGCCCTGCCAGTCGATGTCGAACAGCACATCCTGCCCGGCCGACAGCGCCGCTTCGACCGGGCCGCGCGGCGTTCCGTAGCTGTTGTCGAACACGGTGGCCCATTCCAGCAGTTCGCCGGCCTTCACCATCGCCTCGAAGGTGGCCTTGTCGACGAATGAATAATCCGTGCCGTTGACCTCGCCTGGCCGCATTGCGCGGGTGGTCGCGGAGACCGACATTCTCAAGCCCGGCATGCGCTCGATCAACAAACGCGACAGCGTCGTCTTGCCCGCGCCTGACGGCGAGGACAGCACGAACATCAATCCGCGCCGCTCGACACCATCAGTTCCGTGGCCGCCCGTCGTCATCGATCACTCCAGATTCTGGACCTGCTCGCGGAATTGCTCGACCACGTTCTTCATGGCGAGCCCGGTATTGGTCAACTCGATGTCGTTTGACTTGGAGCAGCAGGTGTTGACCTCGCGGTGAAATTCCTGCGCCAGGAAGTCGAGCTTGCGGCCGATCGGGCCGCCCTTGCCGATCAGCTCGCGCGCCTGCGCGATGTGCGAGGCGATGCGGTCGAGCTCCTCACGGATGTCGGCCCTCGTCGCGATCAGGATCGCTTCCTGCATCAGGCGGTCGGAATCGAAACGATCGGAGGTGTCGAGCAACGCGGCGATCTGCTCGGCGAGCCTCGCCTTGATCGCCTCCGGCTTGCGGCCGGGCGAACCTTCCGCCTTCTTCGCCAGCTGCTCGACCTCGTCGACCCGTTGGGTCAGGATTTGTCCGAGTGAGATGCCCTCGCGCTTGCGCATCGCCACGAGCTCGTCGAGCGCCTTGTCGAACGCATCGGCTGCAGCGGCACGCGCAGCCTTGTCCTCCTCCTCATCGCCCTCGGGCTCGGCGACCTCGACGACGCCCTTGATCGCGAGCAGGCCGTCGATGCTCGGCGCAACCGCGTCGACCCTGCCGGCGATGACGGCAGCGGCCTTCAGCACGGCGTTGAGCACGTCCTCGTTGACGCGGACGGTGGCGGCTGCGTTGGCGCGCTTGACGTTGAGATTGGCATAGACGGTTCCACGCGACAAAAGCTCGCCGGCGCGCTTCTTGGCGTGGGCCTCGAGCTCGTCGAAGCCCTGCGGCAGCCGCACCCGCAAGTCAAAGCCCTTGGCGTTGACCGACTTCAATTCCCATTCGAACGTATACGGCCCGCTTGCGCCGTGGCTTCGGGCAAAGCCGGTCATGGACGACAGCGCCATCAGGTCAGTTTCTCCGGAAACATGGGATTCGCGAGGCCATCAGGCCACGGGAATCTTAAGACTATTTTGCAGGAAAGTGGAATCCGCAAAGTCCGTAGCACGTCTGCAGCCAGCCTAGCGCTGGACCACCGGCGGCGACGGCTGCACCGCGCCCTGGCGGGCGGGCGCCGCAGGCCGGGCCGGCTTCCTCGGCCGTGGTGCCGGCGTCGTGGCGGTGGGAGCCGTATCTGCGGCTGCCGGCGCCGTGGCGGCAGGCGCCGCGGTGGCCGGCGCGGGCGCATCATCGGCCGGCTCGACCATGTCGTTCTGGATCTGCTTCTCCATCGCGCGCAGCTTGGCGACGTTCTTCTGGTGCGCGTCGTAGGTCTCGGTGAAGGCGTGCCCACCCGAACCGTCGGCGACGAAAAAGAGGTCGCGGGTGCGGGCCGGGTTGGCGGCGGCCTCCAGCGAGGCGCGGCCGGGGTTGGCAATCGGACCCGGCGGCAGTCCCTCGATCACATAGGTGTTGTAGGGCGAGGGCTGAGTGATCTCACTGCGCTTGATCGGACGTCCCAGCGTGCCCTTGCCGCCGACAAGGCCGTAGATAATGGTCGGATCGGACTGCAGCTTGATCTTCTGCTTCAGGCGATTGACGAACACGGCGGCGACGCGGCTGCGCTCGTCCGGTTTGCCGGTCTCCTTCTCGACGATCGAGGCAAGCGTCACCAATTGCTCCGGCGTCTTGACGGGAAGATCCTGGCTACGGCGCTCCCAAATCTCCGCGAGCACGCGCTTGTGCGCCTGTTGCATGCGCTGGATCACCTGGTCGCGCGGGGTCCCGCGCGGGAACTTGTAGGTCTCGGGCAGCAGCGTGCCCTCACGGGGCACCTCGTGAACGCTGCCGGTGAAGATGTCGTTGTCGGACAGCCGCGCCACGATCTGCTCGGAGGTCAGGCCCTCCGGAATCGTCACGGCGTGCTGGACAACCTTGCCTTCGACGATGGTCGCGATGACGTCACGCAGGGACGCGTTCTTCTGGAACGAATACTCACCGGGCTTCAGGTCCGAGCTCGCCTTCAGCGCAGCCACGGCGCCGATGAACACCCATGGATTGACGTCGGTGACGCCTTCCCGGTTCAAGGTCTCGGCGATGTCGCGCTTGCCCGCGCGCTGGGGAATGTTGACGACCTTGTCGTCCTTCAGCGGCCCGGGCGATTCGAGCACCTGCCGTCCGTAATAATAGGCCGCGCCTGCGCCGATCATGCCGATCAAGAGCAAGGTGATGATGGCGTTGCCGACCACGACGAAGGGATTGCGCGCCCGCTCCGAACGCTTCGGCGGCGGCGGGACCTGCTCGGGTTCGAGCGCTGCCCGCGGACTCCGGGGCGAAATGGGCGGCCTTTCACTCATCGAAGCAACCTGAATCCTGCCGGTTCAATCGCAGCCGGGCATCACTTGCCGAGCCAACTACACGCGCCCACAGACATGACTATCGCCGAATACGGCAAAACGGTGGATTCGTCGCGAACACAAACTATTGGCTTAGTCGCCGGACGATCACCGACGCATTGGTACCGCCGAAACCAAACGAATTCGACAACGCAACGTTCACGTCACGTTTCTTCGCCTTGTGCGGCACGAGATCGATCGCGGTCTCGATCGACGGGTTGTCCAAATTGATGGTCGGTGGGACGACGTTATCGCGAATCGCGAGGATGGCGAAGATCGCCTCGATCGCACCGGCAGCGCCGAGCAGATGGCCGGTCGACGATTTGGTCGAGGACATCGCGACCTTGGACGCGGCATTGCCAAGCAGCCGCTCCACTGCGCCGAGCTCGATCTCGTCGCCGAGCGGCGTGGAGGTGCCGTGCGCGTTGATGTAGTCGAGGTCGGATGCCGTCAGGCCGGCCCGCTTGAGCGCGGCGGACATGCTGCGGAAGCCGCCATCGCCGTCTGGCGCAGGCGACGTAATGTGATAGGCGTCGCCCGACAGACCGTAGCCGATCACCTCGGCATAGATCTTCGCGCCGCGTCGCCGGGCGTGATCGAGCTCCTCCAGAACGAGGACGCCGGCGCCCTCGCCCATGACAAAGCCGTCACGGTCCTTGTCGTAGGGACGGGAGGCCTTCTCGGGCGTCTCGTTGAACCCGGTCGACAGCGCCCGCGCCGCGTTGAAGCCGGCAATGCCGATGCGGCTGATCGGCGACTCCGCTCCGCCGGCAACCATCACGTCGGCATCGCCGAGCGCGATCAGCCGGGCGGCGTCGCCGACGGCGTGCGCGCCGGTCGAGCAGGCCGTGACCACCGAATGGTTCGGTCCCTTCAACCCGTGCGCGATCGAAACATAGCCGGAGGCGAGATTGATCAGGCGGCCGGGAATGAAGAACGGGGATACCCGGCGTGGTCCGCGCTCCTTCAAGAGGATCGCGGTGTCGGCGATGCCGTTGAGGCCGCCGATGCCCGAGCCGATCATGGTTCCGGTCGCACATTTGTCCTCTTCGGTCTCGGGATGCCAATTGGCATCGTCGAGCGCCTGGCCGGCCGCGGCCATGCCGAAGATGATGAAGTCGTCGACCTTGCGCTGGTCTTTCGGCTCCATCCATTTGTCGGCATTGAAGGTGTCGTTGCTGCCGTCGCCGCGCACCACCGTGCAGGCGATCTTGGTCTGCAGATCGGAGACATCGAAGCTCTCGATTGGACGTGCACCGCTCTCACCGTTGAGAATGCGCTTCCAGGTCGGCTCGACGCCGCAGCCGAGCGGCGACACCATGCCGAGACCCGTGACGACAACCCGCCTCATGTCCGAAAACTCCGCATCGAAAGATTCACGGCCAATAACAAGAAACCGGCTGACCGCTGGGAAGCGGCCCGTCCGGTTTCAATGTTGTCCCCGCGAATGAAGAGCCTTAGCTCTTCGCGTTCTTCTCGAGAAACTTCGTGGCGTCGCCGACGGTGAGAATCGTCTCCGCGGCATCATCCGGAATCTCGCAGCCGAATTCTTCTTCGAACGCCATCACCAGCTCGACGGTGTCCAGACTGTCGGCGCCGAGGTCGTCGATGAAGCTCGCTGCGTCGACAACCTTCTCGGGTTCAACACCAAGGTGTTCGACCACGATCTTCTTAACCCGCTCGCCAATGTCACTCATTGCATAACCTCGTGTTGTTCCCTGTAGACCCGACCCCCCGGGACGATACGAGCCGTCGTGGTCGTTGACTGCCTTCGCTTACGAACTTTGATGTGGTCCCACCCTAGACGATGCAGGACCGGGCGAACGACGGCCAAGGCTCTGCATCGCCAATATACAGGGTTTCAAAAACCTGCAATGGCGTTCTTTGCCCATCCGTTGAGCGTCCGGTTATCATACTTCAACTGCCTTGACTACACGCCTCAATTCGCTCCGGAAACGTCCGTTGCCGCTTCCGCCCCCGCCGATGTGGGCAGTGCGGAACGGCGCGTCAGATCATGGCCATGCCGCCGTTGACGTGGATGGTTTGGCCGGTGACGTAGGCTGCTTCGTTCGAACTCAGGTAGACGGCGGCGGCCGCAATGTCCTCGGGCGTCCCCAGGCGGTTGGCCGGAACCTTGGTCAGAATCGTCTCTCGCTGCTTGTCATTGAGTGCATCGGTCATCGGCGTTTTGATGAAGCCGGGCGCGATGCAGTTGGCGGTGACGCCGCGCTTGGCGTATTCGGCGCCGAGCGTCTTGATCATGCCGATCAGGCCCGCCTTCGACGCGGTGTAATTGCCTTGCCCGGGGTTGCCTGTGACGCCCACCACAGAGGTGATGGCGACGATCCGGCCGAAGCGCTTGCGCATCATCAGCTTGGTGGCGGCCCTCGCCAACCGGAAGGTCGCGGTCAAATTGACGTTGATGACCTCGTCCCAATCCTCGTCGCGGAGCTGAACGAACAGATTGTCACGCGTGATGCCGGCATTGGCGATGAGAATGTCGAGCTGGCCCATTGCCGCTTCGGCAGCCGGCACCAGCGCCTCGACCTCGTCGGCCTTGGAGAGATTGCAGGGCAGCACGAAGGCACGCTCGCCGAGCTTGCCGGCCAGCTCGTCCAGCACGTCCTTGCGCGTTCCAGAGATCGCGACGGTGGCGCCCTGCGCGTGCAGCGCCTGCGCAATCGCGCCGCCGATGCCGCCGGTCGCGCCGGTGACGAGCGCCTTCTTGCCAGTCAGATCGAACATCGAAACAACTCCTCCAAAGCACGATCCGGAAAAGTGTGCAGCGGTTTTCCGGACAGATCGTGCGCAAACTCAAGCCTGCTTGGCAGCGGCCAATGCATCCTTGGCGGCAGCAATATCGTTGGGGCCACTGACTGCAACGCCGACGGCGCCGTCGGCGATGCGCTTGACGAGACCCGTCAGCACCTTGCCGGCGCCGATCTCGAAAAACCGGGTGACGCCCTGCCCTGCCATGTAGGCAACCGACTCGCGCCAGCGCACCGTGCCGGTGACCTGCTCAACCAGCCGGCGACGAATCTCGTCGGGATCGGTGATGGCTGATGCCAGTACGTTCGACACCAGCGGCGCAGCCGGCGGCTTGATCGTGACCTTGGACAGCGCCTCCGCCATCGCGTCGGCCGCGGGCTGCATCAGCTGGCAGTGGAATGGCGCGGACACCGGCAGCAGCATCGCGCGCTTGGCGCCCTTGGTCTTGGCAATCTCGACGGCGCGATCGACCGCGGCCTTGTCGCCGGACACGACCACCTGCCCGCCACCATTATCGTTGGCAGCCTGGCAGACCTGGCCCTGCGCCGCCTCCTTGGCGACCTCCATGGCCGCCTCGTAGTCGAGGCCGAGCAGCGCGGCCATGGCACCGGCCCCAACAGGCACGGCCTTTTGCATTGCGAGACCGCGGGTGCGAAGCAGCCGCGCGGTGTCCGAGATCGTCAGGCTGCCGGCAGCAGCCAGCGCCGAATATTCGCCAAGCGAGTGGCCGGCCACAAAGGCAGCGTCCTGCCCTACGGAAAAGCCAGCCTCGGCCTCCAGCACGCGCAGAGTAGCCACGGAGACGGCCATCAAGGCCGGCTGGGCGTTCTCGGTCAGTTGCAGCGTCTCCGCGGGACCATCCCAAATGATCGCCGTCAGCTTCTCTCCAAGGGCGGCATCGACCTCCTCGAACACGGCGCGCGCCACCGGAAAGGCGTCGGCCAAGGTCTTGCCCATCCCAACAGCCTGGGAACCCTGCCCCGGAAATGTGAATGCTGCCGTCATTCGGCGCTCCCCTGGATTGCTCAAGCCCTATGAGAACCCGGCAGCCGATGACGTCCGGCCCGAGCCTTGGTTCCCGACCATGCTCCGAAAGGGGCCGTAGACCCGGCCAGGGCTAAAATGTCAAGCTGAGTTGGGCACTTCGCCCGGCATTCCCCTGGGGATGCGGCCCCTAGAAGCCACCGTTGGTCTGATTGGCATCGACCGCCGCCCCCGCCTGAGCGCGGCGCGCGCTGTTCACCAGCTTGCCGGGACGGTCATCGCGATCGGGCTTCGCGGTTGCGAGCCGCAGCACCGCTGCGTAGCCGGGCTGCACCTCCATCCGGCCTGCATGCCGGCTCTCGCTGAGCAGGCGATGGACCTTCGGAAGATTGTAGCAGGGCACGTAGAACAGCAGATGATGTTCGAGGTGATAATTCACGTAGTACGGCGCGATGAACAGACGCTCCAAGACGTTCGCATGCGTCGTGCGGGTGTTGCGTAGGGGATCGCCGCTGTCAGGCACGACAGCGTGCTCGGCGATGTTGCGGATGCGGGTGATGACCATCATCCAGGTCAACAACGGGACCAGCCACAGCAGCGGATAGGCCCACCACACGCCGGCGGCCGCGAGGCCAGCGAACATCGCGGCGTTGACCAGGCATTGCGGGCCGAGCTTGTCCCGGAAATGCGCGGCGCGCTGTCGCCAGGGCCAGTCCTTCGGCCCGAGCGCATTGAGCAATTGCGCCTTGCGCTGCTGGTAGCCGGTCTGCCCGCTGATGTCGCGGATGAACTTGCGGCGGTAGCTCAGCCTGGTGATCGGAAACGGCGCCGACAGCACGAGATCGGGATCGTCCTCCTGCTGCGTGCGCGCGTGATGCTGCAGGTGATAGCGCCGATAGCTGCGCGTCTCCGCAAAGATCGGATAGGCGCACAGCCACTGGCTCAGCGCCAGGTTGGTTTTCTCGTCAGCGGACAGGCAGCCATGAGCGCCGTCATGCATGAGGATTGCCAGGCCAAGTTGGCGCGAGCCGATGATGGCGACCGCAAGAATATAGGTGATCGGATTGGGCCACCACGCGACCAAGGCGATCGCGCCAATGATCAGCGCCCAGGCATGGGCGATCATCGCGACGCCTTTCCAGGTCACGCGCTGACGCACGTCGGCCAATTGATCGTCGGTCAGGAAATCGCGGGCACGCATGCGAAGCGCGGTCATGGCCTAGCCCTCCTCGTTCGAATTGCCGGACGCGTCACGCGCATCGACAAGACGCAGGCGCGCGGTGTCAGCGGTGGATTTCGCCTGCTCCCCGAGCACGCGCAGCATCTCGGCGCAGAGCGCCTCTGGCGAGCGGCCCATGGCATAGCCTTCGAGCATGACCCCGATGGCGATGGCCCAGAACCGACGCGAGCTCTCGTCGGGCGCACGCAGCGAGCGCCAGCCGTGCCGCGCTACCTGGCCCGCATAGGCGCGCGCGCCTTCAGCGTGCAGACGCTCGATCGTGCGCTCGACCAGCGGCGCCAAATCCTGGCGCCGCCGCGTCAGCGTCAGTGCCTCCGCAAAGAACGCGATCGAATCGCTCGCGGTCACAGTCTCGGCCAGCGCGTGAGTGTATTCCCGCGGCGTATGAGCCTTCAGCGCCGCTTGCTCGGTCGCGCGCGCCAGATACAGGAGATCACGGCAGGCGCATTCGACGAACAGCGCCTCCTTGGTACGGAAGTAATAGGTGATCTGGCTCGGGAATGCGTCGGCGGCGGCTGCGATGTCGGTGATCGCGGTGCCCGACAGCCCCCGCTCGCGAAATAGCGGGCTCGCGGCGTCCAAGAGCAGCGAGCGCATCTTGCGGCCGGCCGAGCGCGTCGCCCGCGCCGCATGCTTGGGGTCGCCAGCCACCTGAACCGGCTCATGGACCGACTTTTCCGGCATGGAAGTCCTCCCGTCCAATTTATTTGTATGATATACAAACAAAGAATTCAAGGGCGAATGTGGCGCGGCTCGATCTGCCCGGGCCAGCCCACCGGGACGATCTGAGCCAAAAACTCAGGCCTCAAACCTTGCCAAGCCGGCCAAAATCCTTATAACGCGCGCATCCGCAGACCCCGGCCGGGAGCTGAACGGACGGTCTCAGCAAATCCTCAGTGATTTTGGTGTGGCAGGGCCAGTCGGCCCGTCGTCCCGTGTTTCCGCCTTCTGAGCTTAATCCCAGAGTCCTTTCCGAAGGTCTCTTAAGGGCTTGACGCCGGGCAATGCGCCAACACGAGGAAAGGACGACAATGGCTCTCTATGAGCATGTTTTTCTCGCGCGCCAGGACGCGAGCACGCAGCAGGTCGAAGAGCTGACTGCGCAGATGACCGGCATCGTCGAGGGTCTCGGCGGCAAGGTCACCAAGACCGAGAATTGGGGCGTTCGCTCCCTCACCTACCGCATGAACAAGAACCGCAAGGCGCACTTCGTGCTGCTCAACATCGACGCGCCGTCCGCGGCGATCGCCGAGATCGAGCGCCAGGAGCGCATCAGCGAAGACGTGATCCGCTATCTCAGCGTCCGCGTCGAAGAGCTCGAGGAAGGCCCGTCCGCGATGATGCGCAAGGCCGACCGTGATCGCGAGCGCGACGACCGTGGCGGCGGCTTCCGCGGTGAGCGCGAAGGCGGGTTCCGTGGCGACCGCGAAGGCGGTTTCCGTGGTGGTGATCGTGACGGTGGCTTCCGCGGCGATCGCGGCCCGCGCCGTGGGCGCGACGAAGCTGAAACGACGGATGGGGAGTAAGAACAATGGCTGAAGCTGGTGCACGCCGCCCGTTTTTCCGTCGCCGCAAGAGCTGCCCGTTCACGGGAGCCAATGCGCCGAAGATCGACTACAAGGACTCCAAGCTCTTGATGCGTTACGTCTCCGAGCGCGGCAAGATCGTGCCGAGCCGCATCACCGCGGTGTCCGCGAAGAAGCAGCGTGAGCTCGCCCGCGCCATCAAGCGCGCGCGGTTCCTGGGCCTCTTGCCCTACGTCATTCGCTAAGACGAATTCGGCCGGCGGCGGTCCACGTCGCCGGCCGTGACTTTCTGTACTCATAAGGCTTCCGGGTCGTCCGGTCGCCGATGGTTGGGGCCGAAGCGCCTCTAACCGCTCGAAGGGAGCGGGACAGCTGATGATGGTATTTGGACTGATCGCCCTGATCGCCGGCGCTGCGTCGGCCCTGATGTTCGCCTCGATCATTTCGGGCGCGCTGATCTCGCTCGTCCTGGTTTACCTTGCTCCGCTGCCCCTGATGCTCGCCGCGATCGCCTGGGGGCCGTTCTGCGGCGCGATTGGCGGTCTCGTGGCGACGATTCTGATCGCAGGCGCGCTCAGCCCACCGCTCGCGCTCGGTTATGGTCTCGCGTTCGCGTTGCCGGCCTGGTGGCTTGGACATCTCGCGATGCTGGGAAGGCCCCACGTTGACAGCGGCGCCGGCGACGATACCGCCCCCCCTCACGTCGAATGGTACCCGCTTGGACGAATCCTACTGTGGATCGCGGCGCTCGCGGCGCTGCTGACCGCAATATCCCTGTTTTCGCTGGGAAGTGACGAGTCCGCCATCAGCGAGGCCATGCGCAGCGGCTTCGCCAAAATTCTTTCACTGGTGACCGAGACCACCGTTCCGGAGAGTGATCCACGCGTCGCCGTCATGGTCACAGTGATCCCGGTTCTGGTCGCCGCATCGCAGATGGCGACCCTGATCTTGAACCTCTGGCTCGCCGCAAAGGTCGCGGCTGTGTCCGGGCGATTGCACCGGCCATGGCCGGATCTCAGCAGCACGAGCTTGCCCCCCATGACCCTCGTGGCACTCTGCGTCGCGCTTGCCTTCAGCTTCTTGGGCGGAATGACCGGCACCCTCGCGGTCGTCGTCACGACCGTCCTGATGATGGCCTTTGCGCTGGTCGGCCTCGCCGTTCTGCACACCGTCACGCGCGATCTCGCCAATCGCGGATTCTGGCTCGCGGCCGTCTACGCCGTCATCCTCATGTTCAGCGTGAGCCTGGTCCTGATGACCGCCCTTGGGCTCGCGGACGCCGTGTTCGGCGTTCGCGAGCGCTTCCTGCGCAACCGGCAACCGCCGCCATTGCCGACATCTTGAGTTCAACCCGAAACTGAAAACCCAGAGCACTTCAAAAGGAGAACGAATATGGAAGTCATTTTGCTGGAACGCGTGAGCAAGCTCGGCCAGATGGGCGAAGTCGTGAAGGTTCGCGACGGTTATGCCCGCAATTTCCTGCTCAAGCGCGGCAAGGCGCTGCGCGCCACCGCCGACAACCGCGCCAAGTACGACGGCATGAAGGCCGACCTCGAGGCTCGCAATCTTGCGTCGAAGGGCGAGGCGTCCAAGGTCGCCGAGAAGATCGAGGGCAAGAACATCATCGTGATCCGTCAGGCTTCGGAAGCCGGCCAGCTGTTCGGCTCGGTCAACGTGCGTGACCTCGTCGCCGCCTTCGAGGCCGACGGCATCTCGCTGGCCCGCCCGCAGATCCAGCTCGACGCGCCGATCAAGACCATCGGCAAGCGCTCGATCACCGTCGCCGTCCACCCCGAGGTCGAGGTCGAGATCACCGTCACCGTTGCGCGCAGCCAGGACGAGGCCGAGCGCATCAACCGTGGCGAGGACATCTCCACCCGCAACGAGGACCGCGACGCGGCCGCAGAGGCAATCGCCGCCGCTGGCGAGTTCTTCGATCCGGAAGCCCAGCACGACGACACCGCGCCGGCCGCGGAAGAGAACGAGAAGTAAGCCTCGCATTTGCGCAGGCTGCGAAGCCCGGCTGCCTCAGGCAGCCGGGCTTTTTGTTTTGGGGGCGACATGCTCGCTCGGCGTCAGAGTACAGCTCCAGCGATGGTCCAAACGACGAAGGCCGCGCCAAGCGCGGCCTTCGCAAATCAACGATACAAATTGCTTATCGTGAGATCGGCGGAGCCGGCGGGCCGGACGACTCCGCCGGTGCCGGCGATGGCGACGCGGCGGCTGCAGGCTCTGCCGGCTTGGCTACCGGCTCGGAGCTGGGCGCAGGCTCGGCTGGTTTGGAAACGGCGGCCTCGGCAGGCTTGGGCGCCGCCTGTTCTGCCGGCTGAGCAGCGGCCGCCGGCGCGGCCGGCGTCACCTGCGGCACCGGATCATCGGGGCGCACGGCCGGCGCCGCGCTTCCGCTCGGCTCGATCCTGGCGCTCTCGGGCTTGGCGCTCTCAGGATTGGCGCTCTCAGGCTTGGCCTCAGCCGGCTTGGTGCTGTCGGGCTTGGATTCGTCGCGACCGGATTCGACCTTCGCGCTGTCGCTCTTTGCTTCAGCCTTGGGTTCAGCCTTGGGCTCAGCTTTGGGCTCACCCCTGGACTCGACCTTGGGCTCACTCTTTGGCGCAGCCGCGTCCCCGGTCTCGGGCTTGCCGCGCTTGCTCAGTCGTTTACCTCTGCGGCCCTCCGGTGGCTGCTCGGTGGTGGCTTCGGGCCTTGCACCTTCCTTGGCACCTTCCTCACTCGCCCGGGCCGCGCGCTTCTGGCGACCCTCATGGGCCGCCGGCGCACCCTCTCCGTCCGGCCTGCCCTCCGGGCCGGTCGCTTCCTGCGAGCGCTGGCGGCGGCCCTGGTGCTCGGGTGCCTGCCCCGGGTTCGTGTTGGCCTCCTTTTCCCGGGCGCCGTCCTTCTTCTCCTTCCCGTCCTTGGCCTGATAACGGGCGTCAGTGGCACCGTTAGAGACGAGATAGGAAGCCAGCACGCCAGCCATGTCCGGGCTGGTGGTGTAGTGCTGACGCAGGAAGCCCGGCAGCGAGCCCGGCGCGACCGTCTTCAACAGCCCCCGCGGGCTCTTGTGACAGGCGGTACAGGTTTGCGCGAAAAGCTGGGAGGGGGCCTTGCCGGCCTCGAGGTTCGTCGCCTGTGCCAGAACGGCATCGGTGCTGCCGAAGCCAATCAGAAATAGCACCGTGGCGAGGCTGAGCGCTCGGCTCGACATTCCCATCATCTCCATGAAATCCGATAGATACGACCGGCATCCGGTGCAGCGGCGGTCACCTTTTAGCCGATTGCGCTGCGAATGGAAGCGCACTCACCGGGCATGTGAACACGCGATTTTCGGATATCGGCTTTGAACACAGCGCAATAGCGAGGTGTGGAGAGGTTGCCTAGATTTACATGCGAACGCATTGGAACCAATATATTGCCTAGGCGTCGGTATGATGGCCGGGTAGTCGCATCTTTTCGGGTTCGCCCGACAGGTTGGTGCCTATGGACCGCTTGCTGCGTAAGTTCTTGTCCCAATTCATCCGCCGCGGGTCGATGACGGTGACCACGGCGGGTGGCACGACATTCACCGTCGGTGACGGCTCCGGCGAGCCGGTCGAAGTCCGCTTCGTCACCGCCGACGCCGAACGGAAGATCCTCATCAATCCCGAGCTCGGGCTTGGCGAGGCCTATATGAACGGAGAATTCGTCATCGAGCGCGGCAGCATAGCCGATGCGCTGGCGATTCTCCTCGATCAGCCCGACCTGTTGCCGCACTGGGCGAAGCCCTGGTGGCACTTGCGTTATCTCGTCCGACACCTGAGGCAGTTCAATCCGCGGGCACGCTCGCGTAGCAATGTCGCGCATCATTATGACCTCGACGCGCGGCTCTATTCGCTGTTCCTCGACGCGGACAAGCAATATAGCTGCGCCTATTTCGAGACGCCGGACGCCACGCTCGACGACGCGCAGCTCGCCAAGAAGCGGCACGTCAGCGCAAAGCTGCTCGTCAAGCCCGGCCAGCGCGTGCTCGACATCGGCTGCGGCTGGGGCGGGCTCGGCCTCTATCTCGCCGAGATCGCAGGGGCCGAGGTCACCGGCGTGACGCTGTCGACAGAGCAGCTGCAGGTCGCCAACACGCGCGCGGCCGAAAAGGGGCTGACGCGACAGGCGCGCTTTCTGCTCCAGGATTATCGCGACACCAAGGGACCGTTCGATCGTATCGTCTCGGTCGGCATGTTCGAGCATGTCGGAGCACAGTTCTACAGCACGTATTTCAAGCGCTGCGCCGAGCTGCTGAGCGAGGACGGCGTCATGCTGCTGCATTCGATCGGCCGCTCGCAAGGTCCGGATTCGACCAATCCCTGGATCGCCAAATACATCTTCCCCGGCGGCTACATCCCTTCGCTGTCGGAGGTGCTGCCGGCAATCGAGGACGCAGGCCTCCTGGTCTGCGACATCGAGATCCTGCGCCTGCATTATGCCGAGACGCTGAAAGCCTGGCGGGAACGCTTCATGGCGCGGCGCGAGGAGGCCGTGCAGCTCTATGACGAGCGCTTTGCGCTGATGTGGGAGTTCTATCTCGCCGCCAGCGAGATGACGTTCCGCAAGCAGGGCATGATGAACTTCCAGATCCAGCTCACCAAACGCCAAGGCGTGGTGCCCATGACCCGCGACTATATTGCGCATGAGGAAGGCCGGCTGCGCTCGCTCGAAGGCAGCGCCAAGCCGAAGCTGAAGCTTGCTGGTGAATAGGATCTAGTGACGCAGCATCGATATCGGGGAGGAGCGGTAAGATGCCGTAAGCCCCAGCTGCGCCTTCAATTCCGCGATAACCTCGGGTGCGACCGGCTGACGCCGGATTTCGGGCTGCTCGGCATGCTGCATCGCAGCGATCAGGCCGGACAACCAAAGCCGGCTACCTGCCTCGCTTCGCCAAATCTGGTGCTGCCGTTCTGGCCGCATCGTCTTGCCTCGTTCCCTGTTGGCGGGTCGTCGGAGACAACCCCCTGCCCGTCCACCTGTTCCGGTGGTACCCCGAAAGAATCCGGAGAGATGTGATCTGGTTCACATGCCTCTCGACCGCCCTGCCTTAGACCGTCACCATGCGCAAAGAGACCAAAACATCATTGGACGTTCAGGACGACCTCCGCACGGACTACGCCCTGATCGCCACCGGCGTCGGCGCGGCGGTGATCGCGCTGGTCTACCTCCTGCTGGTCTGAACCCGCACCGATCGCTCCAACGCGCGGTTTTGCGCGCTTCAAATACGTCTGCAGCTCAACTCATTAGGTTCACCGTTACGGGATTTTTCCGTGGCGGGATCGCGGCCACCTCCGGTCCGACGCGAGTTCCGCGAAAATCCGTCAAGCGCCGCGAAGGCTGCGGTTGGCAATCATCCACCGCTTTTAAGATCGGTTGATAGTGACGAGCTTTTGCTTCCGCTTTGGTTGTTCGCGGCGCTTTATCCCGGCCCCGCATCCGCCCAGAAAATTGCTAAGCACGTCCGACCATGGCCCTGACTGATTCGAACGTCCTCAAGCTCGCGCCCGAGCCCGGAACCCCCGCTTACCGGAGCGCACCACATAATATCGAGGCGGAACAAAGCCTTCTGGGCGCGATCCTGGTCAACAACGACGCTTTCTATCGTGTCTCCGACTTCCTGGAGCCGAAGCATTATTTCGAGCCGCTGCACCAGACCATTTTCGAGACCGCCGGCAGCCTGATCCGGATGGGCAAGATTGCGACGCCCGTGACGCTGAAGACGTTCCTCCCCGCCGACACCGACGTCGGCGGCATGACGATCGGCCAGTATCTGGCGCGGCTTGCGGCCGAAGCGACCACCATCATCAACGCCCAGGATTATGGTCGGACCATCTACGATCTTGCGTTGCGGCGTGACCTGATCGGCATCGGCGAGGACATGGTCAACGTAGCCTATGACGCCCCGGTCGATTTCGCGCCGCGAGCCCAGATCGAGGACGCCGAGCGCCGACTCTACGAGCTTGCGGAATCCGGCCGCTATGACGGCGGCTTCCAGAAATTCTCGCAGGCGTTGGCGGTTGCGGTCGATCTCGCGGCAAAGGCGTTCCAGCGCGACGGAAAGCTCTCCGGCATCTCGACCGGCATGCGCGATCTCGACACCAAGATGGGCGGCCTGCAGCACTCCGACCTCATCATCGTCGCGGGGCGCCCCGGCATGGGCAAGACATCGCTGGCGACCAACATCGCCTACAACGTCGCCAAGGCCTATGTGGGCGAGCTCCAGGCCGACGGAACCATGAAAGCCGCCAACGGCGGCGTGATCGGCTTCTTCTCCTGCGAAATGTCGGCCGACCAGCTCGCCACGCGTATCGTGGCCGAGCGCACCGGCATCCCCTCTTCCCACATCCGCCGCGGCGGCATCTCGGAGGCCGATTTCGACAAGATCCGGGAAGTCTCGATCGAGTTGCAGTCGCTGCCTTTCTACGTCGACGCGACCGGCGGCCTGTCGATCGCGCAGCTGATGGCACGCGCCCGCCGGTTGAAGCGGCAGAAGGGCCTCGATCTGCTCGTGATCGACTACATCCAGCTGCTGTCGGGCTCAGGCAAGCGCGCCGGTGACAGCCGCGTGCAGGAAATCACGGAAATCACGACCAGCCTGAAGGCGCTCGCGAAGGAGCTCAACGTTCCCGTGATCGCGCTGTCCCAGCTCTCGCGCCAGGTCGAATCCCGCGACGACAAGCGGCCGCAACTCTCCGACTTGCGTGAATCCGGCTCGATCGAGCAGGACGCCGACGTCGTGCTGTTCGTCTATCGCGAGGAATATTACCTCGCCATGAAGGAGCCGCGCCCGGGCACGCCTGAACACGAGAAGTGGCAGCTTGACATGAGCCTTGCGCACGGCAAGGCCGAAGTCATCATCGGCAAGCAGCGCCACGGCCCGACCGGCACCGTCGATTTGGCGTTCGAAGCCTCGGTCACGCGGTTCGGCGACCTCGCACCGGACAGTCAGCTGCCGGCGCGCAGCGGCAACGATTACTGAGTTTCTTGAACCCGGCCTGCCTCTTGCGTAAAACGGCGCCATGACAATGGCGTCCGAGCCGAACATGATCCCGCAATCCGGTCTTCTCTCCGCGGAGGCCAACCAGGCTGCCGCGCTCGCTGCCTTCGGCGGTGTGCTCACCGTCGATCTCGACGCCATCATCGCCAACTGGCGCAAGCTCGAGAAGACCGCGGTGCCGGCCGAGTGTTCCGCGGTGATCAAGGCCGATGCCTATGGCTGCGGCACCGCGCAGGTCGCGCAGGCGCTGAACAAGGCAGGCTGCAAGACCTTCTTCGTGGCCACCATCGGAGAGGCGCGCACCGCGCGCGCAGCGCTGCCGGACGCCACGATCTACGTGCTCGGCGGTTATTTCCAGAACACCGGCGAGCACTACGCGAAAATCAACTGCCGCCCCGTGATCGGCGACCTCAACGAGCTCGCCGAATGGGATGTGTTCTGCCGCCGCACCGGCTGGTCCGGTGGCGCCGCAATCCACATCGACACCGGCATGAACCGGCTCGGTCTGACGCTCGCGGAAGCGCAGGCCATCATTCCTCGCATCAATGCCGGCGATCACGGCATAACACTGGTGATGAGCCATCTGGTCTCGGCCGAGCATCTCAACAGCTCCGTCAACGCCAGGCAGCTCGCGGCCTTCCGCGGCATCGCCAGCGAATTTTCCGGCGTACCAGCGGCCCTCGCCAACTCCTCCGGCATCTTTCTCGGCGCGCCGTTCCAGTTCGACATGGTGCGGCCGGGCGCGGCGCTCTACGGCGTCAACCCGACGCCGGAAGCCGACAATCCGATGCAGCCCGTGGTCGACCTCAAGGCCCGCATCGTGCAGATCCGCAATATCGAGCGGGGCGAGACCGTCGGTTACGGCGGCACCTGGTCCGCGCGGCGGCCGACCAGGCTCGCGATCATCGCGGTCGGCTATGCCGACGGCTATTTCCGCGCCGCCAGCTCCAATGACGGCACCCGCGGCGCCGAGGTGATCGTCGCCGGCAAGCGCTGCCCGGTTGCGGGCCGCATCTCCATGGACCTGATCGCCATCGACATCACCGATCTGCCGCCGAACGCCGCCCGCCGCGGTCACATGGTGACGCTGCTTGGCGAGGGCATCACCGTCGACGAGCTCGCCCACCATTTCGGCACGATCGGCTATGAGGTGCTGACCAGCCTCGGCCGCCGCTACGCCCGCGTCTACAAGGGTGGCGAGGTCGTCGGGCCGCTGACGAAACCGGAGCCCGCGGAGCCGACCGGGCAGCCGCCCTCACCGCCGGCGGTCGAGCAGCCGGCGGCCCCGCCGCCGCTGCCGACCTAGAACCGCACCGGCTACTTCTTTTTTCTGCTGTCCAGCGCCGCCTTGCACGTCGCGCTGAGCTGATCGCGCTTGCCGTTGAGGCAGGCGACGATGCCGCCGCCCGGCGCGATGCCGGCACAGAATTTGTCATAGTCCGCCTTGCACGCGCCGCGCGGATCGGCCGATTGTGCCGAAGTGCTCCCGGAGAACGCGACGACGAACGCAATGGCGGCAAAGCTCAATTTGGACATTGTATCTCCGGGGGGACTGAAGGCAGGAGCCGGTAGCTCTACATGAAGATTGCGACATTCAACATCAACAACATCAACCGCCGGCTGCCCAATCTGCTCGCATGGATGCGGGCGGCAAAGCCCGATGTGGTCGCGCTTCAGGAATTGAAGGCAAGTGATGGCGAATTTCCGGCAGCGGCCCTCGAAAAAGCCGGCTACGGCGCCGTCTGGCGCGGCCAGAAGACCTGGAACGGCGTCGCCATCCTCGCCCGAAATGCCGAGCCTGTGCTGACGCGCGACCGGCTGCCGGGACGGCCCGACGACCTCGAGGCGCGCTATATCGAGGCCGCCGTGCGCGGTGTCATCGTCACCAGCATCTACCTGCCGAACGGCAATCCGCAGCCGGGGCCGAAGTTCGACTACAAGCTCGATTGGTTTGCGCGCCTCAAGCGACACGCCAAGACCTTCATCAAGCAGGATCTGCCCGTGGTGCTCGCCGGCGACTACAACGTCGCGCCGACGGAAATCGACATCTATCCGACGCGCTCATGGGACAAGGATGCGCTGATCCAGCCGAAAAGCCGCGCTTCATTCGCTTCGCTTGTCGAACAAGGCTGGTGCGATGCGATCCGCGAACTGCACCCCGCGCAGCGCGTCTACACCTTCTGGGACTACAAGCGGAATTGCTGGTCGCGCGATGCGGGACTGCGGCTTGATCATCTGCTGCTCAGCCGAGCGCTCGTCTCCCGCCTGGCAAGAGCCGGCGTCGACAAGAACGTGCGGGGCGAAGAAGGCGCGAGCGATCATGCGCCGGCGTGGGTGATGCTGCGGTGAGTGGCATCACCACAGATTCTTGCCGTCGATCACGTTGACGGGCACGGCCTCCAGATCGAAATCGTCGAACAGGCGTGCGTTGACGCCGACCTTGGGATTGTCGAAGTCGGGCTTGCCACTCGACCAGTCCGGCGACTCCGAATAGGTGCCGCAGCCGCAGTTCGCACAGTAGTGATGTTTGACGGTGCGGCTGCCCCAGAGGTAGGTCGCAACATTCTCGGCGGGTGACAGCAGGCGAAATTGCGCCGGCGTATAATAGGCCCACAACGCGCCACGTTTCGCGCAGAGCGAGCAGGTGCAGCGGGTCACGCTCGAAGGCGCCTCCGTCACCTCGAACACCGTCTCACCGCAATGACAGCTTGCCTCGATCCGCATGACCCGATCCCCGTTTTGTCAGGAGATGGTCATAGCCACCCCCTGCTGCCAACATGCTGTCAGCAGCAGAACCGGAAGCCCGGCAAAGGAGGGTGCGGCGAGAAAGCAAAGCTCGGGCGACGTGCCGCAAGGATGCGAAAACGTGTCTGCGAGACCGATGCGAGCTGGAGAACGACCGTGTCACCCCACACTCCGTCATTGCGAGGAGCCCTTGCGACGAAGCAATCCAGCGTCTCTCCGCGGAGGGATTCTGGATTGCTTCGCTGCGCTCGCAATGACGACGTGGAGGCAGTTGTGCCCAACAAACTCAGCTCTCGCGCTCCGGACGCTGCGCAGCGCTCCCGGCGACGCGCAGCGTCGTCCGGTGTGATGCGCTGCAGAGCCGGGGTCCATAGTATCGAGGCCTTCGTCCCGGCTCTGCGCCGCAACGCTGGCGCGTTGCACCGCGTCCGGGACACAAGAGTGGCAAAATCCGGCTACACTGATAGCGATTCCCGGGAGCTCCGCGCTTGGCCTTCCTCTTCGTCCTCAGCGTCGGCCTGCTCGCAGGCACCATTTCCGGCATCGTCGGCACGGGCTCGTCGATCATGCTGATGCCGGTGCTGGTCTATGCCTATGGGCCGAAGGAGGCCGTGCCGATCATGGCTGTTGCCTCCGTGATGGCGAATTTTTCGCGGATTATGGCCTGGTGGCGCGAGGTCGACTGGCGCGCCTGCGCGGCCTATTCCGTGACGGGCATTCCGGCCGCGGTGCTGGGCGCCCGAACGCTGTTGGCCCTGCCCTCGCATGCCGTCGATCTGGCCATCGGACTCTTCCTGATCGCAATGGTACCGGTGCGGCATTGGCTGGCACGGCACGATCTGAAGGCCAATCTCTGGCATCTCGCGATCGGCGGCGCCGTCATCGGCTATCTCACCGGCATCGTGGTTTCGACCGGCCCGCTCAGCGTGCCGCTGTTCCTGTTCTATGGCCTCAGCAAAGGTGCCTTCCTCGCGACAGAGGCTGCCGCCTCGCTTGGCCTCTACTTCGCGAAATCAGTGACGTTCGAGCATTTCGGGGCGCTGACGCAGGACGTCTTCATCAAAGGCGTGATCGCTGGCTCCTCGCTGATGTCAGGCGCCTTCATCGCGAAACGCTTCGTCATGCACCTGAAGCCCGAGATGTTCCGCATGGTGATGGATGCGATCATGGTCGCGGCGGGGCTCTCCATGCTATGGAACGCCGCTCAATCCCCCTGACCCCCGATTCACCCCGCCATGGCCAAGAATACGCTTTCCTTCGTCTGCCAGAACTGCGGCGCGGCTTATAACCGCTGGCAGGGCAAGTGCGAGTCCTGCGGCGAGTGGAACACGCTGGCCGAAGAGGACACGTCCGGCAGCGTGCCGGTCTCGATCCGCTCCAAGCGCAAGGGCCGCACGTTCGCGCTGGAGAGCCTGGCCGGCAAGAGCCCGGAGGCGCCGCGGATGTCATCGGGCATGACCGAGCTCGACCGCGTCACCGGCGGTGGCTTCGTGCGCGGCTCGGTGCTGCTGGTCGGCGGTGATCCCGGAATCGGCAAGTCGACGCTGCTGACGCAGGCGACCAGCATGATGGCACGCGCCGGCCACCGCATCGTCTACATCTCCGGCGAAGAAGCCATCGCCCAGGTGCGGCTGCGCGCCGAGCGACTTGGGTTGTCGGATGCGCCGGTGCAACTCGCGGCGGAGACCTCGGTCGAGGACATCGTCTCGACGCTGTCGGAAGGCGCCGTCCCGCGCCTGATCGTCATCGACTCGATCCAGACCATGTGGACCGACACGGTGGAATCGGCACCCGGCACTGTGACGCAGGTGCGCGCCTCGGCGCAGGCGCTCATTCGGTTCGCCAAGAAGACGGGAGCTGCCATCATCCTCGTCGGCCACGTCACCAAGGACGGCCAGATTGCCGGCCCCCGTGTCGTCGAACACATGGTCGATGCCGTGATGTCCTTCGAGGGCGAAGGCTCGCAGCAATTCCGCATCCTGCGCGCCGTCAAGAACCGCTTCGGTCCAACCGACGAGATCGGCGTGTTCGAGATGACCGGGCTTGGCCTGCGTGAGGTCACCAACCCGTCGGAGCTGTTTCTGTCCGAGCGCGATCTCGGCACCCCCGGCACGGCAGTCTTCGCGGGCATCGAAGGCACCCGGCCCGTTCTGGTCGAATTGCAGGCGCTGGTGGCGCCCACCTCGCTCGGCACCCCACGCCGCGCCGTGGTCGGCTGGGATCAGAGCAGGCTCTCGATGGTGCTGGCGGTGCTGGAGGCCCATTGCGGGGTCAAGCTCTCAGGCCACGACGTGTATCTTAATGTCGCAGGCGGTCTGCGCATCCACGAGCCGGCGGCCGATATGGCCGCGGCTGCCGCGCTGGTGTCGTCGCTGGTTAATGCGCAGTTACCCACCGATGCAGTCTATTTCGGCGAGATTTCGCTCTCCGGCGTCATTCGCCCGGTGGCGCAGACCCCTGCAAGGCTCAAGGAAGCGGTCAAGCTCGGCTTCAAGCGCGCCGTGCTGCCCGAATCGGCCCGGGGCGGCGATGCGGCCGGTGACGCCGGACTGACCCTGAACGCGGTCAATAGCCTGACCACCCTGGTCGCCGAAATCGCAGCCAAAGGCTCCCGCCGTGGCGACGCGCCGCCATCGGCGGAGAAAAATGCCACACCGGCAAGATTCCGCCGTGGAGAGGGTTAGGTGGAGGTGACGTCAAGCGCCCCCGCCGCTATACAGCCGTCACAAAAGCAGCATGGGATTGTGTGCTTGCGGCCTTGCCGGAAGCGCCGTCTGTCCATCATTTAGGGCGGCCGCCAAACACCCGATGCGCTGAGCACCCTTTGAGCGTACGAGCGGACCAGACCAGCCGATGCCAGTAACACTCCTCGACCTGATCCTGCTCGGTGTGATGCTGATTTCGGGCCTGCTCGCCATGGTCCGCGGCTTCATGCGCGAAATCCTCTCGATTGCAGCCTGGGGCACCGCCGCGATCGTGACGCTGTACTCCTTTTCCAAGCTGCTTCCGACCGCCAAGACCTATTTCAACAACGACACCGTCGCGAGCGTGGTCGTGGTCGCCGGCGTGTTCGTCGGGACCCTGGTCGTGGTCTCCGTCATCACGGTCCGGATCTCCGACATGATCCTGGATTCGCGGATCGGCGCGCTGGACCGGACTCTCGGGTTCCTGTTTGGCCTCGCTCGCGGGCTTTTGATCGTCGTGGTCGCCTTCCTGTTCTTCACGTGGCTGGTGCCGGACAAGCAGCGCCCGGACTGGGTCTCGGGGGCGAAGTCCCGCGTGGTGCTCCAGGGAACCGGGGATTGGCTGATGTCCCTCTTGCCTGACGACCCCGAGAACACCATCTTGAAGAGATTCAAGAAAAACAAACCAGATGATGATCAAGCTGACACCGAGCAGCAGCCTTCGGGCAGCGGCGACGGGTACAGTAAACCTGCTCGTGACAGCCTGAAGAAGCTGATCGAGAAACCGGCAGCGCGTTGATTGAGCCCTAAAGAGAGGCGCGGACGAGATGCGACACCCTGACCAGGACGCCCATACTGAACTCGATCCCGGCTCCGCCGCGCTAGAGCTTCAGGACGACCTGGACGGAGATACGGTCCGCGAGGAATGCGGCGTCTTCGGCATCTACGGACACCCTGATGCTGCCGCCATCACGGCGCTCGGCCTCCACGCGCTCCAACACCGCGGCCAGGAAGCCGCCGGTATCGTCTCCTACGACGGCGGCCGCTTCCACAGCGAACGCCGCCTCGGCCTCGTCGGCGACACCTTCTCCCGCCGCGAGGTCATCGACCGCCTTCCCGGCACCATGGCAGTCGGCCACGTCCGTTACGCCACGACCGGTGCCACCATCCTGCGCAACGTGCAGCCGCTGTTCGCCGAGCTCAATGCCGGCGGTCTCGCCGTCGCTCACAACGGCAACCTCTCCAACGGCCTGACGCTGCGCCGCGAACTCGTCAAGAACGGCGCGATGATGCAGTCGACCTCCGACACCGAGGTGATCCTGCATCTGGTCGCGCGCTCCAGGCGAAGCCGCTTCATCGAGCGCTATATCGACGCGTTGCGCGAGATCGAAGGCGCCTATGCGCTGGTCTCACTCACCAACAAGAAGCTGGTCGGCGCGCGCGATCCGCGCGGCATCCGTCCGCTGGTGCTCGGCGAGCTCGACGGTTGCCCGATCCTGACGTCGGAGACCTGCGCGCTCGACATCATCGGCGCGCGCTTCGTGCGCGACATCGAGCCCGGCGAAGTCATCGTGTTCGACGAGAACGGCCAGGACATCCACAAGCCGTTCCCGCCGATGGCGCCGCGCCCGTGCATCTTCGAATACATCTACTTCTCGCGTCCTGACTCCATCGTCCACGGCCGCTCGGTCTACGAGGTGCGCAAGGCCTTTGGCGCGCAGCTCGCGCGCGAGAGCCATGTGCCTGTCGATGTCGTGGTGCCGGTGCCGGATTCCGGCGTGCCCGCCGCGGTCGGCTACAGCCAGCATTCGGGCGTGCCGTTCGAACTCGGCATCATCCGCAACCATTATGTCGGCCGCACCTTCATCCAGCCCACACAGGCGATCCGCGAATCCGGCGTGCGCATGAAGCACTCGGCCAACCGCGCCGCGATCGAAGGCAAGCGCATCATCCTGATCGACGACTCCCTGGTGCGCGGCACCACGTCGAAGAAGATCGTGCGCATGATGCGCGATGCCGGTGCCAAGGAGGTGCACTTCCGCCTCGCCTCGCCGCCGATCCTCTATCCTGACTATTACGGCATCGACCTGCCCGACCGCGGCGGCCTCTTGGCCGCGACGCATTCGCTGGAGGAGATGCGCGAGCTGATCGGCGCCGACTCGCTCGCCTTCCTGTCGATCGACGGCATGTACCGCGCGATGGGCGAGCCCGGCCGCGACCCCGCCAATCCGAAATTTGCGGATCACTGCTTCACCGGCGTCTATCCGACCCACCTCACCGACCAGACCCAGATCGAGCCGCAGCCGCGGCAGCTGTCGCTGCTGGCGGAGGCGAGCTGACGGCGCAGCCGTCATCCCGGGGCGATGCGAGGCATCGAACCCGGGATCTCGAGATTCCGGGTTCGGTCCTCTGGACCGCCCGGAATGACGGGTGTCGTGGGGCTTGTGCGAGCCAGCCACGCCTGTAAAACCCGGGCATGACAAAGCCTCTCGCCAACCGCATCGCTCTCGTCACCGGCGCCTCTCGCGGCATCGGCTTCGCCACGGCGCTCGCGCTTGCAAAAGCCGGAGCACATATCGTTGCGACCGCGCGCACGCAGGGTGGGCTCGAGGAGCTCGACGACGAAATCCGCAAGGTGGGCGGCAGCACCACGCTGGTGCCGCTCAACCTCACCGATTCCGACGGGATCGCGCGGTTAGGCGCCGGCCTGCATGAGCGCTACGGCAAGCTCGACATTCTCGTCGGCAATGCCGGCGTGCTCGGCCCCTCCTCACCGGTCGGCCATATCGAGCTGAAGACGTTCAACGACGTCATGGCCGTCAACGTCTCCGCGAACTTCCAGCTGATCCGCTGCATGGAGCCGCTGCTGAAGCAATCCGACGCCGGCCGCGCCGTGTTCATCACCTCAGGCGCTGCCAGCAAGGCGACCGCCTATGTCAGCCCCTACGCTGCCTCAAAGTCCGCGCTGGAGACACTGGCGCGCGCCTGGGCGCAGGAGACCGCGAACACGGCCATTCGCGTCAACCTGTTCAACCCCGGCCCGATCCGCACCCGCATGCGCGCCACCCTGATGCCGGGCGAAGATCCCGCAACGCTCGACACGCCCGAGCAGGTCGCCGAATTCATCGTCCCGCTGTGCACGCCCGACTGGACCGAGACCGGCAAGTTCTACGACTACAAGACGCGCAGCCTGATGAGCTTCCGCGCGCCGGCGTGATCGACTCGGACGCGCTGAAATGGCGCCTCAACGCATTTTGCCCAAAAGTTAACCGACGGATGACGCTACGACGCAGCATCATCCGGCTTTAGGCGCATTGCCGCCGTTCCGGGGACAGGCTACGGAAATTCGCCGGACCAAGGCTCCGCAAGAGAGCCGTCCGCATATTTGACAATGGAGGAAACCCTTTATGACGACGAATTTCGCGCGCCGCTCAGCGGCCCTTCTCGCCTGCGCCGCTTTCGGCTTTGCCACATCTGCTTTTGCCCAGGATAAGCAAGACAAGACGGTCACCATCGGCGTGCTCAACGACATGTCGAGCCTTTACGCCGACATCGGTGGTCCCGGCTCCGTGGCGGCCGTCAAGATGGCGGTCGAGGATTCCGGTCTGCTGGCCAAGGGCTGGAAGATCGAGGTCGTCAGCGGTGATCACCAGAACAAGCCTGACATCGGCGTCAACATTGCGCGGCAGTGGATCGACACCCAGAAGGTCGACATGATCACCGACACGCCGAACTCCGGCGTGGCGCTGGCGGTCAGCAACGTCGCCAAGGAAAAGAACGTCGTCCTGCTCAACAATGGCGGTGCCAGCGCCGACCTCACCGGCAAGGCCTGCAACGCCAACACCATCTCCTATACCTACGACACCTATATGCTCGCCAACGGCACCGGGAAGGCGCTGACCAAGGCCGGCGGCGATAGCTGGTTCTTCCTGACCGCCGACTATGCCTTCGGCGCCGCGCTCGAGCGCGACACCAGTGCCGTTGTCACTGCGAACGGCGGCAAGGTGCTCGGCGGCGTCAAGCACCCGCTCAACACCTCGGATTTCTCGTCGTTCCTGCTCCAGGCACAGAACTCCAAGGCGAAGATCGTCGGGCTCGCCAACGCCGGCGGCGACACCACCAACGCAATCAAGCAGGCGGCCGAGTTCGGCATCGTCGAAGGCGGCCAGAAGCTCGCGGCGCTTCTGCTCTTCATCAACGACGTCCACTCGCTCGGCCTCAAGACCGCACACGGCCTGACCTTCACCGAATCCTTCTATTGGGATCTCAACGACGGCACCCGCGCCTGGTCGAAGAAGTTCCAGGAAAAGGTCGCCAACCACGCGATGCCGTCAATGACCCAGGCCGGCAACTATGCCGGCGTGATCCATTACCTCAAGGCGCTCGAGGCGCTCGGCGGCAATCCGCATGACGGCGCCAAGGTCGTCGCCAAGATGAAGCAAATCCCGACCGCCGATGCGCTGTTCGGCAAGGGCCCGCTGCGCGAGGACGGCCGCCGTATCATTCCGGCCTATCTGTTCGAGGTGAAGAAGCCGGAGGAATCGAAGGGACCGTGGGACTATTACAAGCTGGTCGCCACCATCTCCGCGGAAGATGCCGCCAGGCCTCTCAAGGACAGCGAGTGTCCGCTGGTGAAGAAGTGACCGCGTAACAGTCATCCCGGGATGGTGCGCTAGCACCAGACCCGGGATCTCGAGAGGTTCGATGCTCCGCGTCGCCCGGAATGGCGATTCAGCGACTGCTCACCGCCCTCACCGGTCGAGATGCGATCCCACCAAGCGCGGGCGTGTCGAGCAGCACGCTCACGATGGCCGCTTGCGCTTGTGGGCGAAGGGATTGGTCTTCTCGCGCAGGGTGATGCGCACCGGCGTACCCGGCAGGTCGAAGGCCTCGCGCATCGAGTTGATGAGATAGCGCAGATAAGACTGCGGCACCGCATCCGCGCGCGAGCAGAACAACACGAAGCTCGGCGGCCGCGCCTTGGTCTGTGTGATGTAGTTCAGCTTCAACCGGCGGCCGGACACGGCAGGCGGCGGGTTGGCCTGGACCGCCTGCTCGAACCAGCGATTGAGCGCAGACGTCGGCACGCGCCTGTTCCACAGTGCATAGGCATCCTGGATCGCCTGCATCAGACGATCGATGCCTTCGCCCATCAGTCCGGATACGGCGACGATCGGCACGCCCTTGAGCTGCGGCAACCAATGGTCGGCATCGCGGCGCAGGCCTGAGATCGCGCCGCCGCCCTTGGTCTCCATCAGATCCCATTTGTTGACGGCCAGCACGACCGCGCGGCCCTCGCGCTCGATCAGGTCGGTGATGCGCAGATCCTGCTCCTCGAAGCGATTCTGGGAGTCCATCATCATCACGACGACTTCGGCAAAGCGCACCGCGCGCAGCGCGTCCGCAACCGAGAGCTTCTCCAGCTTCTCCTCGATGCGCGAGCGCCGGCGAAGACCTGCGGTGTCGAACACACGAAAATCGCGGCCCTTCCAGTTGATCTCGACCGCGATGGAATCGCGCGTGGTGCCGGCCTCCGGGCTGGTCAGCAGGCGTTCCTCGCCGAGCAAATGGTTGATCAGGGTCGACTTGCCGGCATTGGGACGGCCGACAACGGCCACCCGGATCGGGCGCGTCGCGGCTTCTTCCTCGGTGAGCGGCTCGTCGTCCTCGATCTGGTCTTCGTCGACGGGCTCCGGCAGCAGCTTGGCGAGTTCGTCGTAAAGTTCGCCCATGCCCTCGCCGTGCTCGGCCGAGATCTGGATGGGATCGCCGAGGCCTAGCGCAAATGCCTCCATGGCGCCGGCATCGCCATGCTTGCCTTCGCTCTTGTTGGCGACCAGCAGCACCGGCTTGTTGGCCTTGCGGGCGAAGTCGGCGAAAGCGCGGTCGGTCGGGGTGAGGCCGATCCGGGCATCGATCACGAAGAACAGCGCATCGGCCTGCGCGATCGCGGCCTCGGTCTGCTCCTGCATGCGTGCCGTCAGCGAGCCCTTGGCGCCCTCGTCAAGACCGGCAGTGTCGATGATGGTGAATTCGAGGTCGCCGAGCTTGGCCTCACCCTCGCGGCGGTCGCGGGTGACGCCGGGCAGATCATCGACGAGCGCGAGCTTCTGTCCCACCAGACGGTTGAACAGCGTCGATTTGCCGACATTGGGTCGGCCGATGATGGCAATCGTAAAGGACATTGGTCATTCGTGCGCCGCGGAGGTGGCGACTGTCAATTCTGTGAGAAATATCAGCGGGAGAAACTGCCGCTGGGCATTGGCGCCGGGAAAGCCCCTTGCGTCTGCGGTTGCTGGGTGGTCTGCGCCGGCTGTACCGGCTGCTGTGCGGATTGCTGGTCCGGCGGCGGCGCGGTGGTGCGCTTGCGGACGATCTTGTGCTTGGGCGGCGGGGCGGCAGGCGCTGGCGCAGCTTCCGGCTGAGCCTCGCCATCGATTTCGCCGGCCGGCGCTTCAGCCGGTGTCGCCGCGGTCGCGGCCGGCTGTCTGGTCTTCTTGCCCTTGGGGGATTTCGACGGCTTCGCCGGCTCAGCAGGCGGCGGTTCGGCCGGCAGCGCCGCGACGGCAGGCGCGTTCGCATCCTGCTGTTGCTGCGCACCCTTGTACAGCTCCTTCGGCACGCCCTGCTCGAGACCCGGCACGCCCTCCGGGAAGACCGGCTTGCGATCGCCGGGCAGCTTCTTCTTGGTGTCGAGGAAATCGAGCAGATCGCTCGGATCGAAGCTGGAGCAGCCGCCCAGCACGCCCGTGAAGGCGATCAGGACGGCGGCAGCGATCAAGCGAGGCGTGCGGCGCATATCGATATCTCGTCTGGACTCTCAGGACCGTCAGCTTTTGGCGACGGGCGGCAGCAAGGCCTGGAGCGCCTCGGCGCGCGAACGCAGGCCGGGCGGCGTTTCGCCGTCCTCGGCGATGGCGTCGACCCATTTGCGGGCTGCGGTCATGTCGTTGTTGCGCCAGGCCGACAGCGCCAGCAACTCGCGGGCGCTATGGCGGTAGGTCGATTTGGGTTCGGCGGAGGCCTCCAGCCGCTGCTGGATGTCGGCATAGCTCGCGCTGTCCACCAGCAAACCGGCGGCGCGAATCTTCGCAAGATCGCGCCACTCGCTGCCAAGACCCGTGTCAGCGGCGATATCGTCGTACATCTTGGCTGCAGCCTTGGGATCGCGCGCCGATGCTTCGGCCGCGGCACGAAGCCGCGCCAGGGTGCGGTAGCCGGACGGTGCCTTGGCAGCAAGATCGGCAAAGGCCGTCTCGGCCTCCGGATGCTTGCCCTGCTCCGACAGCTCCACGGCCTTCTCGAAGATCGCGCCGGCTTCGGCGGCCTTCTTGGCCTCGAGATACTGATAGCCGCGCCAGCCGCCCACGGCCGCCACGACCAGCACCATCAGCGCGATGAAATAGTGCGAATAATTGTCCCACAGCTTCTTGAGCTGCTCGCGACGTACTTCCTCGTCGACTTCGTCAAATAATTCAGACACTTAAGCTAATCCCATGCCCGGCCGGGAGCGCGCGCCAGATCGCGCGCGTCTAAAGCCCGTCCCCACGTGGCGGCGGCGATACCCTATCGATATGGCGCTGGCAAGGCAAAGCAAGGCCGATCAAGGTGTTAACGCGCGGTCCGGGATATCCGGGTACCCCGATCCGGTCCTATTCAGACCCGACCAGCAGCTCCCGCAGCTGCCGCTTCACCACCTTGCCGTTGGCATTGCGCGGGAGCGGCTCGGCGGTCACGGTCATCGTCTCCGGCACCTTGTAGTCGGACAAGCGCTCGGCGCACCACGCCCGCAGATCGTCGCCGCCGATTTGTACGCGCGTGACCACGACCGCATGAACGCGCTCGCCGAGCACCGGGCAGGGTTTTGCGATGATCGCGCTCTCGACCACGGCGGGATGGCCGGCCAGCACGGATTCGACCTCAGCCGAATAGATCTTGAGGCCGCCGCGATTGATCATGTCCTTCTGCCGGTCGAACACCCGGACGAAGCCTTCGGCATCCACCGAGCCGAGGTCGCCGGAATGCCAGTAGCCGGCCGTGAAACTCTCAGCCGTGGCCTCCCGGTTGTTCCAATAGCCCTTGATGACGGAAGCGCTCTGGATCCAGAGCTCGCCGATCTCCCCGGGCGGCAGCTCGCGCCCGTCCGCCATCGCAACGATGTGCGCCCCCGGACACGACAGGCCGACGCTGTCGATATGGCTCGCCGTCAGCTCGCCGGGCATGATGGTGGACGGTGACGTCGTCTCGGTCGCGCCATAGCAATTCGCCAGCTTCAGCCCTGGAATTGTCGCCTTGAGCTTCTCGATGGTCGCAACGGGCATCGGCGCCCCGCCGAAGCCTCCGATGCGCCAGCTCGACAGGTCGTAGCTCTCGAAATCCGGTTGCAGCAGGCAGAGATTGTACATCGCCGGCACCATCACCGTGTAGGTAACGCGCTCGCGCGCGGCGAGCTTGAGGTAGTCGGTCGCCCTGAACTCGGGCATGATGATCAGTGCGCCGCCACAGCGGATCATGGTCGTGATGTTGGCGACGACGCCCGTGACGTGCGCGAGCGGGACGGCTGCGATCGACCGATCGGCTTCCGTCAATTGCAAGCAGGACACGAACACCATCGAGGAATGCACGATGTTGCAATGGGCCAGCATCGCGCCCTTCGGCTTTCCCGTCGTGCCCGAAGTGTAGAGGATCATCGCGGTATCCTCCTCGCTCACGTCGACCGGGGCCCGAGCCGGCGCATTGTCGGCGAGCACCGCAAAGCGAGACTGAGCCGGATCACTGTCGATGGCGATACGGTGCATCACATCAGGCGCATCCTGCGAATCGGGCAGCCGCTCGGTGAGTGCAGCTTCGTGGATCAGGATCTTTGCGCCACAGTCGGACAGGACATAGGCGATCTCCGGCTTCTGCTGTCGCGTGCCGAGCAACACGGTAACCAGCCCCTCGTGCGCGGCGGCAAACAGCAGCAGCGGAAATTCGATGCGGTTGCCGAGCAGGATCGCGACGCGATCGCCGCGCTGCAGGCCGAGCTTGCGAAATCCCGTCGCAATCTGCGCGGACTGCTCCAGCGCCTGCCGCCAGCTCAGACGTACATTGCCGCAGACCAGCGCTTCGCCGTCCCCGTTACGCGCGGCAGCCTCGGCGATCATCGCCCAGAGACTAGCCGGTCGATCAACGAAGGCCGGGAGCACCCGATCGCCAAAGCGCGCCTCGAACCGCATCGGCGGAATCTGAGATTGCGACCAGTCCATCGGATACCCTCGTCTTGTTGCTTTTGCCAGCCTTCCCGTGGACACCGAGGTGATGTCTTGCGCTGATCGGCTAGCCACCCATCACGGGAACACCGATCACGACAGGATGAAACGCAAACGCCAGCGCCAGATAGGCGACGATGCCGACCGCGATCGCGATGAGATCGTTGGTGATGCCGCCCACGGGAATCGGCGGGGCCCCGGCATCCTTGCGGTGTTTCAGCGAAATACGGTCATACACGCCCCAAGCCAGGAACGAGCCGAACAGGATGATGGAGCCAACATCGCCATTGGCCAGCAGATGCGCAAACGCCCACAGCTTGATGCCGGCGAGCATCGGATGTTTCAGGGTCGCATAGATGCGGCCGCGCAGATAGGACGCGACCACCAGGATCACGGCAGGCAGCATCAGCGCGACCGTAAGGTGCTTCATCGCCTTCGGCGGATACCAGACGTCGATCCAGCCGGTGGCACGATAATGCGCAAAACCCCAGACGATCAGCGCCAGGCCCGCAAGCGAGACCACCGAATAGAGAATCTTGTAGGTCCCCTCGCCAAGCCTCGCGATCGCCTGCGCGCGCGCGCCGCGTTTCGTTGTGAAGACATGGGCGGCAAAAAACAGCGCCAGCCCCAGGATCATAACCAGCAGACCCACGATCGTCCTCCCTCAACCAGCGCCCCGCCTCTGAGGTATCATTGATTGGCCGCCGCTCGCAACTGACGGGCTACTTTCCAAGCTCTCGATTATCGACATAGCGGATCGCAATTGGCCGTCCGGCCAAGGCGTCACCGAGGCCGCTGGTGAACTTCAGCGGGAGACAGGCATTCAACGATGAATTGATCGCGTTGAGGTAGGAAGTTCGCGTATCGGCGGGGACGCCCGCAGTCGCAAAGGTCAGGCGCGGCGGGCCGATCAGACCACCAGCCTTGTTGAAGCTGAAGCGGACAGCCATCTGCATGCCGGCGCGCGCATTGTCCGATGGCGGCGACCAGCACGTACGCAGCTCCGCAAAAAGATCGCCGATCGTATCGATGTCGTGATCCGGCTTTTGATACTTGGCCCGATCAGCCTCTGGGGGCACGCTCTCGATCGTGAGCTGGAGGTTCTGGCCGTAGGGATAATCGATCTCGGGAATACACGGGCCAGGCTCGAGCGGACTGCAATAGTACGGCGTGCAGGGCGGACCGTCGAGAACGCTGCACGGCTCATGCGCAAACGGGATCGGATTGATCTGGCGGTGCTGCGCGTTGGCGGCAACGATTGATGTCGCCAACACTGTAAAAACGAGAATGCCGCGCCACATGCTTTGATCTCGCGATGTCGCATCTGTGAAACGTGGCACCGTTCGTGACGGCGTCAAGCCTGCGCGCGTTCACATGCTCGCGTTCAACTGCGGTGTCGTCGTCCGGCTTGACCGGACGAACCAGTATTCCAGAGGCGGTCATTGTAGAGCCGAGAGGCGCGGCGTACTGGATTCCCCGCCTTCGCGGGGAATGACAGCTGAGGGTGTGGAGGCAAGCGGCCGGGCTTCGCCCTACCCCTTCTTCTTCACGTCCTTGACGTTGGTGAACTCGATGCCGTCGGCGCGCTCCCTGGTGTAGCCGAGATAGAATTCGTTCCGGGCCAGATAAACGGGATCGCCGTCGACGTCATCGGCGATGCTCGACGTATTCGCCGCGATGAAAGTGTCGAGCTTCTTGCGATCCTCCGACGAGACCCAGCGCGCGAGCTGGAACTCGCTGACCTCGAATTCGACCGGCAGCGAATATTCCGCTTCAAGCCGGGCCTTGAGTACGTCGAGCTGCAGCGCGCCGACCACGCCGACCAGCGCGGGTGCACCATCACGCGGACGGAACACCTGCACGACGCCCTCTTCCGACATCTGCTGAAGCGCTTCCTTCAGCTTCTTCGCCTTCATCGCGTCGGTCAGACGGACGCGGCGGACGATTTCAGGCGCAAAGCTCGGCACGCCGACGAAGTTGAAATCTTCACCGTCGGTGAGCGTATCCCCGATCCGCAGCGTGCCGTGATTGGGAATGCCGACGACGTCGCCGGCAAAGGCCTCGTCCGCCACCGAACGGTCCTGAGCAAAGAAGAATTGCGGGCTCGACAGCGGCATGCTCTTGCCTGTGCGTACCAGCTTCGCCTTCATGCCGCGGCTGAGCTTGCCGGAGCAGAGCCGCGCGAACGCGATGCGATCGCGATGGTTCGGATCCATGTTGGCCTGGATCTTGAACACGAAGGCGCTCATGCGCGGATCGGTCGCCTCCACTTTGCGCTGGTCGCTGTCTTGGGCGCGGGGTTCGGGAGCGAACTTGCCGAGGCCTTCCAGGAGGTCGCCGACGCCAAAATTGCGAAGCGCGCTGCCGAAGTAGACCGGCGTCAGATGGCCCTCGCGGAAGGCGTCGAGTTCGAACGGCTTTGAAGCTTCCGTGACGAGTTCGAGCTCGTCCTTCACGGCGGAGACATCGAGATTCGCATTCAGCTTGGCGAGTTCGGCGATCTCGATCTGCTGCGCGGCGCCGGTCTTGGCGCCGCCACCTTCGAGCAGGCGCACGCCGCCATTGACGACGTCGTAGGTCCCGAGGAAGTCGCGCCCGCGGCCGACCGGCCAGGTCATTGGCGTGGTGTCGAGCGCCAGCGTCTTCTCGATCTCGTCGAGCAGCTCGAACACGTCGCGGCTCTCGCGATCCATCTTGTTGATGAACGTGATGATCGGAATGTCGCGGAGACGACAGACCTCGAACAACTTGCGTGTCCGCGCCTCGATGCCCTTGGCTGCGTCGATCACCATCACGGCGGAATCGACCGCGGTCAGCGTGCGATAGGTGTCCTCCGAAAAGTCCTCGTGGCCCGGCGTGTCCAGCAGGTTGAAGACCAGGCCTTCGAACTCGAAGGTCATGACCGAGGTCACGACCGAGATGCCGCGCTCGCGCTCGATCTTCATCCAGTCCGAGCGCGTGTTACGCCGCTCACCCTTGGCCTTGACCTGACCGGCCAGGTTGATGGCGCCGCCGAACAGCAGCAGCTTCTCGGTCAGCGTGGTCTTGCCGGCGTCCGGGTGCGAGATGATCGCAAAGGTGCGTCGGCGCGCCACTTCGGTGGCAAGCGGGGAACGGGCCGTCGAGTCGGCTGTGGCGGCAATGTCGGACATGGCGGGAGCGTTTGGCAGGGAAAATGGGCCCAATCAAGCCTCATGTGGTGATTGCGGAGTGCTTCGGCCAGCCCCATATCGGCCTTGGCCAAACTGGCCTTGGGGGAGGACGGCCTCCCTGCTCGTCAGCATGGCCTAGCGGGGACGACCCTGCCTTAAATGGAGGGTCGTCATGGCCTGGAGTCTCCTTTTCGTCGCCGGTCTTCTCGAGATCACCTGGGCGATCGGCCTGAAATATACCGAGGGTTTTACCAGGCTCGTGCCCTCCGTCGTCACGCTCGCGGCCATGGCGGGCAGCGTGATCCTGCTCGGTTTAGCTCTCAAGTCGCTGCCCGTCGGAACCGCCTATGCGGTCTGGACCGGGATCGGCGCGGTCGGCACTGCGACGCTCGGTATCTTCCTGCTCGGCGAGCCCGCCACCGCGCTCCGCCTTGCCAGCATCGGGTTGATCGTGGCCGGCATCGTCGGGCTGAAACTCGTCACTTGAAGATCTGGACCGCCCACCAGCTCAGCGCCGCGACGATGGCCGAGGCCGGGATCGTGATGATCCAGGCATAGACGATCGAACTCGCCACGTTCCAGCGCACCGCCGAGACGCGGCGGGCCGCGCCGACGCCGACGATGGCGCCAGTGATGGTGTGTGTGGTCGAGACGGGAACCCCGAGGAAGGTCGCCATGAACAGGGTCGCGGCGCCCCCGGTCTCGGCGCAGAAGCCCTGCATCGGGGTGAGCTTGGTGATGCGCAGGCCCATGGTGCGGACGATGCGCCAGCCACCCATCAGCGTCCCCATCGCCATTGCGGCCTGGCAGGACAGCACCACCCAGAACGGCACGGTGAATTCACCGCCGAGATGGCCCTGAGAATAGAGCAGCACGGCGATGATGCCCATCGTCTTCTGAGCGTCGTTGCCGCCGTGGCCGAGCGAATAGAGCGAAGCGGAGGCGAATTGCAGGATGCGGAAGGCACGGTCGACGGCGAACGGCGTCGAGCGCACCGAAGCCCATGACACGATTGCGACCAGCATCATTGCGAGCAGGAAGCCGACCAGCGGCGACAGCACGATCGCCAGCACCGCCTTGGTCAAGCCGCTCCACACCGCAGCATGAATTCCAGCCTTGGCCATGCCACCTCCGACCAGGCCGCCGATCAGCGCGTGCGACGAGGAAGACGGAATGCCCAGCGCCCAGGTCACGAGATTCCAGACGATGGCGCCGACGAGCGCCGCGAAGATCACCTGGGCGTCGACGATCGCGGGATCGATGATGCCGGTGCCGATGGTTTGGGCAACGTGCAGGCCGAACACCATGAAGGCGACGAAATTGAAGAACGCCGCCCAGATCACCGCGAACTGCGGCCGCAGCACGCGGGTCGAGACGATGGTCGCGATCGAATTGGCGGCGTCGTGCAGACCGTTCAGGAAGTCGAACAGCAACGCGACGGCGATCAGTCCGACCAGGACAGGAGCACCCAACGCAGCATCCACGGCGGCCCTGCCCTATACTTGCTCGATGACGATGCTGTTGATCTCGTTCGCGACGTCGTCGAAGCGATCGGCCACCTTTTCGAGGTGGTCGTAGATCTCGACACCGACGATGAAATCCATCGCCCTGCCGTCGCGATGCTTGAGGAAAAGCTCCTTCAGCCCGATGTCATGGAGATCGTCGACGCGGCCCTCCAGCTTGGTCAGCTCTTCCGTGATCGCAGTCAACATCGCGACGTTCGGCCCGATCGATTGCATCAGCGGCAGCGCACGTCCCACCAGATTGGCGCATTCGATCAGCAACTCGCCGATCTCCCGCATCGGCGGCTCGAAGCTGCGGACCTCGAACAGCATCACGGCCTTGGCCGTCTGCTGCATCTGGTCGATCGCATCGTCCATCGAGGTGATGAGGTTCTTGATGTCACCGCGGTCGAACGGCGTGATGAAGGTGCGCCGCACCGCCGTCAGCACCTCTCGTGTCACATTGTCCGCGTCGTTCTCGAACTGGCTGACACGCTGACAATAGACCGGCGTCTCCTCGCCGCCTTTCAGCATGCCCTGGAGCGCGATTGCACCCTGGATCACGGTCTGGGCGTGGCGGTCGAACAGGTCGAAGAACCGTTCTTCCTTCGGGAGGAAAGCGCGAAACCATCGCATCATGGGACTGGTCTACCGGTTGGAAATGGCCCGGCCGAACGGGCCGTCACAAAAGCGTCATAGACCATTTTTGCCCTGCGCGCGTGTTATCTCACACCCCCACAGCCGGATCATCCACCGCTTTCAAGCGGCTGAAAACCACGGGATAAATCAATAACTTAGAGCGACCGCCGGAAGTAATGCGCGACTTCACCGACTAAGCCGCGGCGGAATGTGAGCACGCAAATCACGAAGATCGAGCCCTGGATCACCGTCACCCACTGACCGAAGCCCGCGAGATATTGCTGCATGGCGATAATGACGAAGGCGCCGACGACCGGGCCGAAGATGGTGCCGAGACCGCCAACCAGCGTCATCAGCACGACCTCGCCTGACATCGACCAGTGCACGTCGGTGAGCGAGGCGTTCTGCGCCACGAACACTTTCAGCGCACCGGCGAAGCCCGCCAGCGTGCCCGACAGGACGAACGCCAGGAACTTGTACTGGTCGGTCCGGTAGCCGAGCGAAATTGCGCGCGGTTCGTTCTCGCGGATCGACTTGAGCACTTCACCGAACGGCGAGTTGATGATGCGGTAGATCAGCAGGAAGCCGGCAAGGAAGCCGACCAGCACGACGTAATAGAGAATGGTCGGCTTGGACAGGTCGAACACGCCGATCAAGTGCCCCTGTGGAATGCCCTGGATGCCATCCTCGCCATGAGTGAACGGCGCCTGGAGATAGATGAAATACAGCAATTGCGACAATGCCAACGTGATCATCGAGAAGTAGATGCCCTGACGGCGGATCGAGATGTAGCCGGTGACGAGCGACAGCACGAATGCCGCGGCGATGCCGACGAGGATGCCGAGTTCGGGCGGCAGTCCCCACACCTTCAGCGCGTGCCCGCTGCAGTAGCCGGCGGTGCCCATGAACATCGCGTGGCCAAACGACAACAGGCCCCCATAGCCGATCAGGAGATTGAAGGCACAGGCGAGCAGCGCGAAGCACAGCGCCTGCATCACGAAGAACGGATAGACTCCCGTAAAAGGTACCGACGCCAGCAACAGCGCCATCACCACGAACGCGATCATCTCGTCACGCATCGCGCGCGGGCTCGTCGGCAGCGTGTCGTCCGTCAAGGCTGTCATATCAGGCTGCCCTTCCCGTCAATCCCGTTGGCTTCACCAAGAGCACCACTACCATCAGCACGAACACGACGGTGTTGGAGGCCTCGGGGTAGAAATATTTTGTGAGACCTTCGATCACACCAAGCGCGAAGCCGGTGATGATGGAGCCCATGATCGAGCCCATGCCGCCGATCACGACGACCGCGAACACGACGATGATGAGGTCGGCGCCCATCAGCGGCCGCACCTGGTTGATCGGCGCCGAGAGCACGCCGGCGAGCGCGGCGAGGCCGACGCCGAGGCCGTAAGTGAGCGTGATCATGCGCGGCACATTGATGCCGAAGGCACGCACCAGCGTCGGATTCTCCGTGGCGGCGCGCAGGTACGCGCCGAGTCGGGTCTTCTCGATCAGGAACCAGGTCGCCAGACACACCACCAGCGAGAAGATGACGACCCAGCCGCGGTAGACGGGCAGGAACATGAAGCCGAGATTCATGCCGCCCTTGAGCTGGTCCGGAATGGCATAAGGCAGGCCGGAAGAGCCGAAATAGTTTTGGAACACACCCTGGACGATCAGCGCGATCCCGAAGGTCAGCAGCAGCCCGTAGAGATGATCGAGCCCGGTCAGCCATTGCAGCATGGTCCGTTCCAGGATCATCCCAAAGATGCCGACGATGATGGGCGCCAGGAGCAGCGCCCACCAGTAATTGACGCCGCCGAGGTTCAGCAGGAAATAGGCGACGAACGCACCCATCATGTAGAGCGCGCCATGGGCGAAGTTGATGATGTTGAGCATGCCGAAGATCACGGCGAGCCCGAGACTGAGCAGCGCGTAGAACGAGCCGTTGATCAGTCCCACCAGTAGCTGTGCGTAGAGAGCCTGCATCGATCCAGCACCCAGTCCCTTCGGCGTTCCCAAACGAGTGCCCGCCGTGACGTGCCGGCGGGCGGTTGGCCTTACTTCTTAAGCAGCGCGCACTTGCTCTCGGAGAGCGGCGTGAAGGCCTGGTCGCCCGGCACCGTCCCGATGAGCTTGTAGAAGTCCCACGGCCCCTTGGACTCCGCGGGCTTCTTCACCTCGAACAGATAGGCGTTGTGAATGGTGCGGCCGTTGGGCTCGATCTCGCCCTTGCCGAACAGATCGTCCTCGGTCGGCATCGACTTCATCTTCTCGACGACCTTGATGCCGTCATGGGGATTGCCGCCCAGCGCATCCAGCGCCTTGAGATAGTGGCGCACGCCCGCATAAACGCCGGCCTGTACCATGGTCGGCGGCGCGCTGTTCTTCATCTTGCTGGCAAAGCGTTTCGAGAAGGCGCGGGTCTGATCGTTCATGTCCCAGTAGAAGGTCTCGGTGAAGTTCAGGCCCTGCGCGGTTTCCAGGCCGATCGCCTTGATGTCGGTGAGGAACAGCAGCAGCGCCGCGAGCTTCTGGCCGCCCTTGACGATGCCGAATTCGGCCGCCTGCTTGATCGTGTTGGTGGTGTCGCCGCCGGCATTGGCAAGGCCGATGATCTTGGCCTTGGAAGCCTGCGCCTGGAGCAGGAAGGACGAGAAATCAGGCGTATTCAGCGGATGCTTGACGCCGCCGACGACCTTGCCGCCATTGGCGGTGATGACGGCCGTGGTGTCGCGCTCGAGCGCCGCACCGAAAGCATAATCGGCGGTCAGGAAGAACCAGCTGTCACCGCCAGCCTTGACCAGCGCCTGGCCCGTGGTGTGGGCCAGCATGTAGGTGTCGTAGGTCCAGTGCACGGTATTGGGCGAGCATTGCGCGTTCGTGAGGTCCGAGGTCGCCGCGCCCGAATTGATGTAGACGCCGTTCTTTTCCTTGACGACGTTGTTCACGGCGAGCGCCACGCCCGAATTCGGCACGTCGACGATGATGTCGACCTTGTCGACGTCGAACCACTGCCGCGCGATCGCGGTGCCGATGTCGGGCTTGTTCTGGTGATCACCCGAGATGATGTCGATCTTCCAGCCCTTCGCGGCGAGGCCGGAATCCTCGACCGCCATTTGGGCGGCGAGCGTTGAGCCGGGTCCGCCGAGGTCGGCATAGAGGCCGGACTGATCCGACAGCGCCCCGATCTTGACCGTCTTGTCCTGTGCGAAGGCGGCGCCAGCGCTGGTCACGGCCAACGCCGTACCAAGCAACAACGATGCAATCGACTTTTTCATGCCACTTCCCTTATGAAATTCTTCGCCGTCTCTCTGGGCCGTCGCGGGCCGTCCTAGACGCCGAGATAGGTGTGGAGCTTGTCCATGTTGGCGGCAAGCTCCGCGTTGGAAAATCCATCAATGATCTTGCCGTGCTCGACGACGTAATAGCGGTCGGCGACGGTGGATGCGAAGCGGAAATTCTGCTCGACCAGCAGGATGGTAAAACCCTCCTTCTTGAGCCGCGCGATGGTGTGACCGATCTGCTGGATGATAACAGGCGCGAGGCCTTCCGTCGGCTCGTCGAGCATCAGGAAGCTGGCGCCGGTGCGCAGGATGCGCGCGATCGCGAGCATCTGCTGCTCGCCGCCGGACAGCTTGGTGCCCTGGCTGCTGAGCCGCTCCTTCAGGTTCGGAAACAGGTCGAAGATCTGTTCGAGCGGCAATCCGCCCGGGCGCACCACCGGCGGCAGCAGGAGATTCTCCCGCACGTCGAGACTGGAGAAAATTCCCCGCTCCTCCGGACAGAACGCGATGCCCATGCGAGCGATCTTGTCGGAGGTCGCGCGCATGATCTCCTGATCGTTGAATTTGATCGACCCGGCACGCTTGCCGATGATGCCCATGATCGACTTGAGCGTGGTCGTCTTGCCGGCACCGTTGCGCCCCAGCAGGGTGACGACCTCGCCGGCGTTCACGTCGAAATTGATCCCGTGCAGGATGTGGGACTCGCCGTACCAGGCCTCGAGGTTGCGGACCTGAAGGATGTTGCCGCCGATTGCGGCCCTTGCCGGAGCCTCGGCCATCGCAGTCTCAGGCATGACCGGCTCCCAGATAGGCTTCCTTGACGCGCTCGTCCTTGGTGAGATCGGCGTAGTTGCCTTGCGCGAGCACCTGCCCGCGCGTCAGCACGGTGATGATGTCGGAGAGATTGGCGACAACGCTCAAATTATGCTCCACCATCAGGATGGTGTACTTCGCCGAGATGCGCTTGATCAGCGCTGCAATCTTGTCGATGTCCTCGTGACCCATGCCGGCCATGGGCTCGTCCAGCAGCATCATCTCCGGATCGAGCGCCAGCGTCGTTGCGATCTCCAGCGCGCGCTTGCGCCCGTAGGGCATCTCGACCGCAGGCGTATTGGCAAACTCGCTCAGGCCGACATCGTTCAGCAATTCCAGCGCGCGGTGGTTGAAACGGTTGAGCACCGATTTCGAGCGCCAGAAATCGAACGAGCTGCCATGCTGGCGCTGGAGTGCGACGCGGACGTTTTCCAGCGCGGTCAGGTGCGGAAACACCGCCGAAATCTGGAATGAGCGGACCAGCCCCATGCGAGCCACGTCCGCCGGCGCCATCGCGGTGATGTCCTGTCCCTTGTACAGGATCTTTCCGGCAGACGGTTTGAGGAATTTGGTCAGAAGATTGAAGCACGTCGTCTTGCCGGCGCCGTTGGGGCCGATCAACGCGTGGATACTCCCGCGGCGAACCTTGAGCGCAACGTCGCGGACGGCGAAGAAGCCCGCGAACTCCTTGGTCAAGCCTTCCGTTTCGAGAATGAACTCATCGGCCAAACAGATTTCCCCCCGCCCGCGCAAGTGCGCGGAGCTGTCCTTGTTCCTTCGGCTTTCCGGGGGCCTTGGAGCCTTCCCGAAACGCCGCCTCCGGGCGCGGAATATGCCGGAGGTGATGGGGGTTAGGCAAGGCGGAAAGCTGAGCAGGTCAGGCCTCCGGCCGGGAGTCTTATGCTCCCTTAGTTGGAGGTCTTGTGATGTCGCCTGCCGGCCTCCCGGTTCGCAAGACGCCGGTCAAGTCGTCGTTAACGCTCTTTGGCCCCGCACGCCATCCTTCATCAAAAATTTTCCCGTAAGCGGGATCATGCGTGGGTTTTCATGCGCCGAGATTCTTGTTTTGGACTTCACCAGCGCCCTTCCCTCCGTCGTCAAGTCGATCAAGCAGCGTGACCTGCTCAACACGTGGTTGCGACTTTACGCGCGCCAGCAGACTGTGCCGGCGATCTGGGAGTATCAGCCCGCGCGCCTCGAGGAAGAGCTGTCCGACCTGATCTACTTCACCGTGGACGATTCGACGCCGACGGCGCGCCTGACCATCCAGAGCGAGGGCACGCGGATCTCGCGCGCCTATGGCCATACCGGCAAGGGCATCCTGCTGGACGATTATGTTGGGCCGCGCCTCGCGCCCTTCGTGATGCCGGTCTATCAGCAATGCGTCGCACGCGGTCTTCCGGTCTACAGCGTTGCCGACGTCGACGACATCTATGGCCGCGTCGTCGCCTATGAACGGCTACTGCTCCCGTTCCTGACCGATGACAAGGTCAGTCACATCATCGCATCCCTCAAGACCTTCTGCGAGGATGGCGGCTTCGAGATCAAGAATCTGCTGCGCGGAAATGACGCGCCACCGCGTCCGAAACTGAGCATGGTGATCGACCGCGACCTGTTTCACCGAGCGCCGGGCCGCATCGCGGCGGCCGGCATCGTCGAATTTGCCGAACAGTCCGGCGGCCCTGATGTCAGCGCCGAGATCGTCGAGCTGAACTAGCTCCCGACTAGCGCTTGCGCGAGGCGGCGCCGATTTCCTTGTCGTAGACATCAGGCTTGAAGCCGACCAGCAGCTTGCCGCCGATTTCCAGCACCGGCCGCTTGATCATCGATGGTTGCGCTAGCATCAGGGTCAGCGCCTTTTTCTCAGTCAGACCTTCCTTGGCGGCATCGGGCAGCTTCTTGAAGGTGGTGCCGGCGCGATTGAGCAGCGTCTCCCAGCCGAGCTTGTCGCTCCACTGCATGAGCTTGTCCTTCTCCACACCCGCAGACTTGTAGTCGTGGAACTCATAGGCCACGCCATGGGTCTCGAGCCAGGTGCGCGCCTTCTTCATGGTGTCGCAGTTCTTGATGCCGTAGATGATGTTGGGCAAGACGATCCTCGCGCATACGTCGTGACGTGCAGTAGCGTTGTACGAAACTCCTGATCGCGCGACAACATTGCGAGCAACGCTTTCGATCTCTTCCGAACGGACCCATCATGCACGTCACTCACGATCCCGCCGCATCCGCCTCGCCGACCATCGACTTCAACGCGTTCCTCGCGGTCGATATCCGCGTCGGCACCATCGTCGATGCCAAACCGTTTCCCGAGGCGCGCAAGCCGGCATGGCGGCTGTGGATCGACTTCGGCCCGGCCATCGGCGTCCGCAAGAGCTCGGCGCAGATCACCGAGAATCACCCGCTCGAAACGCTGGTCGGACAGCAGGTCGCGGCCGTCGTCAATTTCCCGCCGCGCCAGATCGGGCCTGTGGTCTCTGAGGTGCTGACGCTCGGCTTCCCCGATGCCGACGGCAAGGTCGTGCTAATGCAGCCGAGCAAGCCGGTGCCAAACGGCGGACGGCTGTTCTAGGGATCGTCTCACGGCCGCTTCGGAATGTTCAATCCGCGCTGCACGGCAGGCCGCGCCAGCCCGCGCTCGAGCCAGGCAGCGACGGACGTGAACTGGCTGAATGCGACCAGGTCGCCGGCACCATAGAAGCCGATGAGATTGCGCACCCAGCCGAGCATGGAAATGTCGGCGATGGTGTAGTCGTCATCCATAAACCATTGCCGGCCGGAAAGATGCGCTTCCATCACACCGAGCAGGCGCCTGGATTCGCTGACGTAACGCTCGCGCGGACGCTTGTCCTCAAAATCCTTGCCGGCGAATTTGTGGAAGAAGCCGACCTGGCCGAACATCGGCCCGACGCCGCCCATCTGGAAGTGCAGCCATGCGAGGGTCTGGTAGCGCCGCGCGGCGTCCTGCGGCAGAAGCTTGCCGGTCTTCTCGGCGAGGTATTGCAGAATCGCACCCGATTCGAACAGCGGCAGTGGCTTGCCGCCGGGGCCATTGGGATCGAGGATCGCCGGGATCTTGCCGTTCGGATTGAGCGAGAGGAATTCCGGCGTCTTCTGATCGTCCTTGCCGAAGTCGACGAGGTGAACCTCGTAAGGAAGTCCGATCTCCTCCAGCATGATGGAGACCTTGACACCGTTCGGCGTCGGCAAGGAATAGAGCTGAAGCAAATCGGGATGCTTGGCAGGCCAGCGCTTGGTGATCGGAAAGGTTGAGAGATCGGACATCGGCACCCCGGCGTGGTTCCTGAGATGCCGGTTAGTCTAGGCGAGCCATCGAACGGCGCAAGATCGAGTCATTCGACCTGATTACAATGGTCGCAGCAGATGATTGGTGGCGTAGACCACCTCGCTCTGGGCGCGCTGCTCGATGAAGAGTTGCCCGGTGAGGAGCAACGCTCCGATGAAAACGAGCGCGAGCATCGCGGTAGCGAACTGACTGGCATCATTCATCGCACGAGATTCTCTCAATTCGGTTCGCACGGGGAACGCAGACCGACCATCGCCAGTTCCTGCATGCTTCAAATAAATTGCCTGTTTTTCCCGGACTGCCGGCCAGACATTTCAGTGGATGTAGCGCCCTTTCGCGGGAAACGAAGGGGCCTGTCCAAAGGCGTTTACGCATCCTTCATGAAGGCCGTCACGTGCAGGCGGCGACGGATGCGCATGCCCTGGCGCTGATAGAGCGCAATGGCGGACGCGTTGTTCGAAAACACATGCAGGAACGGAATTTCGCCGCGGGCCTCGATCCGGCGCGCGACAGCTGCGAGCAGCGCCTGCGCGTAGCCGCGCCCGCGATAATCGGGGTGGACGCAGACCGCGGTCATCTCAACGAACTTTCCCGGCTTCATGCGTTCGCCGGTCATCGCAACCAATTCGCCACCGGCTCGGATGCCAAGGAATGTGCCGAGCTCGTGCGTCCGCGCGGCGAACGGCCCGGGCCTGGTCAGTGTCGTCAGCGCCATCATCGCGGGAACGTCGGCCGCGCCGAGCGTCACGATCTCCGCGTCGCGCAACGGGCTGTCGGCGGGCGAGCCGATCATCTGCTCGCCGCTCTCGGCCAGCACAACCTTGAAGCCCGCGGGAACATCGACCGGCTCCAGCGTGAACAGCGCCGCAACCTGCGAGGGCGACATGAGATCGCCGAGCGCGGTGAAGCTCTCCGCCGACATGTCGACCATGTCGGCAAACGGCGTCATGTCCACGGGATAGCGCAGCGCCCGCGCGCCGCCTTCGGCCAGATGCTTGTGGCTCGTCGTCAGCGCGCTCCAGATCGGACGATCGAGCAGCGCCTCATCGCTGTCGGACACCGGCTCAATCCTTGTCGAAGCTGACGATCACGGCCGCATTGGCGATGAGGATGGGATCATTCGCCACTTCCGTCGCCGAGGGAATCTCCAGCCCGCCCTTCACCGCGGTCACGGTCACGGTGCCGTAGGGAAGCTCCTTCGCAACCGCCTCCTTGTCGACGGCTTCGGGATTGGGAACGCCGATCGTGACATCGACGAACATGTCGTTGGCGGTCTTGCCGATCATCCGGAAGAAGCCGAGGCTCGAATGCCTGATGGCATCCGAGACCGCCCGCTTCGCTGCCTTGGTGGCGTCCCTGCCGTGAACGTCGACGCCCATGCCCATCTCGGTAACACAACGAACGCGCGCCATGCTCATTCCTGTCGGTGCTGGAGTTCAGAGGGGCTGACCTTCCGCGATCCGCGCCTCCGGCACAAGCGCCTTTTCACGCAGGAAATAGGCGTTGCGATCCTCCTCCTGCGCGTTCACGACCGCGCGAATCCGCAGCAAATCCTTGCGCGCGACCAGGCCGACCACGCGATGAGTGGCGCGATCGACCACCGGCAGCCGCCCGAGGTCGGAAGCGACCATGAGGTCGGCGACCCGGCCCAGCACGTCGTCAGGATGCGCCAGCACGACCGAGGTGTCGGACACCACGTCGTCGAGCGTTGCCGCCTGATGATCGCCCTCGGTGCGCCAGCGCAGCACATCGGCACGGGTCACCATCCCCGTCAGCCGCCCATCGGCCGCGACGACGGGATAGGATTTGTGGCGCCGCTGATCCGAGGTGAAGAACGCCACTGCCGCGTCGATCGACATGTCGACCGGCAGCGTATCGACGTGGGTGACCATGACATCGGCCGCGCGCAGCAGTTCGAACGGATCGATCGCGTATTCGCGCGTGATGTGCTGACCACGGCGCGCGATCTTCTCGGTCAGGATCGAGCGCTTGAGCAACAGCACGGTGACGGCATGCGCCGCGCCGGTCGCCGCCAGCAGCGGCAGCAGCATGTCGATATTCCCGGTCAGCTCGATCGCGAACATCACGCCGGTGAGCGGCGAGCGCATCGTGCCGCCCATCATCGCGGCCATGCCGACCAGGGCCCAGCACGACGTGCCACCCGGCAGCACGAGCCCCTCCATCCAGCCGGCCGTGCCGCCGAGGATGAGCAATGGCGCCAATACGCCCCCCGAGGTGCCCGAGCCCAGCGCGACCACCCAGATCACGGATTTCACCAGCAGGAGCCGGATCGCCTCGTCGCGCGCCATATGGCCGGACAGGAGATCGGCGATGACGTCGTAGCCGACGCCCAGAGCGCTCGGATCAATCAAGCCGCCGAGACCGACGATGAGGCCGCCGAGCATCGGCCACCACATCCAGTGCACCGGCAGATGATCGAACAGATCCTCGACGGCGTAGAGCAGTCGCGTCATCAGTCCCGATTGCAGGCCAGCGACGATGCCGACGCCGGTCGCAGCCGCCAGGCCCCACCAGGGCAGGTCCGGATGCTGCGCGAACGGAAACAGCGGTCCTGTTCCGAACAGCAACGGGCGCCAGGCCGCCGAGATCACCGCCCCCGTCACCACGGGCAGGAAGCTGCGCGGCTTCCATTCGAACAGCAGCAGTTCGACCGCGAGCAGCACCGCCGCGATCGGCGTGCCGAAGATCGCCGTCATGCCGGCGGCTGCGCCCGCGACCAGCAGCGTCTTGCGCTCCGCCGCGGTGAGGTGGAAACATTGCGCGAAGATCGAGCCGATCGCGCCGCCTGTCATGATGATCGGTCCCTCGGCGCCGAACGGACCGCCGCTGCCGATCGAAACCGCCGACGACAACGGCTTCAGAATCGCGACCTTCGGCTGCATCCGGCTGCCGCCGATCAGGATCACCTCGATCGCTTCGGGGATGCCGTGACCCCGGATCTTGTCGGATCCGAACCGCGCCATCAGCCCGATCACGAGACCGCCCAGCGCCGGCGCCAGCACCATCCAGATTCCCGGATGGGCATTCGCCAGCGAGACGTTCTCGGTGCTGAAATGGCCGAACCAGACCAGATTGGTCACCAGCGCAATCAGCTTCAGCAGCACCCAGGCGGCCCCGGCGCCAAGACTGCCGACCAGCAGCGCCATGCCGATCAGGACAAGCACGCGGCGGTCGGCGGTAAAATCTCCGGGCTTGCCGCGAGGACGCGGGAGGCCGCCGGTCATGTCGGGGGTCTGGCACATGGATAGCTCTTTTCGGGAGAATCTTCGCAGGTGCAATATATCGTACTACGATACATATCAAGGAATGGCTGCTATGAGCCGGCCTGCAATCAGGAGATCATGCATCTCCGAGGTTGGTTAGCGCTTCCTTTGCAGCCATCCTTCGCGAGGCCCGCCTTCAGCGGGCTTCTCGGGATGAGGTCCCTGCGTCCCTATTTCTGCCGCGCGCGCAGCTCGTCGACCAGCACCCGCACGTTCTCCGAATAGTCGATCGGGATCGAGACCAGGTGCACGCCGCCTGCCCTAAAAGCGGCATCAAGCGTCGGACCAAAGCTCTCGATGCTGTCGATGCGGTGACCGTTGGCGCCGTAGGCCTTGGCGTACAGCGAAAAGTCCGGATTGCCGAAGGTCATGCCGTAATCGGCAAAGTGATCGACCGCCTGCTTCCAGCGGATCATGCCGTAGGCGTTGTCCTCCAGCACCAGCACGACGAGATTGAGCTTGAGGCGGACGGCGGTCTCCATCTCCTGGCTGTTCATCATGAAGCCGCCGTCGCCGGCGACCGCGAGCACGCGGCGGTCGGGATGGAGCATCGCCGCCATCATCGCCGACGGCAGGCCGGCGCCCATCGTTGCCAGCGCATTGTCCAGCAGCAGCGTGTTGGCGACGCGGGTGCGATAGTTGCGCGCGAACCAGATCTTGTACATGCCGTTGTCCAGCGCGACGATGCCGTTCTCGGGGATGACCTGGCGGATGTCGTGCACGATGCGCTGCGGCGTCGGCGGCCAGCGCGTCTCGGTGGCGCGGTCGGCGATGTGGTTGAGGATCTCCTCCCGCAAGGGCAACAGCGCCGCGGCTTGCGACAGCTTGCCTTCGAGCCGGTCGGCCAGCAGCTCCAGGCTCGGGCCGACATCGCCGACCACCTCCGCATCAGGAAAATAGACCAGCTCGACGCTGGCCGACGTGTAGCTGACGTGGATGACCTTCGGGCCCGATGGCCCCATGATGAAGGGCGGTTTCTCGATCGGGTCATGCCCGATCGCAACGATCAGGTCGGCGGCGTCGATGGCGTCATGCACATAGTCGCGTTCGGACAGTGCCGCAGTGCCCATGTAAAGATTGGTGCCGCCGGGCACGGTGCCCTTGCCCATCTGCGTGGTGAAGAACGGAATGCCGGTACGCCGCACGAAGCTGGCGATGCCATGGGTCGAGCGCGGCCGGCTGGTCGCGGCGCCCATCATCACCAGCGGTCGCTTTGCGGAAAGGATCATCTCGGCGGCCCGGTCGAGCGCGGCGCGGTGCGCGACGGGAATCTCGATCGGGTGGACCGGGATCACGGGAACCGCATCGACTTCGTCGCCTGCGATGTCCTCGGGCAATTCGAGATGCACCGGTCCCGGCCGCTCCTCCATCGCCACGCGGAAGGCATCGCGCACCACCGTTGGAATCGAGCTCGCGCTGACGATCTGCCGCGACAGCTTCGTCAGCGGCTTCATGGTCGCGACCACGTCGACGATCTGGAAGCGCGCCTGCCGGCTGCTCATGATCGGCTTCTGCCCGGTGATGAGGATCATCGGCATCGCGCCGAGATTTGCATAGGCAGCCCCGGTGGACAAATTGAGCGCGCCCGGGCCGAGCGTCGAGAGACAGACACCGGGCTTGCCGGTCAGCCTTCCGTGGGTGGCGGCCATGAAGGCGGCGGCTTGCTCATGGCGGGTCAGGACCAGATCGATCCTGGAGGTACGCAGCGATTCCACGAGATCGAGATTTTCTTCGCCGGGGACACCAAAGATGCGGTCGACGCCTTCGTTCTCCAGCGCCGCGACGAACAAGTCCGATCCTTTGACCTTGTGGTCCCGCTCGCTCATGTCGTCTCCGCGTGCTGCCGGCTCCGGGTGATCAAGGAGCGCCCCGCATGGTAGCCGAGTGGGCCGCATGCACAACTCACAAAGAATGGCGCAGCTGCTTCCACGTCGTCATTGCGAGCGTAGCGAAGATTCCATGGGGAGTGGATAGCGACCTGGTCTGAGGCCAGACTGAGGTTGCTAACACACCAACCTGGAGACGACGATGTTGCTCGATCATCCTTCCGCCGGACTGGCCGCTATCCGCACACAGTTTGGCGCAATTTTTGTGTCATTGGAACTGAGCCGTTCGACATGGCTGGTTACATCGCTGTCGCCGGGCAAGGGCGAGAAGATGTCGAGACACAGCGTGAAAGCCGGCGACATTGCGGACCTTTTGAAGCTGTTGGCAGAGCTGAAGCGCAAGGCACAGGCGCGAACGGGCGAGAGTTATGCGATCATCACCATCCAGGAGG
>NZ_FOQM01000036.1 GCF_900113735.1 Bradyrhizobium sp. Gha
GCATAACTCTCGCCCGTTCGCGCCTGTGCCTTGCGCTTCAGCTCTGCCAACAGCTTCAAAAGGTCCGCAATGTCGCCGGCTTTCACGCTGTGTCTCGACATCTTCTCGCCCTTGCCCGGCGACAGCGATGTAACCAGCCATGTCGAACGGCTCAGTTCCAATGACACAAAAATTGCGCCAAACTGTGTGCGGATAGCGGCCAGTCCGGCGGAAGGATGATCGAGCAACATCGTCGTCTCCAGGTTGGTGTGTTAGCAACCTCAGTCTGGCCTCAGACCAGGTCGCTATCCACTCCCCATGGAATCTTCGCTTGCAATGACGGGAGGAAGACGTCGCGCTTTCCATCTGTTACTATTCTGCGAAAGCAGGCGAATGGGAGTTCGCATGAGGGTGCTCGTGATCGGCGCAGACGCGCTTGGCGGCTACTATGGAGCCTGCCTCGTCCGCGCGGGCGGCGACGTGACCTTTCTGGTGCGACCCGGGCGGGCTGAGCAATTGCGGCGGAACGGGCTGCGGATCGTGAGCCCGCATGGCGAGTTTGCCGTGCAGCCGAAAATCGTGATGGCGAATGAGCTCAAGGAGCCTTTCGACGTCGTGCTCGTCGGCGTGAAGGCCTATTCGCTCGACGATGCGATGGCCCAGTTTGCCCCGGCCGTCGGCGCGAGCACCATGGTTCTGCCTGTTCTCAACGGGTTGAAACATATCGAGGCTCTGACCGCACGATTTGGCGCAGGCTGCGTGCTCGGCGGGCTTGCCAATGTCAGCGCTGGGCTGGATGCGGACGGCCGCGTCGTTCAGTTCATGACGAACCAGACCATCGTCTTCGGCGAGACCACGGGCTCGCTCAGTGAGCGCACGCTTGCTTTGGAAAAACTGCTCAACGTCCCCGGGATCGACGTGCGCGCCAGCGAAGCGATCATGCAGGACATGTGGGAGAAGTTCGTCCAGCTCTCGACGCTCGCCGGCATCACGTGCCTCATGCGCGCCAGCATTGGCGACATCCTGGCTGTGCCGAACGGCGAGCAATCGATCTTCCGCCTGTTCGCGGAGTGCTGCACCGTTGCGACCGCCTCGGGTTTTGAGCCGCGCGCGCCTTTCATCGAGTTCGACCGAAAACTGTTCACGACCCTGGACTCGCCGCTCAAGGCCTCGATGCTGCGCGACATCGAGCGTGGCTCGATGACCGAGTCTGAGCATATTCTGGGCGATATGGCCAATCGGGCCCGCGCGCTCGGCATCGAAACCTCCTTGCTGGATCTCGCCCGTGCGCATGTCGCGGCCTACGAGGTGGGACGCCGCAGAGCTTCAGCCTAGCTCGCTTCCATCAACGTCAGATCCGGATCGGCCCGCTCGGTCGACCAGAATTGCATCACACAGCGAAGTCCACCGGGATTGAAATCCAGGTTCACCGACCAGCCGGCTTCGCCGGCGAACATCCCGGTGATCATCTTCGTTCCGAAGCCGCGACGCGTGGGCTTGCGGACCAGCGGACCTTCTCGCTCAGCCCAGCACAAGCGAACGAGGCTTGTCTCGTCGACCGTCCAGGATATTTGCAGCTTCCCCGACGGGACCGAGAACGCGCCATATTTCGCGGCGTTCGTGCTGAGCTCCTGGAGCGCGGCTGAGATTGCCAGAGCGAGCTTGGGCGGCAACAGGATATCTGGACCATCGATCTCGAGACGCTCGGGACCTGCGTAGGGGGCCAGCGTCTGCTTGATGATGGACACCAGGCTCACGCCAACCCAGTTGTTTTCAGTGAGGAGATTGTAGGCGTGCGAAAGCGCCAGAAGACGGCCTTCGAATGCGGCGGCGTATTCGTCGAGGTCGTTTGAACTTGCACGGGACAGGCGCGCGATCGACTGGACGGTCCCGAGCGTGTTCTTGACCCGGTGATTGATCTCGTCCAGCAGCGCCTTCTGCTGCTTCAGGGCGCCGGCGAGTTCGCTTCCGACGTGATGCAGGACCTTCTTCATCCGGTTGACTTCGCTGATCGTGCCCAGCTTTGGCGCCAGGACACCCGAGCGCAAACCGGCAACATATCGTTCGAGATCGGCGAACTCGGCCAGGAAGCGGCGCGACAGCAATCGCGCCAGCGCCAATCCCAGGGCGAACGTTAAAAGAGTCAGCGCAACGATCCACTCGGCTGTCCGATGCAGCGGGCCATCGATGACCTCGCGAGGAACGGCAAGATTGATCGACCAACCGCTTTGACTGGATCGCAACATGGATGTGTAGGTCGGAACGCCCGTCCGCGACACGGCTTTGACCCACCAGGCGGAAGGTTGGCCGAGATGTGCCCTCACCTCCGGGATGGTTTGCCGGCCTACCAGGTCGTCACCATCGACCAAGGGACGCCGTGCCAGCAGGATTCCGTTCGCATCGGCTATGCTGCCGACCATTCCGGCGGAGACGTATTCGTCCATCAACGAGGACAGATATTTCGTCGATAGGCCGATGTTGAGCGCGTAACGGATGTCGCCGCCGATGCGGACCGGAACGGCGATGGTGACGATCGGCTGACCATCGACCACGGCGCGCTGAAGTCCGGACACCTGTGGTTGACCCGTTTCGATTGCCCGGCGCTCGACGTCGAATGCGACGCGCTTCGGCAGGTGTGAATCGAGTTCGAGGCGGGTGTTGACGACCTGCTGGCCATCTGGCGCGTAGAGGACAATGGCCACCCCGCCGATCAGCTTCACCGCCTCGATGGCGTGCTCTCTGAATTCCGCGAAATTCTGCCGCGAGAGCGAGGGGGAGAGAGCAAGGACCTGCAGATCCTCGATGATGTTCGCCACCCGAAGCTCCGCCGCATTGCGCATGAGGCGGAGCCTGTCTTCATAATCGGCCTTGGTGAGTTGGGAGGATTCCGCCACGAAATGATAGGCGAGAAAGGCCGCGCAGGCCGCGACGGGAATTGCGGTGATGAGCGCGAGCAGCAACAGATACGTTGAAACTGGCCAGGTCCGAAGGGATCGCCTCATCCATCTTCCGGTTCGACGCCGCAAGGCACGCACGCTCATCCCCCAAGCCACGCCTGCCGCGACAAGCTGATTCCCCTCAAGGTACCGGCTCGCTGGCAGCCAGCAACACACGGTTTGCTGGAACCAGCGGACGGAACTTTTGTTCCAAACTTTTGTTCCTCAACCCGCCCCAATCAGCGGAATCGCCTCGTCCCGCTCATAAAGATACAGCAGGCAACGCAGGGCTTCGCCGCGCTCGCCTTTCAGCTTCGGATCATCCTTCAGGATGCGCAGCGCCTCGTCACGCGCCTGGGTGATGAGCTGCCCGTGGACTTCCGAGCGCGCGATGCGGTAGCCGGGCAGGCCGCTCTGGCGGATGCCGAGCACGTCGCCTACGCCGCGCAGCTTCAGATCTTCCTCCGCGATGCGAAAACCGTCTGTGGTCTCCCGGATCACCTTCAGCCGCGCCTTCGACATTTCGCCGAGCGGCTCGCTGTAGAGCAAAATGCAGGTCGAAGCCTCCGAGCCGCGTCCGATGCGGCCGCGGAGCTGGTGCAGCTGGGCAAGCCCAAAACGCTCGGCGTTCTCGATCACCATGATGGTGGCGGCCGGCACGTCAACGCCGACCTCGACCACTGTCGTCGCGACCAGAAGGCCGATCTCATGGGCCGCGAACCGGCCCATGACGCGATCTTTCTCCGAGCCCTTCATCTGGCCGTGGACGAGGCCGACGCGGTCGCCGAAGCGCTTTTGCAGGCTCTCGAAACGTTTGGTCGCGTTGGTGAGATGCTCCGTGCCTTCGGCCTCCGATTCCTCGACCAGAGGACAGATCCAGTACACCAGCTTGCCTGATGCGAGTGCACGGCCGACCCCGTCCATGACCTCACCGAGCCGGCTCATCGCGACGGCACGGGTGTCGATCGGCTGGCGGCCTGCCGGCTTTTCGCGGAGCTCGGAGATGTCCATGTCGCCGAAATAGGTCAGCACCAGCGTGCGCGGGATTGGTGTGGCGCTCAGCACCAGCACGTCGACCGCTTCGCCCTTCGAGGTCAGCGCCAACCGCTCGCGGACACCAAAGCGGTGTTGCTCGTCGACGATGGCAAGCGCGAGATCGTGGAAGATCACATCGTCCTGGATCAGCGCATGGGTGCCGACGAGCAGATCGATCTCGCCGGCTTCGAGTTGCGCTAACAGCTCGCGCCGCTCCTTGCCCTTCTCCCGGCCTGTGAGGATCGCGACCCGAAGGCTGGCGCGCTCGGCGAGCGGAGCAATGGTCTTGATGTGCTGGCGCGCCAGGATTTCGGTGGGGGCCATCAGCGCGGCTTGCTTGCCGACCTCGGCCACCGCCGCAGCCGCGAGCAGCGCCACCACGGTCTTGCCGGAGCCGACGTCGCCCTGAAGCAGACGGAGCATGCGCACGGGCTGCTTCAGGTCGTCGGCGATGGCCGCCGCGGCGTTACGCTGGGAGGGCGTCAACGCATAAGGCAGCGCATCGATGATCTTGTTGCGCAGATGACCGTCACCGGCGTTGCGCACGCCGGCGGGACGGCGCAGCTGGGCGCGGATCAAAGCGAGCGCGAGCTGCCCGGCGAGCAGTTCGTCGAAGGCGAGGCGGGACCAGTAACGTCGGTCAGGCAGGATATCCGTGAGCTCGACCGGCTGATGCACGCGCTGGAACGCTTCCGTGACAGGCGGGAAATCGCAGCGTCGCAGCACCTCCGGGCTGATCCATTCCGGCAACGCCGGCAGCTTCTGCAATGCCTGCGCGACCGCGCGGCGGAGCGAGCCGAGTGCAAGGCCCTCGGTGAGGGGATAGACGGGATCAATCCCTGAGAGCTTTGAGATCGCCTCCTCGTCGAGGACGCGGTCGGGATGCACGATCTGCGGGATGCCGTCATACATTTGCAGCGTGCCGGAGACGAAGCGCTTCTCGCCCAATGGCAGCAGCTTCTCGACATAGCCGGGCTTGGCGCGGAAGAACGTCAGCACGACGTCGCCGGTGTCGTCGCTGGCATAGACCAGATAGGGTGCGCGTGAATTGCGCGGTGGAGGCGGGCGGTGGCGGTCGACGGTGACCTCCAGCGTCACCATGGTTCCCTGGACCGCGTCGCGGATTTTCGGGCGCGCGCGGCGGTCGATGACCTGGCTCGGCAGATGCAGCAAGAGATCCACCAGCCGCGGCGTCTCGCTCCGGCTGAGCAGGTATCGCAGCAGCTTGTCCTGCTTCGGACCGACGCCGGGCAGGCTGGTCACGGGAGCAAACAGCGGATTGAGCAGGCTGGGGCGCATGGGAGCGAATCTAGGATCGTTTCGGCCCGTCATGCCCGGCTTTATCCCGGGCATCCACGTCTTTTTTCGAAGCGCCCCGCACGGGTGCGGCCATGCCAAATCGAGGGCTGACACGCAGGGCCCGAGTGGCTATATCACCCCGGCCCGGCACGTCCGGGCTTTCGGCGTTTGACTGGATTTGAGACATGACGGGAACGACACGATCGAGCAACGGGCTGGACGACCGCCGCAAGCGGCTTCTGTTCCGCTGCTGGCACCGCGGCACGCGCGAGATGGATTTGATCCTCGGCCGCTTTGCCGATGCCGAGATCGGTAACCTGTCTGATGCGGAACTGACCGAGCTCGAGACCCTGCTCGAGGTCAATGATCCCGATCTCTATGCCGCCATCACCGGTGACAAGCTGCTGCCAGCCGACGTCACCGGTGCGCTGTTTACCCGGATCAAGGCCTATCCGATCGCGGACGGCAGCGTATGAAGCAGGGCATGAAATCTCCGGCCGAGCTGCTGACGCCCGGCCGGGCGCTGACGCTTGCCAATGTCGCCGAGGGCGCCGAAGGCCTCATCGTCTCGGATCTGGCGCGCGCCATCGCGGCGCGGCCGAAGAAGCCAGCCGTCAGCCTCGCGGTGGTCTGTCGCGACGGCGGACGGATGCAACAGCTCGAACGCGCGCTGCAATTCTTTGCGCCTGATCTGCCGGTGCTGACCTTTCCGGCTTGGGACTGCCAGCCCTACGACCGCGTCTCGCCGCATGGCGGCATCCTGGCGCAGCGCCTGACGACGCTGGCGCGCCTTGCCGCGCTCACCGGCAGCGACAAGCCGCTGATCGTGCTGACCACCGTGAACGCCGTCGTGCAGCGCGTGCCCGCGCGCGAGCTGGTCGCAGCGCAGGCGCTGTCGGTCGCGCCCGGCAATGTCGTGCCGATGGACACCATCGTCGCCTGGCTGGAGCACAACGGCTACAACCGCTCCTCCACCGTACGCGAGCCCGGCGAATACGCCGTGCGCGGCGGCATCCTCGATCTGTTTCCGGCCGGCCTCGAACAGCCCGTTCGTTTCGACTTCTTCGGCGACAGCCTGGAATCGATCCGCTCCTTCGATGCCGAGACCCAGCGCACGCTGCTCGACATGCGCTCGCTCGATCTGGTGCCGATCTCCGAGTTCCAGCTCGTCACCGACACGATCAGACGCTTCCGTATGGGCTATGTCGCCGAGTTCGGCGCGCCCGAGCGCGATGATGCGCTCTACGAGGCGGTCAGCGAGGGCCGTCGCCACCCCGGCATGGAGCACTGGCTGCCGCTGTTCCAGGACCGGATGGACACGCTGTTCGACTATCTGCAGGGCGCGGCCGTTGCGATCGAGCCGCAGGCCGAGGACGCCGTCCGCGAACGCTTCAAGCAGATCCAGGACTATTACGAGGCCCGCCGCGACGCGATGGAGCATCCGGGCGGCGGTGCCATCTACAAGCCGCTGCCGCCCGATCGGCTCTATCTGACCGACGAAGAGTGGACCAGACGGGAACGCGACGTGCCGCTGATCCGGCTGACGGCGTTCTCGGTGCCGAGCGACGGCACCAGCGTGTTCGATGCCGGTGCCCGCAAGGGCCGCGATTTTGCGCCTGAACGTAACGACAGCACGGTCAACGTGTTTGAGTCCGTCGTCAGCCACGTCATGGCGCTGCAGGCGCAGCGCAAGAAGGTCGTGATCGCGCTCTGGAGCGAAGGCTCGCGCGACCGCATGACCTCGATGCTGCGCGACCACAAGCTGGCTCACACCACCAGCGTCAACAGCTGGCGCACGGTGCAGGCGACCCCGCGCAACGAGACCATGCTCGCGGTGCTTGGGCTCGAGAGCGGCTTCGAGACCGACGAGATCGCCGTCATCAGCGAGCAGGACATTCTCGGCGACCGCCTCGTGCGGCCGCGCAAGGCCAGCCGCAAGCTCGACAATTTCATCTCGGAGGTGACGAGCCTCACTGCCGGCGACATCGTCGTTCACGTCGATCACGGCATCGGCCGCTTCATTGGCTTGCAAACGCTCGACGTCGCCGGCGCGCCGCATGATTGTCTCGAGCTGCATTATGCCGCCGAAACAAAACTGTTTCTGCCGGTCGAGAACATCGAGCTGCTGTCGCGCTACGGCTCCGACCAGACCACGGTCGAGCTCGATCGTCTGGGCGGTTCCGGCTGGCAGACGCGAAAAGCAAAACTCAAGAACCGCATCCGCGAGATCGCGGGCGAGCTGATCAAGATCGCCGCCGCGCGCCATTTGCACGAGGCGCCCAAGCTACCGGTGCAGCAGGGCCTCTATGACGAGTTCTGCGCGCGGTTCCCCTATGACGAGACCGAGGACCAGCTCTCCGCCATCGAGTCCACCCTGAAGGATCTCGAGCTCGGCCGTCCCATGGATCGGCTGATCTGCGGCGACGTCGGCTTCGGCAAGACCGAGGTTGCGCTCCGGGCAGCGTTCGCCGTTGCGCTCGAAGGCAAGCAGGTTGCTGTCGTGGTGCCGACCACGCTTCTGGCGCGCCAGCACGCCAAAACCTTCACCGAGCGATTCAAGGGCTTTCCGGTGAACGTGGCGCAGGCCTCGCGCCTGATCGCGACCAAGGAGCTGAACCTGGTCAAGAAGGGCATTGCCGACGGCTCCGTCGATATCGTCGTCGGCACCCATGCGCTGCTCGGCAAGGCAATCAAGTTCCGCGACCTCGGCCTCGTCATCGTCGACGAGGAGCAGCATTTCGGCGTCACGCACAAGGAGCGGTTGAAGGCGTTGCGTTCCGAGGTCCACGTCCTGACGCTGTCGGCAACGCCGATCCCGCGCACGCTGCAATTGGCGCTCACGGGCGTCCGCGAACTCTCGATCATCGCCTCGCCCCCGGTCGACCGTCTCGCCGTCCGCACCTTCGTCGCCCCGCATGATCCGCTGATGATCCGCGAGGCGCTGCTGCGCGAGCGCTATCGCGGCGGCCAGGCCTTCTACGTGGTGCCGCGCATCGACGATCTCGCCGAGGTCAAGGACTTCCTCGACAAGAACGTGCCGGAGATGAAGGTCGCGGTCGCGCACGGGCAGATGCCGCCCGCCGTGATCGAGGACATCATGACCGCGTTCTACGACGGCAAGTTCGACATCCTGCTGTCGACCACGATCGTGGAATCCGGCCTGGATATCCCCAACGCCAACACGCTGATCGTGCATCGTGCCGACATGTTCGGCCTTGCACAGCTTTACCAGCTCCGCGGCCGTGTCGGCCGTTCCAAGCTCAGAGCCTATGCGTTGTTCACGCTCCCGGCGCAGCAGAACATCACGGCGCAGGCCGAGCGCCGGCTCACCGTGCTGCAATCGCTGGAGACGCTGGGTGCGGGCTTCCAGCTCGCCTCGCACGACCTCGATATCCGCGGCGCCGGCAATTTGCTCGGCGAAGAGCAGTCCGGCCACATCAAGGAAGTCGGCTTCGAGCTCTACCAGTCGATGCTGGAAGAAGCGATCGTCAACCTCAAGGCCGGCGTGTCCGAGCCCGCCGCCGATCGCTGGTCGCCGACCATCACCATCGGCATGCCTGTGCTCATTCCGGAGGATTATGTCGGCGATCTCTCGGTGCGGCTGTCGCTGTATCGGCGTCTCGCCGATCTCGACAGCGAGGAGGAAATCGAGAATTTTGGCGCCGAGATGCGCGATCGTTTCGGAGTGCTGCCGGATGAAGTCCGCTATCTCTTCAAGGTCGCCGCGATCAAGGCGTTCTGCCGCCAGGCAAATGTCGAGAAGATCGATGCGGGCCCGAAGGGCGCCGTGATCACCTTCCGCGACAATTCCTTCGCCTATCCCGATCGCCTGGTGTCGTTCATCAAGAGCCACGGCCAGGCCGCCAAGGTGCGGCCCGACATGAAGGTGGTGTTCCTGCAGGACTGGGAGACGCCGGAGGAGCGCCTCGCCGGCACCACCGAAATCATGCGGCAATTGGCGCAGCTCGCGAAGAGCAAGAAGGCGGCGTAGCTTCCGTGGTATTCCGCAGCCGGCGCAGCACGATACCGCTGTGCCGCGCCAAGCACCGCGCGCGATGCGATCCGTTGATCACCTCTCCAAAAGCACGATGACCAATATTGCGACCGGCACCAGGCCGAGCCCCACCACGCCAATTGTAAAAAGTCGCTCGTTTTCGAAGGCTCGTCTCAGATTTCGATGCATCATCATGTGTCTCGCACGCCAACATGGCTATGCTTTGCAACCACAGCATGCTCCGCGTAAACACGCCTTCGCAAGCAAAAATTGAGATGGCGAAAATGGCCAGTGAAACGACAACAAATTCAGATGCGGCATTGGCCAAGCGGCACAAGCAATCAGCGATCATCGGCCGCCTCACCGTTGCGGGATTCGTCGCGATGCGCAGCGGCTATCCTCGCAAGCACATCGGTGCGGTGTTTGAAGAGCTTCTGGTCTGCCTGGCGATTCGTGTCGCCGACGATCTCGGCGCGCCACCGCTGAACGCGTCGGAGCTGTCCAAGCGACTAGGCCTGCCGCGGTCGAACGTGCGTCGCTGCCTCGACGCCCTGGTCGGCGAAGGGGTCATCCGGAAAGAGGGGGAGCATGGCTACAGGGGCGAGATGGATTGGCTGACATCTCGTATTGACGCGGACTATTTTCTGAAGATCCGTGACGCGATCATTTGCGCAGCCGACGAACTGAAGGCGCTTGAGGCGACTATCACCTGAGACTGGGGGCGCGGGCCTTCGTCGCGGGAAGGATTACGACGCTGCCCGTGACGCATCCGCCGACAGCCGGGCCAACAACGACCGTGCCGTATCTGACGGTGACAGCGAATCCACGGAGACCACGGGATCGCTGCGCATCTCGTGCTTGCCGTTCGAGGTGTGCTTCATGACCGCCGAGAGGCGGCGGGCGATCATGTGTGCCGTGCGGAAGTCGGTCTCGGCGAACACCACGATCACTGAGCCGTCCTTCTGCGCCACGCCAAAGTCCATCTGCCGCATCAGGCGGCTGAGGATGCGCGCGGCATCGAGTTGCGCGCGGGGATTACCGGGATCGAAGGCGAAACGCGCCACCGACAGGCCGCCGCCGCGCGCGAGAGTCTGCTCCACGGCCTTTGAAAAATCGCGGGCGAAGGCTTCCACCGTCAAGAGACCGCTGCGCGGATCGAGCCAGCCGCCGGCGTCGATCGAGCGCAGCGTGCGGCTGAGTTGCGCCTCCATCGCGTGCTGGCGAATGAGCGGCAGCGCATTCGCGGCGACCTTGCCGGGCTCGCCCGCGATCAGCTCGAGATTGGGCAGATCGTAGCTCCGGGTCAGCTGGTGCGCCGTGACCACCACGGGCAGATTGCGGAAGCGGGTGTCCTCCGCGAGCACCGTGAGGAAGGCATCAGTGACGCGCGGGGTGAAACCGTCTGACAGCAAGACGCCGTCGATGTCGCGGGTGTTGAGGTGCTTTGCGGCGGCCTCGATCGAGAGCGCGCCGACGACGCCGGTGCGTTCGCCAAGCGCGACTGAGAGCGCAGGGTAGGCGGCGCCACGGCCGATCAGGAGCACGATGCCATCGCGCACCGGGTCGGTCTCCGGCAGCGCGACTTTCGTCTCCGGCAGGCGGCGCAGCACCGTGGCGTGCAGCGTGCGGACCCGGATCGCCGCGCGCAGGCGTGCGATCAGGCGTTCGGCGGTATTGCCGCGCGTGGAGAACGGCAGCGCGTTGTGAGGCAGCGACCCCTGTGCATCCAGCGCGACCAGCGGAAGATAAAGCGGCTGACCGGCGATTGTCTTCGCCAGCAGCGGCATATGGGGTTCGTGGCCGCCGGACATCGCGGCGAGGACGGCGGCCGGCTGCACCTGCTCGACGGCACGCGCGGCGCTGGCCCAATCGCTGTCGACGACCGGAAAGAGACGGGCCTCGTCCAGCGCTGCAATGAAGGCGGGGCGCTCCGCATCGGACACAAACAGAATGGGGCCCGTCTGGGACATCAAAAAACTCGGATCACGCAATCGATGCCGCGCAATCTAGTCCGGCCGCCTTAATGTAGCGTCAATGTATGAGGCGAAACTGCGCCTAGACCGACCCGGAACGGTCGCGAAAGGCCTCGACCATCAGGGGGTTAAGCCCGAGTTCGCTGAGCGCCTCACGGGCGCGGGCATTGTCTTGGGCCCGGCCAGCCAGGCGATGACCGGAGAGGCGGTCGGGCAGGGCCGTGAGCAGTGCGCCCTGGCCGAGGCGGCGGGCCCATTCCTGGAGGTCGTTGGAGAGAAAGCGATAGCCGCCGACGGCCATAATGCCTGATGGCGGCGCGGTAATGCAGATCGCGCCGCTGGCGCGGTCGATCCGCGCGGCATAGCCGGTGTCGACATAATCGCGCGGTGGTTGTGCGGTCAGCGTCTCGCCGAGCGGCTGTGGCGGCGCATAGGCCGCGATCGGTACCATGGGGCCGCGAAGGCCGAGCGTGCCCTTCGGGGTCAGCAGGATCTCGCCTGCGATCGAGGACCCCGACTGCTCCCGCGGAGCGCCGTGCGGGCCGGGCATGACCGTGACAGGCATGCCGTCTTCGCCGCGCCTTGCGCCGAACAGGCCGGCCTCGCCGAACAGATAGACGTCCGTGAGCGGCGCATGTGGTGCGGTCCAGGCTTCGCTTGCCGCCACCTGCTCCGGCGCGCGCCAGAGCCCGAGGACGTTCCGCAAGGTCGGCATCCGCGCGGCGAGGCCGGAATCGCCAAGCCGCAGCGCGAACTGTGCCGGCGCGATCAGCACGTCGCATTCGTGCTCGTTGATCTGCTGCTCCAGCACCTCGCTCTCGAACGGATGATGCAGCGCCAGTGCGCCGCCGCAGAGCAGCCAAACCGCGAGCGAGGAGGCGAGGCCGGCGAACGACATCGGCGTGAAGGCCGACATCACGGTTGCGCCCTGCTGGATGTCGGCTTCCAGCGACATCGCGAGCCCTCCCGCGATCAGGCTGAAATGCGGCCGGGGCACCGGGCGAAAGCCCTCCGCCGTGACATCGAAGGAGATCATCGCCGCCTTGCGGCCGTCCTGGATCACGGCGCGCGTGGTGCCGGGCGGCCGCGCCAGCACGTCGTCGAGCGAGGCCATGCCTTCGGGCAGTTCAGCCCCGAAGCCGAAGACGTGGCGGATCGAGAAGGCTTCGGCCGCTGCATGCATCGCAAGGTCGGCATAGCTGACGCCGTCGACCTTGCTCATGGTGACGATGGCGCGCGCCGCGGTGCGGTTGAGCGCGGCCGCAAGTTCCGCCTGCCGCCACAGCAGCGGCAACACGGCGACCACGAGGCCGGCGCGATGGGCGGCGAGCACCGTCAGCACGAATTCGACCGTCGCGGGCAGCTGGATTGCGATCACCGAATTGGCGGGCAGGCCCGATTCGACGAAATGCGCCGACAGCGCCTCGATGAAGGTGTCGGCTTCGGCATAGGTCAGCCGCCGTGGCTGGTGGCCGGTGATGCGGAATTTGTTGAGGGGATCGAGCAGAGCGGGCGCGTGCGGCTGCCGCATCAGCGTCCGCTGGAACAGCGTGTCGAGCGTCGGCGATACGGCTGGCTGGTTCACGGCGTCACTTCGCTGGACTGGCTTGAGGCTCACCCTTCGCCCACCAGGTCTCCGGCAGATAGCCCGAAAGCGCGGTGGTCGATGGTCGTTCTATCCGATTCCAGCGTGCGATCCATTGCTCGGATACGTTAAACAGGGGGATTGTGTAGAAGCCCGCGATCAAGGCACGGTCGAGCGCCCGTACCGCGGAGACAAAATCCGTATGATCACGGGCCTCCAGCAGCGCCTTGATCATGGCATCGACCGCGCGGTCCTTGGCGCCCATGTAGTTGCGGGTGCCCGGACTGTCCGCGGCCGCGCTGCCCCAGTAGAAATATTGCTCGTTGCCGGGCGACAGCGACTGATCCCAGCGGTTCTCGATCATATCGAACTCGTAGGCCAGCCGGCGCTGATCGAACTGCACGGGATCGACGGCGCGCACGCTTGCCTCGATGCCGGCGCGCTTGAGGTCACGCTGGAACGCGAGCGCGATGCGCTCCTGGTCGCGGGTCATCACCAGCATCTCGAAGGTGAACGGCGCCTGGGTCGCGCGGTTGCGCAACACCGTGCCGTCGAGATCGTAACCGGCGTCGGACAGCAGTTTCAGCGCTGCGCGCAACGTGGTGCGGTCGCGCCCGGAGCCGTCGGTGACGGGAAGGCGGTAGCTGCCATCCATGATGTCCGCAGGGATCTGCGCGGTAAAGGGTTTGAGCAGCTCACGCTCGCGCGCATCCGCAGGGCGTGCATAGGCCGACAGGTCGGAGCCCGCGAAATAGCCGGCGACGCGTGAATAGAGCGAGAAGAAATAGTTGCGGTTGACCAGCTCGAAATCGAACAACAACGTCAGCGCCTGGCGCACGCGGATGTCGGCGAATACGGGACGCCTCGTGTTGAACACCAGGAATTCCGAGGGCTGCGGCACGCCTGGCTTGATGGTGTCGCGGATCACGTCGCCGTTTTTGGCGGCCGGGAAATCGTAACCGTCGTGCCAGCGCAGCGGCTCGTTCTCGACGCGGAAATCATAGAGGCCGCGCTTGAACGCTTCGAACTGGCCGTTGGCCTCGCGATAATAGTCGAGCCGGACCTCGTCGAAATTGAAGAGGCCGCGATTGACCGGTAGATCGCGGCCCCAATAATCGGGATTGCGCGTCAGCGTCACGCTGACGCCGGGCTTCACCGCTGTGACGCGGTACGGGCCCGAGGCGATCGGCCCTGACAACGTCGTCTCCTCGAAGGTCGCGACATCGACCGCGTGCTTCGGCAGGATCGGCATCAGGCCGAGGATCAGAGGCAATTCGCGGTCATCGGCGCCGGTGAGGTCGAAACGGACGGTGAGGGGATCGGTCGCCTCGACTTTGGCGACCTTGGCGTAATACTGCCTGAGATTGGGACGGCCATGGTCGCGCAGGAGCTGCCAGGAGAACAGCACGTCCTCTGCCATGACCTGCTTGCCGTCCGAGAAGCGGGCGCGGGGATCGATGTGGAAGGTGACGTAGCTCCGCTCGTCATTGGTCTCGACGGATTTGGCGAGCAGGCCGTAGAGCGTGAACGGCTCGTCCTGGCCGCGCGTCAGAAGACTCTCGACCACGTAGCTTCGGATCGGCTGGACCGCCAATCCCTTCACGATGAACGGATTGAGGCTGTCGAAGGTGCCCAGGATACCCCATGTCAGGCGGCCGCCCTTGGGGGCATCGGGATTGGCGTAGGGCATGTGGGTGAAATCATCCGGCAATGCCGGCTTGCCGTGCATGGCGATCGCATCCGCTTCCTCGGCCCTCGCTGCGTTCGCTGACAGGCTCGCGGTGAGGACCTGTATCGCAAGGACCAAAACAAGGCTGCAGAGACGGGCGCCGCAGCCCTTGCGCAGGCGCTGGAACATGAACATTCGTACACGCTGATTCGAGGACCGCCGGACCTGAATCCTATCACAGGGATTTCACTGGGCGCCGGCCTGGATGTGGCCAAAGACGCTTGTCGGCATTGATCTTTTCGTCGACCACGTTATGAAGGCACGCAATCGCGCAAGAGCGCCGAGCCCGTCACTTATCTGCCTCAATTGACGGGGAGAGAGCCGCGCCCAAGGCGGCTTGGTTCGGTGCATCGGAGCGGTTCGGGCAATTCCCGTTCAGAAAGGGTTTTCTGCAATGAATTTCCGTTATTTGGCCGCGTCCGTCCGACCGCGCGGGCGAGTTCTCGCTCTGTTGACGGCGACGGCATTGGTCATTCCGTTTGCCGCCGAAGCCCAGACCCCTCCACCGGCCGCGCCGAAAGCCAAGGCCGCACCAAAGGCGGCCCCCAAGGCTCCGGCCCCGGCGCCCGCGCCGGCTCCCCAGGCCCAGCAGGCTCCGGCCCAGCAGGGCGCGCCAGCGGCGCAGGGCGCTCCGCCCGCGGATCAGCAGATCCAGCTGATCTACGCTCCCTGGACCAAGTTCTGCCTGAAGGGCCAGGACGCCAATGCCAAGCAGGTTTGCTTCACCGGCAAGGACGGCCGCATCGAATCGGGTCAGCCGGTCATCGCCGCCGTCATCATCGAGCCCGAAGGCGAGCCGAAGAAGATCCTGCGCGTGACGCTGCCGCTCGGCATGCAGCTCGTGCACGGCACCCGCATCATCGTCGACAACAACCCGCCGCTGCAGAGCCCGTATGTGATCTGCTTCCAGAACGGCTGCATGTCCGACTACGAGGCGACGCCCGAACTCATCAACAACATGAAGAAGGGCCAGAACCTCGTGGTGCAGGCGATCAACGCCAACGGTGCGCCGCTGACCCTGCCGCTGCCGCTCGCCGGCGAATTCCAGAAAGCCTATGACGGTCCGCCGACCGATCCGAAGGTGTTCGAGGAAACCCAGAAGAAGCTCCAGGAAGAGCTTCAGAAGAAGGCTGAAGAGCAGCGCAAGAAGCTCGAGCAGCAGGGCGGAGCGCCGGGTACACCCGGTGCAGCGCCGGCGGCCCAGAAGTAATCGGGCTCAAATCCCTGACATGAAAAAGGCGCTTGGTTCGAGCGCCTTTTTTGTTGCCCAGGTGTTTTATTGGCCAGGTGTTCTAGCTAGTTCAGCGAGGGATTGCGCGGGCGGTAGCCGCCATCCTTGTTCTTGATGAAGATCTCGGCGACCTGGGAATGGCGGATCGGTTCGCCTGATTCGTCGGGCAGCAGGTTCTGCTCGGAGACGTAGGCGACGTACTCAGATTCCGCGTTCTCCGCGAGCAGATGATAGAACGGCTGGTCCTTGTGGGGCCGTACTTCCTCGGGGATCGACAGCCACCACTCTTCGGTGTTGTTGAATTCCGGATCGATGTCGAAAATCACCCCCCGGAACGAGAAGATCCGGTGGCGAACGACCTGGCCGATCTGGAATTTGGCGGTCCGCGCTTTAATCATCCCCCGTCGATAGACCAGGATTGTGGCCGATGCTAGTGGCCTGATCTGGAATTCACCCGCGGGTGCGGGGCAGATAGCTTCAAAATCTTCAGAAAAACCTTTATCTATGGTTGCTATCCTCAATCTAGCGCTACCTTATTTCGGCTTGATCTTCGTCGGTTTCGCCTGCGGGAAGGCCAAGTCGCTGCCGGAATCGGGGCTGGCCTGGATGAACTTCTTCCTGCTCTACGTATCGCTGCCGGCGCTGCTGTTCGCGATCATGTCGAAGACGCCGTTTTCGGAATTGAATAACCCGCCGTTCCTGGTCGCAACCACGCTGTCCACCGTCACCGCGTTCGCCCTGGCGCTGGCGGTCGGCAAGCTGCTCGGCGGCCTGACGCTCCGGGAGGCGACGCTCGCAGGACTCTCCGGCGGCTACGGCAATATCGGCTATATGGGGCCGGGTCTGGCGCTGGCCGTGCTCGGGCCGAAGGCCTCGGCGCCGACAGCGCTGATCTTCTGCTGCGACAGCATCTTCCTGTTCACGATCGTGCCGCTCTTGATCGAGCTGTCAGACCGCGAACATCCCTCGATCCTGCATGCCTTCGGCGTCGTGCTGAAGCAGATCGTGCTCAACCCGCTGATCATGTCGGCTTGTTTTGGCGCGGCCGTGGCGGCGCCCCATATCGAGCTGCCGGTCGCGCTCGATCGCACCATCGCCTTCCTCCAGAACGCGGCCGCCCCGACGGCGCTGTTCGTGCTCGGCGTGACCGTGGCGCTGCGCCCGTTCGACCGCGTGCCTTGGGAAGTGCCCGGCGTGATCGCGGTCAAACTCCTGATCCACCCGCTGGCGGCGTTCGGCTTGATGCTGGCGTTCGGCCCCTTCGCGCAGCCCTGGGCTGCCACGGCCATCCTGATGGCCTCGCTGCCGCCGGCGCTGAATGTGTTCGTGATTGCGCGCCAGAACGATGCCTGGATCGAATCGGCCTCCGTCGCAGTGCTGCTCGGGACGTTCGCGTCGGTGATCACGCTGACCAGCGTGATGTGGCTGCTCCAGACCGGCCGGCTGGTGTTTCCGTAAACGCTACTTTCGCCAGGTCGGCGTGAGCCCCTCGCGCATGGCAAAGCGCCGGAGCGGGCCGATGGCACCTAACAGGTGCATGCCGACGGCGCGGACCGGCTGCAGCGGCAGGAAATCGTTGAGCAGCGAGCGGTTGGCGATGTCGATCGCAAAAGTCCGGCTCAGAATGTCCGGGCGCCGCGCGCGGTCGTAACGCTTGAGCACGTCGTCCGCGCCGGGGTCATGGCCTGATGCGATGGCCTCGCCGGCGAGTCTGGCGATGTCAGCCGCATCCCGCAGACCGAGATTGAGGCCCTGGGCGCCGATCGGGGGGACCACGTGGGCGGCTTCGCCGACCAGGGCGATGCGGTCGCGAGCAAAGGAATGGGGACGTTCGATCGCCAGCGGGAACAGGCTGCGGCCGGGCTCGACGGTCATCCGGCCGAGAATGGAATGCGACTGCTTCTCGATCGCGGTGGAGAGCTCCTCGTCGCTCAAGCCGCGCAGTCGCTCGGCTTCCGCGGGCGCCGAGACCCAGACGACGCTGGAGCGGTTGCCGGGCAGGGGAACGAACACGCAGGGGCCATGCGGCGTGTGGAACTCGGTCGAGACGTTGCGATGCGGCCTGCTATGGCCGACGTTGAAGGTCAGCGCCGTCTGCGTCAGGTCGCGTCGCGTCACGGCAATTCCGGCAGCCTCCCGGCACAGCGAGTGCCGGCCGTCGGCGCCGACCACGAGCCGGGCCGAGAGGAATTGTCCCGACGCTGTGCGGATGGCGACATCATCAGCTTCGATCACGACGCTCTCGGCCTCGTCGTCAAAACGAACGAGATTCGGCAACTCGGCCGCGCGCGCTTCGAGCGCCAGCATCAGCGAGCGGTTGTCGATGTTGTAGCCGAAGGCGTCTCGCCCGATCTCATGGCACGAGAACCGGACCTCCGGCGCACGGATCAGCCTGTTGGTGTCGTCGACGAGACGCATCACCTCGAGTGCGGCGGCCTTGTCCTTGCAGCGCGGCCAGACGTCGAGGCTCTCCAGCAGATCGACGGAGGCACCCAGCAGCGCGGTGGTCCTGTTGTCGGCATAGGGCAGGTGCCGCGCCACCAGCGCGGTCCGCGCCCCGGCCTGCGCCAGCGCAATTGCGGCCGCGAGGCCCGCCGGTCCACCGCCGATGATGGTCGCGTCAAAGAGTGTCGATGCGTCTGTCATGGAACGACATGTGACACGCCCTGCGGCAAATTCAAGCCCACCTATTTTGCCTGATTTTATGACGAATTGCGCGGCCGATGCCACATCGGCGGATGTGCAAACCGGTCGCGTTCTGGTAGCAGAAGCCATGGACACCAAGATGGACAGCCAAGAGGATTCCCTCAAGCCGACGCCCGCGATCCGTGCCGCGGCATTCTCGGTGCACATCTTCACCGCCTTCGGCGCAGCGATCGCGCTGCTGGCGATGCTCGAGGCCGTGCGCGAGCACTGGGCGGCGATGTTCGGATGGCTGGGCGTCGCGCTGATCATCGATGCCGTCGACGGACCGATCGCACGCAGGCTCAACGTCAAGGTCGTGCATCCGAACTGGTCGGGCGACGTGCTCGACCTGGTGGTCGATTTCGTCACCTATGTGTTCGTGCCGGCCTATGCGATTGTTGCGAGCGGCATGCTGCTGCCGGTCGCGGCACCGTTGCTCGGCATCGCCATCATCGTGACCGGCGCGCTCTATTTCGCCGATCTGCGCATGAAGGCCGAGGACAATCACTTTCGCGGCTTTCCGGCGCTGTGGAATGCGGCGGCGTTCTATTTGTTCCTGCTGCACTGGCCGCCGCTGTCCTCGACGCTGCTGGTCGCAGCGCTGGTGGTGCTGACCTTCGTGCCGTTCCACGTGCTGCATCCGGTCCGCGTCGTACGGCTGCGCTGGCTCACGATGTCGCTGATCGCGCTGTGGGCGGTGCTCGGGGTCTATGCGCTGGAGATGGATTTTCGCGCGGGCACCGGCGTAACCGTCGCACTCTGCGCGATCGCACTCTGGATCGTCTTCAGCGACGCTTTGATCCGGCTGGTGAGGTCGTTCGCGTGATGCATTTGCTGACCAGCCCCGAGGCCTGGGCCGCGCTGCTCACCTTGACCGCGCTCGAGATCGTGCTCGGCATCGACAACGTCATCTTCCTGTCTGTGATCGTCTCGCGCATTCCGGAGCCTCAGGCCCATCGCACGCGCCAGATCGGGCTGGCGCTGGCGCTGATCTTCCGCATCATCCTGCTCAGCCTGCTGGTCCGGCTGATTGGCCTGACCGCCCCGGTGTTCTCGTTTTCGGGGTACGATTTTTCGTGGCGTGACCTGATCCTGATCGGCGGCGGCCTGTTCCTGATCGCGAAGGCGACGCACGAGATCCATGCCGAGGTCGAGGCCGATGATTCCGGCGGCGATCAGAAGTCCGGCGGCAGTGCCTTCTTCTGGGTGATCGTCCAGATCATCATCATCGACATCGTGTTCTCGCTGGACTCGATCATCACCGCGATCGGGATGGCGCAGGACCTCGAGATCATGATCGCGGCCGTCGTGATCGCCTGCCTGATCATGTACATTTCATCGGGACCGGTGGCGCGATTCGTCGCGGAGCATCCGACCACCAAGATGCTGGCGCTGGCATTTCTGGTGTTGATCGGCGTTGCGCTGGTTGCGGACGGATTCAAATTCCACATCCCGCGCGGTTACATCTATTTCGCAATTGCGTTCTCGGCCGCCGTGGAATTCTTCAACGTGCTGGCCAAGCGCAATCGCAAGAAGAAGCCCGTCTAGCCGCTCCAGATGGGGTCGAGTTGACAAGACGGGTGCTATGTCTTTCGCTTGAGCGGCGAGAAGAGGAGGTCAGGTGATGACCAAAGCGGTCCGTGTGCACAAGGTCGGAGGTCCCGAGGCCCTCGTCTATGAGAGCGTCGACGTCCCGGCGCCTGGCTCCGGCGAGGTGCGCATCCGCCAGCATGCGGTCGGCCTGAACTTCATCGACGTCTATTACCGCACCGGCCTGTACAAGGCTCCGGGATTGCCGTTCATCGCCGGCAACGAGGCCTCGGGCGAGGTCGTCGCGGTCGGGCCGGGCGTGACGCATTTCCATCCCGGCGACCGCGTCGCCTACTACCACAATCTCGGCGCGTATGCGAGCGAGCGCAACATCCCATGGGAGAGGCTGGTCAAGCTGCCCGACCACATCACCCACGAGCAGGGCGCCGTGCTGATGCTCAAGGGCCTCACCGTCTGGTATCTCCTGCACAAGACCTTCAAGGTCGAGCCGCATCATCGGGTGCTGATCCATGCCGCGGCGGGCGGCATTGGTCTGCTGGCTTGCCAATGGGCCAGGGCGCTCGGGGCACACGTCATCGGCACGGTCGGCTCGCGCGAGAAGGCCGAGCTCGCGGAAGCCAATGGCTGCGACCACGTCATCCTCTACAACGAGGAAGACTTCGTCGCGCGCGTCAAGCAAATCAGCCGCAACGAGGGCTGCGACGTCGTCTATGACGGCGTCGGCAAGTCGACCTTCCCGGGTTCGCTGTCGTGTTTGAAGCCGCGCGGCATGTTCGTCTCGTTCGGCAATGCCTCGGGCCCCGTGCCGCCGTTCTCGATCGCGGAGCTGAACAATCACGGCTCGCTGTTTGCGACGCGGCCGAAGCTCAACGACTATATCGGCACGCGCAGGGAGCTGCTGGAAGGCGCCGACACGCTGTTCTCCGCCGTCATCAACGGCAAGCTGCACGTGCCGATCAACCACGCCTATGCGCTGAAGGACGCGGCGAAGGCCCACATCGATCTCGAAAGCCGCAAGACGACGGGAGCTTCGATTTTGAAGCCGTAAGTCGTCCGTCGCTATCCGCTCTCGTGTCCCGGACAAGCTGCAACCCGCTGGCGTTGCGGCGCAGAGCCGGGGCACAGGACGGCAATCACGCCACACGTCTCGCCGCGCCGACCTTGGTCAAGATCTCGTCGAGACAGCCGATCATCTCGGCGATCTCTGCCCTCGTGACGTTCAACGCCGGCATGAAGCGCAGCGTGTCGAGTTGCGGCGCGTTGAGGAGGACGCCGGCCTCGAACGCCTGCGCGACGATGCCGGGCGCGATCGGCAGCTTGAGATCGAGCGCCAGCAACAGGCCGCGGCCGCGCACGCCGCCGAGGCCGTGCCGCGCCGAGACTTTTTGCAACTCGCTCTCGAGCAGCAGGCCGGTGTCGGTGACGGACTTCAGGAAGTCCGGCTTGCCGACCTCATCAAGCACCGCAAGTCCCGCCGCGCACATCAGGGGGTTGCCGTTGAACGTTCCGCCCTGATCGCCGTGCTCGAAACAGGACGCGCGTTCGGTCGCAAGCAGCGCTGCGAGCGGCACGCCGCCGCCGATGCCCTTGCCGAGCGTCATGATATCGGGCGCAATTCCGGCGTGCTCATAGTGGAAGAGCTTTCCGGTCCGGCCCATGCCGGTCTGGATCTCGTCGAAGATGAGCAGCAGGCCGTGCGCCTCTGTGAGTGCGCGCAGCTCCTGCAGGAACTGATCGGTTGCGGGCCACACGCCTGACTCGCCCTGGATCGGCTCGAGCATGACAGCGACCGTGTTGTCGCTGATCAGCTTCTCGACCGAGGCAATGTCGTTGAGCTCGGCCTTCTTGAAGCCGGATACTTTCGGCTCGAACAGCGGCTCGAACGCCTTCTTGCCGGAAGCTGACATCGTCGCGAGCGTCCGTCCATGGAAACCGCCTGCGAAGGTAATGATCTCGAATGCGCCGCCCTTGTGCAGGCTGCCATATTTGCGCGCGAGCTTGATCGCGCCCTCATTGGCCTCCGCGCCGCAATTGGCAAAGAACACGTGATCGAACGCGCTGGTCCGGACCAGCGCCTGCGCCAGCTCGAGGCTCGGCTCGTTGTAGAAGGCCGGGCTCGGCGTCAGCAGCCGCTTGGCCTGCGAGGCGAGCGCATTCGCAACCGCCGGCGGGGAGTGGCCGAGGCAGTTCACGGCCCAGCCCTGCACGAAATCGAGATAGCGCTTGCGGCTGTCGTCCCAGAGGTATGAGCCGGCACCGCGGACGAACACGGCGGTGGGCCGTGCAGTGATGTCCATCAGCGCGTCATACGGATTGGTGGCGGTGGTCATGTCAGGCTCCTCTGGGGCGGGGTGAAAAAGGAACGCAAAAAGCAAGAAGGCCGCACTTTGCGGGTGCGGCCTTCTCGAAAACTGAAGCTGAATTTACTGGTTCAGCGGCGTCGTCGGACATGGCGCAACCCATCATCGTCGCGGGAGCGACGACGCATGGCCTGGCGCAGATGGGTCCGGGAGATAGTCATGGGGCGGGTCCGTACAGTCGAAGGGCAGGGTCTGTCAAGCGGATTGCGATGACGTATCATTTGACTGTAGCAGAAACAAAAAAGCCCGTAGCGCGTTTGTGATCGCAGGAAGCGAATTGGTTCGAACCGGACGCAAGCCGGTCGGGACTAAAAGGGCGGGACCAACCAGACAGTTTTCAGCCTTGTCCGACACCTCATACCCGATCGACCTCGACAGCATACGCGGCGCGTTTCCGCCGGGCATCGAGGCGCCGCCCTTGCTGCTCGATTTCGCCGGTTGGCTGAACGGGCGGCCCTGGGGCAGCGTCGGCTGCTTCTCGCTGCAGGGCCAGTTCTCCGACCAGGCGCCGATCTTCGACGGCAGCCCCTTGCGCGACCGCTTCGCGCTGTTCATGCGTTTGCCTGATGGTTCGGCCGTCGGTGGCTGGTACGGCGCCGGACTCGACCGCGACGATCCCCCGATCGTCGGGCTGGGCTCGGAAGGCGACTACGAACTGCTCGCACCGTCGCTCGACGCGCTGCTGACGAAACTGACGTCGCTGCAATTCGACAAGGCCTGGCACGATTTGCGGCCGCACGACGAGGTCGAGCCTCAGACGGTGGAGCTCGCACAATGGCTCGCCCGAAGGCCGGCCGGCGACCCCGTTGCATGCGAGGACGGCGAGCTTCCCGACTTTCGCGGCTTCGTCGAGAAGTGGAGCAGGGATCGCGAGGAATACTGGGCCAACCACCGCCTGATGGCCGAGCTCGGCTGGCGGCTGGCCGCGCACCTGCCCAAGGGCAAGAAGCCCTGGGATAAAACGCAGTTCGAGGTCGCGATATCGGGCAAGCAATACGAGGCGCGCGTGCTGTCGCACCGACCGCAACCGTTCGAGGAAGCCGCCTCGATCGAATCCCTGCTGCGTGATTTGCGCGAGGAGATGCGGAAGGCGCAGCCCGAGCTCGGGTTGTGGTACGCGATGAAATTCGGCCTCTATGCCGATGGCCGCGTCATGCCGAACTTCGAATACGACGTTCGCCCAACGATCAACGGCGAGCCGGCGCTATTGGCCGAGGCCCAGGCCGATCTCGCCCGCGCACCGCGCCCGGAGCGCTGGGTGCCGAAATGGCTGGCCTGACGGCCTCCCAGCCGCCATCACGACGTAACCCTGCGCAAAGTGGTCCTGAGGTGCGAGGCTTGCGGTGCGGACGCATCGCAGGCGGAGCCTCGGTCTTGATGGCTGCGCTCGCAACAACGGAACGCCGTCAGAACCCCGCGACGCTGCCGTGCAGATCGTACTGGTCCGCACGCTCGATCTTCGCGGTGACGATCTCGCCGACGCGCAAGGGGCGGCGGCTGGAGAGATACACCGCGCCGTCGATTTCCGGCGCATCGGCCTTGGAGCGGCCCTTGGCCACCGTTGGACCGACCTCGTCGATGATGATCTGCTGCCGCGTGCCGACCTTGCGCTTCAGCCTGCGCGCAGAAATCTTCTGCTGGCGCGCCATCAGCGCGTTGTAGCGCTCCTGCTTGACCTCGGCGGGCACGGCACCTTCGAGCGCGTTCGACGTGGCACCTGCGACGGGCTCGTATTTGAAGCAGCCGAGGCGATCGATCTCGGCCTCATCGAGCCAGTCCAGCAGATAGGCGAAATCGGAATCAGTCTCGCCGGGGAAGCCGACGATGAAGGTCGAGCGCAACGCGAGGTCTGGACATTCCTCACGCCAGCGCTTGATGCGTGCCAGCGTCTTGTCCTGCGCCGCCGGGCGCTTCATCGCCTTCAGCACCTCGGGGCTCGCATGCTGGAACGGGATGTCGAGATAGGGCAGCACCTTGCCCTCGTTCATCAGCGCGATGACCTCGTCGACATGCGGGTAGGGGTAGACGTACTGCAGCCGCACCCAGGCGCCGAGTTCGCCGAGCTCGCGGGCGAGGTCCAAAAATTTGGCGCGAACCTGGCGGTCCTTCCACGGGCTCTCGGCATATTTGAGATCGATACCGTAGGCCGAGGTGTCCTGCGAAATAACAAGCAGCTCCTTGACGCCGGCGCCGACCAGGCGCTCCGCTTCACGCAAAACGTCATTGGCCGGGCGCGAGACCAGGTCGCCGCGCAGCTTCGGGATGATGCAGAAGGTGCAACGGTTGTTGCAGCCCTCGGAGATCTTGAGATACGCGTAGTGGCGCGGTGTCAGCTTGATGCCCTGCGGCGGTACCAGGTCGAGATGCGGATTGTGCGCCGGCGGCAGCGCGCGATGCACGGCATCGAGCACGCTCTCGTACTGCTGTGGACCTGATATGGAGAGCACGCCGGGATAGGCCTGCTCGATCGCTTCCGGCTCCGCGCCCATGCAGCCTGTCACGATCACCTTGCCGTTCTCGGCCATGGCCTCGCCGATCGCCGACAGCGATTCCTGCTTGGCGCTGTCGAGGAAGCCGCAGGTGTTGACGATGACGATATCGGCCCCGTCATGCTTGCGCGCGAGCTCATAGCCCTCGGCGCGCAGGCGCGTGATGATGCGCTCGGAATCCACCAATGCCTTGGGACACCCGAGTGACACGAAGCTGACCTTGGGCGCAGCCGTCTGATCCATATCCAAATCTGCCTGATTGACAGGCTTGAGCTAGTCCCAATTGCTCATAATTACAACCCTTTGCAGGGCGTTCCGGCGTGCTATGGATGAATCGCCTGCCGTGAGTGAGCCATGAGCGCCGAACAGTCGCCCAAAATCGTGATCGTCGACGAAAGCCCGGTCCGGGCCGCGATCCTCGAGGACGGATTGCGGGAGGCCGGTTTCACTGAGATCGTCCATATCCGCGAGATGCAGAGCCTGCTGGCCCGTATTTATGCGGTGGACCCCGACATCATCCTGATCGATCTCGAGAACCCCAGCCGCGATGTGCTGGAGGCCATGTTCCAGGTCAGCCGCGCCGTGAAGCGGCCTATTGCGATGTTCGTCGACCAGAGCGATACGTCCTCGATTCAGGCTTCCGTGGAGGCAGGGGTGTCCGCCTACATCGTCGACGGGCTGAAGAAGGAGCGCATCAAGCCGATCCTCGACCTCTGCGTGTCGCGCTTCAACGCCTTCGCAAAACTTCAGGAGGAGCTGGAGCGCACCAAGTCGCAGCTCGAGGACCGTAAGATCATCGAGAAGGCAAAGGGCATCCTGATGAAGGTCAAGGGCCTCACCGAGGACGAGGCCTATGTGCTGCTGCGTTCAACGGCCATGCGCGAGAAGAAGAAAATCGGCGAGATCGCGCAGTCGATCATCACCGCATCGGAGATGCTGAAATGACTGCGCCCCTCCGCATCGGGTTCATTCCACTGGTCGACGCCGCCGCCCTGATCGTCGCCGTCGACAGGGGATTTACCGCGGCCGAGGGGCTCGACGTCGAGCTGGTGCGCGAGGTGTCCTGGTCCAACGTCCGCGACAAGCTGAACATCGGCCTGTTCGACGCCGCGCATCTGCTGGCTCCCGTGGCGATTGCGTCCTCGCTCGGGCTCGGTCACGTCAAGGTGCCGATCGCGGCGCCCTTCAACCTGGGAATCAACGGCAACGCGATCACGGTGTCGCCTTCGTTGCACGCCGCCCTGATCGAGGAGATCGATGGCGATCGCTTCGATCCACTCACGACCGCGAAGGCGCTGGCGAGGGTTGTGGCCATCAGGCGCAAGGCGGGCGCCGAACCGCTGACATTCGGCATGACCTTTCCGTTCTCGACCCACAATTACCAGCTGCGGTTCTGGATGGCGGCGGCCGGCGTCGATCCCGACGAGGATGTGCGCCTTGTCGTATTGCCGCCACCCTATATGGTCGACAGTCTCGCCAACGGTCACGTCGATGCCTTTTGCGTCGGCGCGCCCTGGAATTCGGTCGCGGTCGATCTCGGCATCGGCCATATCCTGCATTTCGTGTCCGACATCCTGGAACGCGCGGCCGAGAAGGTGCTGGCGGTTCGCCAAGTCTGGTCCGACAAGCATCCTGATGTGGTTGCAAGCCTGGTGCGTGCGGCGGTCAAGGGCGCCGAGTTCATCGAGCAGCCCGCGAACCTCGCCGAGGTAGCGCAGATCCTGGCGCAACCTGAGCGGATCGGTGTCGATGCCGACGTCATCCAGCGCTCGCTCACCGGGCGGCTGAAGACCTCGCCCGATGGCGCGGTGCGCGAGAGCGGCCGTTATCTCCTGGTCGGGCGTGAAGGGGCAGGGCGTCCGGATCCGGTTCAGGCCGCCTGGCTCTACGCGCAGATGGTCCGCTGGGGGCAGACAGCCCTCAGCCCGGAAGCGCTCAAAACCGCGATGGCCGTGTTCCGGCCGGATCTCTACGACGCCGCGGTCGGGCGGGTGGGAGAGGGGCAGGCCAGCGCCCCCTTCAGCGCTTTTGCCGGACCGGCGTTTGATCCCAGCGATCTTGCCGGATATCTCGCCTCGTTCGAGGTCGGCCGGTCGGCTTTCTAAGGCCTGCTTAGAAATTAATCAGATTGATTCGAAGCCTAATATTTGGGCTATTGCCGCCCGAAGCAGCATGAACCTTGATCCACTTCATGCGCCGCACAAAAGCATAACCTCTGATTTCATAGGGCTTTACTGCCTATGCTGCGTTGGCACACTCCTTGAATAGAGGAAGCCCAGCCTCCCGGCATGGACGCCGGCGGCTCAGGTCCATCGTGGATTTCCGCAGCAACGAGGCTGATCGGATCGCTCCGGGCTCCGGCGAGGCGCGTGTGCGCTTCCAACCGGCTCCCCTGCGATCAACGTCCGTTTCACCCGTTGACGCCGCCCGCGCGCGGCAAGCTGGAGCTTCGATATGGATTACGCGAAACCCTCTGATGTCGTGGCCTCGATGGTCGATGCCAGCCTGAAGAAGCTGGCACTTGCCCCGCGCGACATCATGATCCGCGGCGCGATCTCCGGCGCATTGCTGGGCGCTGCCACGACCCTGGCCCTGACCGGCGCGGTCACGACGGGACAGCCTATCGTCGGCGCGCTGATCTTTCCCGTCAGCCTGGTGATGATCGTGCTGCTCGGCCTCGAGCTCGTCACCGGCAGCTTCGCGATCGTGCCGCTCGCGCGTCTCGAAGGCAAGGCGAGCTGGAATGCGGTCATCGCCAACTGGTCCTGGGTGTTCGTCGCCAACCTCCTCGGGAGCATCGCCGTCGGTGGACTGATCGCGATCTCGCTCACGAACATGGGCAAGGTCGAGGTTGCCGGCGTCGCCGCGAAGATCGTTGCTGTCGCCGAAGCCAAGACCATCGGCAACGCGGCGATCGGCACCGCCGGCATGGTCTCCGTCTTCGTCAAGGCGATGCTCTGCAACTGGCTGGTCTGTCTCGGTGTCGTCATGGCGATGACCTCGACCGCCACGGTCGGCAAGATCGCGGCGACCTGGCTGCCGATCTTCCTGTTCTTCGCGCTCGGCTACGAGCACGCCGTCGTCAACATGTTCATCATCCCGACCGGCATGCTGCTGGGCGCCAAGGTCAGCCTCTCGGATTGGTGGCTGTGGAATCAGATCCCGGTGACCCTGGGCAATCTCGTCGGCGGCTTCGTCTTCACCGGTCTCGCGCTCTACACGACGTACAAGCCCGCAAAGCCCGCGGCCGAAGTGGCGCAGGTCGCGGTCCAGGCAGCAGAGTAGGTCCATTCAGCTCATGAAACTCGATACAGCACCCACGGCCGATTTCTCCGACGAGCAGAAGCGCTATCTCGAAGGCTTCATGTCCGGCATGCAGGTCGGACGTGTCGGCCGCGCCTTTGCCGCCCGCGGTGCGCCCGCGGCAGCCACACCGTCCGAACCATCAGGCCCGGACGCTGCGGCGATCAAGGCGCAGGACAAGCTCACGGCGGCGGGCAAGAAGCTCGCCGACCAGGAGAAGTTCAAGCGCGAGATGCATCCCTTCGATGCCTATGAGCGGCTGAAGGACCAGGCGCGCAACAATGCCAATCCGACGCCGGCGGACAATTTCCGCTGGCGCTATTACGGCATCTTCTGGGTCGCGCCGGCGCAGACCTCGTACATGGCGCGTCTGCGCATTCCCAACGGCATTCTGAAGCACTGGCAGATGTCGGGCCTTGCCGACATCGCCGAAAGCTGCGGCGGCGGCTATACCCACGTCACCACCCGGGCGAACTTCCAGATCCGCGAGATCGAGCCGAAGAACGCGGTCAAGCTGATCGAGGCCGTGCAGGACGTCGGCCTCTGCTCGCGTGGTGCCGGCGCGGACAACATTCGCAACGTCACGGGCACGCCGACGGCGGGCATCGATCCTCAGGAGCTGCTCGACACCCGCCCCTATGCGCGCGAATGGCACTATCACATCCTCAACGACCGCTCGCTGTTCGGCCTGCCGCGCAAATTCAACGTTGCCTTCGACGGTGCCGGCAAGATCGCCGCGCTGGAGGAAACCAACGACATCGCTTTCACGGCGGTCGAGGTGAAGGACGGCCACGGCGTCGAGCCGGGTGTGTGGTTCAAGCTCGGCCTCGGCGGCATCACCGGCCACAAGGATTTTGCGAAGTATTCGGGCATCGTCGTTCGCCCCGAGGACGCGACCGCTGTGGCCGATGCCATCGTGCGCGTCTTCATCGAGCACGGCGACCGCACCAACCGCAACAAGGCGCGGCTGAAATACGTGCTCGACACCATGGGCCACGACGGTTTCCTCAAGCTGGTCGAGGAGCGCCTCAAGAAGCCGTTCGCGCGCGTGCCGGCGGAAGCGCTGGCACCGCGGCCGCTGTCCGACCGCATGGCCCATATCGGCGTACACAAGCAGAAGCAGGCCGGCCTCAACTGGGTCGGCGTGGCGCTGCCGGTCGGCAAGCTCACCAGCGAGCAGATGCGCGGGCTCGCCAAGATTTCGCAGGAGCTCGGTGACGGCGATATCCGCCTGACGGTCTGGCAGAACCTCCTGATCTCAGGCGTGCGTGACGAGAGCGTTGCGCTCGTCACCGCCGCGGTCGAGAAGCTTGGCCTCGCGACGCAAGTCTCGAACGTCCGCGCCGGCCTGATCGCCTGCACCGGCAACGCCGGCTGCAAGTTCGCGGCTTCCGACACCAAGCGCCATGCCGCCGCGATCGGCGACTGGTGCGACGAACACGTCAATCTGGACACGCCGCTCAACATCCATCTGACCGGCTGCCATCACTCGTGTGCCCAGCACTACATCTCTGACATCGGTCTGATCGCGGCCAAGGTCCCGGGTGCGAGCGAGGATGACCAGGTCGAGGGCTATCACCTGTTCACGGGCGGCGGCTTCGGTCCCGATGCCGATATCGGGCAGGAGGTGTTTCATGACGTGAAGGCCGAGGATGTGCCGAAGAGGGTCGAGGGGCTTTTAAAGGCCTATCTCGCCAAGCGGACCTCACCCGAAGAGACGTTCCTGACCTTTTCCCGTCGCCATGACGGCGAAGCCTTGCGCAAACTGGCCGAAGCGGAAGTAGCAGCATGACCCAGATGACCGTGCCTCCCAAGATCGAGATCATTCCGGCGAATGCACCGTTCACCGATGGCCAGCGCCTTTGGCTGAACGGATTTCTCGTCGGCATGTTCGGTCTCGACGGCTCGACGCCGCTGTCGCCGGCCGAGAACGGCGCCGTGCTGGCGCCGCAGGGCGATGGCGACGACGGGGAGGCGCCCTGGCATGATCCGGCGATGCCGATCGCCGACCGCATGAAGCTGGCCGAGGGACGTCCGCTCCGCCGCCGCATGATGGCGGCGATGGCGCAGCAGGATTGCGGCCAGTGCGGTTACAATTGCGCCGATTATTCCGACTCGATCGCCAACAAGAGCGAAGCCCGCCTCAACCTCTGCGCCCCCGGCGGCAAGGAGACGGCGCGGATGCTCAAGCAGCTGTTCGAGGAGATCGACAAGGCACCGGCTGCGAAGCCTGCGGCAGGGATGGCTGCGGCCGCGAGTGCACCAGCTGCGCCGGAGGCGAAGGCCGAGCTCGGTCGCACCCGTGAAAATCCGGCTGAAGCCACCTTCGTGTCGCGGCGCCTGCTCAACAAGGCCGGCTCCGAGAAGGAGACCTATCACGTCGAGTTCGATCTCTCCGAGAGCAAGCTCGATTATGTCGTCGGCGACAGCTTTGGCGTGTTCGCGCGCAACGATCTCGGCCTCGTCGACCAGATCATCGCCCTGCTCGGTGCCTCCCACACCACCAAGGTCAACAACAAGACGCTGCGCGAGGCGCTGGTGGAAGATGTCTCGCTGTCACCCGCGCCCGACAAGCTGTTCGAGCTGCTGTCCTTCATCACCGGCGGCGCGCAGCGCGAGAAAGCGAGGGCGCTGGCGCAGGGCGAGGATCCCGACGGCGATGCCGCAACGCTCGACGTGATGGCGGCGCTGCAGAAGTTTTCCGGCACGCGGCCGCATCCCGAGGCCTTCGTCGAGGCGTTGGAGCCGCTGCAGCCGCGGCTCTACTCGATCTCGTCGTCGCACAATGCCACACCCGGCAAGCTGTCGCTGACGGTCGATTCCGTGCGTTACGTCATCGGCAAGCGCAAACGGCTCGGGGTCGCCTCGACCTTCCTCGGCGAGCGCATCAAGGAGGGCGACAAGCTGAAGGTCTATGTGCAGAAGGCGCATGGTTTCGGTCTGCCGCAGGATCCGAAGATTCCTGTGATCATGATCGGCCCGGGCACCGGTATCGCGCCGTTCCGTGCCTTCCTGCTCGACCGCAAGGCCACCGGCGCGCAGGGCAAGAACTGGCTGTTCTTCGGCCATCAGCGCAGCGACTGCGACTTCTTCTACCGCGACGAGCTGAACGCGATGAAGACCTCGGGGCTTCTGACGCGGCTGTCGCTGGCCTGGTCGCGCGATGGCGAGAAGAAGTTTTACGTGCAGGACCGCATGCGTGAGCTCGGCCGCGAGCTCTGGACGTGGCTCGCCGAAGGCGCGCATCTCTATATCTGCGGCGATGCCAAGCGCATGGCCAAGGACGTCGAGCGTGCGCTGGTCGACATCGTCGCCCAGTTCGGCGCGCGTTCGACCGACGAGGCGGTCAGCTTCGTCGCCGATCTCAAGAAGAAGGGCCGCTTCCAGGCCGACGTGTATTGAGCGGCGCCGTCTCGGGACGATGGAACTGGAACCGGTTCCATCACCCTTGAACTTTAACGAATAATATTCCTGGAACTTGCGTATACAGAAAATTTTCTACTGCGAAACAGCGCTGAAAGGCGCTTCCATCGCTATTTGCACAATGATCTTACAGTCGTCGTGCTCGATCGTTCATACTCACCGCATGCTGCGTTGGAAATCGACCCTCCGGGAATTGTCGGCGGAAGCCAGGCTTCACCTCTATGCGCGTTCGCTCTCGCGCAGACCCGCGGCAAGCGTGCATCACATCGGGATCTATGGCGCGTGCGCGATCATCGCGGTTTTGGTCTTCGGCACGCTGTCGGTGCACCCGTTCTGATCACGCCCCGCGCTTGAACGGCGCGACCTCGATCCCCGCATCCTTCAACGCCTGCCGCAAGCCGCGTGCGATGTCGACGGCCCCGTGCGTGTCGCCATGGATGCACACCGTATCCGTGCGCATCTTGATGACCTTGCCGGTGACTGAGACCACCGCGCCATCCTGCACCATGCGCACCACCCGCTCCGCGATCGCCTTGGCATCGTGCAGCACCGCGCCTGGCTTCTTGCGCGAGACGAGATTGCCGTCGTCCTCATAGGCGCGGTCGGCGAAGACCTCGTGCACCATCGGCAGGTTGGCGTCTTCGCCTGCCTTCACCAGTTTCGAATTGGCGAGCACGACGAAGATCAGGCTGGGATCGACCGCCCTGATGCCGGCGGCAATCGCCTTGGCCGTCATGTCGTCCTCGCAGGCGACGTTCGACAGCGCGCCATGCGCCTTCACATGCGTCACCTTGTGGCCGGCCGCGGTCGCGATCGCCTGCAGCGCGCCGATCTGGTAGGCGACGAGGTTCTCGATTTCGGATGGTCTGAGTCCCGCGATCGGATGCCGGCCAAAACCGTGCAGGTCGCGATAGCCAGGATGTGCGCCGACCGAGACGCCGCGCGCTTTCGCCAGCTCAACCGTCCGCCGCATGATGTCGGGGTCGCCGGCATGGAAGCCGCAGGCGATGTTGACCGAGCTTGCAAGCTCGATCATGGCGGCGTCGTTGCCCATCTCCCACGCGCCAAAACCTTCGCCGAGGTCGCAATTGAGATCGATCGTCTTCATGGTTGCTCTCCGCCTTTGGTTTTGTTGTCTAAGGCTCCGCCGCGACCTGCCAGGTCCCGGCATCCATGGCGCTCACCGCATAGCCCGCGACGTTGGCATCGCTGAGCGCCTCGATGTTGAGCTCGACCGTGTCGGAAGAGCGCAAGCGATCGGGTAGGCTGCGGATCAGCTGTTGAAACTTGCGCGCCTCGTCCTGCGCCTCAGCGATGGTGACCGCCCTGAAGCGGAACGCCGTGCCCGCCGAAGTCTGAGCGAGGCGGCCGACATCGGCCGTGATCACGGTTGCGATCTTGGGATAGCCGCCTGATGTGCCGCGATCCATCATCAGCACGATCGGCGCGCCGTTGCCGGGCACCTGGATGCTGCCGTTGACGGTGCCGTCGGAGACGATGTTGTGGCCGTGCAGATGCTTGATGGCGGGGCCTTCGAGCCGGTACCCCATGCGATCCGACGTCGCAGAGACCTTCCACTCGCTGTCGAGGAACAACGCCTTGTTGGCATCATCGAATTCGTCGTCCTGCGGACCCAGCACGACGCGGATCGGGCCGCTCACCGGCTTTGGCAATTCGATCCGCAACTCCGGCGTGGCGCTCGCAGCATCGACCGAGAACTCGTCGCCGGCCTGGAGCGGGCGCGGGTAGGGGCTGCCGAGGCCAGCGCGGGCATTCACCGCGAGGCTGCCGAATACCGGCTCGCCTTTGATGGCGCCTTCGATCGCGAGATACGTGAAGGCGCCGCCGCGGGCAAAGCCCAGCGTGAGCGTCTCGCCGTCCTTCAGCGTGACTGAGCTGTCCATGGCCACGGGCCGCCCGGCAATGTCCGCAGGGCGTGGCGCACCTGATATCGCGACGCGCACGGCGCCATCCCTGGCCGCGAACGTCGCGCCGAACGGGCCGATCTCGACCGCGGCCGCAAACGGCTCATTGCCGACAAGCGTGTTCGCGGCGGCCAGGGCTAACTGGTCCATCGCACCGCTGACCGTCAGGCCATAGCGCTGCGCGCCGTGTCGTCCGCCGTCCTGGACGGAGCTTGCAGGCCCGATGCTGGCGACGACGAGCCGGCTCATGGGTCCACCCGCTCCGCGATGATCTCGCCGGCTTCCGCGGCACGATCCTGCTCCTCGAACGTCTTGTGATCGATGGCGAAAAAAGTCACGCGATCGCCGGGTTCGGTGAGGAAGGTCGGGTTACGGTGGAGTTGATAGGTTCGCACAGGCGTGCGGCCGAGCAGGTGCCAGCCGCTGGGCGCCGCCAGACACTGGATGCCGGCCTGGATGCCGCCGATCGAGATCGTGCCTGCGGGTGTGAGGAGCCGGGGGCTTTGGCGTCGCGACATGTGCAGGGATTTGTCCAGGCCACTGAGATAGGACCAACCCGGCGTGAAGCCGATCATGGCGACGCGATAGTCGCCGCCGACGTGACGGGCGACGATATCGTCGGGCGTGGTGTTCAGCGCCTTCGCGACATCCTCGAGGTCGATACCGTGCTCGCCGCCATAGGCGACGGGTATGCGCCAGCGCCGCGTCTTGCTTGCCGGCGGCAGCGGTCGGCAGGCGATCGCAAGGATCTTTTCGCCGAGCGCCTCAAAGCCGATCTTGCCGGGATCGTAATGCACCAGCAGCGAGCGATAGGTCGGGATCGTCTCGGAGATGCCCGCGATGGGGCTTGCCGCGAGCGCCTTGTCGAGCGCGAGCACGCGCTCATTGGCGGCATCGTCGATGGTGCGCCTGAACTCGACGGTGACGGCACTGTCGCCACTGGGCAGGAGGCGGGGCGGGGGGAGCTTCGCGGCCATGACCTCTCGAAATCGGTCTTGAGAAAAGCGGGCTCAGCCTTGAGTTCCGCAATGCCTTTGCTTCGCGTAAATGCGTCCGCAAGTCCAATAAATTAATGTCGGGGTTGGCGATAAAGCCTTGTTATTGCGGCGCATAATGGCCAGCAGGGCCGCATTCTTGGCCCTTGACGGCGAGGCCCCGGCTCGCAAGATGCGCGCGTTCTTTCCCGAACCTCGGAGCTCGTTCTAATCCATGTCGCTGTCCCCCGAAGCCCGCAAGACCCTCGCCGGCATCACCACCGCCACCATCACCACGGTCCTGCTGAAGAAGGGCCTGCGGAATGTCTGGATGCGCGGTGCGCGTCCGCTGCGCCCGGGGCTGCCGCGGCTGGTCGGACCGGCTTTCACGCTGCGCTTCGTGCCGGCGCGCGAGGATCTGGCGACGCCGGAATCCTGGTCGTCGCCGATCTCGACCCGCACCGCGATCGAGGCGATGCCGGAAGGCTGCATCGCCGTGGTCGACGCCATGGGCATCACCGACGCCGGCATCTTCGGCGACATCCTCTGCGCCCGCATGGTCAAGCGCGGCGTCACCGCGCTCGTCACCGATGGCGTGGTGCGGGACGTCGAGGGCGTGCTCGGCACCAATTTGCCGGTCTGGTGCGACGGCTATGCCGCGCCGCCGTCGGTTGCGGGTCTCACTTTCGTCGGCTGGGGTGAGCCGATTGGCTGCGGCGGTGTCGCCGTGTTCCCGAACGACATCGTCGTCGCCGACCAGGACGGCTGCGTTCTGATCCCGCAGGCGATGCTCGATCACGTGCTCAATGAGGGCGTCGAGCAGGAGCGCATGGAAGCCTGGATCGTCAACGAGGTGAACAACGGCGCAGTGCTGCCGGGCCTCTATCCCATGAATGCCGAGACCAAGGCGCGCTACGCCGCCAGCAAGAAGTAACAGGAAACGAGGGACATCATGGACATTACACTCGCAGGTGCGCGGCCGACCCGCCGCGCGCCCAAGGAAAACTTCACAGGCACCGTGTTGCAGGACCCCATCAACATGGCGCCCGCGCCGGCGCGGCTGAACGTCTCGCGCGTCTCGTTCGAGCCTGGCGCCCGCACCAACTGGCATCACCATCCGCTCGGGCAGACGCTCTACGTGATTTCCGGCGTCGGCCGCGTCCAGACCAAGGGCGGCCCGGTCAAGGAGATCCGCCCCGGCGATACCGTCTGGATTCCGCCGAATGAAGTGCACTGGCACGGTGCCTCGCCAGGCAACAGCATGTGCCACATCGCCATGCAGGAAGCGCTCGACGGGGTCTATTCGACCTGGCTCGAGCCGGTCACTGACGCCGAGTACGGCGCAGCGCTCGGTTAATGCGGCCGCCCGCCTAGATCCGCTCCGCGGTCCACGTGCCCGAGCACATGGCACCATGCCAGGTGCCGGAGCCTGTGGTGCCGCTGAGCCGGCCTGAGCCGACGGCGTGCTTGATGCCGGTGCTTAAGGTGACGTTGATGCTCCCGGCGTCCGCGACGCGGCCTGACGCCGTCACCGCGGCGCTGCTCGAGGCGATCTGGCCGTTGCTGATTCCGATCGCGACGGTCGCGCCGTTACCGCAGGTGTCGCTCGATGACGAGATGCGCACATTCCATGCGCCGTCGAAGGTCGTGCCCGCAGCAGCCGCCTGCGCGAGCGGGGCAAGGATGGCGATAGCACTCGCGAAGAACCGTCTGCAAAGTCCGTTCATGACACGCCCCCGTTGTTGACCACGGGGATCGTGTCACGGGCGCGGAACCGGCGATGTGAGGGTCGTCACGCGCGAGATGCTCGGTGAAGTCTCGCACATCGCGACACCATGGCACGCAAAAGCAAAAAGGGACCCGGATCACGGGCCCCTTGTCTGCCTTGCCACGTCGCGCTTGAATCTAGTTCACGCGCGTCCAAGTCTGGCCGCCGCAGAACATGCCACCGAAGGCGCAGCCCTGCACGCGCAGGCGGTCGCCGCCCTTCAGCGAGATCGTGGAATCGTAGGTCGAACCGTTGTTGGGATCGAGGATGCGGCCCGACCATTTCTGGTCCTTGCCGGGCTTCATGTTGATCAGCACCTGTTCGCCATTCTGGTTCGACTTGCTGTCGACCGAATAGCCGCAGAGATTGTTGCCGCACTGCTCGATGCGGACCTTGCCTTCCTTCTCCTCGGTGAGCCAGACGCCGAGCGGTGAATTGACATCACGCGCGGGCGCGGCGGCTGGCGCCGGCGGCGCGACAGCCCCGGCCTGAGCCGGCGCAGGCGGCGGAGGCGGCGGAGGCGGCGCGGGCGGTGCAGTGGCCACCGCCGGCGCCGCGCTCGGCGCCGGTTGAGGCGGCGGTACCATCGCATCTTCGGCCGGAGCGGTGCTGGCGGTTGCTGCCGGAGGCGGAGGCGCTGGCGGCGGAGGCGGCGCTGCGGCTGCGGGAGCAGGTGGTGCGGGCGCTTGCTCTGGTGTGGGCGGGGCGGCGGCAGGAGCGGGGGCCGGCGCCGGTGCAACTGGCGTCTGTGGATCGACCGTGGCCTGCTGCGGAGCCTGCGGTTCGGCTTTCGGGCTTCCCTTCGCGTCGTTCTTTGTTTCGTTCTTTGTTTCGTTCTTGGCGTCGTTCTTGGCCTTCCTGGCCTTGCCTTGGCCAGTGTTGTCGTACACCCCGGGAATTTGCACCGTGCCGCGCTCGGGATCGATGCGGATGGTGCGCCCGCCATATTCGAAGGTGTACTGCGCCTGCGCAGCGGTGCTCGCCAAAAGGAATGCAGCCGTCGCCAACAGCTTCCTCATTTCCATCTCCCGAACAGGTGGTTCCCGCAGCAAGCAATACGCGCCGGTGCAACCGCCAAAAGTGATCTAGATCACTGTCACCGTATGAGTCGTCTCCATCGGGTTCGGGGTTCAATATCCCGAGAGTGGCCGGGGCAAGCCGGATGAGGACGCGGCTCAGTCGAACCAGGCGGCATAGATCTTCTTGTAGCTGCCGTCCTCCATGGAGATGTGCAGCCACTGGTCGACGAAGGCCTTCAGTGCCATGTCGCGCTGGAGCCAGTAGGCTTTCTCGGAGAAGTCGAACGGCTTGTCGGGATGCACGGCGCAGAGCACCCCTTGATGCTGCTTCTGCTGGTAACGGGTCTCGGAGGCATCCGTCATCATCAGGTCGGCATTGCCCTTGGCGATCTCGTCAAAGATCGCTGTATTGTCGGGGAACACGGTAATATCGGCGTCTTTGACGTTGGCGCGCGCGAAACGCTCATTGGTGCCGCCGGGATTGACGATGATTCGGGTGCCCTTCTTGTCGATGTCGGCGAGCGTCTGGTACTTGGCGGTGTCGGCGCAGCGCGCGATCGGCGTCTTTCCCTCGCGCATGATCGGCACTGTGAAGTAGCCCTTCTTCTGGCGGTCGAGCGTCACCGAGATGCCGCCCATGGCGATGTCGAACTGGTCGGCCTCGAAATCCTTCATCAGCTTCGGCCAGGCCGTGGGCACGAATTCGACCTTGACGCCGAGCGCCTTGCCCAGCGCCTCCGCCATGTCGACGTCGAAGCCGGAGAACTGCTGGGTGGCCTTGTCCAGATAGGTGAAAGGCTTGTAGTCGCCGGTCATGCCGACGCGCAACGTGCCGCGCTTGATGATCTCGTCGAGGCGCGAGGAGGCCGGCTGCTGCGCGTAGGCCGAAAGGTCGGCCAGCACCATCACGGCCAATGCCGCCAGGATTCGAACGGACAGTCGAACAGTCATTCGAACGATCATCTCTTTTCCACCCAAGCCTTTTCCACCCAAGCCTTTTCGAGCCAAGCCTTTTCGAGCCAAGCCCGAGGTGCCATTGTGCAGTTCTCGACTCGTGGATTTAGACCAGATGCCAGTTTCTGGCGAGACGGAATTGAAGGGAATCCGAGCGTGACGATTTCGATGTACGAGGCCTCGGTCGGCCTCTTCGTGCCTTACCTGCGCAACCTCTCCGTCCTGCTGGACAAGGGTGTTGCCTATGCCGAAACCCGCAAGTTCAATCCGGCGGTCCTGCTCGGGATGCGGATGGCGCCGAACATGTACGATCTGGCGCAGCAGGTCGGCGAAGCCTGCCGTCATGCCACCGTGGCTCCGGCCTTGCTGGCACAGTGCGAGCCGATCGCGCTGCCGCCGCTCGAGCACGACATGGCCGGGCTTCAGGCGCGGATTGCAACCTCAATCGAATTCATTGAAAGCCTGCCGCGCGCCGAGATCGATGCGGCCGCGGAGTTGAAGGTTTTCTTCAAGCTGAAGAACGGAACCGAGCTGCCCTTCACCGGGCGGACGCTGCTGCTCACCAACAGCGTCCCGCAGTTCTTCTTTCACGTCACGACCGCGTACGACCTGCTGCGGCACGCGGGCGTCGAACTCGCGAAGAAGGATTTTCTGGGCAGGAAGTAATTACGCCTCGCCCTTGCGCTCGTAATCAGCGAGCGAGCTGCGGCCGGCGATCTCGCTGCGCAAAAGTTCGAACCGCCGATGCGCTTCGTCCTCGTGCTCGTCGACGAAACGCACAGCGGCTTCGCTCGACATCGGGCCGCTGACAACGGGAGTGGACTGTTCGCCGATGGTCTCGTGAACGTAATACTGGCCATCGTCCTCGCGATGGACCGTCCATTTCAGCCGGATCGCCACCATCGGGCCCGGACCGACCTTGCTGTAGCCGTCCGCGTCGGAGTGGTCGGGGACCAGCGGCTGCTCCTCGACCATGGGATGCTCGTCGACCACATGATCGTCTTCAACGGCCGGGTGCTCACCGACGACGACGATCTCCGTCTCGCGGATCGTCTCGGTTTCGCGGACGACCAGGGTCGACTCGGGGTGCTCCAAAATGCTGGCGATGGTCGCCAGCGCGTGGTCAGTCGGGTCGATCTCTGCCAAGGGTCCATCCTCCAGCTCGACGCGGCCGGCAAAGTCTGTCCCACTGCCGCCGCGGCCGGATACATTACGCGGGTTTGATTAAGGCTGAGTTGGGGCCTCATCTGCACCAAAATGGGACGCATTCTGGCCATCCGAAGGCGGCCCAGATCGGCCGCCTTGCGGATTTACATCAACCGAGCACGTCCTGATTGATGATGTTCTGCCTGATGGGATCGCCGTCCAGCACACTCAGGATGTTGCGCGCGGTCTGCTCGCTCATGCGGCTCACGGCCTCGACGGTGACCCCGGCAACATGCGGGGCGATGATGACGTTGGGCAGGGCGAACAGCGGATTGCTGACGGGCGGCGGTTCGACCTCGAACACGTCTATGCCGGCACCGGCTAGCTTGCCGGAGACGAGTGCGTCGTGCAGCGCGGCTTCCTTCACGATGCCGCCGCGCGCGGTGTTGATGAGATAGGATCTCGGCTTCATCCGGCCGATCCTGTTAGCGTCGAACAGGCCGACGGTCTCAGGCGTCTTGGGGCAGTGGATGGTGACGAAGTCGGCCTTGGAGAGCGCCGCGTCGAGATCGGTGACAGGCTCGCAACCGGCAGCCTTGATGTCGGCGGCAGGCTTGTAGGGGTCGTAGACCTGCACGTTCATTTCCATCGCCTGGCAGCGCTTGGCGGTGCGGGTGCCGATGCGGCCGAAGCCGATGATGAGGACCGTCTTGCCGTAGAGGTCGAACGGCAGCATGCCGAGGCGGCCGGCCCATTTGCCGTCCTTGACGCATGCGTGCAGCTCGTTGGCGCGCTTGGCCAAGGTCAGCATCATGAACAGTGCCGCTTCCGCGACCGACGGCGAGTTCGCGCTGCCGGCCACCATCAACGGCACCTTGCGGCGCGACAGGGCCGATACGTCGACGGCGTCGTAGCCGACGCCGATGCGGGTCACCACCTTCATGTCCTTGGCCGCGTCGAGCTCGGTCTCGCCGAAGGCGGTGGCGCCGAGCGCGACGCCATGAACCGGCGCATGGCTCTTCAGCAGAGCCTCGAAATCCCCGGCGGAGATCAGGTTCGGAAATTCGACGAGCTCGATATCGTCCCGCTGGGTGAGGAGGGCACGTGCCCCTTGCGACAAAGTTTGTGTAACGAAAATCTTCTTCTTGTTGGTCGCCATCGCTCCCCGCCTGCTCGCGTTTCTTGAGCCGGCATCACAGCACGACGCCGGTCTCCTCGTTTAGCAGGTGCATGTTGTTGAGGTCCATCGCCAAACGCATGGGTGCCCCGTCCTTGGCGCCGGCACCGGGATTGACGCGGCCGCAGACCGGCGTGCCGTCGAGCCCGAAATACACCAGCGTCTCCATTCCCATCGGCTCGGTGACGTCGAGCACGGTCTCGAAGGTCTCGACGCCGGGGTCGAGATGTGCGCGCGCCTCGGTGAGATGCTCGGGGCGGATGCCGAGCAGCAGCTTGTCGGTGCGTGGCAGCGCGTTGTAACGCGCGGCGCGGGCCGGCGGCAGCGCAAAGGCAATGCGGTCGGTCAGGCGGATCCGGAGCGTGCCGGCGGCATCTTCCAGCCGGCACGGGATGAAGTTCATGGCGGGCGACCCGATGAAGCCTGCGACAAAGCGCGTGGCCGGCTTGTGGTAGAGTTCGTTGGGCGTGCCGATCTGCTCGATCCGCCCCTTGTTCATCACCACCACGCGGTCGGCCAGGGTCATGGCCTCGACCTGATCGTGGGTGACGTAGACGGTCGTGGTGCGCACCTTCTGGTGCACTTTCTTGATCTCGATCCGCATCTGCACGCGCAGCTTGGCGTCGAGATTGGACAGCGGCTCGTCGAACAGGAAGACCTTTGGATTACGCACGATGGCGCGCCCCATTGCGACGCGCTGTCGCTGGCCGCCGGAGAGCTGCTTCGGCTTGCGGTCGATCAGGTCGGTGATGTCGAGCAGGCGGGCAGCTTCCGTCACCCGCGCCTTGATCTCGGCCTTGGGATAGTGCTTCAGCCGCAGCCCGAACGACATGTTCTCGGCGACCGTCATGTGGGGGTAGAGCGCGTAATTCTGGAACACCATGGCGATGTCGCGATCCTTCGGCGGCACGTCGTTGACGACGTCGCCGCCGATCATGATGTCGCCGTCGCTGATGTCCTCGAGCCCTGCGATCATGCGCAGCGTGGTGGACTTGCCGCAGCCGGAGGGGCCGACCAGCACGATGAACTCATGGTCGGCGATATCGAGATCGATGCCGCGCACCGCTTCGACGTCGTCATAACGCTTGATCACCTTACGCAGGGAAACGTCGGCCATTGCACTTCAACCCCTCGATTTCAACCCTTCGTCGCACCGGCGGTCAGGCCGGCTATGTAGTAGTCCATCAGGAAGGCGTAGATGATCAGTGGCGGTGCCGCGCCGAGCAGCGCGCCGGTCATGATCTGCCCCCAGTTGAAGACGTCGCCCTTGATCAGCGTCGTGGTGATGCCGACCGGCAGCACCAGCTGGTCGACCGATGTCGTGAACACGAGCGGATAGAGGAACTGGGCCCAGGACACGGTGAAGGCGAAGATCGTCGCCGCGATCAGGCCGGGCAGCGCCACCGGAATGAAGATCCGCAACAGGGTCTGCAGCCAGGAAGCACCGTCGATGATCGCGGCCTCGTCCAGCTCTTTCGGGATCGAGGCGAAATAGCCGATCATGATCCAGGTGCAGAACGGCACGGTCAGGGTCGGATAGATGAAAACCAGCACGTACCACCGGTTCAGCAGCGTAATGCCCGTGAAGTCCTGGATCACCGCCAGCATCTTGAACAGCGGAATGAACAGCAGGCTGTCCGGGATCAAATAGGTGAGGAAGACGCCGGTCGCGAGTGTCGCCGAGCCCCAGAACTTCATCCGGGCCAATGCAAAGGCCGCGGGGATGCTGATCAGCATCGTCACGAAGACGACCACGATCGAGATGATGGACGAGTTCCAGAAGAAGCGCAGAAACTGGTTCGAGCTCAATAGCTCGACATAGTTCGACAGGGTGGGATGAAACACCCACCACGGATTGGTCGCCGCCGAAATCTCCGCGCTGCTCTTCAGCGAGGTGATCACCATGTAGACCGGCGGCGTCAGGAAGAAGATCGCAAACAGCACCAGGAAGAAATAGGACCAGCGCAGCGCCCAGGCGCGGTCGCGGCTCATGCTGCCGAGCTTGCGGGTTGGTCCGGCCTTGTCGATCGCCATCGTGCTCATCAGGCTTCGTTCCCACGTTTGCTGACATCGCGCAGGATGAAGATCGCCGCGACGGCGAGGATCGGCACCATGAACAGCGAGACGCAGGCGCCGAGCGGAATGTCGCTGCTCTGGATGCCGACCTGGAACGCCCAGGTGGCGAACAGATGCGTCGTATCCAGCGGGCCGCCCGAGGTCAGGATGCGCACGATGTCGAAATTGGCGAAGGTCACGATCAGGGAGAACAACGTCGTGATGGCGATGATGTTACGCATCATCGGCAGCGTGACGTACCAGATCTTCTGCCACCAGTTGGCGCCGTCGATCGCGGCGGCCTCGTAAAGCTGGTCGGGGACCGATTTGAGCGCGGCCAGGTACATGATCAGGAAGAATGGCGCGCCGTACCAGACGTTGACGAGGATGACGGAGAAACGCGCCCAGAAGGTCTCCCCGAGCCAGGGGATCGGGCCGACACCGAAGAACGAGAGCGTGTAGTTGAAGGCGCTGTAGGAGGGGTCGAACAGCCACAGCCAGGCCAGCGTACTCATCGCCGGCGGAATGACCCAGGGCACCAGCAGCATGCCGCGCCATTTGCGCTGCTTCTTGCCGGGAATGTTGTGGACGAAATGCGCGACGATGAAGCCGATCAGCGCCTTGAAGACCACGGCGGTGATCGCGAAGATGCAGGATTGTTTCACCACCATCCAGAACGTTTCGCGCTTGAACAGGAAGGTGAAATTGCCGAGGCCGACGAATTTGGTCATGGCCTTGTTCAGCGTCGCCAGATAGAGCGAATAGAACGCGGGATAGAGCACGAGCAGCGCGATCAGGAGGATCAGCGGCAGCGTCAGCACGAACGCCATGGTCGATTTCCGGCCCAGCAGATTGCGCAGACTTCTACCTTTTCGGGAGCGAGCGGAACCGGCGAGGCGACCTTGCTCAACGACGACATCGGCCATGGATCAGACTCTCTAGCGCAAACGGACGGTTCAACGGCGAAGCCGGCAACCGGTCGGCTTCATTGGCATGCGGAGGGAGTGAGCGCTCCCCCGGGCGGCTCACGCCCGAAAGCGTGAGCCGCCATGGCACTCGACAGGCTCAGGTTCGCATAAAGCCCTCGCACTCGTCCTCGGCCCAGGCGAGCGCCGTTTCCAGCTTCTCGCCCTGCGCAAAGCGCAGCGCCATCTTGGTCAGCGTGGCCTGGAAGTAGATCTGCTGGGCGATCTTCGGCGGCGCCGGTGAGGCGGCGATCGACAGGGTCTGACGATGATAGGGATCCGGATAGCTGAACAGCGTGCCTTTCGGCGGCCCTTCCTCGGCCCAGGTCTTGAACTTCGTCATGTTGGCGTAAGCAGGGAGATCATACCCGCCGCTGGCCACCACGAATTTTTCGATCGCCGCAGGCGAGGACAGATGGACGAGCAGGCTCTTGGCCGCCTCCTTGTTCTTGCCGAAGCTCCAGACTCCCCAGAAATAGGGCAGGAACGGCGCGAAACGGCCCTTCGGGCCCGCGGGCATGCCGTGCGTCCAGCACTGTTCGGCGACTTGCGGGGCATCGCGCTTGGCCACCGCCCAGGCGCTCGGCGGGTTCAGGATCATCGCGCCGCGGCCCGAGATCAGCCATTTATTGTTGGAGGCGTCGTCCCATGACGGGGCGTCCGCAGGCAGCACGGCGATCAGTTTCTTGTAGTATTCGAGCGCCTGCCGCACCTCGTCGGTCTTGACGGTGACGTCGCCCTTGGCGTTGACGAGCTCGGCGCCGAACGACTGGAAGATCGCACCCGCCGTGTCGACGCTGTCGGTGGTCTCACCCAGTCCGATGCCGAACGGGAAGCCGGCCTTCTGACAGGCTTCCGCCGCTTTCAGGAACGTCTCCATGTTCCAGTTGTCGTCTTTTGGCGGGCTGCCGACCGGATACATCTCCTGCACGTCGATCCCGGCATGCTTCTTCATGAGATCGATGCGGGAGCAGGGGCCCTTGATCTGGCTTCCCGGCGTGGCGGGCACGGCGAGCCATTTGCCGCCCGACTGCGCCAGATATTTGACGGTGCCGTTGACCTCGCCATTCTGCTTGATGAGCGGCTCCATCACGTCGTTGAGGGGCTCGAGGTTCTCGGAATAGGCGTGCGGCCACCAGCTCGGCATCTGCAGGATGTCGTGACCGGATTTCGCCTGCGCTTCGGCGGCGGCGGTCAGCTCAATCTTCTTGTTGTTGCTCGTGATGTAGTCAATCGAGACCTCGACCTTCTCCTTGTCGGCCCATTCCTTGACGAGCGCGGTGGAGGCGTCATTGGCGCCTGGCACCCAGTGGTCCCAGAAGCCGATCGAGAGCTTGCCGGCGGCGTAAGCGCCTCGGACATAGGGCGCTGCGATCAGCGCCGTGGAGGACATTGCAGTGGCCGCTACAAATTGACGTCGCGTCAGTGTCTTTCGTGACATCTCGTTTCCTCGTCCTGGTTTGTCTTATTGTTCTGTCGCTTCCTCTGGATTTCCCGAGTTTGTTTTTGATTGGTTGTTGTACGTTTCTTGTTGGCCGTCGTTCCACCGGCAAATAACGAGGGAGACGCGGCAAATTGGTAGCGCGATCAGATCATGATTGATTGCCTCTGTCGAGAAAGCCTGATGCCGCGCTCTCTAGAACTAACGTTGTGTATGCAGAGGCGGCAGCGCGCGTGGCGATGAGATTTTGTTGCTCTTATTGCGGCGCACACGTCGCGCGCCGCGACGCGCGACCATTCATGCGGAATTACGCCGCAGTTCCGAATGAGCCTGCATCACCGCATCGCGCGAGAACAGCTTTCAAACGGGGACAGCGTTGTCCGCGCCTAGACCTCGAGGTGGCGAAAACGGTAGAGTTGCAACCGGCAGGAGGCCTGCGTTTCGCAAAGGCACACAGATCGACATGGAGACCGATATGATCAACCCGGCGCCGCCCACCCGGCTTGGCCTGCGACACTGGCTCGCGCTCGGGTCCGTCCTGACGGCGCTGATTGGCGCGGTCGCGGTTGCGGATGCACAAGGCTTGGTCAAGGGCGTCCAGGATGGGGCCGCGGCGGGCAACAAGGCTGCCGGCCCTGTCGGAGGCGTGCTCGGCGGCGCCATTGGCGGCGTGGTCGGTGTCTTCACCGGTGTGCTCGGCGTCGGCAATAACAACGGCCAGCAGTCGGCTGCCAGGGACTCGAACAAGGACGTCAACAAGGACGCGTCCAAGGACGCGAAAGACGCCAAGCAGGCCGGCGCGGCCAAGGACAGGGATGCCAAGACGGCAAAGGCCGCCAGGGGAGCCAAAGCCAGTAAGGAGGCCAAGAACGCGCCTGCTGATACCGCCAAGGACAAGGATGTCACGGTCCTGACGCAGACCGCTGCGCCGCAACTGACCGCCGAGCAGATTGTCGCCAACAGCGACTCCTACATCGAGCGGATCAAGTCCGAACTGAACCTCACACCGGATCAGGAGAAGCACTGGTTCGGCTTCTCCAGCGCCATGCATTATCTCGGGCACAATGGCGCGGAGCGGCTCAACCTGCGCGTTGAGCGGGCCAAGCGGGATCCGCCCGATGACATCATCGAGCAGATGCGCAATGAGGCGCAATTCCTGATCGACCGTGCCGCCGACCAGCGCAACGTCGCCGACGCCGCCGAACCACTGTATTCGAGCCTCGATGACAAGCAAAAGGAGGTCTTCATCCAGGAGATGGTTCGCCTCAGCCATGAGCGCGGGCTGGATTGATCGAGTTGGATCCGATTCCCCGCGCCGAAATTAACGGCGCGCGCCACGAATTCGTGAATCCTTTCTGGATTTGGGATATGGTTAGCTTCGCAACGGGGCTGCGAGGTTGATATGGCGGACGGACTCTCCGTTTTCCTGGTCGAAGACGAGGCGTTGATCCGGATGATGATCGCCGACATGGTGGTGGAACTCGGCCATCACGTCGTCGCGGAAGCGGACAATGTACGAGATGCGAGCGCCTTCGCGATGACCGCGCAGTACGACTTCGCCATTCTCGATATCAATCTGATGGGGGTTTACGTCGATCCCGTTGCCGATTTGATCGAGCGGCGCGGCAAGCCGTTCCTGTTCGCCACCGGCTATGGGCCGGAATTGCTGCCGTCGCTGCTGCGGCGCAGGCCGATCTTGCGCAAGCCGATCGCGATGGACCAGCTCAAGATCATGATCGACTCGCTGTTTCCCGATGCGGCGGCGAAACTTCCGCACTGATCGACGGCGCCACCGACATATTCGATGATAAGGGCGGCGTGAACGAGCATGGCCGGCCGGAAGGGACGGCCATCTTGCGACGCAGGTTCCGTCAGTGTCTCACATCAGGCCGGCGCTGAGATCGACGCCGTGCGCGATCAGGCTGAACGAGGCAATGAGGCCCAGGCAGCAGAAGATGGCAATCGATTTAAGAGAATAATCGGTCGACCGGGTCTGGACGGCAGCCGCCGGCATTTCGGCGAGCGAAATCATGCTCATGTTCATTCCCCCTTTGTTGATCCTGAATTGCATCAGGTGAGGGAACCCTTAGAGCAAAAAGTTTGACGTAGGATTGCCAGGGATCCTTAACGGAATCGCCATCGATTGCGGACTTCTCGCCACCGACGGCAGGTCATGCAAGCCTTAGTTGCGGCCAGCCTTGAGCACCCTTGCAATGGTTTGGGCCGTCATGGCGGCGCGGTCCGATGCGCGCTGGGCGGCCAGCCGGTCCCGGGCCTTCTCCTCGATCAACAGCTCGATCAGCGCCATCCGCTTGTCGTCGTCGTCCGCCTCGGTCAGCAGCCGGTGATATCTGTGATAGTCGAAGCCCGCATCCTGCTTACGCATGTCACGCCCCCGCATACCTACGCCACATCAGCGAGAATTGTTTCCCATCGGAAACTGAGGGGCAAGCGCAATCTCGCGCCGAACTGCAGATTGGATGCAACCAGCTGTGAATTGCCGGAGCGGCGGGAAGCTGACGCGGGCGCAGCTCAATCCAGATTGTGATCGGCGAACATCTTCAGGCCGATAAAGCTAGCATCGGTCTTCATGACGAGGCGCGTCGGGATGTTGCGCAGATAGTCCTGAAAGCGTCCCTTGGCCTCGAACCGCGCGCGGAAGGCGGAGGCGGCGAGGAACTCCGGAAAGCGAGGCGCGATCCCGCCGGCGATGTAGACGCCGCCCCTGGAGCCAAAGGTCACCGCGAGATTGCCGGCGACGGAGCCGAGGATGGCGCAAAACATCTCGAGCGTCGCGCGGCTGAGCGCGCAACTGCCGTCCAGGGCCGCCCTGGTGATGCCGGCCGCATCGCGTTGCGGCACCTGGGCTTCATCGAGCTCGGCCATGGCCTCATAGAGGGATTGCAGCCCGGAGCCGGAGAGGGCGCCGCGCTCGATCGAGACATGGCCGAAGCGCCGGCGCATGGCGGCGATGACCCGCTCCTCGCGCTCGTTCTCGGCCGGCAGGGTCGCGTGACCGGCTTCCGTGACCACGGCGAGCCGGGAGCCGTGGCGCTCGACCAGGCAGGAGACGCCGAAACCGGTCCCGGGCCCGACCACCAGCAGCGGCTCCCCGGACATGCCATCCTGTCCGCCGAGCGGGATCAGGTCGGCCGGCTGAAGAGCGGGCAGCGACCAGGCCACCACCTCGAAATCGTTGAGCACATGGACGCTGTCGAAGCCGAGCGCCGGCTTGAGCTCGTTGCCGTCGATGACCCAGGGGCTGTTGGTCATGACGCAACGGTTATTGGTGACGGGACCGGCGACGGCGAGCACCGCCCGAACCGGCCTCTCGCTGTCGGCCCGCCGGAGCACGTCGCTGATGGCCTCGCGAACCGTCGGATGATCGGCGACTTTCACATAGTCGATCGGTCCGATCTGCTCGCCATTGCTCAGCGCGAAGCGCGCATTGGTGCCGCCGATATCGGCGAGAAGAATGTTTCCTGCCTTGCCGAAGCTCATGACCACCAGGCTGCCGTGGCCGTGCAAGCCGCGGAACCTTTCTCCTCCCGTCCTTCGATCCAATCCTGATGTCGCGGATACCAGAGAATCCGCGCTGGAGTACAGTTAGTAACACGGACCGCGCCAAAGCGTTGCACCCGGGGGAGGAGCGCCCGGCCGCCCGGACATCGTTGCAGGGATGGCAGCGGTTGCGAAGCAACACGGGAAGATCGACATTAACGAGCACGGCCGGCGCCGATTGCGCCGGGCGGATCAAATGAGGCCAGCGATGAAGATATCCGATCGCGACGTGCTGCTGGTGATCGACGTGCAGAACGATTTCTGCACGGGCGGGGCGCTCGCCGTCCCCGGCGGCGAGAAGGTGGTGCCCGCGATCAACCGCATTGCCCAAAAATTCGCCAACGTCGTGCTGACGCAGGACTGGCATCCCGCCGACCATGTCTCGTTCGCGCCGAACCACCAGGGCAAGCAGCCGTTTCAGACGATCGAGCTCGACTACGGCACCCAGGTGCTGTGGCCGGCGCATTGCGTGCAGGGCACGGCCGGCGCCCAATTCCATCGGGACCTCGATGCCACCAGCGCCAACCTGGTGGTGCGCAAGGGCTTTCGCCGTGGGATCGATTCCTATTCCGCGCTGTTTGAGAACGACAGGAGGACGCCGACCGGCCTGCTCGGCTATTTGCGCGAGCGCGAGCTGAAGACCGTCTTCGTCGCCGGTCTTGCGCTGGATTTCTGCGTCCGCTTTTCCGCCGAGGATGCGCGCAAGGCGGGCTTCGAGGTTGCCGTCATCGAGGACGCCTGCCGCGGCATCGATCTCGATGGCTCGGTTGCGGCGACCCATCGCAGTTTCAAGGAACTCGGCATTTCCGTCGTCAGCCTGGAGGCATTCCTGTGAGGATCACGCGGTAATGGTGGTGGAGAAAACGGGCCGGCAACCCGGCGGATCGGGCAAAGTCCACGACGACCCCGTGCTGTGGCCGTTTGCGGCGGCACGGCTTGCCATGGACGCCTGCTTCTGGTGGCTCGAGCGCGGCTCAGTGGAGCAGGGCGAGAGCGAGCTGCCCTGGACCACGCCAGGCACGGTGGCGCTGGAGCTTGCCACCATGCGGCTGCGCGATTGCGCGCGGGCGCGATCCGGCCAACCAGTCCTGGTTTGCGCGCCTTACGCGCTGCATCGGGCCCTGATCGCGGATTTTGCGCCCGGCCACAGCGTGGTGCAATCGCTGCAACAAGGCGGCCTCGATCGCATCTATCTCACCGACTGGCGCTCGGCCACGCCTGACATGCGCTATCTCTCGATCGACAGCTATCTGTCGGATCTCAACATCGCCATCGACGAGATCGGCGCGCCCGTTGATCTCATCGGCCTGTGCCAGGGCGGCTGGCTGTCGCTGCTCTATGCGGCGCGCTTCCCGGCCAAGGTGCGGCGGCTGGTGCTGGCAGGCGCGCCGGTCGATCTCTCCGTCGAGTCCAGGCTCTCGCAACTCGCCCGCAACGCGCCGGAGATGGTCTATGATCAGCTCGTCGCGCGCGGCGGCGGCAATGTCAGCGGCGACGAGATGCTGCACGTCTGGTCGAAGACGCCTGAGCGCGACGACATCGCCGCGGCCTTGCAGCAAGACCTCTCGGACGAGGAAGGCGTGGCCCTTCTGGCGCGCTTCGATCGCTGGAACACCGAGACGCTCAATTTGCCGGGGACCTATTACCTCCAGATCGTCAACTGGATCTTTCGCGAGAACCGCATCGCATCAGGCGAGTTCACGGCGCTTGGCCGTGCGATCGACCTGAAGGACGTCAAGGCGCCCATTTTCCTGCTGGCCGGGCTCGACGACGATGTCGTCCCGCCCGCGCAGGCGCTTGCGACGGTCAAACTCGTGGGCACGCCACCGCCTCTCATTGCCGCGGCTTCGGAGCCGAGCAACCATCTCGGCCTGTTCATGGGCGCGCGGACGCACGCCTATGCCTGGCCCCGGATCGCCGAATGGCTGCGCAACGACCTCTCCAGCGCGCTGGCGCGCAGCGCCTGACATCAGGCATGGCTTGCAAGTCCGTTATGCATGATGGCCGATGGCCTGCACGGGACCCCGTCGATGGGCTACATAGAGGATGGAGCCGGCGGCGGCCGGTCCGACAAGATCAAGGGTCCTTTGCGCGATGAGCTTCCACTCGATCTACGCCCACGGATTTGCGCGCGTGGCAGCCTGCGTCACCACCTCCCATGTGGCCGATCCCTCGGCCAATGCGAAGGCGGTCATCGCGGCGGCAAAAACCTGCGACGCACGATCGGTCGCTGTATCGGTGTTTCCCGAACTGTGCCTCTCGGGCTATGCGATCGAGGACCTCGTCAAGCAGGATCCGCTGCTCGATGCGGTCGAGCGCGGGTTGGCATCGATCGTCGAGGCCTCCGCCCCGCTGATGACGGTGCTGATCGTCGGTGCGCCGCTGCGCTTCGGCCATCGCATCTACAATTGCGCCGTGGTCATCCATCGCGGCAGCATTTTGGGCGTCGTGCCCAAGAGCTATCTGCCGACCTATCGCGAATTCTACGAGGGACGTCATTTCGCCTCCGGCGCCGGCATTGCGGGAGAGATGATCGCGTTCGGCCGACTGCAGGCTCCGTTCGGAACCGACTTGCTGTTCGCGGCCGAGGACCTTCCCGGTCTCACCATCGGCGTCGAAATCTGCGAGGACATGTGGATCCCGGTGACGCCGGCCTCCGAGCTTGCGCTGGCCGGCGCGAGCGTGCTGATCAATCTCTCGGGCAGCCCGATCACGATCGGCCGGGCGCGCTCGAGAGCGCTGTTGTGCCAGTCCACCTCCGCGCGCTGCCTCGCGGCTTATGTCTATTCTGCCGCGGGGGCAGGGGAATCCACCACTGACCTCGCTTGGGACGGCCAGACCGCGATCTATGAGAACGGCGTGCTGCTGGCCGAAGGCGAGCGCTTCAGGCAGGACGGCCAGATCACGTTGGCCGACGTCGATCTCGACCTGCTCAGGCAGGAGCGCGCCCTGATGGGCACGTTCGACGACAACCGCCGCCAGCGCGAGGGGTTCTACCGCAAAATCACCTTCTCCCTGAATCCGCCGGCGTCCGACATCGGCTTCCTGCGCAAGGTCGAGCGCTTCCCGTTCGTGCCGAGCGACGAGAGCCTGCTCGAGCAGGATTGCTACGAGGCTTATAACATCCAGGTTGCGGGCCTCGTGCAGCGCATGCGCGCCACCGGCACCAAGCGCGTGGTGATCGGGGTCTCAGGCGGTCTCGACTCCACGCACGCGTTGATCGTCGCCGCCAAGGCCGTCGACCTGCTCGGCCTGCCGCGCGAGAACATTCTGGCCTACACCATGCCGGGCTTTGCCACCGGCAGCGAGAGCAAGACCAATGCGCTGGCGCTGATGCAGGCGCTCAAGACGACTTGGCAGGAGCTCGACATCCGCACCACGGCCACGCAGATGCTCAAGGACATCGGCCATCCCTTCGGCTCGGGCGACAAGGTCTACGATGTCACCTTCGAGAACGTGCAGGCGGGCCTGCGCACCGACTATCTCTTCCGGCTCGCCAACCATCACGGCGGCATCGTCATCGGCACCGGCGATCTCTCCGAGCTCGCGCTCGGTTGGTGCACCTACGGCGTCGGCGACCAGATGGCGCACTATAATGTCAACGCCGGCGTGCCGAAGACGCTGATCCAGCATCTGATCCGCTGGGTGATCAGCTCGAAACAGTTCAGCGGCGATGTGAACGGAACGCTGGCCTCGATCCTGTCGGCCGAAATCTCGCCGGAGCTGGTACCGGTCAAGCCGGGCGAGAAGCCGCAGAGCACGGAAGCGTCCGTCGGGCCTTACGAACTGCAGGATTTCAACCTGTTCTACACGCTGCGCTTCGGCTTGCGGCCGTCCAAGATCGCCTTCATGGCGTTGCAGGCCTGGAAGGACGTCGCAAAGGGCGAATGGCCGCCGGCATTCCCGGCCGACAAGCGAAAGTCGTACGATCTCCCGGAAATCCGCCGCTGGCTTGAGGTGTTCTTGCGGCGCTTCTTCGCCTTCAGCCAGTTCAAGCGCTCGGCGATGCCGAACGGGCCAAAGGTTTCGGCCGGCGGCTCCTTGTCGCCGCGTGGCGACTGGCGTGCGCCCTCGGATTCGAGCGCGGCGGCATGGCTTGAGGATCTCGAGCGGAACGTGCCGAAGTGATCCTGACATCGGATAGGGCGGCCCAAAACGACTTCGCGCCGCCCGGCTGATCAAGCCGGCGGCGCGACGTTGCGATTTAGAAAGTACCGAGGTCCGGAGTGCCTAGGAGTCCGGACCTCGTCACCTTGCCCCAGCCTTCAACCCCCGCCCCATGCGGTCCCCCAACCCCATGTAGCGCGATCAGAGGGTGATGCCCTTGGAAGTGGCCGCCGATCGATGAGCGTGATGTACGCGAGGTCTCGATAGGATTCCATTCCGGAGCACTACGGACCAAAATGCGCTTGATCGGCCCGCGAATGCGTGAGGCTGCGCGCGCTCCGCTCGGCGAGAAGATCGCGCCTTGCAGCTTCACGCCCTCACGGTGTGCTATCGCGATCCTGCGCTGGCGAAAAGCGGCGCAGCGCTCCATCCGGCCAACCAACGGGGCCGCGTCGGGGGCAGGGGAGGCCTGCGATCGGCCGATCCCGGCCGGTTGACCACAAGTTCCCGTTGCGCGCGACCGGCCTGTGCGCTATCCGGCCGAAAGGCCTGAGGCGGCTCCATATTTTCCCGCTCAGGCAGCCAAACCCGAGGACGGAAACCGCCATGCCAGCCTATCGCTCCCGCACCACCACCCACGGCCGCAACATGGCGGGCGCGCGCGGCCTCTGGCGCGCGACGGGCATGAAGGACGGCGATTTCGGCAAGCCGATCATTGCGGTCGTGAACTCCTTCACCCAGTTCGTGCCCGGTCACGTCCATCTCAAGGACCTCGGCCAGCTCGTCGCCCGCGAGATCGAGCAGGCCGGCGGCGTGGCAAAAGAGTTCAACACCATCGCGGTCGATGACGGCATCGCCATGGGCCATGACGGCATGCTCTATAGCCTGCCGTCGCGCGAGCTGATTGCCGATAGCGTCGAGTACATGGCCAACGCGCATTGCGCCGACGGCCTCGTCTGCATCTCCAATTGCGACAAGATCACGCCCGGCATGCTGATGGCGACGCTGCGGCTCAACATCCCCGCCGTGTTCGTCTCGGGCGGCCCGATGGAAGCCGGCAAGGTCAAGCTCGCTGGCAAGACCAAGGCCGTCGATCTGATCGACGCCATGGTCGCTGCGGCGGACTCCAAGGTCAGCGACGACGACGTCAAGGTGATCGAGCGCTCGGCATGCCCGACTTGCGGCTCGTGCTCGGGCATGTTCACCGCCAACTCGATGAACTGCCTGACCGAGGCACTCGGCCTGGCGCTCCCAGGCAATGGCACAGTCGTCGCCACCCACGCCGACCGCAAGCGCCTGTTCGTCGAGGCCGGCCACACCATCGTCGATCTCGTCCGCCGCTACTACGAACAGGACGATGCATCCGTGCTGCCGCGCAACGTCGCGAATTTCAAGGCGTTCGAAAATGCGATGACGCTCGACATCGCGATGGGTGGCTCGACCAACACTGTGCTGCATCTCCTGGCGGCGGCGCATGAAGGCGAGGTCAAGTTCACCATGCAGGACATCGACCGGCTATCGCGCCGCGTGCCCGTGCTCTGCAAGGTCGCGCCGTCGGTCGCCGACGTCCATGTCGAGGACGTGCATCGTGCCGGTGGCATCATGGGCATTCTCGGCGAGCTCGATCGCGCCGGGCTGATCGACACTTCGGTCTCGACCGTGCACGCGCCGACCATGAACGAGGCGTTGGAGCGCTGGGACATCAAGCGCTCCAAGAGCGAGGCTATCAGAACCTTCTATCGCGCCTCGCCGGGCGGCATCCCGACGCAGGTCGCGTTCAGCCAGGAGCGCCGTTACGACGAGCTCGATACCGATCGCGAGAAGGGTGTGGTGCGCAATCTCGAGCACGCCTTCAGCAAGGACGGCGGCCTCGCCGTGCTCTACGGCAACCTCGCGCAGGACGGCTGTATCGTGAAGACCGCGGGCGTCGACTCCTCGATCCTGAAATTCTCCGGCCCCGCGCGCGTGTTCGAGAGCCAGGACGCCGCGGTGGACGGCATCCTCGGCGGCAAGGTCGTCGCGGGCGAGGTCGTGGTCATCATCTACGAGGGCCCGCGCGGCGGTCCCGGCATGCAGGAAATGCTGTATCCGACCAGCTATCTGAAATCGATGGGCCTCGGCAAAGCCTGTGCGCTCGTTACCGACGGACGCTTCTCGGGCGGCTCCTCGGGTCTGTCGATCGGCCATCTCTCGCCCGAAGCCGCCGAAGGCGGCAACATCGGCCTCGTCCGCACCGGTGATCGCATCGCGATCGACATCCCGAACCGCAGCATCACGCTCGAGGTTTCCGACGAAGAGCTTGCCAATCGCCGCGCGGCTGAGGAGGCGAAGGGCGATGCAGCCTGGCAGCCGGCTGCGCGCAAGCGCAACGTCTCCACCGCGCTGCAGGCCTACGCCGCGCTCACCACGAGTGCCGCGCGGGGTGCCGTGCGCGAAGTGAAGCGTCGCAACAAGTAGAGCCGAGGCGCGCACGCGATCGCGAGTATCGCGGTCACGTCGGGTCGCATGGTCAACGAGACCTGAACGGCCGGCGCAAGCCGGCCGTTCGCATTAAGGATGCCCCGACGAACTTCGGCAGATCTGGATTTTACGGCGTATACTGTGCCGAGCTTCGCAAATCCATTTCGGGCAATTGGGGCACCACCATAATGTCGCGTACTCTTGCTGTCGTTTTCTCTGCCGCCGTCGCCGCGATTGCGATGACCAGCGTTGCCTGCGCCGGCTGCTACAATTGCTACGCACCGCCGCCGCCGTGCCAGACCTGCTATCAGCAGCAATACGTCGCTCCGCAATACCGCACCGTCGACGAGACGGTGATGGTGTCGCCAGGTGCGACCGTCGCGCACCGCACGCCGGCGCAGTACCGCACCGTGATGGTTCCGCAGACCGTGATGGTGGCGCCCCCTGGTGTCCAGTACGAGCACATCCCCCCACAATACGCCACGCGCCAGCGCACCGAGATGGTCTCGCCGGGTTATTCCTATTACGCGCCGGTTCAGCCTGCTTGCGGCCATTGCGGCTACTGAGCCAACGCAACAAACTGCAACAAACAGACTTGGTGCGGTGTCCCTCGGGGCGCCGCGTTTCTTTTGCGGAGAAGCCAAACGAGGCCCGGTCATGGAGGCAAATCCACCCGGGCCTCGCCACCGGCGACACCCTGGGCGGTGTCGCTGGTATCAGGGAAGGCTGACGGGGCAACTGCGATGACTGGCCCCAAGTGCCGTTTGAAACTAGAGCACCAGCCTGACGCTTGCCTGACAGGGTGAGGTGGGGCGGGGCCCGATACGGACATCCATCCCTCCGCGCTGCCCTGCATCACCGACGCTTCGTCTGCGAGGGCTGCGGCGGTCGAGCCGCCGACGTTCGGCCCGACGTCGGGCGGGGTGACGCACGGCTGGCCATCATCGCCTACCAAAATGACAGGCAGGACGGCCCCGGCCACGGTGGGGGGCTTTGAGGTATAGGCCGGGGCCGCTGGAGGTGCTTGGTCAACTTGCACCAAGCAAGGGCCAGCCTAATCGCAGATCGAAGGCCGGCTCCGTTCGCTTTCGCACAGTTCCATTGCCTAATTTTCCCAAGTCGGATTCACATACATTGATGCAGTCTGAAAATGCGCGCGATCTACTTGCCAGACTGTCAGGGAATTGGGTCAACAGGTTATGGTGAGTGAAAATGCACTGCCAGCGCGCAGATTTCTTATTCGGATGGGAGGTCTCGGTTGGATGGTCTACGATCGAGAGCGCAAGGGACCGGCGCTGATTGGAACGGACATAGCAGCCAATTTAACGAAAGAACAAGCAGAACGAGCCTACGAAATCCTCATTCGCTCAGCACACAACTCTCAACGCTAGAGCGCTGAGGCCCGCATTTCTCTGTCGACGAAATGGTGGTCGCACCTTCGGGATTATTCGATGGCAACACCGTGCGTCCACCCACGTCAAGCCGCACGCTCCGGTGCTCCTCGTCCTCTTCACGATCGAGATCGCAGGCACGGCCAGCGCGGCGCGATCTGGCGGGTGCCGTCTCTGATGCTTACGGCTTCGATCTCTGAATTGCGGTTAGCTGAGGAACAACGTCGATTGGCGGGCCGGTCGGCAGATGCAGCCCGCCGCAAATCAGGGCGTCCTGCCCATATCCATGGCCCGACCTTGGAGCTGCCACACTGTTGGACATGGCAGGTGCCCGGGGCGCTTGCGGCGGGCTTCCTGAAGCCCTAAGAGACCTTTGTCCCCAAGATGTCCCCAAAACCAAGGGCAGTTCGCATTGCGTTCGATGGGGCCAGCCGCTAAGTGCTTGAACTTATTGAGCTGGAAGGGTGGCCGAGTGGTTTAAGGCACCGGTCTTGAAAACCGGCGTGCCCGCAAGGGTACCGTGGGTTCGAATCCCACCCCTTCCGCCACCGCTCAATGGCTGGAAGGCTCAAACCACTTCACGTAGAGCGCCGAAACAAACCCGGCAAATACGCCGACGGCGAAGGTCTCTACCTGATCGTCACCGGACCGACATCGAAGAGCTGGTCCTACAGATACTGGAAAGACGGCAAGGAACGCTGGCACGGCCTTGGCTCCTTGAAGGACGTATCGCTAAAGGATGCGCGGCTCGCCCGCGATGCGGCGCGCCTGCGCGTGAAAGGCGATCGCAGCATCGCTGGCGTGGACATCGTGCAGGAGAGGCGGAAGGCGCGCGAAGAGGCCAAAGCCGTCGAAGCGCAGCTGGCGTTGTCGACATTCGAGGAGTCCGCGGAAGCCTACATCCGGGCAAACTGGTCGACCTGGAGTGAGAAGCATCGCGACCAGTGGCCGTCCTCGCTCAGCGCTACGCTTATCCCACCATCGGCAAGCTGACGATCCCTGAGATCAAGCCGAGCCACATCCACGATCTGCTGAAGCCGATCTGGGTGGAAAAGCGGGAGACCGCGAACCGGGTCCGTGGCCGGATCGAAACGATCATTGCAAAGAACGTCGATATCGACGATCCAGACTTTCGCAATCCGGCAGAACTCACGAGGCAATTGCGCGAGAAGCTGCCAAAGCGCCCCAAGCGGATGGTCCGCCATCATCCGGCCTGCCTTGCAGCGACGCGCCGGCGTTCATGAAGGTCCTTGCTTGATCGTCTCGGCTACGGACACGTCACAGTGCATGGCTTCCGATCTGACCTTTGCCACCTGGGCCGAGTCTCATTGGACGATCGGAGGGTAGGATAGGGGCCTTCGAGCTGAGCCAGCCGCAAGCGTAAGGACTACAAGGTGCCTCGATAAGACGAGCCAATGTCCGCTGGTCCACCGTATAGCGACGGATTAGTCGACACTGGATAAGGCCCGCTAAGGGCCGGCATGCCGCGACATCATCCGTATGGGCAATTCCCATGACCCATCGTACAATTGACTACCAAGGTGCAATTAGTACCAAGGTGGATCGTTAATGGTGCACGAGCGGCCAGCCCGAGTTGAGCGTCGGTTGGCGGCGATTTTGGCCGCTGACGTAGTGGGCTATTCGCGGCTTATGCATCATGACGAGGAGGCCACGCACGCCAAGCTGACTACACTCCTCGCGGATGGTATTACAAACGCGATCTCTGAACACGGGGGGCGCATCGTCAAAAATACCGGCGACGGGTTCTTGGCAGAGTTTCCGAGCGCGGTGGAAGCGGTTCGGGCTGCTGTGCAGTTCCAGATGCGCATCAGAGAACTTACGGTAGCCGATGCGGCAGACGGACGGATTGCCTTCCGTGTGGGCATCAACGTCGGCGACGTGATTGTCGAGCCGCATGACATTTTTGGCGATGGGGTCAATATTGCGGCACGGCTCGAGAGCATTGCAGAACCAGGCGGCATCTGCATCTCGTCGTCCGCCTACGATCATGTTCGGGGCAAGGCCGGGGTCGAATTCGCCGATCTGGGCGTCCAGAACCTCAAGAATATCGCGCTTTCGGTTCGGGCCTATGCAGTGGTCCGGGACGGGCTCAGCTCGGCGCCAGAACCGCCGCGAGCGAAGCTCGACCTGCCGTCTCCCCCTCGTCTTTCTATCGTCGTGCTGCCTTTCGCCAATCTCAGCGGTGATCCCGAGCAAGACCATTTCGTCGATGGCGTGACCGACAGTTTGACCACTGACTTGTCGCGGATTAGCGGCTCGTTCGTGATCGGCCGCCACACGGCATTTACCTACAAGGGAAAAGCGGTTGACCTTAAGAAGGTCGGGCGTGAGCTAAACGTCCGCTACGTGCTCGAAGGCTCTGTACAGCGGAGCGGCAAGCGACTTCGGCTCAACGTACAACTGCTCGATGCTGAAACCGAAAATCACCTTTGGGCCGAGCGGTTCGACAAGCCGGTCGCCGATCTCTTTGACATGCAGGACGAAATCGTGGCGCGACTGGCTAACGCGCTGAATGCCCAAATGATTGCAGCTGAGGCGCGCCGGGCAGAGCGCGCTGCAAATCCCGACGCGATGGACTTGAACTTTCAAGGTTATGCCTGTTCATACAGGGGCGTGGAGCACATGAGCGAGGCGCGCAGCTTTTTCGAACGCGCCTTGGCGATCGATCACGGAAGCGTCGGAGCATTGGTCGGCTTGGCGCTCGTTGATCTAACGATCGGAGCTTCCCTGCTGGCTGATAACCGAGCCGCGTACCTTTCGGCGGCTGAAGCAAATGCGATCAAGGCGCTGGCATTGGCGCCGGACCACGCAGTGGCCCACAGGATCTTGGGAGGGGCTTACATTTTTACAAACCGTGCCGCGCAGGGGATCGCTGAATGTGAGCGGGCATTGGAGATTGATCGCAATCTGGTCGGTGCTCACAGTGCCATCGGTATCGCAAAGTTCTTCATGGGTCGCGGTGCTGAGACGGAAGGCCATATCGTCGAGGCTCTCCGTCTCTCCCCTCGCGATATCTTTGCCCACCGCTGGATGCATATTGCTGGCATGGCCAAGATACTGATCGGCGCAGATACCGAAGCCGTCGCTTGGCTACAGCGAAGCATTGAGGCCAATCGCAACTTTCCTGCGGCCCATTTCTGGCTCGCCGCGGCCTTGGGCCTGCTTGGCGAAAGAGATCAGGCGCGAAGCGCCGCAGAAGTGGGACTAAAGCTCGATCCAGGCTTTACCATCAGCCGTTTGCTTCTCAGCAAAGCAAGCAACAATCCGACATATCTCGCCGAACGAGAGCGCGTTTGCGAGGGCATGCGCCTGGCCGGGGTGCCGGAGGGATGATGTCGCCCATTCGAGACCGATTCAGCCGGTCGTCATGCCCATCATTCCACGATTGCTAAGCCGCTGGATTCATTTCGCTCCTTCAGCAATAACGTCCAGGGTAACTCCGTCGCGGAATCGCTGTGATTTACGGCCTTTCCTGCATATTTGTTCGCGGCGCATGCCATGCTGTTGACTCGAATAACGTCGAACAGCTGAGCACGTCCATGACTACCACTAAGGCTATTTGCGCTCACCCCCTCGTCGCCACCGTCAATGAGACATTGGCAATACTCAAGATCGGCCGCGCAAAGTGGCTCAATCAGCTTCTGCATCGCGGAGCAATTGAGGAGAACACGTTGGACGACCAAGGCACAGCTCGGGACTATTTCGCTGAGTACCAAGTACGCGAGGCCGAGTGGGCCTTCTCCCCCGTCAGGAGCTTCAGAGTGGGACTTTCCCAGATTGAAGGCGGAAAGGGGCGGAGCTAGGGGGTCGCTATGTTCTCAGCAGATCGATGAGCCGGATGTTCCGCTCTCGTGATAGAAGATCACCTTGCGTTCCTCGAGGAGCCCGGCGGCCTTACTTTTTCTCGGGCGATGTATCCTCTCTCGCGAGTTGCGCAGCGAGAGCCCTTAGGATGCGCTGCTCTGCTACCGGCAACTTTCCATTGCAGAGGGCCTTAGCGACGGCCTCAATCTGCTCGCCGATGCGAGTGCGGATGGCGGCCTTCCGATCCTGCTGATCCATTCGCCGGTACCTCCGAATTTGGCATCGCCAAATCCTGACTCTCCTAATCGGCCTCTTCGGGGTACGAACGGCCCCGGACATCTCCGGGGCTGGAGAGCCGAGACGCACCGAGACCGCCCGACGCACCAGAATAAATGCGGCACGCCGGTTGATATCCTCCCGCTCGGGATTCGCTTCCACAGTGCAAAAATATACAGTGTCCTAAATTTAATGAGACGGTGGCTATCTCATTTCGATGGTTCATCGGGCTTACTCTCACGCACGACCCGTGCAACCCTGCGGGGGCCGTCCCACAGCTCAACAGTTGGATGTGTCTGCAAGAGTTTCTCGGCTCGAGCTTGGGCGTCTTCTTCGGTTCGGCAATCGATCTGCACGAGCAACGCCGGATAAATCGGACAGCGTAAGAAACGTATCGCATTACCACGTCAGGAAAGCTGCGAATAAGGTTCTCGATCGCGCTTACGGTTCCTGTGGCCGGAGCGGCATCTCGACGACCTGCATTATGGCGGACGCTTCCCCGGGCGCGTCGGCCGAGCGACAGAACGCGTTCCCGGCTGCGTAACGAGGTCGTCCATCAGCCTCTGCTTCAGCTGTTCGGCCTGTTCCTTGGTCAACCTCTCACCGAAGTGACCATCTTTTCCCAACTGCGCTGGCCTCTTGAGTTCTCGATCGTAGACCATCCAGTCAACGCTTCCCTTCCGAACGATAAACCTAGGGCGCGGCGGCGGTGTGTTGTTGGCCAACGTGAGCCTCCCACTTGGTGGACCGCTGGTTTCAAATTTGCACACCAGGCGGCCGTTTATTCTTGAACTGGGACACCGAAAGTCTCAGCACCGTCTAAACTGCAACCTCTATGCCGGTCCGTACCTCGGCGCGTTTCAGCGTGCTCAAATCTGAGCGCCGGTAGCGCGCCTCGAAGTGGCTCAAATTTCCGAGCATCGCCCGTACCCGAATCTCGGAAGGGCAAGACCGTCCGGCTTTGTCAATGCCAGTGCGGCGAACGCATCTGGCACGATTGAAGTAGGAACCGCCGGCCAACAGGTCTGTTGTCACATCATCACCGGCCGAGGCTCTGCCCGTAGGCATCAGGTGGCTGAGAGACCGAGAGCGCTCCCGCCTGCATAGGTGATGGAGCTCCGCCGGCACATCACGCAAGGCGAACGACACATTGCAGAGCAAGAGGAAATGATCGAGGACCTTGCCACGAACGGGCACGATCTAGCCGAAGCGAAAAAGCTTCTGGACAACTTCTACTCGTGTCAGGTTCTGCACTGCACCCCCCGAAATACTGGCGGGATCAGGCGAAGGAGTTTCGCACCAAGGCCGAGAGCTGCGAGCAGGCTCGTTAATGGACGCTTCGTCCATCTGTTCCATTGGCACGCTAAATAGCACTGGTTCAAAGCTGGCCACCGCGTTCAGAAACAGGCCAGCGCCTGAGGCGGCCTTACTGTTCCAGCTCTTTGAGGATGCGGTCCCGGTGCATGACCGGCCCAGTCTGCCCGGGCTTAAACAAAAGAGGAAGACGCAGGCTTGTGAGTTTGATATACTCTTAGTTCTCGCGGTGATCGTGCCGCCAAACCAGGGAGTTCACTAGTGGCCTGGAAAGCACCGAAGATCGTCGAAGTGCCGGTTGGCATGGAGATCAACATGTACGCCTGCGCAGCGCGGAAGTAAGCGATTCGCATCGACCTGCCCGGCGCCAGAGCTTCGCGACATTTTTCGTCATCTCTGGAGCCGGGCAGGGGCTTTTCGATTTCGGCACGCAGACGATCCTAAATAGAGCATTGTACGCCGCGACGCCGGATGTTTCTCGGCGAGTATCCGTCGCAGTTGTTTTTGCATCTTCTTCGCCAAACATCTGGTTGTGGGTATGGGTTCCGGAGCGCTTCGTTTGTCCGGGCCCACTGCGGAGCTTGTGGCCGCGCACGGCGTTATTTGAAATACGCGAGATAGTGCGCGACGGCGGTGATCTCCTCGTCGCTCATGTGATAGGCGACATCGGCCATCGCGGCGCCGCCACCGCCGACGCGCTGGCTGCTCTTGTAGTCGTGCAACGCCTTGACCAGATATTCCTCGCGCTGCCCTGCGAGCCGCGCAACAGCCTTGGTGCCGGCAAAGCTATCCGTATGACATGAGGCGCAGCGGCGGCCGACGGCAACTTCCGCGCCTTTCTTCGAGAGTTCCGGATCGTTGTCCTCGCCAGGCGTGGGCGGCGTCATGGCCGCGAAATAGGCGCCGAGACTACGCACGTCCTCGTTGGCGATGTCTTGGGCAATCGGCTGCATCTGTTCGTTCTTGCGTGAGCCGGCGCGGAAGAACACGAGCTGCCATTGCAAGAATTGATCGGGCTGGCCGGCCAGCGAAGGGATGTTCTCGGTCTGCGAGATGCCGTTCTCGCCGTGACAGCCGGAGCAGACGGCAGCCTTCTCCTGGACCGCCGCATTGTCGGCGGCGCTTGCGGAGAGGGCGCCAACTGCGAGAAGCGCAGCCGCGCTGATGGCTTGCGAGACGAACTGCCGGCGCATATGGGAATTCCGATCTACCGACCGCGTCCTTGCGGGGCGTGCGAAGCACGTGCCCGAACTCCATAACCGCGAGTCGGGGTTAAGGGTTCCGGACTTGCGCTGGACCGATCCGGAACGACGTGAGACTTTGAAATGAGAGAAGCTGCGGCGGCCCTGAGGGCCGCCGCAGCCTCCTGTCGTCGCGCGCTACTGCTTGCTGTAGCTGATGCGATAGATCGCGCCGGCCCAGTCGTCGGCGACGAGGATCGAACCGTCCTTGGCGAGGATGATGTCGTCGGGACGGCCGAGATAACCCTGGTCACCCTCGATCCAGCCGGAGGCGAACACCTCCTGCTTGGCATTCTTGCCGTCAGGATCGACGATCACGCGCACGATCCGGGCACCCTGATACTTGTGTCTGTTCCAGGAGCCATGCTCAGCGATCAGGATGTTGTTCTTGTATTCGGCGGGGAATTGGTCGCCGGTATAGAACTTCATGCCGAGCGGAGCGACGTGCGCGCCCAGATTCAGGACGGGGGGCGTGAACTCCGAGCATTTGTGGCCCATCGCGAACTTATCGTCGGGCAAGTCGCCCTGGTGGCAGTAGGGATAGCCGAAATGCTCGCCGATCTTGTTGATCATGTTCAGCTTGTCGCTGGGTAGATCGTCGCTGATCCAGTCGCGGGCGTTTTCGGTGAACCAATATTTGCCGGTACGAGGATCGACGTCGCCGCCGACCGAGTTGCGAACGCCCAAAGCCCAGATTTCGGCGTTGCCGGTCTTGGGATCGACGCGCCGGATCTGCGAGACGCTGGTCGGGGGAATGCCGATGTTGAAAGGCGGGCCGAACGGAATGTAGAACCAGCCGTCCTTGTCGGCCGCGAGGTATTTCCAACCGTGAGCGGCATAGGACGGCATGTCGTCATAGACGACCTTGCCCTCGCCGGGATTGTCGAGCTTGTTTTCGATGTCGTCGTAGCGGATCAGCTTGTCGACCGCGATGACGTAGAGCGCACCGTCCTTGACGGCCAGACCGGTGGGCATGTTCAGCCCCTTGAGGATGGTCTTGACCTCTTTCTTTCCGTTGTTGTCCTTGATGGCATAGACGTTGCCGAGGCCGAACGAGCCGACGAACAGCGTGCCCTTGTCACCCCAGGCCATCTGCCGCGCGGCCAGCACGCCGGGGGCATAGACCTCCATCTTGAAGCCCGCCGGCAGCTTGACCTTCTTGACGATGTTGGCGAGCTCGGCATCGGACGCGCCGGTCGGCGGACCCGATGGCGGCGCGAGGCCCTTCTGCGCCTCGGTCTCGTCGCCGAGAAACCAATCGTCCGGCGGATGCGTCCAGAATTCCTTGGTGCCTGATTCGTATTTCTTCAGCGGCGTGCTTTTGTCCTGCGCATTGCCAACGCTGGTTCCCGCAAGGAGGCTCACGGCTGCAAGCGCCAACACGGACCGATGGATCATCGATGTCATCGCGTCACTCCCCTAACGCAGCCGCCAGGGCTGCATGTTCTTTGTTTTGCTGTTTGACTCGGTCTGTCGAGGTGGCAGACGCGAAAAGGTTAGCACATCTGCTAGCGGTGAGAAGCACGTCGCATGCGTCGCAGTTGCGCTCCGAAAGAAATTGAGGGGTAGGCGCATATCGCGACGACAATGATCTCCTGCAACGCGGAATCGGCCTGCGCGCAGCGCAAACTTCGAAACAACACCATGCACAGTAGGCCGGCGGAAGCTGGGTTGTGCGCGGAGACGCCGGCCACGCAGCTGAAACATCATGCGAATTGACAAAAGCGGCGGCTATTTGGTCTCGAGCCAGGGCCTCGAAGTGAAAGCGTTGGTGTTTTTGGTCCCAAGCGTTTGAAAGTGCTAAAATACCGCCGCGTTATGGGTCTTTCAGATCGCGACCGGCGGAGGCCGTCCGTGAAGATCGAGCGAGCACTAGCAATTGCGGCTCAGGCACGGGCCAGACGGCGTGTTTCTTCCGATCCTTCTGCGCCATACAGCCCGGAGCGACAGCGTCGTTCGAGCGACCCGTCCCACTGCGCGATGGGCGCGGCCGCTTTCTTGAAGGCCACGCTGGCGGCCCGGAGCGGCCGCCACGCGACTGTCTCAGGAAGCATGGCAACCCCGCTGCGAGGGGAGGTGACACTAGGGTCACATTTCGCCAGCGTCATGAAATTTGAAAGTTGGTCTGTGGCGATACCGGCCTAGGTCTCGCCGTCCACCCGGGACGGCCGACGCGCGTCAGGCGATGGGCCGGTTCTCGCAAACCGCCACTCGCAGAGTCGTTCGGGAATTCATTTACGCTCGTGAAGTGGAGCTCTTCAGTCCCGGTAGCGGCAAAATTCGTCCCCGTTGTCGTATTCGAAGCAGATCTTGACGCGGCGGCGCGGCCGATCCTCATCTCGATATCGCGACTGACGGTCCATGTCATCATCATCGCGCTGCATTCGCCATCCACCGCCCATGGTGCGATGGTCCATGTCTTGCATCATGCGACCCGTATGTTCCTGACGCATCCGGTCCATGCCCACGCGGTCCTCGTTGCGCCGCTGGGTTGTCCAATCGCGGTTAACACGGGTGTCTTCCGCACTCTTACGATCCTGTTCTCGGGCTTGGTCGGACTGTTGTGGTGTGCGGTCCGGCTGCACAGGAATGGTTTGGGGAGTCGTGCTCTCAGGCTGTTGAGCAAACGCCAAAATGGGAACAAAACTAGCCGACAGGATCAGAATGGTAGCTATTGCTGACGTACGCATGGTTCATCCTCCGAGAGAATGCTCCACAACGGCTTGACGAAAGCTTCGTTTCTAATCGCAGCAAACATTCGGACCAGCTTTGGAAGAGGCCCGCACCAGATGCCCTAAGGTCATCTGATGCGCGAAGCAGGCTTTCCCGCCGGGTCGACTCCTTGCCGTTTGGTTGGATGGTCAGGTTGAGTTTGAGACGAGCGACCGAGAGATAAGGCGCGTCTCCGCTGGAAAGGCGGTCCTCGTCGAGGATACACACGGGAAGGGGCACATCTCGCGCCATCCGCCGGAAGTACAAAGTCTTATCTTGGTCATGCTGCCGAGCGGCCTTGATCCTCCTTCTGCGTAGTAAGCTATTGGTCCGACTCGAAGTTGGCCCGCGTCTCAGGGAGCTCCACTCATCGCGCCAGAGCGGACCAGATTAGCTCAACCTGAGTTCTTCGCATTTTGACCCGAAGACCGACCCAGCCAAGGCTCCGACAACCATTCGCTAAAATTCGAGCTTATCCTGCACCGCGACGGCGCCAGCCTTGGCGCATGCCTCGTTCTTGTCGCCACCTGGTGCGCCCGCCACGCCAATGGCCCCGAGGAGCGAAGCAGCACGCGCTGGCGTCAGCGCCATCCAACACACCGCCGCGATTAGCGACAAATGTTTCACGCGCCCTCCTGCGTGCCAGCGCTTGCGGGAGGCTAGCACCTTGGACCGGTCTCGACCAGAGGTCAGTTCAAAGGCCATCTTTTAAGGTGGATGATCTCCCCGCCTACGCTTGTGTTATCCTTCGCCGGGGTTGAGCGATCCATGTTCTGGATCTTATCCGATGAACCGACGCGATTTCATCAGGATGCTCGTTGGCTCAGCAGTCGCTTCGTCGCCCGCGCTGCGTGCGCAGAAGTTGCCAGGCAGCATGGCGCGGATCGGCTTCCTTGGCGCGGCGACGGCTGCTGGCTCAGCAGGCGCAATCGAAGCTTTGCGATCCGGCCTACAGGAGTTCGGCTACGTCGAGGGCCGGAACATTGTTCTTGAGTTTCGCTGGGCAGAAGAGAGGTACGACAGACTTCCGCAATTGGTTAGGGAACTTATTTCCACCCGAGTCGATCTCCTCATCACCCATGGAACGCCTGGGACGCATGCGGCAAGGCAAGCCACTTCCACTATTCCCATTGTGATGGCCATCAGCGGCGACGCCGTTGCGACGGGGCTGATCTCAAACCTCGCAAGGCCAGAAGCCAATATCACCGGCTCGACATTCTTTCTTCCAGAACTCAACGCGAAAAGGCTCGAAGTGCTGAAGGAGGCATTTCCAAGTATTTCCCATCCGACTGCTCTTTCAAATCCGGACAATCCGGTGAGCAGGCCAATCATTCCGGCACTGCAATCGGCTGCTACGGCGTTGGGTTTGCCTCTCGGAGTTGCGCGGTTGCAGGGACCCGGTGAGTTTGATGGCGCGTTTCAGTTCATGGCAGGGAGTTCCGTCGATGCGGTCATCGTTACTGAAGATGGAGAGTTTGCACCGAATTTTCGCACTATCGCGGCGCTTGCGATCCAGAACAAGTTGCCGTCGATTGGGGCGAAGGAATACGGTGAGGCAGGCGGCCTCATAGGTTACGGAGCGAATATTCTCGCTCTGTATCGAAGGGCGGCCTATTTCGTGGATCGCATTCTCAAAGGTCGCAAGCCCGCTGACCTCCCGGTCGAGCAGCCGACAAGGTTTGATCTTGTGATAAACCTGAGAACTGCCCGAACGTTAGGTCTCAAATTTCCGCCGACACTCGCCGCACGCGCTGATGAGGTTATCGAATAGTGCGTTGATTTTGCTACGCTGCAGGAGTCCGGAATTGGCCCATCTCCGAAGTTGCGCCGCGTCTGACGGAGTCCGCCATCCGCGGTAGAGCGGACCAGATTTTCTCAACGTGAGTTCTTGTATCTTGACCCGATGCCGACATTCCCACCTTGCTCGGCATGCTGCCCCCCGAGCCGGATTCTATGGAGCTAGAGAGGTATGTGCCAATCCACTGCAGGGCGGTCCGTTTCGCAACTTCGAGGCCAACTTTAAGGCCTTCCTTCCCGATGTACTTTCCAGCGTCTGAGGCCCACTGCTTCGCCTTTTCAGCTTTCGTATCGGGATCGCCGATCGCCTTTTGGAGATCGTCGATGCCTTCTTGCGAAATCCCCAATTCCCGCCGCGTGAACGAGGGCAGGGAGGTCGTTTGGGTGAGGGACTGCTGCACCACTTGAGAAACGTGGGCTGCGTTCGTGGCGCCGCCGACCGTGGCGATCTCAACTGAATTCGTTCTCTCCGGCATTCCTAACCTTCAGTCGAAATGCGGTCGAGGCGCAGTCGGTGTCGATGATCGGTTAGCAGGCGAGCGCCACCGAGGACGGCGACCAGCGTTCCTAGCCCGGTCCCACCGGCGATCAGGAACATGATCAGCAATTGATATTTGACCGCATCGACGGGCTCGACGCCAGCAAGGATCTGGCCGGTCATCATCCCCGGCAGTGAAACGAGACCGATCGCCGCCATGCTGTTCATGATCGGCATGAAGCCGCTTCTCAAAGCGTCCCTTACGGTCGGTAGCAGGGCTTGGTGTCGGGTGCCGCCGAGCGCAAGACAGGCTTCCACGGCGGCTCGTTCGCGCACCAGGCTATTGGTCAGCACATCCAGCCCCAGGCTTATTCCGGTCATGGTGTTGCCGAGCATCATTCCCAGCAGAGGCAGCGCGTAGCGCGGATGATACCAAGGATCGGGGCGCAGCTCCGTCAGGAGCGCGAATATCGTGACGGTACCGGCGGCGAGCAGCGTGCATCCGGCACCCAGACCATACTTCCAAACCCCTCTAAGGCGCCGCTTCTGCCGCGCGACGATTTCCCGCGAGGCGAAGAGGACCATGATCAGGGCGGCGAGAGCGGTCCAGAGCGGCGACACCGCGGCGAACAGGAACGTCAGCACGTATCCGACGAGGACGAGCTGGATCACCATTCGCACGGTCGCGATAGCGAGTTGCTTCTCAAGCTTGAGGCGGAGAACAAGCGAGAGGACGCCGTCCATGACGACAAGGAGCGCGGGCAGGACCAAATTGCTGTACGAAAGCTGGATGTAGGTCACGGCCGGCTTTCCTCGATCCCGCCGTCGTGCCTCATCGCAAGTATCCTTGACCCGACGCGGCGAGCTTGGGCCTTGTCGTGGGTACTCCAAACGACACTCGTTCCGTTCGAAACTCGCTCGGCTATCAACGTTTCCACGGCCGCAGCGGATGCCGAGTCGAGCGCCGAGGTCGGCTCGTCCAGCAGAAGCACCCGTGATCGCAGCATGAGTGCACGAACAAGCCCCAATCGCTGTCTCTCGCCGGTCGAAAGTCGTTGGATTGACCACGGTCCGCAGTCATCAGGCAACCCCAGGCGCGTAACCAGCGGCAGGGCATCATCCCAGGCCGCAAAGTGTTCCTGTACGACGTCGGCCCACCAACCGGGCTCGGCGGCGAGGTAGGTCACCCGCCTTCGCCAGGCGGGGGCGGGCATCGCCTCTCTGAGCGTGCCGTCCAGCTTGACCGTTCCTTCGTTGGGATCGAGATCTGCGATGGAGCGGAGCAGCAAGGTCTTTCCGACCCCGGAGGGGCCCTGCAGGGCGACACATTCGCCGTCCTGCAGCTCGAATGATACGGAGAGGTGCAGGCGTTTGAGCCCGCTGACCGTCAGCATGCGTCAGAGCTTGAGTTGCAGCCGGTCAGCAACCCGCCTGGCGATCTCTATCGGCGCCTCACTCGGATAGGGGTGCACCGAGCTGACGTTGATCTCGCCGAGCACGTAGCTGTCGCTCCCGTCGGCCTCGGCGGGGCCAAGCATGAAGTCGGCGTCCCAGATCGCGGGCAGGTCACCGCCTGCGATCTCCAGCAGCGACGTTAGCTGCGGCGTCCACTCGTCCTCCATCAACCGCCGAAGCCGCTGGAAGCGCGGGTCCGCGTTCGACGTGTAGAGCCGCGGTCCGGCCCCGGAACGCGCGGCAGGCGACTCGATCAGGGCTTTGACTTTGTGGTGGCCGAAGCCGGCGCAGCGATCGCCTGCCATGTAGCAGCGCACCACGCCCTCGCTCAGTCGAGGCTGGAACGCCTGGTCGATCACGCTGTCGTTCTCGAAATACTCGGCGCAGTGACGCAGGAAATCGTCCAGCGTCAGTTCCTCGGGCACCTCCTTGGTTGCGTCCAGGACCTTGATCATGGAGGAGGTCGGCAGCTTCTCGACTTTCCAGACGCCCTGGCCGCCGTTGCCCCGGTTGCGTTTGATCACGCGCGGGCCGGCGGCGAGCCGGGCAGGCAGCTCAGCACGCATCGCCGCAGCGGTCTGATACAGCGCCGTGTCTGATCCCCAGCCCATCGAGCGGGTTCGATAAAGGACCTCCTTGGTGCCCATCTTGAGGATGACATCGGGATGGGTGCTCACCCACACGCCCTGCGCGGCGACGTCCCGCAGCAGTTCGTCGAGGCCGGCGCGGTTTCGGCCGTCCTGAATCGGGTTGACCCAGACGAGCACGCCGTCGACTGCGAGCAGTTGTTCGCGGACTGCGTCGGCGAAGCTCTCGTCGTAGATCGCGGGGCGCCCGTCGATGCCAACAGCGGCGAGCGCTTCGAAGACGTCGGCGAAGCGGCCGCTTTTCGAGGTCGCATCTCGACGCGCGGCAGCGTCTCCTCGTGAGAGGATGGCAACGGTACGTTTGGGACAGGGGTGTCGTTCGGTATCCATGCGCAAGCTCCACGTGCTGTTGCGTGCTGCGCAGAACTTGGACCGAAGTCTCGCGGGGAGTCTGCCAACCCCGTGCGATTGAGACTATGCGAGATCGTGGCCGGGTTTCAAGGGGCGCGTCCCCTCGGGTGTTCCTTCGGATAGGCGACACGCCGACGATTGCGACGCAGCGACGGCATCGCCACGCCGCTCACCAAGCTATTTGTCGGTTCTCGGGTGGTGCACGGGTCAGGAGCGGCTTACCGAATACCGACGGTACCAGGTCGTCGAGGAACAGCAGCATCTGAGCGCGGAAGCCCGGACTGTTTCCTCCCGCGTGGTTCATGGGAACAATGATTTCGGCCGAGGCTTGCCAGGTAACCGCGACGTAGGCGAGGCCGGGATTGGCCGTGGCCACTGTCTTCTGGCCGCGAGGACTATCGAACCTGAATTCGACCAGCGGCACCCACTGGTTCAACGGCTCCTCTTTGGGCGCGTAACCGTCGAAGTGTCGGGTCAGGTAAAGTGTGCTGTATTGAATGGAAAGGCCCCAGTGCAGGGTTTGCACGGCCGGAGACGAGACGTTCAGGAAGGTTCCTGTGGCAAGGTTTGGCGCAAGGGCCCGACCGCCTTGTCCGACGGGTTCTTCGTCGACAAACGCGCCCGTGATGGCGAATGGTCGGAGCCAGGAGAGCGAGTCCGGTAGATCACCGAATCCCTTGCCGAAGGTGACGCCAGCCTGGATCGTGTTCGGTGCGTCGGCTCCCACGCCCACGGCACCTGAATGAGCAATGCCCCAGGCGATGCTCACCGAAGCAAGCGCCTCGTGCTTGTTGTCGCGGTACGCTTCGTATTTGAGACCAAGACTGGTCTTGTCGAAGCCGGCCGTGTGTCCGATCGGCCAGTTCTGGTGGATCCACCCGCTATCGAGCGTGGCTGCAAGTGTCGGCGTGAGCAAACGAGCGAAGGACCAGTTGATTCGGCTCTCCTGCACGTTGCTGTCCTGGGTCGGATAGCCGAGGTAGGAGAAGTCCGGGACGATCGCCTCGTCGGCGACCGCGGGGTCGTCGAACGTCATGGTGCCGTCAAAATAGCGGTTACCGGCGATGCCGTGGGCACGGGCGGACTGCGTGCAGACCGAAACGGCAGCCATCGCAAGGATTGAGGCGCATTTCCTCATGTTGTAGCTCGCCGACTGCACCGACATCGAGCAGGACGATAACACGGCGAAGTGCGAGGCCAAATCTCGGTCGACACCATTGCGATTGCGATCCTCGGCGTCTGATCTTGCTTTCGTTCCATTGGATCGAGGAAATCTTGGCGTTGATTTCTTTGCACCAGCCGGCGCACGTGGGTTGACAGCCCCGCCATCCGGGCTTTTATTCGCCCCACGGGGACGTGCGATCTCCTCGCGAGGCGCCATGCCCAAGAATCGCGTCCTGATCACAAGGGCGCAGCATGTCAGCATCGTACACCTCTATTTCTCCCGATAAACTGTCTCGATTGGTAGGCACGCCGGCCGCGCCGACGCTCATCGATGTACGCATCGACGAGGACTTTTCGGCCGATCCGCGCCTGATCCCCGGCGCCGTGCGGCGCTCGCATCTCGACGTCCAGGATTGGGCTTCCCGCCTGTCGGGCCAATCCGTCGTCGTGGTCTGTCACAAAGGCCAGAAGCTCAGCGAGGGCACCGCGGCTTGGCTCCGTTGCTGCAACGTCGCCGCCGAGAGCCTCGAAGGCGGCCAGGTCGGCTGGAAGGAAGCGAACCATGCGACGGTGCCGGCCGCCAGGATTCCCAAGCGAGACGGCCGCGGTCGCACGCCGTGGGTCACGCGAGCGCGTCCGGCATCGCTCGGTCTATCGCGCATGTTCGACGACGAGGAGCAGTTGAACGCCGGTCTCCAGCTCTACGACGCATTCTACCGATGGTGCCGCGACGCGACCAAGGAGTTGCACAACTGGCCGACCCACAAGGGCAAGTGAGGCCGAACGCCTGATGACTTCTGGGGCAGGGACAACCAGGAGATCAGACATGCGAACATCGACGATCTATCGGGCCGCGCTCTTCGTAGCGCTTGCGATGGGCTTCGGCTTCTCGCCCGCGCACGCCCTGACCCGGGAAGAGCTGACCGCCAAGATCCAGGCGGCCGGCTACTCACAGGTGAAAGACGTCAAGTCGACGGCCGAAGGCACCACCGCCAAAGCGTTGAAGGACGGCAAGCCGGTGATGCTCGTCGTGGACAGCAGCGGCCAAATCAAAGAACGCAACTGAGTTCGAGGAGCAGTATGATGAAACGAACAATTCACGCGCTGATCGCACTCGGCGCCTGCCTCCTGGCACCTGCTTCCGGCTCCTTCGTTTCTGCGGCAAAGGCGCAGAGCGTCGACTGGCAGAAGGTCGACGAGACGCTGGGGCGGAAGCCCGCCGTCTCGGACGACGTCCATCGCTACGGCTTTCCCCGGACCGATCTGTCGGTGACGCTGGACGGCGTGGCGATCAAGCCAGCGCTGGCGCTCGGCGGCTGGGTCGCGTTCAAGCCAGGGCACGGCGGCGCCATGGTCATGGGCGACCTTGTGTTGCTCGAGACCGAGATCAACCCCGTGATGGCGAAGATGATCGCGAACGGTCTCGAGATCACCGCCGTGCACAACCATCTGCTGCGCGCGAGCCCGGCGACCTTCTACATGCACGTTGCCGGCCACGGCGACCCCGTCAAGCTGGCCTCGGCGATCCACGATGCGCTGGCCGAGAGCAAGACCCCGCTGACGGTCGCGTCGCCGGCGAGTCCGCCTCCGGCCGTCGATCTCGACACAGCGAAGCTCGACCAGATCATCGGCGTGAAGGGCCAGACGAACGGCGGCGTCTACCAGTTCAACGTCAAGCGGCGAGACCCGATCACGCAGGACGGCATGCCGTTGACCCCTGTCGGTCCGATGGGAGTTGCGATCGGCATCAACTTCCAGCCGACGGGAGGCGGGAAGGCCGCCATCACGGGCGACTTCGTGCTGACCGGCGACGAGGTCAACCCGGTCATCCTGGCGCTGAGGGCACACGGCATCGAGGTGACAGCGCTGCACAGCCACATGCTGGACGAGCAGCCGCGACTGTTCTTCATGCACTTCTGGGCGAACGACGACGCCGTGAAGCTCGCCGAAGGCGTGCGGGCGGCGCTGGACAAGACGGCCAGTACGAAGAGTTGAGCCAAGGATGAGGGAAGGAGCCGACTGACGCCCTACGAAACCAAGCCGCTGCCGTTCGATCCGAAGTCGATCAGCGGCATCTCTGAGAAGGTGCTCATCAGCCACTATGAGAACAACTACGGCGGCGCGGTGAAGCGGCTCAACGCGATTAGCGCGCAACTCGCCGAGTTGGACTTTGCCAAGGCGCCGAACTTCGTCATCAACGGCCTGAAGCGCGAAGAGCTGATCGCTGCAAATCCGATGATCCTGCATGAGATCTACTTCGATGGTCTCGGCGGCGCCAGCAAGCCCGGCGGCGCTCTCGCCGAGGCGATCGCACGCGACTTCGGCAGCATCGAGCGATGGCGCACGGAGTTCGCGGCGATGGGCAAGGCAGAGGGCGGTGGTTCGGGTTGGGTTATCCTGTCGTATTCGCCCCGAAACAAGCGGCTCGTCAACCAGTGGGCCGCCGACCATACGACCACGCTCGCCGGCGGCCGTCCGGTTTTGGTGCTCGACATGTATGAGCATGCCTATCACATGGACTTCGGCGCTGCCGCAGCCCGCTATGTCGACATCTACATGGAGGCCATCCGCTGGGACAACGCCTCCGCCCTCTACGATCAATACGCGAGGGAAGCCCCTGAGTGGCGGTCGCCATCGGGATGATGAGTCCCGGGCCGGTCGTGATCACGGCGACGTTCGTCGGCTATCTGGTGGCGGGCTTCTGGGGATCGCTGATCTCGACGGTGGGTATCTTCCTGCCGTCCTTCCTACTGGTCCTCATCGTGGCGCCGTTGCTGGCGCGGCACCGAAAGAATCCGAACGTGCAGGGCTTCGTGAAGGGGCCTATGCGGCAGCAATAGGGACCATTCTGGGTGCGAGCTTCCTGCTCGGCAAGATAGCGATCGGCGACTGGCTGACCGCGCTCATCGGGATCGTGTCGCTGGCGGTGCTGTTTCGCTGGAAAGTCAGCAATCCTTTGCTGATTGCGGTCACAGCCGTGGTCGGGCTGGTCGCCTATCCGATCCTTCAGCCGGCTTGGGTACTCACCGGGCTCAAGTGAGGAGTGACCATGCGCCCTGCGTTGCGACTTCACGGGAAATCGGTTCAAGGTGACCTATGACGGAAAGCTGATCTTCGAGGTGGAGGACACTACGATCGCTGACGCTGGGATGATTGGCTTGTGGACCAAGGCAGATAGCGTGAGCCTGTTCTCGGCCGCGCATGATCATGAAGAAGATCACCTAGCTTTCCCACATCCTTGATACCGAAGTACACGTTGCAAGATGTTTCGGCCAAACGGAGGTGAGGCAACCTGCGCCAGGCCGCCATGGAAACGGAGCCTCGCTATTCATCGCCTGGATGCAAAAAGCGGACTCTGCCTGAGTACCTCTTAATGGCTGGAGCTCGACCTACCGTTTGATCGTACGCTCAAAGCTTGCGACGCGGCATTGAATACTCTCAAATATCTTAGGCCACAATGAACGGTTCAGCAGGCGTTGGTCGGCTACCCCTTCGATTCTCGATAGCGATACCGACATTTGCAGCCACCCTGCTTTTGAGCGCGGGCTTGATGTTTCTCGTCGAGCCGATGATAGCCAAGATGGTGCTGCCGAAGCTCGGCGGAGCAGCATCGGTCTGGAGCGCATGCCTCGTGTTCTTCCAGACTATGCTGCTTCTTGGCTACGCGTATGCGCATCTTCTAACCAGACTGTCGTCGCGCTTGGCGCAAGTTGGTGTTCACGTTTGCATTCTTCTGCCGTTGTCGGCCATTGCACTTCCTTTGACGCTCGGACCCGACGGACCGTCAGCAGACCAGTCTCCGGTCTTATGGCTGTTGTTGCGCCTCAGCTGGTCCTGCGGGATCCCGATATTCGCTATTTCGGCGACAGCACCCCTTTTGCAGCATTGGTTCGCGCATTGCGATCACAAGGGAGCGCGCGATCCCTACTTTCTCTATGCAGTGAGCAACGCCGGAAGCCTTCTAGCGCTGCTGGCATATCCATTGGCAGTCGAACCAGAACTGCCGCTTGATCGACAGGCGACGTTTTGGTCCGCTGGTTTTGCAGTACTGGCTCTGGGAGTGGCTTTGTGCGCCGCCATTATGTTGTCAGACAGGCGTCGCCTGGATGAGCCGACGCAGGTCATTGGAGTAAGCAGAGCGAGCAGTACACGCGATCGTTTGATCTGGACTGGGCTTGCCTTCATCCCGTCGTCTCTGTTGCTTGGCGTCACTCAACATATCACCTCGGACATTGTATCCGCGCCGTTGCTGTGGGTGCTCCCGCTCACGCTGTACCTGCTGACGTTCATTTGTGCCTTTGCGCGACGGCCGCCTTTGCCTCATGCGATCATGGAGCGCGCGTTTCCGGTCGCACTGATTTTGGTCGTGGCCATGGGTGCCGGCGGCATTTTTGTTTTTGTTCCTCTTCCAATCGCCCTGGCCTTTCACCTCAGCTGCTTTTTCGTCATTAGCATGACCTGTCATGGCGAATTAGCGAAGCGACGGCCATCCTCCGCGCAACTGACCGAATTCTATTTCTTCCTCTCCTTGGGGGGCGTTTTGGGCGGAGTTTTTAATGCATTGATCGCTCCGCTGATCTTCAAAGGCGTATGGGAATATCCACTAGCATTGATTGCAGCCTGTCTAGTGAGGCCGCCGATGCACTCGGACAAGCAAAGCAAGCCCCTGATGGATATTGTTCTGCCATTACTATTCTTAGCTGTTTTGCTGGTCCTCAGAAGCACGCTCATTGACTCCGCAAGCTACGGGCCGTTTACGATGGCGGTCTTTTGCTTTCCCTACCTGGTGCTGGCGTTGACGCTGGTAAATTTCTCCCAACGAAGGTGGCGCTTCGCTATTGCTATCGCTCTCGTATTCCTTTTTCCGTTGAGGTCACAGACCGCCTGGAAGCTGATTGCCGCCGAGCGAAGCTTCTTCGGCGTCTATCGAGTCGAGATGGCTTCCGATGAGCCAGAACCGACCCTCGTACTCATGAATGGTACGACCCTACACGGAGCCAAGAGCCTGCGACCAGATGAGGCCCCGCTGCTTATGACGTATTATACGAGGGAGGGTCCGTTCGGCCGTTTTTTCAACGCATTGTCTCAAAGCAAAATGCGCCGCGTCGCCGTTATTGGGCTGGGCACAGGCACTCTCGCTTGTTACGCCAAAGAAGGCCAGGACTGGACATTTTATGAGATCGATCCCGTCGTTGAGCGCCTGGCAAGGGATCACTTTCATTTCTTGGAGGACTGCGCCCCCCATTCGCGTGTCGTCTTGGGCGACGCTCGAATCACCATCGGGAATGCACCAGACGGCGCTTATGACGTGCTGGTTGTCGATGCATTCAGTTCAGACAGCATCCCGATGCACCTGTTGACGCGGGAGGCTTTAGCGCTTTACCTGCGAAAACTAGCCCCCGGTGGGCACATCCTGTTCCACGTCAGTAGTCGGAGATTAACTCTGGCTCCGGTGGTCGGAGCCCTGGCAACGAATGCGGGCCTCCCGGCGCGCATCCTTTTTGACATCCCGCCGCCTGGAACATCGATCCTCCGACGTTCGCCTGCGATAGGGGTTGTGGTAGCCGGACGGAATAGCACCCTTGACCCATTCTCCGACAAGGATGGTTGGAAAGCGCTCCCTGCGGCAGAAGCCCGGTACCTTTGGACCGATCAGCGCGCCGATATTTGGCGGGTGATCGCATTCTGATGGTGCGAGTGAGTCACTCGCACACGTCGACATGCTGCCGCGCAATACCCTTCTGCGCATCTCGCCGAAGGTGAGGTTTGAGATCTTCGACCGCCGAAGGCTTAGAAGTGGGCGCGCGGATTTACATAATTCGCGCGCCTCCGAGACCGTTCACGACGACTGAGGTCAGAAGCAATTCACAACGGCCTCCAGCGACGCGGATGGTGGCGGTAGTAATCGTAGTCGTGGTCGCAGTCGTCGTAGCCATAGTAGCCGGGGCCGCCGAGCACGATGGTTACACCACTCCGATGGTCGCCGCCGTGGTGGCCGCCAAGCTCATAGGCCGAGGCGGAGGTTGGGCCCAGAGCAGCCGCACCCAACGAAACTGCGGCAACTGCAATAAACGAAAATTTACGCAACATGGATGGATTCCTCTCCGTCAGGTTTGGTCGAAGTCCTTGCTTCGACGTGGCCCTACGCCAGCGAAGCGATGAATTGATATCGCGACAGAGCCAGTAAACTCTGTGACACGCGCCACACGTCGGTTTGCCATAGCGGGTTGTTGGACCCCGATGACTGCTTCCTTGATCTCGTTCGAGCGATGTCGCTGAGATGGATGAGGAAGTGGGTTCGAACTGATTCATAGAAGGCGCATGTTGCCCGTAGCTGCGACGGTAGCTTGAGGTTGGCCTTTTGGCTCCGCGCTGATGATTTCAGGCCAGCTCTCGCTTTCTTCGACCCCTTGGCCATCGCCGCATGGTCGCTTAGCTGTATATCCATCAGTGTCGAAACGAAGCCGATGCCGATTCACGCGGGCGCGGCGCTTGGATCAGGTCCGGCGTAGCGGATTATAGTAAATCCAGCTCACCGCCTGCTTCTCGCAATGCTTGCCTCAATCCACCACACTGAGAGCGCAATGGTGATAGCAAGGCAGACCTCGTCTGAGGTTAGCGGGGTGCGTCTCACTCGTTAACGATGATACAGGCCGCCATCATCCCGAGGGAACATCCAGAGGAGAGTGTGGGTATCCCGATGGAGTACCCCGGGCTTGTGCTGGATCGAATGATCCTAGGCGCGTAGCACAACTTCTCACGATAAGGCCTCGACACGAGTGGAACGGGGCTTCTCTTTGGAACTTTCGGGGGGCGGGAATTGAGTCGCGTTAGTTTCATCCGTGTGCGGGGTTGGCGATCGACTGCTCTGAAATCGAACGGCACCTCCAGCAGCTTCCGAATTCCTCTGATTCCTCCTGGTTCCACCTTTCGGCCAGGGCTTCCAGCCAGCTCACGACCGATCCGATCGCTTGAGATCGATCAACGGGATTCGGGCCGGCCTGGCGCGGTGCCGATTGGTGCTGCGCGCGCTTCGTTTGTCGAGGCGTCAGCTTTGATGGTCGTTCGATCGAACCACAGTAGGAACGGCTACAAACACTTCGCACCACACCGCTTTGCTCGCGGCCGTGAGAACGGACCGCGTCCTGTTTGGAGGATCTAGCTATGGCGACGCAGACGACCGGCGGCGGTAGCACGGTTTCGTTCGGGAACGCTCCTCAAGCCAACACAGACGCCTTCACGTTTACCGAAGACGCGAGCAACATTCTTGTTTTGAACGTGATGGCAAACGATCTCGGGGGCGCGGCCAAGGCGCTGTTCTCCTTGGACGACGGAACGAGCGCGTCTGCTTCGACCAAGAGCTACGCACCTGCGGACCTGCTGGTCAAAGATGTCGCCTACAGCAGTGACTCTGCGGGAGCCGCGGGAACGAGCGACCATAGCGCCCTGGGTGCACGCATTTGGATCGAAACGGACGGCACCGTTCATTACGACAAGGGTGACATCAACGCCAAGCTTCAGGCGCTGGCCGTTGGAGAAACGCTGACGGATACGTTCACCTATGCCATTCAGCTGGGCAATGGCACACTCAGCTGGGCGACCGTCACGCTGCAGTTCACGGGATTGAATGATGCTCCCTCCATTGTCGTGGGTTCGACGACCGCCAATGGCGCGTTCAGCGAGGCTACGAACACGACGGGATCATCAGCTTCGGATCAAACGACCGGCACAATCGTCTTTTCCGATGTCGATGCACACGATACCCATACGGTTTCGAAGAGCGGGCCGAGTTTTGCTTGGTCGTCGGGGACGCTCACCTCAGCACAAACGACGGCGCTGACCGCTGCGAGTAACCTCAATCTCGTTACGGCCGATAGCACCAATGCAGCGACGGCGACGGGATCGGTTAACTGGGCATACAGCGCCGCGGACAAGGCGTTTGACTTCCTTGCGGCGGGAGAAACGCTTGCGGTTACCTACACAATAACCATCGATGATGGACACGGCGGGTCGGTCACTCAGCCCATTACCATCACGGTCACGGGTACGAACGACCAACCGACCATCGTGGCCGGCTTGACCACGGCGACTGGCGCGATCACCGAGGCCGCCGGCACGAATGGCTCGATCGCGGCGGACACGGCGTCGGGCTTGATTGCCTTCGCCGATGTGGATCTGTCGGACGCACACACGGTCAGTCAGGGCGTGCCGAGCTTTATCTGGTCCGGCGGCAGCCTGACGGCTGGCCAGATCAGTGCGCTGACGAACGCCAGCTCGCTGGCGCTGACGAAGACCGACTCGACGGGCTCTGGCGCGGGCAGCGTGGCCTGGAGCTACAACGCCCAGGACAAGACGTTCGACTTCCTGGCGGCCGGCCAGACACTCACGGCGACCTACGCCGTCAGCATCGACGATGGCCATGGCGGCACCACCAGCCAGAACGTGGTGGTGACGATCACCGGCACGAATGATGTACCGGTAATCACCAGCGGCGCGCAGACCGGCGCCATCACGGAACTTGCGGGCCAGCTTGGTTCGACGACCAGCGACACCGCGAATGGTGCTGTAACGTTTACGGACGCCGATCTGAGCGACTCTCACACGGTGAGCGTCATGGGGGTGACCGCCTCGGGCGCGACGTCGGGCCTGCCGTCGAACGCGACGCTTCTGAGCTGGCTGACGCTCGGCACGCTGACCGACTCTCCCAATGGCGGGACCGGCTCGAATGGCTGGAGCTTCTCGGCGCAGGACAAGAACTTCGACTATCTGGCTGCGGGTCAGACGGTCACGCTGAGCTACACGGTGCAGGTTGCCGATACCCATGGCGGCAGCGCGAGTCAGAACGTGGTGGTGACCGTCACCGGCACCAATGACCAGCCTTCGATCGTGGCGGCGGCGACCCATGCCGCCGGCGCGGTGACCGAGGACGCGACGAGTCCCGACCTCTCGACCACCGGCACCATCGCCTTTGACGATGTCGACCTGATCGACACCCATACCGCAAGCGTCACCCCGGATTCCGGCAACACGCTCGGCGGCACGCTGACCCTGGGCGCCGTGAGCGAGAGCCCGACGACGTCCGGCGGCACGGTGGGCTGGACCTACACCGTCGCGGACAACGCCACCGATGATCTCGCCGCCGGCCAGACCGCGACCGAGAGCTTCACCGTCAGCATCGCCGACGGCCATGGCGGCACCGTCGACCAGATCGTGACGGTGACGGTCACCGGCACCAACGAGGCGCCGACCATCGTCGCCGGCTCCACCACGGCGACCGGCGCGGTGACCGAGGACGCGACCACGCCCGACCTCTCGACCACCGGCACCATCGCCTT
>NZ_FOQM01000028.1:0-12500 GCF_900113735.1 Bradyrhizobium sp. Gha
CATGCGCAACTGCTCGTTTTCCCGCTGTAACCGTGCGATCACGTCAGCCTGGTCCGCCGACGGCACCGACGCTTGCGACGTGGGCGCCGCGGCGCTGCCGCCGGCTGCTACCGTGCTCCGCTCCTTCACCCATCGACTGAGCACGGAGCCATCGAGCCCGAGCTCTTTCGATACCGACTTCGCCGAGCGACCGCTCGACAAAACCAGATCAACTGCCTGCCCCTTGTACTCGTCCGAATATGACCGACGCTGCCGTTTCGCCATCCGACACCTCTCTCTGCCTAAGCTATAGGTGTCCACCAATTTAGGGGAGGCCCAAGTCTGGATTGCTTCGTCGCATCAGCGCAAAATTGCTTTGCAATTTTGTCGCGAGCTCCTCGCAATGACGGTGGTTGTTGCGGCAGCGGCGCCAGCTCACACCAGCTTCGGCTCTTCCACCGCCACCGCATCGCCCACGCCGATCTCGCCGTCGGCCATCACCTCGGCATAGATGCCGCAGTCCATGTGGCCGAGACGGCGCGACAACGTCGGCGGTATCTCGAGATCGCGCTTCGCCGTCACCGGATCCACATTCGTGGCCGGGCAGCGGACGATGCGCTTCACCACCTTCAGCCGGGCCTGCCCGATCGCGAGTATCTGGCCGACGAGGTCGAGCTCGGACCAGGCCGGCCAGCCCGTCACGTAGAGATTGGCGCGAAAGCGCAGGGGATTGACGGCAATGCCATCGAGCATGGTCTCGATGGCGCGGACGCTCTCGATGTTGATGATGGACACGACCTTGCGGGCCACGTCGGAAAAGCTGTGGCCACGGCCGGACAGAACTTTTGGCGGCCCCTTCAGCTCCGCACGAAAATTCTCCGCGAAATAGGCCTCGATGGCGGCGCGGCCGTCGGCGGTCTCGAGATCGCCGCTGGCGACGATCTGGCCGTTCTTGCGGAGGGTCAGGCGATTGGTCGCGTCCTCGAACCGGCTGTCCAGGGAGGCCAACCGCTCGTTGCGGGCCAGCATGAGAAACTGGATTTTCGGCTTCCACCCCGGGGCTTCCGGGTCAAATCCGCTGGGTCCGTTCTCGATCGCGTAGCGGCGGTCGGAGGGCAGGGTCTGGCCTGAGCGCAAGCGCACCCGGGACAGGGGTTCCGGCGTGAGGCCTTTGATCGGGTAGCGGTAAAGGCCGGTGATTTCTGCTGTCTGGTTGACTGTCATGCGGCTACTTAGGGGATTCTCTCTGGCCTCGCCAAGCAGACCGATGAGCGCACGAAATTGTGAACTTGCCTCTTCCGATCCGAGGGCGCGCTTCCCACATCTGGGTCAGGCCGGCGCCAGCGTCGACTGAGAACGACCGCTGTCGGTTGAGCAATGTCAACGCGGCAGGCGGAAACCCAATGAAGATGCCGTTTGGGGTGCCTGATAGGGCCCCAGGGGCAGGCCGAGGGACAGAAAAGACATGAATATCGACAAATATACCGAACGCTCAAGGGGCTTCATCCAGTCCGCGCAGTCGCTAGCGGTGCGCGAGGGACATCAGCAGTTTTCGACCCTGCATCTCCTGAAAGTCCTGCTGGACGACAATGAAGGCTTGGCTTCCGGCCTGATCGACCGCGCCGGCGGTAATTCCCGCGCAATTCTGAAGGCGACCGAAGACGCCCTCGGCAAGGTGCCGAAGGTTTCCGGCGGCGGTGCCGGCCAGATCTATCTGGCGCCCGAGCTTGCCCGCACCTTCGATGCCGCCGAAAAGGCCGGCGAGAAGGCTGGCGACAGCTTTGTCACGGTCGAGCGTCTGCTGCTCGGCCTCACGCTGGAGAAGACCAGCGAGGCCGGCGCGATTCTCGCGAAGGGCGGCGTCACCCCGCAAAATCTCAACGCCGCCATCGAGGCGCTGCGCAAGGGCCGCACCGCGGATTCCGCGACCGCCGAGAACGCCTATGACGCGCTGAAGAAATATGCCCGCGACCTGACCCAGGCCGCGCGCGACGGCAAGCTCGACCCGGTGATCGGCCGCGACGAGGAGATCCGCCGCACCATCCAGGTACTCTCGCGCCGGACCAAGAACAATCCCGTCCTGATCGGCGAGCCCGGCGTCGGCAAGACCGCCATCGCCGAAGGCCTCGCGCTGCGCATCGTCAACGGTGACGTGCCGGAGAGCCTCCAGGACAAGAAGCTGCTGTCGCTCGATCTTGGCGCACTGATCGCGGGTGCAAAATACCGCGGTGAGTTCGAGGAGCGGCTGAAGGCCGTGCTCCAGGAAGTGACCGCGAGCGAAGGCACCTTCATCCTGTTCATCGACGAGATGCACACGCTGATCGGCGCCGGCAAGGGCGATGGCGCGATGGACGCGTCCAACCTGCTCAAGCCCGCGCTTGCGCGGGGCGAGCTGCACTGCATCGGTGCGACCACGCTCGACGAGTACCGCAAGCATGTCGAGAAGGATGCGGCACTGGCGCGGCGTTTCCAGCCGATCTTCGTCAGCGAGCCTTCGGTCGAGGACACGATCTCGATCCTGCGCGGCCTGAAGGACAAGTATGAGCAGCACCACGGTGTGCGGATCACCGATTCCGCGCTCGTGGCCGCGACGACGCTGTCCAACCGTTACATCACGGACCGCTTCCTGCCGGACAAGGCCATCGACCTCATGGACGAGGCCGCGGCGCGGCTGAAGATGCAGGTCGATTCCAAGCCGGAAGAGCTGGATTCGCTCGATCGGGAGATCATCCGGCTCAAGATCGAGCAGGAAGCGCTGAAGAAGGAAAGCGATCTCGCCTCCAAGTCGCGTCTCGAAACGCTGCAGAAGGAGCTGGCCGAGCTCGAGGAGAAATCCACGGCGCTGACCGCGCGCTGGAGTGCGGAGAAGAGCAAGCTCTCCAACGCCCAGAAGCTGAAGTCGGAGCTCGACGCCTTGCGCGTCGATCTGGCCGATGCGCAGCGGCGCGGCGAATTCCAGAAGGCGGGCGAGCTGGCCTACGGCCGGATCCCGCAGCTGGAAAAGCAACTGGCTGATATCGAGGCCAAGGAGAACTCCGGCGAGATGATGGAGGAGGCGGTCACCGCCAACCACATCGCGCAGGTGGTCTCGCGCTGGACCGGCGTGCCCGTCGACAAGATGCTGGAAGGCGAGAAGGAGAAGCTCCTCAAGATGGAGGAGCAGCTCGGCAAGCGTGTCGTCGGCCAAGCCGAGGCCGTACGTGCCGTCGCAACGGCGGTGCGCCGCTCGCGCGCCGGCCTGCAGGACCCGAATCGGCCGACCGGCTCGTTCATGTTCTTGGGGCCCACCGGCGTCGGCAAGACCGAGTTGACGAAAGCGCTCGCCGAGTACCTGTTCAACGACGAGACCGCGATGGTTCGCCTCGACATGTCCGAGTACATGGAGAAGCACTCGGTCTCGCGGCTGATCGGCGCGCCTCCCGGCTATGTCGGCTACGACGAGGGGGGTGCACTCACGGAAGCGGTGCGGCGCCGGCCATATCAGGTCGTCTTGTTCGACGAGATCGAGAAAGCGCATCCCGACGTCTTCAACGTCCTGTTGCAGGTGCTCGACGACGGCCGCCTGACCGATGGCCAGGGCCGTACCGTCGATTTCCGCAATACCTTGATCATCATGACCTCGAACCTCGGTTCGGAGTTTCTGGTGAATCAACCTGAGGGCGAAGACACCTCCGCCGTCCGTGAGCAGGTGATGGGAATGGTGCGGGGACATTTCCGCCCCGAGTTCCTCAACCGCGTCGACGAGATCATCCTGTTCCATCGCCTGCAGCGCAGCGAGATGGGCCGCATCGTCGAGATCCAGTTCGCGCGGCTGCAGAAGCTGCTGAGCGATCGCAAGATCGTGCTGACGCTCGACGCCTCGGGCCGCGACTGGCTCGCGGCCAAGGGCTGGGATCCGGCCTACGGTGCGCGGCCGCTGAAGCGGGTGGTCCAGCGCTATCTCCAGGATCCGCTCGCGGAGATGATCCTGGCCGGCGACGTCAGGGATGGCGACACGGTTGCGATCTCGTCTGAAGGCAATGTGCTGACCTTCAACGGCAAGGCGCCGCAGACCGCGGAGATCGCGCAGTTCGAGGCGCCGGTGCCGAAGCGCAAGCTGAACTGAGCGCCGACGCTCTCTAAAGCAATTCGCCCCGGAGAGGTGCTCTCTCCGGGGCGAGTTTTTGTCGGATTGGTCGCCTAGCTGATTGCCGACCCCGAGCCAGGCCCGGCAGGACCTTGCTCGTCATCGTCTTGTTCTAGCTCGGAGAGAATATCCACGAGTTCACGCACGCGCCCCTGTGCCAGTGGCCGCAAATCGTTGATCATGGGTTCGTCGTTGGCGAGCCAGGCTTGGGCCTCAGTGAGTTCCTCGACAGTTGCGCCGGTTTCGATGATCTGGGCTATGGTGACGTCGTCGGCCCGGTCCACGGCCTTGACGACATCGTCGCGTGAGAGGCGCGTCATGGGGCGGTCCTCCTGCTGATGGGGGCTTTCCGTCAGCGCCTAACAGGAAAACCGGGGCACCGGTTCCGCGGCCGGCCTCCTCCCAAGGCGAGCCTACTTCTTCACCACCTTGTAAATTGCATTCTCGACGTCCGAGCTGAAATAGATGGTGCCGGAACTGCCGATCGCGACGCCGGTCGGGATGTGGGTCGGCAGGCCATTGGGCGCTCCGATCAGGCCGATCGGAAGATTGGCCGCGATCTCCGTAACCTGGCCGTTCTCCGGGTCGATTTCGATCAGCCTGGTGGCGCCGACCTCCGCCACGATCAATCGGCCGTCGTTTGCGCGCGCAAGACCTTCGGGCATTTTCAGGTCCTTGGCGAGCACCGTTTTCTCGCCATTCTTGTCGATCCTGGAGACGGTACCGGCAACGGCTTCGGTGACATAGACCTCGTCGCCCGATCCGGCGACGAGGCCGATCGGGCCTTCGAGCCCGCCGATCAGCGTGGCGCGATCCTTGCCGTGCTCACCGCTGACTTTGACCAGGGATTTGGTGCCGAACTCGGCCACCAGCAGGCTGCCGTCGGCAAGCACGATCGCGTCGTGCGGCGCCTTAAAGCCGTGCAGCATCTCGCGCGTAGCGCCGGACTTGCCGTCGATCACCTGTACCGTGCCGGTGAACCAGCTCGACAGGATCACGTCGTTGCCTTTCGCAGTCGCGCTCATCGGATATTCGAGGGTGACGCCGTCGGCGTGCATGCGCGCCTTCTCGATGACCTCGCCGGTTGCGCCGTCCACCGTGCGATAGGCGAACACGTCGGCGACGTGGATCGTATCCTTGCCGTTCTCAGAGGTGACGCCGATGCCGCCGGGCAAAGCGAGCTTGCCGATGATGATTTGCTTCGCCTGGCCGGTCGCCGGATCGACCTCCTGGATGCCGTTGTCGGCCATGTTGGAGACGTAGATGCGGTCCTTGTCGTCGATGGCGAGATTGTCCAGCGACGGCTTCAGTTGCGCGACCACGGTCTTGGTGCCGGACTTGGGATCGACCCGAACGAGCTGGCCGAGCGCCGTGTCGACCACCCAGAGATTGCCCTTGGAATCGAAATTCACCGCGGCGGGGACCTTGAATCCGTCGGCGATGACGGTCAGTTCGGCCTTGTCGACGTCGACCTTTGCGACCTGTCCCTTGAACCAGAGCGGACCATAGAGCTTGTCGTCGGGCCCGAACTCGAAGCCGTTGAGGCCGCCCATCTTGTCCATGATCTGGCGCGGCGGTTTGACGCCCTCGACGTCGATTTCATAGAGCGTGTCGCCGAGGAAGACGGTGGTGGCGTAGAGCCGGCCATCCCTGCGATAGGCGAGCGAATTGATGCCGTGAAGGCCGCTGGCCAGCTTCTTGATCGGGCCGTCGCCCTTGCGCGCATAGAGATCGCCGGTCAGGAAACCGGTCCAGGCCATGGTGCCATCGGGCGCGAAGGCGATGTCGTCGGCCATGCCCACAGGCGCGGGGATCGCAACCTTGGCGGTACCCGCGGCAACGTCGACTTCATAGAGCGCCGCACCTGCGACGCTGCCTGCAAACAGATGGCCGTCCTTATCGATTCCGAGTCCGTGCACGCATGGAAGGCCGAGCCCGCGACAAGCTTTGTGACCTCCCAGCCATCGGCAAAAGCGCTCGTGGTTGCAAAAATCGCAGCGGCGAAGGCTGCGCAGGCGAACCTGTGCGTCATGGCGAGACCTCCCCTTTTTTGGAAAGTATTTGCTCGTCACACGGCTTTGGCAAACGAAACTTGAAATTGTGGTGCGTCAAAATGACGTCCCACCGTGATCACGTTTCAGGAGATGTCAGGTCGATTTCGACCGATTGTCCAATCAGCGGTTGCTGACCTGTAGCGGGCCGCCTGTTGCGTCCGACATGCGGGCGATGGCGCCGGCCCGGCCGCTCATCATGGCATCGAGGCGGTCGCGCTCCTTCTCGAAGCTCGCGAGCATCGGGCCCTCGAGCGAACGCCCGCGCGGCAGCTTCACGCGCATCGGGTCGACGAAGCGGCCGTTGACGAGGATCTCGTAATGAACGTGCGGGCCGGTCGACTGGCCGGTCGAGCCGACGAAGCCGATGACCTGGCCCTGCCGCACCTTCTTGCCGGGCTCCATGCCTTTGGCAAAGGCCGACATGTGGCCATAGGCGGTCTCATAGCCGTTGTTGTGCTTGATACGGACGTATTTGCCATAGCCGCCTTCGAGCTGGGCCTTCTCGATCACGCCGTTGCCGGCAGCGAAGATCGGCGTTCCGTAGGCCGTGGCCCAGTCGACGCCGGTGTGCATCTTCACATAGCCGAGGATCGGATGGCGGCGGCCGCCGAAGCCGGAGCGCATGATGGCGCTGTTGACGGGCTTGCGGACCAGGAACTTCTTCGCGCTCTTGCCGGTCTCGTCATAGTAGTCGACGACGCCGTCGTCCGGGCTCTGATAGCGATAATATTTCTTGGTTTCGCCGCCGACCGTGAGCGAGGCGAACAGCACTTCGCTCTTGTCGACCGCCGTCGAGCCCTCGTCTTCGCCGGCATAGAACACGTCGAACGAATCGCCCGGCTGCACCTTGCGCTGGAAATCGACGTCGTAGGAGTAGATCTTGATCATGTCGTCGATGACGGGCATCGGCACTTTGTTGCGCATCGCGGTCTCGTAGATGCTCTGGTAGAGCCGCACGCCGCTGCCGTCGTCATCTTCATCGTCGTCGCTGTTGGTGTTGGTCGTAGCGTCGGCGACGGTATTCATGCTGGAAACGTCGACCGCGACGTATTTGCCGAGATCGGACAAAGCCGCGATCGCCTCGACGACGGTGTCGTTGGCGACGACGACGCGGTAGGGCTGGAGCCGCGCGCCTGGGCTTGCGGGTGCCATCAGGATGCGAAGCTTCTCGCCTTCCTTCAGGCCGCCGTCGCGGCCGCGCGGGCCGAGCGTTGCCGTGATCGCCTTGATCTCGTCCGGGGTGGCGCCGAGATCACGGAGGACCGAGCCGACGCTGTCGCCCTTCTTGACCAGGTGGACGCGCTCGCCGTTGGGATTGCCGCCGGTGATCTGCTCCTTGGTCTTCGGCAGCAGGGTGACGTTTTCCGGCACCACGCGGGTCTCGAAACCGGCATAGGGATCGGACGGCGACGCTTCGGCGGCGTAGGCCATCTTCATCTCGGATGGTCCGGTCGTGCCAGAGACGTCGGCGGTGGCATTGGCGAGGGATGCGTAGCGCACCCCGCCATTGCCGCGCCAATTGGCGGCATCGCGCACCCGCATCAGGATGTCGTCGAGCGCCACGACCGCGGAAATCTTGGCCTTCGGCAGCACCGGCGAGAGGTCCTTGGTGACGAAGGAGACCTCGGCGTCGGGCTCGACGGCTTCGGGGTTGTTCGGATCGTCGGCCGCAGTCTTCGCGTCTGAGCCGACGTCGGTGAGCAGACGTTGCGCGTTGAACGGCGGGATTTTCGCCGACAGGTCGCTGGTCGTCATCGACAGATTGCCGGCGATCCGGACGAAGGGGCGTACGCGCATCACGTCGCGGTTGCCGACGCGAGCCACCGTCGAGACGCGCACGATGTTGCGTGAGGCGGTGGTGTCGCTCGGCGGCGGCAGACGGTCGCTCTTGTGCAGCGTCGCCGTGCGATCGGCCGCGCCGAAGGCGCCACGCAGCGCGCCTTCGACCCGCTCCGGCACCTTGGCGAAAGTCATTTCGCCGTCGAGAGATGCGAAAACGGCGCCGCCGATCAGGGCTGCGCCGCAGAGTCCGGTCAGAATTGTGCCGCTGAACCATTGCACCGAGACGCGACGGCGATCGATGACGGCGGCCTCGGAACCATCGACGGACAGCGGCGGCTCGTGGCCGAGATCGATGATCCCGGTCTCACGCCCGTAAGCGCCGCGTGACGTCCTCTGGTTCAACCCAAGTCCCCCAATCAACGAACCCTCGCCGCCGACCTTCCCCAGCTCGCCCTCTCGAGGGGATTGCGGGAAAAGCCGTGCCGCACAGGTGCTCGCGCTCAGAAGGCCCTAAGGTGAGGGCCCGGCCGAAATTACGAACAGCTGGGCAGGTGAAGGTCTCTCGATGTCTTTACGAATGCCCGAAGAAGGCCGCGTCATCGTCAGATCGCCTTCTCTGAGCCCCAAGCAGATCGCCGGCAGCCCCCACTGGCATCCCCGCGATTCAAGCTTGTGTCATACCAGAACGCCGCGGGATTGTGGCTCTAGTACGGCGCCTAAGATCGAAAAAGTTTCCTGAATGGCGGGCGCGGGGCCTTGGGCGACGGGAGGTCCGAGGTCGCTCCCTGCATCCCCTCAGACCCCCTCTCAGGCCCCCTCAGGAGGCCACCCGGGCCCAAACTTTTTTTCAGATTTTTTGCCGGGATGCTCCGCTTCGCGCGCTCCATGGCCGTCTAATCAACTGTAATAACTAGGTTTTTTACGCCAATCCACTGTGCGACGATTTGTTGACGATTGGCGTTGACAGCCCGGAAGGTGGGGCCTATAACCCCAACCACTGAGCGCGGCGCCGCCGGGTCACTGACCAAGGCGAGCGAACGCGCCACTGATGCTCCTCAACTTGTTGAGTGACACAACAGCCGACACAATCGGTTGGAGTCATTCGACGTCAGTAAGGGTGTCGGGACCCTTCCACTCCGGAAGGTTGGGGCCTCCTGGTCCCGGGCTGTTTGACAAGTGAAGATGAAGAAAGAGAAACGTGGACGGCGGAGTCCTTGCGGGTCTCGCTTCTGAAAAGCTTCGGCTTTTCTGATCGAGACCGGACGAAAGACTTCGGCGGTACACGTTTCAAAGGAAACACCATCGTTGCCCGCGATGTGAATCGCAGGCAGCACATCGACTTCGGTCGATAATGGTGGGACCTCGTCAAACGTTGTGATCAGCCGGTTCAAAGTTCAAGTCCAACTTGAGAGTTTGATCCTGGCTCAGAGCGAACGCTGGCGGCAGGCTTAACACATGCAAGTCGAGCGGGCGTAGCAATACGTCAGCGGCAGACGGGTGAGTAACGCGTGGGAACGTACCTTTTGGTTCGGAACAACACAGGGAAACTTGTGCTAATACCGGATAAGCCCTTACGGGGAAAGATTTATCGCCGAAAGATCGGCCCGCGTCTGATTAGCTAGTTGGTAGGGTAATGGCCTACCAAGGCGACGATCAGTAGCTGGTCTGAGAGGATGATCAGCCACATTGGGACTGAGACACGGCCCAAACTCCTACGGGAGGCAGCAGTGGGGAATATTGGACAATGGGGGCAACCCTGATCCAGCCATGCCGCGTGAGTGATGAAGGCCCTAGGGTTGTAAAGCTCTTTTGTGCGGGAAGATAATGACGGTACCGCAAGAATAAGCCCCGGCTAACTTCGTGCCAGCAGCCGCGGTAATACGAAGGGGGCTAGCGTTGCTCGGAATCACTGGGCGTAAAGGGTGCGTAGGCGGGTTTTTAAGTCAGGGGTGAAATCCTGGAGCTCAACTCCAGAACTGCCTTTGATACTGAAGATCTTGAGTCCGGGAGAGGTGAGTGGAACTGCGAGTGTAGAGGTGAAATTCGTAGATATTCGCAAGAACACCAGTGGCGAAGGCGGCTCACTGGCCCGGTACTGACGCTGAGGCACGAAAGCGTGGGGAGCAAACAGGATTAGATACCCTGGTAGTCCACGCCGTAAACGATGAATGCCAGCCGTTAGTGGGTTTACTCACTAGTGGCGCAGCTAACGCTTTAAGCATTCCGCCTGGGGAGTACGGTCGCAAGATTAAAACTCAAAGGAATTGACGGGGGCCCGCACAAGCGGTGGAGCATGTGGTTTAATTCGACGCAACGCGCAGAACCTTACCAGCCCTTGACATGTCCAGGACCGGTCGCAGAGATGTGACCTTCTCTTCGGAGCCTGGAACACAGGTGCTGCATGGCTGTCGTCAGCTCGTGTCGTGAGATGTTGGGTTAAGTCCCGCAACGAGCGCAACCCCCGTCCTTAGTTGCTACCATTTAGTTGAGCACTCTAAGGAGACTGCCGGTGATAAGCCGCGAGGAAGGTGGGGATGACGTCAAGTCCTCATGGCCCTTACGGGCTGGGCTACACACGTGCTACAATGGCGGTGACAATGGGATGCTAAGGGGTGACCCTTCGCAAATCTCAAAAAGCCGTCTCAGTTCGGATTGGGCTCTGCAACTCGAGCCCATGAAGTTGGAATCGCTAGTAATCGTGGATCAGCACGCCACGGTGAATACGTTCCCGGGCCTTGTACACACCGCCCGTCACACCATGGGAGTTGGTTTTACCTGAAGACGGTGCGCTAACCGCAAGGAGGCAGCCGGCCACGGTAGGGTCAGCGACTGGGGTGAAGTCGTAACAAGGTAGCCGTAGGGGAACCTGCGGCTGGATCACCTCCTTTCTAAGGATGGCTCTTCAGAAGCTTGCTTCTATCGAGCTGTTTTGGAAACATCAGGGGCCAACAGATCGCCAGATCGTTGAGCTCCATTGGCGGGATTTCGCCGTCTACGTTTCTCTTTCTTCGCGGACGAACACGCGCTGGGCCTGCATGCGCAGGATCCCATGGTCCTTAACGGGATATGCGTTAGGGGCTTGTAGCTCAGTTGGTTAGAGCGCGCGCTTGATAAGCGTGAGGTCGGAAGTTCAAGTCTTCCCAGGCCCACCAGCCTTCGCGCTTCGCAGCTTCGGCCAGGCAAGCCCTTCATGTGAAGGCTGCCGCGCCGTAGCCTTGGCGAAGGCGGGCTGATCAAACGAGCATTCGTCTTCTGGTTACGGGGCCATAGCTCAGCTGGGAGAGCGCGTGCTTTGCAAGCATGAGGTCGTCGGTTCGATCCCGTCTGGCTCCACCAGCCTTCGCTGGTTGTAGCCAGCTACGGCTGGGTGAACCGACCGGTGCGAAGGCTGCCACGTCGAAGCTCGTAAGAGCGAAGACGGGCTGGCGCCATCACCGACCAAATCGTCCGCGAAACATCACTTCGCATCCTGCTAGTCTGGATAGACAGCAGATTGCGTGTTTTCTGACATCGTAAAGAGGAGATCGATCCGAGTTGGGTCGTGTAGCAGATTGCTGCGCGGATCCTTCATTATCTCCGGATCATTTTCGGCGCTCGACGCTGACCGCAAGGTTGGCTGTCGAGTTGTAAAATGATCCTTTTAGCGAAGCTTGACCGCCTCGCTATCGGAACGATCTTACGAAGCAAGCTGGTCTTTCTAATCATTGTCCGGCTGTACGTAGCGTTCATCGAGGGCGCGTGCCGAAAGGCAATCGTACAGACAACATTCTGCCGAGTGTGTGGACATTGATAATGAGAGCAATCAAGTGCCTTAAGGGTGTTCGGTGGATGCCTTGGCGCTGAGAGGCGATGAAGGACGTGCTACGCTGCGATAAGCCGTGGGGAGCTGCGAAGAAGCTTTGATCCACGGATTTCCGAATGGGGAAACCCACCTTCGATAGCCGGAACTCCAAGACCTCAGGTCTTGGTGTTCGACCAGAAATGATCGGGACCATAACCCTCGAGGTTTTGGATTTCCGGTTATCAAGAGAAGGTATGAGACTTCTGAATACATAGGAGGTTTCAAGCGAACCCAGGGAACTGAAACATCTAAGTACCTGGAGGAAAGGACATCAACAGAGACTCCGTTAGTAGTGGCGAGCGAACGCGGACCAGGCCAGTGATACATCAAAGACAATCGGAACCGGTCAGGAAAGCCGGGCCTCAGAGGGTGATAGCCCCGTACGAGTAACGCGATGATGTATCCACGAGTAAGGCGGGACACGTGCAATCCTGTCTGAACACGGGGGGACCACCCTCCAAGCCTAAGTACTCCTCAGCGACCGATAGTGAACCAGTACCGTGAGGGAAAGGTGAAAAGCACCCCGACGAGGGGAGTGAAATAGACCTGAAACCGGACACCTACAAACAGATGGAGCCCAAGATACGTTCTGGGTGACATCGTACCTTTTGTATTATGGGCCAGCGACTTAATTTAACGAGCAAGCTTAAGCCGATAGGCGAAGGCGTAGCGAAAGCGAGTCTGAATAGGGCGTCAAGTTCGTTGTATTAGACCCGAA
>NZ_FOQM01000028.1:15000-108456 GCF_900113735.1 Bradyrhizobium sp. Gha
GACATTCCGATGCCTTCGGTTGCTCGCACCGGCACCGAGGCCGGATCGAAATCCTCGAGACAGAATACGTTGATCCCGAAATGATCGGGCGCCGCGCGCTTGCGGTGGAAGGTGTAGATGCCGCAGCGCGAGCAGAAAAAATGTTTCGCGCGATGGGTGTTCCACTCGTAAACCGACAGCAGATCCTGACCTGACAATACGGTGAGCGCGCTCTCATGGACCTTCGTCATCAGGGCATTCTTCTGCCTGCATAACGAGCAGTCGCAGGTCGTGAGTTCGTTGCTATCCGAGACCAGCCTGAACGTGACGGCGCCGCAATGGCACGAGCCTCGATAGGTCGACATGCGCTCTCCCGCTGTTGCTGATCTCAAGCATTGGCGAGCCGAGCCGGCCCGCGCAACAGACGAATTGCACGCAGAACAATGTTTTGGTGATCGCTGGTCACACCACACGGTTGTGATCATTCGGCCATGATCGGCCGCTAGCAGGGGCGTAGAGTTCATGCGGAGTTCATTTCGAGTTCCCTAGCTTGCCCCGGTCAGACCTTCCGGTCGAAGCCGCTCACGGTCCACATCTACGATCCAGACCTTCGGCGCTCAAAGCCAACCATTTCCCCCTCAGGAGGAGACTTCCATGCCAGCATTGCTTCGTCCCGCCCTCACCGCGTTCGGCGTCGCGTGCCTTCTGTCCGCAGCATCGTTGGCCTCCTCCGGTGTCGCGTTCGCGCAGGCCAAGCAACAACCCGCACCGGCGCAACAGGCTGCACCCGCCGAAGCGCCCGCGCTCAAGCAGATTACGCTGACTGACAAGCAGCTCGATGGCGTGCTCGCCGCGCAGAAGGACATGGATGCGATCACGGCCAAGCTGCCGGAGAACACCGCGCCCGATGCGAAGGTGATGGCCCAGCTCGACGGCGTCGCCAAGAAGCACGGCTTCGCCAGCTATGACGACTACAACAACGTCGTCGACAACATCAGCCTCGTGCTCGGCGGCTTTGATCCCACGACAAAGAAGTATGTCGGCAACGAAGCCGTGATCAAAGCGCAGATCGCGCAGGTCGAGGCCGACAAGAAGATGCCGGCCAAGGACAAGAAGGAAGCGCTTGACGAGCTGAACCAGGCTCTGAAATCGCCGGCGCCGGCCGTCGAGAACAAGGCCAACATCGATCTCGTCGGAAAGTATTACGACAAGCTGGTCGCAGCCCTCGGTGACGATCAGAACTGAGATCCTGACCGGGATCGCCATCGCTGGAGTGAGCGAGACACTCACCGCCGCCAAAAACAAAAGCCCCGGAGAAACCTCCGGGGCTTTTGCCGTTTCGGCCGCTCCTCGGTCATCAGCAGGGATCGCCAGCATCATCCGCATGATGCCGCGGTTCGCCAAGTACGGCTTGCTGCGGTGCAGAACCGGTCGTCGCGCTCGACAGCGCGCGTTGGGTGGGGAGTCCAAGAGCTAAATTGAAAAATTCCAATGCTCGGGGCATCCTGATCCCATGATCTCGATTTTGGTCCTTGTGGCGGCCGTCGCCATCTTGGCGTTGGCGGAACGGAGCGTTGAACATCTGCCGTTTGCGGTCGCAGCGCTCCTCTCAAATGCTGCTCTGCTGCTGCTGTTTCTTGGCGATGCCGAGCGAGCGGTCCTGCTGTCCGGCATGCTGGCCGTCGCAATCGCCGGCATATCCACGGTCAAGTTCAACCATAGCGCGCTCAAGCTGACCGTTTCCGATTTGCCCCTGGCGTTTGCCGGCACGGTCCCATTCTTCGTGCTGCAATACCCGCGCATGATGCTGGGTGTGCTGGCAGGGAGCGCATTGTTCGCCTTCGCCTCGATCGCGGTTCTGCTCTACGCGGCTGGATCTCCCGTCCCCGTCGGGTTTCGAATCCTCTTGCTCGTCATGGCGCTCATTGGATTCGCAGGGGCGTCCGGGTCCAAGGCTGCCACGTTCTTGCGGCGGGCCCTGACGGACGGGCGGAGTTTTTATGCGACCTTCATGGCTTCGCTGCTCGATCCCACGTGCTGGCGACAGTTCGGCGCGTTGGCCCTCAGCGATATCGCCGACGAACCACTGCCCCTGAGGGAAGCCACGCCGGCGCGGGTCGCCTGTCCTCCTGATATCATCGTCATCCAGCACGAATCCGTTTTCGACCCGCGTATTTTTGGGCTGCCGGTCGAACCTGTCGTCGAAGCTTTCCTGTCTCCCTCGAATGGCGAATATGGGCGCCTGAACGTCGACATCTTTGGTGGTGGTTCGTGGCAGTCCGAATTCAGCCTGCTCACCGGTCTCTCCAGCGCCAGCTTCGGTTCGAGCGCCTACTACCTCTTCAAGAAGGGCGCCGGACGTTTCCACAGCAGCCTGCCACGCTCGTTGGCGTCGCTCGGCTACAAGACAACACTCGTCTCCAGCTGCCGCCGCAGCTTCCTGGATTACGATAAGTTCTACAGTTCGATCGGCGTCGACGAGCGCATCTTCGTCGATGAGCTTCCTCCGCCATTCGAGGCCAGCCGTTTCGAGACGACAAATTCCGACGCGATGTTCCTGCATGCGGTCGTCGATGCGTATGCCAAAAGGGTCGCCCACGATCCGGCACCGAGATTCCTGTATGCGCTGACCAACTTCAATCACGGTCCGCATAGCAGGCAACTGGTGCCATCAGGTCAATTCGAGACGGAGCGCGCGTTTGCCAGGGAGAGCTGCCCCGATGCCGCATACGTCGAGTACTACACGCGGCTGGGAGAGACCGCGTCGGCCTGGCAGGCGCAAAGGGCCAGGCTGGCAAGCAGCTTCCCCGACCGCCCTGTTCTCATCGTGCACTATGGCGACCATCAACCCGTGTTGACGAAGAAACTCGATCGACAGCGGAAACATCAGGGAGCCGGGCGAGATGCGTTTGGTACATTCTACGCGATAGAAGCCCTGAATATCCCCGATTTAAGGCCCGGACGGGGCGCCGACCTCGACATCGCCTTTCTCGGAACTGTTGCCTTGCAGCGGGCGGGCATTGCGCTTGACCCGATCTTTGCCACGCGCGCGAGCCTGCTTGATGATTGCAGAGAGGCCTACTTCGCGTCGTCCTCCGAACGGAAACGTCGCTTCCATCGCACGCTCGTCGATCTGGGCCTGATCAACCTGATGCCCAACGCCAGGCCAGCGCGCTAGCTGGGCGCGCGCTAGGGCGGCACGGGGCGATCGCCGGCAAGTTTGGCATCGTGCAGCGCGGGCGGCATTCGCATTTCCGCCTCAGCCAAAGGCCGTGGATAGACAGTATGAAAATAAATCGCTGCCAACGACTCGGTCTGTTGGCGTCAGTGAGTTGGGTGATTGTGAGTGGTCTGTTCGCATCCTGGAGCGAAACGTGGCTCGCGGCTTTGCGGCTTTATTGCTCTTTCGCAGCTGACCCAACATGTGCAGGCGCCACTGTCTTTGTCGTGGTCCATTGGGGTGCGATCGCCGGCATCGTGATCCCTCCCCTTGTCCTGGCTTGGCTCATCGCCGGCGGACTGAGGTGGCGGATACGAAGATCCAGGCGCAGCGTCTAAACGCCATGAGATCGCGCCAGCGATCGCAAGTGCTCAGCCCATCCTGTATTGGCGCGCTCTGTTAGACTAGCCACGCGTCCTGAAAAGCACGCGATCACTTGGGCGGCCGCAAGCTCGTCGATTTCGCCCATGCGTTTAGATGCACCTCTATTTCGGCTTGCCGGGGTTGGCGTCGACGAGGCCAGGTCTTTTCACCGCGAGTGTACACATTGGTACGGACGCCGGAGAGGGTTTGGAGAGAGAATAGCCGCAGCGCGCGTGTTGTGTGTTTGGCGCGCTCGGCGGCCTCGGTGTCCGCCTCTCCAGCCCGGCGGCGCTGGGGGCCGCTCGGGCAGAGCTTAAACAGACCCTGGAATCTGGATGCTTGCGTCTCCAGCTAAGCCTCCCATTCGGAGCGCCGGCTGATGTGCAAAAAACCGATTTTCACCCGCCGAATGAGAACCGCTGCGTCACGCCGTTCAACGAGGGCGGCGATATCTGGTTCGCGCTGAAGGAGAGCCGTCCGCCCAGCTCGACCGAAGGTCTGTTGATGACGGCACTTCCGCCGTAACCTCAAGCAGAAGTTTCCGGACCACCGACCAGAAAAACGGCTGCTGGGAGGAACGTGCCCCCGGAACGCGTGTTTCGTGATTGTTTCTGCGGTTGAAGGAACATCCGCGATGGCGTTCCAGGCTGGCGTCGGGAATAGGCTTTTAACGGCGTTTGCGCCCAGTGATCTCAACCTGCTTGCTCCCCATCTCCAGAAGACGTCATTCGACTTTGATGCTGTGTTGGTGCGAACAGGAGATGAGTTCAAGCACGTCTATTTTCCCCTTAGCGGGGTCATAGCGTTTCTCGTTGAAATGGCGGACGGACACATTGTCGCGTCAACTCTCATGGGCTCGGAAGGAGCAGTCGGCGCACTGTCACTTCTAAGTCCCTCCCGATCGCCAGTCACGGCAACTGCCTATGTCGCTGGAGCAGCACTTCAGGTCCCTGTTGCACAGTTGCAGCTTGCCTTTGAGCAGAGCGCCACGATCAGGCAAGTTCTACGTCTCCATCTCCGCACACAATTGTTGCAGCTTAACAACGTGGCGGCTTGCAACGCGGTGCATCCGGTGGAATGTCGTATGGCTCGATGGCTGCTTGAGATTCACGACCGCGTCGGGCACAGCGGAATACAACTCACGCAGGAGGCGTTGGCGCAACTTCTCGGCGTGCGCCGAACAACGGTAACGCTAACGATGCGCAAACTCCGAGCAGCAGGCGGTATACTATCTGAGCGACGCGGGATGCTGGAGATCGACCGCAGGCGACTCGAGAAGATCACGTGCGAGTGCTACGCGGTGATGCGACGCAGAATCAAGCGCATGCACCATGAAGAGCTGCCAGTGGGATCGCCGGCATTCTCTCCTCCATCATAGCCATCCGGGCAGCTCTTTGAGTGATTGGTGCTCGTGCCGGGGCATGTGTCCCTAACAAATGTTGGTCACTGAAACGACGACGGTCGACGTAGAACAGCGAGTGGCGACTTCGGACGCTGGCACCGGCCAAGGATTCACAAATGTGAAATTCAACGGGATGAGTTTTTGGGATGAAGCTGTGTTTGCCGAACAGACCGGCAGACCGCTCGGTCCCAGCTCGTTTTTCGATCCGGACAAACCTCCAGGCTGGGGCCGATGTGGCCCGCTCTGGAAGTTTGCATTCCATTTGTGCGCGCCGCTCGCAGCGGCGCATATGACAGCTATGATTACTCAATTGCGTTGGGAGTGCATTACATCTCGTAATTGTGAATAGGTGGACCGCGTTTGAGGCGCAATGGATTTTCCAGTTCGGTGCTAGTTTTCGGGCGCACCCACCAAGCGTGCGTGAAGGGGCGGGACATCACATCGTTGCGGGAGAGCTCCATGTCGGATCTAGTCGCGATCGTGTATCCATCCGAAGCCAAAGCAGAAGAAGTTCGTCAGAAAATCCTCGAGCTCCAGAAAGAGTATCTGATCGCGATCCAAGATGCCGTGATCGCGGTCAAGACCGGCGAAACGGTCAAACTCAATCAACTCGTGAACACGACCATGGCGGGTGCCGCAGGAGGAAGCTTCTGGGGGCTGCTGTTCGGGATCGTGTTCCTGAATCCGCTCATCGGCGTGGCCCTCGGTGCGGGCGCCGGCGCACTAGGCGGCGCGCTGACCGATTTCGGTATTAACGATCAGTTCATGAAGGACCTCAGCTCGAAGGTGAAATCGGGAGATGCTGTTCTGTTCCTGCTGATCAAGAGCATGACCGCAGACAAGGTCCTCAACGAAATCAAGGCCGCGGGAGGGACTGTCCTGAAAACCTCTCTCGACGAACAGAAAGAACAACACCTGCGCGATACTCTCGCCGCCGCTACCCAGGCCAAGGCTGCCTAGGCGTGTGAGGCAAAGCCGAAAGGTTGGAGCTGAACACCAGAGCGCTCTTCGCGTTCGGCGGACGTCCTTGCCGCCGACTAGGTCAATTTCTCGGTAACGCCCGGTCAGCGCGCGAGCGGTAAAGGTCGCCGCGCAGTTTCCCGTGCGAACGGGCGGCCGAGCATTCGGGTCTGCTGTTTGGCGAGTTCTCTTCCTGGGCGGTCAAGAACCAAGGAGAAAACCATGCGGAAATCGATTTCTTGGATGCTCGCTCTTGCGGCTGCGTTGTCAGTGATGACGACGACCGGCAGTCGCTCGCATGCCGGAATTATCGGAGGACCGCTGGGCCTGCATGAGGCCGCCGATGATCTTCGGCTTGCGGAGACGGTCCAATTCCGCTGGAGAGGCTACCGCTACTGTTGGTACACCCGCGGGTGGCGCGGCGCCGGCTGGTATCGGTGTGGCTTTGACTGGCGGCGCGGCCAGGGCTGGGGTGGTCCTGCCGGCTGGCATGGATGGCGGCACCCAGGCCGCCCCGTGGCTCGTCCGCCGAAGCCGGGGCGGCCGGGAATCCAGCGTCCACGACCGCTCCCCGACAGGGCGCCGGGTCGGCCGGGAGTCCGGCCATTGCCTGACAGGATCTGACGGATTGGTGTTCATCGCTGACCTCCAACGAGGTTCGCCTTGGCGCCGCTGGGTAGGTAGCGGACAGTGCGCTCCGGCCGGTCCGCGCCTCCCGAGTGGCCTGCGCTACGTCGCGAACGCCGCCTCCATCGCCTTCCGTGTCTTGATCGTCTCGTCGTTCGCGTCGAACTCCACGTCGCTCCAGCGCACGATCTCGCCATGGGCGATGTCGTGCTTCAGCTTGAGGCGGTGCGCGAGGCCGATCGGCAGGGCGCCGGCCTTCAGGCTCGCGGCCGCCGGCACCAGCTTGCCCCACACCGTGTAGCCGCCTTCGCCATCCAGCATCTCGCCGGCGCGCAAACTGCGCTTGGCCACCGAGGCGACGTCGCCGCGGAAACCGAAGGGTTGCCCGGTCGGTTCGCCCCGGAGCGCCGCCGACAGCACCGAGATGTTCAGCTCGAGTCCGATCAAATGATACGGCTTGTACATCGCCGCAAACCGTCCGCTTGCATCGGTCTTCAGGCCGTATTGCCTGAAGCAATCCGCGGTGTAGTCGTTCGGTGCTTCCAGCACCACATAGACACCCCAGCGTAAATCGCGAAACACCGGCCGTCCGTCGCGCTCCAGAGACGAAACGACCTCGACGACGCCCGACCGCTCCAGCACGCCGCCCTTGTCGCTGGGCCGCATGATGTGCGGGAGATCATCGACGCCGCAGGGCGGAAACAGAAGTCCCCCCGAGGGCACGTCGAGCCCGCAGGCGTTCGCAATCGCCGCCATCTCGATTGCCGATTTGGTGCCGTCGAGGAAGGAGTTGAACATCTGCGGATTCATGCCGGCCGACTGCGCTTCGCCGGCGGTCAGGCCGTAGTGCTGCCAGACGCCGTCAGGCGTCACGTCGTGATAGGCAGGCAGATATTTTGTGCCCTTGCCGGCCGCGACGACGTGAAGGCCGGTGGCACGCGCCCAGTCGACCATTTCGGCGGTCAGCGCCGGCTGGTCGCCATAGGCCAGCGAATAGACCACGCCCGCCTTGCGCGCCTCCTCGGCGAGGAGGGGGCCGGCGAGCACGTCGGCCTCGACATTCACCATCACGATATGCTTGCCGGCCGCGATCGCGGCGCGCGCATGCCTGATGCCCACGGCCGGATTGCCGGTCGCCTCCACCACCACATCCATCGCGCCGCCGGCGATGGTGCCCGCGCCGTCATCGGTGAAGACGGTGGCGGCGATCCGCTCGGTGCTCCAGCCGACGGTACGGCAGGCCTCGCGCGCGCGGTCGCGGTCGATGTCCACGATGATGGGCACCTCCAGTCCCGGTGTGTGCGGCACCTGCGCCAAAAACATCGAGCCGAATTTACCGGCTCCGATCAGCGCGACGCGCACAGGCTTGCCGGCGGACGCGCGGGCCTGGAGAAGGCGGAAGAGGTTCATGGGGATGTTTCCGGTGATACAGAAATTCGTGGGACGCGTGTCTCTACCCAATCGTCATGGCCGGGCTTGACCGGGCTTGTCCCGGCCATCCACGTTCCTTTGCGTCAGATATGCGAAGAACATGTATGCCCGGGACAAGCCCGGGCACGACGGCTGAGATGGTGGGCGACTAAATCTACTCCGCCGCCTGCCTTGGTGCCCGCGCCAGCCGCACCAGCGCATCATCATCCACCGTCTTGATCGGCGCGAAATCGCGATGGGCGATGTACTCAGGCCGCGTCGGGGCGCGGATGTAGTTCGAGACCGCGTTCAAGGTCAGGTAGACGATCTTGCGCGGGTAGGGCGTGATGTTGCCGCTCGAGCCGTGGACGAGATTGCCGTGGAACATCAGCATGCCGCCCGGCTTGCCGGTCGGCGCGACGATGCCGCCTTGCTTGACGAGGCGTGTCACGGTGTCTTCGTCGAGCGTCCATAGCGGATAGGATGTGGTCGAGAGGTCGTGCGAGGCCTGGAGATCGCCGGCGTGCTGGCTGCGCGGCACCAGCATGAGGGGACCGTTGATCGGCATCACCTCGTCGAGGAAGATCGCGATGTTCATCGCGCGCGGCTCCGGCATGCCGTCGTCGCGCTTCCAGGTGCCGTAGTCCTGGTGCCACTGCCAGACGTCGCCGGTGAAGGCCGATTTCGCATTGATCTTGAACTGGTGCATGTAGACAGGCTCGCCGAACACCTGCTCGACCGGCTCGATCATGCGCGGATGCGCGCCCAGCGCGCCGAAGGCCTCGTTGTAGAGATGCGCGGCAAAGGCCGTGCGCGGCGCGCCGCTCTTCTCCCGCCAGACTTCCGGCCGGTCGGCGTCGTAAATGCCGACCGCCTCGCGCGCGAGCAAATCGACCTCTTCTTTGGAAAACAGTTCGGGCAGGAACAGCCAACCCTCGCGGTGGAAGAACTCCAATTGCTCTTGAGACAATTTCATGGGTCGTCCTCCTGTTTTGTTTTATTCTTGATGTCGTTCCGGGGCGGTCCGCAGGACCGAATCCGGAACCTCGAGATTCCGGGCGTGGTCCTTCGGACCATCCCGGAATGACGGCGAGTGCGTTTTGGCAGTCTAAGCCTTTGATTTCATTGAGGTGGCCTACGGTGCATGGGGTTGTTTTCGAGATTATGCGGCAGGACCAGCCGCTACGCCGCCAGAAACTCGCTCACGACCTCACTGAACTCCTGCGGCGCCTGCTCGAACATCCAGTGACCTGCATTGGCGATCACCGCCGTCCTGGCTCCCGCGATACGCTCCGCCAGCACGCGCCACAGCACCGACAGGCTGCCGGTGGTGGCGCCGCCGCCGATCAGCAGCGTCGGCGTCGTGATCGCCTGCGCATCCGCGAGCGTGTACGGCCGGCGCTGCTCGTTGATCTGGCCGAGCAGGGTGAGCGTGTTGTCGCGCAGCTGCTGCTTGGCGGCCGCCGGCACGCGCCGCCACGAACCGTCGCCCTCGATGCCGTCGTAGAAATTCTGCAGCGCGCCCTCGATGTCGCCGGCGCGGATCATCTCGACCGAGCGCATCGTCTTCGCAGCCAGCGGCGGATGCGCGGGCGTGCCCTCAGGCAGCGGCAGGCTGGCGTCGAGATCGCCGCCGGGCTCGACCAGCACCAGCTTGCGCAACAGATCAGGCCGCGCCTGCGCGACACGAAACGCGATGTGGCCGCCGCGCGAATGCCCCATCAGATCGACCGGCCCGGGCGTCACCTGCTCGATGAAGGCGATCACATCAGCGACGTGCTGCGCCATCTTGTAGTCGTCGCCGACGGCGTCCCAATGCGCGGGGAAGAAATGCCGCAGGCTGACCGCGATCACGCGGTGGCTCGTCGACAGCGGGCCGAGCACCGGGTACCAGGTGCGGAAATCCCCGAGCGTGCCATGCACGCAGACCAGCGGATGGCCCTCGCCGATTTCGAGATAGGCCATGTCGTAACCGTTGACGCGAAAGCTCTGCATGATCAGCCCGCCAGAAAGTCCAGGACCACTTCGCAATATTTTTGCGGCGCCTGCTCGAACATCGGATGCGTCGCGTTCGGGATGATCGCCGTCTTCGAATAGGGCACGTGCGCGGCGAGCGCATGCAGCACCTTCGGCAGCAGGCCCTTGGTCCGCGCGCCCAGGACGAACAGCGTCGGCATCTTGATCGATTCCGCGTCGGCCTTGGAGAACGGCGGGCGGTTGTCGCGGACCTGGCCGATCAGCGTGTACGCATTGTCGCGCAGATTCTGCTTCACCATCGCCGGCAGCCGCGGCCAGGTGCCGGCGCCCTCCAGCGTGTCGACGAAGACGGCAAGGCCGCCATCGATGTCGCCGGCGGCGATCTTCCCGGCCGAGGCCGTGAACCGCGCCAGCAGCGGCGAGGGGCCGCCGGCATAATCAGGATCGAGGCTCGCATCGAGCTCGCCGCCGGGCTCGGCCAGCACCAGCCGCCGCAGCAGATCGGGACGCTGCTGCGCCACACGGAAGCAGATGTGCCCGCCGCGGGAATGTCCCATCAAATCGACCGGGCCGAGCTCGAGCTTCTCGATGAAGGCGATGACGTCACTGACATGCTGGGCGATGGAATAGGTGTCGCCGACGCCGTTCCACTTTGCCGGGAAGAAGTGCCGCAGACTGGGGACGATCATCCGATGCCGCTGCGTCAGCGGGCCGAGCACGCAGCCCCAGACACGGAAGTCGGAGAGCGAGCCGTGCACGCAGACCAGCGGCGGCCTGTCTCTGTCCTCGCCCACGTCGAGATAGGGCATGTCATAACCGTTGACGTGGAGACTCTGCATTCTGGACTCGCGAGCGGGCGGAACTCCTGTGCAAGATTCCCGGAAAGCGGGTGGATCGCAACTATTTCCAAGCCTAGATTTAAGCAGAGATGACAATGGGGGCATGCGAGAGGGACGCAAGCTCAGGAACCCAGCCATGACCGACCAGCATTTCGCCCTGTTCGACACCAGGATCGGCCTCTGCGCCATCGCCTGGGGCCCCCGCGGCATCAACGGCACGCAGCTGCCGATGGGTGGCGAGCAGAAGATCCGCACCCGCATCAGCCAGCGCCACGCTGAGGCCACCGAGGCCGAGCCGACCGCCGAGGTGCAGCACGCGATCGACCGTATCGTGAAGTTGCTCGCGGGCGAGCCTGACGACCTCACCGACATCGAGCTCGATCTCGATGGCGTGCCCGAGTTCAACCGCGGCGTCTACGAGATCGCGCGCGCCATTCCGCCCGGCAAGACCGTCACCTATGGCGACATCGCCAAGCAGCTCGGCGGTGTCCAGCTGTCGCGCGATGTCGGCCAGGCGCTCGGCCGCAACCCGTGCCCGATCGTCGTGCCGTGCCACCGCGTGCTTGCGGCCGGCAACAAGCCCGGCGGTTTCTCGGCGAATGGCGGCGTCGTGACCAAGCTGAAGATGCTCGAGATCGAGGGCGCGCTGGTGAACCACACGCCGAGTTTGTTCGACTGATCTCTAAATCTTCGCCGCGGTCTTCGGCCAGTACCTGTCGCGCAGGTGCCGCTTCACCAGCTTGCCGGTCGGCGTGCGTGGCAGCTCGGCTTCGAAATCGATCGAGCGCGGACATTTGATCGCCGAGAGGCGGCTCTTGCAATAGGCGATCAAGTCTGCCTCGAGCGCCTTGCCGGCGCTCCTCATGTCGTGCGGCTGCACCACCGCCTTCACCTCTTCGCCCATCTCCTCGTTCGGCACGCCGAACACCGCGACGTCGGCGATTTCGGGGTGGGTGATCAGCACGTCCTCGGTCTCCTGCGGGTAGATGTTCACGCCGCCCGAGATGATCATGTAGGACTTGCGGTCGGTGAGGAACAGGAAACCATCCTTGTCGAGATAACCGACGTCGCCGAGGGTCGACCAGCCCTTGGCGTTGTAAGCCTTCTTCGTCTTTTCAGGATCGTTGTGGTAGGTGAAAACAGGCGCGTCGGCGAAATAGACCGTGCCGATCTCGCCGGCCGGCTGCTCCTCGTCGTTCTCGTCCAGAATCTTGATGTTGCCGACCACGGCGCGCCCGACGCTGCCACGATGCTCCAGCCATTGTTGCGAGTTGCAGACGGTGACGCCGTTGCCCTCCGAGCCCGCGTAATACTCGATCAGGACCGGTCCCCACCACTCGATCATGTTCGCCTTCACATCGACCGGGCAGGGCGCTGCGGCATGAATGGCTCCCTTCAGCGTCGACACGTTGTACTTGGCGCGGACCTCGTCGGGCAGCTTCAGCATGCGCACGAACATGGTCGGCACGAGCTGGGATTGCGTCACCTTGTACTTCTCGACGAGCCTTAAGAATTCCTCGGCGTCGAAATGCTCCATGATGATGGAGGTGCCGCCTAGCACGATCGCCATCATGTTGAAGCGCAGCGGAGCGGCATGATAGAGCGGCGCCGGCGACAGGTACGTGCTCTCGGCATTCATGCCGCACATGTCGGCGCAGAGCACGCGCAGGAATGCGTTCGGCACGTCGATCTTGTTGCCCTCGAACGCTTTCTTGATGCCCTTCGGCCGGCCAGTCGTGCCTGACGAATACAGCATGTCATAGCCGGCGACCTCGTCCGCGATCGGTGTGGTCGGCTGCGCGGCGGCTTCCTTGTCGTAGGAGCGGAAGCCGGGCAGCGGTTCGTCGACCATGTAGAAGATCGGTTCGCCCGGCGCGCCTTTGATCAGGTCCTTGATCTGGTCGGCGCATTGCGGCGTGGTGATGACGACCTTGGCGCCGCAATCACCGACGATGTAACCGATCTCGTCCTGCTTCAGATAGCGGCTGATCGCGGTGTAATACAGCCCGCTGCGTTGTGCCGCCCAGCAGATCTCCATGAAGGCGAGGCGGTTTTCCATCAACAGCGCGATGTGGTCGCCAGCGTTCAGGCCGAGCGAGCGGAATAGCCGCGCGCCCTGGTTCGAGAGCTCGTCGAGCTCGCGATAGGTAATCGCCTTGCCGGTCCCGGCCATCCGGTAGGCGATCTTGTCGGGCGTGGTGCGGGCGTAGACGGAGGGGTGGGTCATGGCGGTTCCTCAAAAGCGCGAATGGCGAGTAGCGACTGGCAAATAGGGAAAAAGGAAAACCGCCCTCCGCCTCTCACCATTCGCTACTCGCCACCCACTACTCGCCTTTGTCTTTCTTACAGCCGCTCCACGATCGTGACGTTGGCCATGCCGCCGCCTTCGCACATGGTCTGCAGCCCATAGCGCTTGCCGCGCTGGTGCAGGGCGTGAACCAGCGTCGTCATCAGCTTGGTGCCGGAGCCGCCGAGCGGGTGGCCGAGCGCAATGGCGCCGCCATTGACGTTGAGCCTGCTGGGATCGGCGCCGGTCGTCTTCAGCCAGGCTGTCGGCACTGAGGCGAAGGCCTCGTTGACCTCGAAGAGGTCGATGTCGTCGACCTTCATGCCGGCCTTCGCCAGCGCCTTCTTGGTGGCGTGCAGCGGCGCATCGAGCATGATGACGGGATCGCCGCCGGTCATGGTCATGTGGTGGATGCGTGCGAGCGGCTTAACACCAAGCTGCTTGAGGCCGCGCTCGTTGACGACCATGACGCCCGAAGCTCCGTCGCAGATCTGGCTGGCGCTGGCCGCGGTCAACTTGCCGTTCTCGGCAATCAGCTTGACGGCCTTGATGCCTTCGAGCGTGGCGTCGAAGCGGATGCCTTCGTCGATGTGGTGGGTGTCCTTGCTGCCGTCAGCGCGGGTGACCTCGAGCGGCACGATCTCCTTCTTGAAGTGACCGGCTTGCGTGGCCGCGATCGCCCGCTGATGGCTCTGCAAAGAATATTCGTCGAGATCATCCTTCGACAGACCATACTTCTCGGCCATCATCTCGGCGCCGGTGAACTGGCTGAACACGATGTTCGGATATCTCGCCTCGATGCCCGGGCTCTTGTAATTGCCGAAGCCGTTCTTGGCCGGAAGTTGCGAGGACAGGCCCATCGGCACGCGCGTCATCGATTCCACGCCGGCCGCGATCACCACGTCCATGGTGCCGGACATTACCGCTTGCGCTGCAAAGTGCAGCGCCTGCTGCGAGGAGCCGCACTGGCGATCGATCGATGTGCCGGGCACGCTCTCCGGCAGCTTTGACGCCATGATCGCGTTGCGCGCGACGTTGTTGGACTGCTCACCGACCTGCATCACGCAGCCCATGATTACGTCCTCGATCAAAGCGGGATCGACCTTGGTGCGATCGACCAATTCATTCAGCACCTTGGCCGCGAGATCGGCTGGATGCCAACCGGCGAGGCGGCCCCCCTTGCGCCCGCCCGCGGTCCGCGCAGCGGCGACGATGTATGCCTCGGCCATTTCGGTCTCTCCCATGATTATTTTTGATCGGGTTTGGTTGTCGGAGCGGATTTAAGGGGCGCGATATCGTTTAGTCAATCGATCAATTAACTCTTGTGGGGAGGCGCTGCTTGAGCTTATCTGCGACCCGCTTCATGCGGCTTGAACAGGGATCTCCGTGGCTACCAGCGTAACGAGCAAGCTCCCCAGCGGAAAGAATTCCACGGCAGAGAAATTGCTCGTGGCCGCCAGCGAGTTGATGATCGAACGCTCCTCGATCGAGATCTCACTCTCCGACATCGCCCAGAAGTCCGGTGCCAACGCCGCGCTGGTCAAATATCATTTCGGCAACAAGGATGGCCTGCTGCTGGCGCTACTCGCGCGCGATGCTGCGACCGAGATGTCCAACCTCGAATATCTGCTGGCCCAGCCGATCACGTCGACGGCGAAACTGAAGCTGCATATCGGCGGCATCATCCGCGCCTATCACCGGTTCCCCTACATGAACCGGCTGATCCACTATCTGCTGCACGAGAGCGTTGCGGGCTCCGCGGACGAAGTCTCGAAGTTTTTCGTCGCGCCGCTGCTGGACTTTCATCGCCGCCTGCTCGCGGAGGGCGTCAGCCGCGGCGAGTTCCGCCAGACCGATCCGGTGCTGTTCTACACCAGCCTGATCGGCGCCTGCGATCATCTCTTCTTCGGCCGGCACGCGATGTCTCGCGCGACCGGCGTCGGCCCGGTCACCGACGACGTCTGCCGGCAATACATCAAACACATGGAAACGCTGATCTGCGGCGGCATCCTCACGCAAGTCGAGGAAGCTGCCGCGGCCGGATAATCCGGCCATCACTCATAAGTCTAGAGAAAAAACGTCCAAGGAAAGGTAGCCTGTCATGGAATTGAAAGACGTAGCCGTTCTCATCACCGGCGGTGGTTCGGGTCTCGGCGAAGCGACCGCCCGTGCGATGGCCGCCAAGGGCGCCAAGATCGGCGTGATCGATCAGAACAAGGAAAATGCGGAGAAGGTTGCGGCCGAGGTGAAGGGCGTCGCGCTGCATGCCGACGTCACCAGCGAAGAGCAGATCAAGGCCGCGATTGCCAAGGCGGAAGCTGCGCACGGCGTCGCCCGGGTGCTGATGAACTGCGCCGGGATCGGCGGCTCGCAACGCATCGTCGGCCGTGACGGTGTGTATCCGCTCGAAAAGTTCGCACGCATGATCAACGTCAATCTGATCGGCACCTTCAACTGCCTGCGGCTGTTCGCAGAGCGTCTCGTCACCATCGAGCCTGTTGGTGAGGAGCGCGGCGTCATCATCAACACCGCCTCGGTGGCGGCTTACGAAGGCCAGATCGGCCAGATCGCATATTCGGCGTCGAAGGGCGGCGTCGTCGGTCTGACCTTGCCTGCCGCACGCGACCTCGCCAGCCAGAAGATCCGCGTCAACACCATCGCGCCTGGCCTGTTCTTCACGCCGCTGCTGATGGGGCTGAATGAGGAAGCCCGCAAGAGCCTTGGCGCCCAGGTGCCGCATCCTTCGCGTCTTGGCGATGCCAAAGAATACGGCGCGCTTGCGGTGCACATCGTCGAAAACGCGATGCTGAATGGCGAGACCATTCGTCTCGACGGCGCCATCAGGATGGCGCCGCGGTAGGCGGTGAGCTTCTTACCCTCCCCCTCCAGGGGAGGGTGGGTGACGGTCCCCGTGTGACACGAAAAGTGCGAGGCACCCATGTCCCAGCCGCTGCTGATCGAGCACGACGACGGCGTCGACCGGGTGACGCTCAATCGTCCTGATCGTCTCAACGCGCTCGATCCGTCTTTGATTGACGCGCTCAACGCCTATTTCCAGGGACTCCAGCGCAACCGTGATACGCGCGTCGTCGTGCTGAAGGGCGCCGGCAAGAATTTTTGCGCCGGCCTCGATCTCGAGGCCGCGATGGCGCGCCGCGCCGGGCAGCAGGAGCCGCCCGGTGTCACGGAGTCCTTGGACTCCCAGCGGCGCATCGCCGACGTCGTGATGCTGATGCGGCGCTGTCCGCAGCCAATCCTGTCGCTGGTCCAGGGCGCGGCGGCCGGTGGCGGCTTTGCGCTGGCGCTGGCCTCCGACATCCGCATCGCGACGAAATCGGCGCGAATGAACTGCGCTTTCATCAAGCTTGGTCTCGGCGGCTGCGACATCGGCACCAGCTATTTCCTGCCGCGGCTTGTCGGCGTCTCCGTCGCCTCCGAACTGATCCTCACCGGACGCTTCATTGGTGCCGAACGCGCGCTCGCAGTGGGGCTCGTCTCGGAAGTCGTCGACGAGGACAAGCTTGATGCAGCGGCCGAGCCTTATGTCGACGCGATGATGACGGCTTCGCCGGTCGGGCTGCGGCTCTCAAAGGAGTGCCTCAATATGAGCGTCGATGCAGGATCGCTGGAAGCCGTTATCGCGATGGAGGATCGCAACCAGATCCTGTGCAGCCGTTCCGAGGAGTTTTCAGAGGGCATCAGGGCCTTCCTTGAGAAGCGAAAGCCTGTCTATATCAAGCGCTGAAGGACAAAGATCCGTTCAGGGCAATAATTCCGGGAGACGCAAAATGAGTGGAAGCGCGGCGGCGGTGATGGCAAGGCCCGCCTTTCGCAAGGTCGACTGGCTCGCGCGCGACATCGATGTCGAGCGGCGCGCTGACGGCACGGTGGTGCTGAGGTCGCGCATTCCCTTGCAGGCCTACGAAAAGCATCTTCCGGCTTCGCTCGCGAAATGGGCGAAGGAAGCGCCCGAACGCATCTGGCTCGCGCAACGCGGCGGGCCCGATCGCGAGTGGCGCAAGGTTTCCTACGGTGAAGCCAAGCGCACCGTTGATGCGCTGACGCAGGCGCTGCTGAACCTCGAACTCGACGGGCGCCCGGTCGCGATCCTCTCCGGCAATTCGATCGAGCACGCGCTGATGACGCAGGCCGCGATGCAGGCGCGCGTCCCGGCGGCCCCGGTGTCGCCGGCCTATTCGCTGATGAGCCACGATCACCTCAAGCTGAAATACCTGTTCGACCTGATCAAGCCAGCCGTGGTGATGGTGCAGGACGGCGCGGTCTTCGAGAAGGCGCTGAAAGCGCTCGATCTCACCGGTGTCACAGTCGTTCACGTCTCGCGGTCCTGTCAGGGCATCAAGAGCGTCAGCTTTGCCGATCTCGCCGCAACGCCCGTGACTAAGGATGTCGAAGCGTCGATCGCCGAGATTACGCCCGATACGGTCGGCAAGCTGCTGTTCACGTCGGGCTCGACCGGCATGCCCAAGGCCGTGATCAACACGCAACGCATGATGTGCGCCAATGCGGCCATGATGATGCAGGTGCGGCCGCGCATGCCCGGCGGCCCTCTGGCCACTGTGCTCGACTGGATGCCGTGGAATCACACCATGGGCGGCAATGCCGCGTTCCATCCGGTGCTGATTGATGGTGGCACGCTCTATATCGACGAAGGCCGACCGATGCCGGGTCAATTCGAGGAGACGATCAGGAATCTTCGCGAGATCTCGCCGACCTATTACGCCAACGTGCCGGCCGGCTACGCCGCGCTCGCGTCGGCCATGGAGAAGGACGACGCGCTGTGCCGCTCGTTCTTCAAGAACCTTTCGATCATGGCCTATGGCGGCGCGCGATTGCCCGACGATCTCTATGACCGCATGCAGACGCTGGCCGTGAAGACCACCGGGGAGCGCATCGTGTTCTACACCGGCTGGGGTTCGACCGAGACCGCGCCGACCTCCACCGGCACCTATTGGGATACCGAGCGCGTCGGCCTGATCGGCCTGCCGTTCCCCGGCGTCGAACTGAAGATGGTACCATGCGGCTCCAAGTACGAGCTGCGCCTGCGCGGCGTCAACGTCACGCCCGGCTATTTCGGCCAGCCTGACCTGACCAGGAAGATGTTCGACGAGGAAGGCTTTTACTGCATTGGCGATGCCGGCATCTTCGTCGACGAGTCCGACCCGGTGAAGGGCATCATCTTCGCGGGGCGTGTCGTGGAAGACTTCAAGCTCACCACCGGCACCTTCGTGCATGTCGGTTCGCTCCGCACCGACGCGATCGCGGCTGCGACGCCCATCGTGCATGACGCGCTGGTCGCGGGACAGGATCGCGCTTTCATTGGCCTTCTGGCGTGGCCGAACCTGCACGCTTGCCGCCAGCTCGTCGGCAATCCCGATCTCGGCTTCGAGGATGCGGTGAAGCATCCTGACGTGATCGCCTGCTTCAGGCGCGGGCTGGAGGTTCACAACAAGGAGTGCGAAGGCGCCAGCAGCCGCATCATCGCGCGCGCGATGTTGATGGCCGAGCCGCCCTCGATCGACGGCAACGAGCTCACCGACAAGGGCTACATCAACCAACGCGCCGGCCTCGAGCGTCGCGCGGCGCTGGTCGAGCGGCTCTACGCCGACAAGCCGGATCAAGACGTCATCATTCTCAAGTAACCGACACCAACAGCACGGACACGCGCCATGAACTTCGATTTCTCCGACGACCAGAAGCAGCTCCGTGATCAGGCGCGCAAATTTCTGGCCGAGAAGTGCTCGCCCAAGGCGGTGCGCGTCGTCCTGGACGGCAAGGCGCCGTATGACAAGGAGCTGTGGAAGGGCCTTGCCGAGATGGGCTTCCTGGGCGTCGCGATCCCCGAGGAATTTGGCGGCGCCGGTGCGGGCCACCTCGAGCTCTGCGTGATTGCCGAAGAGATGGGCCGGGCCAATGCGCCGGTGCCGTTCTCCTCGACCGTGTATCTCGCTGCCGAAGCACTGCTGATCGCAGGGAGCGACGCGCAAAAGAAGAAGTGGCTTCCCGCAATCGCCACGGGCGAGGCGATCGGCACGCTGGCGCTGTTCGAGGGCAAAGGCAATCCCACGCCGAAGAACGTGAAGCTGACGGCCGCGAACGGCGCGCTCAATGGCGTCAAGAAGCCGGTGCCGGATGGCGCCATCGCCAACTTCGCTGTCGTCGCTGCCCGCACGGGATCAAGTGGGCGCGAGAATGACATCTCGCTGTTCCTGGTTGATCTCAGGGACCGCGGTGTCGAGGTCAAAAGCTTGACCAATCTCGATCCGACCCGCGGGCAGGCCGAGATCGCGTTCAACGACTGCAAGGCCGAGCCGCTCGGCGGGGCCGGCGAAGGCTGGAGCATCTTGACTCAGGTGCTCGACCGCGCGGCGGTGCTCTGTGCCTTCGAGCAGGTCGGCGGCTCCGACCGCACGCTGGAGATGGGCCGCGACTACGCGCTCGATCGCATCGCCTTCGGCCGCCAGATCGGATCGTTCCAGGCCATCAAGCACATGTTGGCGGATATGTACGTGTCGGCGACGCTGGCACGTTCCAATAGCTACTATGGCGCCTGGGCGCTCTCGACCAACGCCGCCGAGCTGCCGGAAGCCGCGGCCGCCGCGCGCATCAGCGCGACGCAGGCGTTCCAGCATTGCGCCAAGAACAACATCCAGGTTCACGGCGGCATGGGTTTCACGTGGGAATTCGACTGCCACATGTACTACCGCCGCGCCAACGCGATGGCGCTCGGCCTTGGCAGCTTGTCCTATTGGGAAGATCAGCTGATCGACCGCATGCGCAAGAAGAACGCGGCGTAATCAGGGTTCGTAGGGTGGGTTAGCGCAGCGTAACCCACCATTGCCAATTATGAGGACGGACGGAAGTGGTGGGTTACGCCTTCGGCTAGCCCACGCTACGAAGAGCAAGAGAAATCCGATGAACTTCGACGACACCCCGCAGGAAGCGGAATTTCGCAGCCAAGCGCGCGCGTGGATCGATGCCAACGCGCCCAAGCAGTACGAGGAGGAACTGCGCAAATCCTCGCTCGGCCGCACCGTGCTCAAGAACGCCAATATTCTTGATGTCGCAAAGGCCTGGCAAAAGAAAAAAGCCGATGCCGGCTGGGCCTGCCTGCATTGGCCGAAGGAGTATGGCGGCCGCGGCTCGTCGCCGATCGAGCGCGTGATCTGGCAGCAGGAAGAAGGGCCGTTCGGCCAATTGTCCCGCATGTTCATCATCGGCCACGGCATGTGCGGGCCGACCATGATGGCGTTCGCGCGCGAGGAGCATAAGCGCACCTATCTGCCGCCGCTCGCATCGGGCGAGAAGGTGTGGTGCCAGCTGTTCTCCGAGCCCGCCGGTGGCTCCGACGTCGCAGGGCTGCGCACGCGCGCCGAAAAGGATGGCGACGATTGGGTCGTCAACGGACAGAAGATCTGGACCTCGGGTGCGCACTATTCCGACTTCGGCATCCTGCTCACCCGCACCGATCCCACCGTGCCCAAGCACAAGGGGCTCACCATGTTCTTCCTGGACATGAAGAGCCCGGGCGTTGAGATCAGGCCGATCAAGCAGGCGAGCGGAGCCTCCGACTTCAACGAGGTCTATTTCACCAACGTCCGCATCCCCGATCATCAGCGCCTCGGCGAGGTCGGCGACGGCTGGAACGTCTCGCTGACCACGTTGATGAACGAGCGCAGCGCGATCGGCGCCGCCGTCTCGACTGGTTTCCCTGAATTGTTCGAGTATTGCTCCGGCCTGATGCTCGAGGAAGGCCCGGCGATCGAGGATCGTGCGGTGCGCTCGAAACTGGCGAATTGGGCGGTGAAGGCGAGCGGGCTGAAATACACCAGCATGCGTGCCATCTCGGCGTTGTCGAGGGGCCAGCGCCCGGGTCCGGAGAACTCCATCGGCAAGCTGGTCGCGGGCTCGATGATCCAGGATGTTGCGACCTACGCGCTGGATCTGCAAGGCGCGAACGGCGTGGTCAGCGGCGAGGATGCCGAGCTGGCCGGCCGTTTCCAGGCGATGCTGCTGCGCGCGCCGGGCACGCGCGTCGAAGGCGGCACCGACGAGATCATGCGCAACATCATCGCCGAGCGTGTGCTGGGTCTGCCCGGCGACATCAGGGTCGACAAGGACGTGCCGTTCAACAAGATCCCGACCAAGGGAAGAGGGTAGAGGTCCGCCATGAATTTCGACGACACCCCGCAGGAAGCTGCCTTCCGCGAGACCGCACGTAAGTGGGTCGATGCCAACGCGCCGAAGGAGTTCGAGCAGGAGCTGTCAAAGTCTTCGCTCGGCCGCATCAGGCTTGCGAAGCATGACATGGTCGAGGTCGGCAAGGCCTGGCAGAAGAAGAAGGCGGAGGGCGGATGGGCCTGCCTGCACTGGCCCAGGGAATATGGCGGCCGCGGCGCGACGCCGATCGAGCGCGTGATCTGGCAGCAGGAGGAGGGCGTCTACGGCAAGCTGACGCAACCGTTCCAGATCGGCGAGGGCATGTGCGGTCCGACCGTGATGGCCTGGGGCAGCGAGGAGGCCAAGCGCCGCTATCTGCCGAAACTCGCCGCGGGCGAGGAGATCTGGTGCCAGCTTTTCTCCGAGCCGTCCGCCGGCTCCGATGTCGCCGGCCTGCGCACGCGCGCGGAGAACAGGGGCGACAGCTGGGTCGTCAACGGCCAGAAGATCTGGACGTCAGGCGCGCACTACTCCGACTACGGCCTGTTGATCGCGCGCACCGATCCAAATGTGCCCAAGCACAAAGGCCTCACCATGTTCTTCCTGGACATGAAGAGCCCGGGCGTCGAGGTCCGCCCGATCAAGCAGGCCAACGGCATGCAGGAGTTCAACGAGGTCTATTTCACCGACGTGGTGATCCCCGATAGTCAGCGGTTAGGGGCGGTCGGCGAGGGCTGGAGCGTGTCGCTGACCACGCTGATGAACGAGCGCATGTCGATCGGTGCGCGGCTCGCGACCGGCGTCCCCGAGATGTTCGAGTTCTGCTCGAAGTTGATGCTGGAGAACGGGCTCGCGATCGACGATCCGGCCGTGCGATCGAAGCTCGCGAGCTGGGCGGTGAAGTCGAGCGGGTTGAAATACACGAGCTACCGCGCGATCTCGGCGCTGTCGAAGGGCGAGCGGCCGGGACCGGAAAACTCCATCGGCAAGCTGGTGTCGGGCCTGATGCTCCAGGAGATCGCGGCCTACGCCATGGACCTCCAGGGCGCGGCCGGTGTTTTCACAGGCGGCGACGAGGAGATTGCGCACGGCCAGTTCCAGCAGATGCTGCTGTCCTCGCCCTCGATGCGTATCGCCGGCGGCACCGACGAGATCCTGCGCAACATCATCGCCGAGCGCGTGCTGGGTCTGCCTGGCGACATCAGGGTCGACAAGGACGTGCCTTACAACAAGATCCCGACCAAGGGACGGTGAATTGATCTTGTAGGGTGGGTTAGCCTTGCGGCCGTGCGAAGCGCGGTCCGGTGGGCGTAACCCACCTCTTTGGTTCACAAGAGACAGAAGTGTTACGCCTTCCCACCCTTCGAAGAGCGCGAGCAAATTCATGGATGCAGAAGTGAGCCAGACCCAAGACCGCATCGACGTGCTCGAAGAGCTCCTCAACGAGCGCTACTCCGTCCGCGCCTTCCTGCCCAAGGAGGTCGATCGGCCCACCATCGAGCATGTGCTGACCACCGCACAGCGGACCGCGTCCTGGTGCAACAGTCAGCCCTGGCAGGTCATCATCGCCAGCGGTGAGGCGAAGGAGCGCTTCCGGCAATTGATCTACAAGGAGGCCTCGGCTGGTTTCGGCGACGATTATGATTTCACGCCGCCGCGCGAATATGTCGGGATCTATCTCGAACGCCGCCGCGAGAGCGGCTTCCAGCTCTACAACACGCTCGGCATCCCGCGCGGGGACAAGATGGGCTACGCCAAGCAGGCGCTGGAGAACTACAATTTCTTCGGTGCGCCGCATGTCGCCATCATTCACACCGACGAGCCGCTCGGCATCTACGGCGCGATCGATTGCGGGGCCTACGTCTCCAATTTCATGCTCGCGGCCCAGGCGCTCGGGCTCGGCACGATTCCCCAAGCCGCACTTGCGCGCCATTCCGGTCTGATCCGGCGCCACTTCAACCTGCCTGATGACCGCCGCGTCGTTTGCGGCATCTCGTTCGGATATGCCGACGTCGCGCACAAGGTCAACAGCTACCGTACCTCGCGGGCAACGGTGGCCGACACGGTGACGTTCGTCGAGAAGTGAGCGCGACAATCGCCGATCACACACACGCATGCCAAGACGGCCGCGCGAACGGCCGTCTTTACAGCTGTCGTCTTCAATCGATTGACGCGCTATCCGCCGCTGCCGCCGATCACGGCGCGCACGGTCTCGTCGGGCCCGAAATCCTCGGCGCCGTCGACATAGAGCAGCGCTGCGAGCTTCGAGCGCGCGCGGTTGACGCGGCTCTTGATGGTGCCGACCGCACAGCCGCAGATCGAGGCCGCATCTTCATAGGAGAAGCCGGAAGCGCCGACCAGGATCAAGGCTTCGCGCTGGTCCTGCGGAAGCTTTTCGAGCGCACTGCGAAACTCCTCGAACTCGAGATGGGCGTTCTGCGAAGGCTGCGTCTTCAGCGTCTTGGCATAGTTGCCCTCGGCGTCCTCGACCTCGCGGCGCCGCTTGCGATAGTCGGAGCGGAACAGGTTGCGCAGGATCGTGAAGAGCCATGCGGGCAGGTTGGAGCCGGGCTGGAACGAGTCGATGTTGGCGAGCGCGCGCAACAGCGTCTCTTGCACCAAATCGTCGGCCCGATCCGCATTGCCGCTGAGCGAGATCGCGAACGCGCGCAGGCTCGGCACGGCCGCCAGGATGTCGTCACGCAGGGAGTTCGTGAGAGGCATTAGTCCCTCCCATTATTGTCGTTAGAGCCCCCAGCTCCATTCTCGTTTTGGGATACACCTCCCGGCGCATCAAGCTTTTTGATGAGCTCCGCGAACCGGTCCGGCACCCCCTGCCGTACGACGTCGTCGTACATCGCGCGCAGTTGGTGCCCGATCCGGGACTGGATCTCCGGAGTTAGGCCTCCCTTGCCGGGGGTCGTGCTTTTGCTGGCTTGAGACTTGAGATCTTTCATGACCTGTTCCACGTTTCCCCGAGTTAAGTGACTGCAAAGTCGATAGGTTTTCTCAACCGGGAGCCGTTCCCTGGACGAGTTCAATTCGACGTCCGACAAAAAGTTCCGCCCTCGGCGGAACTTTTGTTGGCCTGAGGCGTAAACAGCCCAGCAGGGGAACCCGGGCCCCCCGTGTTGCCAAGCCGGCCCGAAGATGAATGGAGTGGGGATGTCCCGTTCACAGCTCGTTGCTGAACACTTGCCGTTGCTGCGTCGGTATGCGCGGGCCCTGACGGGCAGCCAAGCCTCCGGCGACGCCTATGTCGCAGCCATGTTGGAAGCCATGCTGGGGGACCCCTCGGTGCTCGACGAGAGCCATGGGCCTCGCGCCGGCCTGTTCCGGCTGTTCACCCAGATCTGGAATTCGGTCTCGGTCAACGACGATTCCGAAGTTGCGACGCTGCCGATGCCGCCTGAGCGGCGGTTGTCCAACATCACGCCGCTGCCGCGCCAGGCCTTCCTGCTGCTCTCGCTCGAGGGGTTTTCCGAAGAAGAAGTTGCCTTTGTGCTCGGCACCGACGTCGCCGAGACCCGGCGGCTGGCCGACGCGGCAGGTCGCGAGATGGCGGCCGAGATCGCCACCGACGTGCTGATCATCGAGGACGAGACCTTCATCGCCATGGATCTCGAGAGCCTGGTGAAGAATCTCGGCCACAACGTCGTCGGCGTCGCGCGCACCCATGCCGATGCCGTGGCGCTGGCCAAGAACAAGCGGCCGGGTCTGATCCTCGCCGATATCCAGCTCGCCGACGGTTCGTCGGGCCTGGATGCGGTCAACGAACTGCTCCGTACCTTCGAGGTGCCGGTGGTGTTCATCACCGCCTATCCGGAGCGCTTCCTCACCGGCGAGCGTCCGGAGCCAGCCTTCCTGATCTCAAAACCGTTCCAGCCCGCGATGGTGTCGGCGGTGGCAAGCCAGGCCCTGTTCTTCCAGCGCAACTCGCGCAACCGCGCGCCGAAGGCGCCGGCGGCTTGACGAGGCGCCGGCGGCGTAAGCAGGCCTCTATCGATACCGAAAACGGCGCGTCGCAAGGCGCGCCGTTTTTGCGTGTAAGGGAGAGTTATTTTTGCTCTGACTCAGCAGCCGCGGCAAATGCTGCGAAGCATGGAATTCAGCTTGGTATCGTTCGGTCCGGGGGATTTCGCATTCAGCTTGGCTTGGCCTTCGATCCAGGATTGGAGCAATCTTTCCTGCTCCGGCGACGGCCCCAGGTTTAGCCGTGTCCCGTCGAAAGCCATGAGGACGGTCACTCTCTGCAGATCATCTTTCGCCCCGGCAGGCGGCCTCGGGAACGGCACGGATCGCTCGACCATGGCGAGGGCGGCGGCATCCAGCGGCGCGGAGCCGGTGCTTTCAACCAAGGCGCTCGAGATCAGCTTGCCAGAACGATCGACCACGAATGTGACGCCGGCATCGGCCTTCTGACCGACAGCCTCTGGGGGAAACGTCCTGTTGCGCCAGACATGCTCGGTAACGGCCTTGCGCCAGGCAGTCATCGGTTCGGCCTCGGTGAGAGAGGGATCCGGCTTGCTCAACAGGATCGCGAAGGGCGACACCTGGAATTGTCGGCCGGTGAAGACAATCGGCACGGTGAACGAGAACGACTGGTCCTTCAATTCCGAAGGCGGTGCCGGAAAGGGTTCGGCGCGGGCGATGATCATGAGCGCCGCATCGTCGAGCGCCCGCGAGCCGGCGCTTTCCGTCAACGCCCGCGAAATCAATTTGCCTGACCGGTCGATGGAGAATGCGACCTTGGCTTGGCCGGTTTGTCCCAATCCGTTCGCTGGAAAAAACTTGTTGCTGGCGATATGCGCCGCAATCCCTGCCTTCCACGCTTTGACATTCTCGCTCTGGGTATCGGTCTGTGCGGAGGCGGGGAACGCCGCCAGCAGCCCGAAAAGCGCGGCCAATAACGGGGATTTCATCTGCATCGCGGCAATACTAGTCGCCATCAGGTTGATTGCAAGGTTCGCTACGCGTATCGCGCTTCGTCGTTGTGGGCAATTCGAACGGCTGCGAGCCATCGCACGCTTGACGGCAATCTTATTGCCCCGTTGATATCTCGCCGCGATGACATCGCTCGCCGCTTCAAGCCATCCGGAGACTTCGCATGTTGGACCAGCAACTGCTCGACCGCCTCGCCATCCGCGACCTCGTCGAGAACTGGGCGGTGTGGCGCGATGCCGGTGATTGGGAGCGGTTTGCCACGGTCTGGCACGAAGAGGGCTGGATGTCCGCGACCTGGTTTCAGGGGCCGGCGCGAGATTTCATGCGGGTCAGCCAGGAAGGCTTTGCCAGGGGCGTGCGCATCCTGCATTTCCTCGGCGGCATCAGCATCGATCTCGCCGGCGAGCGGGCGATTGCCCAGACCAAGATGACGATCTCGCAGCGGGCCCTGGTACACGACGTGCTCTGCGACGTCGTCTGCACCGGGCGATTCTACGATTTCCTGGAGAAACGAAAGGGCCAATGGGGCATCGTCCGCCGTCAGCCGATCTACGAGAAGGACCGGATCGACCCGGTTGATCCCGCCGCGACACTCCGTCTCGACCAGCAGGCGCTCGCCGCGCTGCCGGAAGGCTATCGCCATCTCGCCTACATGCAGGAATTGATCGGTTACAAGGTCAAGCGTGACATGCCGGGCCTGATCGGCCCCGAGGTTGAGAAGCTCTATGGCGAGGGGCGGGATTGGCTGGCGGGGAAGGCGAAGTAAACACCAGACAAAAGTAAGGCGCGACTGGCATCACCACAGTCGCGCCCTACGTCGCCGGCTTATGGGGCAGGGGGGAATAGCCGGCTGTTGAGACGACTCACGGGCCCCGAAGTCGTTCCAGGCGGTTGCGAAATTTTTTGTGCGGATTGGCGTGAATTTGGCACACGGTTAAGTGATCTTAACCTCTGGGAAACTCCGGTCCTCTCCTCGCGTTGTTCCCGCGATCGCCATGGGGCGAGGGACCGACAGCCATGCCACAGATTCAACAGGTATTTCTGGGTGCCGTCGCACTCGTCGCAACGCTTGGGGTCGTCCAGGTTGGCGCCGTGCAACTGGCCTCTGGCCAGGATATGGCCGACCGCTGGCAGGCGGTCACCGGCTCAACCTCGGGCCGAAACGTCGCAAGTGAGAATGTCAATCGCGCCGGCAAGTCCGATCGCCTGGGTGCCCTGAAACCTTCAGCGGTTCCCACCCGCACCGTCTCGATGCGGCTCAATGACCTTGCCGATACGTCCGTGCTGTTGCGCGTCCCCTCGGTCGTCGAGACCGGCAATGCGAAGCCGGCTCCCCTGCTGCTGAAGCCCGGCCGCAAGCCGACGATCGCCTGCGAGCCCATGGTCAGCTCCCTGACCGAAGTCGCAAAACTGCTCCAGCCCGGCCGCTGCGTGACCTGATCCGCGTCGTCAAAACCGCCTTCCGTCGGGATGGCATTTGGCGTGCCCACTTGATCCCCCATTCCATCGCGTTATATCCGGGCTTTCTCCACTTCTGATTGACCGGGTAAACGCATGACGACGTCCGATACGGCCACGCACACGCAGCCTTTCCAGGCCGAGGTCTCCGAGCTGCTGCACCTGATGGTGCATTCCGTCTATTCTGAAACCGACATTTTCCTGCGCGAGCTCGTCTCCAATGCATCGGATGCCTGCGACAAGCTGCGCTATGAGGCGATCGCCAATCCGGCCTTGCTGGGCGAGGGCGACGCGCTCAAGATCCGGATCGTCCCGAACAAGGCGGCGGGAACGCTGACCGTTGCCGACAACGGCATCGGCATGGAGCGGCAGGAGCTGATCGACCATCTCGGCACGATTGCCCGCTCCGGCACCAAGGCGTTCGTCTCGAAGCTGAAGGAGGCCAAGGACGGCCTCGGCCTGATCGGCCAGTTCGGCGTCGGCTTCTATTCCGCCTTCATGGTCGCCGACAAGATCGTCGTGATCAGCCGCCGCGCCGGTGAGAGCGACGTCTGGACCTGGACGTCCTCAGGCGGCTCGGGCTTCGAGATCGCGCGCGCCAGTGACGAGGAAGCGGCGCGCGTGGCGCGCGGCACCGAGATCGTCCTGCATCTGAAGGACGACGCCAGGAAATATCTCGAAACATACGAGATCGAGCGCATCGTTGGCGCCTATTCCGACAATATCCTGTTCCCGATCGAGCTGGTGCCTGGCGAAGGCGACCCTCGCCAGATCAACTCAGCGAGCGCGCTATGGCAGCGTTCGAAATCCGAACTTTCGGCTGATGATTACAAGAAGGCCTATCAGCAGATCGGATCCGCTTTCGACGATCCCGCGATGACCCTGCACTACCGTGCCGAAGGCCGCTACTCCTACGCCGTGCTGCTGTTCGCGCCGTCGACCAAGCCGTTCGACCTGTTCGAGCCGAACCGCAAGGGCCGCGTCAAGCTCTATGTCCGCCGCGTCTTCATCACTGACGATGCCGACCTGCTGCCGGGCTACCTGCGCTTCATCCGCGGCGTCGTGGACAGCGAGGATCTTCCGCTCAACATCTCGCGCGAGATGCTCCAGAACAATCCGCAGCTGGCGCAGATCCGGAAAGCGGTGGCGACCCGCGTCGTCAACGAGCTCGAAAGCCTTGCCGAGAAGGACGCGGAGAATTTCGCAAAGATCTGGGACGCCTTCGGTGCAGTGCTGAAAGAGGGCATCTACGAGGATTTCGAGCGCCGCGAAAAGCTGCTCGCTCTGTCGCGCTTTACCACCACGGCCGGTGAGAAGCGCGCGCTCAAGGACGTCGTCGCCGATTTCAAGCCGAACCAGACCGAGATCTATTATCTTGTCGGCGAGAGCATCGAGCGGCTGAAGGCCAGTCCACGACTGGAAGCTGCCACCGCGCGCGGCATCGAGGTGCTGCTGCTGTCCGATCCCGTCGATGCGTTCTGGACCTCGATGCCGACGGAGTTCGAGGGCAAGCCGCTGAAGTCATTGAGCCAGGGCGACCTCAATCTCGACCTGATTCCGCGCGTCGACGACAAGGACGAGGCGAAGAAGGACGAGCCCGAGGCGGATGAGGCCGCCACCATCGCGGTGATCAAGGCCGCGCTTGGCGAGCGCGTCAGCGACGTCAAGGCCTCGACCCGTCTCACCAGCTCTGCCTCCTGCCTCGTCGCCGATAGCCAGGGCCCGAGCCGCGAGCTCGAGCGAATCCTGGCGCAGCAGAACCGCGGCATGCGGACCAAGCCGATCCTGGAGATCAATCTGCGCCACCCGATGGTCACGGCGATCACCAAGGCGCAGGCCGGCTCGAAGACGGTCGACGATCTCAGCCTGCTCCTGCTCGAGCAGGCGCAGATTCTGGATGGCGAGCTGCCGGAAGATCCGGCCGCGTTCACCGCGAGGCTCAACCGGCTGGTGTTGCAGGGGCTCGGGTGAGACCCGTCGTATCCCGTCATTGCGAGGAGCCAGCGACAAAATTGCGAAGCAATTTTGCGCCTGGCGACGAAGCAATCCAGACTCTCTCCCCGGAGACAATCCTGGATTGCTTCGCTGCGCTCGCAATGACCGAGGAGCTGGCAGGAGCGCCGCCTACCTACTCCGCCGCGTCCTTCTGTCGTTCACTCTCTACCTCGACTTCCGGCTTGCTCGCCATCCAGCGTGACAGCGCGTTGGAGAAGCGGTCGAGGTAGAGATAGACGACGGGCGTCGTGAACAAGGTCAGTGCCTGGCTGACCGCGAGGCCGCCGACCATGGCGTAGCCGAGCGGCTGGCGGATCTCCGCGCCGGTGCCGGTGCCCAGCATCAGCGGGACGCCGCCGAGCAGGGCCGCCATCGTCGTCATCATGATGGGGCGGAAGCGCAGCAGCGCGGCCTGGCGGATCGACTGCTCCGGGGTCAGATGCTGCTCACGCTCGGCGGCAATGGCGAAGTCCACCATCATGATGCCGTTCTTCTTGACGATGCCGATCAGGAGGATGACCCCGATCAGGGCGATCAGGCTGAAATCGAAGCCTGATATCATCAGGATCGCGATCGCGCCGACTCCGGCCGATGGCAGCGTGGACAGGATGGTCAGCGGGTGGATGTAGCTCTCGTAGAGCACCCCCAGCACCAGATAGACCACGACGAGAGCGGCGAGGATCAGCATCGGCACGGTGCCGAGCGATTGCTGGAATGCCTGCGCGGTGCCCTGGAAGCTCATGGACAGCGTCGGCGGCGCGCCCATCTCGCCCACCGCGCGCATCACGGCGGCGGTTGCCTGTCCCAGCGCAACGCCTTCGGCAAGGTTGAAGCTAATCGTCACTGCGGGAAACTGGCTTTGATGTGCGATGGCGAGCGGGCGCACGGGGTCGTCATTCCAGCTGCAGATCACCGAGAGCGGAACTTCGTCGCCGGTCAGGGGCGACTTGATGTAGAGCTTGTCGAGCGTGTCGAGCTTGCCTTGCAGCGCAGGAGTGATCTCGAGGATCACGTGATAGCTGTTGGTCTGCGTGAAATATTGCGCCACCTGGCGCTGGCCGAAGGCATCATAGAGCGTGTCGTCGATCAGCTGCGGCTGGATGCCGTAACGCGCGGCGGTGTCGCGGTTGATCGTGAGCTGCAGCGTGGTGCCCTCGGTCTGCTGGTCGGTCGCGACGTCGCGAAGCTCCGGGAGGCCCTTCATTTCCGTCAGGATCTTCGGTGCCCAGGCGTTCAGCTCGGCCAGATTGGCGTCCTGCAGCGTGAACTCGAACTGAGTGCGGGTCGCGCGGCCGCCGAGCCGCACGTCCTGCGAGGCCTGCATATAGAGGCGCGCGCCCTCGACCTTGGCGAGCTTCGGCCGCAGCCGCGCGATGATCTGCTGCGCATTCGCGTCGCGTTCCCCGATCGGCTTCAGCGTGACATACATGCGCCCCGAATTCAGCGCCGTGCCGCCTCCGCCGATGAACATCGCGATGGAATCGACGGCAGGGTCCGCCTGCACGATGGCATTGAGCTCTTCCTGCCGCCGCTTCATCTCGGCGAAGGAGATGTCCTGGGGCATTTCCGACACCGCGGTGAGGAAGCCGTTGTCCTGTTGCGGAAAGAAGCCCTTCGGGATCAGGATGAACAGCAGCGCCGACAGCGCGACCGTGGCAAAGAACACGCAGAGCGTAATGAGGCTGTGCCGCAGAGCGAGGTCGAGCCCGCGCTCATAGGCGCCAAGCAGACGCTCGAACAGCTGCTCGCTCCATCGGTAAAAGCGGCCGCTGCGGGCCTCGTGGTCCGAGCGCAGAAAACGCGACGCCATCATCGGCGTCAGGGTCAGCGACACCACGAGGGAGACGAAGATCGCCATCGACAGCGTCACCGCAAATTCGCGGAACAGCCGGCCGATGATGCCACCCATCAGTAGCAGCGGGATCAGCACGGCGACCAGCGAGATGCTGATCGAGACGATGGTGAAGCCGATCTCGGCGGCCCCCTTGTAGGCGGCGGTGACGGGGTTCTCGCCCCGCTCGACATATCGCGTGATGTTCTCCAGCATCACGATGGCGTCGTCGACCACGAATCCGACCGCGATGGTCAGCGCCATCAGCGAGAGATTGTCCAGCGAATAGCCGAATACCCACATCAGCGAGCAGGCGCCGAGCAGCGCCAGCGGCACGGTGATGCTCGGGATGATCGTGGCCCAGAAGCTGCGCAGGAAGACGAAGATCACCATGACCACCAGCATGATGGTGATCATCAGCGTGATCTGCACGTCGTCGACGGCGTCGCGGATGGTGATGGTGCGGTCGCTGATGATCTTGATGCCGATCGCGGGCGGGATCGCCGCGATCAGCCGCGGCAGTCTCTGCTTGATGCGGTTGACCGTCTCGATGACATTGGCGCCGGGCTGCTTGAAGATGACGAGGAACACGCCGCGTTTGCCGTCGGCCCAGGCCGCGGTCTTCATGTCTTCCGGTCCCGACACCGCCTCGCCGATGTCGCGGATCCGCAAAGGCGCGCCGTTGCGATAGGCGACGATGACGTCCTGCCATTGGCTGGCCTCGAGCAGCTGGTCGTTGGCGTAGACGGTGTAGGCGCGCCTGGTGCCGTCGATATTGCCCTTCGGGCTGTCGGTGGTCGCGATGGCGATCTGGTTGCGCACGTCCTCCAGCGACAGGCCCTTGGCGACCAGCTTGGCCGGATCGACCTGGATGCGCACCGAGGGTTTCTGCTGCCCGCCGACGAACACCTGGGCGACGCCGGGAATCTGGCTGATCTGCTGCGCGAGCTGGGCGTCGGTGCGGTCGCTGACGGTGGTCAGCGGCAGCGTGTCCGAGCTTGCCGACAGGATCATGATCGGGGAATCCGCCGGATTGACTTTGCGGTAGGTCGGCGGCGAGGGCAGATTCTTCGGCAGTTGGCCGCTCGCGGCGTTGATCGCGGCCTGCACGTCGTTGGCGGCCGCATCGATCAGGCGGTTGAGATCGAACTGGATGGTGATCGAGGCCGAGCCGAGCGAACTCGTCGACGTCATCTGCGTGATGCCGGGAATTTGCGCGAGCTGGCGCTCGAGCGGCTGCGCCACCGATGACGCCATGGTTTCCGGGCTGCCGCCGGGAAGCGACGCGGAAACCTGGATGGTCGGAAAGTCGACCTGGGGCAGCGGTGCGACCGGCAGCAGGGGATAGGCGACGAGGCCCACGAACAGGATGCCGGCCATCAGCAGCGAGGTGCCGATCGGATAGCGGATGAACGGAGACGAAAAGCTCTCTTGCATGCCCTGAGCCCACGGACCGGCCAGCGCATCTTGGCCCCGCTCACAGCGGCGCTGCGCCCGAAGCCCGAGCGCACATGTGCGTTTCCTTCAGCCCATATGTTTGTTGATCGCCCTGGAACATCAGGGGTCCGGGGCGGCGTTATGATCGCAAGACTAGTCCTTTCGCCCGGGCGTGCGAACGGTTTCCTGCCCCAGTCACGTGCGACCTTTGTCGAAGGACTGACGTGGCGAGATATGCGTTCAGTGCAGGCTCGGCACGGAGCGCCTTCGCGGTTTCGGATCGCCAGGGCAACGTGTCGGACCGGTTTTGCTGCAGGTCACAAGCGGGAGAGGTATAAATAGGAACGGTCGCTTCTTCCGCGCTGTTGTGCCATATCGAAATGGCATAACGCTTGCCGTTGCCACCGCTTTAAGGACATGTCCGATGCGCCTGCCGCTCCTGATCGTCACTGCCGTTGCCACGCTGTTCGTTGCGGCAGATGCCAGCGCCCAGCGCTACGATCCACACTATCCGGTGTGCATGCACGTTTACTCGGGCGGTCTTCGCGGTGGCGGCGGCGACTGGTTCGACTGCTCCTTCACGTCAATGCCGCAGTGCCGGGCCACCGCGTCCGGCCTCGCTGCAACCTGCGACATCAACCCATATTATGCCTTCGATCAGCCGCCGCCCCCGCGCCGGCACCACAAGCGGGCGTACTAAAGGTCTGCGATGCCGTCGTTCGGGATGAACATCCGTCCGTTTGGCGCGCAGAAGCCGCAGGCTATTCCTTCCTGATTCCCGACAGCTCCACCACCTTGCGCCAACGCTCGGTCTCGGCGGTCAGCATGCCGCCGAACTCGCCTGGATTGCCGTGCAGCGGGATCGCGCCGAGCTCGGCGATGCGGGCCTTGATCCCGGCGTCGGATAGCGCCATGTCGATCTCGCGATTGAGCAGGTCGACGATCTCGCGCGGCGTGTCAAAGGGTGCGCCGACGCCGTAGAACGAAGACGTTTCGTAGCCGGCTAGTGTGTCGGCGATGGGCGGCACGTCAGGAAGGATGTCCGATCGCTCGCGCGTTGTGACGCCGAGCGCACGAAGCTTGCCGGCGCGCACCAGCTCAAAAGACGAGGTCACGTTGTCGAACATGCCCTGGATCTGGCCGCTCATCACGTCGGTCAGGCCGGGTGCGGAGCCGCGATAGGGCACGTGGGTGAACTGAACGCCCGCCATGGACTTGAACAGCTCGCCGGAGAGATGCAGTGACGTGCCGATGCCCGAGGAGGCAATCGACATCTTACCGGGATTGGCCTTGGCGTAGGCGATGAAGTCGGCGACGCTCTTCACCGGCAAATCGTTGTTGACGACGAGCACCAGCGGAATGCGTGCGACGCCGGCGACCGGCGTTATGCTCTTGGCGAAATCGTAAGGCAGTGTCGGATCGAACGAGGCGTTGATCGCATTTGCGGTCGAGGTCAGCAGCAGCGTGTAGCCGTCCGGCGTGGACGTGATCACCGCCTGCGTGCCGATATTGCCGCCGGCGCCCGGCTTGTTCTCCACGATGAAGCTCTGTCCGAGCCGGTCGGACAGGCGCTGGCAGATCAGCCGGGACAGCACGTCGGTCGCCCCGCCCGGTGCATAAGGCACCACCCATTTCACGCTGCGCGAAGGATAGGACGGGTTGCCAATCGCAAAGGCACGCGGCGCCGCGAGCGCAGCCCCGGCACCGGCGGCGATTTGAAGGAAATGTCGCCTGCTCATCATCGTCCGCGTCTCCGCTCTCTCTGTCCCTTCCCCCCTTGTGCGAGAGGGAAGCTTCGGCACCTCATGAGATATTGCAAGTAGCGCGAGACCGCACGCCGATCCGGTCGGCTTGGTAAAGGACGACTAGAGTTAATCCTGCACCGTCAGGCTTTTACCTTGTCTCTTAACACCTGGGCAGGGCGCGCGAGCTAAGCTGCCGCAACCAGCAGACAGGTTCCGGAAGAATGAACGGCATGAGCACCGGTGTCATCGAACAGCCGAAAGCCGCGCGCGCACCCTCGGCTTCAAAGATCTGGCTGAAGGCGATCGAGCTGACCGCGCGGATCGAGAAATTGCCGGGCCGCTTGTTCGCAGATGTCGTCGACGATTGGGCACGGCGCCAGCCCGACCACATCGCGCTGGTCACGGACGACGCCAGACTCGACTATGACGCGCTGTCGAAACGCATCAATCGCTATGCGCGCTGGGCGCGCTCGGTTGGCGTGGTCAAGGGCGACACCGTCGCGCTGATCATGACCAACGGCATCGATTATGTCGCGGCGTGGCTCGGCATCAGCCGCGTCGGCGGCGTGGTGGCACTGATCAATACCAGGCTGGTCGGGCAATCTCTCGCGCATTGCCTCGACGTCGCAAAGCCTTCGTATATCATCGTCGCGCACGAGATGATGGAGATGCTGGAGAGCGCCACGCCGCATCTGAGGACAGAGGCCAAGATCTGGACCCATGGCGATGCCCGCAGCGAGCGCGCGATCGACGTTGCGCTCGCCGTGCTTGATGACGGGGCGCTGTCGCCGGAAGAGCGCGGCGACGTCACCATCGATGATCGTGCGCTGCTGATCTACACCTCGGGCACGACAGGCCTGCCGAAGGCCGCCAGCATCAGCCATCGTCGCATTCTCAATTGGGGCTTCTGGTTCGCCGGTCTGGCCGGTGCGACGCCGCAGGATCGGCTCTATGATTGCCTGCCGCTGTTCCACTCGGTCGGAGGCATCGTCGCGCCGTGCAGCATGCTTGCCGCCGGCGGCTCGGTGGTGATCGCGGAGAGGTTTTCGGCCTCGAACTTCTGGTCCGACATCGTCAGGCACGATTGTACGCTGTTTCAATATATCGGCGAGCTCTGCCGCTATCTGCTCAAGGCGCCGCCGTCCGAATATGAGAATCGTCATCGGCTGCGGCTAGTGTGCGGCAACGGTCTGCGCGGCGACATCTGGGAGGATTTCCAGAGCCGTTTCGCCATCCCGCGCATTCTCGAATTCTATGCCGCGACCGAAGGCAATTTCTCGCTGTTCAACGTCGAGGGGCAGCCTGGCGCAATCGGCCGCATTCCGCCGCTGCTGGCCCATCGTTTCCCGGCTAGCCTCGTCAAGCTCGACCCCGACGGCGGTGCTCCGCTGCGCAACGAGGAGGGCCTCTGTGTCCCTTGCGCCCGCGGCGAGGCGGGTGAGGCCATCGGTCGCATCGGCAAGGCGGACGAGGGCGGCGGCCGCTTCGAGGGCTATACCGATGCCGGCGAGACCGAGAAGAAGATTCTGCGCGACGTCTTCGCCAAGGGCGATGCCTGGTTCCGCACCGGCGACTTGATGCGGCTCGACGACAAGGGCTTCTTCCATTTCGTCGATCGCATCGGCGATACCTTCCGCTGGAAAGGTGAGAACGTCGCGACATCGGAGGTCAACGACGCCGTGCGCGATTTCGCGGGCGTGGTTGATGCCACCACCTACGGCGTGAGCATTCCCGGCACCGACGGTCGCGCGGGCATGAGCGCGATCGTCGTGAACGAGGGATTCGATATTGAAGCGCTGCCAGCCCATCTCGCGCAGCGCCTGCCGGTTTACGCCCGTCCCGTCTTCATCCGCATCTCGCGCGAGCTCGATGCGACCGAAACGTTCAAGCAGAAGAAGGGCGAGCTCGCCCGCGCAGGCTTTGACCCGGGTGCGATAGCGGAACCGCTTTTCATGCTCGAGCCGAGATCCGGCGCTTACGTTCCGCTCGATTCCGGAACTTTTGCGCAGATCGTGGGCGGCGCGATCAGGCTGTAGCCGCAGCAAAATTGCCAGATAGGTCCAATTTTATCCGAATTGTCCAAGAGGCCATTTACTTCTGTCTGGTAAACAGGTGCCATGGGAGGCGGTCATCCGAGAGCCGCCGCAAGAAGCACGATCGATTAACTAACTCAGAGGCAAGCCAGCCATGTCGGTAAGGTCCAAGGTCATCGAGGCGATCCAGCAGATCGCCAAGGAGCAGCAGGTCACGCTTCCCGCCCTCTCGGACGATTTGTCCCTGCAGGAGACGGGGTTCGACTCGCTCGCCTTCGCAATCCTCGTCGCGCGACTCGAGGACGAGACCGGCGTCGACCCCTTCACCATTTCCGAGGACGCCGCGTTCCCCGCCACCGTGGGTGATTTCGTGCGGGCCTACGAAAATGTCCCCGCCTGAGATCTTTGCGCTCCGCAACCATCTCGGCACGGAGCTGACCGGCCGCACCCTGTCGGATGCCCACGATGTCGTGTCGCTGACGGACATCCTGTCGCAGACGGTCCTCGGTGGCCGCCTGCGCGAATTGTCCGGCCGCGCGGTGCTGCTGAAATTGTCCGACCAGCTCCGTTCCGGCGTTGCGATGATCGAGCTCGACGGCATCGCCCGACGCATGCTGCTGTGCCCGCCGGATCTCAACCCGGCCCATCTGGACGCGCTGATCGCGGATGCCGGGATCGATGCCGTCGTCACCGACGAGCCCGATCGTTGGGCCGCGACCGGCGTGTCGCTGGTCGTCATCGCACAGTTGCCGCTTCAGCCCGCGGACCCTGCCGAGACCGAACGCGCCACAGAATGGCTGATGCTCACCTCGGGCACCTCAGGCGTGCCCAAAGTCGTCGGTCACACGCTGGAAGCGCTCACCGGCGCCATCGTCGCCGAGGGTCCCGCAAAGGGACCCGCGCCCGTTTGGGCCACGTTCTATGACATTCGCCGCTATGGCGGCCTGCAGATCTTCCTCCGCGCCATCCTCTCGGGCGGCTCGATGGTGTTGTCTGACCCGCATGAGGCGCTCCCCGATCACGTCGCACGGCTGATTGCGCGCGGCGTCTCACACATCTCCGGCACGCCTTCGCACTGGCGCAAGCTCCTGATGAGCGGCTCGGCCGCGCAATTCAAGCCGGGCTATGTCCGGCTCTCCGGCGAGATCGCCGACCAGGCGGTGCTCGATGGCCTGAAGGCGGCCTTCCCCAATTCCTCCATCGGCCATGCCTACGCCTCGACCGAGGCCGGCGTCGGCTTCGCCGTCAATGACGGGCTCGAAGGCTTTCCGGCCAATTATCTCGGCAACCGCAATGGTGTCGAGATGAAGGTCGTCGACGGCTCGCTTCGCATCCGCTCGACCCGCACGGCACACGCCTACATTGGCCGCGACGCTGCGGCGCTCACCGATAGCGAGGGGTTCGTCGACAGTGGCGACATCGTCGAATTGCGCGGCGACCGCTACTATTTCGTCGGCCGCCGCGGCGGCATCATCAATATCGGTGGGCTGAAGGTTCATCCCGAAGAGATCGAGGCGGCAATCAACCGTCACCCTGACGTGCTGATGTCGCGGGCCAAATCCCGCCGCAGCCCGATCACCGGCGGCATCGTCGTTGCCGACGTGATCCTCGCTGACGGCACCGATCAGGCGCGGGCGAAAGAGATCCGCGACCAGATCCTGGATCAGTGCCGCGCGCAGCTTGCGTCGCACAAGGTGCCGGCGGTGATCCGCTTCGTCGAGGCGCTCGATGTCACCCCGGCCGGCAAACTGGCGCGCACCGATGCATAATGTTCTCGTCACCGGCGGCAGCCGCGGCATTGGTCTTGCGATCGGCAAGCGCCTGGTGGGTGCCGGCTACAACGTGATTGCAGCCGCGCGGCGCGAGAGCGACGAGCTCAAGGCCGCGATCGGCGTCTCCGAGGGGCGACTGCATTTCCGCGCCTGCGACCTCGCCGCGATCGACGCGATCCCGGCTTTCGCAAAGCTCGTCCGCGACGAGTTCGGTCCGACCTACGGACTCGTCAACAATGCCGGCCTCGGCACCGAGGGGCTGCTCGCGACCATGCACAATTCGCAGATCGAGGCGCTGGTGCAGCTCAACGTGCTGTCGCCGATCATCCTCACCAAATATGTCGCGCGTCAGATGATGGCCGATGGCGCCGGCCGCATCATCAACATCTCCTCGATCATCGCGACGACAGGCTATAATGGCCTGTCGGTCTACGGCGCGACCAAGGCTGCTGCCACCGGCTTCACCCGCTCGCTCGCGCGCGAAGTCGGCAAGCTCGGCATCACCGTGAACGCGATCGCGCCCGGATTCATCGATACCGAGCTCACGCATAATCTCTCCGACGACGGCCGCAAGCGGATCGCCAGCCGCAGCGCGCTGCGCCGCCTGCCGGAGACCGACGACGTCGCGCGCATGGTGGAATATCTGCTCGGCGAGGGCGGTCGCAACGTGACAGGTACGGTGTTCACGATCGACGCCGGCAATACGGCGTAACCGGAGCCCGGCGGACACAATTGCCTTGATCTGGCCCGATGACATCATGCCGGATTTGGTCGTAAGATGCCGCGTCATCGAATGCGTTACGTCAATCGAACTGCCCTAAACGACAGGGAGCAGTCCATGGCCTCTCGAAGTCTCGGCCAAACGCCTATGGAGCCGTCGCCCGCGAAACTGGACGACGCGCGCTGCCCGCCGATGTCGCATCAAAACTCCGGCGGCCACGGCCATGAAATGTACCCGCAGCAATTCGTGCGGCTGATCGGCTGTCATGACACGCCGGCGTCAAGCTTGCGCAAGTGCCAGGACGAGAAGCTGCACTAACGCGCTAGCCCGCGACATTGCCGACGAACGGCGCCGGGCCAGCCTGCTCCGGCATCTTGTTGTCGTCGTCCATTTCAGCCAATGATGCCTTGTTGCTCGGGAAAGCCGGCAGGTGAACCCCGATCGATCTCGCCCCGTATCTGTTCTCGTGCAAACCTGACCGGCTTCCTGCGATGACAGCCGACTCCTTTTACGGCAGCATCCCCGTTTTCCGGGGCTTCACCCAGCTGATGGAGCCGAAACTCTATTCGCCGCTGCCGGACGACTGGAGCGTCGGTGTCGCCGACATCGTCGATTCCACCAAGGCGATCGCGGCGCAGCGCTACAAGGCAGTCAACATGGCCGGCGCCGCCGTGATCGCGGCGGTGACGAATGCGCTCGAGGGACGCGAATTTCCCTTCGTGTTCGGCGGCGACGGCGCGAGCTTTGCGGTCGCGCCCGGCGAGCTCGAAGCCGCTCGCGAAGCTTTGGCTGCGACGGCGACCTGGGTCCGGGAAGACCTCGACCTGAAGATGCGCGTCGCGCTGGTGCCGGTGAGTGCCATCCGCGCAAAAGGTCTCGACGTGCGCGTCGCGCGTTTCGGTCCGTCGGCCAACCTGTCCTATGCGATGTTCTCCGGCGGTGGGCTCGCCTTCGCCGACGCCGCGATGAAGCGTGGCGAGTTCGCCGTCGCTGAGGCGCCCGGGGGGACGCAGCCCGATCTTTCCGGCCTGTCCTGCCGCTTCGAGTTGATGCCGGCCTCGCGCGGGCTGATTCTGTCGGTGCTGGTAATGCCCGCGCGCGACGCCGATCCGCTGGCGTTCCGAAGAGTGATCGAGGACATCATCCATCTGGTCGAGCGCAGTCCGGATGCGGGGCGTCCCGTGCCGCCGCAGGGGCCGCCGCTGAAATGGCCGCCGCAGGGGCTGGACTACGAGGCACGGGCGATCCGGGGAGGCTCGTTGCTCAAGCGCCGCGCAGGCCTGCTCGCCTATACGTTCTTTGCTTATGTCCTGATGCGCTTCGACATCAAGGCCGGCGGCTTCCTGCCGAAAGTCTACAAGCGCCAGGTGGTCGAGAATTCCGACTTCCGCAAATATGACGACGGCCTGCGCATGATTCTCGACTGCACGCCGGAGCTCGAACGCGCCTTGAGCGATCGTCTCGTCGCCGCTGCGCGCGACGGCATCGTGCGCTATGGGCTCTATCAGCAGGATGCCGCGATGATGACCTGCTTCACGCCCTCGGCGTTGCGGAGCGACCACGTTCACTTCATCGACGGTGCGCGCGGCGGTTACGCGTCGGCGGCCGCGGCACTCAAGGCGATGATGGCGGCTGCGAGCTAGTGTTCCGCGCGCGTCCAGGTCTCGCCGCCGCAGAGCGCGCCGACGCAGCCTTCGACGCGCAGCGTCTCTGCCCCGGTCACGGTGATGCTGCTCGCATAGGTGCTGCCGTCATCGGCATTGTAGATCTGGCCCGACCATTTGTTCGATCCTGCCGGCTGCATGCCGGAGAATAATGGCAGGCCGATCATCGAGCGCTTGGCGAGCGTGGGATTGGGATTCTTGCTGTCGGTTGCGGGCTGGCCGGTCGCGGTGTCGTACGGCTCTTTCAGCCAGATGATGACGCCGCAGAGGCCGCCGCCGCATTTGCTGATTTTCACGCGGGCATCGCCCGCCTGGGTCAGCCAGGTCCCGCTCGCGCCGGCGCTCTGTGCATGGGTGGCCGGTGCGCTGGACAGCGCAGCCAGAAGGGCGGTGAGAGCGGCAAATCTGCGGGACATGGGAGGGGGCCTCGGAATGGAGTGCCTCCAATAGCAGTATTTTCGAGCCATGCAACGTCTGATGGAATCACATTGTTGCGTTCATTTGCCCCAGGGCTGCAGGTGGCCGAGGCCGCCGTCGAAAACCTCTGGCTCTCACCAGGGCAGGCCGCAGAGGTCGATGGTGCCGAGCGTCGGCGCGCGCACGATGTTGAAGACGTAAGGCGCCATGACATCGAAGCGGATTCGCCCTTCAGGCTGCCTGCAATAGACTTCGCCCTTGAAAGGCAGCCAGCTGCGGGCCTCGTAGAACGCGAAATTGTGCGGTTCGCAGAACAGGATCGCGAAGCGAACCGCCTCGTTGGCGCGCATGGTGTGAACGGCGGCGTCGATCGCCATGGTCGCATAACCTCTGTTGCGGCGGTCCTCGCGCGTGCAGACGCCGCCGATGCCGCCGACATGCGTCTTCTGTCCATTCCAGGTGATGGTGCGGAAATAGATGCCGACATGGCAGACGAGGCCGTCCTCGGGCGTCTCGATCAGCACACGCAAATCGGCATTGGCCCATTTGAGGTGGCCCCAGGGCCGCTTCGCGACCATGTCAGGTGCCCAGACCGCCTGATGCAGCGGCTTGGCGATCGGCCACGAGGCGTCGCCGTTCAAAATGTCGATTTCGATACTCATGGCTCTGCCTCGTCCCGGCCTCGATGGTGCATTCGTTCTGTCATAACCGCTTCAAAGGCAACGATATTTTGCAGCACATCAGGGCTGACATCCACTTGCCTGCGGCGAACTTGTACAAATCGGCCCGCGCGATCGCATCGCGCCTTTCGCAAATTGGCGGTATTTAACGGCGCAGGAACCTTCTATAAGGGGTCACCGTTAGATGTTCCCCACCAAGTTGCGGACAAGAACCCATGACCTTTACGCTGCCCCCACTCCCTTACGCCTATGACGCCCTCGGCCAGTTCATGTCGAAGGAGACGCTGGAATTCCACCACGACAAGCATCATCAGGCCTACGTCACCAACGGCAACAACGCGCTCAAGGGCACCGAATGGGAAGGCAAGTCCCTTGAGGAGATCGTCAAGGGCTCGTTCGGCAAGAATCCCGCGGTGTTCAACAATGCCGGCCAGCACTACAACCACATCCACTTCTGGAGCTGGATGAAGCCCAATGGCGGCGGCAGCAAGCTGCCGGGCAAGCTCGAGAAGAAGATCAACGAAGACCTCGGCGGCCTCGAAAAGTTCAAGACCGACTTCCAGGCCGCGGGCGTGGGCCAGTTCGGCTCCGGCTGGTGCTGGCTGTCCGTGAAGAACGGCAAGCTCGAAATCTCCAAGACCGCGAATGGCGAGAATCCGCTGGTGCACGGCGCCACGCCCATCCTCGGCTGCGACGTCTGGGAGCACTCCTACTACATCGACTATCGCAACCGCCGTCCTGATTATCTCAAGGCGTTCGTCGAGAACCTCGTGAACTGGGAATACGTCGAGTCCCTGTTCGAGAAGGCGTAAGCTTTACTCCGTCATTCCGGGATGGTGCGTTAGCACCAGACCCGGAATTTCGAGATTCCAGGTTCGGCTTCGCCGTCCCGGAATGACGGGAAGCAGCAAAGGCGGTCGCATAGCAGCGACCGCCTTTTTGCTGCAGAAAGCGTCCCGGGGGCAGGCATGGACAGACGTAATGTTATAATATAACATCCTTAGCCATGGTTCCCGCCGCGTCCCACAGCCACAATCACGGCCATTCCCACGACCATGCGCATTCGCACGGGCACGACCACAGCCACGCCCATGTCCACGATGCAGCCTCTCCACATCCGGCCCAGGACGCGCCCTGGTCGATCCTGCGCATGACGGCGGCAGGCCGCCTTTCGGCCGCTGCCGCCGTCTGTGCCGCGCTCTGGGTTGTCGTCTGGCTGGCGATGAGGTGACCATGGCAGCGCTGCACTTTCACAACGTCACGCTCGGCTATGACCGCCATCCGGCGGTGCACCATCTCAATGGCGAGGTCGCATCGGGCGCGCTGGTCGCCGTGATCGGCCCCAACGGTGCCGGCAAGTCGACGCTGCTGCGTGGCATCGTCGGCATCCTCAAACCGCTCGACGGCAGCATCCATCTCGGGCTGCTGGACGCCCGCGACATCGCCTATCTGCCGCAGAGCGCGGACATCGACCGCAGCTTCCCGATCTCGGTGTTCGATTTCGTCGGCACTGGACTTTGGCGCGGGACCGGCCTGTTCGGCGGGATCGGCAAGGCCGCGCGTGCAAAGATCCTGCGTGCGATCGCCGCCGTCGGCCTCAATGGTTTCGAGAACCGCCCCATTGGCACGCTCTCCGGCGGCCAGATGCAGCGCGTGCTGTTCGCGCGCGTGCTGCTCCAGGACGCCAGGCTGATCGTGCTCGACGAGCCCTTCAACGCCATCGACAGCAAGACCATTGCCGACCTGCTCGCACTGGTGAAGCATTGGCACGCCGAAGGCCGCACCGTGCTGGCCGCACTCCACGACATGGAGATGGTGCGCACGCATTTCACCGAGACGTTGATTTTGGCGCGCGGTCCGGTGGCATGGGGGCCGACGGCAGAGGTGCTGACGCCAGAGAATCTGATGGTCGCGATGCGGATGTGCGAGGCTTTTGACGACAGCGCGTCGGCCTGCGCGGCTGACGATGTCAGCTCGCGGGCGGCGTGACCGCAGATGATCTATGACGCGCTGATCGGTCCGTTCACCGAATTCGAGTTCATGCGGCGCGCGCTTGCCGCAATCATCGCGCTGGCGCTGGCAGGCGCCCCGATCGGCGTGTTCCTGATGCTGCGGCGCATGAGCCTCGTCGGTGACGCCATGGCGCATGCGATCCTGCCCGGCGCCGCAATCGGCTTCCTGCTCTCCGGCCTCAATCTGTTCGCGATGACGGCCGGCGGATTGATCGCGGGTTTTGCGGTCGCAATCCTCGCCGGCGTGGTCGCGCGCTCGACCGGGCTGAAGGAGGACGCCTCGCTCGCGACCTTCTATCTGGCTTCGCTGGCGCTCGGCGTCACCATCGTCTCGATCAGGGGCACCAATATCGACCTGCTGCACGTGCTGTTCGGCAACATCCTGGCGATGGACGACCAGACGCTGCTCGTGGTCGCCTTCAACGCCACGGTGACGCTGCTGGTGCTCGCGGTGATCTATCGTCCTCTGGTGATCGAAAGCGTCGATCCCCTGTTTCTTCGCACCGTCAGCCGCGCCGGCGGCCCCGCGCATCTCGCCTTCCTCGCCCTCGTCGTCATCAACCTCGTCAACGGCTTTCAGGCGCTCGGCACGCTGCTGGCGGTCGGCCTGATGATCCTGCCGGCAGGCATCGCGCGGTTCTGGTCGCGCGATCTGACGGTGATGATCTGCATTGCTGTCGTCGTTGCCGCGCTCTCGGGCTATGCCGGCCTCGTATTGTCGTTCCAGACCCGCGTGCCGTCGGGCCCTGCGATCATTCTGGTCGCGACCGTGCTCTACATCGTCTCTGTCCTGTTCGGCCGCGTCGGCGGCATCGTCAGGCAGATGTTCCCCGGCCGGCATCTGGAGGCGTGACGATGCGCTGCCTCCTGATGTATGCCTTGCTGCTGATCGCCTCGCCGTTGCAAGCCGCGGAGCGGCTCAATGTCGTCGCGAGCTTCTCGATCCTCGGCGACTTCGTCCGCACGATCGGTGGTGACAACATCAACCTGACGACGCTGGTCGGCCCTGACAGCGACGTGCACGTCTACACGCCCGCGCCCGGTGATGCGAAACGCATCACGGACGCAAAACTCGTCATCGTCAACGGGCTGGGGCTGGAGGGCTGGCTGCCGCGCCTGGTGCAGTCTTCCGGCGGCAAGGCGCAGATGGTCACCGCGACCGCCGGCATCGCGCCGTTGAAGCTTGGCTCGGCCGCCGATCCGCACGCCTGGCAGTCCGTGCCGAACGCGAAGGTCTACGTCACCAATATCGCCAATGCGCTAATCACGGCGGCCCCGGATGACGCGGAATTTTTCCGCAGCCGGCTCAAAGCCTATCTGGAACAGCTCGACGCGCTCGACCATGAGGTCCGGGACGCCGTGGCTAAGATCCCCCCTGAGCGGCGCAAGGTGATCTCGACCCACGATGCCTTCGGCTATTTCGCCGCCGAATATGGCATCCAGTTCATCGCGCCCCTGGGCGTCTCCACCGAAACCGAGCCCAGCGCGCGGGATATCGCCGCCATCATCGGCCAGATCAAGGCCCAGAAAATCCCGGCGGTTTTTCTGGAAAATATCAGCGATGACCGCCTGATCCGGCGGATCGCGGCCGAGACCGGCGCAAAGGTCGGCGGGACCCTGATTTCGGACGGTTTGACCGGCGAAAAGGGGCCTGCACCCACTTACATTGACATGGTCAGGCACAATATAAAGGCCCTGACCAGCGCGCTTGACCATTAGGGCCGGGGCCACCCCGCCTGGCGTCGCGCGAAAAGCCCGATAGTCCGGAGTTGTTATGCCTGAAGCGACCTCGCCAAAAATTCCCGTGACCGTCCTGACCGGCTATCTCGGTGCCGGCAAGACCACGCTCCTGAACCGCATTCTTTCGGAAAACCACGGCAAGAAATACGCCGTCATCGTCAACGAATTCGGCGAGATCGGCATCGACAACGACCTCATCATCGGCGCCGATGAGGAAGTGTTCGAGATGAACAATGGCTGTATCTGCTGCACCGTGCGCGGCGACCTCGTCCGCATCATGGACGGGTTGATGAAGCGCAAGGGCAAGTTCGACGCCATCATCGTCGAGACGACAGGCCTTGCCGATCCGGCGCCGGTCGCCCAGACCTTCTTCGTCGACGAGGACGTGCAGAAGAACGCACGGCTCGATGCGGTCGTCACGGTCGCCGACGCCAAATGGCTGTCCGATCGTCTGAAGGACGCACCCGAAGCCAAGAACCAGATCGCGTTTGCCGACGTCATCGTGCTGAACAAGACCGATCTCGTCACCAAGCCCGAGCTTGCGGAAGTCGAGGCTCGCATCCGTGGCATCAACCCCTATGCGAAACTGCATCGCACCGAGCGCTGCTCGGTGGCGCTGGCCGACGTGCTCGATCGCGGCGCGTTCGATCTCGACCGCATCCTCGATATCGAGCCTGATTTCCTGGCGGCCGACGATCATGATCACGACCATGATCATGATCACCATCACGGCCATGACCATCATCACCACCACGATCACGGCCACGGCCACGGCCTAAAGCACTATCACGACGAGGACATGCAGTCGCTGTCGCTCAAGACCGACAAGCCGCTCGATCCAAATGTCTTCATGCCCTGGCTCCAGAACCTGGTGCAGGTCGAGGGCGGCAAGATCCTGCGCTCCAAGGGCATCCTCGCCTTCCATGACGACGACGACCGCTACGTGTTCCAGGGCGTCCACATGATGCTGGAAGGTAACCACCAGCGGAAGTGGAAGGAGGGCGAGCCCCGCGAGAGCCGCCTCGTCTTCATCGGCCGTGAGTTGCCGGAAGAGCTCATTCGCACTGGCTTCGAGAGCTGCATCGTCTCGTGATGAAAGAGTTTACGCCCGCTCCCGATTCCGCCTCGATCGTCTCCGTCACCGACCGCGTCAAGCCTGTCACGCTTGGCATGGGTGTAACCTCGGTGCATTTCCTCAGGGACCGCGCCGCCTTTGTGGGCGGCGAGGAGAATGTCGCCTTCGTCGACGCCAAAGGCGAGATCAGCATCGTGGCCGTTCACAGCGGCGGCATTCTCTCGACTGCCTCCGACGGCAAGCGCCTCGTGATGGGCGGCGACGACGGCAAGGTCGTCTCGGTCGATGCCAAGGGCGAGGTGACGCTGCTCGCCACCGATCCGAAGCGGCGCTGGATCGACGCTGTGGCGTTGCACCCTGATGGTGCCTTCGCCTGGTCGGCCGGCAAGACGGCGACCGTCAAGAGCGGCAAGGCCGAGCCAAAGTCGCTCGATGTGCCCTCGACCGTCGGTGGTCTCGCGTTCGCGCCCAAGGGCCTGCGGCTCGCGATCGCGCATTACAACGGCGCGACGCTGTGGTTTCCCAACATGGACGGATCGGCCGAATTCCTGCCCTGGGCCGGCTCGCATCTGGGCGTCACCTTCAGCCCCGACAACAAGTTCCTGGTCACGAGCATGCATGAGGCCGCCCTGCACGGCTGGCGTCTCGCCGACAACAGGCACATGCGCATGACCGGCTATCCCGGTCGCGTCCGCTCGATGTCCTGGAGTGCGGGCGGCAAGGGACTGGCGACCTCAGGCGCCGACACCGTCATCATCTGGCCGTTTGCCAGCAAGGACGGCCCGATGGGCAAGGAGCCCGCGATGCTGGCGCCGCTGCAGGCGCGCGTGGCGGTGGTCGCTTGCCATCCGAAGAACGACATTCTGGCCTGCGGCTACAGCGATGGCACGGTGCTGATGGTGCGAATGGAGGATGGCGCCGAGATCCTGGTCCGCCGCAACGGCACGCCGCCGGTGGCCGGGCTGGCCTGGAACGCCAAGGGCACGCAACTCGCTTTCGCCGACGAAAATGGGGACGGCGGCCTGCTGGAGCTTTGATCTGTCATGGTTCCGGCCGTATAGGGGACCATGCGGTTTCTTACGACCTTCCAGCTCGCTGATTTCGCCGACACGCTGGTCAGCCTGTTCACGGCTTTCGTGCTGGGCACGCTGATCGGCGCCGAGCGGCAATACAGGCAACGCACTGCCGGCCTGCGCACCAACGTGCTGGTCGCGGTGGGTGCCGCAGCCTTCGTCGATCTCGCCATGCATCTGGACGGCGCTGATGGTGCTGTGCGGGTGATCGCCTATGTCGTCTCGGGTATCGGCTTTCTCGGTGCCGGCGTCATCATGAAGCAGGGCATGGACGTGCGTGGCCTGAACACGGCGGCGACGCTGTGGGCTTCCGCCGCTGTGGGATCATGCGCCGGCGCCGACATGGTCGCCCAAGCGGCGGTGCTCACCGTCTTCGTCATTGCCGGCAACACCATGCTGCGCCCGCTGGTCAACGCCATCAACCGCATTCCGCTGAACGAGAAGGCGTTGGAGGCGACCTATTACTTCAAGCTCGCGGTCGCGGCCGACGCGCTGCCTGACATGCGCGACCGTCTCGTCGACAAGCTCGAGGCCGCGAAGTATGCGGTGGCCGATATCGACGTCGCCGAGATTGGCGACGACATTCTGGAGATTGTCGCCAAGCTGGTGGCGACTGCGGTCGATCCGAACGAGCTGAACGCGGTCGCGACCGATCTCCAGCATCTGCCCGGCGTGAGCCACGCCACCTGGGAAGTCAGCACCACGGACTAACGTGCTATTTTGGCGCACGAGCCCACAGTTCCAGTCATGCAGGGCGCGGAACCCCGGTGCCGGAAGTTCGTTGATCCCGCAGATAAAGGCGGTGATCGATATGCCCGGCCAGAATGACAAGCGAAACGTGAAGCTCGACCTGACGATCGCCTGCTCGCTGTTCGCAGCAGGCGTCGTCGTTTCGGTGATGTCGCTGGCGCAAATCCGCGCGGAACACCGGATGGAGTTGGCGCAGGCCACGCAGCCGCTGCAGGGCACGCCATCCACCGATCAGGACAAGATGCCCGCCGAGGCAAAGCCAGGCGGCGAACGTCCGACCACGCCGGCTCCCCAGCCGGCGCGTCCCGATCCGCAGACGCAAGGCGCGGCGGGTGCTGCCAAACCGGCGTTGCCGCCGGCCCCTGCCGAGAAAATCGCGCCACCGCTCGAGAAGAAATAGGCTCGACGGTCCCGCATTTTGACGCGCATGTGACGTCTGATGCCCAGTCAATGACCTCGCCATGGCGCGCGGCCCCCTCCATAATCCGTCGAACCAACGACAGATGGGGCTTCCATGAAGATCGAGGACGTTCGCCGTAACGCTTATTCGATGCCGCTCACGAACCCGTCATTCCCGCCGGGGCCATATCGCTTTTTCAACCGCGAATATTTCATCATCACCTACAGGACCGATCCAGAAGCCCTTGCCGCCATCGTGCCCGAGCCGCTCGAGGTGGCGGAGCCGGTGGTGAAATACGAATTCATCCGCATGCCCGACTCGACCGGCTTCGGCGACTACACCGAGACCGGGCAGGTGATCCCGGTCCGCTTCAAGGGCGAGCTCGGCGCCTACACCCACGCGATGTATCTCGACGACGAAGGCCCGATCGCCGGTGGCCGCGAGCTGTGGGGGTTTCCGAAGAAGCTGGCGCGGCCGAAGATCGAGGTCGAGAGCGACGTGCTGGTCGGCTCGCTGCATTATGGTTCGGTGCTCTGTGCCTCCGCGACCATGGGCTACAAGCACCGCAAGGTCGATCTTGACGGGGTGCTCCAGCCGATGAAGGCACCGAACTTCATCCTGAAGATCATCCCGCATGTCGACGGTAGCGCCCGGATCTGCGAGCTGGTGCGCTTCCACCTCGAGGACATCACGTTGAAGGAAGCCTGGACCGGACCCGGCGCGCTCGGCCTGTTTCCTCACGCGCTCTGCGATGTCGCTCGGCTGCCGGTGCGCGAGGTGCTCTCGGCGCTGCACTTCAAAGCGGACCTGACGCTTGGGCTCGGCAGCGTGGCGTTCGATTACATGGCGAGATGACGTGAGTGGGCGGGGCGCGGCATGACGCGCCCCGGTCCTATTGCGCCGCGTCGTTGGGCAAGAGCGCCGCAAACGCCTGATCGAGCGCGCTATCGGCCTTCGCGAGCTTGTCGTGCTGGGCCGCTAGCCAGAGCTTGTCTGCGTCGAGGCGCTGCTGGGCTGCCTTGAGCATGCGTGCAGTCTCCTCCGGCTGCGGACCGCCCACGCCCCGGGTGTGCGCCACGATCCAGTCCGGTGACATCACCTCCCTGAATTCGGCTTCGCTCATCGGGAACGGCCGCGCCGGCATGTTGAATTTGGCAAGCGTCTTGGCGAAGAGGTCAGTCACCTCGCTGAAGGGGATGGTCTTGGGCGTGAGATCCAGCGGCCGTGCATAGCTGACCATCTGTGATGCAAAGCCATGGCCGACGCGGAACGGGATCTGGTGCGCCTGCAACAGCAGCTCGGCGAGGTTCATGGTCGAGGTCCAGTCGCTCTCCAGCTCTTCCCTGGCGCGGGCCTTGTTGACCACGATCGCATCCAACACCCGGCCGGTGGCGGTGACCATGTCGATGGCGCGGGGGAGCAAACCGACATCCTCTGACTGGGACTTGGAGTCGACCATGCCCGACATGACGTTGTGCGCGCGGATCGACACTGCCGTCGACAGCCCCACCACGTCTGAAGCCGCGATCCTCGCCTGCATGATCAGGCCCGGATTGCGCTTCTGCGGCATCGAGCTGCTGGTGTAGGTCGAGCCCTCCTGCAGCAATAGCCACGGTCGTATCTCGGCGTATTGGGTATGCAGATCCTGCATCATCGCGCCGATGCGGATGGCGGCCGAATTGGCGATTGCGGTGGCCTCGAGCTGGTTGTCGAACGGGATCACCTGGTTGGCATCCATCGAATTCTCGACGACGCCGTCAAAGCCGAGCAGCTCGGCGAGACGCGTGCGGTTCAGCGGCCAGACCGAGTCGGACATGACGCCGACGCCCATCGGGCTGAGGTTGAGCCGGCGATGGGCCTCGCTGACGCGCTGCTGGTCGCGCTCGAACGATTCCTCATAGGCCAGCAGGTAATGGCCATAGGTGATGGGCACCGCCTGCACGCCGTTGGTGTAGCCGGGCATCAACGCATCGAGATTGTCGGCCGCCTTGGCGAGCAGCTTGGCACGCAAGCCCAGCAACGCCTCGGCAAAATCCAGCGTCTGGTTGCGTAGTTTGGCCGCGCGAAAGGTCGCGTACATGTCCTGACGGCTGCGCCCGGCGTGGATGACGGATGCCTCCTCGCCGACCTTGTCGGTCATGATCTTCTCGATCTGAAGGACGTCGCTGGGGCGCTTGCCGTCGGGCTCACGCGCCTGGCGGATCGTGTAGTCCACGCCGGCGGCGATCAGCTGGCCGGTCTTTTTCGGGAAGATGCCTTCCTCTACCAGCATCACGGTGGAGGCCTTGTTGATCTTGTTGAGCCAGTAGAACTGGTCCTCGGCGGCGTCCGATTTGCTGGTCGAGGGCTGCGCGTCCCTGGGGGCGTTGGCGCCGATCTTGGCAGCGTTTTCGTTGCATTCCTGCGTGGTCTTGCAGGGCAACTGACCGGTGTCCGCGGCCCATGCGTGGGACGCGATCAGAAGATTGATGCCTCCCGCGATGCAGGCGATATGCTTCATGCCGACCTCCCGGTTGCCGTCCGGCCAGGGTTGGTTAGCACCCGGGGCGGCGGAAGGCCATGAGCCTCCCGTTCATTGCGGCCCGGGCAGGTGCGCCTGTCAGCGCACCAGGATGTTCTTGAACTGCCAGGGATCGCTGGTGTCGATATCCTCCGGGAACAATCCCGGACGATCCGTCAGCGGCGTCCAATCGGTGTAGAAGCCTTTCACCGGGCCGAGGTATGGCAGCTGGATCTCCAGCAGGCGGTCGAAATCCATCTCGTCGGCTTCGACGATGCCCTCGTTCGGGTTCTCCAGCGCCCACACCATGCCGCCGAGCACGGCGGAGGTCACTTGCAGGCCGGTGGCGTTCTGATACGGCGCAAGTGCGCGGGTCTCTTCGATCGAAAGCTGCGAGCCATACCAATAAGCATTCTTGTCGTGGCCGAACAGCAGCACGCCGAGCTCGTCGATGCCGTCGACGATCTCGTTTTCATCCAAGATGTGGTGCTTCTCCTGCATCTTGGCGGCGCGGCCGAACATCTCGTGCAGCGACAGCACGGCATCGTCGGCCGGATGATAGGCATAGTGACAGGTCGGCCGGTAGATCGCCTTGCCGGAGGCATCACGCACGGTGAAGTAATCGGCAATCGAGATCGATTCGTTGTGGGTGACGAGGAAGCCGTACTGCGCCCCCCGGGTCGGGCACCAGGTGCGCACGCGCGTGTTGGCGCCGGGCTGCATCAGATAGATCGCCGCGCCGCAGCCGGCTTCGTGGGTCCGCGCATTCTCGGGCATCCATTTCTCATGGGTGCCCCAGCCGAGCTCGGACGGCTGCACGCCTTCCGAAAGGAAGCCTTCCACCGACCAGGTGTTGACGAAGACGTCAGGCTCCTTCGGCGTCTTGGAGCGCTGGGTGTCGCGTTCTGCGATGTGGATGCCCTTGATGCCGGCCTGCCGCATCAGATCGGCCCATTCGGCCCTGGTCTTCGGCCGGGGCGCATTGAGCTTCAGATCGGCGGCGACGTTGAGCAGCGCCTGCTTGACGAAAAACGAGACCATGCCGGGATTGGCGCCGCAGCAGGAGACGGCTGTCGTCGAGCCCGCCGGGCGCGCCTTCTTGGCGGCCAGCGTCACTTCCCGCAGCGCGTAGTTGGAGCGCGCTTCCGGGCCCTTGGTCGAATCGAAATAGAAGCCGAGCCAGGGCTCGTTGACCGTGTCGATATAGAGCGCGCCGAGCTCGTTGCAGAGCTCCATGATGTCGGTCGAGCCGGTGTCGACGGAGAGATTGACGCAAAAGCCCTGGCCGCCGCCCTCGGTGAGCAGCGGGGTCAGCAATTCCCGGTAATTCTCCCTGGTCACGGCCTTCTGGATGAAGCGCACATTCTGCTTCTCGCAATGCGCCTTGCGGCCCTCGTCCTTCGGATCGATCACGGTGACGCGCGACTTGTCGTAGTCGAGATGGCGCTCGATCATCGGCAAGGTGCCTTTGCCGATGGAGCCGAAGCCGACCATGACGATGGGACCGGTGATCTTCGCATAGATCTGCGAGGGAGGGCTCATGGGATGGTTTCTCCGGAACGTGCTGGCGGACAATTGGTGGATGGATCAGGCGCTGCGGCGCTTGCTAGATGCCGCGGCGCTTGGCGGTGACTTCGATCTCGACCTTCATCTCGGGCTTGAGAAGCGCCGAGACGACGAGCAGCGTGGCGGCCGGGCGGATCTCGCCCAGGACCTGGCCGCAGACCGCGAAGTGCTCATCCGCGTCCTTGGCATCGGTGAGGTAGTAGGTCGCGCGGACGATGTCGGCCATCTCGAAACCGCCCTCCTTCAGGGCCGCTTCGATGGTCTTGAAGCAGTTGCGTGACTGGCTCGTGACATCGTCAGGCATCGTCATCGTCGCGTAGTCATAGCCGGTGGTTCCGGCGACGAAGCAGAAGTCGCCGTCGACCACAGCGCGGCTATAGCCGGCGGTCTTCTCAAAGGGGGAGCCGGTGGAAATCAGGCGACGGGACATGGGGTGGGCCTCGACTGAATGGGGGAATTCCGTGGGGTTAAAGGGCGTTTCCGGGGCTCACGCAACCCCTGCTCAGCGCAGGCACGGCCGCACGTTGCCGCGGAGCGCGGCTTCGGTGGTCGCCGTCATGGCTATCCCTTACGCCGCGTGCGCCTGAAGGGGGCGAACTACCCTCCGTTTGGCCAGCGCCGCGCCGGTCGGGACGATCATCCCCTCGGCGCCATCGAGCGCACCGATCTGGAATTCGATCGCCAGCAGGCGCTCGCTCTCGAACGGGCCAGGCAGCATCAATGCGCCGGTCTTCTCGGCCGAGAAGCCGAAGCGGGCGTAGTAGGGGGCATCGCCGAGCAGGATCACGGCTTCATGCCCGCGCGCCCGGGCGGCGGCCAGCGCTTGATGCATCAGCGCGGCGCCGATCCCGAGCTCGCGGCAGGCAGGGGCCACCGCCAGTGGTCCGAGGACCAGAGCGGGCCTGCCGCCGGCGCTGACGTGCCACAACCGCACGGTTCCCACGAGCTCGCCCTCGCGCATCGCCGACAGGGCAAGGCCTGCGGCAGGCGCGCGTCCGTCGCGCAGGCGCTGGCAGGTGCGGTCATGGCGGTTCTCGCCAAAACAGACATCGAGCAGCGCTTCACGCATCGCGACGTCGGATGCACGTTCCGCGCGGATCACGAACGGAACGGCATGCGAAGTGAGGGCGATCTGTGGCTTCCGAAAAGCAGTCATGGCGCGTCAGTCCCCGCTTGAAATCCGGCGAAGGCACGCGGTCTCAAGCGTCGTCAGAATGGCAATGTCGGGTGAGGAGCCGGCAAGCCGGCTCTCGGGTTCGTCAGGCCTCGGAAGAAGAGAGGCTGCTTAGATGTGGTAGGTCTTCAGCGGCGGGATACCGTTGAACGCCACCGCCGAGTAGGTCGACGTATAGGCCCCGGTGCCTTCGATCAGCAGCTTGTCGCCGATCTCGAGCGTAACAGGGAGCGGATACGGGGTCTTCTCGTACAGCACGTCGGCGCTGTCGCAGGTCGGACCTGCGAGCACGCACGGGGTCATGTCCGCGCCGTCATGCGGGGTGCGGATGGCGTAGCGGATCGACTCGTCCATGGTCTCCGCGAGACCGCCGAACTTGCCAATGTCCAGGTAAACCCAGCGCACCTCGTCCTCGTCGCTCTTCTTCGAGATGAGCACGACCTCGGATTCGATGATGCCGGCGTTGCCCACCATGCCGCGGCCCGGCTCGATGATGGTCTCCGGAATCTGGTTGCCGAAGTGCTTGCGCAGCGCGCGGAAGATCGAGCGGCCGTAGGTCACGACCGGCGGCACGTCCTTCAGGTACTTGGTCGGGAATCCGCCGCCCATGTTGACCATGGTCAGGTTGATGCCGCGCTCGGCGCAGTCGCGGAACACCTGCGAGGCCATGGCCAGCGCACGGTCCCACGCCTTCACCTTGCGCTGCTGCGAGCCGACATGGAACGAGATGCCGCACGGTTCCAGGCCCAGGCGCTTGGCGGCGTCGAGCACCTCGACGGCCATCTCCGGGTCGCAGCCGAACTTGCGCGACAGCGGCCACTCGGCGCCGGCGCAATCATAGAGGATGCGGCAGAACACCTTCGCGCCGGGAGCGGCACGGGCGACCTTCTCGACCTCGGCGGTGCAGTCGACCGCGAACAGCCGGATGCCGAGCGCGAAGGCGCGCGCGATGTCGCGCTCCTTCTTGATCGTGTTGCCGAAGGAAATGCGGTCGGGCGTCGCACCGGCGGCCAGCGCCATCTCGATCTCGGCGACCGTCGCGGTGTCGAAGCAGGAGCCCATGGAAGCGAGCAAGGACAGCACTTCCGGCGCCGGGTTCGCCTTGACGGCGTAGAACACGCGGCTGTCGGGCAGCGCCTTGGCGAAGGTCTGGTAATTGTCGCGCACGACCTCGAGGTCGACGACGAGGCACGGCTCGGTGTCGAGACCTTCCTTGCGGCGGTTGCGCAGGAATTCCTGGATACGTTCGGTCATGGCACTCTCCGGCGGCCCCAGCGACGGGGTCCGTATCAACGTGACGTCGGATAAGAGCGCTCCGGCCACATCGCGCGATGGAGGCGCGCTGAAGCCAAAAGACTCAAACCAGACTGTGCTGCCGTGGATTGGTTGGGAGAGTTTCCCGCCCGCTCACCTGGCAATGAAGGACAAGCCTTTTCAGTAGCCCGCGCCGGCGGTGGAATGCCGGTAGAGACCAAAAAAGCCCGATCCGTCGTTGCTTTAAGTCGCGTCCCCCGTTGAGAGCGGGGTGCGCCGGTTCGCCTCCGGCTGCCAGTCACGGTTGCAAAGAGTGAAGTCACCTTCGACAAGGCATCCCTTGAGAGAGATGCTGGACGCTCCGGGTTTGCTTCGTCGTCTGACCTTTCGGTCTCGCGACTTCCGCACTTCCGAAGAGCCCCTCGGCTTCTTCACCCCTTGGCGGCTGTCCGGCCTCTTGTCCGGATACCTACCGACTGACACACGACCACAGGCACGTGCGAAATTGGGCAAGAGCGCACATAAGCGTTTTGACTCTGCTTCGCAAGAATTTTTTTAGGCTGAGAACAGAATTGCCTAACATCTGCTTGCGCAGTGTTGCGCGAGCGAGGCGGAGATGAACGCGCGTTAAGTTTTCCGTGTCGTGCGTATGTCTCTCGCGCGCGAGACGCCTCAGCCGCGCTTGAAGAACGGCTCGACGCGCTGAGCCGCGCGGACGAACGCGGTCATGACCAGCACGCCGAGTGCGAACAGCACGGCCTGAAGGATATGCGCGGCCTGGTCGCCGAGTCCGAGCAGAACCGCGAGCGCCCAGCCGCCGGCAAAGGCCGCGCCGAACACCTCGGCGCCGATCAGGATCGCGGCGCTGACGACGGTGATGACGCTCGGCCAGACGATCTGACGGGAAGACGAGGAGGGCGCGTTCATGGCGTTGGGGTCCGTGGCTTCGAGGGCCGCAATCTCTCCGAAAAGGCGGGCGGGAGCAAGGCCAAATGGCCCAAAAAAGCCCCATCGCGTGCTATAGCTGCGCCCAACAAATTGCCTCAAAAAATCGGACTTGCGATGTCAGACCTCCGCCAAACTACGGACTCCGAGACCAATCCGCTGCTGAAGGCCTGGGTGACGCCGTTTGGGGCCCCGCCCTTCGACGAGATCTCGCCGGAGCACTTCCTGCCGGCCTTCGAGCAGGCCTTCGCCGATCACGCCGCCGAGATCGCCGCGATCACCAATGATCCGGCGACACCCGACTTCGCCAACACCATCACGGCGCTGGAGCGCTCCGGCAAGCTGCTCAACAAGGTTGCGGCGGTGTTCTACGACCTGGTCTCGGCGCATTCCAATCCGGCCATCCTGGACATCGACAAGGAGGTCTCCGTGCGGATGGCGCGGCACTGGAATCCCATCATGATGAACGCCGTGCTGTTTGGCCGCATCGCCCAGCTGCACGAGAACCGCGCCCATCTTGGCCTGACACCGGAGCAGCTCCGTCTCCTGGAGCGCACCTACACCCGCTTCCACCGCGCCGGCGCCGGCCTGTCCGACGAGGCCAAGACGCGGATGGCCGAGATCAACGAGAAGCTGGCCCAGCTCGCGACCGGCTTCAGCCATCACCTGCTCGGCGACGAGCAGGACTGGTTCATGGAGCTTGGGGAAGCCGACCGGCAGGGCCTGCCGGAGAGCTTTGTCGCCGCCGCCAAGGCTGCGGCAGAAGAGCGCGGCATGGCAGGCAAGGCCATCGTGACGCTGTCGCGCTCCTCTGCCGAGCCGTTCCTGAAGAGCTCGGCCCGCCGCGATCTGCGCGAGAAGGTCTACAAGGCCTTCATCGCGCGCGGGGACAACGGCAATGCCAACGACAACAACACGGCCATCGGCGAGATCCTGAAATTGCGCGAGGAGAGCGCCAAGCTGCTGGGCTATCCGACCTTCGCCGCCTACCGGCTCGAGGACTCCATGGCGAAGACGCCGGATGCGGTGCGTGGCCTGCTGGAGCGGGTCTGGAAGCCGGCCCGCGCCCGTGCGCTCGCCGACCGCGACGAGATGCAGGCGCTGATCACGGAGGAGGGCGGCAATTTCAACCTCGCGCCCTGGGATTGGCGTTACTACGCCGAAAAACTTCGCCTCCAGCGCGCCAATTTCGACGACGCCGCGATCAAGCCCTATCTGACGCTCGATCAGATGATCGCCGCCGCCTTCGACTGCGCCACCCGCCTGTTCGGCATCAGCTTCGCCGAGCGCAAGGATGTGCCGGTCTGGCACCCTGATGTACGGGTCTGGGAGGTGAAGGGTCCTGACGGCAAGCACAAGGCGCTGTTCTACGGCGACTACTACGCCCGGCCGTCCAAACGCTCCGGCGCCTGGATGACCTCGCTGCGGGACCAGCAGAAGCTCGACGGCGAGATCGCGCCGCTCATCATCAATGTCTGCAACTTTGCCAAAGGCACGGGCAGCGAGCCTTCGCTGCTGTCGCCCGACGATGCCCGCACTTTGTTCCACGAGTTCGGCCACGGCCTGCACGGCATGCTGTCCAACGTGACCTATCCCTCGCTGTCGGGCACCTCCGTCTTCACCGACTTCGTCGAGCTGCCCTCGCAGCTCTACGAGCACTGGCAGGAGCGGCCCGAGGTGCTGCAGCAGTTCGCCCGCCACTATCAGACCGGCGAGCCGCTGCCTGACGATCTGCTGCAGCGGTTCCTTGCCGCGCGAAAATTCAACCAGGGCTTTGCCACCGTCGAGTTCGTCTCCTCGGCGCTGGTCGATCTCGAGTTCCATTCCCAGCCGGCCTCTGCCGCGCAGGACGTCCGCGCCTTCGAGAAACGCGAGCTCGAGAAGATCGGCATGCCCGAGGAAATCTCGATGCGGCACCGGCCGACCCAGTTCGGTCACATCTTCTCCGGCGATCACTATGCGGCCGGCTATTACAGCTACATGTGGTCGGAGGTGATGGACGCCGACGCCTTCGGCGCCTTCGAGGAAGCCGGCAACATCTTCGATCCTGCGGTGGCGAAACGCCTGCATGACGACATCTATTCGAGCGGCGGATCGGTCGACCCGGAAGCCGCCTACGAGGCTTTCCGCGGCCGCCCGCCCGAGCCCGACGCGCTGCTACGCCGCCGCGGCCTGCTCGACGAAAAGGCGGCCTGACGGCATGCGCGTCTTGCTGGGATGGCTGCTCGCTGTCGGCCTGTCGCTTGCAGCAGGCGCGGCGAGCGCGCATCCGCATGTCTGGATCACCGCGACCAGCGAGCTGCTCTATGCCGAGGATGGCAGCATCACCGGCGTTCGCCACGCCTGGACCTTTGACGACATGTTCTCGGCCTATGCAGTGCAGGGGCTCGAGAGCAAGACCAAGGGGGCCTATACCCGCGAGGAGCTCGGGCCGCTGGCGCAGACCAATGTCGAGTCGCTGAAGGAATATGCCTACTTCACCTTCGCGAAAGCGGATGGCAAGAAGGAGCGCTTCAACGACCCGGTCGACTATTACCTCGACTACAAGGACACGGTGCTGACGCTGCACTTCACGCTGCCGCTCAAGAACCCGGTCAAGTCCAGGCAGCTGGTGCTCGAAGTGTTCGACCGCTCCTTCTTCATCGACTTTCAGATGGCCAAGGACAATCCGGTCAAGCTGGTCGGCGCACCCGCCGGCTGCCAGATGAAGCTCGATCGTCCCAGTGACGGTTCCGCGACCGCGCAGAAGCTCAACGAGCAGACCTTTCTGGATGGGCCGAATGCCAATTTCGGCATGATGTTCGCCAACAAGATCACGGTGGAGTGCCCTTGAAGCCGCATCTCTCGCCGCTTGGGCGTGGGCTCCTTGCCTGCGCCGCTATTCTCCTCGTCGCTGGCATCGCCGACGCCGCGCTCCACGATGTCCTTGCGCAAAATCCGTTCGGCGCGCCGAAGCAGGCGTCGCAGCCCGAAGCCGGTGGTCTCATCGGCTGGCTGCTTGCAAAACAGTCGGAATTCTATCGCCAGATGTCGTCGACCATCCGAGCGGCCAAATCCGACGGCTCGGCGCTGTGGACGCTGCTCTTCATCTCCTTTGCCTACGGCATCTTCCATGCCGCCGGCCCCGGCCACGGCAAGGCGGTGATCGCCTCCTATCTCGTTGCCAACCGCGAGACCGCGCGGCGCGGCATCGCGCTGTCATTTGCCTCCGCGTTGATGCAGTCGCTTGCGGCGATCTTGATCGTCGGCATCTCGGCCTGGATCCTGAACGCCACCGCCAAGACCATGTGCAAGGCGGAAGGCGCGATCGAAATCGCAAGCTATGCCCTGATCGCGCTGTTCGGCCTGCGGCTGGTTTGGGTCAAGGGCCGTACCTTGCTCCGCGCACTGCAGGTGGCGCAGCCGGTGCCCGCCTTGGCGGGCGTGCCGCATGACCATCATGATCACCATGGCCATCATCACCACTATCATGGTCACGATCCCGCGCGCACCCATCATCACCACGGACATGACCACGTTCACGACGAGCATTGCGGCCATTCTCATGGCCCGACTCCGAGCGAGCTCGCCGGCCCCGGTGGCTGGCGGCGTGGCTTCGCCGCGATCCTGACCGTCGGGATCCGTCCCTGCTCGGGTGCGATCCTGGTGTTGGTGTTCGCGCTCGCCCAGGGCCTGTTCTGGGCCGGCATTGCCGCGACCTTCCTGATGGGCTTGGGCACCGCGATCACTGTGGCGGTCATCGCGGTGATTGCCGTCTCGGCCAAGGACGTCGCCGGCCGCCTGAGCGCGGGGCGTGACGGCGGCGGCGCGCTGTTGATGCGCGGTATCGAACTCGGCGCCGCGACCCTGGTGCTGCTGTTCGGCGCAGGCCTGCTATTCGGCTACATCGCAGCCGAGCGGACGACGTGCTTTTGAGGCGAGCTCTCGTTGCCCCGGACGCAAGCCGCAGCGTCCCTTCGACGGTGCGCCTGCAGAGCCGGGGCCTATCTCTGCGCGCGCCAGGAATTGGCCCGCTGGGTGCCGGCTCTGCGGAGCAGCGCAAACGCGCTGCACCGCGTCCGCGACACTGGGGCTCACACCGGTAGCAGCCGCTTCAACATCGGCATGAAGAAGATCGCGAGATTGATCGCAAAGCCGATGCTCCAGAGGATGGAGCGCAGCGTCGGCCGGTTGCCGAGATAGGTCAGGACGTAGGCGACCCGCACGATCAGGAACAGCACCGCGAGCTCGTCGACCAGGCGCTGCGGCGAGTCCCTGTATTCGGCAAGCAGGATCGCGAAGGCGAAGAACGGAAATGTCTCGATCCCGTTCTGGTGCGCGCCGAGCGCGCGCTGCGCGATGGCGTCCTGATAGAAGGCGGGATCGCGCGGCCGGGAATTGTCGAAGCCGCGAAACCGAATCCATTTGATCGAGACGATCGTCAAGAGATAGAGCAGCAGCGCTCCGAGCACGCACCATTCCGCGAGCGTCATCGTTCCTCCCCCGCCTGGAAACGACCCTAGCCAAACACGGCTCATCTTGACAAGTTCGGACCAACGCGCGACCCAAAGGTCATGACGACCATCGCCGCCCCCATCGTTTCAGCGAAACCGGCAACACAGTCGGCCCGATCGCGCGTCGGCGTGCTGCTGGTCAATCTCGGCACGCCCGACACCGCCGATACGCCTGGTGTGCGGGTCTACCTCAAGGAATTCCTGTCGGACCCCCGCGTCATCGAGGACCAGGGCCTGATCTGGCAATTGGTGCTCAACGCCATCATCCTGCGCAGCCGCCCGCGCACCAAGGCGCTCGACTACCGGAAGATATGGAACAACGAGCGCAATGAGTCGCCGCTGAAGACCATCACGCGGTCGCAAGCCGACAAGCTCGCCGCCGCATTGTCTGCTAGCCCGCATGTCGTGGTGGACTGGGCGATGCGCTACGGCAATCCCTCGATCCAGGCGGGCATCGATGCGCTGATCGCGAAGGGCTGCGAACGCATTCTCGCCGTTCCGCTTTATCCGCAATATTCCGCCTCGACTTCGGCGACCGTCTGCGACGAGGTGTTCCGCGTGCTGGCCCGCCTGCGCAACCAGCCGACACTGCGCGTGACGCCGCCCTATTACGAGGACGAGGCCTACATCGAGGCGCTCGCAACCTCGATCGAGGCGCATCTCGCGACACTGCCGTTCAAGCCCGAGCTGATCGTCGCCTCCTTTCACGGCATGCCGAAATCCTATGTCGACAAGGGCGATCCCTATCAGAGCCAGTGCATCGCCACGACGCACGCGCTGCGCCGCCGGCTCGGCATGGACGACACAAAGCTGCTGCTTACGTTCCAGTCGCGCTTCGGCAATGATGAATGGCTGCAGCCCTACACCGACAAGACGATGGAGCGGCTGGCGAAAGAAGGCGTGCGCCGCATCGCGGTGGTGATGCCGGGCTTTTCCGCCGATTGTCTTGAGACATTGGAGGAGATCGCGCAGGAGAATGCCGAGATCTTCAGGCACAATGGCGGCGAGCAGTTTTCCGCGATCCCCTGCCTCAATGACAGTGCTCCCGGCATGGACGTGATCCGCACGCTCGTGCTGCGGGAGTTGCAAGGCTGGATCTGACATGTCCGGATTTGAGGCGCCCATCAACCGCCGCGAGTGTCTGGCGCTTGTTGGGGCGATAGCCACGCTGGCGCCCCCCGCACTGGCGCAGCAGCCCGCTCCGCCGCGCCGGCTGGGGGTTCTCTCGGTCACCGCTGCTGATGATGTGATCGGCCAGCCGCGCCTCGCCGAGGCGCTCGCCTCCCATGGCTGGAAGGATCGAGACAATCTCAACATCGACTGGCGCAGCGGCGCCGGTGATCGGGCCCACCTCGCGCAGCTTGCCGACGAGCTGATCGCGCTCAAGCCCGACATCCTGCTCGCGCTCGGCACGTCCTCGGTGGAAGAGTTGCGCCGGCGCACCACGACGATCCCGATCGTGTTTGCGGTGGTCACTGATCCGGTCAGCCAGGGCTTTGTCCGGAACCTGGCCCATCCCGGAGGCAACATCACCGGCTTCACCGATTACGACGGGCCGCTGGCCGGCAAATGGCTGGAGATGCTGACGCAGGTCACGCCGAAAGTGTCCCGCGTCTTCGTCGTCTACAATCCGGCAACCGCACCGTTCGCACCGCTGATGCTGCGCACGCTCGAGGACGCCGGGCGTACACTGCACGTGACGGTCGAGCCGGCGCCCGTGCATGATGTCGCTTCTATCGCCGCGCTGGCCTCGCGCAAGGACGGCGGTTTCCTGGTGCTGCCGGACTTCTTCGCCATGGCGAACCGCGCACGGTTGCTGGCGGCGATTGAGCAGGCGCGTCTGCCGGCCGTGTTCTGCATCCGGGCCTTTGTCGACGAAGGCGGGCTGATGTCCTACAGCACCGACAGTGCCGAGCAGTTGGGGCGTGCCGCCGGCTATATCGATCGCATCCTGAAGGGTGCGCAGCCTGCGGACCTCCCGATCCAGAACCCGACCAAATTCGAGCTCGCAATCAATCTGAAGACGGCCAGGGCGAACGGCATCACGCTTCCCCCAAGCCTGCTTGCAACCGCGAACGAGGTGATCGAGTAGTGTTGCAAATTCTTAACGTTTGCCGCTAGGTCTGCGTCTTCTCGCTTTCAAGGGCTCTTCGTAAATACATAATCGTGAGCGTCCCTTCTCCGCACGCCTTGTGCGGCATGGCGAGAATGCCGACGTGAAAAGCGACCGCTGAACCGGTAGGGTCCTGATCCCGACCAATGACAGCGCGGGAGAGACCTTTTTCCCGCCTTGGAGGAGATATGAGCGGCTTCGATATTTTCGCGATTGTTCTTGTGTTGCTGGTCATCGTCACGCTGATTGCCGGCGTGAAGACGGTCCCGCAGGGCTACGACTGGACCATCGAGCGGTTCGGCAAGTACACGCAGACGCTGAGCCCGGGCCTCAACCTGATCGTGCCCTATTTCGATCGCGTCGGTCGCAAGATCAACATGATGGAGCAGGTGATCGACATCCCCGAGCAGGAGGTCATCACCAAGGACAACGCCACCGTGACGGTCGACGGCGTCGCCTTCTTCCAGGTGTTCGATGCCGCCAAGGCGAGCTACGAGGTCGCCAATCTGACGCAAGCGATCACGGTGCTGACCATGACAAACATCCGATCGGTGATGGGCTCGATGGATCTCGACCAGGTGCTGTCGCATCGCGACGAGATCAACGAGCGCCTGCTGCGCGTCGTCGACGCCGCGGTCTCGCCCTGGGGCGTCAAGGTCAACCGCATCGAGATCAAGGACATCGTGCCGCCGGCTGACCTCGTCGAAGCCATGGGCCGGCAGATGAAGGCCGAGCGCGTCAAGCGCGCCGACATTCTGGCCGCGGAAGGCCAGCGCCAGTCGGAAATCCTGCGCGCCGAGGGCGCCAAGCAGGGGCAGATCCTCCAGGCCGAAGGCCGCCGCGAAGCTGCCTTCCGCGACGCCGAGGCCCGTGAGCGTCTGGCTGAAGCCGAGGCCAAGGCGACGCAGGCGGTGTCGGAAGCCATCGCCAAGGGCGACGTGGCCGCGCTGAACTATTTTATCGCCGACAAGTATATCAAGGCGTTCGGGCAGTTCGCGGAGGCGCCGAACCAGAAGATCATCATGCTGCCGATGGAGGCAACCAGCATGCTCGGCTCGCTCGCCGGCATCGGCGAGATCGCCAAAGCAACCTTCGGCGAAAGCGCGGCATCCGCGGTTGCCGCCGCGCGCCGCACCAGCTCGGTGCCGCCGACCGGCTCGACGCCGCCCTCGGTCCCGCCGCGGCAGGGGTAAGGAACGGCGCATGATTTTCCGCTAAGGTCATGCGCCAATAGAAAGAGGTCGTGTCATGGCCGACATGTTCGTATCGCTCGGCAACTGGAACTGGCTGATCTTCGGCTTCATCCTGATGGCGCTCGAAGTGATCGCGCCGGGCGTCTTCCTGTTCTGGCTCGGGCTTGCCGCGTTGCTGGTGGGCCTGATCTCGTTCGTTACGGTCATCTCCTGGCAGATCCAGCTCGTGATGTTCGCGGTGTTCGCCGCCGCCGCCGTGCCGGTGTGGCGCCGGCTCGCCCGGCCGAAGTCTGATGGCAGCGCCAGCCCCTTCCTCAACAAGCGCTCCGAGGCATTGCTCGGCCGCGAGTTCACGCTGGAGAAGCCGATCATCGACGGCAACGGCACTGTCCGTATTGGCGACACAGTATGGCGTGTGGCGGGCCCGGATACGCCGGCGGGGACGCGGGTGAAGGTGGTACAGGTGGATGGTGCGAATTTGACGGTGGCGGCAGCGTAGCTTCCGTCATTGCGAGGAGCTCTTGCGACGATGCAATCCAGGATTCCCTCCGCGGAAAAGACTCTGGACTACTTCGCTTCGCTCGCAATGACGAATCTGTTGAGGCAGTGTCGCCGGCCCTAAACACCTGTCTTGCTGCGCCACCTCTCCGCAAACCGGTGCAGCGGCATGAATGTCTCGCACAATTCCCGCCCGAACGGCGTCAGCCCATAGCCGCCACCGTCGCCCAGTTCCACAAACCCGGCCTCGCGCAACTCCGTCAGCCGCGTCTGCAGCACCGTCGGGGAAGCCTCGTCGCAGGCCGTGCGCAAGGCACGCGAGGTGAGGGGCTTCTCGCGCAGCTCCCACAGGATGCGCAGGCTCCAGCGCCGGCCGAGCAGGTCGAGCAGCGCCATGATCGGCCGCCCGGTGCGCGAGCCGCGGACTTTCCCTGAGCTTTCCTGTTTCGCCATCGCGCCCCTCTTGCATCCTGCTACGGATAATGTAGCGTGAAGCTACATTAATTGTAGCAATGAAGGCGCCCATGTCATCCCCGAGGCCGCGTATCGCCCCGCTCGATCAGCCTTATCCCCCGGAGATCCAGGCCCAGTTCGACCGCATCATGCGCGGCGCGCCGCCGCTGCTGCTGTTCCGGGTCATGGCGGGCCACGCCCGCGCCTGGGACAAGTTTCGTGCCGGCGGCCTTCTTGATCCGGGTCCACTCTCCCTGCGCGAGCGCGAGATCGTCATCGATCGCACATGCGGGCTGAATGGTTGCGAATATGAATGGGGTATCCATGTCGCCGTTTTCGCTGGCGCGGCGAAGCTCACCGAGGACGAGCTCCGCGCGACTGTGGCGGGCGATGCGACCTCACCCTGCTGGTCGCCGGCCGAGCAGGCGCTGATCGCGGCCGTCGACGCGCTGCACACCTGCGCGACATTCACCGACGCGGAGTTTGCTGCGCTGTCGGCGCACTACGACGAGGCGCAAATCCTGGAGATCATGCTGCTGTGCGGCTTCTACCGCACGGTGTCGTATCTGGCGAACGGGCTGAAGCTGCCGCTGGAAGAGAAAGCGGCGCGGTTTCCAACAGTCTAACCACGCGTCATTGCGAGGAGCCCTTGCGACGAAGTAATCCAGAATCGGCGGAGAGACTCTGGATTGCTTCGCTGCGCTCGCAATGACGGGAGAGACCTACGCCACGCCCGCCCGCAGCAGATCGTGCAGATGCACGATGCCGACGACCTTGTCTGCCTCGGTCACCACCAGCGTCGTGATCTTGCTGGTGTTCAGCACCTCGATCATCTCGGTCGCGAGCATCGAGGGCGGCACGGTCTTCGGCTGCCTGGTCATGATGTCATCGACCGACGCCGTCAAAAGATCAGGCCGCATGTGGCGGCGCAGATCGCCGTCGGTGATGATGCCCACGGCCTCGTTCGCGGCGTTGACGATGCAGACGCAGCCGAGCCCCTTGGCCGACATCTCCACCACCGCGTCCGACATCTTGGTGCCCAGGGCCTTGACTGGAATCTCCGCGCCGGTGCGCATGTAGTCGCGGACGAATTTCAGCATCGCGCCGAGCTTGCCGCCGGGATGGAAATGCGCGAACTCCAGCGCGGTGAAGCCGCGGCCTTCGAGCAGCGCAATCGCAATGGCGTCACCGATCGCGACCAGCATCATGGTCGAGGTGGTCGGCGCCAGATTGTGCGGGCAGGCCTCGCGTGCCTTCGGCAGCTCGATGACGATGTCGGCGGCTTGGCCGAGCGAAGACGCCGCGTTCGACGTCACCGCGATCATCGGGATCGCAAACCGCGCCGAATAGTTCACCAGCGTCTTCATCTCCGGCTGCTCGCCGGACCAGGACAGTGCCATGATGACGTCGTCAGTTGTGATCATGCCGAGGTCGCCATGGGCGGCTTCAGCGGTGTGAACGAAGAAGGCCGGCGTGCCGGTCGAGGCGAGGGTCGCCGCGATCTTGCGCGCCATGTGGCCTGATTTGCCGAGGCCGGTGACGATGACGCGGCCCTTGGCGTTGCGGATCAGATCGACCGCCCTCGCAAAGGCCTCGCCGAGCGGACCGCGCAGCGCCGCGGCGAGCGCGCTGATGCCGCCGCTCTCCGTCTCCAGCGTGCGGAGCGCGGATTCGACGCTGTCAGGAGTGGGGCCGGATGATTGGGTCATCAGCGGTTTCGAACTCGGCATGTTCTGGTCCAGGGAGGAGGGGCGTCGGCCCGTTGGCGTCTCCCTTAGCATGCCCGGACCTTCGAGGCGACGCGGGCGCCAGGACCTCAACGGGTCATTAACCATAATTGTTTTAACTCCATCAAGGATGGTTCCCGCGTGCCCGCGCGAGGTCATCAGTGAAGTGTCTGATTTTGTTGGAGTTATTCCATCGTGGGGTCGCCTCCAGGCAGGGGCCGGAGCAAGCGCGCGCAACTCCTTCGCGCCGCTTTGCCATGCCTGCTGCTGACCGCGCTGGAAAGCGCGCCCGCGACCGCCCAGAGCGTCACGCCGGACCTGTTCAATCCCACCCGCGGCGGCTTCGTCTCGCCTGACACGCTGCCGACGCGGCGCACGGCGAGCGTCCCGCAGGCACCCTCGGACGCGATTCCGCAGCCGCCGGACCCCAATGACGATCCGCGCAAGCGAAGCGAGACAGCCGCGCCATCGCGAATCGCCCAAGTCCCGGTCTATGGCCTGCCCGCGGCCAACGGCGCGAGCAACTCCGGTTACGACTCGCTCAACCGCAAGCGCCAGCAGCTAAAGCTCTATCCGGGCCAGCCGAAGCCCAGGAAGCCCGCAGGCCCGGGGTCGCCGGTGCCGCCGGCGACGCCGGACGCGAGTCTTGGCTCTCCTCTTGGCCCTCCGCGCATCGCGCCGCCACCGTCGGAGACCGCGCACAAGACGCCGCTGCCGCCGGCGATGGCCGGCACCGTCCCCGGCCAGCCGCAGCGTCGTCGCCTCAAGGTCGACGACGATGCGTTCGGTGCGGTCGGCGACTACGCCGGCAGTTTCCTGATCAAGGGCGGGCTCGAGCTCTCCACCGGCTACGACAGCAATCCCGCGCGCCTGCAAAAGCCCGTTGGTTCGCCCGTCTATGTCGTCGCGCCTGACCTGCTGGTGATGTCGGACTGGGAACGCCACGCGCTGGTGGCGGATTTACGCGGCTCGTTCTCCGGCTACACCAACAACATGCCGGCGACGATCGATGGGCTTCCTTCGCCCTCGCCGGTCGAGATCAACCGCCCTGACTTCACCGGCCATGTCGACGGCCGCTTCGACGTCGATCGCGATCTCAAGCTGACGTCGCAGCTGCGCCTGCGGCTCGCCACCGACAATCCCGGCAGCCCGAACGTGCAGGCCGGTTTGCAGAAATATCCTGTCTACGCCACCTATGGCGGCACTTTCGGCTTCGACCAGACTTTTAATCGCTTCGAGGTCGCCGCCGGCGCCACCGTCGATCGTACCGCGTACACGGATTCAAAGCTCACCGACGGTTCGAGCTTCAGCAACGACGACCGCGACTTCAACCAGTATGGCGGTGTCGGGCGTTTCTCCTACGAGCTCAAGCCGGGTCTGAAACCGTTCGTCGAGATCGAGGGCGACAACCGCATTCACGACCAGGCGGCCGACCGCAACGGCTATTTGCGCGATTCATCCGGCGGCTATGCCAAGGTCGGCTCGTCCTTCGAGTTCTCGCGCATCCTCACGGGCGAAGTCTCGGTCGGCTATTCCGCGCGCAACTATGTCGACCCGCGGCTGAGCCAGCTCTCGGGCTTCCTCACCTCGGGCTCGCTGATCTGGAACGCCAGCGGGCTGACGACGGTGAAGTTCAACACCGACACGCAGATCGCCGAAACCACGATTCCCGGCTCCTCCGGCGTGCTGGTGCACACCTATGCCGCCGAAGTCGACCACGACTTCCGCCGCTGGCTCACCGCGATCGGCAAGTTCACCTACGGCACCTACGACTATCAGGGCCAGAATCGCAACGACAAGACCTACTCGCTCGAAGGCAACCTGATCTACAAGCTCAACCGCAACGTCTGGATAAAGGGCACGCTGCGTCACGACATCCTGGATTCGAACGTCGCTGGCGCGAGTTCGCAGGGCACTGTGGTGATGCTGGGGGTGAGGCTGCAGAATTAGGCGGCTGTGGTGGCGCGCGTCGCGTGATGCGCCGCCGCTACCACGCGCTCCGCAGTCATGCCCCGGCTCGACCGGGGCATCCAGTACGCCGCGGCCCATCCGTATTCGTCTGAGGTCTCTGGAATACTGTATCGCCCGGTCAAGCCGGGCGATGACACCGTTTGCTGATTTGGCCGAGCAAAAAATTCAGCGCGGCAGGTCCGTCTTCCCCATCAGGAACGTGTCGATCGACCGCGCGCACAGCCGGCCTTCACGGATGGCCCAGACCACCAGCGACTGGCCGCGGCGCATGTCGCCGGCGGAGAACACGTTCGGGCGCGAGGTCTGGTAGTCCAGCGTGTTGGCCTTGACGTTGCCGCGCGGGTCGAGGTCGACGGCGAGCTGCTTCAAGAGGCCTTCGTGCACGGGATGCACAAAACCCATTGCGAGCAGGACGAGCTCGGCATCGAGCTCGAACTCGGTGCCTTCGATCGGCTTGAACTTGTCGTCGACGCGCACGCAGTGCAGCTTCCTGACCTTGCCGTTCTCGCCCGAGAACTTCTGCGTCAGCACGGCGAATTCGCGGATCGCGCCTTCGGCCTGGCTCGAGGACGTGCGCATCTTCAGCGGCCAGTTCGGCCAGGTCAGGCCCTTGTTTTCGCGCTCGGGCGGGGCGGGCATGATCTCGAGCTGTGTCACCGACAGCGCGCCCTGGCGCAGCGAGGTGCCGATGCAGTCAGATCCGGTGTCGCCGCCGCCGATGACGACGACATGCTTGCCGCCGGCCAGGATGTCCTTGACGCCGTTCAGCGGCTCGTTGGACACGCGGCGGTTCTGCTGCGGCAGGAAATCCATGGCGTAGTGGATGCCGTCGAACTCGCGGCCGGGGATCGGCAGATCGCGCGGGGCTTCCGCGCCACCGGTCAGCGCGATCGCGTCGTACTGGTTGAGCATCTCGCGCGGATCGACATTGCCATCGACGCCGACATGACTGTTGTAGTGGAAGGTGACGCCTTCGCCTTCCATCTGCTTGACGCGGCGGTCGATGACGCCCTTCTCCATCTTGAAGTCGGGGATGCCGTAGCGCAGCAGTCCGCCGGCCTTGGCGTATTTCTCGTAGACATGGACGTCGTGACCCGCGCGGGCGAGCTGCTGTGCGCACGCCATGCCGGCGGGACCGGAGCCGATCACGGCGACCTTCTTGCCGGTCTTGATGGCTGCGACTTCAGGCGTCAGCCAGCCATTGTCCCAGGCGCGGTCGACGATCGCGCATTCGATGGTCTTGATGGTGACAGGGTTGTCGTCGATGTTGAGCGTGCAGGACGCTTCGCACGGCGCGGGACAAATGCGGCCGGTGAATTCAGGGAAATTGTTGGTCGAGTGCAGATTGCGCGAGGCTTCTTCCCAATTGCCCTGGTAGACGAGGTCGTTCCAGTCGGGGATCTGGTTGTTGACCGGGCAGCCGGGCGTGCCCGGCGCGACCGAGCCGGTGCCGTGGCAATAGGGAATGCCGCAGTTCATGCAGCGTGCGGCCTGGTCGCGCGTTTCCTTCTCGGTCAAGGGAACGACGAACTCGTTGTAATGCTTCACGCGCTCGGCGACCGGCGTGTACTTGCGGTCATGCCGTTCGATTTCGAGAAAACCCGTGATCTTGCCCATTAAACCCGAAGTCCCTGCCGCTTAGTCGTTTTGTTTGTTCCCCGCCGTCATTGCGAGGAGCGAAGCGACGAAGCAATCCAGTCTGTTTCCGTGGAGAGTTTCTGGATTGCTTCGCTACGCCCGCAATGACGGGGTGTGATGCCTTGTGCCTTACGCCCCGATCGCGATTTTCGGCTCGGCGTCCGCATTGGCGGCCATTTCGCGCAGTGCGCGCCGGTACTCGACCGGCATCACCTTGCGGAACTTGGACAGCCATTCCTTCCAATTGGCAAGGATGTCGGCGGCGCGCTTGGAGCCGGTTGCCTTCGCGTGGCGCGAGATCAGCACGTGCAGACGCTCGACGTCGGAGTCGAGCAGATCCTTGAACACGTCGACCCGGCCATGCGCCTCGAGGTCACCGGAGTGATGGTAGGTGTCGGCGTTGATCATCTCCTCCGACAGCACCGGCTCGAGCTCGACCATCGCCATGTTGCACAGCTTGTTGAACTCGCCGGTCTCGTCCAGCACGTAGGCGATGCCGCCCGACATGCCGGCCGCGAAATTGCGCCCGGTCTTGCCGAGTACGACCACGATGCCGCCGGTCATGTATTCGCAGCAATGATCGCCCGCGCCTTCGACCACTGCGACCGCGCCCGAGTTGCGCACGGCAAAGCGTTCGCCGGCGACGCCGCGGAAGTAGCACTCGCCCTGAATGGCGCCGTACATCACGGTGTTGCCGACGATGATGCTTTCTTCCGGCACGATGCCGCTGTCGGCCGGCGGCTTGACGATGATCTTGCCGCCCGAGAGGCCCTTGCCGACATAGTCGTTGGCTTCGCCTTCGAGCTCGAAGGTGACGCCGTTGGCGAGCCAGGCGCCGAAGGCCTGGCCGGCCGTGCCCTTGAGGCTGACATGGATGGTGTCTTGCGGCAGGCCGGCATGGCCGTAGATCTTGGCCACCGCGCCCGACAGCATCGCGCCCGCGGAGCGGTTGGTGCTGTTGATCCTGGCTTCGATCTTCACCGGCGCGCCGCGATCGAGCGAAGGCTGCGCCTTCTCGATCAGCGTGCGGTCGAGCACCGCCTCCAGATGATGGTTCTGGCGCTCGGAGTGATAGATCTTCTGGCCCTTCTCTTCCTTCTGCTTGACGAACAGCTTCGAGAAATCGAGGCCCTTGGCCTTCCAGTGCGCCACCAGCTTGGTCTGGTCGAGCAGTTGAACCTGGCCGACCATCTCGTTGAAGGTGCGGAAGCCGAGCGAGGCCATGATCTCGCGGACTTCCTCCGCGACGAAGAAGAAGTAGTTGATCACGTGCTCGGGTTGGCCGGTGAAGCGCTTGCGCAGGACGGGATCCTGCGTCGCGACGCCGACCGGGCAGGTGTTGAGATGGCACTTGCGCATCATGATGCAGCCGGCCGCAATCAAGGGCGCGGTGGCGAAGCCGAACTCGTCGGCGCCCAGCAACGCACCGATCACGACGTCGCGGCCGGTGCGGAAGCCGCCGTCGACCTGCACCACGATGCGGCTGCGCAGCCGCTCGCGCACCAGCGTCTGGTGGGTTTCGGCAAGCCCGATCTCCCACGGCGAACCTGCGTGCTTGATCGAGGTCAGCGGCGAAGCGCCGGTGCCCCCTTCGAAACCCGCGATCGTGACATGATCGGCGCGCGCCTTGGCGACGCCCGCAGCCACGGTGCCGACGCCGATCTCGGAGACGAGCTTGACCGAGACGTCGCCCGTCGGGTTGACGTTCTTGAGGTCGTAGATCAGCTGCGCGAGATCCTCGATCGAGTAGATGTCGTGGTGCGGCGGCGGCGAGATCAGGCCGACGCCCGGCGTCGAGTGCCGGACCTTGGCGATGGTGGCGTCGACCTTGTGGCCGGGCAGCTGGCCGCCTTCGCCGGGCTTGGCGCCTTGCGCCATCTTGATCTGCATCATGTCGGAGTTGACGAGATACTCCGTGGTGACGCCGAAGCGGCCCGAGGCGACCTGCTTGATCGCCGAACGCATGGAATCACCGTTCGGCATCGGCTTGAAGCGGTCGGCTTCCTCGCCGCCTTCGCCGGTGTTCGACTTGCCGCCGATCCGGTTCATGGCGATCGCGAGCGTCGTATGCGCCTCGCGCGAGATCGAGCCGAAGCTCATCGCGCCAGTGGCGAAACGCTTGACGATGTCCTTGGCCGGCTCGACCTGCTCGAGCGGGATGGGCTTACGCTTCTCTTCATCCGCGTTCTTGATCCGGAACAGGCCGCGCAGCGTCAGGAGACGCTCCGACTGCTCGTTGAGGATCTTGGCGAAGGCTCGGTAGCGCTCCAGCGAGTTGCCGCGCGCGGCGTGCTGCAGCAGGCCGACCGATTCCGCAGTCCAGGCATGGTCCTCGCCGCGGCTGCGATAGGCATATTCGCCGCCGACGTCGAGCGCGCTCTTGTAGACCAGCGCCTCGCCGAACGCGTCGGCATGCCGGCGCACGGCCTCTTCCGCGATCTCGGCCAGGCCCACGCCCTCGACGCGGGTATGCGTGCCGGCGAAGAACTTCGCGACGAAATCAGCCTTGAGGCCGACCGCGTCGAAGATCTGCGCGCCGCAATAGGACTGGTAGGTCGAGATGCCCATCTTGGACATCACCTTCAAGAGGCCCTTGCCGATCGACTTGATGTAGCGCTTGACGATCTCGTAATCGTCGAGCGAGCCGGGGAGGCGGTCCTTCATCGCGATGATGGTTTCGAACGCGAGGTACGGATTGATCGCTTCGGCGCCGTAGCCCGCCAGGCAGGCGAAGTGATGCACTTCGCGAGGCTCGCCGGATTCGACGACGAGACCGACCGAGGTGCGCAGGCCCGTGCGGATCAGGTGGTGGTGCACGGAGGCGCAGGCCAGCAGCGACGGGATCGCAACCCGGTCGGTGCCGACCATGCGGTCGGACAGGATGATGATGTTGACGCCCTCGCGCACCGCGCTTTCCGCACGCGCGCAGAGCTCGTCCAGGACCTGGTCCATGCCGGCCGCACCGAGACCGGCGTGGAAGGTGGTGTCCAGCGTGCGCGACTTGAAGTGGGAGTCAGCCACGTCCGAGATCGACCGAATCTTTTCGAGGTCCACATCGGTCAGGATCGGTTGGCGCGCTTCAAGGCGCTTGGTGGTGGCAAGGCCCTGCAGGTCGAACAGGTTCGGCCGCGGTCCGATGATGGAGACCAGGCTCATCACCAGCTCCTCGCGGATCGGGTCGATCGGCGGGTTGGTGACCTGCGCGAAGTTCTGCTTGAAGTAGGTGAACAGCGGCTTGGCCTTGGCCGACAGCGCCGAGATCGGCGTGTCGTTGCCCATCGACCCGGCAGCCTCTTCACCGGTGGCCGCCATCGGCGTCATCAGGATCGCGATGTCTTCCTGGCTGTAGCCGAACGCCTGCTGGCGATCGAGCAGCGACAGGTTCGAGCGGACGCCCGTGGTCGGAACCTTCGGCAGATCTTCCAGCACGATCTGGGTTCGCTCCAGCCACTCCTTGTAGGGATGGCTCTTGGCGAGATCGGCCTTGATCTCGTCGTCAGGGATCAGGCGGCCCTGTTCGAGGTCGACCAGCAGCATCTTGCCGGGCTGCAAGCGCCACTTGGTGATGATCTGGTCCTCGGGGATCGTCAGCACGCCCATTTCGGACGCCATCACGATGCGATCGTCCTTGGTCACGAGATAACGTGCCGGCCGCAACCCGTTGCGGTCGAGCGTGGCGCCGATCTGGCGGCCATCGGTGAAGGCGATCGCGGCGGGGCCGTCCCACGGCTCCATCAGCGCGGCATGATATTCGTAGAAGGCGCGGCGCTTCTCATCCATCAGGGGATTGCCGGCCCACGCCTCCGGGATCATCATCATCACGGCGTGCGGCAGCGAGTAGCCGCCCTGCACCAGGAATTCGAGCGCGTTGTCGAAGCAGGCGGTGTCCGACTGGCCTTCATAGGAGATCGGCCAGAGCCGGCTGATGTCCTTGCCGTAAAGCTCGGAGCTCACAGAAGCCTGGCGCGCCGCCATCCAGTTGGTGTTGCCGCGCAGCGTGTTGATCTCGCCGTTATGCGCAATCATGCGGTAGGGATGCGCCAGCGACCACGCCGGGAAGGTGTTGGTCGAGAAGCGCTGGTGCACGAGCGCGAGCGCGCTCTCGAAATCCTTCTCGTGCAGATCGGGATAATACTTGCCGAGCTGGTCGGCCAGGAACATGCCCTTGTAGATCACGGTCCGGCAGGACATCGAGCACGGGTAATAGCCGGCAAGGCCGCGGTCGCGGCGCTGATAGATCGCCTGCGAGATCGATTTGCGCAGGATGTAGAGCCGGCGCTCGAACTCATCCTCGGTCTTGGCCGTGCCGTTGCGGCCGATGAACACCTGCATGCAGGCGGGCTCGGTCGGCTTCACGGTGACGCCGAGCGAGGAATTGTCGGTCGGCACATCGCGCCAGCCGAGCAGGGTCAGGCCCTCTTCCTTGATCTGGTCGGCGATGATGCTCTTGATGACGTTGCGCCAGGCGGTGTCGCGCGGCATGAACAGCGCGCCGATGGCATATTCGCCCGGCGCCGGCAGCTCGAACTTGTTCTCCTTGGCCTTGCGGCTGAAGAAGGCGTGCGGGATCTGCACCAGGATGCCGGCGCCGTCACCGGCGCGCGGATCGGCGCCGACGGCCCCGCGATGCTCGAGGTTGCAGAGGATGCTGAGCGCGTCCGAGACGATCGCGTGCGACTTCTGGCCCTTGATGTTGGCGATGAAGCCGACGCCGCAGGAATCCTTCTCCAGGCTCGGATCGTAGAGACCCTCGGCCTTGGGCCGTGAATTGTGTTCCTGAATCGGATCAGTCGTTTTCGAGGCGACCGTCGCCGACAGCTCTTCTGCCACGATGTTTCCGCGCTCGAATTGCGACCCGTTCATTGTTCCAATCCTCTCCGTGCGGCAAGCTGTCTCACCGCCATCTTCGGCGCACCTTGGGCGTTCCGCGGCACCCGCCTCTGGGTCACCGCTCGTCCGCTGGCGAGCCGCATTTTCTTAAATTCAGGCCAAGGCGTTCTTCGTCCCCGAGAACGGCTTTTCCTGTTGCCTTATGGTGCTCGGAAGCACCGACTTTCGTTGCAATCCCTGTGCCGGAACCGCAAGCAAAATTGAGACAGTCTTCCTGTCCTAACCATCACCTTGCCAAATTTTTGTCTATCACACAAGCGCGCGGAAGTCCCGAGTCCTCACATCTCAACCAATCGCTTTCCGAAAGTTGCGCGGCCCCGGTTTTGAAGCAAACGCGCCCTGATCCGGCCCAAGCTGCGCCGAAATCCCCAATGATGCTTCGCCTCAGCCCCTCGGAAGGCGCGCCACGCCGCAAGAAGCGAAAGAGTGCGACCATCCGGGGGGCCTGACAGGAGCGTGTCGACCATGAAGTTTTTCACAGGATGTGTGGCTGCTGCCACGCTGGCGCTGGCTGCAACTGCCGCCCAGGCACAGGTTCCAGCGAGCGGAGTTTCGGGAGGAGCCTATGTTGCCGTGTCCGATTTCGACGGACCTTACGCGCCTGAAGCTCTGCCGCCGCCGCGTTACGGCTATGGGTATCCCGAGCGCGGCCCCGGGCCGGTGCTGCTGCCACCGACCGAGGTTTATGCCGTGCTGCGCGACAATGGCTTTTCCCCGCTCGGCATCCCGCGCCTGCGCGGCGCTGTCTACACCATCGCGGTAATCGACCGCCGCGGCGACGACGGCCGGCTGGTCATCGACGCTCGCGACGGCCGGATCATCCGCTTCATGCCGGCCGCCGACGCCTATGGCATGGCGCCCGCTTATGACGAGCCGCAGGTCACACCTTACCGGCCGCAAAGCGCGCTGCCGGCGTCGACCATGGTCCGCGGCGGCCCGCCGCGCCCGCCGGCCCCGATCCCGCATGTCGCCAGCCGCACCGTCCCGCTCCCGAAGGCGGCTCCGCCGCGCGCCGAGACGCCGGTGGCCGCCGCCAGGCCCGCTGCGCAACTGGCGCAGCGGACCGCAGCCATACAGCCAAAACCCGCCGAGGCCGCGCCGCAAGCCGCGGCTCCAGCCGTCGTCCAGGCCAAGCCGGCCCCGACCATTTTGCCGACACAGGAGATGCCGGCAGTGCAAGGGCTGGACTAGGCTCGAAGCCAACAAAGGCGCCCGAAGACCTCGGGCGCGTTTGCCTTACGACATGCGATTCAAACAAAAAAACGCCCCGGGGCACCGGGGCGCTTTCGCAACTTGGTTGCTATCGTCGGGCTTAGGCGGCGGCTTGCTCGGCCTTGCTCTCGATCACCTGCGCCTTGGCAGCGCCGGTGTTGATCGCGATCTGGCGCGGCTTCTTGGCTTCGGGAATCTCGCGCACGAGGTCGACGTGGAGCAGCCCGTTCTCGAGGGAGGCATCCTTCACCTGCACGAAGTCGGCAAGCTGGAAGGCGCGCTCGAAGGCACGGGCGGCGATGCCGCGATAGAGCACCTCGGCTTTCGAGTTCTCATTGGCGACTTTCTCGCCCTTGATCGTCAGCGTGTTTTCCTTCGCGACGATGGAGAGCTCATCCTTGGCAAAGCCGGAGACCGCAACAGTGATGCGGTAGGCGTTCTCGCCGGTGCGCTCGATGTTGTAGGGGGGATAACCGGGGCTGCCGTCCGAGCTCGTCTGATCGAGCAGGTTGAAGAGACGGTCGAAGCCGACGGTGGAACGATAGAACGGGGTGAGATCGTAGGTACGCATGGTCAAGTCCTCCATTGAGCGACTGTTGGCTAACCCGCCCGCCAATCGGGCCGGGCTTTAGTCTGTGTGCAGCCTGATGTTCCGGTTCCGAAACACTGGTAGCGGCCTGCACGAAGATGATATGGGTGGGTCCAGACGGCGTTCAAGAGGGCGGAATCAGCCCCTTTTCGGCGCTCCCACCCCTTGATTTGCAGCACTTGTTCACAGCACTTGGCGCCAAGCCCTTCCGATCATGACGCTGGTCTCGATTCCGTCCAACCCCGTTCCCGAACACGTCGTCAGCGGCACCATCAAGACGCCCGATGGCGTCGAGCTACGGTTCGCCCGCTGGGCGCCGCCGGCGAACCGCAAGGGCACGGTCTGCGTTTTCACCGGGCGCAGCGAGCAGATCGAGAAATATTTCGAGACCGTGCGCGACCTGCGCGACCGCGGTTTTGCCGTGGCGATGGTCGACTGGCGCGGGCAGGGCCATTCGGCGCGCCGCCTGCGCGATCCGCGCAAGGGCTATGTGCGTAATTTCGCCGACTATGAGATCGACGTCGAAGCCTTCGTGCAGCAAGTGGTGCTGCCGGATTGTCCGCCGCCATATTTCGCGTTGGCCCATTCCATGGGCGGCGCGGTGCTGTTGCGCCTGGCCCATGCCGGCAAGCGCTGGTTCGACCGCATGGTGCTGTCGGCGCCGATGATCGATCTGCCCGGCCGCTCCACCTCGTTTCCGGTGCGGGCCATGTTGAAGGCGATGCGGATGATGGGGCGCGGCGGCGCCTACGTCCCCGGCGGCAGCGAGCAACTCACCGGACTGTCACCCTTCATCAACAATCCCCTGACCAGCGATCCCGTGCGCTATGCACGCAACGCCGCGATTCTGGAGGAGGACCCGACGCTGGGGCTCGCGTCACCGACGGTCGCCTGGGCCGATACCGCCTTCCGCGCCATGCATACCTTCAAGGGCGTGAACTACCCCTCCGAAATCCGCCAGCCGATCCTGATGCTGGCGGCGTCCAACGATGCCGTGGTCTCGACCGCGGCGATCGAGGAGTTCGCCTATCATTTGCGCGCCGGTTCGCATCTGGTGATCGCCGGCTCCAAGCACGAGATCCTCCAGGAGCAGGACCGCTACCGCTCCCAGTTCTGGGCGGCGTTCGACGCATTCGTGCCGGGCACGCCGCTGTTCGGGTGAGGGGGCTGAGCCCCATCCTCCGCTCGCCATGACGGTGCGCCCTCACAGCGTCTTCAGATACTCGATCAAATCGTAGCGCTCCTGGTCCTTGAGTTCGCGGCCGACGACGCCGTCCTTGTGCGCCGGCCCGTTGCCCTCGAACGAATGGCCGAGATTGCTGTTGCCGTACATCTCCGTGCCGTCAGAGGCTCGCGTCGAGAAGCGCGACTGTCCGGTCTTGCAGCTCTCGCCGTCGCTGACTGCGAAGCCCACCTGCTTCGGATCGTAGTCGCGGCCGCCGCCCATGCAGAACGATTTGGGGCGCTCGGCGGCGGGGCTCAACATCCAGTAGAGCGAGGGCACCGATCCGTTGTGCAGGTACGGCGCGGTGGCCCAGACGCCGTTGAGCGGGCGCGCGCGATACCAAGGGCCCTTCTCCGGCTTGTCCGGCGGCTGCGGTCCGGGATTGGGGCAGTTCTGGCGCTTGCCCCACCAGTCATCCTGCTCCTCCAGACTGATCTTGGCGTCCTTCATCGCCTTGCGGGTGACGATGTCGACGAGCACCATCAGGCCGAGCGAATAGGGCATGTCCGTCGAAGACACCTCCGGCAGGTTGCATTGCCACCACGTGTTGAGATTCTGCGTGGGATCGAGCTTGAGAAAGCCCGGCACCTGAACCGTACGCGTCGCCAGCACGCTGGCCTGTGCAGGATCGGTTCCCATGCCTCTGACGCCTTTCTGAACCTCGTTGAGCAATGTGTCGTTCCCGATGGTCTCCCATCGCGAGGCCCAGACGCTCTTCTCCGGAAATTCGGCGTCGAACACGGGATCGTTGACCGGACCGAGATGGCATTCGACGCAGATTTGCGCGTAGAGCTGGCGGCCGCGTTTGACGCGCTCCTCATCGATCTTCCAGGCAGCATCGCCGATGATGTCGGAGGGCCATTTCGGTGAGGTCAATCCGGAGAACTGTTTTTTCGGATGAGGCGCCGATCCCTTCAGCAGGTCCTCGATCCAGTTCAGATTCTTGATGTCCATCGAGGAGCGGAACAGCGTGTCCTTGGGTGTCGAGTCGGACAGATTAAGCAGCGCGGTCACGCCCAGCGCCTCGCCGGCATTGCGGATCAGCGGTTGTTCGATCGAGGCGTCATATTGCGCGAATTTGAGCCACGGCACGGTCCAGATCGGCGGGAAGCTGACCGGCGCGTCCTTGGCATGCAGATTCTTCTCGAAGCCGCTGATGCCGCTGAGCGTCATGTCCTGGGCAAAGACCTGATTGCCGATGCGGTTGAGCGCGTCGAGGCGGCCGTATCCTTCCTCGGTGTCCTGCTGCTGCTCCTCCCGTTGCGTCTTCTCGTTGAGCCTCGTCTTGCCTGCGATGGTCTTGTCGTAGGTGGTTTCCCAGTCTTTCAGGAATGTGCCGATCGCACTCAGCTTCTGCTTCAACGCATCGCGGTCCGCGTCGCTGGCGGAGGGGCCGAGCACGCGGTCGGCGAAGCGGGTGAAGCGACCGGGCACGAGCAGCGTGTAGGCGATCGACAGGCCGGTCGTGATCTCGAGCTTCCTGAGGTCCGTCATCGCCGGGCCGCCATCGAAGCGGATGTCGATGCCCTTGTAGTGGATCTGGCCGGTGTGGCAGGCGGCGCAAGTCAGGCCGATCCGGTCTTCGCCGACCTTGCCGGTCGCGGGATCGGCCACGCCCGTCATGCGTGCAAAGCCGACGGGCAGGCCGTCGACGTTTTCAACCTGGGCGCCCCAGTTGACCGGCGGATCCCACAACCGCGCCGGCACCGGCTTGGTCTTGTCGTAGACATTGGCATAGCCGAAGTGGCGCAACGTTGCGTCGTCGGTGTTGATCGTCTGCGGGCTCGGGATGAAGCCGAAGCGCTGCAGATGGTCGCTGTCATGCAACATCCCGGGCTTTGCGAAGAAGTGAAGCCGCGGCTGCTCCAGCGCCATGAACCAGCCATAGGGCACCGGGAAGGTCGCAGTGCCCTGGCTGGCGTGATGAAACCAGTGCCGGTCCTCCAGCGCCCAGTTCTGCTCGAGCCAGTACGCGGCGCGGGGTTCGACAAGCTTCGGCAATGGCGGGGCGACGAATTGGCCGACGACGTGGGGCAGCAGCGGCTGGAATTGATCGGGAAAGCGCAACGTCACGATGCCAAAAACAAGAAGCGCTGCGACCAGTCCAGCGCCCGCGCGCAAGATCAGCGAGGGCGGGGTGACCGGCTGGCTGAGGACCCGCCGGGTGATCCTGTCGGGGAATTTGCGCTCATTGAACAATGTCCTCACCTCGGCCACGCTGAGATAGCGATCGTCTCCCTGACCCTTGCCCATGATCTTGAGCAGGATCGGCCATTCGAACTTCATCAGCATCGGGTAGTACCAGCGCGCCTGGTTGCCGGCGCGCTTGAGATTGTCCTTCATGAACATCTCGATCTGCGAGGCGTTGAGCCCGACCTCGGTGCCGCCATCGGGATCTACACAGCTGGCGCCGAAACCGGCGAGCCGCGCGATCTCGTCTTCGTTGACGCGCCCGTCGACGCCGAGGATGCGTGAGCCGGCGCCGAGCTTGTCGAGCGGGCCGCCGCGCAAGCGGTTGAGCTGCGCTCCCCAGAAGATACTCTGCAGGATGTGACAGGCGCCGTTGGCGATCAGCGCAACGCCACGGACCTGGATGCGCGCCAGCGTCTTTTTCGCTCCAGTCTCGCCGCTCGCATTTGCGATGGTCTGCGACAGCGTCCGAAGTGGCACCGTTCCGCCGTCGACGAAGCCTTCGCCCACGAGGCCGCGCAGGAACGGGCAGGGATTGTTCGGCGAGACCTGGGTCGAGGGATCGACGGGCGGCTTCGAGACGGAATCGTTCATGCCCCAAAATCCTGAAAACAGCGAATCGTGAAATATGGACGCGCCGATACAGCGCGGAAAGTTCTAACAAACCGACAGCGGGCCATACTACTTCAGCGTGTGGACACCGTTGTGTCAATAAAGCCGTTGGTGAGATTGCGGCGCACGCGCCAGCTCATCCTCAGGATTCGGCTGCGCGCCTGAGCTCGCTCTGGACCAGCGTGAGCTTGCTGGCGGGCACGCCCGCCTTCAGCAGACCCTCGCGGTAATGCGCGATGTCCTCTGGCCGCTTCCAGTGAAAATTCCGCAAATGGCGGTCGACATTGAGGGTCGGGTAATTGCTCATCAGCACGCTGGCCGCTTCTGCCGCCTCGTCGGTCCGGCCCAATTGCGCCAGCGCCGCGGCGCGGATCGCGAGGGCCTGCATGTGGTTCGGGTTGATGTAGAGCTGCTCGCGGGCCCAGGACAAGGTCGCGTCGTATTGGCGGACGAGATAGTGGCTGAAGGCGGTCAGCGCCGCCCATTGATAACGCGGATCGCTGTTGTCGCGCTGGGCGGCCATCGAAAACAGTTCGATCGCCTGGCGGTGCTGGCCGATGACGAAATGGCAGATGCCGAGCACGCCGCGCGCGCCCATGTCGTAGGGGTTGAGGGCCACGGCGCGCTTGGCGGCATCCATCGCCGCCTCGTCATGGCCTTCCATCGCGTGCGCCCAGGACAGGATCGAGAACGCAAAGGACGAGCGCGGGTCGAGCCGGACGCTGGTTTCGGCAAGCCGCATCGCTTCGGTCCACATCTCGCGCGTGCCCTTGACCCAGCCGAACTGGATGCTCTGGATCTGGATCGTGGCGAGATAGGCGTGTGCAATCGACAGCTTGGGATCGAGCGCGATCGCCTCCCGGAACAGCTCAACGGCTGCGCCCAGATCTTCCTTGGTCTGCCGGTAATAATGCGACAGGCCCTTCAAGAAGCGGTCCCAGGCAGTGACGTCGTTGGTCGGGCGCGCGGGCGCGGAGGCCTCGGCCCGGACGATCTCGGTGGCGATGGCCGCGGACAGATTGGTCGTGATCTCGTCCTGCATGGCGAAGAAGTCGCCGATGTCGCGGTCGTAGCGGCCGGTCCAGAGCTGCTCGCCGGTTTCGGGGGCGATCAGCTCGGCTGTGACGCGGATCTTGGCGCCGGCGCGCCGCACCGAGCCCTGGATCAGATAGGTGGCGTCGATCTCGCGCGCGATCACGCGGGTGCTCGCGTTCTTGCCCTTGAAGGCAAAGGTCGAGTTGCGGCTCAGCACGCGGTAGAACGATTGCAGCGACAGCGCGTGGATCAGATCCTCGGTCAGGCCGTCGGAGAAATATTCGTCCTGGGCGTCGCTGAGGTTGGCGAAGGGCAGCACGCCGACGATCGCGGTGCGGTAGGGTTGCGAGAACGCCGATCCTTCCTTCAACTCGGGCGCAAGTGCTGGCGCGCCGTCGGGCGTCCAGGTCCAGACCCCGATCGGATCCTTGATGTTCTTGAAGCGGTGGTTGCCGCCATCGACCAGCGCCACGGTCAGATGCTTGCTGGCCTCGCGGTAAGCCTTGGCCGAGATGGCGAAACCCCCGGGGCTCGCCACCGCTTCCAGGCGGACGGCGATGTTGACATCGTCACCGAACACCTCGTCCTCGTCGGCGATGACGTCGCCCATGTGGATGCCGAGCCGGAACTGCATGGCGCGGTCGGCGGGCAGATGATGATTGCGCTCCGCCATCAGCACCTGCATCGCGATTGCCGCCTCCGTGGCGCCGACGATGGAGGGAAACTCCAGCAGGAAGCCGTCGCCGGTGTTTTTGACGACACGGCCGCCATGATTGAGGATAATGGGGTGGATCGCGCTGCGGTGGGCCTTGAAGACGGCATGGGTGCCGGCCTCGTCAGTGCCCATCATCCGGGAATAGCCGGCGACATCGGCGCAGACGATGGCAGCCAGACGTCTTTCCATATCCTCGGAGCTCCAAGGGAGCGGGGCGCCACCGGCACGGCGGCCTCCGCGAATCCCGCATTTCAAGACCAGGCATCTTTATAGAGCAGATGAAGCCGAGCGAAAGTATGAACCGCATTGCAATTTCAAGACAAATCCTAGGCGTTTCCGACGGTGGACGACGGGGTGCGAACCGACTAAGGGCAAGTTCTTGAGACGGACAGTCGCGGGGTACGTCACATGCTGGGCATTCACGAGATCTGGCTCTTCGTCCTGTCGGGCGTGCTGCTCAACATCACGCCGGGGCCGGATACGGTCTATGTGATCGGCCGCAGCATGCAGATGGGCTGGCGCGGCGGGGCGGCGGCCGCCTTCGGCATCAGCTGTGGCTGCTTTTTCCATGTCGCGGGCGCCGCAATCGGTCTTTCGGCGCTTTTGATGGCCTCTTCCACCGCGTTCTCGATCCTGAAGCTGGTCGGCGCCGCCTATCTGGTCCTGACCGGGCTGCAGATGCTGTGGTCGCGGCCGGCGCTGATCGCGGTGAAAGACGAGGCCGAGCGGAGCTCGATGCGGCTTGTGTTCCTCCAGGGCGTCTTCACCAACGCGCTCAATCCCAAGGTCGCGCTGTTCTTCCTGGCCTTCCTGCCACAATTCGTCGCAGCCGATGCGCCGCACAAGCCGCTGGCCTTCCTGACGCTCGGCCTGATCTTCATCTGTACGGGGACGCTGTGGTGCCTTGTTCTGGCGGCGTTCGCGGCCAAGGCCGCCAACCGGCTGCGGCAGTCCGAAGGCGTGATCGCCTGGATCAACCGGGCGCTCGGCGGCCTCTTCATCTATCTCGGCATCCGCGTCGCCATGCTGGAGGCGCGGTAGCGCGCTCAGGCGAACTGCTTCAGCAGCGCGCTGCCGGCGAGATAAACGCCGAGCAAGATCATGGCGACCAGGAACCAGCGGCGAAACGCCTCCGCCGGCATCCGTGCCCGCACCGACTGGCCGATAGACATCCCGGCAAAGGCCATCGCCATGGCGACGGCGCCCGGCACGGCATTGGCCGGGGTCAACAATCCGCCGGCGGTGAGGTTGAAGGCGAGCGCCAGCGTTGCGGTGGTGAAGAACACGCCGAGCGCCTGCACCAGCTCGTCCTTCTCCATCCCGATCGCCTGCATGAACGGCATCGAGGGTATCACCTGCACGCCGGTCGAGGCCGAGATCACGCCGGTGATGACGCCGACCACGCCGCCGACCCATTTCTCGTTCCGCGGCGCGACGTGGAACTTGAATTTGCTGAGGCCGATGATGGCGTAGATCACCAGCAGCACGCCGAGCACCACGGTGCCGTAGCGGGCATAGGGACCCGTCAGCGCCCCGGCATTGAGCCAGCATCCAAGCACGGTGCCGATCATCAGTGGCCATAGCCGCCTCAGGATGTCGCGCAGATGCGGGCCGACGAACGTCTGCCAGATGTTGGTGACGATGGCGGGCACGATCACGATCGCGATCGCGCGGCTCGGCGCCATGTTCACCGCGAGCAGGCCCATGGACACGGTCGGCAGGCCAAGCCCGACGACGCCCTTGACGAATCCGGCGACAAGGAAGACGGCGGCAATGAGAATGAGAAGCGGGTCGATCATGCCTGCACATTGACCGAAGCCACGCCCGGGCACAATCTGGAGGATACGGAGAATGCCTTCGTAAACAACGAAGGCTAAGGGGGACCTGCCATGCGTTTCGATCTCGTCGATCTCCAGCTCTTCATCGCGGTCGCCGATCAGCGCAGCATCACCCGCGGTGCGGAGCGGTCGCATCTGGCGCTGGCGTCGGCCAGCGCGCGGATCAAGGGGCTCGAGGATGCGCTCGGCGTCGCCCTGCTCAAGCGCTTGCGGCGGGGCGTGGAATTGACCGCCGCCGGCGAGAGCCTGCTCGATCATGCCCGGCTCGTGATTCACCAGGTCGACGCCATGCGCGGCGATCTCGCAGGCTTCGCCAGCGGCGTCCGCGCCAGCGTGCACTTCCTCGCCAATACCTCGGGCCTGTCGGAGCATCTGCCGAAGGCACTCGCCGGCTTCCTGCGTGAGCATCGCGACGTCGCCATCGACATCGAGGAGCGTGAGAGCACCGACATCGCGGCGGCGATCACCGCGGGGGCCGCCGATCTCGGCTTCGCCGCCGAGCACGCGCTGCCCGATCATATCGAACGCTTCGTCTTCAGCGAGGACCGCCTGACCCTGGTGACGTCCAAACGCGGTCCATTCGCCGGCCGCCGCCAGATCGATTTCCAGGAGGCGAACGATTGCGAGTTCGTCGGCCTGACCAGCGCGACCGCCCTCCAGATGCACATTTCAAAACACGCCGCCCGGCTCGGCATGCGCCCGCATTACCGCGCGCGGCTGCGGGATTTCGATGCGATCTGCCAGCTGGTCTCGGCCGATGTCGGCGTCGCGCTGGTCCCGGAATCCGCCGCCCGCCGCTGCGCCAAGCTGATGCCGCTCGCGATGGTGCGCTTGCGTGACACCTGGGCCAACCGGAGGCTCGTCATCTGCGCCCGGAGTTTCAAGGCGCTGCCGAGGCCGGCCAAGATGCTGGTGGAGCATTTGAGGACGGCGGCGGTGTGAGATGTGCGAGGCACGCCGCTCTGGCCGCCGCGATTGTCGACCAGCACCTTCTGCCCGAGAGCTCCTGCGCGAGAAGAATCATGCAAGCTTCCCGCTCTCGCATTTGCTATTTGTTCAGAAGCTTGAGTGCTTCCTCGTGAACTCTGGCGTCGCCGGCCGCGATGATGCGACCGCCGCCCTGGGCGGGCTTGCCCTCCCACGTGGTGACGACGCCGCCGGCGCCGGTGACGATCGGGATCAGGGCCGCGATGTCGTAAGGCTTCAGCTCGGTCTCGACCACGAGATCGACATGGCCGGCGGCGAGCATGCAATAGGAATAGCAATCGCCGCCGTAGCGCGACAGCCGCGCGCCCCGCTCGATCCGGCCGAAGATGGCGCGGTCGCGCTCGTTCATCAGCAAGGGAGAGGTGGTGTAGGTCGTCGCCTCGGAGAGCGCGGCGCAGCGGCGGACCTGGAGCCGGCGTTCGCCGGACGGTCCCTTGTAATTGGCCGAGCCGTTGTCGCCGGAGAAGCGCTCGCCGATGAAGGGCTGGTGCATCATGCCGTAGACAGGCATGCCCTTGTGCAGAAGCGCGATCAGCGTGCCCCAGATCGGAAAGCCGCCGATGAAAGACTTGGTGCCGTCGATGGGGTCGAGCACCCAGACATAGTCGGCGTCCTCGCGCTCGTTGCCGAATTCCTCGCCAACGATGCCGTGCTGGGGGAAGCTCGCCTTGATCAGGCGCCGCATCACCGCCTCAGCCGCGCGGTCGGCCTCCGTCACAGGGTCGAAATCCTTGGTCTTGCTCTTGTCGTCGATCGAGAGCGAGGTGCGGAAGAACGGCAGGATGGTTTCGCCGGAGGCGGTGGCGAGCCGTCCGATGAAGGCAGAGAAGTCGATCACCGTCACGGCGCATCCTCAAAACGAAAGTCGGGTGAAGCTCTCATCTGCCTAGCCCAATTCGTCTCTCGCGTGCAGCGCTGTCTTGGTTTGCACCCCGGTATTTTGGGTGCGGATACGGCAGCCCAAATGAAGCGCTTCGCGAGCCATCCGCTGAGCAAATATCGATCACAGTGTTGAGAGCTTAGTTCCGTCCATGCCTCGTTGGTGTGCAAATGACTATCAACTCATTGAATTTGCTTATCAAAGAAACTGAATCTGGATTTCGCTGGGAGCAATTGAGCCATGTGTTTTTGCATGGATAATGGCTCAAAAACCCTTGCACTTTGTGCGACGCGGCCGCATATTGTTGCGGTGCGGTAGCGCTTTGGCGTTACCGCTGCCCTCCTTGGGCGTTTCCTCCCTAGACTTGGGCCGCTTCTTCATTAGAAGCGGCCCTTTTTTCTTGCGGTCTCGTTTTCAGTTTAGCGCGCATTCGGGTGCGAAACGAAAACGCATTCGCGCTTGTCGCAGGGAGCGCGCTCGTGCGAGAAGGAGGCGCGTCTATTCGGCCGCGGCCTGGAATGGGCCGAGGTCGCCGAACGGGATCGTGGTAGCCAGCACATCGGCGAGCACGCCGAAGTCGCTTGCCACCTGCGCAAAGCGCGGACCGCGTTCGCGGCGACGCTCATCCATATAGATGGCGCGGTTGAGCTCGAGCTGCACCGCATGCAGACCGCTCGCCGGATTGCCGTAATGCTCGGTGATGAAGCCGCCCGCATAGGGCTTGTTGCGGCCGATCGAATAGCCGAGCCCGGTCATGGTCTCCTCGACCCTGTCGGGCAGCAAGGGTGCACAGCTCGTGCCGTAGCGGTCGCCGATCACGATGTCGGGCCGGCGCGGCTCGTCCCTGCTGACCCCGACCGATGGCATCGAATGGCAGTCGACCAGCACCACGGTGCCGAACATCTGGTGCACCTTGTTGATCAGCCGGCGCAGCGCGCGATGATAGGGCTTGTACAGCGTCTCGATCCGCGCCAGCGCGTCGTCGACCAGGATGCGGTCGCGATAGATCTCCTGGCCGTCGCCGACCACGCGCGGAATGGTGCCTAATCCGCCCGCGACCCGCATCGAACGGGTATTGGCAAAGCTCGGCAGGCGCCCGGTGAACATCCGGGGATCGAGCTCATAGGGCTCTCTGTTGACGTCGACATAGGAGCGGGGAAAGTTGACCCGCACGGTCGGAAAACCGCGCGCGCTGAGATGGCCGATCAGCTCGTCCATGAAGGAATCCTCCGACCGCCGCAATTGCGGCAGGTCGATCCGCGAAGCGTTGAGGAATTCGTCCGGGTAGGTCGAGCCGGAATGGGGCGAGTTGAAGATAACAGGCGCGCGCCACACGGCGGGCTCCACGATGTCGAAGGCTGGCGACATGTCGCCGTCAAATCGTGTCATCTTCTCAGGCTTCGTCCCTTCACGCCGCACCATCCGGCATGGATCCGGATCGAATGATTCGGCCGGTCGAGCGGCTCTTATGTGTCGTCATTGTCCGGAATCGCAACCATTCTGCCAAGCGAAAAAGCGTGGGTCCGCTCTGGAACATGTCTTAACCGTGTGGGCAGGGAGGCGGGGACACGCCCTTGCGGCTCGATTGATTCGCACCCCATTCCGGTTCACAACACCCCTCGCAGCGCCAGCCGGCACAGGGTTAAGATTTTCACCCCAAATTTACCCTCTGTCGGGCTTAGTGACCTCTGCATATCCTCTGGGGATTCGACGTTCCTGCCATGCCAAAAATCCTGCTCGCCGAAGACGACAACGACATGCGCCGTTTCCTGGTCAAGGCGCTGGAAAACGCCGGTTTTCAGGTCTCGTCCCATGACAACGGCATGGCGGCCTATCAGCGCTTGCGGGAAGAGCCGTTCGAGATGCTGCTCACCGACATCGTGATGCCGGAGATGGACGGCATCGAGCTTGCCCGCCGGGCCTCGGAACTGGATCCTGATATCAAGATCATGTTCATCACCGGCTTCGCCGCGGTCGCCCTGAACTCGGATTCAGACGCCCCAAAGAACGCCAAGGTGCTGTCCAAGCCCGTTCACCTGCGCGAATTGGTGAGCGAAGTGAACAAGATGCTGGCGGCCTAAATCGGCCGCGTTCCGTCCTTGCGCGCGCTCCCCTGAGTCGTTATAGGGACCCCCGACCCGACGTAAGTGGACTATTAGGGCACGTAGCTCAGCGGGAGAGCACTACCTTGACATGGTAGGGGTCACAGGTTCGATCCCTGTCGTGCCCACCATCCTTCGCTCGCGATAGCCGAGTGAAGGATGCCGCGCCGAAGCCAACGGCCGAAGGCGGGCTGCAGCCGCGAGCTTCGGCTCGGCAAGCAACGAACTCAACTCACGCGAAGCGTGTCCGGCGAAGCTCGCAGAGCGTAGACGGACTGGTGCGTCATACTGCACTCCTTCCTGGCTCCCCTTGGAACACGCCCCAGCCATCGGCATTGTTCCCCATGCCCAAACCCTTCCACCGCGGCGATCGCGTCAGCTGGAATTCCGAGGCCGGCCGCGTCCGCGGCCATATTCTGCGCGTCCACACCAGCGACGTCGACTACAAGGGATACGTCCACCACGCGACAGCGGACGATCCGCAATACGAAATCAAGAGCGACAAGACCGATCACGTCGCCCTGCACAAAGGCAAGGCGTTGCGGCGGCTCAAGAGCTGAGCCGACGAGGCCTGCCATGGCTCACCCCTTCTTCACGATCGGCCACGCCACACGTTCGATCGAGGACTTCGTCGCGCTCTTGCGCGGCTGCTCCGTCACGTTCGTCGCCGATGTCCGCACCGTGCCGCGCTCGCGCACCAATCCGCAATATAATCGCGAGACGCTGCCGCAAACGCTGGCGACGGTTGCGATCGGCTACGAGCACATTGCCTCGCTCGGCGGCCTGCGCAGCCGCAAGCGCGAGGTGCCGCGCGAGGTCAACGCCTTCTGGCAGAACGACAGCTTTCACAATTACGCCGACCACGCCATGGGTGCGGCCTTTCACGAAGGCCTGGCACATTTGCGCGAGCTCGCGCAGACGCGCCGCTGCGCCATCATGTGTGCGGAGACATTGTGGTGGCGCTGTCACCGGCGGATCATCGCCGACTACCTGCTCGCGGCGGGTGAGACCGTGTTTCACATTCTCGGTCCCGGACACGTCGACGAGGCAACGATGAATTCAGCCGCGCATATCCTGCCTGACGGCCGGCTCGATTATCCCGCGCAGGAGCAGTCGCGCGCTCCCTGATGAGATGCCGCCTCCATTGCCTGCTTCCGCTCCTCGTTCGAAAATGAAATGATCGAAATAGACGTGTGGGGCGTGAGCTCGTCCGTCTTGGTTACCGTCTATGGTACAGCCTTGGACGATGCTTCGAATGTGATGCATTTCGCTGGAAGGGAATGCGGATGACGCGGCCGATCTGTCTTGTCCTGGCGCTGCTGGTGCTGATGGCAACGCGCGCTGATGCGGCAATCCTCGATTGGCAGGCCGAGCTGCAGCGCTGCCGTGCGCTGCGCGAGACCGTGGCGCCGCTGCTTCAGGCCGGCGAGGGCATATCCGCCATCGGCCGCTCCAACAGATCCGTCCGCCGCTGCATCTGGATCCAGCGCATGGCGGTTCGCAGGAAAATCCCCGGCGCGGAGGTGTGGTAGCGGGACTGTCAGACGCGCTTGAGCAGCAACTCCTTCAGCCCGGTCGGATAGAGGCTCAGGCCATCAGGCAGGTCGAGATCGGCCAGATCGAACCAGCGCGCGACGATCTCCTCCCCGTTATCCTCCCGGAAGTCGACGCGGTCCTGGCCGCTGAAGGCGCGTTGCGGAAACGCGACCTCGGCAATGAACATCACCTCGTGACCGATCGCGCCCTCGTGGACAAAGATATTCTCCATCATCCGCGGCTCGCCCATGATAGTGACGTCGATGCCGAGTTCCTCGTTGAATTCGCGCATCAGCGCATCGCGCCAGCTCTCGCCAAACTCGATTTCGCCACCGAGCGGGCGCACGCCCTTGATCCGGCCTGCGTCATCGCGCACCTCGGCTGCGAGCAGCCGCCCGTCCCGCCAATGCAGGCCGATTGCGACGACGCGGATATGGGGATGCGGGCGCCATGTGGTCATGGGGCTGCTCACGTCACCAGATATGTCTTCACCGCCGCCTCGTCCCATTCAATCCCGTTGCCCGGCGCTTCGCCCGGCAGCGCAAAGCCGTCCTTGATCGACAGCCGCGTCGAAAGCACCGCGTCGGCCCAATCGACATATTCGAGCCAATGGGCAGTCGGCGTCACGCACAGCAGATGTGCGCTGACCTCCGAGAACAGGTGTGTCGACATCTCGATGCCGGCGGCATGCGCGAGTGCGGCGGCGCGGAGCCAGCCGGTGACGCCGCCGATGCGCTGCACGTCGGGCATCACGTAATCGCATGCCTCGGCCGACAGGGCCGATTGCATCGAAAACGCGCCGTCGAAATTCTCGCCGATCTGGACAGGCGTGCGCAGCGCATCCGCAATGCGGGCGCAGCCCGCATAATCGTCGTGACGGATCGGCTCCTCGATCCAGCTCAACCCCTCGTCGTCGAGCATCTCGCCGCGGCGGATCGCTTCGCTGATCGTCAGCGCCTGATTGTAGTCGCACATCAGCGTCACGTCGTCGCCGACGGCCTTGCGTACCGCGCGGACCACGGCGAGATCCTCCCGCGCATCGGGCCGGCCGACGCGGATCTTGGCCGCATGAAAGCCTTCGGCCAGCAGCTTGTGGGCCTCCTCCACCGCGGCGCCGACGGGCATGATGCCGAGCCCCTTCGAATTGTAGGCCTTCACCGGCTTGGGCGCGCCGCCGAGCAGCCGCGCCAGTGGCAGGCCCCTGCTACGTGCCAATGCATCCCACGCCGCCATGTCGATGCCGGACTGCGCCAGCCGTTGCAGCCCGGCAAGCCCGAGCAGCGTGAAGCGCCGGGTCAGCTTGCGCTCGATCTCGAACGGCAGCAGCTCGTCGCCGGCGACGAGCTGGGACATCTCCGCGACCATCGCGGTCAGCGGCTTCAGGGCCGACGGTGTGATCGCAAAGAGATAGGCATGGCCCACCGCGCCCTGGTCGGTCTCGCAATCGATCAGCACCAGCGGCGCCTGTGCGACCGGGCCGGTCGAGGTCTTCAGCGGCAAATTCATCGGCACGATCACGGGGCGCGCGTTGAAGCGCCTGATACGGATGGTCTCGGTCATGGGGTCTCACGGCATGCATGCAGGTTCATGTGCGATCTTAAACATCTGTCATGAAACGAAAAGGCGTCTACCGCGACTCATCATCATTGGGTTGCGCCGGGAGGGTTTGCTGGCTCTGCCGTGCGCATTCTTGCCAATCCTGGTGGCGCGACCAGGGTCGTTCACAATTACGAATCCGTCGCCGGCGCGATCCCGATCCCGGCGACGCTGTCGCTGGAGCTCGGCCGTGTCATCGGCGCGCAGCAGGAGAACATCACCTATCGCTTCGTCTCGGACTTCCCGTTCCAGAACCGCGCCCCGCACCAGCTCGACAAGTTCCAGAAGGATGCGCTCGACGCGCTTCGCAGGGATCCCGAGCAGAAGATCGTCGAGACCGCCACCTCGCTGTTTTCCGACAAGGTCCGCCTCGTCGCGCCCGTCGTCATGGGGCCGGCCTGCGTCAGCTGCCACAACAGCCACCCCGAAAGCCCGAAGACGGACTGGAAGGTCGGTGACATCAGAGGCATCCAGGAGGTGATCATCGCCCAGCCGATCGCCGCCAACATCGTCAGCCGCCTCTGCCTTCCGGAGAACGACCTCTTGAGATTCCACATCTCGTTCAAGTTCCTGCTGGCCTATTTCCTGATTGCCGCCGGCTGCGGTCTGTCGTTCCTGTCGCTGCAGCGCCGTCAGGCCCGCCGCATCAAGGGCATGAACAGGGAGCTCGAATCCACCAACGACTTCCTGGCCTCCCTGTCGATCAAGATCTCGCGCTATATCCCACCGCAGGTCTACAAGAGCATTTTCTCCGGGCAGAAGGACGTCACCATCCACACCGAGCGCAAGAAGCTCACGATCTTCTTCTCCGACATCCAGAACTTTACAGTGACCACCGAGCGGCTGCAGCCGGAATTGCTGACCCAGCTGCTCAACGAATATTTCACCGAGATGTCTGCGATCGCCCATGAACATGGCGGCACGGTCGACAAGTTCATCGGCGATGCCATGCTGATCTTCTTCGGCGACCCCGAGACCAAGGGCGACCGCGCCGATGCGCAGGCCTGTCTGCGGATGGCCTGGCGCATGCAGCAACGCCTCACCGAGCTCAATGCGAAGTGGCGCGCCTCCGGCATCGAGCAGCCGTTCCGCTCGCGCATGGGCATCAATTCGGGCTATTGCAATGTCGGCAATTTCGGCAGCAGCGATCGCATGGACTATACGATCATAGGTGCGGAGGCGAACCTCGCCGCGCGGCTGCAATCGATCGCCGAGCCCGGCAGGGCGAGCTAGAGGCCGTCATGCCCGGGCTCGTCCCACGGCTGTCCGGTTGAGCGCTTAGCATAGACTGAGGCTCATCTGTCTGTGATCTTGAAGGACTGGCTCGGGCGCGTCCAGATTTTGGATCGATCTGCGGTGCATGAGATTGGTGCGGACGAGCCTGGCGAAGACGAGCGGGCTCTGAACGGCTTTTTGGGCGGCCTGGGCCAGGCGCAGCAGCAGAAAGGCGATCAGGGCGACGGAGATCTGGATTCGCACGGCATTCTCGGAGGTGCCCACGAAGCGGGTGATCTTGAGGGTCTGCTTGACCCAGC